>CAVRHQ010000018.1:0-328275 GCA_963721045.1 uncultured Flavobacteriaceae bacterium
ATCCAGGATCGTGGGGCTCGATATTTCACCTGGCATGCTGGCGGTTGGCAAGAGGAAGATCGCCCAGGAGAAATTGAATGACCAGGTGACCATGGTGGTCGGCGACAGTGAAGCGCTGCCCTTCCGGGACGCCAGTTTCGATGCGATTACGGTGGCCTTTGGCGTCCGCAATTTTGAAAACCTGGAGAAAGGGCTTACGGAGATCTACCGGGTTCTGAAACCCGGCGGTATCCTCGTGGTTCTCGAAACTTCAGTCCCCACCAAAAGGCTATACAAATTTGGATACAGGATTTATACAAAATACATTCTCCCACTCATTGGCCGATGGCTTTCCAAAGACCGGGCAGCTTACGCCTACCTTTCCGAATCTGCGGCTGCATTTCCCCACGGCCAGGCATTCAACAATATTTTGGCAAAAATCGGGTTTATAGGTATGGAACACAAGCCGCAAACTTTTGGCGCTGCCTCCATCTATGTAGCTACAAAGCACCCATGAGAAGATTCCTTGTTTTTCTTATTGTTTGCCTCTCCATTTCACCCCTGGTCAGCGCCCAGTTCAACGAGGATCCTATCCTGAACCTCGAAAATGAGGACAAAGCGCTTCTAAACTGGGGATACTTTCTGGGTTTTAACCAGTACGACTTTAAATTTGAGTATAAGGCAGACCAGAAAGACATCCTGGTGGATAAATCCCTCGGTTTCAACGTAGGCCTTATCGGGGAACTGCACTTTAACGAATTTCTTGACCTGAGGTTCGAACCTGGGCTGTTTTATTCACAACGCACCCTGGGATTCCCGGGCTTTGCAAACGAGAACGATGCCACCCGCGAAGTGAAATCCACCTATATCAATTTCCCTCTGTTGCTGAAAATAAGCACCCGTCGACTCGGAAACTGGCGCCCTTACCTCACCGCAGGCCCATATGCATCCATCAACCTGGGCAGCAATGAGAAAAGCCTGGATGATAACAGCAGTGGCACCTTCCGGATGAAACAAAAAGTGTACGGCTACGAATTGGGGTTTGGGATCGATTTCTATACCGAATATTTCAAGTTCTCCCCTTCCATTCGGGGGGTCTTCGCCCTCAGTGACGAACTGGTGCCCGACGACGACCCGAACAGCCCCTGGACCGGGAACATCGAGGCGATTAAAACCCGCGGGATTTTCGTGAATTTTACTTTCGAGTAGGCCTTCGCAACTCGTGCAGCAGAATGGCCGTTGCCATGGCGACATTCAGGCTTTCCGCCCCGGGTTTCCCAAAGGGGGGGATGCCGATCCGACGGCCGACCATTTTGGCCAGGGAATCTGAAATCCCATGCGCTTCGCTCCCCATCAACAGGATCCCCGACTGGGGGAAGTCTGCCTCATACACCGGCTCTCCCCCTATAAAAGCGCCAAAGACAGGTGTCCCGGATTGGTTGAAAACCCGCTCGAGCTCAGCATACACCACTTTGACCCGGGCTATGGAACCCATGGTAGCCTGCAGGGTCTTGGGGTTGTAACAATCCACCGTATCTGGTGAACATACCAGTTGCCCGATCCCATACCAATCGCACAGCCGGATTATGGTCCCCAGGTTCCCGGGGTCCCGGACTGCATCAAGCGCCAGGATCCAGTCCTGAAAATCGAGGGGGCTCTCCCGGGGGATGTGAAACACCCCCAGCACCGTATTCGGGGATTGAAGGCCGCTCATTTTCCTGAGCTCTGGCTGGGTAATAAGGGCTTTCTGCCCGGGTCTCTTCCAGGATGGAAGCCTCCGTACTGTATACTTTAATGCACCTTGTATGGGGACCTCAGCAAGATCTGAAACCGTTTTCCGGCCTTCGGCTACAAACAGGCCGTATCTGAGACCTGTATTTTTTTTGTTGCAGGTTTTTTATAAGCTTTATTTCACTTTTAACAACCATCCAAATAGTGTATTTTTGGCTTCTATGAAGACCGCTTGGTGTTTAAATGTAAGCTGTGCAAAAATAGGTTTATTCTTAATTGCGGCCACCATAACTTCCTGCAATACACTCAAGAGGGTAGACGAAGATGAGCTTCTCTTGACCAAAAATACCATCCTTGCCAATGGGGAACGCGTGACCAATGAAGACGTCCGAAGCCTGATCGTGCAGGAACCAAACAGCACCGTTTTGGGGTACCCCCTTCGCCTGAACCTGTACAACCTGGCAAAGAAAGACCCGGATTCCTCCTATCAGGCCTGGCTTCACAAAAAAGATAAAAGGGAGGAACACCTGGCCAGCCTGCTGTCGCACAAACAAGTAGAACGGCTCGGGGAGTCATTTATGGTAAAGGGATACAGCGAATGGCTCAAAAGCATAGGCGAAGCCCCGGTAACCATCGACACGAGTAAGACCCGGAAAACCCTTACCCGGTTAAGTGCGTATTACGGCAGCAAGGGCTACTTCAACAACAAAACGGATTACGAAATCATACCTTCCCGCAGGAAGCAGCGGGCCCGACTGGAATACCAAATTGAACTCGGCAGTCCGTACCACATCGATTCGATCTCCAGGCGCATCGCTTCTCCCGCTATTGATTCCATCTACGCATTGCATTCAGGAGCCTCCCTTATCCGTAAGGGTAAGCAGTTCGACTTGGCGGACTTCAACCTGGAACGGAAACGGCTGACCCAATTATTCCGTAATTCGGGCATCTATAATTTTCAGGAAAGTTCCATTACCTATGACATCCTCCGGGATACCACCGAGATAAACGAAGATACCGGCATGAGCGTGGAATTGAACATAGAAAACCTGCGCAGCCGGGGAGACAGCCTGACGAACGGAGGGGAATACCGGGTACACCGGTTCCAGAAAGTGAATATTTTCGCCGATTATAGTTTTAGTGACGAACCCGAAAACCTGAATTCGGTGGATTACGGGGATTTCACCATCTACTACAAAGGGAAGCTCAGGTATAAGCCCAAGGCGCTCACAGATGCCATTTTCCTCGAGAAAGACAGCGTGTACCGTGACATCGACAGGCTCCATACCTACAGGCAGATTACCAACCTGAATACCTTCAAGTACCCGAACATCCAGTTTATTGAAGACAGTACAAAAACCCGGCTTACTTCCAATATCTACCTCTCGGCCCGTCCAAAATATTCGCTTGGGATGGACCTTGATATAACCCATTCCAACATCCAGCGGCTGGGGGTGGGATTCAGCACCTCCCTCGTCACCAGGAATATCTTCGCAGGGGCAGAAACCCTTAGCCTTTCCGCCCATGGCACCTTCGGCCTTTTGAGCGATGAATCGCTACCGGAGGATTTCTTTTCGGAGATAGGGGGCGACATCAACCTAGTATTCCCTCGGATCTGGTTTCCGTTTATCAACACCAAACGCATCATCCCATATTACATGCTGCCGCAGACACGGGTAACTGCCGGAACGAGTTTCCAGAAAAACATAGGCCTGGATAAACAAACTTTTAACACGGTTTTCGGGTATAACTGGTCCCCGACCGATTTTATAAAGAATACCCTGGAAGTTCTCAATATCCAATTCGTCCGCAATGTAAACCCGTCCCGCTTCTTTAATGTGTACGGGAGTAGTTACAGGCGCCTCGATGAAATTGCCAATGCCTTCGAAGGGCAGGCACTACTGGCAGACTACTATGAACCCACCGACGACCCCAATGACCCCAGGCTGATTATCCCGGACGGTACCAGCGGCTTCATAGATGCCATTACGGAGCGACAGGTGCCCTCCACCACCTCACAGTTCAATGAAGTGAGCCGCATCGAGGAACGCAGGCAGCGGCTGACCGAAAACAACCTGATCTTTACCAGTAATTTTTCCTTCACCAAAAACAGCAAGACCGGATTAAATGATAACGACTTTTACCAGTTCCGCTTTAAGGTTGAAAGCGCCGGGAACCTGCTCTCGGGCATAGCCAATATTATTCCCTTTGAACGGAATGGAGACCTGCAGCAGCTGGTTTTCGGGGTTCCGTATTCCCAGTATCTCAAAACGGAATTCGATTATATCAAGCACTGGGACCTTTCCCACGCCAATGTTTTGGCTTTCCGTGGCTTCTTTGGCATTGCCGTACCCTATGGAAACTCCAACAGCATCCCTTTTGTAAGGAGTTATTTTGCCGGCGGGTCGAACGACAACCGGGCCTGGAACCCATATTCCCTCGGGCCCGGACGTACCCAGGCGATCAATGACTTCAACGAAGCCAACCTCAAACTGGCTTTTAACCTGGAATACCGCTTCCCCATAGCAGGAGATGTGAAGGGAGCCCTCTTCGCCGACGCGGGGAATATCTGGAATGTCTGGGACAATGTGGACGATCCCGCCGCCACTTTCAACAACCTGGCATCCCTGCAGGATATCGCTTTGGGAACCGGGTTTGGACTGCGCTATGATTTTACGTATTTTGTATTTAGGGTGGATTACGGATTCAAGACGTACAATCCTGCGGAAGAACTCTCTAAAAGGTGGTTCAGCGATTACAACTTTGCCAACGGGGAACTTCAAATAGGGATCAATTATCCTTTTTGAACCTAATTATTTTATTACTTTTGCCCCAATATTCCGTAATCAAATCAGACAAAAAAATATGGCTCATTCAATAAAACCAGGGGTTGCGACAGGGGACCAGGTACAGGAGATTTTCCGCTATGCCAAAGAGAAAAACTTCGCTTTACCTGCGGTGAATGTTATCGGCTCCGACACCATAAATGCCGTACTTGAAACCGCCGCTAACCTGAACTCGCCCGTAATTATCCAATTCTCAAACGGAGGCGCCCAGTTTAACGCAGGCAAGGGGCTTTCAAACCAGGGCGAACGCTCAGCGGTCCTGGGGGCAGTAGCCGGGGCACGGCATGTACACCAACTGGCGGAAGCCTACGGTGCCACGGTCATCCTGCACACAGATCATTGCGCCCGCAAACTTCTCCCGTGGATTGATGGCCTGCTCGACGCCAGCGAAGCCCATTTCAAGGCTACCGGGAAATCGCTCTTTAGCTCCCACATGATCGACCTGTCCGAAGAACCGTTGAAGGAAAATATTGCAATTTGCAAGGAGTACCTTGCCCGAATGAGTAAAATAAACATGACCCTGGAGGTGGAGCTCGGGATCACGGGAGGGGAAGAAGACGGAGTGGACAACACAGACGTGGATCACTCCAAACTATACACCCAGCCCGAAGAAGTGGCCTACGCCTATGAAGAGCTCTCCAAGATTAGTCCCCGCTTCACCATAGCTGCAGCCTTTGGTAACGTCCATGGGGTCTACAAACCGGGTAATGTAAAGTTAACCCCCAAGATCCTGAGGAATTGCCAGACGTATGTCTCGGAACACTATCAAGTGCCGCACAACCATATTAATTTTGTTTTCCATGGCGGTTCCGGCTCAACCGTGGAAGAAATCAGGGAAGCTATCGGGTATGGGGTGGTCAAGATGAATATTGATACAGATCTTCAGTATGCCTTCACCGAAGGAGTAAGGGATTATTTTGGCACCAAGGCCCCTTACCTGAAATCTCAGATCGGAAACCCCGAAGGTCCGGAACAACCCAATAAGAAGCATTACGATCCGCGGGTTTGGCTGCGCGAAGGGGAAAAGACCTTTATTACCCGCCTGAAAAAGGCCTTCGACGATCTAAATAATGTGAATACACTATAACCATAGCGGAACAGAAACATTAAAATTGGTTGCCTATGACGGCTTGGTTTAAGAGAAAGGAAAAAGGAATTCAGACGGCGACGGAGCAAAAAAAGGATACCCCCCGGGGGTTGTGGTATAAATCGCCCACCGGGAAAATAGTGGAATCCGAAGAATTGGCACGCAACTTTTATGTAAGCCCCGAGGACGACTACCACGTACGCATCGGGAGCAAGGAATATTTCGAAATCCTTTTTGACAAGAACAAGTTCCGGGAGCTCGATGCCAAACTTACTTCCAAAGACCCACTGAAATTCGTAGACACCAAGAAGTATTCGGAACGCCTGAAGGCCGCCAAAGCCAAAACCGGGTTAAATGACGCCGTGCGTACGGCAATCGGGAAATCGATGGGGAAAGACCTGGTGGTAGCCTGTATGGATTTCAGTTTTATCGGAGGCTCCATGGGGAGCGTGGTGGGGGAAAAAATAGCCCGTGCCATTGATTACGCCATCGCCAAGAAAGCCCCCTTCCTGATGATCTCCAAATCCGGGGGTGCGCGGATGATGGAAGCGGCACTCTCCCTGATGCAACTCGCAAAAACCTCGGTCAAGCTCGCCAAACTGGCAGAAGCCGGCCTCCCGTATATTTCTCTATGTACCGATCCGACTACCGGGGGTACCACTGCTTCCTATGCCATGCTGGGCGACATCAATATTTCCGAGCCTGGCGCCCTTATAGGATTCGCAGGGCCCAGGATCGTGAAGGAAGCTACCGGCAAGGAACTTCCCGAGGGGTTCCAGACGGCGGAATTTGTACTGGAACACGGGTTCCTTGACTTTATCGTACACCGGCGAGACCTGAAGAAGAAAATCAACCTCTATCTGGACCTTATCCAGAACCAGCCGATTCGTACCTGATCCGACACCAATGAAATTCACGCTCCCGCTGATACTCGCTGTTATCCTGTGTGCAGGGTACCGGGCCGAATTTCCGGGAAACGAGGAGACTGGTAGGACGGAAGTCGTACAGCAGGCAAAAGCAGATGTCCGGGTTACGGACCTCCGGGTTGGCGGGCAGGCCTCCGGCTATACTTTTTTTGTCAGCCTGCGCAGTGACGATACCGGATGTGCCCAGTATGCAGACTGGTGGGAGGTGGTGGATACCCGGGGCCACCTGGTTTACAGGAGGATCCTGGCGCACAGCCACCCCGGGGAGCAACCCTTTACCCGGTCTGGAGGGCCGGTTGATCTGGAAGAAGAGCAGGTGGTATACATTAGGGGGCATATGAACAAAACGGGATACGGGAGCGGATGGTTCAAAGGCAGTGTCCGGAATGGTTTCAGCCCGGTTGGGGCGGATCCCGGCTTCGCCCCTGAACTGGAGAGCCAGCCACCCCTGCCAAAGGGCTGTGCCTTCTGAAACCCCGGCGTTTAAAATGAGGCAGAACCCCTTACTTTTCTAAAATTATTCCTATCTTTGCAGCCTGACTGAAAATCAGTCAGATACATAAAAATCATTTAAGACAATATTGGCATGTATTTAACCAAAGACGTAAAAGCCGGCATTTTCAAACAATACGGCGGTTCTGAAAAAAACACCGGATCAACTGAGGGACAGATCGCCCTCTTTACCCACCGGATCAACCACCTTACCGGGCACCTCAAAAGCAATCCCAAGGATTACAACACGGAGCGTTCCCTGGTGAAACTGGTTGGACAACGCAGGAGTTTGCTGGATTATATGAAACGCAAGGACATTGAGAAGTACCGCGAACTCATCAAAGAACTGAACATCAGAAAATAAATAAACGCATAAAGGGGAAGTACTGCTTCCCCTTTTACATTGCTTGCCAAGTCCCCGGTTATTAAGCGGGGCAAACATAAAAAGCTACACCTGGTTTTTCATTGGTCGACACCACACAACAACACAACCCTGTCCGTCCGGTAAGACGCGAGACCATTGTTTAACAAACCTGAAATCCTTTCAGGTGCTAATAAAATTTTATGACTCCAAAGACTTTTAAAGAGGTCGTCGACCTTGGTGACGGTAGGACGATTTCTATCGAAACCGGAAAATTGGCGAAACAGGCCCACGGTTCTGTCGTCGTCCAATCCGGAAATTGTATGCTGCTCTGCACTGTGGTTTCCAGATACGAGCCCAGTGATGTGGATTTTCTGCCGCTGACAGTGGATTACCGGGAAAAATTTGCCGCTTCAGGACGTTATCCCGGCGGGTTCTTTAAGCGGGAAGCGCGCCCGAGCGACGGGGAAATCCTGACTATGCGGTTAGTAGACCGGGTATTGCGACCCTTGTTCCCGAAGGATTATCACTATGAAACCCAGGTGATGATCCAATTAATGTCTCATGATGACGACGTGATGCCGGACGCCATGGCCGGGTTGGCCGCCTCCGCTGCCATCCAGCTATCAGATTTCCCTTTTGAATGCCCCATATCCGAAGTACGGGTGGGACGTGTGGAAGGAAAATTGATCATTAACCCCACACGGGCACAGCTCGAAAATTCCGATATCGATATGGTCATCGGTGCTTCCCAGGATTCTGTTATGATGGTGGAAGGAGGAATGGGTGAAATTTCCGAAGAAGATATGGTGGAAGCCATCAAATTTGCGCACGAAGCCATCAAGGAGCAGGTTGCCGCACAGGTACGCCTGGCCGATGCTGCGGGACGGAAAGAAGTTCGCGAATACGATCATGAAGAGGAAGATGAAGCCCTCGCCAAAAAAATCCACGAGATGGCCTATGACAAGGTCTATAAGGTGGCCAAAGCCGGTTCCTCCAAAAAGGAACGCAGCACGGCCTTTTCAGAGATCAAGGACGGCATTCTTGCCTCTTTTACAGAGGAGGAACAGGAAACTTTGGGCGGAATGATCTCCAAATATTACAATAAGGCTGAAAAGGCTGCTGTCAGGGACCTGACGCTGGATGAAGGCCTGCGTTTAGACGGCCGGAAAACCGATGAGATCCGTCCCATTTGGTGCGAAGTGGACTATTTACCTTCCACCCATGGTTCCTCGATCTTCACCCGGGGGGAAACCCAGGCACTGGCCACCGTAACCCTGGGTACATCCAGGGAAGCCAACCAGATTGACATGCCTTCCTATGAAGGGGAAGAAACCTTTTATCTGCACTATAACTTCCCTCCTTTTTCAACAGGGGAAGCCCGGCCGATCCGGGGTACCTCCAGAAGGGAGATCGGGCACGGAAACCTGGCACAACGCGCCTTAAAGCGCATGATTCCTGAAGACTGCCCGTATACCGTACGGGTGGTATCCGAAGTGCTGGAGAGCAACGGCTCTTCTTCCATGGCTACCGTTTGTGCCGGAACCATGGCGCTGATGGACGCCGGGATTCAGATCAAAAAAGGGGTTTCAGGAATTGCCATGGGGCTTATTTCCGATGCGGATACCGGGAAATATGCAGTACTTTCCGATATCCTTGGTGATGAGGATCACCTTGGTGACATGGACTTTAAGGTAACCGGTACAGAAGACGGGATCACAGCCTGCCAAATGGATATCAAGGTGAAGGGACTTTCCTATGAAATCCTGGTGAAAGCCTTGAAACAAGCGAGGGCGGGCCGTTTGCATATCCTGGGAATCCTAACGGATGCCATTGCATCACCCAGGCCCGATGTGAAGCCGCACGCTCCCAAAATGGTAACTACCGTTATTCCCAACGAATTTATCGGAGCCCTGATAGGCCCCGGCGGTAAAGTGATACAGGAATTGCAAAAAGAAACCAAGACTACCATTGTTATCAATGAAGATCCGATAACAGGCGAAGGCCATGTGGAGATCCTCGGAACAGACCAGGCGGGTATAGACCAGGTCCTGGCCAAGATCGATTCCATCACCTTCAAACCGGAAGTGGACAGTATATATGAGGTAAAGGTGATCAAAATCCTCGATTTCGGTGCGGTTGTGGAATATCTGGATGCCCCCGGCAACGAGGTGCTCCTGCACGTTTCCGAACTGGATTGGAATCGTACGGACAAGGTTACCGACGTGGTAAATATGGGCGATGTCCTGGACGTCAAATACCTGGGGATCGACCCGCGGACGCGAAAGGATAAAGTTTCCCGCAAAGCCCTGCTTCCCAAGCCGGAAGGATACCAGGAGCGGCCCAGCCGGAATGACCGCGGCAGGGACCGGGACCGCGGCGACAAGAAACGCTTTTCACATAAGCAACGCCGGGATTAAAACCCCTGGAAATGAATAAACCCCCTCACCCCCTCAGGCAGGGGGTTTTTTTATGATATTTTACCCAATTGTTAAATTTTCATCAGCTTGTTGTAACATTTGCCTTTTTTTTACGTATAAGTATATGCAGTCCATGTAAATCGGACGTAAACTGAAAGACAATAGATGAGACAATTAAAGATTACAAAACAGGTAACCAACAGGGAAACCGCGTCACTGGACAAATACCTGCAGGAAATCGGAAAGGTGGATCTGATCACGGCTGAGGAAGAGGTGGAACTGGCGCAGCGCATCAAGGCCGGCGACCAGGCTGCCCTCGAAAAGCTGACCAAAGCAAACCTGCGGTTTGTGGTCTCCGTGGCCAAGCAGTACCAGAACCAGGGTCTTACCCTACCTGATTTGATCAATGAAGGCAACCTTGGCCTCATCAAGGCCGCACAGCGCTTTGATGAAACCCGTGGCTTTAAATTTATTTCCTATGCGGTCTGGTGGATCCGCCAATCCATACTGCAGGCCCTGGCCGAGCAGTCGCGCATAGTGCGTTTGCCCCTTAACAAGATCGGCTCTATCAATAAGATCAATAAGACCTTTGCATTCCTTGAGCAGGCCCATGAAAGGGTTCCTTCCGCAGAGGAAATTGCCAAAGAATTGGATATGACCGTGGAAGACGTGAAACAGTCCCTGAAAAATTCGGGAAGGCACGTGTCCATGGATGCTCCCCTGATCGACGGGGAAGATTCCAACCTGTACGACGTATTGCGCAGTGGGGAATCGCCCAACCCGGACAAGGAATTGTTGCACGAATCGCTACGTACCGAAATTGAAAGGGCCCTGGAGACCCTTACCCCCCGGGAAGCGGATGTCATCCGCCTGTATTTCGGGCTGGCCGGACAGCACTCCATGACCCTGGAAGAGATCGGGGAGACCTTCGACCTTACCAGAGAACGGGTACGGCAGATCAAGGAAAAGGCAATCAGGAGGCTCAAACACACCTCCAGAAGCAAAATTTTGAAGACCTACCTCGGCTAATCCCCCGCATGGCGGGAAACAACGGGGTTCACCAATTACAGATGTTAATTATTCCATAAATTGGAAAATTGGTATAAATATTGTAATTTGTGAGACGCAACAACAGTTTATCATGACTGTTCGTTTTTTGATTGATGAATAAACTCCGGCTGATTACCGGAGTTTTTTCTTTTCAACCTCCCGGATATGAGCAATTCCAGTAATTACGTTATTCCGTCCCAAACCAGAATCGGCCATGTGCATCTAAAAGTATCAGACCTGGAGCGTTCGCTCGGATTCTACTGTGACTTGCTTGGATTTGAACTGACTACGCGATACGGCTCAGACGCCGCATTTATTTCCGCCGGCGGTTACCATCATCACATCGGCCTGAATGTCTGGTACAGCAAGGGCTCCCCACCGCCACCGCGGCGGGCTCCCGGATTATTCCATACGGCGATCCTGTATCCCCGGCGGGAAGACCTGGCCTTGATCTACAAGCGGTTACTGGATGCCGGATATCCCCTGACCGGCGCAGCGGACCATGGCGTATCCGAGGCCCTCTATTTGGACGACCCGGACCAGAACGGGGTGGAGCTGTATTGGGACCGCCCGAAGGAAGCGTGGCCGCACAAAGAAGACGGCTCCCTGGAAATGTACACCAGGGCCCTTGATCTTCAGGGTTTACTGCAGCTACTCCCTTCTTGAAGCGGCTTGTGGCCCATCGCCCGGTGCGGCAAGAATGCATTCCTGATAAACAACACATTTGATTACCTTTGTGATCTAATCCTATTAGGCATACCATGGGTAAAACAAAGATCGCTGCTTCCCTGCTGGCCGCCGATTTCGGCAACCTGCAGGCCGATGTGGAACTTGTAAACCGGAGCCAGGCCGACTGGCATCACCTGGATATCATGGATGGAGTATTCGTGCCGAACATCTCCTATGGGATGCCGGTGATGAAGGCCATTGCCAAATATGCCACCAAGCCCCTGGATGTACATCTGATGATCACAGACCCGGACCGCTATATCGAAACTTTCGCTAAATTGGGAGCCAGCCACCTAACCGTACATTATGAGGCTTGCACACACCTTCACCGCACCATCCAGGCCATCAGGCAGCACGGGATGAAAGCCGGGGTGGCCCTGAATCCCCACAGCCCGGCATGGCTGCTGGAAGACATTATCCAGGACCTGGACCTGGTCCTTATCATGAGCGTCAACCCCGGCTACGGCGGGCAGACATTTATTGAAAACACCTATGCCAAGCTGGGGGAATTGAACAGCCTGATGGAACGCAAAGGCGCCAGGCCCCTGGTCGAAATAGACGGGGGTGTGGGGAACGAAAACGCAGCAGAGATCGTTAAAGCCGGGGCCGATGTGCTGGTGGCGGGAAGCCATATCTTCAACAGCAAAGACCCGGAAGCAACCATCATTGCACTAAAGAAGTCGGCGGCAGCATGAATACACTGGATGTTTTGATCATAGGAGGAGGACCCATCGGCATTGCCTGCGGGTTGGAAGCCCAAAAAAAAGGGATGAGCTATGTCATCGTGGAAAAAGGGCCGATCGTAAATTCCCTGTTCAACTACCCGGTGAACATGCAGTTTTTCTCCTCATCCGAACGCCTGGAAATAGCGGGGATCCCCTTTATCAGCAAAGAAGCCAAACCCAAGAGGAATGAAGCCCTCGAGTATTATCGCAGGATAGTAACCTCCAATAATCTCAGGATACACCTGTTTGAAAAGGTCACGGAAGTGTCCAAGAAGGCCGGGGTATTTAATATTAAATCGGACAAAGCGAACTACCAGGCCCTGAATGTCATAGTTGCCACCGGTTTTTATGACCTCCCCAACAGGATCGACGTCCCCGGGGAAGACCTTCCAAAAGTCTCACATTATTACAAGGACCCCCACTTCTATGCCAGCCAGAAACTGGCCGTGATCGGGGCCAGCAACTCAGCTGTGGATGCGGCACTGGAATGCTGGCGGAAAGGGGCCGAGGTAAGCATGGTCATAAGGGGGCCACAGGTGGGGGAACGGGTAAAATATTGGGTACGTCCGGATATCATCAACCGCATTGAAGAAGGAAGCATCAAAGCCTTTTTCAATAGTACGGTGAAGGAGATCAGGGAAAATGAATTGATTCTGAACACCTCCGAAGGGGAGGTGACCATAGCCAATGACTTTGTACTGGCACTCACCGGCTATATGCCAAATTTTGACTTCCTGACACAATTAGGCATCCACTTATCCGACGATGCCAAAAAGTTACCCGAATACGACCCGGAGACCATGGAAACCAATGTCGGGGGACTTTATCTGGCAGGGGTTATCTGCGGGGGAATGGAAACTCACAAATGGTTTATAGAAAATTCCCGGATCCATGCCGAACAGATCATCCGTGACATCAGCCGGAAAAAGCAGCTCCAGAAGCAGGCCTGAAAGGGGGGTTATTGCATTTCCAGGGCTTTTTTGAGGTCGAGGTCGGCCACGGAATCCACCACCATGTCGGGCTTGAAGGCATATTCATCCAGCACATTCTTTTTGGATACCCCCGAAAGGGTTAAAATAGTGGTGTAGCCCAACTGTACCCCACCCAGGATATCGGTATCCATGGTATCTCCTATAATGATGGTCTCCCGGGCCTCCAGCCCCAGTGTTTTTCGGGCGGAACGCATCATGACCGGACTGGGTTTGCCTACAGAAAAAGCCTTCTTCCCCGTCGCTTCCTCTATCATGGCCACAACGGCCTTTATCCCCAGGTTAGACCAACCGTGCTTTTTTGGAGAGGGATCGAGGTTGGTAGCGATGAATTTGGACCCCCCCAAGATCATATCCACCGCATTGCTCACCATTTCGAGGGTAAAATTCCGGCCTTCGCCCACCACCACAAAATCGGGATTCTGGTTAACAAGCGTATACCCTTGCTGGTGAAGGCTGGTGATCAGTCCGCCTTCTCCCAACACGTATGCGGTGCCGTTCGGGTTCATAAAAGAGAGGAACCAGGCCGTGGCCATCGCGCTGGTGTAGACATTCTTTTCCTTGATATGGATGCCCATCTTGGCCACCTTGTTCACCGTATCGATGGGCGTACGCTGGGAATTGTTGGTCATAAAGAGGAAGGGGATGTTTTCTTTCTGAAGGGTGGCGATAAATGCATCCGCCCCCGCGATCATCTGATCTCCGTTATAGATCACCCCGTCCATGTCTATTAAAAAACCTTTTTTCATACAATCCCTTTTTGTTTGATAAGCTTCTGCAAGGTATAAAAACCGAGCCTTTACCCCTACATCCCGGATAAAAATGTCCAAATGTCTGCTTTCAGAGGCAGCAAGAGGCAACCAGCCCGGGATGGCATAATAGTGCTTTGTAAATAGATTAAATGTAAAGTTTATTTGTCTTTTTGATAAGTATTGATTACTTTTAGTAAATAGTATTTTACATTTTAGATAGAAACAATCATGAAAACGAACAAATTGACCAGCTTGGGCAGCCTGCAGTTGCCAAACCGCTTTAAAAAAGTTGGGGTCTGGGATCGCCATTATTTCCATGGCATTGGTAATAACACAGGGGATTACCGGGATTTTCCCTGAGTGGGTGCGATTCTTGCTCAACAATCTGCTCATGCTGGGAATGCTTATGGTATCCTTGTCAAAGGATAAAATTGAGGATGAGTTTGTCGTCACCCTCCGCTCAAAATCCTATCAATTGGCCTTCATCTTCGGAATCGGATATACCATAATCTTCCTGCCCCTGGTGAATTTCCTGGCCGATTTGATACAGGGGTCCGCCTTTACCCCATTGCAGACAGACTATTTCGATGTCTTGTTCCTGATGCTCCTGGTGCAGCTTTTTAGCTTCAAAAGACTAAAGAGGTGTCATTGTTGAAAAATACGTTAAAGGTACAGCGGGCCAAAAATGACCTTACCCAGGAACAATTAGCGCAGGAACTGGGGGTGTCCAGGCAATCCATCAATTCTATTGAAACCGGCAGGTATATCCCTTCCACCCTCCTGGCACTTAAGATTTCAGCTTATTTCGGACTGTCTGTCAACGAATTATTTGAACTGGAGGAAGGGGACTAGCATGGAGATTCCTGTTTTCGGAACCGGAATAGCCGGTCCCGGTTCCTAGTTATCCTGAAAGTCAAGATAGGTATTAAAGAACGGCAGCATCTCATTGGGAACCCTGCCGTCATCTGGTGAATATCCCACTGGTATGGGTGCCGATATATTCTTCGGCAAAGTGTTTTATCCCCACATTCTCCAACCGCTGGCTGAACATTTTACACTGTATGGTGAAACGGTCGCCCGAATTGCGGCCCCAGTCCATTTTGATGGCCCTGAGTTTGTTTAGATTTTCCAGATGGCTGTCAATCATATGCAGGGGCATATTGGCATACCATTTTTCAAGGACATCGGGGTGAACCAATGTCTTGCCATCCTTATATTCAAAGGGGATGTCGCAGTAAAACGGGGGGTTATCCGGGTCCGGGGACCATGATTTTGCCAGGGCAATGATCACCTTGGGAAAATAAGTCTTCGATAGCGCTTCCTGCGTATGGATCTCCGCCAGGTCCTTATAGGTGTCGCTGTTGGGGCCATACTCCCGGACCACTGTCAGGACCCCGGGGCTCAGGGCATAGACACTGCTAAATATATCGGGATGGTCCATGGCGATCTTCAGGGCTCCGTATCCCCCCATACTATGTCCGGTTATCCCCCTGCTGTCCTTGTCGGCCAGGGTGCGGTATGTTTTGTCCATATAGGTTACCAGGTCATAAGCCGTGAAATCCTCCCAATTGCCAAACAAACCGGAATTGCTATAGAAGCTCCCGTCATAGGTGGTGCGCTGATCGGAAACCACCAGGATAAAGGGCCTTATTTTATGAGTGGCGATGGCTTCGTCCAGCACGGCTACCATGGAAGGTTTTAGTTCGTTATTGTTCAGGAACCCGTGCAGGTAATAGATAACAGGATAACCTTCTGTCGCCCGTTTGGTAATCGGGGGCAGATAAACCGAGAGGGCCCGGGTTGGTGATTCGCCATAGGAATTCTCAAGATTTTTGGAGTATAGGGAATCGATGACAACCGTCCCTTTGTTTATCTGGCCGCAAAGGACCCCATGCCACAAAGGAGAAGCAGAAGGAGGAGGTGTTTTTTCATATTTATTCAGGTTTGGTTATGGTTTAAAAGCCGAGCGGACCCCGGCCGGGGTCCGCTTATTATAGGTTCTCTTTCTCCACTTATACTGGGAATATCCCATCGGTAATCGCAAATTGGCATTTAACCTATTACCCTTTGGTTCTGTCCCATAAAGGGCTGGTTGTAATAGCGGGTGCCTGTGGCTTTGTATAAAGCATTGGCCAGGGCCCCCATTACAGGTGGGAAGGGAGGCTCCCCAAGCCCGGTCGGGTCAATCTCGTTTTGGACAAAGTGCACATCGATAGCCTTCGGCGCCTCCTTATGCCGGATGAGCCGGTACCGGTCAAAATTATCCTGCTGCGGAGCACCATCCTTGAAGGTGATTTCACTGAACATTGCATGGCCTATCCCATCGATGGTACCCCCCTCGACGAGGTTGGTGGCCGCATCCGGATTGACTACAATTCCGCAGTCAACCGCGCAGCAGACATTCTCGATCCGAGGGCTGCCCTGCTCCATCACCAGGTCCAGAACCTGGGCCACATAGCTGTTATGACAGAAATATGCGGAAACACCCCTATGGACGTCGAGTTGGTCTTCTCCCCATTTGGATTTATCCCTGACCAGTTTAAGTACCCCGGCGTATCGATCGGCTTCATAGTCGTTATTTTCCCCGACCGGATCCTTCATCGCGCGTTCCAGGAGGGCTAGCCTGAATTCAATCGGGTCTTTTCCGGCGGCTTCTGCCACTTCATCCAGGAAGGATTGCTCGGCCCCGGCGATAAAGTTAGATCTGGGTGCCCGGAAGGCCCCGGTGGTTATATTGGAGTCGATAGTCCAATCTTCCGCCAGGTAGTTGTCTACAGCGCCTGCCGGGAAACGGTTAGCAAACAGCGGGCTTTCCGGGACGCCACCGGTACGGACGTGAAAGCCCACCAGGTTGTTATCTTTGTCAAGTGCGGCCCGGTAATGCGCCAGGTACGATGGGCGATAGGTCCCATCGGTCATATCATCCTCCCGTGAGTATACCAATTTAACGGGAGCGTTCATTTTTTTCGAGATCACAGCAGCCTCCACCAGGAAGTGGCCGTACAACCGCCTGCCAAATCCACCTCCCATCCGGGTCATCATGATATCCACTTTTTCGAGGGGAAGCCCCAGGCGGTCTGCCACGCTTTGCTCCATAATCTCCGGCGTCTGTACCGGCCCCACCAGGTCGGCCCTGTCTTCCGTTACATGGGCGAAGAAATTCATGGGCTCCATGGTATTGTGGGCCAGGAAAGGGCATGAATAGGTGCGTTCTACGATTTTCGCCGCGTTTTTAAAAGCGTTTTCCGGGTTCCCGTCCTTGCGGACAATGGTGGATCGCCGGGATCCCATTTCGGCCATTTCCGCTTTGTGGACACTGGTATCTTCCAGGCCGGCAGGGTGATGTACCGTCATGGTTCGGCCAAAAATATTCATTTCCCTGGTAATTTCAGGGGACAATTCCCATTCCACTTTCAGGGCT
The DNA here is from genome assembly GCA_963721045.1 of uncultured Flavobacteriaceae bacterium. GTDB lineage: Bacteria > Bacteroidota > Bacteroidia > Flavobacteriales > Flavobacteriaceae > Zeaxanthinibacter. Next base: position 17,509 of record CAVRHQ010000018.1, read on the forward strand.
TTTTTGGCATTCATTACCTCCCAGGTGGTCTCGCCCACCACCACCACAAGGTTGGTAAAGGCGCTGGTATCAAAGGCACTTAAATTCTGATCTTCCGGATAGGATTCAATCGTGAATATATCCCTGATCCCGGGCATGGCCCGTGCGGCGGAATCTTCCATCGATTTAAATTGCATCCCGAAAGCCGGGGGATGTACGATCATGGCGATGAGCATCCCATCGCGATGGTAATCGAGGCCGTACAGCGGCTGGCCGGTTACAATTTTGGGGCCATCGACATTTTTGCGGGAAGTGCCGATTATTTTAAAGTCTTTCACTTCCTTGAGGGCCACTTCTTCCGGAACCGGGACCTGGGCGGCAGCAGAAGCCATTTCCCCGTACCCGGCAGATTTACCGCTTTTGGTATGGTGCAACACCCCGGCTTCCGTTGTGATCTCTTCCACCGGCACATCCCAGGCCTGGGCAGCTGCCAGTTTCAGCATCTGCCGGGCACCGGCGCCGGCCATCCTAAGCCCTTGCCATCCCTGGCGAATGGACTGGCTGCCGCCTGCCAGCTGACGGGTAAAAATTGCCGTATTGAGAGGGGCTTGTTCAACAATCACGTCCTCCCAGTCGATATCCAGCTCTTCGGCTACGATCATGGGCATGGATGTCTTCACATTCTGTCCTATTTCAGGGTTAGGCGACATGATCGTTACCAGGCCGTTATCCCCTATCTTCAGGAAGCCATTGATATCAAACCATTCCTCAGGCATCTCCATGGCTGCAGTCGCCTTTCCGTGGTCAGATTTGCAGGATGCCAGCCAGTTGAACCCGATGATGAGGCCCCCGCCTGCCATTGCGGAACTCTTTAAAAATGAACGTCTGCCTATTGATGTTTTTACCAGTGCCATTGTATTAATTTTTGTATTGTGATCTTCTTAGGGATTGTTGCTGATTATCAAGCTCAGGATGTGGGCGACCCTGCTGCCAGTTTAATAGCCTTTTTGATCCGGGTATAGGTGCCGCATCGGCAGATATTGCCGTTCATGGCAGATGCGATCTCCGCATCGCTGGGCTGCGGGTTGCTTTTCAAAAGGGCTGCGGCCGACATGATCTGTCCGGCCTGGCAATAGCCGCATTGAGGGACGTCTATTTCTAACCAGGCCTTTTGAACGGGATGGTCCCCGTTTTCCGACAAGCCTTCGATGGTGGTAATTTCCTGGTTCCCCACCGAGGAGACCGGTAGCTGGCAGGATCGGACAGCCGTGCCGTTCAGGTGAACAGTGCAGGCGCCACACTGTGCAATGCCGCAACCATATTTTGTACCCACTAATCGGAGGTGTTCTCTTAAAACCCAGAGCATGGGCGTGGAAGGATCTACATCCACTGCCAGACTTTTTCCGTTGACTTTGAGATTGAATTGTGCCATTTTGATAAAATTTGCTATAAGTTACATATTCCCTATAAAAATTGAGTAACGAAATTCAAATAATAGACCCTTGCGGACCATGATAAATTCCTTTCCGCGACATCCCGAATACGCAAGTCTAAACCTGATGGCAGGTAGGATGATGGTAAGCTGATTACCCTTTAAGAATCTGCTTATTTCTCATAAACGGTTGCCGGTATAGCCTTTCGCCCGATGCTTTATACAGGGCATTGGCCAGGGCGCCCATTGCCGGGGGAAAAGCCGGTTCCCCCAGGCCAGTGGGATCTTCTGTATTCTCAGCGAAATGTATGTTGATGTTTTGAGGTGCCTCGCTGTGGCGGATCATCCGGTAGCCATCAAAATTATTATGCTGCGGGATTCCCTGCTCAAAGCTCATGTTTCCGAACATCGCACATCCAATCCCATCGACCACCGCGCCTTCGGCCAGATTCCGCGCCGCGTCAGGGTTTACCACAATCCCACAATCAATGGCGCAGCAAACGCCTTTAACCACAGGCTTTCCGGAATCCAGGATCAGGTCTGTTACATTGGCCACATAGGTATTATGGCAAAAGTAGGCTGCCACCCCCCGGTATACCCCCTCGGTCACGGAGCCCCACCCGGCTTTTTCCCTGACTATTTTCAACACGCCTGCATAGCGTTCCGGATCATAATCATTCTCCTCGCCAACCGGTGCAGTTTGTGCCCGTTTAAGCAGGTTGAGCCGGAATTGGATGGGATCTTTCCCGGCAACTTCCGCAACTTCATCCAGGAAAGCCTGTTCTGCCCCTGCCATAAAGTTAGACCTGGGCGCCCTGAAAGACCCGACAGTAATGTTGGAATCGATGCTCCAGTCTTCTGCCAGGTAGTTTTCTACTGCACCGGCGGGAAAACGGTTGGGGAAAAGAGGGCTTTCCGGGATCCCCCCGGCTTTTACATGGAAGGCGGTAAGGTTGTTGTTTTTATCGAGGGCCGCCCGGTAGGTAACGCTATAGGTTGGGCGGTAAATCCCGGATGTCATGTCGTCCTCGCGGCTATATACCAGTTTTACAGGCGTGTTCACTTTTTGTGAAATAAGGGCAGCTTCCACCAGGAAATGGGCGTAGGACCGCCGTCCGAAACCACCTCCCAGACGGGTCATTTGTATATCGATCTTCTCCAGTGGCATCCCGAGTCGGGCCGCGACCGTCTTTTCAGTATACTCCGGTTTTTGCAGAGGCCCGGCGAGATCGGCTTTCTCTGAAGTGACATCCGCAAAGAAATTCATGGGTTCCATACAATTATGGGCCAGGAAGGGCGCGGTGTAGGTCCGTTCAACGATTCGATCGGCAAGGCGGAATGCTTTTTCGGGATCTCCGTCGCGCCTGCGGACATTGGCCGGTTTGGCCGCCATGGCGGCCATGGCTTCAAGATGGCCTGAGGTACTCTCAAGGCCTGCAGGGACAGGGACTGTACGGATGGTATCCCCCCTTTGCTGTTTGTAGCTCGAATCGGAGATCGGTTCCCATTCCGGGCGAAGGGCCTTTTTGGCATTCATAACTTCCCAGGTGGAGGCGCCCACCACGGCCACAACCTCGGTAAAAGTACAGGTATCAAAGTACTGTCTTTCGTAGTCGTCCCGAAAAGTTTTTATGGGAAACACATCGCGGATTCCGGGCATGGCTTTCGCGGCCGACAAATCGACGGATTTCAGTTTCATCCCAAAAGCCGGAGGATGTTCAACCATCGCCACCAACATCCCTTCCCGGATAATATCGATGCCGAATAAAGGCTTACCCGTGACAATCTTGAGGGCGTCGACATTTTTCTTGGAATGCCCTATGATCTTAAATGCCCCTGGGTCTTTCAGACTCGCGGTATCGGGAATCGGTATGTCTGCTGCGGAGGAGGCAAATTCCCCATAGCCTGCCATTTTCCCGGTGGCTTTATGAAAGAGAGAGCCATCTTCGGTGGTGATTTCCCCTGCCTCCACCTCCCATTCCCGCGCGGCCGCTTCCCGCAGCATATGCCGGGCAGTGGCACCCGCCATACGCAGGTTATGCCAGCCCTGCCGGATTGCCTGGCTGCCCCCTATAAACTGTCGGGTATACTTGGCCGTATCCAGGGGGGCCTGTTCCACGAGGACATTTTTCCAGTCGACATCCAATTCTTCTGCGATGATCATGGGCATGGAAGTTTTGACATTCTGCCCTCCTTCCGGATTGGGGGCCATGATCGTCACCTGGCCATTCGGGGCAATCTTCAGATAGGCGTTGAGTTCGGACCATGCGCCCGGACCTACCGTATCTTCATGTCCGGGCCTGCAGGCACCGAGCCAATTGAACCCAAGGAGGAGGCCTCCACCGGCCATAGCCGAGGATTTAATAAAAAGCCTTCTGTTGATGGCGGAAGTGGTATTTTTTGTTTCCATGGCCTATGGAATGGAATTTTCGAATGCTTAGAAATATTTGCAGCAACCCCGTCCATACGCTCCAGAAGGATAAATTGATTTGACAGGGAATCCTGCTGCCTCCTGAATTTACGATTATTTTTGGAATTCGTGAAACATGGGTAAGACCCTCTTATTTCAGTACAAATTACTGCTAAGCACGACTAAAACCATCCGGCGGGCCGGATGGCCTTTAGATTAGACAATGTCAAGAATACATTCCTTCAGTTGATATCCCCTGCGGGGTATCGTATATTGCATGTGGTGAAATCCCTAAAGGTTATATGAAAAAGAAATCGAAAATCGTGGTGGTCGGAGCCGGCTTTGGCGGGATCCAGTTGGTAAAAGCCTTAAGAAACCTCCCGGTGGAGGTGATGCTTATCGACCGGAACAACTACCATAACTTCCAGCCGCTCATGTACCAGGTGGCCACCGGTGGCCTGGAGCCCGACAGTATTGCCTACCCCGTCCGGCGAATTTTCAGGAACTACAGGAACGTATCTTGCCGGATGGCAGAAGTGGAGGAAGTAAATCCGGAGGAATGCCTATTGCAAACCAGTATCGGCGAGTTGAAATACGACTTCCTGATCCTGGCCACGGGAAGTAAAACCAACTACCTTAATTTCGAACCAATCAAAAATCAGTTACTGGAGCTGAAAACCATCCCGGATGCCCTGAACATCCGGAGTTATGTATATCAAAACCTTGAGAAGGCGATTGCCAATTACAGCGGGGAACCCCTGGAGGAAATCATGAATATTGCCATTGTAGGCGGTGGTCCGGCTGGAATTGAGATGGCCGGGGCCCTGGCTGAGATGAAACGACATGTGGTTCCGAAGGATTTCCCGGATCTTGATACCTCTAAAATGAGCATCAACCTGTATCAATCCGGAGATCGGATTTTAAAAGGCATGTCTGGGGAAGCATCTGCAAAGGCCCTAACCTATCTGGAACATCTGGGTGTCAATGTAAAGCTGCATGCGCGGGTTGCCAGGTATGAAGATGACCGGGTGGTACTGGAAGATGGTACTTCGTTTCCCACCGATACCGTTCTGTGGTCTGCGGGCGTTCGCGGCGCACCAATCCGGGGCTTGCCCGAAGAAAGCCAGGCCGGTGGCAACCGTATCCGGGTAGACCAATATAATCGGGTCGTCGGGGCAAAAAATATTTTTGCCATAGGCGATGTAGCCGCCTGCATTACCGATGCAACGCCTGAGGGGCATCCCATGATGGCTCCCGTGGCCCAGCAGCAGGGTCGGCATCTCGCTAAAAATTTCAAGAGACTGCTCCGGGATCAACCACTTCAAAGCTTTGAATATCGGAACAAGGGGGTCATGGCCACCGTTGGCCGGGACCGGGCCGTGGCAGACCTGCCATACTGGAAAATACAGGGGGGCTTCGCCTGGTTTATCTGGATGCTGGTGCATATATGGGCGCTTATAGGCTTCAGAAACAAACTTTCGGCCATTTACAGCTGGGCTGCCAACTACCTGAGTTACGACCGCCCCCTCGGGCTGATCATCCGTCCTTACAATCGGGAGATGAAACGGCAGCAGCAGCACTAAGTGCCGCTTTGCGGGGAAGCCCTGCCTGGAACCGGCGATCATGCCTTTATCAAAAGACGCTGCCCTGGCTACCTGGTAAGTGCCATGGGAGTCTGTGCGCAACGATCTCCATTCCTTAAAAGTTTCTATACTTTACTGTTAAGCAGGGATATTTTCAAGGACGTTTCCGGGACATTCCGGATCACATATCAACGGGATGAAGATCACAAGGATGAATGAGATAAGGGCAAAGGATTTATTCAGGGTGAACATTGGGGTCTCTCCCACCCCCATTTCAATTTATGTTCTGGATGTGCAAAAATCAAGCAGGAAAGGGATTCAGGGAAGATGGCATTCCGCATCCCGATTATAATGTGAAGGATAAGGACGGTACTTGTTCTCTTGTCTGCAAGGGGGCCTCCACCTCCGCCCCTATCTCTAAGTTATTTAATGACCCTGCATGAATCAAGCGGTATCTTGATATGTTAAGAGCGACATTGGGTCCATAATCCCATGAACTTAAAGGATGGGATGGCGGTTTTCGGGAATGAGGCTGTCGGGGGCTCACCCCCCCACCCCATTTCAATTGATACCTGTGACCTGCAAAAATCAAGCTGGGAACGGAATCAGGAACAGGACAGGCTGCACGCCACTGCCCGTTCCTGGTGGCGACCTCAGATGAGGAGTCCCGGAATACGGCAAAATACCGGGTAATAAATTTTAACTCAGTAACCTATACGGGGCCTGCATCCCCTGCCCGATATTAAATTACGGTGTAACCCTGCATGCATCAGGCATGAAAGGAATCCGTCAAAAGGTTGGCATTTATAAAAGTCGCAGCCATGGGCACATCCCAGGTCCAACCAGCGCAATTTGGACAATGGGTGAGGGTCGTGAATTCCGATTACAACTCTCACACGGGGTCCCCCCCTGCTTCAAATTAGCCCTTCGGACTGCAGTAAACAAGTAATAGGAAAGGAGTTGCGAGACAATTCCATGAAAGGAGATTACGTGCCGGAAGAAGGAATCGGAATTGCCCTTTCTTCAGTGATCATTCACATCCATCCCCTTAAAGAGGATATCCTGAAAAGGCATTTTTACTTCCACCGCATTGGGAATGGTAACCGAAACCGGGGTATCATAGTCGAACTCAAAGGTGCCATCTTCCTGCTGGTATTCATTATTGACATTCGCGTAGATTTTTGACAGTCGTCCATTGGCATCAAATTCTACATACGAGCCCTTGAATTCCGGATCTTCATAAATAAATCTGGGGCAATTGCCCCCATATCGGCAGGTTACCTGCTGTTCGGTATAATCGTCAGACCGGAAATCATCCGGGGTATAGATAAAAACCCATTCTACCATGAGGAAGGTGTTCATATTAAGCCCCTGCTCCTTGAATCGGGTCGATGCATCCAGCATGGGCTCGGGAGGCAGTTTCAGCAGGGAAATGGAAACGGAGGGCATCATGAAGGCCATGGCATCGGTACGCATCAGCCCGGTTTTTTCCCAGCGCTCTTCTTGTTCATTATAGCCGTAATGGTACCCCTCGCTATCCACAAAGATAGGGTCTTCCGAATTGGAAGACACAGAGCGCATGGCCAGTTCCCCGGCATCAAAGAACGAATCCGTGGTTTCATTTTTGTCGTTCAGCGTATGGATAACCACATCATAGGTGTAGAATGAGCGTTTCACATCCGTATTGATATTTTTGGCCGTATTATAATCCTTACCCCCTGCATTCTGATCGGCATCAGATTTACCGGGGCCCCCGAGGAGGCCGTCCAGGCTTTTGTCTACTGATTTCTCGGTTTCTTCATCAGTCCGGTTGGAAATGGTGCGTTCGGCTGCCTGCTCGGCTTTTTTTGCCAGATTCTTGAGGAATTGTCCCTTCGCTGTCTCTACCATGGCAAGTGCACATAAGACGAAGAGTAGGGCTTTGGTTTTCATGATCCCAGCTTTTTTTCGCGCCACCTTGCACTTACCAGAACGGCCCGTGCGGCGGGTAGCCAGTTAATACTCTGATGTTACTTTTAGCTAAAGGTTTACAAGCAGATTACATTCAATAATTTAAACTCCCTATAAGGTACAAATTAGAATTGAAAATGACCAGTGGATTGTACCATTCACTTCAATGCCGCGATGGTTGATGATTTTAATTGTATAGTTGGCAGGCTTCGAACCAATTATTATCCGGCATGAGGCCAAATTACTTTTGATCCCTTTGCCTTATACACGCGACAAAAGGCATTAGAACAAAACGGGGATCAGGTACCCTGATCTCAATATCTTTATGACTGCCTGGCACTACAGGCCAGTTTGAATCTGAAAATCTTTAGATATAAACGGCACTTTTTATGCATTGGATTGGCTCTCGATATCCGCGGGAGGTCAAAACAATACCAATAAACAGTGTTGCTCACAGGCCTATTCCCTTTTAAAAGGCGGCCAAATAATCCAGGATCTGCAACAAACTTTCGACCTTCGCATCCACATCCATGGCAATAATGGTCACCCGTTCACCTTTACCCAATGGCCTCCTTTCAAAACAAGGCATTCACTATCCTTTGACAATTTTGAGCCAGCTCTGACCAGGGTAGTCCATAATACTGCCACCTTCAATAACCTAATGACGGGCATATAATTTAGTCGGCCCCATTTTACTAATGCAAGGGTTTGTGCTTCCTGCTAAGCCAGAAACAATTGTTAAGCTCAATTCCAGGTAAAAGGAATGCTTTCAAATGACCGTTATCATCGTAAATTACATGCGCTGTTTATAATTTCGGTATTGGGAGGTTCTATAAACTATAAACAGGGAGTTACCTTCTATCCAGCGTTAGAAAATGACAACTACGGTATTAAGAATAAGTGCCTTATGTCTGTTAGTCTTTTTGGGGTTAACAGGACTGTGGGGCGGCTATGAACTGATTACAGATCCAACGGGTGGATCCTTGAAAATGCCTTTCGAGCTGATTGAAGCGACGCCATTTAAAGATTATTTGATCCCGGGTATTGCGCTATTCTGTGGAATCGGAATCCTTAGCCTGTTAATCACCTGGCTTGTTGTGAAAAGAAGGAAATACTATCCGTCATACATCCTGTTGCAAGGCGTGATTCTTATACTATGGCTAACTTCAGAACTGGCATTGAACGTGGATTTCTTTTTTCCCCAAACGCATATTACCTACTATGTTATGGGTTTCCTCCTTGTTCTTATTGGATGGAAGCTAAAAAAGAATCTGGCTGATGAGCAACATTGTCGCCACCGCAACTAAGAAAATAAAGATGCATCATCGATCTCCAGAAATTTAGTGGCCATTAATATAGGCATCAATAGTATTGGATTCTGGTCTGGAATTACGGCTTTTGCTGCCAATGCCCTTTTTGTGGTGGTTCAAATATTGCAACTATTCAGGGTAATAACCTACCCGTTTGATGAAATCCTCATCTATGGATTTTCACTTTGCATCGTTGTCCCATTTATAGTCGAAATCCTTGCACTTCACTATGCTACTGTGGTTCGAAAAAAATTCTGGAGCCATGCGGCACTGCTATTCACTCTTATCTATGCTGTATTTGTTTCAGCCAATTATGTGGTTCAACTAACAACCGTGATTCCGATGACCTTAAAGGGCGAAGCTGATAAAGTTGCCTTACTGGTTCAATACCCGCATTCCTTGCTCTGGGATTTCGATGCCATTGGCTACATATCTATGGGCCTGGCATCCGTTTTCGTAATACCCATTTTCAAAAAACAGGGATTCGATAAATGGGTACGACGGGCTTTTATGGCCAATGCCCTGGTAACCCCATTGATAGCCTTTGTCTATTTTTACCCCGATTTTTCGGAGAGGTTATTACTATTAGCCCTGCCGTGGGCTATCACGGCGCCTATGATGATGCTGTTTCTTGCTATCTGGTTTAAAAAAAGGCAAACGAACAAGGCTAACAATGAAACTTCCATTCGCAGCTAAGAAATTCCTGACCGTCTTTGAAAATTACAACCCGGCCGTTTTTCCAATCCAATTCTTGGGATACTTGCTGGCGGCCCTGGCGAATAATTATCTGTAAAAAAAAGTAGCTGGACGGATAAGGCAATCTGCTTCAAAACAGGTGGTTACACCACATATAAGGTACGAAAAACTTTGGGAAATAACCCGTTCGGTGTATGATTGGTCAGAAATGAGTGGAATTAACGGCCATAATTTGTATAAGCTGTTTACAGGCCGGGGGCGAGAGGATGAATCCGGCCTCCTGGTCACAGGGCTTGATCGCATTGCCCAAAAAGGATAGCCTGTGATGCAAATCATCGGATTCCCCCCCAATACAGATAGGGTAATTTCTCCTTTCCAGAGACCAACGGCCATTCGTCATTCAATCTACTAAAAACAGGCGCACATGCCACAGACATTCTTCCTTTTTTTACGGGCACATCCGGTCAACTACAGGGCCAGTACCGCAAGGCAACTTGCTGGCGTATGCTGCATAGGATTTGTTGCCTGATATCCATCAGTTTAGAAAATTTACCGGACAATATGAATTATACATGGCTTAAAATCAAGATTCTTCCTGGTTCCTCTTTCCTATTTTCAGTTAGTTATGGGCCGATTACAGGAATATAAAAAGGATAATTCGGCACTTTAATCTGTGGTAAATACTAAATTCCTAAAAGGTATATTTCTTCAAATTTGAATAATCAATCGATTAAGTTTACATTTTAAAAACATTAATTCCACGGAAGTATGAAAGCGGTTTCTCCTACTTTGTTCATCTGCACGTTCTTAATGCTGGGGATGCTCCTTATCTCTGCCTTTTCCGGCATCGGTGTAAAATCAGAATCCGTTAAGCAGGAAGGAGGGGTGGCGATATTATTAGTGGATACGGATCGGGAAATAGGAAATATCAAGCCCCATATTTATGGGCATTTTTTGGAGCATATTAATCATTCGGTAGTTGATGGCCTCTATGCCGAACAGGTCCGGGGGCAAGGATTTGAAGGGAGCGATTTTGAAACCTATTGGTCCCCTGAAGGCCAGGCTACCCTCGTAAAAAATCAGTCAGTCAATGGAACATCCTGTGTAAGGCTTGCACCTCAGGAGGGTGTTGCCGGAATTGATCAAGGGCGGTTTTATTTTCAGGAAGGGGTGTCCTACGACGGGTCGCTTTGGGTACTTTACTCAGGCACTGTAGAACTTGTATTGAAATTTACCGATGATGACGGAAATAGCATTGCAGAGATACCGGTAAATCTCCAGGGTAAGGACTGGCATGAATACTCCTTTGCCTTCACGGCGGATCAAACGGTCCGAAATGGCCATTTGGAAATTCAGGCCGGAGGCAGCGGCGAGGTGTTCATTGATTTCATTTCATTAATGCCTTCTGAAGTGCGTAAAAGGGGAATGCTCAGACCAGACTTGTTGCAATCCATGAAAGATTTGGCCCCGCCCTTTCTCCGGTGGCCGGGAGGTTCTTTTGCCTCTATCTACAAATGGAAAGATGGCATTGGTCCGCATGTTAAGAGGAAGTTTAACCCAAATTCCATTTGGGGGGATTATTCAGATTATTATGGTTTTGGCACGGAAGAATACATGGAACTGTGTAAGCAACTCGGCACGGAACCTATGGTCGTACTAAAAGCTACCAGTGCGGATCCGGAAGAATTGAAAAATGCCATGGACTGGGTGCACTACCTGATCGATCCTCCCACTACGGATTGGGGTAAAATTCGTGCAAAAAATGGTCACCCGGAGCCATATCGCATTCCTTACTTCCAAATTGACAACGAACCCATGAACCATGGGCTGAGCCCGGAGGAATATGCGGAGATTGTCAATGTGTATGGTAGCCGGCTTCGCAATATTGCACCCGATAGCCGCATAGTGGCCTGCGGACAAAAGCGCTCCAATGACATGATCTGGACTCAAAAGCTTGTCGATATTGCCGGTGAGAATTTCGATATCCTCGGATGTCACAATTATGAATATGAACCGGAGAATTATCAGGTAGGGGTACGAAGAATAGAAGATTACCTGGAAAAGGCAATTGCCTATATTCAAAATTCGCAGCACCCGACATATTACCATCGGTGTGTTGGAATGGGGGCTTTGCCGCACCTATGACTGGCGAGCGGGACTCCATGCGGCAGGAAGCCTGATTTCCTATGAAAAACTAAGTCCGAAGGTTGAAATGAGCTGTCCGGCACTGCTCATGAGGAATACTGAAGATAATCCGGAATGGACCGCATTTATATATCATGATCATGTTTCCTGGTTTCCGGGGTCGGGCTATGTGGTGGAGAAATTATTCAGGGAGCATTATGCCCCGATACAGTTGGCCTCCACGAGCGGAACCTTTAAAGACAGGAAAGATAGAAGCACTTTTTTTGACGACATTTCCCAAATGAAACCCGAGGATTATATGCCAGGGACCGTTGATGCCATTGCCACCATGGATCAGGAGGGGAATAAAGTGGTTATCAAGGCTGTGAATTATCAACCCATAGACCATACTTTGCTTCTCAGGTTGCAGGGAAATGCTACTCCAGAAAATGCCACAGTTACTATTTATACATTATCGGCAGACCCAAAAGACCAACCCAGCCTGGAAGAACCCGATAAAATAAAACCCGTGATTTCAACCATGCCGTTCGCAAGGGATTTGTCCTTCAAATTAGCACCTTATTCAGTCGTGGTGGCGGAGATTCTTAATAAGAATTGACCATATTGTACCTATCAAATTCAAATGAATCAAAAGATTATGTTTCATTTTTTGAGGAAATTATTTGTTATAGAAGTCTCAGTCGATGTGTTTAAGCCTGTGAAAACCTAATATGATCTATTGGCAGCTTCTTTGGGAGTTTCGATTCCGACACAGGAATCTGCCATAGACTATTGCCGAATGCTAACCGCATTATCTGTACACCTTCATGGTTCTGTATCCGTAAAGGGCTACGACAAGAAAACAGAACAAAGGGAGTACGAAGGAAAAGTTGACTTCAGGTACCCCCATGATCCGGATATCGTCGTAATCCGTTCCGCCCAGATCCAGGATGAGGCCCTGTATAATAGGCATAAATGCACCTCCTACAATGGCCATTACCAGAAAAGCCGAGGCCGGCTTGGCATCGTTACCAAGTCCGGTGAGGGCAATACCGTATATGGTGGGAAACATAAGTGACATACAGAAGGAAACCATAACCAGGCTGTACAAGCCTCCCATACCTACAATAAATATGGCGCCCAGGCAGCAAATTATGGCTCCAAAAGCCAGGATCATCAATAATTTGCCAGCATGAATGTACTTTAACAGGAAGGTACATATAAAGCGTCCAAGTAAAAAAATACCCAAAGCTATGTAGGCATAATTCACTGCATCCCTGTTGTCTATTCCTAGATTTTCAGCATACTGATAGATATAGGTCCAGCACATTATCTGGGCGCCAACACTGGATAGCTGGGCCAGTACACCTCCAACAAACCGTTCCTTTTTAAATATGCGCTTAATGGATTCCCACATGTCGGCCGCTGTACCAGACTCCTTCTTTTCAGGCATTTTTACTACTGAAATGAGTACTATCATGAAAACAACGAAAAGCCCCAGTGCCACATACGGGTTACGGATCACTTGTAAATCCGAACTCCGCGCGGCGGCCTTGGCAGCGCCAGTGAGAGTTTCATATATGCTGTTCCCCCGGGCGTCAAGGTCATCGGATTGAAGGCTGCCGAGGATAAAGGTTTGGGCCACAAATAAGCCTGACAGGGCACCCATCGGGTTAAAAGATTGAGCCAGGTTCAACCGCCGTGTAGCGGTTTCCTCAGATCCCATAACCATTACATAGGGGTTGGCCGTGGTTTCAAGAAAAGCCAGGCCAAAGGTGAGAATATACAGGGCTAATAAGAAAAAATAATAGTTCTCCCAAGAAGCTGCCGGGTAAAATAACAAGGCTCCCGTGGCATACAAGATCAAACCCACAACCACCCCTCTTTTATAGCTGTATCTTTTAACCACATAGGCTGCCGGAAGGGCCATGGTAAAATAACCTCCATAAAATGCAGCCTGGACCCAGGAAGCCTGGGTATTATTCAGTTCCAGCACTTTCTTGAACGCCGATACCATAGGATTGGTAATGTCGTTGGCAAAACCCCACAGCGCAAATAAGGATGTAATCAGGATAAATGGGAGGAGCACATTTTTTGCTACAACTGGAATTTGGTCTTTTTGGTCCATGAGGTTATGTAATAGCTATACAACACAAAGGAGAGATTTCTCTCTCCTTTGCCTTGGAATTAAAATAACTAAACTTAAAACTGATTGAAGATTAACCAAATCAATATCATTTAGTTGTATAGGTAAACGATTTTAAAAGGAGATATACCTAAATGATGATTCCTGCTTTAAATTGAAAAGGGTATCAGAACTATGTCCGCGCCACATAAATAATTAGGATTCTGAATTTTTAGGTATATAACCCAATTGAATCGTTTATCACTTAGATCTTTATGCGATCATAATTTTTAATTAGTGAATAATTAGTTGAGTTAGTTTTAGTTTAATTAAGAAGCAAAGGAGAATATTTTTCTCCTTTGCTTAATTATTATAGTGATAGAATATATACGATTGTTATTTATTCAGGACCAAATCCAAACACTTAATAATGTTATTCATTAATAATTGAGTTCTTAATATAAATCATACGCACTTTAGAATATGATCATTAAAGGAAATTTCGCTTCCAAATTGCAAATCAGAGTATTTATAAAAAATTATAATATGAAACACCTGGGTTTTATAATGTTGATTGCCATTTTCATGACCGGCAAGAGTACTGCTCAAAATACTTCTGCCAAACAAAATGAAGATGAGAAAAATGATATTACACATAAGGAATATATGGGGGAAGAACCAACCAGGCCGGAAGAAACCGAATTTTATGAACCGGTTCCTCCCCGGGTAGTACCAGGCAATAATATGGAACCTCCAAGTGATGCAATTGTGCTGTTTAACGGCAGTAACTTTGATGAATGGATTAGTTCTAAAAATGGCATTGATGTCCCCTGGTATTTAAATGACGACGGCAGCATGACAGTTAAAAACAGAACCGGCGATATTCAAACCAAGCACAATTTTGGAAGTGTTCAGCTTCATATAGAGTGGAAGTCCCCGGAAGAAGTAAATGGAGACGGCCAACATCGGGGTAATAGTGGCATATTTCTTCAAGGTCTCTACGAATTGCAGGTACTTGATAACAACGAGAACAACACCTATGTAAACGGACAGGTTGGCTCTATTTACAAGCAACATGTTCCATTGGCCATGGCCTCTGCGCCAACGGGGGCATGGAATTATTATGATATTATATATCATGCCCCTGAGTTTAACTCTAATGGTGAAAAAATTAAGTCAGGCAGGATGACGGTGCTTCATAATGGCATATTAATTCAGGATAATGTGGAGATAAAAGGATCAACTGAATACATTGGATGGCCTAAAAATATAGCTCATGAAAAAGCACCGCTCAAACTCCAGGATCATGGGGATAATAGCCGGGTGAGTTATAGGAATATATGGATTAGGGAACTATGATGAAATGATAGCTAGGTTCCTTACCTAATTGAAAATGTAATTCAAACAATCTTAAGCAAACAGCATACGTACAGGAAAGCCTGGTAATTAAGGCACAGGAATCCAATCTTCTCACCAACTATACCACACCATATGAAAGTAGTAAACAAAAAGCAGCATTTGCTGGCTGCCCGTTTTTCGCTGATCGTATCTGCCAGGTTCTGCTGAGAATACCAAAAGTAATTTCCACTTTCTTATTAATTAAAATTTCTTGGCATTTACTTAAGTAATACCCAAATAATTCCATAATTGGAATCGTGATTAATTTTAATAGATCCATCCTATGAGTCATATGACTTAAAACAACTAAAGTATATGGTTATAATTCGTAATTAACAAAGTCGGAATTTATAAATACAATAGAAAATCTATTCTATTTTTAAACATTTCTAATCAATTTCCTATATTCGCTACAAGCTATAACCAACTCAATTGTCGAATACCAAAAGTAATATTGATAGGGATTCCCTCATGGCTTTACTTGAAAAAGGTGAAGTTCATACTTTTGAGATGTTGTTCAAGCTTTATTTTGAAAAGCTCATTCATATTGCACTTGGTTATCAAATAGGGAAAGAGAATGCAGAGGAAATTGTTCAAAACGTTTTCCTGAAATTATGGCTTAAAAAAAAGAAGCTCCGCAACATCACGAATATTAATAGTTATCTCTTTTTGATGGTAAAGAATGCCTGTTTGGACCATATTAAGCATGAAAAAATTAAGCGGAATTATTCAAAAGATGTCTGGGATAGAAAAGCTGCTATTCAACATCAATTTATGAAGGATACTACCGCCCAGTTACTTTTGCAAAACGAACTCAAAAGAAAGATCACAGAAAGTATAGAAAAACTCCCTGAAAAGTGTAAAAATGTATTTGTTAAGAGCCGGGTAGAGGGAATGAAGCACCGGGAAATAGCTGAGTTGTTAGGCATTTCAAAAAGAACGGTCGATGCTCATATTTCTAACGCCTTGGAACATATGCGTCTCAATCTCAAGGACTACATGTAATAAACAATCTGTAAAACAAAATAGAGGCCAAATTGTCTTCTGCGCTGAATGGCTGCCTTTATAAACTGGGTTGATTCTATAAAAACTTTTGAATCCATTCACACGATATTATACCGGTCAGCACCACAATTCCCAATTGATATAATAAGGTGTAATTTACAAGCCTTTCTTAACTTTTCTTTTTTAGGTATAGTCTTCTACTTAATCGTTTATTTACGATAGTACCGCATGAATATAATGTTATTTACTCTCATATATTCCAGAGGCGTATTCAATAAACAAAGAATCATTCCTTAAATCGCCTCATTCTGGGATTGTTAGAAATGAGTAAATCATTTATTTCGGAATTATGCAAAAGGCACAAGAATCAATTGGCCTGATGGAAGAAATTGTCTAACAAGCCAATTTTACAATCCGAAGAATGATGAAGCACTTTTTAACCATTCTCAATATGAAGTAACCCTATTTCTAATCAATGGAAGATATAATGCCAACAAAGATTTCGCGAAATGATACGGGAATTTGGAGGAATATTAAATACAGAATTTCAAATAACAGTATGAGATATAGTCAGTATAGTGTCTTACTAATTATTCTTTCCCTATTAGTTTCCTGTGTTGAAAAACACACAATGGATTCAAAGGAGGCAGATGAGGTACCTGCACGCACCTTACCTTTTAAAGAATTAAGCCTGAATTCTTTGAATGAATTTAAATCAACAACGGATAACTGGAGAATTGTCGGGGACGTTTTTGCGGATAGACATCAGGACAGAATGGTTACATCAACTTCAGGCACGGGAATTTTAGTCAATCTTCCCGAAAAGGGTCAAAACAATCACATTGTTACAAATTTTGAACATGGCGATATAGAACTTGAAATGGATGTCATGATCCCCAAGGGATCGGAGTCAGGGCTTTATTTTCAGGAGAGGTATGAGGTTCAGCTTGCTGATAGTAGGGATGTCCAAACTCCGGATTTCAGCGATATGGGCGGAATTTACCAAAGATGGAACGGAAATAAAGAAAATGATCCCCATGGGTTTGAAGGACATTCACCAAGAATGAACGCAGCCAAGGCACCAGGCTTATGGCAGCACCTTAGAATTATATTCCACGCTCCACGGTTTGACTCCTCAGGTAACAAAATTCAAAACGCCATTTTCAAGAAGGTTTGGCTAAATGGGGAACTAATCCATGAAAATGTGGAAGTAACAGGGCCAACAAAAGCCTCGCCATACTCAGATGAAGTAGCAATGGCGCCTTTATTGATCCAAGGGGATCATGGTCCGGTAGCATTAAAAAATGTAGGGTATAAACTGTACGAAAATAAGGATGTTGCCCTTAAAAATATCCAAGTGCAGGAATTTGAGAGCACCAACAAATTCTTACCCGATCTGGACACTGTTTCAATTATTCGCGATGTAACTGTAGATACTCTTTCAGCGAACATGGTTACGGAAAAATTTGCAAAAAAAATCCTTCGGTATTCCGGTAATTTAATAATCCCTAATTCCGGGGATTATATTTTTGAGTTGGTGGTGAATGGCGGCGCATCACTTACAGTTTCTAATGATACGCTTATTAATTTGGACGGGGATTACGATTCTGATTCTCCTGGTTACGGTTCGATTGAGTTAAAAAAAGGGGAAGTCCCCTTTGAACTGATCTATAATAAACACACGCCTTGGTTACATGGATTCAGTTTGTCGGTTGAAGGTCCGGGATTGGAAAAGCATCCCCTTCAAACCAAATCGTCATTGGATTTAACCCGGGGGATACCTGAAGAACCCATATTAATAGATGTAAATGACGAAGTAATTACTCAGCGTTGTTTCATGATGCACAAAGAAAATAAACGAACTCATTGTATTGCCGTAGGTATGCCAGGAGGAATTAATTATGGTTATGACTTGGCGTTCGGGTCACTTATATTGGTTTGGAGTGGCGACTTTTTGGACGCGACCCAAATGTGGCATTCCAGAGGAACCCATCAAATTGGTGAACCCAGAGGTTTTGTGGTTTCGCTTCACGGAGATCCTGATTTTGCTTATCTGAAAGATGAAAATGCAGTTTGGCCGGACACTATTCCCGAAGTGGGCACATATAGACAATTGGGATATACTATTGATCCTGATGGGAATCCGGTTTTTGCCTATCAGGTGAATAACACGACCATATCTAACAGCCTCGTACCTTCAGATTTGGAACGGGGTTTAATTAGGTCCATTACAACGGATGGCACGGATACTATTTGGCATAAAATAGCAGAGGGTACATCCATAAAAGTGAATCCTGATGGCACATATATCATAAATAATGAAAGTTATTTAATTGACTATCAAAGTGACAGTGAATTGAAAACAAGCATTAGATCGGTAAATGGTAAAAGCGAATTGGTAGTTAGAATTCCACCGGGAAAGCATGAGATCTATTATAGCATTATCTGGTAAAATTTAGATGAGAAATATGCGAATGAACCACAATATACTGGCACTTATTATCTTCCTGTTCTTCAATTTAATGGTTGCAGGACAATCTCAATCACAATCATCCAAAGAAGAAAAGTATTACAAGATTATTGATGTTCCAATTCCGGAGGATATAGTTCTCGAAGTAGGCGGCTTGGCATTCACGGATGATGATAAACTTGCTGTTTCAACAAGGAGGGGAGAAGTATGGTTGATAGAGGATCCATATGGTCAAAATCCTAAATTTAAAAGATTTGCACAAGGATTACATGAACCGCTTGGAATTAGCTATAAGAACCATGGATTTTATCTTTCCCAAAGAGCAGAATTAACAAGGCTTGAGGACAGGGATGGAGATGGCAGGGCAGATTTATATAAAACAATTTATTCGTGGCCATTATCGGGAAATTACCATGAGTATTCTTATGGCCCAAAATTTTTGGAGAATGGGGATATGCTGGTTACCCTCAACCTGGCCTGGATAGGCCATGGTGCAAGTTTGGCTAAATGGCGGGGATGGTTATTACAAATTACACCCGATGGAAACATGACACCTATAGCGACAGGATTAAGATCTCCTGCAGGATTCATAGTCAATGAAAAAGGGGAAATATTTTATACCGAAAATCAAGGAGGCTGGGTAGGCTCCGGTCGAATGACACAACTGGAAAAAGGTGATTTTGCCGGAAACCCCGAAGGCCTTAAATGGACTGATGATCCAAGATCCCCACTAAAATTAAAACCCGATGCCATCGAGAAAGAATCCGGATTGACATTATATGAATACGCTAAAAAGGTTCCGGAATTAAAAATTCCGGCCATATGGTTTCCTCATACCATATTGGGCATTTCTACTTCGGATATCCTCTATGATACCATTGGGAAGCGTTTTGGACCCTTTGAGAATCAAATTTTTATTGGAGATCAGGGACACAGTAAGATTATGCGGGTTTATATGGAGAAGGTTAAAGGCGTTTACCAGGGAGTGGCTTTCCCTTTTCGTGAAGGATTCTCATCAGGTATTTTAAGAATGGTATGGGGTAGCGATGACAGTATGTTTGTGGGCATGACCAGCAGGGGTTGGGCCTCAACCGGTACGGAACCTTATGGCCTCCAAAGATTAGTTTGGACCGGTAAAACACCTTTTGAAATCAAAACAATTAAGGTACAGGCCGATGGTTTTAAGTTAGAATTTACCAAGCCTGTGGTCAAAAAACTCGCCCAGGATGCCTCAAACTATCAAATAACTACATTTAATTACCTATATCATGAAACCTATGGAAGCCCAATAATTGACCAGCAGGAGGCGATGGTTAATGATGTGGAGGTTGCCGAAGATGGATTAACCGTGAAATTGAAGGTTCATGGTATGCGATTGGGATATATACATGAAATTAAGCTCCCGTCTCTCAAATCAATTTCAGGAGAATTACTGCTCCATGATACCGGATATTATACCCTCAATGAAATACCCGGAGGTGATACGGCAAAAACACAACAAATGCTGAAATCGGATTCTCCAGCAACAGACAGGCAACAAAAAAGAGTCAATATCATGCCGTCTGGTTGGAATAATGGGCCGGACACCAAATTGGTAATCGGTACAATACCAGGTTTAAAATATGATGTTTCGGAAATCAAAGTCATGCGAAATAGTAAGATTGAACTAACATTAAACAATAATGATGACATGCTGCATAATGTCGTTATAACAGATAAGAGGCCAGATTCTCCTGATATTGTTGGAGAAATGGCGCTAAAATTGGGGTTAAAGGGAGCAGAACTTAATTATGTCCCGGATTCTGATTTGGTATTGTATCATACAGGCATCGTGAATCCGGGGGCTTCCGAAAAAATATATTTCGAGGCACCGGCAGAACCTGGGCAATATTGGATTGTATGTACCTTTCCCGGTCACTATATCACCATGCGCGCTAAGTTCATCGTAAAGTAAATTATTTTACCTGAGAATATTTATAAATCGCTTTCTTTTTGCCATGAATGTACACCTAAGAATGCTATATAAACGTGCAACATTCAAATTGATCATGTATTTTTGCTCAATCCATGGGTTGAATGGTAGGTAGTGAATTTAGGATGAATGGGTTATTAAGGATTGTCATTCAACGGTTACCAGTGGTACTCTTGCTAGAAGTTTAAATAATGAAAGAAGAAAATATATTAAAATATCTTAATGGCCAGGCTTCATATCTTGAAGAAGAAGAAATGGAACTTTGGATTCTTCAATCCAAGGATAATGCCAGGAGATTTAATTTAATTAAAGCCCAACATATTGCATCGACTCTTAGTGAAGGTTCAGGGAAGAATGATGAGGATGAAGCCTTTACCGATATGATGGGCAAAATTCATTATGTATCTGATAAAAGGAATAAGAAAAGGAATACCGTATTCAGATATGCAGCTGTACTATTCTTAATTTTTGGCACGGGATACCTTTTTATGAGCGGCTTTAACAAAAAGGTTAAAAATTATCCGGTTGTTACCAGTGAAAATACAATCACCTTGCAATTCGATAATGGGTTTAGTCAAATAATAAATGAAGATGGTATTTGTCAGATTTACGATAAGCAGGGCAAGATGATAGGATCGCAGGACGGCTCTCAAATCATATATAACAAGGATCTGGATGTAGATGAATTAGTATATAATACACTTACCGTTCCCTATGGGAAGCACTTTGACATTAAATTATCCGATGGAACTAATGTCATTTTAAATGCTGGAACTTCCTTAAAATATCCGGTGAAGTTTATTAATGGTAAAAGCAGAGAAGTTTATCTTTCGGGTGAGGGTTATTTTGATGTTGCCAAGGATGCAAGTCATCCATTCATAGTCCACACAGATGCTTTCGAAGTTAGGGTATTGGGTACACAATTTAATATAACTTCTTATCCGGACGATAATATTGCCAATACAGTATTAGTAGAAGGTTCCGTGCGTATGTACGAGCAAGGGAGTGCGTATGATTCTGAAACTTCAGCATTGTTAGAACCTGGAAACAAAGCTGCATGGTCTAAGAATACTAAGGATATTTCCATCCAAACCGTTGATACGGATTTATATACTTCCTGGATTCGAGGTAAAATAAGCTTTCGGCATATGCCTTTTAAATATATCAAGAAAAAGTTGGAAAGGCATTACAATGTTGAGATCATAAATAACAATGAAGATTTTGACAATAAACTGTTCACAGCCAGTTTCGATGTAGAAACAATTGAACAAGTTCTCGAATCTTTTAAGAAGTATGATGGAATTAACTATCGGATTAATCATAAACAGATAATTATCGATCCATAAATTGTAATTTACTGCTTATATAATAGCCCTTTTTGAATTTTTGATTTAATTTATATCATTTGCAACCTCTTTAAACTCTGCCATAGGAGAATAGGACTTTCTCAATAACTGCAGAAGAATGACCAAGCGAAAAAGGGAATAACAAACTTATTATTTTCGGTATTAGTTTTTCTTATTGAGAACATATGGAGGTTTGTTCCTTATCAATATAAATATGATTTGGAAATGAGACTTACCAAAACCATATTGTTTATTTCTTTATTTCAACTTCAAATATATTCTCTGCACAGCCAAGAGAAGCGGATCAATTTAGATCTGGAAAACGTAACCCTGGAAGTAGCTCTGAATACCCTTGAATCAAGCTCGGAATATAAATTCTTTTATTCAGACAATGAAGTAGATTACAATAGGCTGGTTAGTGTTCATGCCAACAATGAGACCATTCTCTCAATTCTTGAAAGGCTTCTTGATGATTCCAATTTGTCCTACCGCGAATTATACGATAAATTAATTATTATCAAGCCCAAATCAGTAATATCCCCGGGGCTTTTTCAAAAACCAATAGACACAATTGGACTTGATGAGATTGTAAGTGGTAGTGTATTTGGAAATAATGGACAGCCCTTATATGGTACTACGGTTTTAGTAAAGGGAACAAATAGGGGGACGCAGACAGATTTTAACGGGAAATATGAATTAGGTGACCTTGCCGATGATGCCATATTGGTTTTTAGCTACCTGGGGTATACATCGCAGGAAATTGCGGTTAACGGACAAAGCACCATAGATGTTATCCTGGAGGAGGATACGCAAGCCCTGGAAGAAATTATTATTATTGGATACGGGTCTCAGCAAAGAAAGGAAATTACCTCTGCCGTAACCAGCGTAAACGCTGATAATTTTAATCGGGGCACCATCAACGAGCCTGTCCAATTGTTGCAGGGTAAGGTGGCAGGATTAAGTATCTATAATAGAGGAGGCGATCCAAATGAATCTCCCGTTATCCGATTACGTGGCATATCGACTATCGGGGGCAATACGGAACCCCTGGTGGTGATCGATGGCGTTTTAGGGGGTTCATTAAATAATGTTGATCCCAATGATATAGAAAATATCACCGTGTTAAAGGATGGATCCGCTGCGGCCATCTATGGTACCCGGGGATCGAGCGGTGTTATTTTGGTAACTACAAAAAGTGGCCAGGCCGGTGAGGATCTTCAGTTAAGTTATAATGGTCAGTTTGCCACTTCAAGCATTGCCAATCAAATAAATATTATGAACCGGCAGGAGTTCCTTGCCGCCGGTGGCAATGACCTGGGCAGTGATACTGATTGGATTGATGAAGTTACACACGGAGGCTTTTCGCAAGTACATAACATCTCTGCCGTCGGCGGGACAGATAATGTAAATTACCGGGTCTCGGCTAACTTTCGCGATACAGAGGGCATTTTGTTAAATTCAGGCTTCAACCAGTTTAATGCGCGAACAAAACTTACCACACGACTTCTTAATGACAAGCTGAAGATTGATTTCAACTCTGCCCTTACTCAAAGAGACAGTAAGTATGGATTTAATGAGGCCTTGCGCTATGCCGTCACCCATAACCCAACGGCTCCCGTTAGAGGCGAAGATGCACCTTTCTCTTTCGCCTCGGACCAATACGGTGGTTTTTTTGAGACTTTAGGCCTTTTTGATAGTTTTAATCCTGCTTCCATCGCGCGCCAAAGCAAAAATAAAGGAACCTCAAATACCCTGAGCTATAATATGAGCTTTGATTACCGTTTTACGGATCACCTTTCGGCAAATGTTGGATTCGCAGAACAGAATATCAAATCTACCCGAAATCAATACTACCCGACTACCGCATTATTCAGGGGCAATGCCGTAAGCCCTACGGCACGCGGACGGGCAGACTTCCTGACACAGGAGGACCGCTTTCAGTTATTCGAGGCATTTGGGACCTATACCAACAGGGTTAAGGATTATTTGACCTATACCATTACGGGTGGTTATTCCTATCAGGATAGTGATTTTAACAGCGTCTATTTTAGCCTGGGTGATTTTCCCCCTAATGTAGATTTTGATTTTAGCAATAGTATTGAGACCTCACAGGATCTTTTGGAAGCGGGGCGTATTACCGCCAACAGCGATAGAAGGGACGGGGATAAGATTATTGCCTTTTTCGGACGTTTAAACGCGACCTTTGATAATGCCATCTATTTGAATGCTTCCCTTAGACGGGAAGGATCAAGCCGGTTCGGACCCGAAAACCAGTGGGGAACTTTTCCTGCAGTGGCAGTGGGGGCCGATCTGAACAAATATTTGCATTTAAAAGGGGCAGGCATGTTAAAAGCCAGGGTTGGTTATGGCGTTACTGGCGCCATTCCTCCGGATGTAGGGCTTTTTGAAACTACCTACAACGTTACCAACGGCGCAGACGGGCAAAGTGGTTCAGGGACCTCGAACGGATCCAGGGCTCCGAACCCCGATTTGAAATGGGAGGAAAAGGCAGAACTAGATGTCGGTTTTGAATATGCAACCGATCGGTTATCGGCAACATTGGACCTCTATACCCGAGATATCAATGATTTCATCAGTCTGGTCAATGTAGATGCCGCTCTGTACAATGGTATCAGCACCCGTTATGAAAACGCCGGGGAATTAAGGACCAATGGTTTGGAATTTACCGTCAACTACGACCTGATCAAAAATGAAAAGATAAACTACAACACAGGACTTATCTTCTCCACCTATAAGACCAAATTGGAGAAGAACCCCCAGGGCGATCAGGTCATTGCCAACCTGGGTGCCCCCGGGCAAAACAATACCAATGTGATATTAGTGAAAGAAGGAGAAGAAGTGGGCCAAATCTGGGGGCCGGTGTTTTCGGGAGAGGTTGACGCATCGGGTACACCAATTTTGGTAGATATCAATGGCGACGGGGAATTAATTACAGACCAGGGAAGTGCACTTTTGGACAATGCGGATTTTACCGTTTTGGGAAAAGGGTTGCCGGATTTTGAATTGGGATGGACCAATCAAATAACATTTGGCAATTGGGAGATAAATGCTTTCTTTAGAGGGGTATTTGGTCATAGCCTGGTAAACTCATTCCGCGCCTTTTACGAACCTATTATCGGTTCTCAGGCATCGTACAACTTTATAAACACCAAGTTGGCAAGGCCGGATATCAAAACGGCACAGTTTAGTTCCTACTATGTGGAGAAAGCCGATTTCATCCGTTTGGACAACTTTTCGGTGGAGTATAATTTTAAACTGAACAAGAATTATTTAAAAAATATAAGATTATCCCTTAGTGGGCAAAACCTCTTTACCATTACAGGTTATACCGGTACGGATCCGGAACCCGCGCTTCAGGATTTTGGTGCTGACAATAGTGCCAACAGCACAATATCCGTTAATAATGGTTTTATAGAAGAATCGAATCCAAATCCGCTGGCACCGGGTATCGACAGGAGAAACAGCTATTTTACATCCAGAACAATTACCATTGGCCTTAAGGTCAAATTCTAAAAACTGGTAAAAAGAAGGAATTAAATCAATATCGAAATTGGCAATTTCAATTTAATTGTCAGGAGCGATCTACGGCCAGGATACTTCCGAAAAGACTTTCCACACAAAATATATTCCTTAATAAGATTTCCAATAGGTTATCCTGCTTTAACTCACTGTTCTCAACGGGAACTCCCTTGAATTGGTCTCCCTAAACACAACTTGCATCTTCGCATTCAATTGCCACTCAACTTATTTTTTACATAAAATCAAGAAACGTCTCATAGATTCAATAAAAAAGGGAAAATGCATTTAGAATGTTATTAAAGCAAAATCTCAAGCTTTACAAGTTGATTTAGGTATAAATAAATCGCGAATCGTCTTTTAATATAGTCCGTAATAGATGAATTAATTGTCTACAATTCCAAGGCCTTTTAATTGGCTCCGGGAAGGGAAGGATTTGATGATGTTGCTATTGTAAAATGGCTGTGTCTATTACTGAAAATTAAACGTTTCTTGAAATTTAGTTCCGAATCACAGAGAAATGTCCTGTGACTTTAGACGTGAGTAATACAATATTTAACAACCGAAATAGGTCATGACCAATCAAACTTGAATTTCACTAATAACTACTAATTCGCAAATAACCTAAACCAATTAATTTATGAGAATCAAATTACCAAAAACGCTTTTGCTTATTGGAACTGTTTTCTGTCTGGGAACAGCTCTAGGGCAAGAGGTTTCAGGAACGGTTTCCGATGCCACGGGACCCCTGCCAGGGGCTAGTGTGGTTGAAAAGGGAACAACCAACGGTACTCAGACAGATTTTAACGGGAAATATGTATTACGGGGCCTTGCCGATGATGCCATATTGGTTTTTAGCTACCTGGGCTATACTTCACAGGAAATTGCCGTTGACGGACAAAGTACCATAGATGTTATCCTGGAAGAGGATACACAGGCATTGGACGAGGTTGTTATCGTTGGGTACGGTAGCCAGGAAAAAAAGGAAATTACTACGGCGGTAACCAGTGTGAATGCCAAAGATTTTAATAAGGGGACCATCAATGATCCCACTCAGTTGCTCCAGGGTAAGGTTGCAGGTCTGACAGTGGTAAACAAAGGAGGGGATCCCAATACGAATTCAACTATCCGATTACGTGGCATATCGACTATCGGGGGCAATACGGAACCCCTGGTGGTGATCGATGGCGTTTTAGGGGGTTCATTAAATAATGTTGATCCCAATGATATAGAAAATATCACCGTGTTAAAGGATGGATCCGCTGCGGCCATCTATGGTACCCGGGGATCGAGCGGTGTTATTTTGGTAACTACAAAAAGTGGCCAGGCCGGTGAGGATCTTCAGTTAAGTTATAATGGTCAGTTTGCCACTTCAAGCATTGCCAATCAAATAAATATTATGAACCGGCAGGAGTTCCTTGCCGCCGGCGGCAATGACCTGGGCAGTGATACTGATTGGATTGATGAAGTTACACACGGAGGCTTTTCGCAAGTACATAACATCTCTGCCGTCGGCGGGACAGATAATGTAAATTACCGGGTCTCGGCTAACTTTCGCGATACAGAGGGCATTTTGTTAAATTCAGGCTTCAACCAGTTTAATGCGCGAACAAAACTTACCACACGACTTCTTAATGACAAGCTGAAGATTGATTTCAACTCTGCCCTTACTCAAAGAGACAGTAAGTATGGATTTAATGAAGCCTTGCGCTATGCCGTCACCTATAACCCAACGGCTCCCGTTAGAGGCGAAGATGCACCTTTCTCTTTCGCCTCGGACCAATACGGTGGTTTTTTTGAGACTTTAGGCCTTTTTGATAGTTTTAATCCTGCTTCCATCGCGCGTCAAAGCAAAAATAAAGGAACCTCAAATACCCTGAGCTATAATATGAGCTTTGATTACCGTTTTACAGATCACCTCTCTGGGAACATTAATTTCGCGGAACAAAATATCAAATCCACCCGAAATCAATACTATCCTACGACTGCATTATGGAGAGGCAATGCTGTAAGCCCTACGGCACGCGGACGGGCAGACTTCCTGACACAGGAGGACCGCTTTCAGTTATTCGAGGCATTTGGGACCTATACCAACAGGGTTAAGGATTATTTGACCTATACCATTACGGGTGGTTATTCCTATCAGGATAGTGATTTTAACAGCGTCTATTTTAGCCTGGGTGATTTTCCCCCCAATGTAGATTTTGATTTTAGCAATAGTATTGAGACCTCACAGGATCTTTTGGAAGCGGGGCGTATTACCGCCAACAGCGATAGAAGGGACGGGGATAAGATTATTGCCTTTTTCGGACGTTTAAACGCGACCTTTGATAATGCCATCTATTTGAATGCTTCCCTTAGACGGGAAGGATCAAGCCGGTTCGGACCCGAAAACCAGTGGGGAACTTTTCCTGCAGTGGCAGTGGGGGCCGATCTGAACAAATATTTAAAACTAGATGGGGTAAACCTATTAAAAGCCAGGGTCGGTTATGGTGTTACTGGCGCCATTCCTCCGGATGTAGGGCTTTTTGAAACTACCTACAACGTTACCAACGGTGCAGACGGGCAAAGTGGTTCAGGGACCTCGAACGGATCCAGGGCTCCCGAACCCCGATTTGAAATGGGAGGAAAAGGCAGAACTAGATGTCGGTTTTGAATATGCAACCGATCGGTTATCGGCAACATTGGACCTCTATACCCGAGATATCAATGATTTCATCAGTCTGGTCAATGTAGATGCCGCTCTGTACAATGGTATCAGCACCCGTTATGAAAACGCCGGGGAATTAAGGACCAATGGTTTGGAATTTACCGTCAACTACGACCTGATCAAAAATGAAAAGATAAACTACAACACAGGACTTATCTTCTCCACCTATAAGACCAAATTGGAGAAGAACCCCCAGGGCGATCAGGTCATTGCCAACCTGGGTTCCCCCGGGCAAAACAATACCAATGTGATATTAGTGAAAGAAGGAGAAGAAGTGGGCCAAATCTGGGGGCCGGTGTTTTCGGGAGAGGTTGACGCATCGGGTACACCAATTTTAGAAGATATCAATGGCGACGGGGAATTAATTACAGACCAGGGAAGTGCACTTTTGGACAATGCGGATTTTACCGTTTTGGGAAAAGGGTTGCCGGATTTTGAATTGGGATGGACCAATCAAATAACATTTGGCAATTGGGAGATAAATGCTTTCTTTAGAGGGGTATTTGGTCATAGCCTGGTAAACTCATTCCGCGCCTTTTACGAACCTATTATCGGTTCTCAGGCATCGTACAACTTTATAAACACCAAGCTGGCAAGACCGGATATCAAAACGGCACAGTTTAGTTCCTACTATGTGGAGAAAGCCGATTTCATCCGTTTGGATAACCTCTCAATAGGGTATGACATTCCATGGAATCAGGATTTTATAAAGAGTGTCAAGCTGACTCTTAGTGGGCAAAACCTCTTTACCATTACAGGTTATTCCGGTACGGATCCCGAGCCGGTGTTACAGGATTTTGGTGCGGACAATAGCGCCAACAGCACGATATCCGTTAATAATGGTTTTATACAAGAATCGAATCCAAATCCGCTGGCACCGGGTATCGACAGGAGAAACAGCTATTTTACGTCCAGAACAATTACCATCGGTCTTAACGTTAATTTTTAAAAAAGAACTATGAAACGAATTATTAAAATAACACTAATGAGTACCGTAGTGGTTATCTTTTCATGTACTGACCTGGATGATCCACTCGAAGATTCTCTTGTAACGGAATTTTCGAATGACGGTATTTCGATCGGAGAAGAAGGTGGCGGAGGCGCTTTATTAGCCCCATTTTCAAGGTTGAGAGCAGGATCTGCAACCAACCAGGGTTTTTTTACCACCCAGACTGTCACAAGCGATGCTGTGGCGGTTACCCAAAAAGGGGGGGATTGGTTTGATGGCGGCATTTGGATTCAACTCCACAGGCACACATACGGATCTACTCATGATCGTATTAACGAGCTTTGGAACCAGGCCTATGCCGGTATCGGTGAATGTAATACTTCATTGGCCAGTGGTGGTTTGGACGCTAATCAAACTGCCCAGGTAAGAGCCTTACGCGCATATTTTTACTGGAGACTATTGGATGGATTTGGCAGGGTTAAACTGATTACTGATCCTGGAGCAGATGCCCCTCAGTCGAGTAGGATTGAAGTATTCAATTTCGTTGAGAGCGAACTGTTGGCTGCATTGGGGATATCCTCAGTAACGGCCTCCCTGGATCTATCTGGAAGTGCGCTTAACACTGATATTTCCAATTACAGGATAAATCAGTATGCTGCTTTGGGAATTTTGGCAAAACTCTATTTGAATGCCGAGGTTTATACAGGTACCGCACGTTGGCAGGAAGCTGAATGGGCTGCGACGTATATTTTGGACAATAGCCCCTATCAATTGTGTTCATCCGGTTGTATAGTTCCCAATCTGGGGAAAAGACCGAACGTAGATTCAGATCCTGCTGAATTAGAAGGATATGCGGCCGTTTTCGCACCTAATAACGAAAATAATCCGGAAATTATTTGGTCAATAGAATATGATGAAAGTAGTGCAACCGGCATGAATTTTAATATGATGACCTTGCATAGTCCAAGCCAATTAACCTATGGGATGGATGCACAACCATGGAATGGTTTTGTCGTCCTGGAAGAGTTCTATAACAGTTTTGAAGATAATGATATCAGAAAACAAGCCAACTTTTTAGAAGGTCCGCAAACTGATTTTAACGGAGATCCTTTGCTTGATTATGCGGCAGATGACGACGACCTTGTAATCAATTACAAACCGCACATTAATGAGTTGGAACCCAATGCTATCCGAGATGGAGGAGTCAGAATGGGTAAATTTTCAATTCAGATCTTCGCACGATTGGATATGAACAATGACTATCCCATTGTTCGTTTGGGTGATGTTTACTTGATGAGGGGAGAGGCATTGGCAAGAGCCGCCGGGGATTGGAATTTGGCCCTTCCCGATGTAAATGCTTTACGGGATAGAGCTGGTTTAGGTCCTTTAGCATCAATTAATTCCGATGGTTTCCTGGCCGAAAGAGGAAAGGAGATGTTCCAGGAATCTAGCCGCCGGACAGATCTGATCCGATTTGGTAAGTATGGAGATCCCTGGTGGGAGAAAACCAATAGTGATCCTTACCGAACTATATTCCCAATACCCCAGGCCCAGATTGATGCCTCAGGAGGGTCTCTAACTCAAAACCCGGGATATTAATTTTAAAAAACTTTTGATTCAAAGGGTTGTTCTAATCAAACAACCCTTTTTTTATCTATACTTGGAAAATGAAGTGGCGGTTTATTGTTATACCATTTGTGATTATTTCCTGTTCCGGAAAATCAGAAATAGAGGAACAACACCTATTTGAACTTAAGGATAAATCGACAGGGATTTCTTTTGAGAACAATTTAACCTATGATGAAAATTTTAACCCCTATCTCTATAGAAATTTCTTTAACGGGGGTGGGGTCGCCATTGGCGATATAAACAATGACGGCCTGGAGGATATCTATTTTACCGGGAATATGGTAGACAATAAATTATATCTGAATAAGGGTCATTGGAAATTCGAGGATATAACAAAAAAGGCAGGTGTCACTTGTCCCAATGTGTGGTGTACAGGTGCGACCTTTGCTGATATAAATGGTGATGGGTATCTGGATCTGTACGTATGCAAGGCCGGGAAGCCCGGGGGGGCCAATAGATCCAACGACCTTTTTATAAATAATGGTGACCTCACATTCACTGAATCCGCTAAAAATTACGGACTTGACCTTGAGGGTTTGTCTGTTCATGCCGCTTTTTTTGATTATGACAAAGATGGTGACCTGGACTGCTATGTCTTAAACAACTCGCTACGATCTATTGGGGGTTTTGAACCTATAAAGGATCAAAGAACCATCCCGGATTCTACAGGAAATGGTAATAAATTTTTGAGAAATGACGACGGAAATTTTATTGATATCACTTCCGAGGCTGGGATTTATGCCAGTAAAATCGGGTTTGGCCTGGGTATTACTTTAGGAGACTTTAATGGTGACGATTGGACGGACATTTATATATCCAATGATTTTTTTGAAAAGGATTACTTGTATATAAATGATACAAAAGGAAAATATATAGAACAGCTCGAAGATTATTTTGGGTCTATTTCCATGGGCTCGATGGGTGCAGACCTGGCTGATTTGGACAACGATCTATTACCCGACCTTATGGTTACCGAGATGTTGCCGATTAGCCAGGAACGTCAAAAAACCAAGACTGTATTTGAACCCTGGGATAAATATCAAATGGCCAGAAAACAAGGCTACTATAACCAGTTTTCCCGGAATACTTTGCAAAGAAATATGGGGAGTGCCGGGTATTTTGAACTGGGAAGACAAGCGCATGTTTCGGCCTCTGAATGGAGCTGGGGGGCATTGTTATTCGATATGGACAATGATGGATTGCGGGATATTTTTATAAGCAATGGAATCTTTAAGGATCTTCTGGACAGAGACTATTTGTCCTATACCGCCAACCAAGAGGTCATAAGAAATAGAATTAGAAGTCATGAAAAGGATGTGATTACGAAATTGATAGATGCCATGCCATCCAAGGCAGTACCTAATGTTGCCTTTCAAAATCTGGGCGATTTTAATTTTATAAATAATAGTGACTCATGGGGATTAGACCTGCCAAGCTATAGCAATGGAAGTGCGTATGCGGATCTTGACAATGACGGGGATTTAGACCTTGTAGTAAATAATGTGGGAATGCCTTCATTTGTATATGAAAATACCACAGATACAGTAACTCATAGAAGCATTTCCCTAAAACTACGGCAAAAAGGACTCAATCAGTTCGCGGTAGGAACCAAGGTCATCATAAAATACGATGGCAGTAAATATGAATTTGGAGAAAACTATTCGTCCAGGGGTTTTCAGAGCAGTGTACCTGCAGGGATTCATTTCGGTGTTGGGGATTCGAAGTTCATTGATTCTCTCTGGGTAAAATGGCCAGACGGATCTACAAAAGTACTGGCAGGCCTTTCGACCAATAAAATCTATACCATCCAGCACACCGGCAACCCAGGCAAGGAAGAGAATTGGATTAAAAATTCAAGGAAACCCATACTGGAAGAAATTCCACCACTTTTTAATTTTATTCATAAGGAGAATGACTTTACCGATTTCAATAATGAACGGTTATTGAGTCAAATGCATAGTAATGAAGGACCAGCTCTGGCTACTGGGGATATAAATAATGACGGCCAAATTGACTTTTTCATGGGGGGTGCGAAGAATCAATCCGGGAAGCTATTTATTTCGACCGGCGACCGCTATAAAGAAATTAGTAAACCATTTATCAATGATCTGCGGTCTGAAGATACGGATGCAATTTTCCTTGATGGAGACAATGATGGAGACCTGGATCTTTATGTCTGCCATGGCGGAAAAGCCTTCTCACCTTATTCCATAGACCTGAATGACGCTTATTACCGGAATGATAATATGCATTTTGTAAAGGTGGACTCATCCCCCTATTTTCCGAGAACTATAAGTTCCTCTGTTGTAAGTGCCGCCGATTTTGACAAGGATGGCGACACGGATCTTTTTGTTGGAGAAAGATTTAAAACCAATCTCTACGGTTTGCCATCATCAGGATATATACTCATAAATGATGGCCAGGGAAATTTTAAAACTTCCGAAAGCAATTTATTGGCTGATATCGGGATGATCACAGACGCCAGCTGGACGGACATTAATAATGATGGTTGGCAGGACCTTATTGTAGTAGGCGAATGGATGCCTGTTAAATTATTTATCAACCATCAAGGCGAATTGATAGATGAGAGTGACGCTTATAATCTTGCCAAAACGTCCGGTTTATGGACCGCTTTGGAACTGGCAGATGTGGATGGTGATGGCGATCAGGATCTAATAGCCGGGAATATCGGATTAAATAATTTTTATGAAGTTCAGATGAAAATGTTCGTATCAGATTTTGATAAGAATGGTTTTTATGAACAACTCGTATGTAAAAAGGAAGGCAATAAGTATTATCCCATAGTGGATAGGGACGAACTGATTTCTCAAATACCATCATTGAAAAAGAAATTAATGTCCTATCAGGATTATGCGAAATCAGATATGAATTCAATTTTTGGGGGGGAAGAATTAAATGACGCTCTGGAATTTGATATCGATATCCTGGAGAGTTCCATTTTTTTTAATGATAATGGCAAGTTTCTTCGGATGAAACTGCCCGATGAGATACAATATGCCCCCGTTTACGCAATTACCACCTCAGACATTGATGAAGATGGGCAAACAGACTTGTTCTTTGGGGGAAATCAGTATATGGTTAAACCTCAGTTTGGGAGGTATGACGCCTCCAAGGGATGGGCACTATTTGGCCCCATCCTCAATAATGAATCAAATCATAGTGTGTATACATTGAATATTAATGGACAGATTAGAGCACTTAGATGGCTTAATAAAGACAATAAGAAAATATTGGTTGCTTTGATCAATGACGATAAATCAACATTTCATGTTTTCAAAAAATAATCAAATAATAATTTTATTTGGTTTCCTCCTTATTTTGACTAGTTGCGGTAAATCTAAATATGCCGAATTAGTACACACTGAAATGGCCACAAATGTTGTTCATGACAGTCTTTTTTTAGGCATGAAGTTCGGGCAGACCAAGAAGGAGTTTTTCGATTTATGCTGGAATCTCAATAAAGAAAAACTGGTTGTACAAGGGCCGAATAACAAATTTGTACAATACAAGTTACCCGTTAAAGAAGGGAGAGTGCCAAAATCAAATATTATAATGTTGTTTTATGGACGGTTCAATGATGAGAATATTATGACCGGTATGGATATGCAATTTTATTATGATGGTTGGTCGATATGGAATAAGGAATTTCAATCAGATAATTTACTGCCAAAAATAAAGGACTCCCTGGAAAGTTGGTATCCAGGCAACGATTTTGTGAATATAAGTATGCCCAATAATAAAGAACTCCTCGTTAAGGTCGATGGAAATCGTAGAATAACAATAAGACCAATAGATGATAAAAAAATCGTGAAAGCACAAATAGATGATCTGCGATATGTATTGGATAACTAAATTAAAAATCAATCTATTTGTACGTTGGACTGCAGCCATTCTTACATTTCAAATGCTGACCTTGGTAGGTTGTTCTCGAGAATTAAAGGACACCTCCAATGAATCGGAAAATATTTTTGAATTGCTCGATTCAGTAAGAACCGGCATCGGATTTTCCAATGACCTTAGCTTTGACAACGAATTTAATGTATATAAATATCGTAATTATTACAATGGAGGTGGCGTTTCGATAGGAGACATCAACAATGATGGCCTGCAGGATATATATTTTACTTCCAATCAACAAAAAAATAGGCTATACCTGAATCAGGGAGATTTCCATTTTAAAAACATTACAGAAACAGCTGGTGT
The DNA here is from genome assembly GCA_963721045.1 of uncultured Flavobacteriaceae bacterium. GTDB lineage: Bacteria > Bacteroidota > Bacteroidia > Flavobacteriales > Flavobacteriaceae > Zeaxanthinibacter. Next base: position 52,358 of record CAVRHQ010000018.1, read on the forward strand.
TGGAGGCACTAAACCATGGTCCACAGGCAGCTCGATGGCGGATATTAATGGGGATGGATTTATAGATATTTATGTCTGCAATTCCGGAGATCTTAATGGCGATAACAGGCAGAATGAACTTTTTATAAACCAGGGGGACGGAACATTTAAAGAGTCTGCAGATGCCTACAATCTCGCGGACAACGGATTTTCTACCCATGCCGCATTTTTTGACTATGATAAAGATGGTGATCTGGATGTTTATATCCTTAATAATTCATATCGGGCAATAGGAAGTTTTAATCTTGATACGATTGATCGCAATACGAGAGACTCGTTAGGTGGCGATAAATTCATGGAAAATGTGAATGGTAAATTTTATGACATTAGTGCCAAGGCTGGCATATATGGTAGTGTTGTTGGATTCGGTCTGGGGGTTTCTGTTGGGGATATGAACAATGATGGTTGGGAAGACATCTATGTCTCCAACGATTTTTTTGAGCGTGATTATCTATATATAAATAACCGGGACGGTACATTCTCAGAGCAACTGGAACAACAAATAAAATCCATAAGTGGAGCTTCCATGGGTGCCGATGTGGCTGATATTAATAATGACGGGTTCAATGATATTTTCGTAACTGAGATGCTTCCCTCCGACTATGGCAGGTTAAAATCTGTGACAACTTTTGAAGATTGGAATACCTATGATTTAAAGGTGAACAACGGGTATTATTATCAGTTTACCAGAAATACTCTGCAACTCAATAACACGAATAATTCATTCAGTGAAATAGGGCGCTTGAGCGGCGTTGAAGCCTCTGATTGGAGTTGGGGGGCCCTTCTATTCGATATGAACAATGATGGCCTGAAAGACCTGTTTATTTCGAATGGAGTGTACCGGGATCTTACCGATCAGGATTATCTTAATTACATATCTAATGAGAAGATATTAATGTCAATCATAACAGATAAGGCAATAGATTATTCAAAATTAATTGAAATTATCCCATCCCATAGGCTGAAAAATCACGCGTATAAAAATTTAGGGGATCTAAAATTTGATCCTTATGATTCCTCAGGACTGCAAACGGAAAGCTTTTCCAATGGTTCGGCCTACGGGGATCTTGATAACGACGGAGATATGGATCTCGTCGTGAATAATCTGAATATGAAGGCCTTTGTATACCGGAATAATACAATGGAGAAGGGAGATGCCCATTATCTGAAATTTGTCCTTAAAGGCGAAGATAAAAACAGTAATGCTATAGGTTCCAGGGTTGAGGTAGGGAACAATCATCACTTTATTGAAAACCAACCAGTAAGGGGATTTCAATCTTGTGTGGACGTAAGACCCAATGTGGGTTTGCCCTCAGATAAACCACAATCCGTTAAGGTAATATGGCCCTCGGGTAAAATATCAACTTTAGATCATGTTAATGTAGATCAAACCCTGGTACTGTCAGAATCGGATGGCAAATTTCCTGAAAAAAGGTCAGTGGAAAGAAAAAAAAGCCTGTTTGAAAGAGAAGGTCTGGCCCTGGACTATAAGCATAAGGAAAATCAATTTAACGATTTTAACAGGGAAAGGCTTTTGTACTTCATGCACAGTACAGAGGGGCCGAAGGTTTCAAGTGGTGATGTCAACAAAGATGGATTACTGGATATTTTCATTGGGGGGCCAAAAGGTTCGGAACCTACATTATTAATGGGCACCAAAACCGGGTATACCCCAAAGAAAATAGCGGATTTTCAAAAAAACAGCGCATCAGAGGATGCCGGGAGCTTATTTTTTGATGCAGATAATGATGGCGATCTGGATCTGTACGTATGCAGTGGAGGCGTTGAGTTTTCGCAATATTCCACCAACTTTTTAGATAGATTGTATATGAATGACGGGAAAGGCAATTTTAAGTTGTCTGATCAAAAATTACCTGATCCGAATTCAGTTTTCAGCACGTCAACTGTTGTTGCCAGCGATATCGATCACGACGGGGACCTCGATCTATTCGTTGGACAGCGTATAGTGCCACTTAAATATGGTACTTCTTGTTCCGGATTCATTCTTGAAAATAATGGAAATGGGACATTTATAGATGTTACTAAAGAAAAAGCCGGTGAACTTCAGCAGATTGGAATGATTACAGATGCCCTGTTTCAAGACCTTGATAGTGACGGGGATGAGGATCTCATTATTGTGGGAGAGTTCATGGGTATAGAAATGTTTATTAATAATAACGGCGTATTTAACAGAAAAAAGGATAATCCTTTTTCGGAATTAAAAGGGTGGTGGAATACGATTGTACAGGCAGATCTGGACAATGACAACGATCTGGACCTTATCATCGGAAATCACGGGCTAAATAGCAGGTTTGAGGCAAGTACAGAAAAACCGATAACCTTATATTCCAACGACTTTGACAACAATGGATTTATCGATCCAATCCTATCTTTTCGCCTGGAAGATGGCAAAGACTATCCTTACGCCTTAAGACACGATCTCATCGGTCAAATAAAAACCCTCGCCAGGCGATTTCCCGACTACCAATCATTCAAAACTGCGAGCATCACAGACATTTTTACACCAGAACAACTGGCAGGAGCCAATAAATTAGAAGTGAATACCTTGTCTTCAATAATTTTAGTTAATCAAGGAGGTTTTAAATTTCAACTTAAGGAGCTGCCCATCGAGGCTCAGTTTTCACCCATTTATGCCATTGGAACCGAGGATTTTGATAATGATGGGGATCAGGATATCGTCCTGGGGGGAAATTTATACAATGTAAAACCTGAAGCCGGCAGGTACGATGCTTCATACGGAGTGTTTCTTGAAAATCTCGGTCAAATGAATTTCAAGAGTTACGCGGATGGCAATGGGTTTTCAGTGAATGGTGAAATCCGCGATTTTGTGATTGATGCACAAAGATTGATAGTTGCTAGAAACCATGATTCTCTGGCAATATTTAAATATTGAGATGATGAAATCATTATGGCGCCTGATAATAGTAGTAGGTGCACTCTTAACCTATGGTTGTTCGGAGAAGAAGGAAGTAGCCAAAAATGCAGCGGAAATATCTTTCAAACACGTTCCATCGGATAGTAGCGGCATTACTTTTACAAATACATTAACGCCTCTTGAAGGTTTAAATATTATCGAGTATTTATACTATTACGATGGCGGCGGCGTAGCCATAGGGGATATTAATAATGATGGTCTGGATGATATTTATTTCACAGCCAATCAAACCTCAGATAGGCTTTACCTCAATTTAGGCGATCTAAAATTCAGGGACATAACCAAGGAGGCGGGCATTGGTTCAGATTCCACATGGTCTACCGGTGTAACTATGGAAGATATCAATAATGACGGGTTCTTAGATATATACGTTTCCAAGGTAGGCAAGTATAAAATGCTGAATGCTCATAACAAACTGTACCTGAATAATGGCGATCTGACCTTCACAGAATCTTCAGAAAAATATGGGTTGGATTTTTCCGGCTTTTCAACACAGGCCTCCTTCTTCGATTATGACAATGACGGCGATATGGATGTATATCTCCTGAACCATTCTGTTCATACCTTAAGAAGTTACGGGAGTATAGAAAGACGCCTGGAGACCGACTCTCTTTCAGGAGACAGAATATTTGAAAATAAATTAAACGAAGGCTTAGAAAAATTTATAGATGTTACGCAGGCTTCGGGTATTTACAGCAGTGCACTGGGATATGGCCTTGCATTAACCACGTCGGATATCAACAATGATGGACTAATTGACATTTATGTTGGAAATGATTTCCATGAAAATGATTATCTATATATAAATCAGGGAGATAAAACCTTTAAAGAAACCAGCGCCCAATATTTGAATCATACCACAAGATCAACTATGGGCGTTGATATTTCCGATTTAAATAACGATCAATTTCCCGATATTTTTACTTTGGACATGATGCCATATGACCATGAAATATTTTTAAAATCGGGAGGGGAAGATTCTGATAAAATTAGTCAGATTAAGAAAAGTTTTGGGTTTCAAACTCAGTATTCGAGAAATATGCTGCAGTTAAATCGAGGAGGAAAATATTTCTCTGAAGTGGCTTTGATGACGAATACTTATGCCACAGACTGGAGTTGGTCTGTCCTCCTGCAAGATTTTGACAACGATGGATTGAATGACATTTTTATTACAAATGGAATTTATAAAAGGCCGAACGATCTTGATTACATAAATTATTTAAGTACTGTTGATTTTGCCAATTACGCTCAGGGACAACTGAATGAAGTAGAAACAAGGTTAATAGATAAAATGCCTACGGTTAAAATTCCCAATATAGTATTCCAAAATAAAGGCAATTTCTCTTTTGAAAGGTTGACTACAGAATCTGGATTTTCCGACTCCTATTCCAATGGGGCCGCCTATGGGGACCTGGATAACGACGGCGATTTGGATCTGGTAGTCAATAACGTAAATATGGAAGCGGCACTGTTGGAAAACACGAGCCCCAGGACCAGTCAGAATAACTATGTATCTATTGCTCTGAAAGGCGACTCCACCTACAAAAATCCTGCAGGTTCAAAAGTATATGTATATGCTGGTGGGCAAATACATGTTAACGAAATGGAATCTACCAGGGGATTTCAGTCATCCTCATCCCATACGCTTCACTTCGGTCTTGGGGCCGCCACAAAAATTGATTCCATTAAGATTAATTGGTTAGATGGAAGCACGCAGGTAGACAAGGGGTTCCAGATTAACAGGCATTACCTTATTGACAAAAGATCTGTACCGAAATCAGATATAAGAACATCTAATCCGCCCAATGACAAATATTGCATTTTCCCTTACACACACAAAGAAAATACCTATTTGGATTATGATCGCGAGCCTTTGATCCCGGAAAAATTGTCTGCTGAAGGTCCTGCTTTTGTTAAGGCAGATTTTAATGGAGACGGTATAGATGACCTCTTTATCGGGGGGGCTAAATATCAATCGCCTGTTTTTTTCATCGGACAGAAAAGCGGAAAATATGTGGAAAGTAAGGAAAGTGATTTTACTAATGATATCGTATATGAAGATGTAGATGCTACGGCATTTGACCTGGAAAATGATGGGGATTTAGACCTGTATGTTGTAAGCGGGGGTAATGAACTAATTGAAGGGGACCTGTCTTTGGAAGATCGGATTTATGTGAATGACGGGAAGGCAAAGTTTACCCGATTAGCTGTGCCATTGCTCAGAACAAACGGGGGAAGTGTTTCTTCCGGTGATTTTGACGGCGACAATCTGGACGACCTTTTTGTCGGTAGCAGGTCTATTCCCGGAGGTTATGGCCTATCTCCTTATAGCTATATTCTTAGAAATAAGGGGGAAGGCAAGTTTGATATCGTGGAAAAATCCCGGATGGGGATGGTAACTGATAGTCAGTGGGCAGATTTAAATAATGATAACCTGCTCGATCTGGTCGTGGTTGGAGACTGGATGCCCGTTACCATTTTAATAAATAAGGGCAATTTACATTTCGTCAACGAAACCGGAAACCTGGGCCTTAATAGTTCGGATGGCATGTGGAATACAGTACTTGTGAGCGATTTGGATGGCAATGGATATAAGGATATTATTGCCGGAAACGCCGGATTGAATTTCAAATTTAAAGCGTCCGAAAAACATCCCGTTAAATTGTATCTCGATGACTTTGATTCAAACGGAAAACTGGATCCCATAATTTTTTACGATTTCTTTGGAACCCCCGTTCCCTTTGCTTCAAAAGACAAGCTGACCAATCAGTTGCCGATATTAAAAGTGAGATTCCCATCTTATAATGATTTTTCAAAAATTTCAACCATAGAAGAACTTACCGGGAAAAAGGAAGATATAGTAGAAATAAAAGAGATTACGGAACTCCGGTCAATGACGTATTTGAATTATGGTTCATATTTTGAAGGAAAGCCGCTGCCCATGGAGGCTCAGATGAGTAGCATTGAAGATATATTGTTGGCAGATGTACAGGATACCAGGATGCTATTCTTTGTAGGGAACTTTTTAGATTATACTGCCGAACTCGGTGATAGTGATTCAAATTCAGGAGGTGTATTAACACAAAATACAGACGGGGATTTTCAATTTTTTAAAAATCTGCCATTACCAACAGGCCTCAATTCCCGTATCATATCGGACCTGAATGAAAATGAGTTTATTATTATTTCCAATGATGACAAGGCCTATTCTTTTAAGCTTACCGATTTATAAATTATTTGGCCCGTTTTAATTGATTTCATGATCTGTAATATCGCCTTAGGACTAATTCCACAAGGGATTCCAAGGTATATCTCACTGGAAAAGGCCAACACTTCCATTTATTTAAGTACTATTCGTTACAGTTCTGGTTGAAGAAATTAGGTAATATCCTATTGAACATCGTCATTAATATAAGTACCAATGACAAAAGCTATGTTCTTGGTATGACTGTATAGAAAACATGGAAGCCAGGATTTTGTGATAATCATCTTCGGCCATATGCCCTCCCGAATATTTAAATTGGTAATCTTCAAACCTAATAGAAATGACTGGAATAATTAAGTTTTCAAAAATTGGTGTTTTGCTCCTGATTCCTTCGATACTGCTTCTTTATGGAAACGGTGGGATCAAAAGTAAAAACAGCCTGAATCCTATGGCTCCGGAACGCATGGAAGTGGATTCTGTCCCCTTGTTTAATGGAGTGGACCTCAATAATTGGGATTTCGTCACCAGCGACACTTTATTCCATGGCAATAAGGAAGATATTTTTACCATTGAAAATGGCGTCATACATGTGTACGCGCATCAGCAACCACTTACTACACAAACCTTTGCCGGGCTGTATACCAAGGAGTCATATCATAACTACAGGCTAACCCTCGAGTACAAGTGGGGGGAGAAAAAATTTAAACCCAGACATGAATCGGTTAGAGATGCAGGAGTTTTGTTCCATGTGTATCGTGTAGAAGTTTTTTGGCCTTTTGGCGTGGAATGTCAAATACAAGAAGGAGATACCGGTGATGTTTGGGTGATTGGAACTCAGGTAACTTCCAGGGTTAGTAAGGTTGTTGGCAATTATGATCCTGAGGGTAATTTGGTGACCAAAGGAAACAGGCCCGAAGATTATAACCGGTTCTCCAGAAGCTATTCATGGGAAGTCCCGGGGTGGAACAAAATTGAAATCGAATTAATTGGCGATCATGCCAAATATTGGGTAAACGGGCATCTGGTAAATGAAGCCATTTATATCAAAAATTGGTCGGTTGAGAAGGAAACCTGGGAGCCTTTAACAACGGGAAGAATTCTGTTGCAGGCTGAAGGGGCTGAAGTCTTTTATAAAAACATATTTTTGACACAATTATAATATTCCATTAAATCACATTCCCAAATTCATAGCATATACCGGGATTTCTACTTCAGGATAGAATCTAGTATTCGGTTTTGACTGAAAACTCATTAAGAAGCGCAATCAATGAAATAACATAAAAGGTCTTTGGTAGAACGCAAAAATGGAGTAAAAGGGATAAGCCTCGTTGTGAGGCATTTCAACATAAATTCAAATAAATGAAAATACGCCTCTTGTCGTTCGTCATAATGCTCATAGTAGGGGTTTCCTGCAAAGACAAGCCGGAATCAAAAGAAACAGAAGCGCCGGCAAAATTTGAAGAAACCTGGGCATCACTCTCAACCATTGAAAGGGAACCGGAATGGTTTAAAGATGCCAAGTTCGGGATCTATTTTCATTGGGGCGTATACAGCGTGCCTGCTTTTGATTCGGAATGGTACCCCAGGTGGATGTACGTTCCCGGCCGGAAAGAATGGGGCGGTAAGGTTTTTGAACATCACCGGAAAACATATGGCTCTCTATCGGAATTCAATTACCATGATTTCATACCCATGTTTACCGCAGAGCATTTTGATGCCAAAGAATGGGCAGACCTGTTTAAAAGTTCAGGTGCCCGGTTTGCGGGTCTTGTAGCCCAGCATCACGACGGATTTGCCATGTGGGGCAGTAAGGTAAATCCCTGGAATGCCAAAGATATGGGTCCGAAAAAAGATATTCTGGGTGCATTGTTCCACGAACTTAAGAAGGACGATATGAAAACCATAGCCACCTTCCACCACGCCAGGTTGCTCCAACGATATGCCAGAGATACGGCAAAATGGGCCAAAAATACGCCAGATCCCGGATGGGACAGCCATTATCCCTATCACCCGGATTATATTACCTCTACGACAGACCCGAAACTTCGCATTTTGTATGGGAATATACCTGAGGATGAATTTTACGACTATTGGCTGAATTTGGTCGATGAAGTGGTAGACAACTATGCCCCAGATATCATTTGGTTTGATTCATGGCTCAATACCATCCCAGAAGACTACCGCCGGAAAATGGTGGCGCATCATTTTAACAAGGCCGTCTCCCGGGGCCAGGAACCTATCGTTGTTCACAAACAGGAAGACCTGCCTGCCGATGTAAGTATTCTGGATATAGAGCAGGGTGGTAAAAAAGGTCTGTCGGAAGATTACTGGCTGACCGATATCACCATCAGCTACGGAAGTTGGTGCTACACGAACGGCCAAACATACAAACCGGCCTCCTTGGTACTGCGAAATATGATTGACGTATGGAGTAAAAAGGGAGTGGTATTACTGAATATTTCACCTAAGGCTGACGGCACTATAGTAGATGAACAGCGTGAGGTTCTGAAAACTCTGGGGAGGTGGATAGACAAACATAAGGAAGCCGTGTACGACACCAGGCCATATTCGACTTTTGGGTATGGTAAGGCCGAGATAGAAGAAGGGGATTTCGGGGGGCAATCAGCAACAATAGCCTACGACAAAAATGACATCCGGTTTACTGTTTCCAAAGACAAAAAGCATTTGTATGTATTTTCACTTGGGCTTCCTGACCGGAACGCCGATTTCAGGCTCCGCACTCCCATTCAATCAAAGGTCAAAGCAGTATCCGTCTTAGGCAGCGGAGTCGCTCTGAAATGGTCTGTTACAGACAATTTCTTATCGTTTACAACCCCAGATTCAACTTCTATGGATGATTTGGCAACGGTGTTCAGGATAGATTTTGACTAAATAGTATGAGGCAGGAAGAGCCCAAATAAAAATTTTTAAGCCGGAGGTTGTGTAAATCTGTCGGCTTTTGATATTAGGTATCCGCAAAACCCGAAGACCAGTGTTTGCCAATTGATAATTTTACAAACAGGATTGGAACTGGCCCGATGAAATACTGTACTAATAAACCTTTCTTAATTGGAAATAAGGGAAAATGTAAAGGACTGAATATCTAAAGGTTTCTGTTATTTGAAAAAAGTAGAACGTCTATAAGTGAATTTGGATAGGTCTGCACTTCTTGCTTTGAGCAGGAGAATTAGTGCATGAAGCTGGCCGCCACAGCCTACAACCTGAAAAAATGGCTGAAATTGACGGAGAAAAGAGCCAAAAGCGGGGCGGGGATACTCCCTTCTTTTATTGAGGCCATGCAAGAGGCCATCGGATCGGTTTTAAGCCACTTCAAATTGGCTCCCAGGCCAGCTTTGATCCAAATGGGCCTATGAAAAAGCCCCTTTGAGAGGGGCTATTTTCACTTATTTGTTGTGGCTGGGAGGGCTTGCCCGCCCGTACCGAACTGCACGTTCGGGCGGGTGCAACGGTTACCAATGTTGTGTGTAGTACCCGCCATGCACCGAACTGAGCACTCTTGCACGGGCTTTGGCAGTGAGTCGGTAAGTGTGGCCTGGGCAAGTGTACGATTTAGTCTACCTCCAATTTTGCTTCATCATCCCTGTTGTTTCCTTTTGACCTAAGAACATCACTCGCCCGCTGTCAGCAGTAGGTCTTCTGTGTTATAGCTTCAAAAACCAATGAATCCCAAACTTATCTATTAATCCACCAATTTTTCCATTATAGAAGTTGTGAACTGGATATTTTATTGTTCCGCCTTGTGAAAGTTTATGAAAGTATATTTCAATCTCGCTGTCAGTTTTACAAATGAGTGCAAGAGTTACATTGTTTCCGACAATTGGTCCAGCCTGTTCTACCATATCGGATGCCAAAATTGTAATAGTTTCACTTATCAAACTTGAATGCAAAATGTTGTTTTGAACTTCTTTTGGCCAATGGCTTTCCATTGGTGAACCTTTTACTGTTTCTAAAGTGAGTTCGCCACCAAAGCACTCTTTGTAAAATGTCATTGCTTCACGACAATTGCCATTGAATGTTATATATGCATTGATTGTTGCCATATTATTTATTTTAGTTGTTTTTTAAATAGTTTGTTATTGTCTAATATTGGCTTTGGAATTATCTTACAAATTACTAAGCCTGCAAGGAAGAAGCCAATAACCATATCAAGTATTTGTGCAATGAAAAAACTTGTCGGATACTCATACCAATTCCAATAAATGGAACTCACGGCAGAACAAGCTAAAAGCCGAGTAACGAAACAATCAATACTCTTTTCCAATATCCTACAAAGATTAGCGAGGCAATGATAGCAGCAATGAAAACAGAAAGCAAATTACTCATCAGTTGAGTAATGAGTTTGGTTACTTCAAAGGGATTACCCCCTATTGGTCTATAGACCAATAAACCTACAGGTCCGTTCCTAAACTTAGTTTCAAATATGGCATCTTGTTCTTTAGTACTATTTCTAAAATCTTTGCCAGGAAAGAAGTAAAGTCCTTGCTCAGGAATATTTACTTTAAGAACGTCCATAACCTTATCCTCATTTGGTAAGGGTTTAAAACCTGTGCCAATGAATACTACCAAATGAGAAAAGCCACCCCAAACAAACATCATTAAGCCACCCAATAAAGTAGCGATTAGCAATTTTTTAAACTTTATCTGTATCATTTTGTTGAGATTTGTTAATGATGCAAAGTTGAATACAATTTACCTAAGTGAAGCAATGTAAATACGACAATCTTGTATGCTGATTGCGACATCAAAGATTTATATCTGTGTCCCTGTGCAAATACAAAGGCTGCCCGGTAGTTCGCACTACCGGGCTCCTTTTTGTTTCCTTCCACCTTTCAAAAGCAAGCTTTTGACGGTTTCAGGAAACAAAAAGGCCTGCAACTTTCGTTGCAGGCCTTTGTGCTTGTAGTGACCGCGGGAGGATTCGAACCCCCAACCCTCAGAGCCGAAATCTGATATTCTATCCAGTTGAACTACGCGGCCAATATTTCAATTACCTATTTTCAAGCCTACTGCCCTTCCTATTTCTGACGATGGCCTGAAAAGGCCGAGTCAGAATCCCGACAAGCTCCGCTTCGTCGGGACCAGTTGAACTACGCGGCCAATATTTCAATTACTTATTTTCAAGCCTACTGCCCTTCCTATTTCTGACGATGGCCTCAAAAGGCCGAGTCAGAATCCCGACAAGCGCAGCTTCGTCGGGACCAGTTGAACTACGCGGCCAATATTTCAATTACCTATTTTTAAGCCTACTGCCCTTCCTATTTCTGACGTTGGCCTGAAAAGGCCGAGTCAGAATCCCGATGGACCTTCCTTTTGTAAGGGTCCGCAAATTACGGAAAAATCCCAGTTAGCTCCCAAATAAAATGCGACATTCGGTCGAATTTTCCGAACAAGCGCAATCAGGGGTTGAGTTTCTGTTTCACGATAACCGAAATGGTCTTCCCATCCGCTTTTCCGGCCAGTTGCTTGCTCGCCATTCCCATGACCTTCCCCATATCCTTCATGCCGCTGGCGCCTGTATCCTGTATGATCGTCACCACCACCTTTTCTATCTCTTCTTCCGAAAGTTGTTCCGGCAAGAAATCGTTCTATAACTGCGGCCTGGGCCAGTTCGGGTTCCGCCAGATCATCCCGACCCTGTTCGGTATAGATCGCTGCGCTGTCCTTGCGTTGCTTGACCAGCTTTTGTACCAGTTTTATTTCCTCTTCCTCCGTAAGGCCCGTGCCGGCCTTCTTTTCGGTCTGGGCAAGCAATATGGCCGACTTAATGGCCCGAAGCGATTCGAGGGCAACACTGTCTTTGGCTTTCATGGCCGATTTCATTTCTTCCATCAGCCGTTGCTGTATCCCCATGTTATTGATGATTTTTTTACCGGCACGAAGATAAAAAATAAACCCGAAAAGGCATCGCCGTCCGGGTTTATCAATGTTTGAGAACGAAAACCTGTTTATCCCCTTAATCTACATTGTCGTGCAGGAATGAATTATTTGAGCGCAGTTGTATTTCCTCATTGCTGTCTTCGCCGAGAGACGTCCTGGAAACTTTACCGCCTTTGGGATTTTCGGACAGATCGACTCCCTGGCGTTTATAGGCCGGCTCCTTTTCAATTTCATCGATGTTGTTGACCGAATTCTGGAATTTGTAATTGAAATCCTTAAGCTTCCTGCGCCGCTCGTCGGCCCGGGCCCTCAGCAATTCTTCAATGGGGCTCTCCATGGGGTCGATGTCGCGCTTACCCGGGTCGCCGCTGCCTTCGCTGCTGGCGCTTACCGTTTTCTTTTCAAAGACCAGTTCGTCTTCCATGATTTTAGGCTCGTATTCCTCGGCCTTGGATTTTGCACCGGTCAGTTTGTTCTCCAATTCCATATAATCGTCCAGGCTGTAGCGCGTTTCCCCGTCCTTGTTATATTCCAGAACCGGAACCACCTCAATATGGTCTGTTACATCCAGGTCCCTGACATCCGCATCCAGGTCGAAGGTAATCACATGTTCCTTTTCCTCCGGTTCCTCCTCTTCCCGCATGGGCATATCGAAGCTAAAAGTGAACTGCTCCTTCTCCGATTGTTCGGCCGATACCACTTCCGGGTCTACCACTTCAATATCGTTTAGCGTATCCCTGGAATCTATAATGATAAAATCGTCCTCCTCAACTTCAGTGGCTACCACTTCTTCATAAAACACATTGAAGTTGCGGATGTAATGGGTGGTGGGGATGAGTTCTTCCTCCTCCGCCTCCTTGCTGAAACGTTTCCTGGCGGGTTTCACAGCCGCCTCTTCCTCTTCCAGCACGTGCACTATGGGCGCCTCTTTGGTGAGATCCTGCTCCGCCTTCTGCTCGTCTTCCAGGGTATGGATGATCTTTTTGGATTCGGTATTGACGATGTCGTCCTGCTGATCCACGTTAAATCCCGTGGCGATGACGGTAACGGCAATGGCCTCCCCCAGGTTCTCATCTTCCCCGACCCCCATGATGATATTGGCGCCGTGGCCGGCTTCGATCTGGATATGGTCATTGATCTCCCCGATCTCGTCTATGGTGATCTCCTGGGATCCTGAAACAATAAGCAGCAGCACATTTTTAGCTCCGGTGATCTTGTTGTCATTGAGCAGGGGGGAGTCCAGGGCTTTCATAATGGCTTCCTGGGCCCTGGAAGACCCTTTGGCCTGGGCTGAGCCCATGATGGCGGTACCGCTGTTGGAAAGGACCGTTTTCGCATCGCGCAGGTCGATATTCTGGGTGTAGTGGTGGGTGATCACTTCGGCAATCCCCCTTGCAGCGGTAGCCAGGACTTCATCGGCCTTGGAGAAGCCGGCCTTGAACCCGAGGTTCCCATAGACCTCCCTCAGTTTATTGTTGTTGATGACGACCAGGGAGTCCACATTGGCGCGCAACTTTTCGATCCCTGCCTGGGCCTGGCTGCAACGGCTTTTCCCCTCAAACTGGAAGGGGGTGGTGACGATCCCGACGGTCAGTACATCCATTTCCTTGGAGAGCTTCGCGATGATAGGGGCTGCACCGGTACCGGTACCGCCGCCCATGCCGGCCGTGATAAAGATCATCTTGGTGGTGTTGTCGAGCATCGCCTTGATCTCCTCCATACTCTCCAGGGCCGCCTGTTCCCCCACTTCCGGATTGGCTCCGGCCCCAAGGCCTTCCGTCAGGGAAACCCCCAATTGTATCTTGTTGGGAACCGGGCTGTTCTGAAGGGCCTGGGCATCCGTGTTGCAAATCACGAAATCTACCCCGTTGATCCCCGCCTGGAACATGTGGTTGATGGCGTTGCTGCCACCCCCGCCTACTCCGATTACTTTAATTACATTGCTTTGATTTTTGGGAAGATCAAAGGAAATATTGTCAAATTCGGTGCTCATGGTTTACTGTATTTCTGATTACTACCTGCTTTTCGATGTCTGTATGGTTATTCTGCATTATCCAGGAAATCCTTCAGTTTCTCTGACCACTTGTCAAAAACCGATTTGCGGGGCCTCCTTATAGTTGCCTGCTGTGGATCGTCTGTATGGCCTTCCAGGACCATTTCCTTTTCTTTTTCGCTGCTCGGGGGATAGTACCCGTTCTTGCGTACCCTGTTTTTTACCGCATTCATCAGCAATCCTACTGCCGTGGCATAAAGCGGGCTTGCAATTTCCTCTTCCGAATCCCCTGCCAGGTGTTCATTGGGGTACCCGATCCGGGTGTCCATCCCGGTAATGTATTCCACCAGCTGTTTCAGGTGTTTTAGCTGGCTGCCGCCCCCCGTGAGGACGATCCCGGCAATCAGTTTCTTTTTTTGCTCTTCGTGGCCGTAATTCTTGATCTCCACATACACCTGCTCCACGATTTCAACCACCCGCGCATGTATGATCTTGGAAAGGTTCTTCAGGGTGATTTCTTTGGGTTCCCGGCCCCGTAAGCCAGGGATGGACACGATCTCATTGTCCTTGTTCTCCCCGGGCCAGGCTGAACCGAATTTGATCTTTAGCAACTCGGCCTGTTTTTCGATGATGGAACAACCTTCTTTGATATCTTCCGTGATGACATTCCCGCCGAAAGGGATGACAGCCGTATGCCGGATGATGCCGTCCTTAAAGATGGCGAGGTCTGTGGTACCGCCCCCGATGTCTATCAGCGCCACCCCGGCTTCCTTCTCTTCCTGGCTGAGGACCGCATCGGACGACGCCAGGGGTTCCAGGGTAATATTCCCAAGGTCGAGCCCCGCGCTTTTAATGCAACGCCCGATATTCTTGATGGATGACACCTGCCCTACCACAACATGGAAGTTGGCCTCCAGCCTGCCTCCGTACATGCCTATGGGCTGCTTTACTTCAGCCTGCCCGTCTACCTTGTATTCCTGAGGCAGGACATGGATTATTTCCTCCCCGGGCAACATCACCAGTTTATACACCTGGTTGCAAAGTTTGTCCAGATCATCCTCATTGATGACCTCCTCCGAATTTGCGCGGGTGATATAATCGCTGTGCTGCAGGCTGCGGATATGCTGGCCGGCTATCCCGACGACTACCGAGCCGATCTTCAGGCCGGAAGTCTCCTGGGCCTGGTCTACTGCCTGCTGTATGGATTGTATGGTCTGGGTGATGTTGTTCACCACTCCACGGTGCACCCCAAGGCTTTTAGATCTGCCAATCCCCAGCACTTCGATTTTGCCATATTCGTTTTCTTTCCCGATGATGGCCACGATCTTCGTGGTTCCAATATCCAGTCCGACAGAATAATTCGCTTGTTCCATATGATTTATATTTTGGTGCACACTACTTGATTGTTGAATTCTAAGCTGACGATTTGATATTCCCCCAGGGATTGATCCCTGGTGGCCTTGGCGTAAAACGCCTTGAAATTGTTGAATTTCAGCTCCAGGTCATTTATGTCTCCGAGATTCACGACAAAATTGTCTACCCGGAACTTCAATTGGTACTTCCCGTCGTCTTCAATATGGATACCGATCACATTCTTCCTTAAAAATTCATCCTTGTTGATATAATTCAGGATGACATAGGCATCCTCAAGAGATTTCCCGGTAATCTTTCCAGTGATGATAGGGACCCTTGCAGAATGGAGGTTGGATAATGGCATGCGCCTGCCCTCCTGATCCAGGTAAAACTTTGAATTCCCTTCTACTCGTCCTATGGGCTGCCTTTGGGCAATTTTGGAAGTAAGCTCACCATTTATTGTAAGATATACCTGGGCACTTTTCACCATATCATTGGTCTCGATGACCGACTCTATAGTATTCAAAACTACTTTTTCTTTAGGCACATCGTGGAGGGGCCCGAATTTTTGTATTAACAATTTATTAACTGTGTCCCGGGTCAGGTATACATTGTCTTCCCCAACGAAACGGATGGTGATCCCGTTGATCTTCCTCTCCGAACTCCGCCGATTAGAAAATGCATAAAGGCCTGTAATACAGATGAATAAAGCTATCAGTTTCAGGATGTTTCTTTTAGTATTCACGTTCCAGCGCGTTTTTAATTTTAGGTATTTCAAGCCCGATGTCCCCGGCTCCCATGGCGAGCAGCACTTCAGGGTTACGGGCCTTTATTTCTTCGATCAGGTGTTCCTTTGACACCAATTTTTTATCCGGGTTTTCGATTTTTTCCAGCAGCCAGGACGCCGTGATTCCCGGGATGGGTTCTTCCCTGGCCGGATAGATATCCAGCAACAGCACACTGTCAAAACGGGAGAGGCTTTTCGCAAACGCCTCGCCAAAATCCCTTGTACGGGAAAAGAGGTGCGGCTGAAACACCGCCAGGGTCTTCCGGCCCGGGTGCATTTCCTTCACAGCCTGGAAAACCGCGTCTATCTCCCCAGGATGGTGGGCATAGTCATCAATGAAGACAAGTGCCCCGGTTTTGATCCGGTAGGAGAACCGTCGGTCTACTCCTTTGAAAGTGGCCAGGGCTTCCGCAAGGCGATACAGCGGGGGGCCGGCTTGTATCGCCATGGCAAAAGCCACCAATCCGTTCAGCAGGTTATGCCGGCCCGGCTTGTTGAATTTTACCCCTTTTAAGGTCGTTTGCGGAGTTCCCAGGTCAAATATGTAGGTCCCATGTTCAATCTTTAAATTGCGGATACAGTAGTCCGAATCATCCTCTATCCCATATGTATAGCCGCTTAAGGGCAATCCCTTGCGTACAAACAATTTCCCGTTCGGCTTCAGCCGCCTGGAGAATTCGGTAAAAGCCTCGATCAGGGTCTCCGAATCCCCGTAAATATCGAGGTGATCTGCCTCCATGGAAGTGATACAGGCCACATCCGGGGAGAGGCGTAAAAAGGACCGGTCGTATTCATCAGCTTCCACAACCGAATATTCGTCCCCTTCAAAGACAAAATTGCTGTTGAAATCCTCTGATATTCCCCCGAGAAAGGCGATCAGCGGCGTTCCCGTTTCCTTTAACAGGTGGGCCAGGATGCTTGAAGTTGTGGTTTTACCATGGGTTCCCGCCACCGCAAAACAGAATGTATCCCTGGTAATCCAGCCCAGGACCTCCGAGCGTTTCATCACTTTAAACCCCAGCCCGTTGAAGTAGGCCAGTTCCCGCATGCCTTTGGGTACCGCCGGCGTATATACCACCAGCGTATTTTCCGGGTCCCTGAACTCCCCGGGGATCTGTGCAACCTCATCCCGGTAATGAACCGGCATACCCAGGGCTTCAAGTTCCCTGCAAAGAGGGGTCTGTGTCCGGTCATATCCCCCGACCGTTTTTCCGATGAATTTGAAATAACGGGCCAGGGCCGACATACCTATCCCCCCGATCCCGATAAAATAAACGCTATGTATGTCCTTTATTTCCATCTTAAAAGGGCAACAATTTTTCAACTTCATCCGCAATATGTTCCGTGGCCTCCGGCAACGCCATTTCCCGTATATGTTTCCCGAAGCTCTTTTGCTTTTCAGGGGAGTGGAATACTTCGGTAAATACCGTTTCAAACCTGCCTTCCAAATCCCTTTCAGGAATCATGAGGGCTGCTTCACGCGCCACCAGGGCTTCGGCATTTTTAGTCTGATGGTCCTCGGCTACATGGGGTGAAGGGATCAGGATCGCCGGTTTACCGGCCAGGCAGAGTTCGGAAACCGTTCCCGCCCCGGCCCTGGAAATGATAAAGTCGGCAACCGCGTATGCATAATCCATTCGATCGATGTAGGGGTGAACCTTTATATTGCCGGTACCCCGGTCCTGGTAGGCCTTCTCATACAGCTTGCCACACTGCCAGAGTAATTGTATCCCAAATCGCTCAAAATAGGGTAACTCAAAGGCTATCAGCTCATTTATTCGCCTGGCGCCCAGGCTGCCACCAAGGATCAGCAACGTATGCTTTTCAGGATCCAGCCCGAAATAGGCATAAGCTTCCCTATTGCGTACAAGCGGCTTCACAATGTCATCCCGAACCGGATTCCCGGTTTTCACGATTTTTTCTGCAGGGAAAAAGCGGTCCATCCCATCATAGGCCACACAGATTTTGGCCGCCTGACGGGCCAGTAGCTTATTGGTAACCCCGGCATAGGAATTCTGCTCCTGAAGGAGACAGGGGATCCCCCTCCGCGCCGCCATCTTCAGCAAGGGCCCGCTGGCAAACCCCCCGGTCCCAACAACCACATGGGGTTTAAAATCGCGTACTATACGGTCTGCCTGTATCAAACTACTAATCAATTTTATCGGAAACAGGAGGTTTCTCAGGCTTAGCCTGCGCTGAAACCCACTGATCCATAATCCTTTTATTTCATATCCCGCCTGTGGTACTTTTTCCATTTCCATGCGGTCCCTGGCCCCGACGAATAAAATGGCCGCTTCGGGATACCGGCTCCGGAGGGCATTGGCGATGGCGATTGCGGGATAAATATGTCCGCCTGTCCCGCCCCCGGAGAATATGAACCTATAATTGCCCACTGAGCACTTCTAATGGGTTGGTTTCGTCCTCCCCTATTTCGGTCTCTTCGGCATTGCCTTCTTTTCTGCTCGCACTCAAAATGATCCCTATCGCCAGGCAGGTCATCCAGATGGATGTCCCCCCGCTGCTGATCAGCGGCAGGGTTTGCCCTGTCACCGGAAATAACTCCACCGCCACAGCCATGTTTATCAGGGCCTGAAATACAATGGGAATCCCGACCCCCACCACCAGCAGTTTTCCGAAAACGGTTTGGTTTGCATTGGCCACCACCACGATGCGGAACAGCAACAGCAGGTAGAAAAACAACAGGGCCAATCCGCCCACCAGGCCGTATTCCTCTATGATGATGGCATATATAAAATCCGATGAGCTTTGGGGCAAAAAATTCTTCATCACGCTTTTGCCTGCCCCGTTCCCCATAATACCGCCATTGGCAATGGCGATCTTGGCTTTTTCAATCTGATAGTCGGCCTCGGTATCGGTCGGATCCCAAAAGCTCTCAAGCCGGTTCATCCAGGTATCCACCCGGTGCGGGAATACATCCGGAAATGCTTTGGCCAGGGTAATAAAAAGGGCAAGGGCCGCCAGCCCGGCCAGCATCATCCCAAACAGATACTTAAAGGGGTAGCCTCCCATAAAACACAGGACCATAACCATGAAGAACAGGATCCCTGCCGTTGAAAAGTTGGCCGGGAGAATGAGCATCAACACAAGTGCCACCGGAACCCACAAAGGAAGGATGCTCTCCTTGAACCGGATCTCCCGGTCTTTCATTTTGGTGAGATAACGGGCCACATAGATCATCAGGACAACCCCCGCAAGATTTGAGGTTTGGAAGGAAATCCCCACGAAAGGCAGGTGGATCCACCGGCTTGCGTTGGCACCTTCGATGGTGGTACCCTGCGCCAGGGTATAGGCCAGCAGAACCAGCACCACGGGCAGGGCAATGATGGATAGGCCTTTAAAGAAATGCGCCGGGATCTTATGCACCCCGTAAATGATCCCGAACCCGAGGAACAACAATAGCCCGTGTTTCATCAAATGCCCGGTGGTGGTACCATTGCCCACCACATAGACCAGATTGCTGCTGGCACTGTAAACAGGCAGGAAAGAAAATACAGCCAGGAGGGCCACAACGGCCCAGATGGCTTTATCTCCCTGTATGTTCCTGATAATGTTCATCTCATTAAAGGTTCTTTATGGCTTCCTTAAATTGGTTCCCGCGATCTTCGTAATTTTCAAACAGGTCAAAACTTGCACAGGCCGGGGACAGTAAAACGGTATCCCCCCGCTCTGCAATCTTGTAAGCTACCTTGACCGCCTCGCTCATGGCATAGGTTTCAACTAGCAGGTCTACCACGTTGCCAAAGGCTTCCTTGATCCTGCTGTTGTCCATCCCCAGGCAAATAATGGCTTTTACCTTCTCCCGGACCAGGGGCATGAGGATGCGGTAGTCATTACCCTTATCGATCCCCCCCACGATCCACACTACCGGGGTTTTCATGCTGTCCAGGGCGTAATAGGTGGCGTTTACGTTGGTCGCCTTGGAATCGTTGATGTATTGCACATGATGGATCTTTAAAACCTTTTCCAGGCGGTGGGGCGCCCCCTGAAAGTTTTCGATACTTTCGCGGATCACTTCCTTCCGGATCCCTAACAGCCTGGCCACCGTGGCGGCCGCCATGGTGTTTTTCAGGTTGTGTTTGCCCTCAAGGGCCAATGCGTCGTTGCTCATGCTAATCTTTTTTTGATGTGTATGTATCATAATTTTGTCATCTTCCAGCCAAGCCCCTTCCTTTTGCCTGCTTTCAATAGAGAATGGTACCATTTGGGACCGAACCGGATGTTTTTCCATCCAGGAACCGATCACGGGATCGTCTGCGTCATAGATCAGGAAATCGGTTTCCTGCTGGTTTTCAGCCAGCCGGAACTTGGACGCGATATAGCGGTTGAAAT
The DNA here is from genome assembly GCA_963721045.1 of uncultured Flavobacteriaceae bacterium. Lineage (GTDB taxonomy): Bacteria > Bacteroidota > Bacteroidia > Flavobacteriales > Flavobacteriaceae > Zeaxanthinibacter. The sequence goes on from CAVRHQ010000018.1 coordinate 72,939, forward strand.
CATACCCGTACCGGTCCAGATGATCTTCGGTAATGTTGGTGATCACCCCGATATGAGGCCGGAATTGCCGTATTCCGTCCAGTTGAAAACTGCTGATCTCCAGGACATAATAGCCAAAGTCTGCCTCCGCCACCATTCGGGCGAAGCTGTCGCCTATATTGCCGGCCATCCCCACATGCAGTCCCCCCTTCTTCAAAATATGATAGGTGAGCATGGTGGTGGTGGTTTTCCCGTTGCTTCCGGTAATTCCGATTAACACGGCATCCGTGTAACGGGCCGCGAATTCTATCTCGGAAATCACCGGCACCGAACGCCCGGTAAGTTCTTTCACCAGGGGCGCGGTATCCGGTATGCCCGGGCTTTTCATTACCAGGTTGGCATTCAGGATTTTGGCTGCTGTATGGCCACCTTCTTCCCAATCGATCCCAATATGTTCCAGAACGTCTTTATACTTTTTTTTAAGGGTGCCCCTGTCCGAGACAAAGACCTCAAAACCCTTTTTTTTTCCAAGGATGGCCGTACCAACGCCACTCTCACCCCCGCCTAAAATCACCAGCCTTTCCATTAGCGCACCTTAAGGGTCACAATGGTAATAATGGCCAGGAGGATCCCGATAATCCAGAAGCGGGTTACTATTTTGCTCTCGTGGTACCCTTTCTTCTGATAGTGATGGTGAAGGGGCGACATTAAAAAGATGCGCTGGCCTTCCCCGTATTTCTTCCGGGTATATTTGAAATAACTTACCTGTGCCATGACCGAGAGCGATTCTGCAAAAAAGATCCCGCAGAGGACGGGGATCAGCAGCTCTTTCCTCACAATAATGGCTATGACCGCGATGACCCCGCCTATGGTGAGGCTTCCAGTATCCCCCATAAAAACCTGGGCCGGGTAGGCATTGTACCATAGGAACCCTACCAGGGCCCCCACAAAGGCTGCAATAAATACCACCAGTTCCCCGGCGCGCGGAATGAAAAATATATCCAGGTAATCCGAGAAGATGATATTTCCCGAAACCCAGGCCAGGATCCCCAGGGTTAGCACAATGATAGCCGAAGTTCCTGCCGCAAGCCCATCGATGCCATCCGTGAGGTTGGCCCCATTGGAAACCGCCGTTATAATAAATATGACAATGGGGATGAATACCACCCAGGCATAATCCGTCGCCTTATCCCCCATCCAGGCTACCAGGTCACTGTAATCCAGTTGGTTGTTCTTGAAAAAAGGCACATTGGTCTTTACCGATTTTATTTCCTTGCCTTCTACCTTCTCTACCGTGAATCGCTCGGTAATCCTGGAACTGTCCCTCTCCTTCATGGTCACTGCCGGATGGAAGTACAGGGTGGTGCCTACCATCAGCCCGAGGACCACCTGCCCGGAAACCTTGAACCGGCCTTTCAGGCCTTTTTTGTTATTCTTAAATATCTTGATGTAATCGTCTATAAACCCGATGATCCCCATCCAGACTGTGGTGACTATCAGGAGGATCACATAAATGTTCTCAAGGCGGGAAAACAAGAGGGTGGGGATCAGGGTAGACAGGATGATGATAATCCCTCCCATAGTCGGGGTACCAGCCTTTTGTTCCTGTCCCTCAAGGCCCAGATCGCGCACGGTTTCGCCTATCTGCTTCCTTTTGAGGAATACTATGATCTTCTTGCCAAAAGCGGTGGCCAGGATCAGAGATAACAATACTGCCATGGCGGCCCGAAAAGTGAGGAACTGGAACAGGGTCGCCCCGGGGAACTGGTATTGTTTTTCCAAGTATTCAAATAAATAATACAGCATAAATTTCGCTTCCCCCCACTGCGTAAGGCATTATCTAAATCTATTTATCCAATTCGGCCAATATTTCCTTTACGATCTTGAAATCGTCAAAATCCACTCGCTCCCCCTTGCTCTCCTGGTAGGTTTCATGGCCTTTGCCGGCTACCAGGATTATATCGTTGGCAATGGCCAGCTGGCAGGCCGTCCTGATTGCCTGCCGCCTGTTTTCCACGGACAGTATCTTCTTGAGGTCGCCGGGCTCCACCCCCGCCTCCATTTCTTCAATGATGGTAATGGCCGACTCAGACCTCGGGTTATCCGAGGTGAAAATGGCTTTGGTGCTGTATGCGGATGCGATATGACCCATTACCGGACGCTTAGACTTGTCACGATCACCACCACACCCCACTACGGTGATGACGTTTTCATTTTCAGTCCTCAATGCATTGATTGTATCCAATACATTTTTTAAGGCGTCCGGCGTATGGGCATAATCAACAATAGCCGTTATGTTCTTTTTTGATATAAAATACTGGAACCGCCCATCTACGGTCTCCAGGTTGCTTATGATGCGGAGGATCTCCAATTTTTCCAGTCCGAGCAAATCGGCCGTCGCATAGATCGCCAGGATGTTATAGGCATTGAACTGGCCAATCAACTTGGTCCAGAGTTCATTTTCCCCGATTTTAAGTAATTGGCCGCTTATCTGGCTTTCTATGACCTGGGCTTTGTAATCGGCATAAGACTTAAGCGCGTAGGTATATTTTCGTGCCCGTGTATTTTGCAACATCACCAGGCCATTCTTATCATCGATATTGGCCAGGGCAAATGCCCGCTTCCCGAGGTCGTCAAACAATTTCTTTTTGGTATCCCTGTATTCTGCGAAGGTTTTGTGGTAGTCCAGGTGGTCGTGTGTGAGATTGGTAAAGACCGCCCCTTCAAAAACAAGGCCTTCTGTACGTTTTTGGGCAATCCCGTGGGAACTCACTTCCATAAAACAGAATTCCACCCCCGCTTTGTTCATCAGGGCGAGATGTTTATTAATTGTCAGGGCATCCGGAGTTGTATGGGAGGTGGGGTATTCCTTTTTATCGACCATGATGCGGATGGTGGAAATCAATCCCACCTTGTATCCGGCCTCGCGGAAAAGACGGTAAAGCAGGCTGCATACCGTGGTCTTTCCATTGGTCCCCGTAACCCCCACCAGTTTGAGGTTTTTTGAAGGATTGTCGTAAAAGTTGGAAGCCATGATGGCCAGGGCCCGGTTGCCGTCGTCCACAGCGGCGTAAGTGACCCCATCCGACATCTTTTCAGGCAGTTCTTCGCATATGATGGTACCGGCGCCGGCGGCAACGGCCTGCTCTATATACCGGTGCCCGTCGGTCAGGCTTCCCCGGATGGCCACAAAGATATCGCCTGCCCCTACCTGCCGGGAATCAAAGCAAACAGAATTGACCATTTTAGCGGTGGTCCCGCTTACGGCTGTGAGGCGAACCCCATATAATATGTCCTTTAGTGACTTCATGAAAGTTCGAGGACTATTTTCTTTACTTTCCGCAGGTCTGTGCCTTTGGAAATAGATTGTTTTTTTACCTTTCCGTTCCCTCTGACCTCCACCTGAAGCCCCAGGTTCTCGAGGATGGAGATGGCATCCATCCCGCTCATTCCTTTCACATCGGGGACTTTTTCATATTTCTTCCCCGCTACGGTGTAATATTGTTCAAATGCCTCTTCCAGTTCAGGGCTGTCCGGTTCCAGCGTCTTCACTTCGTCTATCAGCGGGTTGTTGGTATAGATCAGCTGGGCGATCGATTTAAATACCGGTCCGGATACATCGGCCCCGTAATATCCCACACTCTTATCGGGTTCGTGGATCACTACAATACAGGAGTATTTGGGGTTTTCTGCCGGGAAATAACCCGCAAAGGTGGAGATATAGGCCAGCTTGTCAGGATCCCTGGCGGCATAGTTCTTTTGTGCGGTCCCGGTCTTCCCGGCCATGGAAAAGTCAGGGCTGTACAGGCGGTGGCCGGTGGCCCAGGGCTTTTCCACGACGTCAGTCAGGAGCCGTTGGGCCTGTTTAACCGTTTCTTTAGAACAAATCGCAGGATTCAGCACTTCTTTATGGAAGCGGTGGATTGTTTCATTCCCTTCGCGTACCTCCCTGATCAGCCTTGGCCTTACCAGTTCCCCATCGTTGGCGATGGCATTGTAGAAAGCCAGGGTTTGCAGGGGGGTTAGGGAAACCTCATACCCGTGTGACATCCAGGCGAGGGATATACCAGACCACCCTTTGTCCCCGGGCGAACGGATCACCGGGGCCCCTTCTCCTTTTATCGGCATGCCCAGCTTATTGTCCAGCCCCATACTCTTGAGCCGGTCGACGTACTTCCCGGGCTGGTCTTTATACCCGTTGTGGATCATTTTGGCGAAGGCGGTATTGGACGATACTTCAAAAGCCCTGGCCACCGATATTTTCCCATAGCCTCCTGCTTTTGAATCGCGCACAATGCGGTCATACAACCGCCAGCGACCTTTCTCCGTATCGATAACCATACTGGTATCCACTACCTGATCCTCCAGGGCAGCCACGAGCGACATCAGTTTAAAGGTGGAGCCAGGTTCGTGCGATTCGCCTATGGCGTAATTGAGTTTTTCATAGTAGTGTCCGTCCTGGGTGCGGCCGAGGTTGGAGATCGCCTTGATCTCACCGCTTCCGGTTTCCATGACAATGACACAGCCGTGGTCGGCCTTGTATTTTTCCAGCTGGCCCAGCAGGGCGTGATGTGCAATATCCTGTATATTGATATTGATGGTGGAAACCACGTCATACCCGTCTTTGGGTTCGATTATATTGTCGAGTCCGATCGGCTTCCATTGCCCTTTGGCTATTTTTTGCTTCAGCCTTTTCCCCTCAACGCCCCTAAGGTATTGCCCGAAAGCGCCTTCAAGGCCTACGCGGGTGGCATAGCCGTTATCGTCGAACCGTTCGTAGCCCACACTGCGCTCAGCGATCTTGCCCAGCGGGTGTTCCCGGACGGTTTTCTGTTCTACGATCAGCCCCCCTTTGTTCGGACCCAGTTTAAAAAGCGGGAATTTCTTAAGGGCGAGATAATCCGAATAATCCAGGTTACGGGCTATCAGGGCATACCGGTTCTGGTTCACCCTGGCCTTGCGGAACAACTGTTCGTAATGGGAAGCGGATTTCCCAAGCAACCTGGCAAGGGAATCAGACAGCGGACCCACCTGGGTTTTGAAATCGGCATCCTTTACGGTAACAGCATCAAAACGGATGGTATAGCGCGAAACAGATGTGGCGAGCAGGCTGCCATCGTCCGAATACAGGTTGCCGCGGTTCGGGGCGATGGTAAACATTTTTTCCGTGCGTTGTTCGGCCAGCTCCTTATACTTCTCGCCATCCACCATTTGAATACTTACCAGCTTTACCACCACGGCCGCCGCAAAAAGAAAAAGGCCGGCAGTAACGAGGTATAAACGGGTGAGTATGTTTTTATCTGTAGTTGCCAATTAGTCTTCCTTTGTTTTTACTTTAATCTTTTTAGGCGGAGTTTCAGAAGGGTAAAGCCCCTCGTCCTCCAGGTTAGCCAGGATGGTGGATTCCAGCTTCAGGCGTTGCACGTCCGAGCGCAGGTCCACAAACTGGCTCCTCAATTCCCTGACCTCTTCATTCAGCGCCGCCACCCGCAGCACCTGCCTGTCGGCACTGTGTGAACTGGCGATCATGATCGTAGCCAGGATGGAAGTGAAAATGATGAACATCCAATTCTTTGGCGCCGCACCGCTTACCAGGAATTTTCCTTTTAAAATGTCTATGATGCCTTTTCTCATGTCATTTGTCCAATAAATTCTTTTCTGCCATTCACCTTAGTTTTCCACATCCGTCCCTTCCTTTTACAGCCGCTCCGCCACCCTCAGTTTGGCGCTTCTGGCCCTCGGGTTGCTGCTGATCTCCTCCCGGGTGGGGACCTGCAACCCCCCTATTTTTTTAAAGGGGAGGGAAACATTCCCGTATAAATCCTTTTCCGCTTCCCCCTGAAATTTTCCTTCCCGTATAAATCGCTTTACCAACCGGTCTTCGAGCGAATGGTAACTGATTACGCTTAACCGTCCGCCCTTTACCAGGAGCTCAGGACATTGCAATAAAAATTCCTCTATGGCTTCCAATTCCCCGTTCACTTCTATCCGGATCGCCTGAAACACCTGGGCCAGCAACTTTTGCTCCCGTCGTGAGGGCAGCAAACCCGCTAGGGCCTCTCTCAACTCCCCTGTGGTTTTGATCGCCCCGGCCGACCGTTTTTCCAGGATGGCCGCCGCCATGGCGTCGGCCCGGCGCAATTCCCCATACCGGAACAAGACCTTTCGCAACGCATCGTAGGGATACTCATTAATGACCTTGTAGGCCGAACGGGGATTCCGCTTACTCATCCGCATATCCAGGGCGGCATCGAACCGGGTGGAAAACCCGCGTGCCGCCTGGTCGAACTGATGAGACGAAACCCCGAAATCGGCCAGGATTCCGTCCACTTGCTGTATGCCATAGAACTTCAGAAACTGCCGGATATACCGGAAATTTTCATTGATCAGGGTAAAGCGTTCATCTGGCAGTGCATTCTTGACGGCATCTTCATCCTGGTCAAATGCCCATAACCTGCCGGCCGTCCCCAAATGTTTCAATATTTCCCTCGAATGCCCGCCACCGCCAAAAGTCACATCCACATAGGTCCCGCTTTCCTTTATCCGGAGGCCTTTGATAGCCTCTTTCAGTAGAACCGGGTTATGATAGCTCGTCCCCATCGTCACCCATTACATCCTCCGCCAGTTCTGCGAAATTCTCTGCGGCTTCATCGATGACTTTTTCATAGCTGTCTTTATCCCAAATCTCAATTATATTAATGGCCGAACTGAGGACCACTTCCTTTTTTATCCCGGCAATATCCACCAGGTTTTTGGGGATCAGCAACCGGCCGGCAGCATCGATCTCAACCGGTTTCACCCCGGCTGAGAACCGCCTAATAAAATCATTGTTCTTCTTTTTAAACCTGTTTTTCTTGTTCATTTTCTGCATCAGTTGCTGCCATTGGTCCATCGGGTAGAGTTCCAGGCAGGGTTGAAAAACAGATCGCTTGATGACAAAGCCCTGATTGAGGACCGGGGCCAATTGGTTTTTGAGGGTTACGGGGATCATGACACGCCCCTTCGCATCGGCCTTGCATTCATATGTTCCAATGAATCCTATCATGTAAATTTGGCTGGTATCATCTTATTAAACTCAAATATATAGAAATTATTACCACAATTTACCACAAATTACCACTTTGTTCATAAATTTTCCACTTTAAGCACCTTAAATGGGCTCCCGGGGCATCATAACCCCTGTGTCGGGAAGAAGGTTTTTTTATCTACTTTTAGCACGATGGCTTCATCAGGATAGCATTTCAGGGGTTGTCCCGGAAATTGCCATTGTAACGAATTGTCTATATTTGCCCATCGACACCAGAAGCGTTGCCGCATGGAAGAGAAGATTCATAGCGAAGGAAAATACAGGTATATTGAAGTAGGGGAAGGCACCCCTATTATCATTTTACACGGACTGATGGGCGGCCTGAGTAATTTCCATGGAGTTACCGATTTTTTCCCCAAAAAGGGCTATAAGGTTCTGGTGCCTGAACTTCCCATCTACAGTATGCCGGTGTTGAAGACCAATGTGAAGAATTTTGCCAAGTTCCTGGAACGGTTCATAGAGTTCAAGGGGCTGAAAGATGTGATCTTGCTTGGCAATTCCCTGGGGGGCCATATCGGCCTGCTGCATACCAAACTTATATCCGGAAATGGTAAGGTGCCTGGTACTAACGGGAAGTTCCGGATTATACGAAAGCGCTATGGGGGATGGATACCCCAGGCGGGGCGATTACGAGTTCATCAAGAAAAAGGCCCAGGATGTCTTTTATAACCCGGAAGTGGCTACCAAAGAGATCGTGGATGAGGTCTTTGCCACGGTAAATAACCGGAATAAGATCATACGCACCCTGGCCATCGCCAAAAGCGCCATCCGCCACAATATGGCTAAGGACCTCCCCAAGATGCGCACCCCTACCTGTATCATCTGGGGAAAGAACGATACGGTCACCCCTCCCAAGGTGGCCATGGAATTCCACGAACTCCTTCCCGACTCCGAATTATTCTGGATAGACGAATGCGGGCATGCCCCCATGATGGAGCACCCAAATGAGTTTAACGAACTTTTATTCGCTTACCTGCAAAAACGCAATTTCTAAGCTCCTTACCTGCCATGAAGATACGTTCGGCACAGTTTGTCGTGAGTAACTCGGACGCACGGCGGTGTCCAGAAGATTCCCTGCCCGAATATGCCTTTATAGGACGCTCCAACGTGGGCAAGTCTTCGTTGATCAATATGCTGACCGAGCGGAAGAGCCTGGCTAAAACTTCGGGGACCCCGGGCAAAACACAACTCATCAACCATTTTATGATCAATGAGAAGTGGTTCCTGGTAGACCTGCCCGGATATGGCTATGCCCGGGTATCCAAAAAAGATCGGGCCACCTTCCAGAAATACATTACAGACTATTTCCTGATTCGGAGACAGTTGTTAAACGCATTTGTTCTGGTAGATATCCGCCATGACCCCCAGAAGGTCGATACTGAATTTATGCAATGGCTCGGCGAGCACGGCCTCCCCTTCTCCATCGTCTTCACAAAGGCCGACAAACTGAAGCCCCAGGCTATCGACCGCCATACAGACCGCTACATACGCCACCTGCTTGCCGGTGTTTGGGAGGAAGCGCCTCCTTACTTTGTGACCTCAGCTACCAAGCAGATGGGGAAAGAAGCCCTGCTTTCCTACATCGAATCGATAAACGAGCGGTTCTATAAACAACAGGCCGATCCCGCCATCAGGAAGGAAGACGGGAAGTCACCGCGCGTATAAGCGCTTCCGTTTCCTGCAGGCGGTTAATTTCCGCCGGGGTCATAAATACTTCAAGATCCTCCCCCGTATTGGCAAGGATTATGGGGAACGTGTACCGGGCCCCAAATTTGGAGGCATAGGCAGACAGGAATTCCTCTTTATGGAGGAACTTCATGGGAATCCCACTCTTCTCACGGAACTTCTTCCAGGCCCCTTTTTCCTTAAGGAGCCCATGCGTCAAGCGACAGAGGTTACAGGAATAGGTGTCCGGATCCAGCACTTTATGGGCGCTGTCGAGCATGGCGTTGCCCAGGCCCTTCCGGGCATTGTATACAAATACCAGTTCTTTTATATCATTTTGAGTCATATTGCAATCTCCTGACAAGACTTTTAATTCCAGGTACATTCTTTTGTCTTCCCGTCTTGCCAAAGCTTACGGTTTCCACCTCCCCTAATGGCTTAACCCGGACAATATGCCGGCCGAAATGACCGAGGTCATATCCGGTGTGCCCCCTAATGGGTAAGTTTGGCTTCTCAAACAGGTACAACAAGATCATGAAAAAAATTATCAACATCCTCGTCCCCTACGATTTTTCTGATGCCGCCAGATGCGCCCTCGATTATGCCGTTAATTACGTGGGCACCAGCTCGGACATGCATATCACCCTCCTCTATGCCAGCATGATGAAGGATACCGGCCACCTGGAAATCGCCTTCAAGTCATTGCGGAAGGAATACGGGAAGGCCCTGCGGTCGCCCCTCACCTGGATGGTCGCCCGGGACTCCCTTAACAACGCTATCCGCAAAGCGTGTGAGGCCGTGAAAGCCGATCTGATCATCATGGGGACCACCGGTTCATCCGAAACCAATGGTTCATCCGAAACCACCACCTCCCCTACCCATACCTCCAAATTCATACTGCAGGCGGAATGTCCTGTATTGGTTATCCCGCAGGCCGAACGGGAGTTCCATCTTAAGAATATCGCCCTGGTACTGGGCCGGGATGCTATCGAGGAGCGGGCGGTTCTGGAAACTCTCCTCGATGTGGTCCGCCGGTTCAATGCCAAGGTCCATGTGCTTACCATAGAAAATGAACCCGGGGACTACGGATACTCGGAAACCGAAGAAAAGAATGAAAACCTGCTGGAATACTATCTGGAAGACTTCTATGCCGACCATATGTTTATAGAAAATCCGGACGTGGTGCAGGGGATCTGTACGTACGCCGAGGAAAAGGAAATCGATATGATCGCTATCCTGCCGCGCAACCACGCGCGCAGGAGTAGCCCATCCGAGGGACGATTGACCAGGATCCTGACCCAACGTGCCAAAACCCCGGTCCTGGCTATCGACTAGGTGTTTTTCCTGGTTTTCCGGGAATTTCCTGCCTAGGACATCATAAATGGTTGTCCGGTGCTTTGGAGTACCGCAAACCAGAATTCACCCCCCAGGTTGATTTTTTTTCGCTGCCTGACCACCGGTTCAATGGGCAGGTGAACAAAGGAATTATTCAACATCCCCACCACAAAATTAGTCTTTCCCGCCATAGCCCCGTGTACGGCATGGTAGGCCAGCCGGCTGCAGAAAATGCTGTCACTTGCGTTAGCGGGTGCACTGCGGATAATATAACTGGGGTCGATGTATTTGATGGTCACCGGGATATCCGCAGATTTAAAATAGGCCGCGATCTCTTCCTTCAGTTTTTGACCGATGTCCAGATACCTGATATTCCCGGAGGCGTCCTTATCTGCTTCCCCGGCTATTCCGAAAAGGTGTTGCCCTGCCCCTTCGGCCACAACGATCACGGCGTGGTGTTTGGCATGCAGCCTTTCTTTCAGTAAGGCCAGGAAGCCCTTGTCCCCCTGCAGGTGGAAATACATTTCAGGCACCAGCACAAAATTAACCATGGGCATTGCCAGGGCGGCAGAAGCGGCGATAAAACCGCTGTCCCTTCCCATGAGTTTTACAATAGCTATCCCGTTATGGGCCCCGGTTGCTTCGTTATGGGCGTCCCGGATGATGGGGCTCGCAATGTCAAAAGCCGTCTCAAAGCCAAAAGACTTGTCTATAAGGTTGATGTCGTTATCGATCGTCTTGGGGATCCCTGCCACGGCTATCCGCAACCCCCTTTTGCCAATCTCTTCACAAAGTGCCCGGACCCCTTTCAGCGTCCCGTCCCCACCAATGGCAAAGAGGATATCGATTCCGTTGGATTCCAGGGTGTCCACCATCACGCCTATTTCCTGTTGCCCCCTGGAAGAGCCCAGCATGGTACCGCCGGTAATATGTATATCCTTTACCGCCATGGGAGATAGTTCCACAAACCCATGACCGAATGCCGGGTTCAGGCCCTCATACCCATAAGGGACCCCCAGGATCTTTTTCACACCGTAAAAATAATGGAGCCCCATTACCAGGCTACGGATCACATTATTGATCCCCGGGCACAAGCCGCCGCAGGTGACAATTGCTGCCGTGATGTTTTTCGGATCAAAGTAAAGGCTTTCCCGCGGCCCGGCCCTCTCGAGGGAAAGCGGCAACCGCTTTTCATCGAGGCATTGCCTGAAGACATCAAAGGAATTGGTGTACAGCAACCGTTCTTCCTCCCGTATATAATTGAAAACGTTTGTCCCTTTGGTCGTACTGAGGCCAATGGGCGATTGAAAGCGGGTTTCCCCCAGGGATGGGATTTCAAAGTTCAGTTCACTGTCCATATTCCGTAAGCATTGGGAGGGAATTACCCCTCCTTTTTCTTTAAATTTACCATTTCTCCGGGAATGAAAGGGGGAAAACCATCACATCTGCTGCTGCATGGCGAGCTAATGATGCCCCAGGGCTGCCGCCTGCCCTATTTGAGTTCTAATTTTTCCGCAAAATAGTCGCAGAAATCCCGCATGGTGGCCGTCATTTTTTCATCCTGGGTGGCTTTCAGGAAGGTATTGGAAAGCGATACCAGGGTCTGGTGGAAAAAAACCTTCATCTCCTCAACCGGCATGTCCTTGGTCCACAAATCAATTTTAAGCGATTCCTGATTCTTACTGTCCCAGACCGACAATAACATGGCTTTGGCCTCTTCATTCTCAATTCCGCCATCCTGGGCAGACCAATGGAGTTCTTCGGGTACCCGGTTCTCGTCCAGGCCTACCCGCAGTACAATCTCGGAAGTCTGTAATTTTGACATCGCTTATTTTTTAGGTTTATAATTGGCCCTTTTAAAGACCTCATCGGCCGGGAGGGTCAGGAGTTGCTTCAGGGTTACATCATTGCGCGACATAAAGGCCCGTACGATCTGCCATCCCATATAGCGGCCCAGCCGGCCAGGCGACTCGTTATCCAGCTCCAGCCCGAACTTGGAGAAGGGGGCGGGATCCAGGAAGCGGGGCCCCAGTTGGTGATCCGTGCTGTAGAGGAGTTCCCTCTCTATAAAATACCGCCATATCTGTTCTTCATTGGCCTGTGCCCATGCGAGACTCCTCCGGGCTATAGCCGATCTTGCCTCTCATCGGAAATAAACGGGAGCAGGCGGTCTTTCAGGTACAATTCCCGACCGTAGTAGATCATCTGGGCCAGAAAGGTGCGTTGTACCGGGGGTGGATTCACTTTTTTTGCAAAGGCACTGCCCACATCGCTGATCAGGTATTCAGGGGACAGGCCAGCAGCGATATACCGGTCGATACCCTGGTAGAAACGATGCCCGCTGCCCAGGTAATTGTCGAGTCCTATCAGCAACAGGGAATCAGTCAGGATCACCCGGTTGTTATAATCGACATCCGATGTTACGGTAACCACTTCGGGGACCTGCTGCCCGGGAAAGTAATATAATACGTGTTTGTAAAAAAGCTCCAGTTCGTTTCGAAGGTCGTCCAGGGAAGGAAATGCCTTCTGTACTTCATCCAATAACTCCCGCTGCAGGCTGTCCTGCATCTTGGCCACCCACACGCTGTCTGCATAACGTGCCGGAAAAAGGTAAGGGAAATCCGCCTTGAGTCGGGGTAAATCGGCCGGCGTGGCCCGGGCAAAGTCCTTGTCGAACCTGAGTATTTTTATGGTGACAGGGATCTTGGCAATCTCCCCCGGAATCTGCTCATCCTCCCCGCATCCGGCAAAAAACAGGGGAACCAGCAGCCACAACCAAGCAATTATTCGCATGAAAAGTAATCCGGTTTAAGTTTTATTATTCCCGCTTCAGGTTATATTTTTATGCGGTAAAGTTAAAGGATTTCCAGCTAACCGTAAGGCCTATGCAAACCCAAAAAGTTGTAGACCACATTGTAAAGTGGTTAACGGATTACGCCTCCCGGGCTCATACGAAAGGATTCGTGATAGGGGTATCCGGTGGGATCGATTCCGCAGTCACATCCACCCTGTGCGCCAGGACGGGCCTGGATCTGCTTTGTATTGAAATGCCTATCCATCAGGGATCCGACCAGGTTACCCGGGCAGACGAGCATATTGGCTGGCTGATGGATCAATTTCCCAATGTGCGGCGGCAACCCGTTAACCTGACCCCGGTATTTGATCAGTTGCTCGCCCAACTTCCAAAAGTAAAGGTAGAAGAGGAACGATTTATGTCCCTGGCGAATACCCGGGCCAGGCTGCGGATGACCACCCTGTATTATTTCGCTGCCCTCCATTCCTACCTGGTGGCCGGTACCGGGAATAAGGTAGAAGACTTTGGGATCGGATTTTACACCAAATACGGGGATGGCGGCGTAGATCTCAGTCCCATTGCCGACCTGCTTAAAACAGAGGTGTATGAAGTGGGCAGGCACCTGGGAATCCTCGAGTCTATCATCAAGGCGCCCCCAACCGATGGCCTCTGGGGAGACCAGCGGACAGACGAGGATCAGATCGGGGCGAGCTACCCCGAAATGGAATGGGCCATGCAGATGAAGGAAGCAAATAAAACCGAAAAAGATTTTACAGGAAGGAAAAAGGAAGTTTTTCTTATCTTTAGCAGATTAAATTCAGCGAATAAACATAAGATGGTTCCTATACCAGTATGTGAAATTCCTGCCGTACTGAAATAACCGCTTAACTAAGAATCAGGCAATTAAGTCGAATATCTGTATGTAAATCGCTGATAATTAATAAAAAAAACACATATTTGTTCTGTAAATTTAAAGTCTTAACCATACATTGCATGATTACCAACCAATGAAGCAATGGCGTTAACTTCAAGCAAACAACCCACAATGATCAAAGTTTTAATTGCTGACAATCATCCCATTGTGAGGATGGGCATCCGACAAGTCCTGAATTCCTCCTCTGATATGAATGTGATCGAAGATGCGGCTACCACAACCGAACTCTTTACCAAACTCAAGGAGGTAACCCCGGACGTGGTAATCCTGGAAATGGATATCCCTGAAATCAACGGGATTGCAACCCTGAGAAAGATCAAACAGGAATTCCCCGATATTAAAGTTCTGATATACAGCGGGCAATCTGAAGATGTTTACGCCCTCAGTACCATCCGTGCCGGGGCATATGGGTACCTGTCCAAATCGGCAGAACTGGATTACATCATCAGCGCGGTTCGGAAGGTGAGCGAAGGCAGTATGTTTATCACCAATGAGCTGGCTCAACGCCTGGCCTTTGATGAAGGCACCCAGAAACCGAGACGGTTCTTCCGAAAGCTTTCCACCCGGGAAGTGGAAGTCCTGAAAATGCTGGCCAGCGGCAAGCGCAACAAGGAGGTGGCACAGGGCCTGAACCTGAACGAGAAAACCGTCAGCACCTACAAAGCACGCCTCATGAAGAAACTCAATGTGGACAACCTGGTAGACCTCTTACAACAGGCCAAAGCACTGGAATTATACTAAAATAAAGTTACAGCTCAATACCAGGCCCCCGGGAAGGAATTCTTCGGGGGTCTTTTCTTTCACGGGGCCTGTGACCCTGCGGGATTCACGACAGTACTCGGTTGAGCTTTTTGTTGAGAAGTTTGTTGAGCTGCAGGTAATTCATGATCTCCTCAAGGGTCTCCGTATGGTCGTCCCGGGAATCTTCGGTATGTTTCTGCAGGGAGGCGATCCGTTTTTTGATCAGGAAGCACCGCAAGGTCAGGATGGTTTCACTTACCAGCTGGGCAACGGTCATCTGTTTGTCCTTGGGATAAATGTCCTTGCGTTCCCAATTATGCAGGTCGTATTTCTCCTCCTCCATCAGGATGGATGAAACCTCTGTCACCATCTCCTGGTCCAGTTCCGACACAAAGGCCTGTATAGAAAAATCCTCCTTTTCGTTCAGCGCTGCAATAAGCTTGTAGTACAGTATCCGGAACCTGTCATGACTCAGCTCAATTTCATCTTCCTGCAAATCCAGATATACCTTTTCATAGACACGCGCTTCCACCCGTTCGGGTTCTAAAATGAGGTACCCCTCTTCATTTTCCTTAAGAACCAGGTCTTCAAAGGCCTCCTCCTCCTTCCCGTACAGCAGCAGCATCTCTATGATCTTGCGTTCCAGCTCGTACTGGATATCGATATTCTTCAGCAGCTGTTCATTTTTCACTACCCCGAAAGCCTGCTGCCCCTGGGGCCGCTGCTGGGTTTGGCCGGTCACTTTCCTTTTACTGAGCTGCGCAAGGGTATTAAAAAGCACTTCCTCCGACACCTCCATCATGGCCGCACATTCCTTGAGGTAAATTTCCTTCTTGATCTGGTCCGGGATCTTCGAGATACTATGGACAATGTCCCGCACGGTTTCCGCTTTCTTTATGGGGTCCCCGGCTGCTTCCCTGGCCAGCAGGGATGCCTTGTACTGTATGAAATCCCTGGTGTGTTCTTTCAGGTAGTCCCGGATGTCTTCTATCTCGTTGTTCTTCGCAAAACTATCCGGGTCTTCCCCGGGCGGAAACGTGCAGACCCTCACGTTCATACCCTGCTCCAGGATCAGATCGATCCCTCTGAGCGAAGCCCTTTCCCCGGCTGCATCCCCGTCAAATAGCACGGTTATATTTTTGGTCAGCCGGTTGACCAGCCGTATTTGTTCTGGGGTGAGGGCCGTACCACTCGATGCCACAACATTGTGTATTCCCCGCTGAAAGAGCTGGATAACATCCGTATACCCTTCCACCAGGTAGCAGATATCTTCCCTGGCTATGGCCTGTTTGGCAAAGTAAATGCCGTACAGCACTTTACTTTTATGGTAGATATCACTCTCCGGGGAATTCACATATTTGGCAGCTTTGCGGTCGTTGCCCAGGATTCGACCGCCAAAACCCAGGATTCGCCCACTCATGGAGTGGATGGGAAACATAACCCGCGCCCTGAAGCGGTCGTATTGCTTTTGTTCCCCGCCGTCCTCCCCTTCTTTTACGATGGTAAGGCCTGTTTTTTCGAGGTATTCCAGCTGGTAGCCTTTTTCCAGGGCGGCCGTGGTAAAGGCATCCCACCGGTCCGGGCTAAAGCCGAGGGCGAATTTTTTTATGGTTTCTTCAGTAAAACCCCTCTCTTTGAAATAGGTGAGCCCTATGGCCTTCCCCTGCTCCGAGTTCCAAAGGGTGTCCTCAAAATATTCCCCCGCAAAGGCCGAAACCAGGTACATGCTTTCCCGCTCCCCGGCCTGCTCCTTTTCTTCATCCGACTGCTGGGTTTCCTCCACTTCGATGTTATACTTACGGGCGAGGTATTTAATGGCCTCGGGGTAGGTAAAGTGCTCGTGCTCCATTAAAAAGGCCACCACATTCCCCCCTTTGCCACTGCTGAAATCCTTCCATATCTGTTTTACGGGTGACACCATGAAACTGGGGGTCCTCTCATCGGTAAAGGGGCTCAGGCCCTTGAAGTTGGACCCGGATTTTTTCAATTGCACGAAATCACCGATCACCTCCTCAACACGGGCGGCGTCATACACATGATCAATAGTAGATTTTGAAATCAATTTGCGACAATAGGTATCGGTAAAAATATAAAAACAGAGACGCATGGGAAAGCATTTCCGCCAGGGATATTTTTTCCCACCCGATTGTCTTATATTAGGTCGGAACCTGAAGATACCTGTTATGTTTTTCCTTTTTTTCGGAACTCGTCCCGGAAAGGTCAGAACCCAGCTTCTGTCCGGAGTGTCCTGCAGTTTTTGCGGGCAGAAAAATACCCTGTCCCTACAGAGCACCCCACAGTATTTCCACCTGTTCTGGATCCCCTTATTTGTGGTTTCAACCTATAGGGTAGCCGAATGTTCCCATTGCAGGCGCACCTATTTCGAGCAAGATTTCACTCCGGAAATGCGGAAATCGCTTGAGAAATAAATATCCCGGAGGGCCCTTAGCGGTCAATGCGCAGCCCGATCCCGATCATATGCTGATCTGTCTGGGCATTTTTGAAAATCGGGTTCAGGTCGTACTTCATATATAGCAGCACATTGTCAAATCCCAGGTAGGCGCTCAGGCCATAGATCAGGTCGTTCGTATTGTAGCCCCTCTTCAGCTTGTCTTTCACATGGTCCCCGTTTCGCTCGTATTTGAGCTTCTGCCTTGTACTCATGTTGAACCCACCATACCCGCCGATCCCAAAGCGGAACTGGTTATTGAGGGAATAGCGGACATGGTCTGAATACTGATGGAATTTTGAAGGGCCGAATTCCAGATGAACCGGGAAAACCAGGTTGTCCATCCTGAACTTGGACTTATCCAGGTTGTAGTCGAATGTTTCCAGGAAAGTTTGCCCCCCTTCCGACACAAAATACTGGTTGTTGTCCGGTTTGAGGCCATTGAACTGCAAGGAAACCCCGTAATGGAAACGCATGAAATTGGAATTCCTGAACACCCGCGTACGCCAGGCCCACCCGAGCTCAAAAAACCGGCTCCCCCCTATCTTATATGGCGAGTCGTTGAGGGACTGCCCGTCGATGACCGCATTATTAAGCCCAAAGGCAATTACGGGGTCGGAATAGGTCCAGCGGTCATACTTCGGCTTCCTGTTGCGTTTATGGAACCGGAACCAGTCCTCATCCCCGAAGGTAATATGCACATCAGCCCCGTCATCGGTTATGGAAAATTCGCTTTCTTCTCCCGGCGGGATCGATTTGTTCCGCTCGAGCAACGCGATCTTATTGTCGATAATAGCTATGCGGTTCTCAATGTTCAGCGCCCGCCTTTTGGCGGCCTCTTCCTTTTGCTGCTTCGCCTCCCCGGGGGTAATCCTGCCCTCCTCTTCCGCTTCGTTTATAGCTTTTACCTCCTCCTTAAGCGCGTCTTTTTCTTCATTGGTTACCCGCTGCTTTTCTTCCTGCAGGGCCCGTATCCTGCGTTGGTAGGGTTCGTCCTGCGCCCTGAGGCCTGTGCTGCTCCCCAGCAACAGGCAGATAATCAGGCATTTGATCCAAGTTTTCATAGTAATGTTGTTATTTCGATTGACGATATAAAATCCCCTGCTCCATCCCGGAGTTAATTTAATCCTCATGCTATGGCAGGGAATTTCCTTTAATTATTTCTGTCGGCGATAGCCGTACGCACCCGGGTGTACCCGGCTTTCAGCTTTTCGAAGATCTGATCCCTGAACGACCGGTCCAGGTCGGTCTCCACTTCAGAGAGGAGGGCCATGGCGTCGACAGTGGTTTGCTGCCTGGCCGAACGTTCGGCCAGGATTTCCTGCCGGGCGTCTCGCAGCAGCTGCTCCACCGCGGCATCGGCAAGTTGCCCCCCCCTCACGTTCAGCCGCATTCACCCGGGCCACGACCTCTTCTACCTTGGCCTGGATCAACAATGCTTCGGCTGGAACTGCAGCAGGTGGTTCCTCCGTCTGCCCTTTTGGTTCCATCCCGGAATCAACAACCGGGCCCCGCCTTGACGGTGCCTGCTGGCCGGCAGTGATTTCCCCTGGTTCCGGGGTAGCTACCTGCCGTTCCACTGGACCGGGTTCGGTGCCTTCTTCGGTACGCAAGCGGGGTACCGGCAAGCGGTTGCTGCGGGGTCCTGGCTTCCTGTCCGGGCTGTTGCGGCCCGGCGAAGGATTCCGGGGTTTCCCCCACTCCCGAATCCTGAAAATACAGGAACGACAGGATCAGGATGCCGGCTATGGCTGCAGCCACGCGGAAGTGTAATATACCGTCCTGAACCTGTGACGGGGTGCCGGCAATCCGGCCTGTACCCGTTCCCAGGCATCGCTGGTTGGGGCAATGGTCCGCTGCCCCAGGGTTTTTCTGATGGTTTTATCCAATTCTGTGCGTGCCATAGGCTTGATTTTTATAGGATTTCAGTTGTTCCTGCAACACCTGCCGGGCCTTGAAGAGCTGAGAGCGGGACGTCCCCTCGGAAATGCCGAGCATCCCGGCAATCTCCGCATGCTGGTACCCATCCACCACATGCAGGACAAATACCATCTTATAGCCTTCCGGCAGTGCATCGATACGGGACTGGATATATTCGGCCTGCAATTCTGATTCCCCGGCCGGGTCAACACTGGGCTCAAAAGAGGCATGTTCCTCATCGAATACCACGAACTGCTTTTTCCGCAGGCTGCTGATGGCTTCCCGAACCATAATGCGGCGGATCCACCCCTCGAAACTTCCTTCGTGCCTGAAACTGTCCAGCTTTATAAACACCTTCACAAACCCTTGTATCATTACGTCTTCCGCAAAATGGGGATCCCTGATATACTGCCGGCAAACGCTCAGCATCCTGGGGGCATACTGCTCGTAGATCTGCCTTTGCGCATCCCGCCGGCCGGCAATAGCCTTTCGGATCAGGGCCTTCTCATCGGAGTAAATTGAAATGATCTTCAAGAGTTTTCAAAGTGTTTTTACAGATATAGACGCTCTTAGTGCATAGATCGTTGCCCGGGCCTTCAATTTTTTTTGGGAATAGTATATTCGCCCGACTTTCCCTACTTCTTGCGGTCTACCACATAATTCACCATAAGTTCCAGGGACATCCTATATTTCGAAGACG
Organism: uncultured Flavobacteriaceae bacterium; assembly: GCA_963721045.1. Classification (GTDB taxonomy): domain Bacteria; phylum Bacteroidota; class Bacteroidia; order Flavobacteriales; family Flavobacteriaceae; genus Zeaxanthinibacter. Next base: position 92,543 of record CAVRHQ010000018.1, read on the forward strand.
GATATGTGGTCAGCAACTGCAGGGCCTGGTTTTTAAAATCGTGCATTTTCCTTTCAGCATAGGTTAGGCCGTTCTTATCCTTAACAAAGGCAATCACCTCCCGTACCCGCTTCTTTTCCTTGCTGTGGTTTTTTACCGAGTTGATCAGCCATTTCTTCTCCTGCTTGGTACAATGGTTCAGGGCATAAATAAGTGGCAGGGTCATTTTTTGTTCTTTGATATCGATTCCCGTAGGCTTGCCTATCTTTTCCTCCCCATAATCGAAAAGATCGTCCTTGATCTGGAAAGCCATCCCGCAGAGTTCCCCGAATTTCCTGAACCTTTCCACATGCTCGGATCCCGGTTGAACGGAACAGGCGCCCAGACTGCAACACGCGGCGATCAGGGTGGCCGTTTTCTGCCGGATGATATCATAATAGACCTCTTCGGTAATGTCGAGCAACCTGGCCTTTTCAATTTGCAGCAATTCGCCTTCACTGATTTCGCTGTATGGCGACGGAAATGATCCTGGAGCAGGTCATAATCGCCATGGTCTACAGACAGCAGCATCCCCTTGGAAAGCAGGTAGTCACCCACCAATACGGCGATCTTGTTCTTCCAGAGAGCGTTTATGGAAAAAAAACCACGGCGTTTATTGCTGTCGTCCACGACATCGTCATGAACCAGGGAGGCGGTATGGATGAGTTCAATCACTGAGGCGCCCCTGTAAGTGCGTTCGTTCACCTGCCCCTCATTGACGAATTTGGCCGTAAGGAAGACAAACATGGGCCGCATCTGCTTGCCCTTCCTGTTAACGATGTAGTAAGTTATCCTGTTGAGCAGCGCTACCTTCGTGGACATGGATTCATGGAACTTTTTTTCAAAAAGTTCCATTTCCCTTTCTATGGGTTCCTTAATTTGGGCAACGATATTCAAAAGGCTTGGGTTTAGCGGCTTTTTAGGCAGGCATAAAATTAGACAAAATTAGGAGGGGAACGAAAGCCCCTCAGGTAAATGTCCTGGGGTCTTGCAAATAAACCGCACAGGATTGGAAAGCAGGCGGGTTATGGGTGAAAGGCCGGTCTGTTCTCCCGGGCACCTAGCCAGACTTATTGGCCAGCTGCCCGCAGGCGGCGTCGATGTCCTTCCCCCTGGAGCGTCGGATGGTAGAGGTGATCCCGTTTTGCCGCAGGATTTCCTCATACATGGAGACGGCTTCACCGGAGGCCTGCCGGAACGCCTCACCATCATCTATTGGGTTATATTCGATCAGGTTTACCTTGGAGGGGGCAAACCTGCAGAAAGCCACCAGGGCCTCCGCATCTTCCCGGGAATCGTTAATCCCTTCCCACACCACATATTCATAGGTTATCCTGCTGCCGGTGTGCCGGTACCAGTATTCCAGGGCTTCCCGCAAGGCGACCAGGCCGAAGCTGGAGTTGAAAGGCATAATGGAGCTCCTGGTGGATTCAATAGCCGAATGCAAAGACACGGCCAATTTGAATTTTACACCCTCGTCTGCCAACCTGCGGATCATTTTCGGAACCCCTGATGTGGAAAGTGTTATCCGTTTGGGAGACATCCCCAAGCCTTCGGGGGAGGTGATTTTACCAATAGCCTGCAGGACGTTGTTGTAGTTCATCAGGGGTTCCCCCATCCCCATAAATACAATATTGCTTAGCGGCCGCTGATAGTACAACCGGCTCTGACGATCAATGGCCACCACCTGGTCATAGATTTCATCCGGGTTGAGGTTGCGCATGCGTTTCAGGCGTGCCGTGGCACAGAACCTGCAATCCAGGCTACACCCTACCTGGCTGGAGACACAAGCCGTCGTCCTTTTTTCCGTAGGGATGAGTACCGATTCCACAACCAGGCCGTCATGAAGCCGCACAGCGTTCTTAATAGTCCCGTCGGCGCTTCGCTGCATCTGGTCTACCTCGATATGGTTGATGGTGAAATATTCCTCGAGCATGCTCCGGGTCTCCAGGGAAAGATTGGTCATGGCGTCGAAATGGTGTGCCGCCTTCTGCCACAACCATTCATACACCTGGTTCCCCCGGTAGGCCTCCTGCCCCCTGGAGGTAAAGAAATCCCTGAGTTCCTCCCTGCTTAATGCCCTGATATCCTTTTTTTCGGTGCTTTCCATTTATTCAAGATACTAAAAAATACAGGCAGGCCTCGCCGTTCAGCCAGGGGATACGGATTTGAGGGTGTTAAGGCGTCTACAGGATGAGCATGGCATCCCCATAGGAATAAAAGCGATACCCCTCGAGGATGGCTTCCTTGTAGGCCCTTTTCATCAGTTCGTGCCCCATAAATGCAGAAACCATCATAAGGAGGGTCGATTTAGGCAGGTGGAAATTGGTAACCATGGCGCTCGCAATACTGAACTCATAAGGAGGAAAAATAAACTTATTGGTCCATCCGTCAAAGGTATTCAACATTTGTTCAGACGAAACCGCACTTTCCAGGCCGCGCATGGCCGTGGTGCCCACAGCACAGACTTTGCGCTTGTTCCGTCTGGCAGTGTTTACGATCTCCGTGGCCTGCTCGTCAATGATGAGTTCTTCGGAGTCCATTTTGTGTTTGGACAGATCTTCCACTTCTACCGGGTTAAAGGTGCCCAGGCCAACATGAAGTGTGAGTTCGGCAAAATCCACCCCTTTAATTTCCAGGCGCTTAAGCAAATGCTTGGAAAAGTGAAGCCCGGCAGTAGGCGCGGCCACGGCCCCTTCATATTTGGCGTAGATGGTCTGGTAACGCTGTTCATCCTCGGGTTCCACCTTCCGCTTGATATACTTGGGCAGCGGCGTCTCCCCCAGCTCCCTGAGCTTGCGCCTGAAATCGGTATAAGACCCGTCATACAAGAAACGGAGGGTCCTGCCCCTGGAGGTGGTGTTGTCTATTACCTCGGCTACCAGGCTTTCATCCTCCCCGAAATATAATTTATTCCCAATTCGGATCTTCCTGGCCGGGTCTACCAATACGTCCCACAGCCGTTGTTCCTCATTGAGCTCCCTCAGAAGAAATACCTCGATCCTCGCCCCGGTCTTTTCCTTGTTGCCATAGAGGCGGGCGGGAAATACCTTTGTATTGTTGAGCACCATCACATCCCCTTCATCAAAATAATCAATGAGGTCCTTGAATTTCTTGTGTTCTAACTTCCCGGTACTTCGGTGGACCACCATTAATTTGGATTCGTCCCTGTTTTCGGCCGGGTATTCCGCGATGAGATCCTTGGGTAATTCAAAATTGAAGTGCGATAATTTCATATGTCTGTCTGTAATGCTTCTCAGCTGTCTTAATACCTTCGGAAAGAAAGGCCCTGGATGCCGTCTTCGGTAAGCGATCGATCTTCCTCATCTGCAGGAGTCACAAACTCCACAAAACTGATCTCCTGTTTCGATTTTGGCGGCTGCAAATATACAACCATCGCCCAGGCTATGTCAAGTAAATACCCGATTAAATGCCTAGTCTGCCTCTTTAACGCCCAGGCCCAGGGAAGCGAGGTCGCGCCAGAAATCCGGATAGGATTTGGAAACTACCCCGGCATCTCGGATCGTTACACCGGCCCTTAGGGCATATGGGGCAAAAGCCATAGCCATCCGGTGGTCGTTATAGGTATCTATGGCCACGCCTTCCTGAAAGCTGCCTCCGGCTTCGAGCTGCAGGGCACGATCCGTGACGCTTATTCGCGCACCCAATTTTGTGAGCTCCGTTTCCAGGGCCACCAGCCGGTCTGTCTCTTTAATCTTAAGCGTGTGAAGGCCTGTTAGCCGACACCCCACCCCCAGTGTGTAACAACAAACGGCCAGGGTCTGGGCAATATCCGGGGCATCTGCCAGGTGATAGTTCAATTTAACGGGGATTTTAGCCGATATTTTTTTCAGGGTCATCCGGCCATCATCAAATTGCGTCATAACCCCAAAGTCCCTGTATATCTCCTGCAGGATACTGTCTCCCTGCAGGCTGTCTTCCTTATAAGAAGAAATGGTTATTTCAGTACCCCGCTCACTCAGGGCGGCAAGGCTGTAGTAATAGGAAGCCGAACTCCAGTCCGATTCCACCACCAGGGTGGTATCCTTCACCTCCCGGGCCGGCCATACGCGGATGGTTTGCCCCGAAAACTCACTGCGTATCCCGACTTGCCCGAGCAGCGCCAGCGTCATTTTTATATAGGGCACAGAGGTGATCTCCCCGATCAATTCGATGGTAAGCCCGTTTTCGAGCCTTCCGGCTACCAGGAGCAGAGCCGAAATATACTGGCTGCTTACATGGGCCGGTAGCTGGACGGCGTCTGCCACGAGCTTTTTGCCGCGGATAATTAGGGGCGGGTAGCCCGGCTCCTTTTGATAGGTTATGTCGGCCCCCAGATATTGCAGGGCTTCAACAAGGATGCGGATGGGGCGCTCCTTCATGCGCCCTGAACCGGTCAGGACGACATCCCTGCCTTCCTGTGTGGCAAAGAAAGCGGTAAGGAAGCGCATGGCGGTCCCGGCATGGTGGATGTCTACCGTCCCGGAAACCTGTCCCAGCCCCTTTGCCATCACGGCCGCATCGTCCGAGTTGGAAAGGTTCTTGATACTTATATTAGGGTACAGGGCTTTTAGCAAAAGCAGGCGGTTGGATTCGCTCTTGGAACCGGTAATGGCTATCGACGCCCGGATTGGCTGTTCCCTGGGTGCGGAAAGGTGAATGTTCAAGGTATGCTTATGTCTGGTTAACTGACCAAGGCAGGGCCATTGGTGCCCTGCCTGTGCAAAAGTACAAAGATATCACTCTTTGAGTTTATTATTGCCGTGATGGCGGTCGTGGTCCCGGCGGGATTTAAGGTCCAGTTTCCGGTCGAATGCCTGCTGCAGGTCGATCCCGGTTTGGTTGGCCAGGCAGAGAACCACAAAAAGCACATCGGCCAGTTCTTCCCCCAGGTCCTTCTCCCGGTCACTTGCCTTCTCGCTTTGTTCGCCATACCGCCGGGCAATGATACGGGCCACTTCCCCTACCTCCTCCGTCAGCTGGGCCATATTGGTCAGTTCGTTAAAATACCGGACGCCGTGTTTCCGGATCCACTCATCTACTGCCTGCTGGGCGTTCTGTATGTTCATCGGAGGTAATTTTGGATAAAACTACCTTTTCTGACTCTTTTTCCACCACCTTTTTATAAAATTCTTTCAGGGCCGGATAGTTCGCTGCCGGGATAACCGCCTGGTTCACATTGAGCTGCACCAGCACCTGCAAGCTCCTATTGGCCATTTGCCTGATCTGGTAGCTGAAACTACCGGCGTTATTTTCGAGGGCTATAGCCAGGTCTGCGGGCATTTCCAGCACTTCATATCCTTCCGGCAAATTGAGGTTAACAATCATTTTTTCATCCCATGGATAAGTGAAATCTACGGGATAATCCCGCTTTTCCAGTCGGAAGGGGTTCTCGGTCAGGGCACGTCCGAGCATGGGGTTGAATATTAGCTTATCGCCCGCCTTGCCGGCAATACCTTCCTGCTGAAAATCAAAGGTTTCCACAACAGGTTTCTGGTTATTTGCCTTGTTGTCAATTTCATAATTGTCTATTTCCATCCTGTCAAGCCGGCCTTCCAATTCATCGAGATAGGTTTCAGTGTCTATGTCGCTATACTTACTCCTGTAGGCCAGGGCCCGGTAATTGGTGCGGGTATTGCGCAATTTACCTTGGACATCCCCATTGGTCGTGAGTTGAGCCGTCAGCATGCATACTTCTTTGGAAGGCTGGGATGGCATCAGGGAAATTTCCGTATAAGTGCCGTCTTCCCTAACGATCTTCCCGCTCCAGTTCAAGGCGCGGGTGGGCAACTGGTTTGGCTTTACAAATTTGTCGCTGGCATCCAGCAGCAGGTTCCCTTGTTCGAGTTCCACCAAAGCGGCGACGTAATTGAACCCGCGAATGGTTGGAAAAAGTGGTACCCCATGGTCCCTGGTACTGATCAGCACCGGGGAGGCTTTAAGGCCGGCGGCGCGCAACATGGCGACCAGCCCCAGATTGATATCGGCAATATTACCCGAACGCTCCTCATAAGCCTTTTTCACGCCTTTGTCCGTATAAAATCCATGGAGGCCATTCCAGGCCATCCGATCCTGCATATGCCTGAAGATGGTCGCCGCAGTCTCCAGTTGCCCCGGGCTGTTTGCCGTAATGGTCTCCAGCGGTTCGCGGAAGTAACGTTCCTGATCTATTTGCCTGCCAAAATCACTGCTTTCATATATGGTTTTCACCACTTCTTCCCAGTTTGTGGTATAGTGTTCCACCGTCGATTGTGGAAACTGAACGAACTGCAACTCATACTGGATGGTGCTGCGGTAATTGTCCATGTCGTTCACATATGGTTCCTCTTTTAATGCGGGGACATCCTTCATTTTGAAGTTCGTGGTCAGTACCTGGTAATTGACTGTACGAGTGGTCATGCTTGAAGTGTTTATAAACTGCCTCCTGCCAGTACTGGACCTGCTCATCAGGCTAATCTGATCCTGCCTGCTGCCATAGGTTGGATTTAACAGCAGATATCCCTTTACCTGTGGCTTGAAATGATAATACTCCGGGATGGCCACGGAAATTTCCTGTCGCTGGATAGGGATGTCATACTGAAGTTTGATTTCATTGATAAGGTAGGAAAAGGGCGAATCCAATCGGTATTCGTACTCGATAATGCTGCCGGCTTTCACATTCGGCATGGTAAAGGCCTCCTCGTAATAATATTGGTTCAGCTCCTTTTTGAAAGAATCCGAACCTTTTATCTTCGTTCGCACTACCTCCCCATTTTCCAGGTTATAGGTATATCCTTTCAGGCCACTTAGGGATTCATTATCGCTCCCGTTCCTGTAAAGTTGTTCGCGAACCGTGGCAAATTCAAATCCATTGGGATTATAGATTTTGATCCGTTCCTGCACATAGGTTAACACGTGGAACCCATCTGAGGGCACGTAATTGTACTTCACGGTTACATTCCGATAAAGTACTGCTGCCGCGGCCGTACTGTCCGCTTCATAGACCTGGGATGCCAGTTCGGCATTCCCAACATCGCCGAACTTAATTTCCTGTGCCTCAGTGGCAGTCAGCATCAGGCATAGTATGCCTGCCATGGTCTTCATCCTGGTAGTCATAATTTATGGTTTTAGTGGTTAAGGGGGCCTTTTTGGGCCAATATTATCTGGTCATTGTCCGCCGCGGCGACCTGCTTTCTGAAGTCGCGGTAGGCTTCATATTTTTCCTTGGGGTAAGACCCGTGCTTCACCATCAGCTTTCGATGGTAATGGATAGAATGGCTCGCCTTGTCGTAAGACAGGGAGGAACGGTATTGCCCGAATTCCGAATCGATGTTCTTTTCCGGGTTCATGGCTTCAATGGCATAACCTTCGGGGAGCCGGATCTCAAAATTGTCCTCGTCCAGGAACCCCCGCGACACTTCGAAAGGCAGTTCCCGGTTGCGGTACCGGTCTGGCACATAATCGCTCCGGTTAAAAAGGTTCGGGCTGAACAGCATCAGCTTCCCGCTGTTGCTGGCATAATTGGCAGCCGACAGGGAAACATCCTCTTTAAAAGAGACCTCCTTCCGGTCATTGTCAAATGAAAAGTCGGTCAACTGCAAATTGTTCAGGTAGGACCAGTAATCCTTGTAATATTTCACCTGGTCGTCCCTGGACCGGCTCTGCAGGAGGAAGTGCTGGTCATACTGTATGCCTCTTGTCTCAATAGCTACCTTTCCCTTCAGGCCTCCGGACCCATCCAGGGCACAACTGGCCGTGGTTTCCTGAAAATTCGTTTCATTGAGGTAGGCTGGGGTATGAACGATTTCCCCACCGTCTGGTTTGACCATCAGGACGTTGCGATCATCTGTAAAATCCCCCAAAAATCCAAAAGGGAGGATGGGGGACGTGCAATCCAACCAGTGGTATTCACTCCCGTCCGGGATAGCGAGGATGATATGGTTTCCCTGCATCAGGTCTGCAAAATCCTCTTGCAGGTCCTCCTTCTCAGACCCCGCCTGCACATGGCAGTAATAGGCGGGCACCCCAACCGCTGCCAGAAGGGACTTGGTATAGTTGGATAACCCTTTACAATCTCCGTATTTTACCCGGTCGACCTCGGAGGCACTAATGGGTTTCATCCCCCCGATCCCCACCTGTACACTGATGTAGCGGGTATTCTTTTGTACGTACTCATAGATCACCCGGGCCTTCTCCATAGGATCTTCAATCCCATTTACCAGTGATCTTGCTCGCGCCTGGGTGGCCGCCGGGAGCACATCCTGTCCCGAAAGGAGGTTGGCCTGTATCCATCTCCCCATTTCCGCCCAGTCCCTGGCCTGCCCTTCATATCCTTCATAACTGAATACGGGGAGGCGGGTCATAATCCGGGGCATGAAAGTATCAAAATCGGGGCAGAGGTTTTCGTCATCAACAGCTGCAATGGAACTGGCTTCGTACCTAATGCTATGGTCTGTTTCGTCCCGGTTGATCCCCATTTCCCCCATATTCAGTTCCAGGCATTCTGGGCGCAGTTCGGGTTCGGCAAAGCGCAATTCGTACCGACTTTTTTCAATGCTCATACGGTTGTCCCCCAGGAAGGTCCAGGAAGGGATAGCAGCCGTGTTGGGCGTACTAATCTCATATGAAAAGTCCAGGGTATAGGGATATTCCACAGGAGTGTAATCGAGGTATTTGATTCGGGAATCCGTATAAAGGGTCGCCCCGTCCACCGCGCTGACATCCTCGAAATCCCTTTCTTTGAACTTCTCGACTTCCTGGCCCAAAGCGTTGTAGACCGAAGCCTGAAGCTCCCTGATCTTCCGGGAATCATCATACCAGGCATACGCCTGGGCGTGCCGGTCTCCCCTGGCATTCAGAACCGTGATTACCTGGTGGCGCCTGAGCGTCATTTTATCTAGTGCGAGGATTTCCACCTGCATTTCATCCAGCCGCTTGACGGCATCTGCATGGGTGGTTAGTTCCTTCGGCAATAATGCGGTGTGATCTGGTTGCTGGCCATGGAGAAAATTCACGGCAACGCAAAAGAAAAGCAATGTGCAGGAGCGCATGGTTTGGTTTTGGTTTGAATTGGTTGGGGTAAAAATGGTAAATTTCCTACAAAATATCACCAAAAAATCGATTAAGGGTATTATTCCCTGTTTTTGGTGTCCATTAAAATGGTTACCGGACCGTCATTCAAAAGGCTGATTTTCATATCGGCTCCAAAGATGCCGGCGCCCACTTTTTTGCCCAGTTCCTCTTCCATCTGTAACAGGAACCCTTCATAAAGCGGGATGGCAACGCCTGGCCCGGCGGCCCGGATGTAAGACGGGCGGTTGCCCTTTTTAGTAGAGGCGTGAAGGGTGAACTGGCTTACCACTATCATTTCGCCTTGCGTATCGAGAAGGGAGCGGTTCATCACCCCTGCTTCGTCATTGAAAATCCTCAGATTGGCCACTTTTCGGGCCAGCCAGGCTATATCTTCCTGTGAATCGGCATCCTCCACCCCCAGGAAAACCAGGAGCCCCTGCCCCATAGCCGCGACCGTTTGGCCATCTACCCGAACGGTAGCTTCCGATACCCGTTGGATCACAGCCCTCACGCGCCTTCGTAATTATCCATGCGGTAGGTGTCTTCCTCGCCCGTTACCATGGCAACATAACTTTTATACCTGCTCCAGGCCACCTCGTTTTGCTCCAGGGCCTCTTTGACCGCACACTGGGGCTCGTCAAGATGCAGGCAGTTGTTGAATTTGCATTCCGATTTAAGCGCAAAGAATTCGGGGAAGTAGTCGCCAATTTCATCGCGGTCCATATCCACCAGGCCAAATCCCTTGATCCCGGGGGTATCTATGATCCTGGCTCCCCATTGCAGATCGTACATCTCCGCAAAGGTCGTGGTATGCTGCCCTTGCAGGTGCTGCTCGGATACGGCCTCTGTTTTCAGGTCGAGCCCGGGCTCTATCCAATTGATCAGCGTGGACTTCCCCACCCCGGAATGCCCGGCGAACATGCTGGTCTTATCTTTCATCAGGGCTTTTACCACTTCCACATGCTCTCCGGTCCTGGCGGATATCCCCAGGCAGGGATATCCTATATCCCGATAGAGGGACGACAGGTAGTCTACCTCCTCCAGTTCCCCGGGAGAATAAATGTCCACTTTGTTAAAGAGAAGGACCACCGGGATGTCATACGCTTCCGACGTGGCCAGAAAACGGTCGATAAAGCCAGTAAATGTCCTGGGTTGTTTCAGGGTGACCATCAGGAATACCTGGTCTATATTGGAGGCTATAATATGGGTTTGTTTGGAAAGATTGACCGACTTCCTGATGATGTAATTCCTGCGTTCTTCTATCTCCGTGATAATGCCCTCCTCCGCACCGGGCTGCTCCAATTCAAATCGCACCCGGTCGCCAACCGCCACAGGGTTGGTATTTTTAATGCCCTTTATGCGGAACCTGCCCTTGATCCTGCATTCAAAAAAACGGCCCTGCCCGTCCTTCACGAGATACCAGCTGCCCGTGGATTTGTAAACCGTTCCCTGCATCTGCCTGAATAATTCTTTGCAAAGAAACGATTTTACTTCAATTCTCCCTGCTATATTTGCGGGTAAATATCCTAACAATCACTCACTTAATTTAAAATTATGAAAAAAATCCTATTCGCCGCTTTCCTGGCCCTGGCTGCCATCCCGGTTGCCAGCGGGCAACAGTTCAAGGTTATCACCTGTGTGGAATCTATCGTCCCCAATGGGCTAGGTCGTTCCAGGATCATCAACTCCATGGAAGACAAAAATTATATGGATTACACCAGTGTCCAGACCGACGAGGATAATTCCCGGAATACTGCAGACCGAAGCGATATCCGTGTAAAGAATTTCGCGGAGACTAAACTCCTGAACTTTTACAACCTGGGTGGGATCCGCTTTCAGAATATCGCCGCCAACGACGCCCTGATCACCTCCATGATAAATACTATGATCAGCGAAGGCTGGGAACTTACCTTCGTGAGCAGCGCCGTTGAAAGCGATGGCGGCAAAGGCGACAACCAGGGGATCTTTATTACCCGTTTCTTTTTTAAGAAGTAAGAATAAACGCCTTTCCTTAATCAATACCCCCCGGCACAACCGGGGGTTTTTTTAGTAATTCATAAAACTTTTGCCTGGAGCCGGTCCCGCAGAGGGGAACATTGCCGGGATAATTTGGTGAGTGCTGACTTGGCCTGCCCCGACCTTCAGCGACAGTAGCCCAGGCGGCACGCCTGAGCCGAAGGGGTCTCACCACCCCGCCCCGACCGCAAGCGTCGGGGCACCCCTCCTTCAAAAGGAGGGGACTCCCGGATAATAGTTTCAGAATTGTTTGATACCTGAAGTCCTCCCCTCAGGGAGGGGAGGTGTCCCGAAGGGACGGAGGGGTGACCATATCCGCATGTTCGATCCCCCTTCGACTCCCCCTTCGACTCCGCTCAGGGTGACAGCTCAGGTGACAGTCCGGGATAACAGTGAAGGTGCAACTCAGATAAAGGAAATTATCTTGTGTGGATTAGGTTCACCAAGATACAAAGTACAGGCGTGAAAGATTGGAAGGGCTACATCGACCCGGCAATACTGAAACCTGCCATGTCGAGCGGAGTCGAGACAGAAAGGTATAGCCGAACCTCAAAATCAGCCCGGCGTTTTTCGCTATTTTCTACTAACAAGGAATCCCAGAATTCTGAATTATTACTTCCCATGTAATTTAAGGGCAAAAATAATCCTCCCCTTCACAAGGGGAGCCTGCCCCGACCAAGTAACACGAGCGTCGGGGGTGCCCCGGCCGCAAGCGCCGGGCACGCATCAGTCCTTCATGAAGATCCGTCCGCCTGCCAGGGTACTCTTCCTAACCTCGGCCGGGTTACCATAAACATAGACGTCTCCCCCTGCGGTTACATTGATATCCACCATGTCCGAAGCGTTGAGTTCCGCTTCGCCCCCTGCAGATATTTTAATACTCGATTCTGAAGTTTTCAGGTCTCTGCCTTCGAAAACCCCTCCGGTATTAATGACGATGGATTGTCTTTTGGCCAGTCCGGATGCGGAAACGATGCCCCCGGTCACAGCCCGGATATCCACTTGTTCGACATTCATCCCGATCCTGATCTGTGCACCTTCCTGGGCGCGCAGTTCCAGGGTGTTCTTGTTCACCATTTCGTTGCAGACCACACGGGAACCTTCATTGGCGTCGATCACATCCATGTCGGTATAATACACTTCGATCAGCGTATCCTCCCCCTGGAACTTCTTGTCGAGTTGCATGCGCAACTTCAGGACGCCATTCCGGTTCACGAAACGGATATCATCCACATGGTCTCCTTTGATCAGGATGCGGTTTTCATCTGATTTTATCAGGTTCACCTCAATCAGGTCAAAGACCTTGATCTCATGGAAATTACCGACCTCCCGGTCGACAATTCGTTGCGAAAAGGCCTGGGTGCCAAACAGTATCAGTAATAATGTGCTAAATCTTTTCATTTCCCTATAGGTGTTAATTTAAGATAAAGACGCATCCGTTGTCGGAATGTTACAGTTGGCAGGCACTATCTTCCTCAAAACAAGAAGCCACCAAAACCGGGCCAGGCTATGCACATATCACTTCCGGATCACTTCCCCGTCATTGATGATCCGTTCCTGGTGGTTGATGGATTCCTGGTGGATGGCTTTAAACATCCGCAGCACGAATTCCTCACTCAGCCCGTGGCCCTCGCCTTCCAGGATCATTTTACCCAGGATGGCATTCCAGCGATTGGTTTGTAATACGGCCACATTCCGCTGCTTTTTAAGCTCCCCGATGCGGTCGGAGACCTTCATCCGCTTGCCCAGGATGTCGATCAACTGGTTGTCAAAAATATCGATTTGCGTCCGCAGGTTGCTCAGTTCCTTATTGTATTCCGTTTCCTCATCGGTTTCCTTTCGGATGCGGAGGTCCTTCATAATTTGGATCAGCCTTTTAGGGGTTACTTGCTGGGCCGCATCGCTCCAGGCATTGTCGGGATCGGAATGGGTTTCGATCATCAGCCCGTCAAAATTCAGGTCCAGCGCCGTTTGGGAGACGTCGAAGATCATATCCCTGTTCCCTGTAATATGGGAGGGATCGTTGATAAGGGGCAGGTCGGGGAATTTGGTTTGCAATTCGATCGCAAGCTGCCATTCCGGGATATTCCGGTACTTGGTTTTCTCATAGGTGGAAAAGCCCCTGTGGATCACCCCCAGCTTGCGTATGTTCGCTGCATAAAGTCTTTCCACAGCGCCCAGCCAGAGGGAGAGGTCCGGGTTTACGGGATTTTTTACCAGCACCACCTTATCAGTTCCCTCCAGGGCATCGGCGATTTCCTGTACAATGAACGGGCTGACGGTAGACCGCGCCCCGATCCACAACAGGTCCACATCGTATTCCAGGGCCAGGTCTACATGGGCTTTGTTGGCCACCTCTATAGCCGTCTTGAGGCCGGTTTCTTCCCGCACCTTCTTCAGCCACTTCAGGCCGATGGCGCCCACGCCCTCAAAATTCCCGGGGCGGGTCCTGGGTTTCCAGATCCCCGCACGGTAGTAATTTACATCGGAGTCTTTCAGATCATGCGCAATCTTCAAGACCTGCTTTTCCGTTTCTGCACTGCACGGGCCTGCAATCACCAACGGGTGCGGCAGGGCCATGTCATCTAACCAAGTCCTTAATTCTTTTGAATTTTTCACTTTTTACCTGTTATAAATTAGTAGCTTCCTTTTTCAATCGTTTTTCTTAAGCCTTCCTGTTCATAGGGATCCCCTTAAGGATCTCACGGATCTTATTGGTATGGTCCATTTCGTTGTATATCCCTTTATAATCATCCTGTGACAGCTTCTCCCTGAAGTCTTCGAGGTTCTCGATATAGGCCTTCAGGATCTCCAAAACATGGGCCTTGTTCTGGCGGAAGATGGGGGTCCACATGGCCGGCGAACTCTTCGCCAGGCGAACTGTGGATTCAAATCCGCTCCCGGCCATATCAAAGATATCGCGTTCGTCCTTTTCCTTTTCTATCACTGTTTTCCCGAGCATAAAGGAACTGATATGCGACAGATGGGACACATAGGCCACATGCCGGTCATGGGCTTCAGGGTTCATGTACCGGATGCGCATGCCAAGGTCCCGGAAAAGATCCAGCGCGCGTTCCTGCAACTTAAAGGCCGTTTGTTCCACTTCGCAGATAATGTTTGTCTTCCCTTCATAAAGCCCTTCCAGTGCCGCTTCAGGGCCCGAGAACTCAGTCCCCGCAATGGGGTGGCAGGCCAGGAAGTTGCGGCGTTTGGGGTGGGCGGCAACCGCCTTGCAGACCAGGGCCTTGGTAGATCCGGCGTCGATAACCAGGGCATCATCCTTCACGCGATCCAGGATAGACGGAAGTTCCTCTACCAAGGCATCCACAGGGGTGCACACAAGTACCAGGTCGGCTTCGCCCAGCCGGGCCGCCCCGTCTGTAGAATCAACCAGCCCCAGGGATTTGGCCTGCGCCAGGTGCCCTGCGTTTGCTTCCATCCCACTGATCCGGGCCTGGGGATCTATCCTTCTTAAATCCCGCGCAAACGAGCCCCCGATCAATCCTATCCCTATGATAACTACTTCCATGTTTTCCATTTATTTTTGCATTCGTTTGATCGCCTCCCGAATGCGGTCTTCCTTAATGCAAAGGGAGAAACGCACATAGCCGGCCCCGCGGCTTCCAAAAATAGTTCCCGGAGCAATAAACAGATCTTTCTCATGCAACAACCGGTCTGTAAATCCTTCGGTATCCCGGACCCCGTCCGGCAATTGTGCCCAAACGAACATCCCGGCCGCTTGCGGATCGAAGGAACAACCCAGGGCATCGGCAAGTTCAAAAACCAGGTCCCTTCTCCTGCTATAGACCGCATCCAATTCCCTGAACCATTCCCCGCTGCTTTGTAAAGCTGCGATGGCCCCTTTCTGGATCCCGTAGAACATTCCGGAGTCCATATTGCTCTTCACTTTCAAAATGGCTTCAATATGCGCTTCGTTCCCGAGTACCATCCCCACCCGCCAGCCGGCCATGTTAAAGGTCTTACTAAGGGAATTGAGTTCCAGGGCCGTGTCAAAGGCCCCCGGGATGCTCAAAAGGCTCAGGGGGTTGGGGTTCAACACAAAGCTATAGGGGTTGTCATTGATAAGTAACAACCCGTGTTGCCTGGCAAACGCCAGCAGATGCTCCAGTTGTTCTTTGGTGGCCCGCGCCCCTGTTGGCATGTGCGGGTAATTTACCCACATCAGCTTCACCCGCGACAGGTCTTGTCGCCCCAGGGCCTTAAGGTCCGGGAACCATCCATTTTCCCTGGTTAGTTCATACTCCCTGGGCACACCGCCAGCCAGGCGGGTAACGGAGGTATAGGTGGGGTATCCGGGGTTGGGGATCAGCACTTCGTCCCCCTCATTTAAAAAGGCCATACTGATATGCATGATGCCTTCTTTGGACCCCATCAGGGGAAGGATCTCTTTCCCCGGGTCGGCGGATACGCCAAAATGGTCGGCGTAAAAAGCCGCGATGTGTTCCCGCAGTGCCGGGAGCCCCTGGTAGCTCTGGTACTGGTGCGCCCCGGTATCATTCAGGGCCTGCTGCATGGCGGAGAGCACCTCCCGGGAAGGGGCCAGGTCCGGACTGCCGATCCCCATATTGATAACCGGTTTTCCGGCACTGATAAGCTCGCGCACCTCCCTCAGTTTCCTGGAGAAGTAATATTCCTCTACGGTATGTAACCGGTCTGCCGTTCGTATCATACCCTGGCGTTTTTATATTCCCCCAATACCTTGAAATCTTCCAGCATCAGGTTCAACAGCGTTTTGGCTTTTGAGAACTGGGCGTATTCCTGGAAGGTGACATCCACAAAAAAGGCATATTTCCAGGGGGTTTCGATTATGGGGAGCGACTGTATCTTGGTGAGATTCAGGTTGCAATCGCTCATGACATTCAATACGGTAGCCAGGCTGCCGCGTTTGTGGTCGGTAATGAAACGCACCGATGCCTTGTTGATTTCCTCCGGGGGCAACTCCTTGTTCCGGGTCTTTAGCACAATGAAACGGGTGGCGTTGTTGTGGATCGTCTGAATCTCCGGCGCAATGATCTCCAGGCCATATAATTCGGCCGCCATCCGGGGGGCAATCGCCGCAATCCCCAACAGGCCCTTTTCCCTGATCCGCTTCGCGGTTTCGGCCGTGTCGGCGTCCTCCACCAGTTTGATATGGGGCTGGCCTTTAAAAAAATCCTTGCATTGCAAAAGGGCCATCGGATGGGAATGCACCTCCGTCACCTCGGATAACTTCTGCCCGTTCAGGACCATGAGGTTGTGGTGGATGTTCAGGTAATGCTCCCCTATGATATGCAGGTTGTTCTGGTACACCAGGGCATAATTGGGCAAAATGGAACCCGCGATCGAATTCTCAATTGCCATGACACCCTGATCAGCAGTTTTGTTCAGGAGTTGATCCACCACGGCATCGAACGACAGGCATTCAACCAGTTCGATCGGCTCCTGGAAAAACTCCAAAGCCACCTGGTGGTGGTTGGATCCCTTGATCCCCTGTATGGCTATACGCTTTATCACTGCTTTCCCGGTATTCGGTTGCTTCGGATCCCCGCCGCCGGAATTCCCCCGGGGGACCCGCGCAAAGGCATCCAAAAAAAAAGTCCCGGTTTTCACGGGACTTCATTACATATATTGTTCGCAATATCCTATAACAGTCCCATGCCTCTCCTAAAAAAGAAGTAAAAATAGAATCCGTTCCAGAAATAATTGCGTGTCATTTCGCTTAAATCAGGGGTCTAAGGTAAATATTAAATTTAAATCTCCGCAGAATTCCCTTTATTTTTTTGAAAAATAGGACTTTTGAAGATTTCATTGTGAAAATTTTGGCAATCTGGGGTTTCCAATGAGAATTACACATTTTTAACCCCCGGGGCAGGCGTCGAAAAACTCTGTGCCAAATTCTTCCGCAAGATCGTTCCCCATTGTTTATTTTTGGAAAAATTAAAGGGGATGTCTTTATCGGTAAGAAATATAAGTAAGGCCTATGGCAGGCAGCAAGCCCTGGACGACGTTTCCTTCGAAATAAAAAAGGGTGAGGTGGTTGGGTTTCTGGGGCCCAACGGCGCCGGCAAATCCACCCTGATGAAAATCCTGAGCACCTACCTGAATGCCGATGCCGGCCAGGCCATGGTAAATGGCCACGACGTGCGCACCGAATCCCGGGCAGTGCAAACCAGCCTGGGCTACCTGCCCGAACACAACCCGCTGTATCCCGAACTGTACGTCCGGGAATACCTGGGCTACCAGGCCGAAATTTACGGCTTGCCCAAAACGCGTATCGAGACGGTGGTCACTCAAACCGGACTCCTGCCGGAAGCCCACAAGAAGGTCGGGCAGCTCTCCAAAGGATACCGCCAGCGCGTAGGCCTGGCAGCGGCCCTGCTGCACGACCCGGACGTACTCATACTCGACGAACCTACCACCGGGCTCGACCCCAACCAGTTGTCGGAGATCCGGAAACTGATCCGGGAAATCGGGACGACCAAAACCATCCTGCTATCCACACACATCATGAAGGAAGTGGAGGCTGTCTGCGACCGGGTACTCATCATCAACAAAGGGGTCCTGGTGGCCGACAAAAAACTGGCCGACCTCAGGGACGGTGATGAACAGGTGGTGGAAGTGGAATTCGACTACCGGGTGGAGGAAGTATTGCTGCAAAAATTGCCATCGGTTTCCCAAATTCGAAATACGGGTGGTTTTGTGTACGAGATCACCTTCAGTACCACCACTGATATGCGCCCTGTTATCTTCGACTTCGCCCACGACCATCAACTGAAAACCCTGCAGCTCAGCCGCAAGAACAAGAACCTCGAAAGCCTTTTTATGGAACTCACGGGCTGATTCGGCATCCACACCTTCCTCTTACTATCGGGGAATAAAACCGCCGTAGGTGGCTTCGATCCCCGGTTCAAACCATCAATCCTGAAATATTAGCTGCCCTTTGTACAGGATGTCAATGTCCACTTCCGGGGGGTGGTTGAAACTCACCACATCCCCTGTTCCCCTGATGACCCCGGAAAGACTTTCCAAAGGGTTCACCAGGATGTCATTGCTGCCGCGGTGATTTACTTCAACTTTCCCGGCGCTGAGCTGCCCGGCCTCTATCCTGGAATCTCCTGCCCCAATAACGAAACGGGCCTGCCCGGCCCGGCCTTTCAGGCTGAAATAGGCGATCCCGTTGGCAACCACGGTAAGCTTTTGAACATCCAGGTCCAGTTCGAAAGAGCCGTCCGTCGTATCGGTTCCGGGCTGGCTGAAACTTTCGGAATACAGGCTCAGGTCGTTGAACGGAAGCACTCCCCCGCTCCGGATGGGATAGCCTGTACTGCTTCGGATCTCGCTTAGTTCGGGAACCGTGATGTAAAAGGTCGTCAGCCCGTAATCCCGGAAAAGGTTGCAGCCGTTGTTATCCCGCAATTCGAGCCTGCCGTCGGCCACCGTGGCGCTCACTTCCCCCAGGAGATATTCCCCGGTTTCCACCTCCACTTTTTGTTCTGTTCCGTACCGGATCACTGCCTGCACCTTCTCAAAAACCGTAATCTTATCAAAAGGGGCCAGCTGCAGTTCTTCCCGCACCGGTTTGCCCGCATTCTGAAAACAGTCCGGCACCTGCTCCCCGTTGCAGGCCACCAGCAGGCAAAAGGGCAGGATCCAGTAAATTTTAAGTCTGTAAAGCATCATAAAAACAACTAATTATCCACATCATTATCCCGACATGAAGTCAGAGGCGGACCCCCAGCCCGAATTCCACCGCCTCGGCCTTTGCGGCATGGGATTTCAGTGTGATCGACCCAAACCAGCGATCCCCGAAATAGCGCTTTAACCCGATCCGGTTATATACCCTGCCCTCAAAATCAAACGGGTAATAAAGGTAATACCCCAGTTGGGTTACCAGGCTTATCCGGTTTATAAAAAGCTCATGTCCCAGGAAAATGCCCGCCCGTTTGTAATCTGTATCAGGAGACACCTGCATTTCCGGGAAGGAAACCGACTGGAAGGCGATCAGTTCTTTCAGGAAATTCGAGAAAAAGAGGTCGGCCCCCAGCTGAATGGCGCTGCGACGCCCCAGCTTTTTGTCGGCATAAGCCGAAAGGATGTAAAAAGAGAATTGGCCCGAATTCACCACATCACTCTCATTCACCCCGAAACGGAAGGCCAGGTTCAGGTGCAGGGGCTGGGGCTGAAATTCGGGTTGTTCCGGATGGAGGTAATCCCTTTCTTCACCCCCGTCAATCGTATAGGTCAGGCCTGCATTCAGGGCAAAGGTATTGGTAGAGGTATTCGGCGCCTTCACATTGGCATTGGAATAATGGATCAGGGCGATGCCCGCCTTCACCCCCAGGCCGTTGAACAACTTTTCCTTGTGAATGTTGAACATCAGGTAGGTGGTGCTCAGCAAATGGCTCCCGTAGGCGTTGTTCCTGAAATTTTCTTCCCGGTCATAGGGATTCGTATTGTACGCGATACCCTGCCCGATACGCCATTGCAGTAGCCGGTTGAAGAAATAGAAGTTATAATGTGCGTACAACCCGAAGTTTTCGCCCAGGACGGGGTTCCTGAAGTCCTGGTATATAAAAGAGTACCCCAGATCCGGGTAATTGAAGGCTTCCTCCCAGGCTTCATCCCCAAATGTTTTGCGGTTCCAGGCCAGGATGATCCCCGAAGGGTGTTCGCGTATCAGATGGGAAATATCTGTGTTATGGAGCAGGATAGAACCATAGTAATCACTGATGTCCAGGGTATAATCCGGGGAGGCTGAATCGCGTTGGGCCATTCCCCAAATTGCGCTTAATAGCCCCAAGATAAGCATCCGGATATTCATCGGCAGTAAAAGTAGGAAAAAACAGGCTGTGGCCGGCTTCCGCGACCCCGGCTGTTAAAAAACGGCCTCGGCGATTGCCCGGATGTTGTCGGATTTTCCCATGGAATAATAATGCAGCACCGGCACCCCGGCTGCCTTTAACTCCCTGGATTGCTCTATCGTCCATTCGATCCCAACCTGTCGCACTTCCTTGTTGGTTGGGCAGGCCTCCACCGCATCCACCAGGTCCTGCGGAAGGTCTATCCGGAAGACCTGTGGCAGCAATTGCAGGTGCCGTTTTACGGCGATGGGCTTGATCCCCGGGATGATGGGTACGTCGATCCCAAGTTTGCGGGCGGCTTCAACGAATTCAAAAAACTTTTTGTTATCGAAGAACATTTGGGTGACCACATAATCTGCCCCGAGGTCTACCTTCTTTTTGAGCCATTTCAGGTCGGTCAGCAGGGAGGGGGCCTCCATATGCTTTTCAGGATACCCGGCCACCCCTATGCAGAAATCCGCACAGTGGTCTGTCTCAATCACTTCATGCAGGTATTCCCCCCGGTTCAGGCGTTTGATCTGGCGAACCAGGTCTGTGGCATAGGCGTGCCCGCCCTGGGTTGGGGTAAAATATTTTTCCTCCTTCATGGCATCGCCGCGCAGGGCCATCACATTGTCGAGCCCCAGGTAGTGGCAGTCCACGAGCAGGTATTCGGTTTCTTCCCGGGTAAACCCGCCACAAAGCACGTGCGGGATGGTGTCTACCTGGTATTTGTGCTTGATAGAAGCGCAAATCCCCACGGTTCCCGGGCGCATACGGGTAAGTTTTTTATCAAGCAGGCCATCCCGGTCTAAATAGACGTATTCCTCCCTGGAGGTCGTCACATCGATAAACGGAGGACTAAACTCCATCAGCGGGTCGATATTGTCGTACAACTCCTGGATGCTCCGCCCCTTCACGGGCGGGATGATCTCAAAGGAAAACAGGGTTTTCCCCTTCGCTTTTTCTATATGCTCTGTTACTTTCATGTCAGGCTTCCCGATTCCCAAAACTGCTGTTCACGGGCTATTGCTTTAATCCATTGCTTTTTTATACGGGCGTTCCCGCCTCGCTCATTCCATTCGCGGCGGGCGGGCTTTCCACTCTATCCCGGAACCATGCCTGCGAGGCATTGGTTCCGGGGATGCCGTTTCAATCCCTAACGCGGGATAGGTGCCCTTTGAAAGGGCATTACGCCAATTCTCCCCCTTCCGCGAGGTTAGGCCTCAGCCACTTCCGGGCTTTCTCCAGGGGAATCCCCTTACGGGCCGCATAATCGGCCAGCTGGTCTTCCTGTATCTTCCCCAGCCCGAAATATTTTGATTCAGGATGGGCAAAATAATACCCGCTCACGCTGGCTGCCGGCCACATGGCCAGGCTTTCGGTGAGTTCAACCCCAATCCGCTCCTTCACCTGCAACAGCTCCCACAAGGTATTTTTTTCCAGGTGGTCCGGGCAGGCCGGGTAGCCGGGTGCCGGGCGGATCCCCCGGTAGGCTTCCCGGATGAGCGACTCGTTGTCCAGGGATTCTTCTGCCGCATATCCCCAATATTGGCGCCGTACCTCCCGGTGCAGGTACTCGGCCAGTGCTTCCGCCAGCCGGTCTGCCAGCGCCTTTACCAGGATGGCGTTGTAATCGTCCAGTTTTTTCTCATATTCGGCGGCCAATTCGGCGGTACCGAAGCCGGTGCTGACGCAGAAAGCCCCGATGTAATCCTGTATCCCGGTATCCCCCGGGGCGATAAAATCAGCCAGGGCCAGATCGGGAACCCCCTCCCTCTTTTTCAATTGCTGCCGCAGGGTCCGGAAAACAAAAGTATTTTTTCCATCGGCCGCTTCCACTTCTATATCATCCACCCCAGTGCTGTTCGCCTTAAAGATCCCAAAAACAGCCCGGGCCTTTAATAGCTTTTTCGCTATGATCCTGTCTAGCATATTCTGTGCATCCGAAAACAATTCCCGGGCCTGGGCGCCCACCACTTCATCCTCCAGGATCTGAGGGTATTTGCCATGCAGTTCCCAGCTGCGGAAGAAAGGGCTCCAGTCTATAAATTCCCTGAGCTTTCCCAGCTCCAGGCCGTCAATCACCTGTATCCCGAGGGATTTCGGGACGGCGATATCGGCCGCTTTCCAGTCAATCCTGTAGCGGTTTTCCCTGGCCGCTTCCAGGGTGCGGTATTCCTTTTGTTTTCCCCTTTTCAAAAACTTCTTCCGGAAATCCTCGTATTCCGATTTCAGGGTGCCCTTATAACCTGCCCTCGTTTCCTTTTGCAGGAGGTTGCCCACCACGGTCACGGCCCTGGAAGCATCATTTACGTGTACAACGGCCGCTTTGTATTCCGGATCAATCTTTACCGCCGTGTGGGCCTTACTGGTGGTGGCGCCCCCGATCAACAGGGGGATAGTAAAGGCCTGTCGCTGCATTTCCTTCGCCAGAAATACCATCTCGTCCAGGGAAGGGGTGATCAGCCCGCTAAGGCCCACTATGTCCACCGACTCTTCCCGGGCCCTCTGAATAATTTTTTCCGGGGGTACCATAACCCCCAGGTCCACGATCTGATAATTGTTGCACGCCAGGACTACCCCCACAATATTCTTTCCGATATCATGGACATCGCCCTTTACGGTAGCTAGCAGTATTTTCCCAGCGTGCTGCTGTTCCCCCTGGGAATCGGGCCGTAGTTTCTTTTCTTCCTCAATAAACGGCAACAGGTAGGCCACGGCTTTCTTCATCACCCGGGCCGACTTCACCACCTGGGGCAAAAACATTTTCCCGCTGCCAAACAGGTCGCCCACCACATTCATCCCTCGCATCAGGTGCCCCTCTATAACCTCAATGGGGCGGTCCACGCTTTTCCGAGCCTCTTCCACATCGGCTTCTATGTACTGATCGATGCCCTTCACCAGGGCCCGGGTTATCCGATCCTGCAGCGGCTCCTCCCTCCAGGAGAGGTCGGTCTTGTTCTCACGGGCCTTGCCTACCACGGTTTCCGCATAATTCAGCAAACGCTCTGTCGCGTCTTCCCGCCGGTTCAGGATTACGTCTTCGACATATTCCAGCAATTCCTTCGGGATAGCATCGTAGACTTCAAGCAGGGCGGGGTTTACAATACCCATGTTCATCCCGGCCTGTATGGCGTGATACAGGAATACCGAATGCATGGCTTCCCGCACCGGGTTGTTTCCCCGGAAACTAAAGGAGACATTGCTGACGCCCCCGCTGACGCTGCAGTAGGGCAAATTTTTCCGGACCCATGCGGTGGCCTCGATAAAGTCGAGGGCGTTTCTCTTGTGTTCATCCATGCCGGTGGCGACCGGAAAGACATTCAGGTCGAAAATGATATCCTCGGGCGGGAAGTGAACCGTGTTAACCAGAAGGTCATAGGAACGCCTGGCTATTTCAATGCGCCGCTGGTAATTGTCGGCCTGCCCCACCTCATCAAAGGCCATGACGATCACGGCAGCCCCGTACCGACGGATAAGCCTGGCCTGCCGGATGAATTCTTCCTCTCCCTCTTTCAGGCTGATGGAATTCACCACGCATTTCCCCTGCACGACCTGTAATCCGGCTTCGATGATTGCCCACTTGGAACTGTCGATCATTATCGGCACCCGGGCGATATCCGGTTCCGCCACCACCAGATTCAGGAACTTCACCATGGCTTCTTTCCCATCGATGAGACCATCGTCCATATTGATATCGATGATCTGCGCCCCGCCTTCCACCTGGTGCCTGGCAATCTCCAGGGCCTCTTCGTACTTCTCCTCCTTGATCAGCCGGAGGAACTGCCGGGACCCCGCCACGTTCGTCCGCTCACCCACGTTCACGAAATTGCTTTCCGGGGTGATTACAAGGGGTTCCAGCCCGGAGAGTTTCAGCGGGCGCCAGTCCCTTTTCCGGGATGTTTCGGGCGGTATGGGAGTTGTATCCCTGCTCATAGGATATTGCTGCTAACTGGTGATGGAACTTTTAATTTCCTGGGGCTGTAACGGGCCACCAGGGCAGACAGGGCCCGGATGTGTTCCGGGGTGGTGCCGCAACAGCCCCCGACAATATTGACCAGTCCTTTTTCGAGGTATTCGGTGATTTGTTCAGCCATTTCTTCCGGTGTCTGGTCGTACTGGCCGAATGCATTGGGCAGTCCGGCATTCGGATGGGCGGAAACCGCCAGGCCGGTTTTGGCTGCCAGCACTTCCAGATGGGGGATGAGCTGGCTTGCGCCCAGGGCACAATTAAACCCAATGGAAAAAAGAGGGATGTGTGACACGGAAATAAGGAATGCCTCTGCGGTCTGGCCCGAAAGCGTCCGCCCTGAGGCGTCGGTAATGGTCCCGCTCACCATAACGGGAACCTCACTCCCGCGTTCCTCCTTTACTTCCTCGATGGCAAATAGGGCTGCCTTGGCATTAAGCGTATCAAAGACGGTTTCCACCAAAAGGATATCCACCCCGCCATCCAACAGGGCTTCCACCTGTTCTCTGTAAGCCAGGCGCAGTAAATCGAAGGAAACAGCCCGGAACCCGGGGTCGTTCACATCGGGCGACATGCTGGCTGTTTTGTTGGTGGGCCCAATGCTCCCGGCAACAAAGCGGGGTTTAGCCGGTTCATTTTCAGTATACTCCCGGGCGGCCTCCACGGCAATCCGGGCCGATTCGAAATTCAGGTCATAGACCAGGCCTTCCATCCCGTAGTCAGCCATGGCGATCCGCGTGGATGAAAAAGTGTTGGTTTCCAGGATGTCGGCTCCGGCCTCCAGGTACTGCCTGTGGATTTCCGCTATAGCCTGGGGCTGGGTGAGAGACAGCAAATCATTGTTCCCCTGCAGGGGTAATTTCCATTCGCGGAAGCGTTCCCCGCGGAAATCCTCTTCCGTGAATTTGTAACGTTGCAACATAGTGCCCATTGCCCCGTCAAGGAGCAGGATCCTTTCCTGTAATAAATCCGATAAACGGCTCATAGGTATACTTTTGACTTTTGCACATTCATACGGTAAAAAGATATCAAGTCAGGGAAGGGCAGGATGGGATTTCCTTCTTGTGTTATCTATTCTTAGCTGCCCGGGGGCTGGCCGCCGGAGATAGCATAAGATAGAATGTAGCACCTTCTTTACAGTTAAAGGGTTGCTAAGGTTTCACCGGGTCTATTCCCTCCACCTTTCTTGATAACATCTTCAATGTGGTTATGAACTCCTGCAAAGAAACGGCACAGGCCAGATAAAAGCAAGTGTTTCCGCCTATTTTTTAGCCGCCGGGAAATGCAAAAACCTTCCGGCCCGCAAAGGAACCGAAAGGTCTTCTGCTAATTGCAAACTAAAAAACACTAAGCCGTAATGCTTTGTACTACTTCTTTTTTCGCCTCTTTTTTGGAACCGTCAAATCCGGTTACCCCGCCTACCGTAGTATATTTCATCACATAACGTTTACCGGGGTTTACGAGTTGGTAAGCGCTCTGGCACATGACGGCAGCCTCATGGAAGCCCGAAAGGATGAGTTTCAGTTTCCCCGGATACGTATTCACATCGCCAATAGCGTACACCCCGGGGATATTGGTTTGGTAGTCATAGGCGTTGTTCACAAGGATGGCATTTTTCTCGATTTCCAGCCCCCAGTCCCCGATTGGGCCCAGTTTTGGCGACAGGCCAAAGAGGGGGATAAAGAAATCCGCCTCCACATAGCTTTCCCCCCTGGAGGCATCATTGTGTTCCACCACCACAGCTTCCAGGTGTTCATCCCCATACAATTTTTTCACCTCAGCCTCGGTCAGCAACCGGATTTTGCCCAGTTTCGCCAGTTCGGCCGCCTTCTCCACAGAATCCAGGGCACCCCGGAATTCATTCCTGCGGTGGACAAGGGTTACTTCTGAGGCGACATCCGCCAGGAAGATAGACCAGTCCAGGGCGGAATCCCCCCCGCCGGCGATCACCACTTTTTTGTTGCGGAAAGCCTCGGGGTCTTTAATCATATAGGCAACTCCACGATCTTCAAAATCCTGGATGTTTCCAATGGGGGGTTTTCTGGGCTCAAATGATCCCAGTCCGCCGGCGATAACCACCACCGGGGCCTGGTGTGCGGTGCCCTTGTTGGTGGTGACCACAAAACTTCCGTCATCCTGCTTCTCAAGGGTTTCGGCTCGTTCCCCCAGGGTAAAGCCCGGATTAAAGGGCTTAATCTGCTCCATCAACCGGTTTACCAGGTCCCCTGCCAGGATCTCCGGGTAGGCCGGGATATCGTAAATGGGCTTTTTGGGGTAAATTTCCGAACATTGGCCCCCGGGTTGCGGCAGGGCATCGATAAGGTGTGTCTTCATCTTCAGCAATCCCGCCTCAAATACCGTAAAAAGTCCGGTGGGGCCGGCCCCTATGATGATGATATCTGTTTTGATCATTTTTTTTCGTTTTGATTTCTCCTCCCTGGCGCGGGGTTTCCACTCTCCAGGCATTCCCGATTATTTATGTTGCTCTTTGCCAACCAGGGCTTCTGTTACCTGGTTCATTTTATTCACTTTGTACTCAAAATCCCCTTTGAGGGTCTCCCGGTAGGCATTCAGGTTGCGCACCATCGCATCGATATCCTCTGGCAGTACTTCCTCAAAAAATTGCCTCAGGCGCTTGGCCGTGGTGGGCGATTGCCCGTTGGTGGATATGGCCACCTTCACATGGCCCTTGGTCACAATGCCCCCCATATAAAAATCACAATAGGGCGGGTTGTCTGCCACGTTAACCAGCTTATCGCGTTCCCGACAGTCCTTATATACCTTTATATTAACTTCAGGGTCGTCCGTGGCCGCGATCACCAGCTGTTTCCCCTTCAGATAGCCGGCATCATAGCGGGCTTTGATTATTTCTACGTCGAATTTTCCTGCGAGCTCCAGGGTATCCTCCCGGAAAAACGGTGCCAGCATGCTCACCCGGGCATCCGGACTTGATTTGGTTAGGAAATGCAATTTTTCCGCCGCCACCTGCCCCCCGCCCACGATAAGGAAATGCAGGTTGCCTGCTTTCAGGAAGATCGGATATAAATTATTGCGTGTGCTCATATCTCGGTATTCAGGGCTATTTGCCTGTTCACATTCATTAATTCTTCCCTGTGCGCTACCACTTCCCCGATAATGATGATGGCGGGGTTGGCCAGTTCGTTGGCTTCCACAATGGGAACGATGGTGCTGATGGTCCCAATCCCTAATTTCTCATCGGCCCGGGTACCATTCTGTATCACCGCAACCGGGAGGTCACCCTTTCCGGCTTTCTCAAATAATTCTACAATGGCGGGGAGTTTAGACATCCCCATCAGGATGACGACGGTGGCGCTAGACTGAGCCGCCAATTTTACATCCCCGGAAAGTTCATGGTTGCGGGTAGTTCCCGTGATCACCCAAAAACTTTCGGAGGCACCCCGCTTGGTCACCGGGATCTGCTGGGAGGCGGGCACCGAAATGCAGGATGAAATCCCCGGTACCATTTGCACGGCCACCCCGTACGATGCGGCGTATACCATTTCTTCGGCCCCGCGGCCAAAAACAAAAGGGTCACCTCCCTTTAAGCGTACTACATGTCCGCATGCAAAGGCGCGCTGCACGATCAGTTCGTTGATCTGTTTTTGCTGAAATGAGTAACAGCCTTTCCGTTTCCCCACGAAAATATGTTCCGCCTCCGGGGCATAATCCAGCAGGGCGGGATCAACCAGGGCGTCGTACAGAACAACATCGGCATCTTCAAGGGACCGGATCGCCTTCAGGGTGATCAGTTCCACATCACCGGGGCCGGCTCCCACGACCGTGAGTCGGGGCCGGATCACTCCGGCGGCCTGCGGTTTTTCCTGCTGTGGATCTATGTCTGTATGGTCTGGCATTTTTTTCAGGCTTCTACAAGTTCCTGTTTTCTGTATGTCTCCGCCTGCCCCAGAAAATCTGTCGCCGCCTTGAGATAGGCTCCGGCAAAGGCCTCGGTAGGGGCCGTATCCCTAAGCTGCAGCACCAGGCTTTCAAAAGACCGGCCAAGCTCTATTTTCCCGGGGGCCACAAATTGCTCCTGGAAATCACGGATGATGCCGGCATGGGTGTTGGTCTTGGCGTCCCCGGCCGTCAATAAGGCTTTAGCCGCGTTCACCATGGAGGCGTATGAATGGTAAATACTGGCAGCCCATTTGCCCTCTTCAAGGGCCGTCCGGGCATTTCCTATCTTTTCTTCACTTTCAAACAACAGGGTCGCTACCAGGTCGATTACCACGCCAGCGCATTCCCCGATGCCGATCGCCTTCTCATACCGCTCCGTGGTACCCCAGTCGATAAAATCCTGGGCGGTCAGGTGGTCCGTATCGGAAAGCGGTTTCAGAAAATCGTAAAAATACAATTGGCCTTTGGCGGCATAGTAGTCTTCGTAGGATAGCCCGTTTCCATGTTCTTCATAGTCATCCAGGATCAGTCGCAACGCCTGCGGGCCCCGGCGGGATGGGATCTTGATGACCTTGTCCGCAAAAATACCCTGTCCGTTGCCCTTGTTGCCGCCGCCCAGGAGGACCTGCAGGGCGGGGGCGACACGCTTGTCCCTGGCCCGGATAGACATGCCCTGGAAACCGATGTGGGCCATTGTATGTTGCCCGCAGGCGTTCATACATCCGCTGATTTTGATGACCACGTCGGCATTGTTGACATAGTGGGGGTACTCGGCCTTGAGGACCCGCTCCAGTTCAGCGGCTATGCCGGTACTGCTGGCGATTCCCAGGTTGCAGGTATCGGTGCCCGGGCATGCCGTAATATCCAGCGCCTTGTTATAGCCGGCTTCGGCAAGGCCCAGTTTCTCCAAAACCGTATAGAAGAAGGGGACATTAGTTTCTTTGACATGGGGTATCAGGATGTTCTGCCTCAGGGACAGGCGTATCTCGCCAGCCGCATACTGCTCTACCAGGTCTGCCAGGTGCCGGGCCTTATCGGTATAAAAATCACCCAGCAATACCTTGATCCCAATGGCCACATAGCCCTCCTGCTTCTGCGGGATGAGGTTGGTGGATTTCCACTGTTCGAACGTTTCGCGATCTGTTATTTTTACCTCCGGAGCCACTTTTTCCGAGGGCATTGCCACCGGGTAGGCCCCGGCGTCTATGGGAAAGCTAGTATGGGGAACCGCCGTTTTTTCAGCTTCCAGTAACTCCTTAAACCCTTGCAGGCCCAGGTCTTTGATCAGGAACTTCATCCGTGCCTTGGCCCTGCTCTTTCGTTCCCCGTAGCGGTCGAATACGCGAAGGACCCCGTCCATCAGGGGAATGATCCGGTCTGCAGGCAGAAATTCATATAACAGGTCGGCATGCCGTGGCTGGGACCCGAGGCCCCCGCCGATCAATACTTTAAAACCCCTTTCGCCATCCCGTTCCCGGGCGATAAAGCCGAGGTCGTGCATGTAGGACAGGCCGGTATCGGCATCGCTGGCCGAAAAGGACACTTTGAACTTCCTGCCCATTTCCTGGCCGATGGGATTCCTGAGAAAATACTGGAACAGGGCGTGGGCATAGGGAGAGACATCAAAGGGTTCGCCCGGGTCGATCCCGGCCGTTTCACTGGCCGTGACATTGCGGACCGTATTGCCGCAGGCTTCCCTGAGGGTGACCTCATCCTTTTCCAGTTCCGCCCACAACTCCGGGGTGCGCTCCAGGGCCACATAGTGGATCTGTATGTCCTGGCGCGTGGTAATATGCAGGCGGCCGGTGGAATATTCATCCGCCACGGCCGAAATCCGCCTCAGCTGGGCGGAAGTCACTTTCCCGTATGGCAATTTGATCCGCACCATTTGCACCCCTTCCTGCCTTTGTCCGTATACGCCCCGTGCCAACCTCAGGCTCCTGAACTTTTCTTCATCCAGTTTTCCTTCCCGGAACTGCCGTATTTTCCGTTCCAGTTCAATGATGTCCCTGGCTACAATCGGATTTTCAATCTCGGTTCGAAAGCTTTGCATATTTACCTATTTATCCTATCTATTTTATAGATTTAAAATCAACGTATTTTGTAATTCCATCATTTTTTGATTCCTAGGTATGCAACCCGCATTCGCGGTTGGCAAGTACCTTGGTCGGATCGAAATACCGGTGTTCGTTGGGCAGGCCCAGGTCTTTCAGGTAGATGTCCAGCTGGGAATCGCTCCAGTGGTAAAAAGGGCTCACTTTAAGGACCCCATTTTTCCCGAGGCTCAAAATGTCCAGGGTATCCCTCAGGGCGGTTTGCCCTTTGCGCAGATTGGTAAACCAAACGTCCGGCTGATGTTCCGACATGGCCCGGCGGAAAGGTTCCAGTTTCACCTGCTCAGTGAATTCCGCATGCCTGGGGTCATCTATTTCCGGAATCCCCATAACGGCATCCCTGTGGGCGGTAGTTTGCCTGGGGACATACAATTTCAGGTTCAGTTGCAACCGGTTGATAAGTTCCTCGGCGTGTTTATAGGTATTCGGGGTATTGTAGCCGGTATCACACCAAATTACGGGGATGTCCCGATCCACTTCCGTGACGGCGTGCAGAATGGCCACTTCATATGGCCTGAAATTGGTGGTGACCACGGCTTTCTTTCCATATGAGACGGCCCATGAAATAATTTCTTCCGGGGGGAATCCCTTTCAACTGGGTGTTCAGGCCGCGAATTTGTTCTTCCGATAATCGCATATGATCCGTTGCTATGAGTGCTCCCCTGATAGAGAATGGGAACTTCGTTTTCACAATTCTTCCGTTGGGGTAAAGGCCGGGACCTTGAAATTAATAATCCTATCGACTTAATAGGATAAACAAAAATAAAGCATTTGTAATCAGGAAGACGTTAAAAAAGGTACAATTATTTGGTTTACCCTATAGTTTTAATAGATTTTTAAAAAAGGCCGCTTTTTAATGATTATTTTTTATTAAAATTTACCCTTGCCTGTCAATTTAATAAGAAGGGGGAACGGGATAGGGAGCATACCCCCTGCCATTGGTCGGGATGGGGTGCCGTTTGTCGATGGGGTCAGATAAGGATATCGGCCAGGGTATTGTTGCGGTATACATCCAGTGCACTGTCGCGCACCATCAACATGAGTTTGTGTACGGAACATTCGTTTTCGTCCGGGCAGTCGTCACATTGCTCATAGAAATTGAGGCTTACGCAGGGCACCATGGCAATGGGCCCTTCCAGGACGCGGATAACCGAAGTCATGGGGATTTCCTCAGGGCTTTTGATCAGGTAATACCCCCCGCCCTTCCCTTTTTTGGAGCCCAGGAATCCTGTTTTCCTCAAGGTGAGCAGGATACTTTCCAGAAATTTCTGTGAAATATTCTCGTGCCTGGCGATCTCAGCGATCTGTACGGGTTTTTTGTTGTCCTGGTTTGCCAGGTAAGTCAGCGCTTTTAACCCGTATTTAGTCTTTTTGGAAAGCATGGTACGAAGATAACTAAAATTAACATTCCCCTGCCAGCTTCTTACAAAGCTTCAAGTTTCACAACAGGGCGCTATCCCCTTGCCATTTTGCATTCAGAAGGATCCCGGTCAGGAGCGGTCGAGTGCCTGTGCCACATCCGATATGATATCGTCTATGTGCTCCAGGCCCACAGAAACCCGGACCATCCCGTCTGAGATACCGGATGCAGCCCGTTCATCCGGCGCGAGTTTGCTATGGGTGGTCGAGGCGGGATGGGTGACGATGCTGCGGGTGTCGCCCAAATTTGCCGAGAGGGACAACATCTGTATGGCATCGAAGAAGGTTCGGCCGGCGTCCAGGCCTCCCTTCACCTCGAAAGCCACTACGCAGCCCCCGGCCTTCATTTGTTTTTGGGCCAGCTCATACTGCGGATGGGATGGCAGGAAGGGATATTTCACCCAATTGATATTCTTGTGGCCTTCCAGGTACGAAGCCAGTTTCAGGGCATTCTCGCAATGACGGTCTACCCGTACTGCCAGGGTCTCCAGGCTGCGCGAT
The DNA here is from genome assembly GCA_963721045.1 of uncultured Flavobacteriaceae bacterium. Lineage (GTDB taxonomy): Bacteria > Bacteroidota > Bacteroidia > Flavobacteriales > Flavobacteriaceae > Zeaxanthinibacter. The sequence continues at coordinate 124,393 of CAVRHQ010000018.1, forward strand.
AGGATCCAGGCATTAAAAGGGGAAAGGGCCGGGCCTGTGATCCTCGAGAAACGGTAAACCCTGTCTATCAGTTCATGGCTGCCTACGGTAATCCCGGCCAGCACCCTCCCCTGCCCGTCCATCAGTTTGGTACCGGAATGGATCACCAGGTCTGCCCCGAATTTCAGGGGTTGCTGCAGGTAGGGGGTGGCGAAACAATTGTCTATGACCAGAAGCAACCCATGTTTTTTTGCCAGCTTGCCCAGGAATGCCAGGTCCAGGATATCCACCCCGGGGTTGGTAGGGGATTCTGCATATAGGATGCGGGTATTCGGCTGGATGAGGGACTCGATGGATTCCGGCTCCTGCACGTTAAAATAGCTATGGCTGATACCCCATCTGGGGAAGAAATCCGTGAACAGGCCGTGGGTAGACCCAAAGATACTCCGGGCCGAAACCACATGGTCCCCGCTGTCCAGCAGGGCCGCAAAGGTGGAGAATACGGCTGCCATCCCGGACGCAAAAGCGAATCCGGCCTCCGCGCCTTCCATTTTGCAAACCTTATCAATGAATTCGGAACTATTGGGGTTGGAATAACGCGAATATATATTCCGCTCCTTTTCTTCAGCAAAAGAGGCCCTCATATCTTCCGCATCTTCAAATACAAAACTGGAGGTGAGGTAGATAGGGTTGGAATGCTCCAGGAAGGCGCTTCGTTCTATTTGAGTCCTGATGGCTTCGGTTTCGAATTTTCTTTTTTTCATGTTGTGGTATTTCAATTATAGATGCTCGCTGCTTATCCTTTTTCCGCTATCCTGAGGATGTCCCCGAACACCCCCCGGGCAGTTACAGCCGCCCCGGCACCCGCGCCCTGGATCACCAGGGGATGGGCCCCGTAGGATTCAGTATAAATTTCAATTATGGAATCAGACCCCTTCACCTGCCCCAGGGCACTTTCGCCGGGGACGGAGACCAGTTGCACATCCAGCTGTCCTTTATCCTTTTGCAGGTCGCCGTGCAGGTCGCCGATATACCGGAAGACATGACCTGGTTTTTGCTTTTCCCGTTCTTTCTCGAAGATCTTGTCCAGCAAGGGCAGATTTTCCAGGAACTCCTCCACCCCGCCTTCCCGTAGTTCCGGAGGGATCAGGTTTTGGATGCGGATGTCCTGGAATTCGTTCCGAAGGTCCAGTTCCCGTGCCAGGATCAACAGCTTTCTGCCTACATCGTTCCCCGAAAGGTCTTCCCTGGGATCCGGCTCGGTATAGCCCCTGGCAATGGCGTCTTTCAAAATGGCCGAAAACGGCTGGTCACCTTCTGAAAAAGTATTGAAAATATAGCTCAGAGAACCCGAGAAAACCCCCTTGATACGGGTGATGTTTTCACCCGAAAGGTGCAGCAGCTTAATGGTATCGATCAGGGGAAGACCGGCCCCTACATTGGTCTCATAAAGGTATTGCTTCTGGTGTTTCCCCAGCTCTTCCCGCAACAGCTCGTAGAAATCAAATCGCAGCGTATTGGCAATCTTGTTTGAAGACACCAGGTCGAATCCATTGGCGACGAAGTCAAAATACCCGGCTACGAATTCCTCGCTGGCGGTATTGTCTACAGCGATGAGGTTTTCCAGGTGGTTTTGACGTGCAAATTCGAATATATCCTCCAGGGAATAGTCTGTTCCCTTCTCCCGCATGGCCACTTCCCAGTTCCTGCCGATTCCCTGTTTGCTAAGCAGCAGCTTCCTGGAATTGGCGAGGGCAAAGACATTTAAATGGATGCCTTTCCTTTTTTCAATGGTTTTAGCGGATCGCAGGATTTGTTCTACAAGCGTTCCCCCCACGTTGCCATGCCCGAACAGGGCCAGGTTGATCTTCTTGCTGATCCCGAAGATCTGCCCGTGCATTACATTTAATGCCTTATGCAGGTCGGACTTCCGAACCACCAGGCTCACGTTCTTGCCGGTTACCGTGTTGTTGAACAACAGGGGCACAACCTGGTTTTTGATCAGGGCGTTGAAAGGTTTGTGGAAGGTACTCAGGTCCTGCCCGATGATGGAGATCACCGAGACGTCTTCTATAATGGAAATGGCATTGATGTCCTGCGACTGAAAAGCGTCCTCGAATTCGGCCTCCAGCGCAGCCCGGGCCCGCCGTGCTTTGTCTGAGGCGACCACCAGCCCTATCCCGCGCTCGGAAGAACCCTGTGAAATGATGCCGACGTTGATGTTGTTCTGCCCCAGCGCCTTAAAAATCCGTGCGTCTACCCCTACCTTCCCCAGGAGGCCCCGTCCCTCCAGGTTGATCAGGGCTTCATTTTCGATGACCGACAGGGATTTGATGCCTTCGGTCCCGCTTTTCGCCGAGATAAGGGTCCCCTCCCCGTCGTGGTTGAAGGTATTCAGGATCCGAAGCGGGATATTTTTCTCCAGTAAGGGGATTATGGTTTTGGCGTGCAGGATGGTAGCCCCGAAATTGGCCAGTTCATTTGCTTCGCTGTACGAAAGTTGAGATATTTTCTGGGCTTCGGGCACCAATTCCGGGTTGGCTGTAAAAATGCCGTCTACATGGGTATAGTTCTGTAATTCCTGGGCATCGAGGAAGTTTGCCAGTAAAGAAGCCGTATAATTACTGCCATTCCTACCCAGGGTGGTGGTTTCCCCGGCACGGGTAGACGCGATAAAGCCGGTGAATACCGGTACATCATCTGTCTCCAGCCTGGAGAATGCCTTGAGCACCATTTCTTTGGAAAGGGATTCAAGGACCTTGGCTTCCCCGAAATTGGAATCGGTCTTGATCAGCTCCCTGGTGTCGAGCAACACGGCTTTCACCCCTTTGCCAATCAGCAGTTTGGTGATCAATTTGGCGGCGATGAGTTCGCCGTAGGCCAGTACCTGGTCCTTGGTTTTCAGGCTGTAATCCCCCAGCAGGGCCACCCCTTCAAACAGGCTGGCCAGTTCCCGGAATTCGGCAGACAGGTTCACATTGCGAAAACTGTGTTTCTGATAGGTTTCAAAGGCTTCGAAATCCTTGCGGTAGTCCCGTCCGGAAGCAGCCTTCTCCAGAATGGCCTCCAACTGGTCTGTCGCCTTTTCCCGGGCCGAAAGGACCACCACGACATTGTCCCCGGCAGCCACCTTTCCGCATACGATCTCCAGTACCCGGCCAATCCCTTCCCCGTTCGCCAGGGAAGTACCGCCGAATTTAAGCACTTTTACCCGCCGGCTCCTGCCATTCTGGTCGAATATGGTCTTCAGCAATTTTTGCATCTGTTCGAACTCGATCAGGAAGGCATCGTGCCCGTGAACCGATTGTATTTCCCCGTAGGTGACATTGCTGTTAGCCTGCGCCAGTTGTTTATAGGTCTCCTTGTTTTCCTTGGCTGTAAAAAACAGGTCTGAATCCACCCCGATGATATGGATGTTGGTGCTGCTGTTTTGCAGGTTGACGAAAGCCGCTTCCCCTTTCCGGGTTATGTCTATGGTTTTCAACAATTGATTGGTGAGTTTGTAGGCCGACAACTGGAAGCGTTCCTGCAATTTTTTCCCGTGATGCATCAGCCAGCTTTCCACGTTGAAAACCTGTAATTCCTCATTGGTGCTTCTCTGGAAACGCTGCTTAAAGGATTCCGGTGTCCGGTAGCACAACATGGCATGCATCCGTGCATCGTGTACAGGTTGTTTGGAGTTTACCAGGAATTGTTCCTGGATCTGGCAGTTGGCGATCAGCCAGTCTGTGGATTTCCAATCGGAAGCCACCGGGATGAGGTGTTCCGTGAGGCCGGGGTCCAGGGCTGCCATTTCCCAGGCAATCCCTCCGCCCAAAGAACCCCCGATGATAGCGAAAAGCCGGTTGATCTCCAGTGATTCGAGACCCAGCAGGAATATCCGGGCCATATCTCCGGCAACAAAATCCTTATAGTTATCGATCACAAAGCCGTCATAGCCGTTCCCGGGTACGTTGAAGGCCAGGATGGTATATTTTTTTGTATCGATGCACTTCCCCTCCCCGATCAGGGAAGACCACCAGCCATCTTTTCCGGTAACGTTTGAGTTGCCGGTAAGCGCATGGTTTACGAGTACGATAGGGGCCGAATGGAGTTCGGGCCCGAACAGCTGGTATGAAAGGCTGATGTCCTGGGTTACCCCGCTGTAGGTGGTAAATGCCTTTATTTTTAAATGATACAGCATCTGTTTTCTTGGGCTATTACGCATGGTTTAGCTCCCCGGCGTCATGCGGGCCGGGGTCCGGTTACGGCAAACCGATTGCCGTTCCGGAAAGATCCGGGGGTATCGAAGCGTTAAAAAGAAAGGGAGAATTACCGGGTGTGAATTCACATATGTTATCTATTCCGCAGGTTTCGGGCGTTGCCCGGCCTTTCGGATAGAATGTAGCACCTTCTCTGCCGGGGGCAAAGGGTTGCTAAGGCTTCAAAGGGTCTATTCCCTCCACCTTTCTTGATAACTTTCAATATGTCCCGGAACTTTATGCCTGCAAATATAGGGTGCAGGCGTCCGAATTTCCTAATCTTTTTTAAAAAATCAGAGCCCGAAAGCCTGTTTCACCCGGTCTACCATATCGAGTTTCTCCCAGGTAAAGAGTTCCACTTCCGTTTCAATACGCCCGTTATACGGCGATTCGAAGACCTTTTTGACCGTCCTGGGCGATTTTCCCATATGCCCGTAGGCGGCCGTTTCAAAATAGATGGGGTTCCTGAGTTTGAGGCGCTCCTCAATGGCAAAAGGGCGCATATCGAACAATTCCCCGGCTTTTTGGGCAATCTGGCTGTCGCTCATGTCCACCCGGGCCGTCCCATAGGTATCGACATAGACGGAGGTGGGTTCCACTACCCCTATGGCATAACTGAGTTGTACCAGGAGTTCATCCGCCACCCCGGCGGCCACCAGGTTCTTGGCCATATGCCTGGCCGCGTAAGCGGCGCTCCGATCTACCTTGCTGGGGTCCTTACCGCTAAAAGCGCCCCCGCCATGGCCTCCTTTGCCCCCGTAGGTATCCACGATAATCTTCCTTCCGGTTAGCCCGCTGTCTCCATGGGGGCCTCCAATGACAAATTTTCCGGTCGGATTGACGTGGTAGGTGATATCCCCCTTAAATAGTGCCTGCACCTTGGGCACCATTTGGCGAATTACCCTGGGCATCAGTTTTTCTATTACATCCTTGCGGATGGTCTCCAGCATCTTGTCGTCCCCCTTGTCAAATTCGTCATGCTGGGTGGAAACGACAATGGTTGCGATCCGGCTGGCCATCTTTTCGTCATCGTATTCTATGGTTACCTGGGCCTTGGCATCCGGCCGCAGGTAGGGCATCTCGTCCTTTTCATGCCGCATGCGCGCCAGTTCCATCAGGATCCGGTGTGAAATATCCAGGGCCAGGGGCATGTAATTCCCCGTTTCCGTGGTGGCATAGCCGAACATCATTCCCTGATCGCCGGCCCCTTGTTCTTCCTTGGACCCGCGGTCCACTCCCTGGTTGATATCCTGGGACTGTTCGTGGATCAGGGAAATTATGCCGCAGGAATCCCCGCTGAACTGGTATTCCCCTTTGGTATATCCGATTCGGTTAATGGTTTCGCGTGCAATGTTTTGCAGGTCAACATAGGTGCGGCTTTTCACTTCGCCTGCCAGGATTACCTGCCCCGTGGTCACCAGGGTTTCACAGGCTACCTTGCTTTCCGGGTCGAAGGCCAGAAAGTTATCCAGCAGTGCATCGCTGATCTGGTCGGCTATCTTATCTGGATGGCCTTCGCTCACCGATTCGGAGGTAAAATAATAGGGCATGATATCGCGGTAAAATATGGTTTAGATTCCTTTATATAGCGCCAAGTAGTTTGCTGCTGGATTCCCGGAAGAAACTGCTTTAGCATTTTTTGTATTTCCCGGTGCCTGCAATCTCTTTAAAAGCTGTTTGTTCAAAGGAGGCAGCCACCCGGGCCCAGAGGTTGCAATCAGTCAAATCCTTCCTCTGTTCAAGATTCGGACAAAAGTACATATTTGCACATGAAATAAAAATTTTGCACAAGAATTATTGGGGCGGCATTTCCCCGACTATTTTTTCTGGAGCCCAAGATACTTTGTATATTGTATGCCTTAAGTTGTTTCGAACTCCAACCATTAATTGCTGCGCCTCATGCACATTGCCGTCGCTGGAAACATCGGTTCCGGAAAAACCACCCTCACTAAACTCCTTTCGAAGCACTATAAGTGGGAAGCACATTATGAGGATGTGGTAGATAACCCGTACCTGGACGATTTTTATACCCAGATGGCCCGCTGGAGTTTCAACCTGCAAATTTATTTCCTGAACAGCCGCTACCGGCAGATCCTGAAGATCAGGGAAACCGGGAAAAATGTGATACAGGACCGTACTATTTACGAGGATGCCCATATTTTCGCTCCCAACCTGCATGCCATGGGCCTGATGACCAACCGGGATTACAAAAACTATTCGGGCCTGTTCGAGCTGATGGAAAGCCTGGTACAACCGCCAGACCTGCTCATCTACCTCCGGAGTTCCATCCCCAACCTGGTAGACCAGATCCATAAAAGGGGACGGGAATACGAAAATTCCATCTCCATCGACTACCTGAGCCGGCTCAACGAGCGCTATGAGGCCTGGGTGCAGAATTACGAAAAAGGCAAGCTGCTGATCATTAATGTAGATCAGTTTAACTTTGTTGACAATCCCGAACACCTGGGGGAGGTCATCAATCGGATCGATGCCGAAATACACGGATTGTTCTGAAATCTTCCTAGCGGATAAACCCTTGTTCCCGCGCATGGGAAATGAGTTCACCGCTGTTTTCGGCCAGGAGGACATGGGTGGTCCTGTAGTTCTCGAAAAGGCTCCGTACCCGCAAACGCCTCGCACGGTGGCGTACACTTCTCAGATAGATGGCCAGGATGCGTCCTGGATGCGCCTCCGCAATTTCCATATAGATATCCGCATCGTGTTCCCCGCTGTCCCCTATCAGGATAAAGGGCAAATGGGGGTAGGTTTTCAGGATATTCATGATCTCCTTTTGTTTTTGGGGCTTTTCCCTGGATTTCCTTCGCTGCAGGAAACTTTTAAACGTCCGGAGCAGGATGGGGCCTTTGGGGAAATTGTTCTTTGTCAGAAAGTACAGGAGGTAGCGGTAGAGGTTCCAGGGGCTGTGGCTGACATAAAAAACAGGATTGGCCGCATGTCCGCTCCGTCCCTGCTGCAGCAGCCTCAGGAAATTGGCTGCGCCTTCCAGGGGAATCCGCTTTTCGGGCCTTTTGAAAATTGTGTTGATAATAACCTGCCATTTCAGGGAGGACACCACCCCGGTATGGATTATGGTGTCGTCAATATCGCTGATCACACCGAACTCGGCCTGGGCAGAAGGGATCAACAGCTCGCCCGGAAAGCGGTTCACCTGGTTTACGCGCCGGCGTTGTTCTGCCGAAACATAGGATACTTTGAAGGGCACCCATCCGTCCCCGTTGGCGAATGCTTCCAGGTTGGGGTGTTCGGCATCCACCAGGAAAAACCCATCCCTGTCCGTACTGGTTTCATAGCACGAGCCGTCGGGCAGTTCCAGGGCCACCGGGCTATACCCGATCTCATCGGTGTCGAACCGCCTCCAGGAATTTACCATGAGTTTCCAGATGCTTTTTGCCGAGAGGTTGATACTCTCGTCTTCCAGGGCCCTGCCCCTCGCATAGAAATGGGTCCTGGTCCCGTAGGTGTAAAATGCTATAATCTGTAAAGGGTCCTTGTACCGAAAGACGTTCATTCAAAAATGCCAATTAGCCGGCCAGAGCCAAATTAACAATAATCCGGCCGCTATGGAAATGCCAAAGGAAACTGCCAGCCATTTCAACAATGCCCTGCTCCCCATCATTAGTACAAGCAGGGTCTTGAATACCAGGTTGGAAAGAGCGGCAGTGAGGATGAGCCGCCATCCGGCGTTCGTTTCAATAGTGCCCTTTTTCATCAGCTGGGACAGGGATAAGGTGATGGCATCCATATCGGTCAATCCACTGATCACAGCCACCCCATAAAGGGCCCCGCTGCCAAATTCCTTCTTGGCAAAGGCGACGGCCAGCAGGATGATCCCATACAACAGCCCGAAAACAAGTGCACTTTTAAATTGAGCCGGGTTACTGGGTTCGGGCATCTCCTCTTCCGGGCCTTTGCGGTTCAGGAGATAAAACATGCCCAGGCTTAGCCCGGTCATCACCAGAAATAAGGTGGCGAAGGGCAGGAGGAGTGCAGAGAATTTTTCGGGGATCACGATGCCGACTTCAATCAGCACCCGGATAAGCGTAACCGAGGAGGCGGCCATGATCACGAAAGCCGCCATAGGGGCAACCGCGTGGCTTTCTGTGGATTTACGTGAATAGCTGACTGTAGTCGCGGTGCTACTGATCAGGCCCCCGAGGATCCCGCCGGAGATGATCCCAACCCCTTGCCCCACAAATTTGTAGATAAAGTAACCTACCACGCTGATCCCCACAATAAGCACCACCATCAACCAGATATTATAGGGATTGAGGACCATTAGAGGACCATAATTCCTGTCTGGGAGGATAGGCAATACCACCAGGGAAATCCCCGCAAAGGTCATAATGGCATCCAGTTCCTTTTTTTTCAGCCTGGCAATAAACCCGTGCAGGCGTTCCTTGACAAAGAGGAGGATGGCCATCCCGGTACCGGCAATGATCCCCAGGACCTGGTGGCCCAAAACCAGGTACCCGCCTATCGCGAAAATAAGGAGAGCCGCCACTTCCGTGGTTTGCCCCATTTCCGGTTCGGGTACGGTTTTAATCTTGATGAGGTTGCCGATATAAAGGATACAGGTCAGTGCCAGGGCAAATGCAGGCAGGATAAAGGGGTTGCCCAGGTCGCGGGTCAGGAAGCCGGCTATGGCCCCCAGCAGGGAGATCAGGCTAAAGGTACGGACCCCGGCCAGTTTTTTACCGGAAACCTCCCGCTGCAACCCTACGAGCAGCCCCAGGCCGAATGCAATTCCCAATGTGGCAATATCCTGGTAATCCATGGCCTGATTAAGGTACCTATCCATAAAAAAACCCGCAAACAATTTTGCGGGTTTTTTTTATAATTCAAAGACGGGGTCAGGAAGTTCTGCCCTCCTGTTTGGTTTTATGCCCTTCCACCGCTTCGGCGGCAGGTGCGCTGCTTTTTGTCCCTTCGGCAGCTGTTTCTGTCGAAACCGGACGGGGGCTGGCGTTAAGGGTGCCCTGGTCTTCAGCCACTTCTATAGCCGTGGTATAAGCAGGCCTGGGTACCTGTTTCAACCTGGGCCGGGGTTTTAACTGCGACAGATATTTCCTCAGTCGGGGACGTATTCTGGGTATGGGCCGCCATCCCTTCTGTCGTAATGGCTATACTCGGCGCAATTACCAGGGCCACAATAGACATCAATTTCAGGAGGATATTCAGGGAGGGGCCAGAGGTATCCTTGAAGGGATCGCCAACGGTATCCCCTACCACAGCGGCTTTATGGGCATCAGTCCCTTTTCGCCCCTGCTCTTCAATCATTTTTTTGGCGTTATCCCAGGCACCTCCGGCATTAGACTGGAAGATGGCCATAAGCACTCCGGCAGAAGTAAGGCCTGCCAGCATACCGCCCAGCATCTGTGCCCCTCCGATAAACCCTACCGCCACGGGAACCGCGATGGCCAAAACCCCTGGCAGTACCATTTCCTTGATGGAGGCCGTAGTGGAGATCGCCACACATTTCTGGTAGTCGGCCACACCATCCGCATCGTCAAAGATCTTGCGGTCTGCCGGGGTCGCCTTGGATATATCCGAATCGTATTTACGCATTACCGCCAACGCTGCTTTCAGTTCGGGGATGTCCCGGAACTGCCTGCGTACTTCTTCGATCATGGACATGGCTGCGCGCCCTACGGCGTTCATGGCCAGGGCAGAAAATACAAACGGCAGCATCCCTCCCACCAGCAATCCGGCCATAATTTTAGGTCTGGAAACGTCGATGGCATCCAAATGTGCCACCTTCATAAATGCCGAGAACAATGCCAGTGCTGTTAAGGCTGCGGAGGCTATAGCGAATCCTTTTCCTATTGCGGCCGTGGTATTGCCCACCGCATCCAGCTTATCCGTACGTTCACGAACTTCCCTGGGCAGTTCAGACATCTCCGCAATCCCGCCGGCATTGTCTGAAATTGGTCCGTAAGCGTCCACCGCCAGTTGGATCCCGGTATTCGCCAGCATCCCGACGGCCGCAATGGCGATTCCGTACAAGCCGGCGAAATAATGGGATACCAGGATGGCCGATGCAATGAGCAGGATAGGGACAGCAGTAGACATCATCCCCACGCCCAGGCCGGCAATAATATTCGTGGCTGGCCCGGTTTCGGATTGCCGCACGATGGCACGTACCGGTTTTGTACCAGTACCGGTATAGTATTCGGTGATTTTCCCAACACCCAGGCCCGCTACCAAACCGGCAATGGTTGCAAGGAATACGCCCAATGCACCAAAAGGCAATCCCTCAACCGTATTGGGGATCATGGCATTAATGATAAAATAGGATGCCACTATCATGAGGCCGGCAGATCCGAATTCACCAATGTTCAGAGCAGTTTGAGGATTCCCACCATCCTTTACTTTCACAAAAAAGGTCCCGATGATCGACATCACAATACCTACCGCCGCGAGAACAAGGGGTAAATAAACCGCGCCCAGCCCTTCAAATTCCGGCGTAATGATATAGGCCCCCAAGACCATGGTACCAATGATCGAACCAACATAAGATTCAAAAAGGTCGGCGCCCATCCCGGCGACATCCCCCACGTTATCCCCCACGTTATCGGCAATGGTGGCCGGGTTCAGCGGGTGGTCTTCCGGGATACCGGCTTCCACCTTGCCCACCAGGTCGGCACCCACATCGGCAGCCTTGGTATAAATTCCCCCACCAACCCTGGCGAAAAGGGCTATGGATGAGGCCCCAAGGGAAAACCCGGACAAGACGTTCAGTACCATTGACAAATTATCGGCTCCTGGCCAGATGGAATGGTAGATCAAAAATAACCTGCTCAGTCCAAGGACCCCCAAGCCAACTACACCTAATCCCATTACCGAACCGCCGGCAAAAGCCACTTCAAGCGCTTTTCCAAGAGACGTCCGGGCCGCCTGGGTAGTTCGTACATTGGCCTTGGTGGCAACTCGCATGCCAATAAAACCGGCCAGGGCGGAACAAAAGGCACCCACAATAAAGGAAACGGCAACCATTCCGTTGGACCCTATTTCGATTGGCTCCTTTGAAATAGAGCAGGATGGCCACCGCCAGCGACAAAAATCACCAGTATCTTGTATTCGGATTTTAAAAATGACATGGCGCCGTCTGCTATGTTTTTGGCGATCCTGATCATTTTGGCATCCCCCTCATCCTGTTTGGTGATCCAGGTATTCTTTACCAAAACAAATAGCAAGCCCAGCAAGCCAAATGCAGGCAGATAGTATACAAGTATTTCCATGTTGATTAGCTAATTATGAAGTTAAAACGGCTGCAAAAGTAGTAAAAGGGATTATAATAAAAAAGGATAAAATTCCCCTTTGCCCCTTGGGGAGAGGCCTTACGACACCTGCTTATTTGATGCTGACTTCCCCGGAAGGAATGTCGCTCCGCATATAGCGGTCAATGCACTTGGCAATGATCTCCCGTGCATTGGCGGCATCCCCCCAGCCCTCTACATCCACTTTCTTTTTCTCCAGGTCTTTGTAAACCCTGAAGAAATGCTCGATTTCCTTGAGCAGGTGCGGATTGAGCCCGGCAAGGTCGTTCACCTTGCTGCCGATGGGATCGGATACGGGCACACAGACAACCTTTTCGTCTGGCCCTTTTTCATCGGCCATATGAAATACCCCTATCGGTTTTACTTCAATCACGCATCCCGGGAAGGTGGGCTCGGTAACCAGGACCAGCACATCCAGAGGGTCGCCATCCAAAGCCAGGGTCTCGGGAATAAATCCATAGTCAGCCGGGTACATCATGGACGAAAAGATCATCCGGTCGTACCGGATGCGTTTCAGGGCGAAGTCGTATTCATATTTATTCCTGCTCCCTTTCGGGATCTCGATCAGGACATCGAAGGTTTTTACATCGTCTGCATGCATTTGACATCGGATTTATCCACAAACAAAGATACTCCAAAATTGCCAGCCCGGAAGAAGCTGTGCAAATGGTTAGAAGATAAATCCGAAGCTTCCCGTAATACTGAAGGGCCTGGCGTTCGGATTGTCGAGATAATTTCCGCGGAAATTAAAATCGATACGGAAGATCTTGAAGATATTCCCAACCCCGAAGGAATATTCATAGTAGATATGATCGGTTGGTGCCATCAGGGGGATGTTGGTGGGGCTGCTTAAGGCCCGGTTCTCGTCGGACAGCTCTCCCCATACGGCCCGGAATCCGACTATTTCCCTCAAGTTCAGGGACCGCAGGAGAGGGATGCGGGAAAAAAACCGCCCGTTAAAATTGTGTTCCAGGTGAATGGCCGCGTAGGTATCGGTCACAAATTCATAAAAGTCCAGGTTGGGAAAGGTGGTATAGATCGTAAAAAGGGTTTGGTTGCCTGGTACCACGTTTAGCAACCCCAGGGGCACAGCGCCAAAGGTCTTCCCCAATTCCAGGGTGGTATTGAGACGGCCGAGCCCGCCAACCTGCCAGGGTTGGGAGTAGGAAAACTGTACTTTCTCATAATTGAAATCGCTTTGCAGGAACCCGCTGCTGCCCCTGGTATAATTCAGCAGCAGGGTGCTGTAGTTCGTGTTCACATCCCGCCGTTCCACCCCATAGCCGATGGTTTGCTTTCCGGGGGTGTAGACCAGGGTTGAATTAAGTTCGAACTGCCTGATCTCCGAAGCGATCCCCCCCGGTTCAGAGGGATCTACATAATCCAGGCTGAAGGCCTGGGGAAGGGCCGAGCTAAGGGTCCGGAAAGAACCCCCGAAGCGCAGCCTGAAATTGTGCAGGGGTTCCATTTCCACATTGAAGGTGCTCAGGTTGATATTGGTCAGGCGGTCGTTGGTCCCTACCGTAAGCACGGAGGAAGAGGCCACACTGCGGCCCAGCACATCATTGGTCGCCGTAAGGCTTAGCCCCAGCTGTTCCACATCCCGCCGGTGGCCGCCCGAGAGGATGAGGCGAAGTTTCCGGTCGAGCAGCCATTTTCCCGAAATGCCGTGTTTAAACTTCCGATCGTCAAACCCGTAGGCCATATAGGCTTCCAGCCGCCAGGGGTCGTTTTGGCCGAAATACGTGCGGGCACCGCCTCGCAACCGGATCCCTTCCGCGTCGTTATATCCGAAGGTGCTGTAAATGTCGCCAATATCCATATTCCATTTATCGATCTCCACATAGCCCGATCCGAGGATACTTACGATGTCGTAATAAGTCCTGAATTTGGGTACCGTTTTGAGCGTATCGAGCAGGGTATAAATACCTTTTTCATCTTTATTTAACGCTTCCAGCCGGTTTTCGGCCCAGAACAGGCTGTCTTTGTCAAAAATCCTGGGATCATAGGGATCCGGTTCGTATTTATAAAATTCCTCCGTTTTTGGATTGTCGAACTGGTAATGGTCGTAAACCGTGGTCCTTTTCCCATAGACGCCCCGGGAGGCGTCTTTTTTGTTCAGGCTGAAATCGCTCAGCATATAGTCCCTTTTCAGCAGGAAAACCGAATCATTGAGCACCTCGAACTCCTGTTCGATATAAATTTCCTTAACCCAGTTGATGTTGGCGCTCCGGGTCACTTCCATGTTGATCTTCTTGATGGCGTAGGTGCTGTCATTCACCCAAAAATCTCCCTTGAAGGTAAGTTCGTTCTTCCGCCTCGGGTAATAGACAATATTGTAGCACCATTTATTGTCTATAAAAGCACTGTCTGAAAGGACGTAGTTATATGTGTCGATCCCCGTCCTCGAAAGCGGACTGGTAAAGCTCTTGTCGAAGAATTTCAGGTAGTTGTTGTAGATGTCATAATCCGAATACAAATCCTTGACGAAAGCAATGATCGCCTGGTTGTTGCTAAAGCCCGAATTCTTGTTCCCGAGTACGTCCGCGCGCTCCACCCCGAGTTTATTGTTCCCGTAAACCCGGGTAGATGTTTCATTCAGAAATAGCGGGAGGTAGGTTTTTCCAGTTATCCTGGACGTATCCAGGTCTGCGAACATAAATTCCAGGCCCCTGAACATCCGGCTGTTGATAAGGGCGCTATCGATTGTGTTCAGGTCGAACTCCACCTTCTCGTATTTGTCGTACTGGTACTGTTTAAATTGATGCACCCCGTTGTATCGCTTCTTTTCCCAGATCTTGCGGAGGATGTCGATGGCCGGGTTGTTCTTTTTTGACTGCTTTCCCACATACAGGACCACTTCGTCTAATTGTTCCCCTTCGGCCAGCTGGATGTCCATGTTATAGTTAACTCTGGCCGGCAGGGCCAGCTCCCGGGTCTGGTAGCCCACAAAGGATACCACAAGGGTATCGTAACGTTTTTCCGACTCCAGGTAGAACCGGCCATCATCGTTGGTGATGGTCCCTTCCGAGGAGTTTTTGAAATAGATATTGGCAAAGGCCACCGGCGCCCCGCTTTCGTCTGTCACCAAACCTCCAGCCTTGGTCTGGGAAAATACACAGGAAGCGGTCAGGAAAATTAGCCCAATGAATGCTAACTGAAGCCACTTCAAGGGAGGGAAGCACGTATTCGTTGGCGATAAAAAAGCGAAAACCAACTTCTTTTGCATCATATGGGGCCCGGTTATTTGGAGGGGTTTGGAAAAAAATAGCTTCGCCTACACGGGGTCAACGAAGCCAAGGTATCCTAAAAATAGGAGATGCCTTATTTATATAACACTTTCTTAACGGCCTTGATCACATCCTCGTGGTTGGGCAGCCATTCCTGCAACAGTACCGGGGAATAGGGCGCCGGGGTATCGGCCGTATTGAGTTTTACTATAGGGGCATCCAGATAGTCAAATGCTTTGGATTGTACCTGATAGGTAATCTCGGTGGCCACGTTGCCAAAAGGCCAGGCTTCCTCCAGGACCACCAGGCGGTTCGTCTTCCGGACAGAAGTGAGGATGGTATCGTGGTCCATGGGGCGCACGGTCATCAGATCGATTATCTCGCAGCTGATCCCCTCCCCTTCCAGTTCCTCGGCGGCCTTAAAAGCTTCCTTGATGATCTTCCCAAAGGAGACGATGGTTACATCCGAACCTTCCCGTTTCACTTCCGCCTTCCCCAGAGGAATCGTATACTCCCCTTCGGGCACTTCCCCCTTGTCTCCATACATTTGCTCGGATTCCATAAAAATCACGGGGTCGTCATCCCGGATAGCCGATTTCAACAGGCCTTTGGCATCTTTCGGGTTGGAGGGGACCACGACCTTCAGGCCCGGGCAGTTGGCGTACCAGCTTTCGAACGCCTGGGAATGGGTGGCCCCTAGCTGCCCCGCAGAGGCCGTGGGGCCACGAAACACAATGGGGATATTGAACTGTCCGCCCGACATCTGCCGGATCTTGGCGGCATTGTTGATGATCTGGTCTATGCCCACCAACGAAAAGTTAAAAGTCATAAACTCGATGATTGGCCGGTTCCCGTTCATGGCAGATCCTATGCCAATCCCTGAAAATCCCATTTCGGATATAGGGGTATCCAATACGCGATCGGGCCCGAATTCATCCAGCATCCCTTTGGAAGCCTTGTAAGCCCCGTTGTACTCGGCCACCTCTTCCCCCATCAGGTAGATGGTTTCATCCCGTCTCATTTCCTCGGACATGGCTTCTGCAATGGCTTCCCTAAACTGTAATGTTTTCATATCTTCTATACGTATGCGCGGTTTGCATCCCCGGCAAAGGAATGCGAACAAAAATAGAAAAATATTGTCCAAAACCCGGACCGGCAGACTTAAAAAAATAGATGAATTTTATTATGCGTGCATAGTATTTATGAAAATTAATGGCTATCTTAGCGTCCGATCTTATAATGACCAAAATCCCTTGACCCTATGAAAATTCTTGTGTGCATCAGCAATGTGCCCGACACGACTTCAAAGATCAATTTTACGGACGAGAATCGTAAGTTCGACACCTCCGGAATTCAGTTCGTGATCAACCCGAATGACGAATTCGGATTAACCCGTGCCATGTGGTTTAAGGAGAAACAGGGGGCAACGGTCCATGTGGCCACCGTGGGGGAGGCCAGTGCGGAGCCGACCATCCGCAAAGCCCTGGCCATAGGCGCGGACGAAGCCATCCGCGTGAATGCAATACCTGCAGGACGGCTTTTTTGTGGCCCGGCAGCTGGCCGGGGTCATCCGTTCCGGCGGATACGACCTCGTGATCTGCGGCCGCGAATCCATCGACTATAACGGGGGCATGGTACCGGGCATCCTGGCATCCCTGCTCGACATGAATTTTGTGAATACCTGCATCGGCCTGGAAGTGGAGGGGAATTCAGTAACGGCCCTGAGGGAGATAGACGGGGGCAAGGAAACCCTGAAGACAAGCTTCCCCCTGGTCGTCGGGGGCCAAAAAGGCCTTGTGGAGGAAAGCGATCTGAAGATCCCAAATATGCGCGGTATAATGATGGCGCGACAGAAAAAATTGCAGGTGGTGGAACCCACGGAAGCTCCACAAGCCATTGAGGACACGCGGTTCGAAAAACCCGCACCCAAAGGGGAAGTAAAACTTGTAGACCCTTCCAATGTTGGGGAACTGGTAGACCTGCTGCACAACGAGGCCAAGGTCATATAAAATGTAACATTCGTATCGGTACAAGGGGGCACAGGCCCGCTTAAAAATTTAATAAAGACACCTATTCAGCATGTCAGTACTCGCATATACAGAATCCGAAAACGGCAAATTCCGGAAAAACGCCCGGGAGGTGGCTTCTTATGCCAGTGAAGTGGCCCGCCAAATGGGCACTTCGGTCACTGCCATTACCGTAAACAACAACAACCCAGGCGAATTGGCCGCTTATGGGGTTTCGAAAAGCCTGGATATTCAGGATGCCAAACTCAAGGTTTTTAACGCCAGAGCATATGCCGCCATGATTGCGGAAATCGCCGGGAAAGAAGGAGCTAAGGTTATCGTCATCAGTTCCGGTGCCGATGCCAAATTTCTGGCAGGGCTACTCGCCGGCCGTCTGAATGCAGGCTATGTGCCCAATGTGGTTGCGGCCCCCGAGGGAACTGATCCGGTGGTGGTAAAGCGAACGGTCTTCAGCAACAAAGGGTTCGCGCATACCAGGATACTGGCAGACACAGCCATTATCGGGGTTTCCAACAACGCCTTCGGCAAGGTGGAAAATCCGGTGGAAAATACGGTGGAATCCTATACCCCTACTCTGGATGAAGGCCTTTTCGGCACGGAATCCGTTGAAGTGGACAAAGTGGTGGGCAAGGCGACCATTGCCGATGCCGACATCGTCGTTTCCGGAGGCAGGGGTTTGAAAGGTCCTGAAAACTGGGGGATGATAGAAGAACTGGCCGAGGTGCTCGGGGCAGCAACAGCCTGCTCCAAACCGGTTTCCGATATGGGGTGGCGGCCCCATAGTGAGCACGTGGGGCAAACCGGCAAACCCGTGGCCAGCAACCTGTATATCGCAATAGGAATTTCAGGGGCTATCCAGCACCTGGCAGGGGTCAACGCCGCCAAGGTAAAAGTGGTGATCAATATAGACCCCGATGCCCCGTTTTTCAAAGCGGCAGATTACGGAATAGTAGGGGATGCCTTCGAAGTAGTGCCCAAACTCATCGAAAAATTAAAGGAATTTAAGACCCAAACCGCTTAATTTTTGTTAATTTGTGGCTTTAAAGGGCTGATGAAACCAAGGGACAACCCTTTGTTCATGCAGCTTTTTGCGGATTACATGAATATGAGCTTAGTACGGTTAAAAATAAAGGGCATTTCATACAGCCAAACCCAGAATGGCGCCTATGCCCTGATTTTGAATGAAGTGGAAGGGGACAGAAAACTACCCATTGTGATCGGTGCCTTTGAAGCACAATCCATAGCCATCGCCCTGGAAAAGGAAATAAAACCTCCGCGGCCGCTCACCCATGATCTTTTCAAAAATTTTGCAGACCGGTTTGAGATTGTGGTCAAACAGGTGATCATCCATAAACTGGTAGACGGGGTCTTCTATTCGAGCATTATCTGCGAAAGGGACAAGATCGAGGAGATCATCGATGCCCGAACCAGCGACGCCATCGCACTGGCCCTGCGGTTCAATGCCCCTATTTTTACCTATAAGACCATCCTCGACAAGGCGGGAATCTTCCTGAAATTTTCCTCCAAAGACAAGGAAAAAGAGGAAGGCGACGACAGCATCGTGGTGGATGAGATCCTGCAGGAAGGTGAAACGGTAGAGATAGACTCCGCCTCGTCTGCACCTTACAAAGAACTCAGCCTGGACGAATTGCATAAGGAACTGGATAAGGCTGTTAAGGGAGAAGATTATGAAAAAGCAGCCAAGTTACGCGACGAAATTTCCAAACGCAAGCACTAACCTAGCACCTCTTGCATGAGACACCGGTTCTGGCTCCTTCTTCTTTTGCTTGTAATTTCCATCCCGCTTTCAGCTCAGAACCACCTCCCACAAGATACCCTCCCTACCTCGGTGATCGACAGTACCGTAACCCAGCTGGCCGCCGCCGGCCGGGAGACGCTGGTCCCCAATCAGGGATTTACCTTCAACACTTTTTTAAGGGGGATGTTGGGGATGGCCGTACTACTGCTGCTATCCTTTCTTTTCAGTGCCAACCGCAGGGCCATCAACTGGAAAACGGTGGGCATTGGCCTGGGGATACAGATCATGCTGGCCATAGGCATCCTGAAGGTTCCGGCCATCCAGTTCGTTTTCCGGCAAATCGGCCAATTCTTTGTGAAAATCCTGGATTATACCATGGCCGGAAGCCAGTTCCTGCTCGGGAACCTCCTGAACGTGGATGACCCCAGCGTGGGATATGTCTTTGCGTTCCAGATCCTGCCGACCATCATCTTCTTTTCCGCGCTTACCTCCGTCCTTTTCTATCTGGGTGTCATTCAGAAAATCGTAAAGGGCCTGGCCTGGCTCCTGGCCAAATCCCTGAGAATTTCGGGTGCCGAAAGCCTGTCTGTAGCCGGGAATATTTTTTTGGGACAGACCGAATCGCCCCTCCTGATCAAGGCCTACCTGGAAAAGATGAGCAAGTCCGAGATCCTGCTGGTCATGGTCGGAGGCATGGCCACGGTAGCCGGGGGCGTCCTGGCAGCCTATATAGGCTTCCTGGGGGGGAGCGATGAAGCCCTGCGGCTGGAATTCGCACGTCACCTGCTCGCCGCATCGGTCATGGCGGCACCGGGGGCCATCCTGGTTTCCAAGATGCTCTACCCCCAGACCGAGGCGATTGACACCGAAATAAAAATCACCCACGAACAGATCGGGTCGAACCTGCTCGACGCCATCGCCAACGGGACCACCGAAGGGTTGCGGCTGGCCGTGAATGTGGGCGCCATGCTGCTCGTATTCGTCGCTTTCATCGCCATGATCAACGGCATCCTGGGGTGGGTGGGTGACATCACCAGCCTCAATGAATGGATTACCGCGCATTCTCCCTACGACAAATTCTCCCTGGAAGCCATCCTCGGGGTGGTCTTTGCGCCCCTTATGTGGTTGATCGGGGTGCAACAACAAGACATGATGCTGATGGGGCAATTGCTGGGGATCAAGCTGGCGGCCAGCGAATTCATCGGATATATTCAGCTGGCGGGCCTGAAAGACCTGGCCAGTGCCACACATTTTAGTTACAGCAAATCTACCATTATGGCCACCTATATGCTCTGTGGTTTCGCCAATTTCGCCTCAATCGGCATACAAATCGGGGGGATCGGATCCCTGGCACCCGGGAAGCGACAATTGCTTTCAGAATTCGGGATGCGGGCCGTCCTGGGAGGCACCATCGCCTCCCTCCTATCCGCTACCATAGCCGGGATGATCCTCGGCTAATTTGCCGGCCCGGAGTGGCCCCAAGTTGATAAATTTTAATAACTCCCCACCCGGAATCGGCTCTCATCCGGACCCAAACCCTAATTTTGCCGGGAATTGGAATCCAATCAAATTCATTGAAAACAAAGGGAATTTACAGCGAGTCTTTTTATGAAACAATACCATGATTTATTAAGGCACGTCCTGAAACACGGATCGGGGAAAAGCGATCGCACGGGCACGGGAACCCTGAGTGTCTTCGGCTATCAAATGCGGTTCGACCTGAGCGAGGGCTTCCCCATGGTAACCACCAAAAAGCTGCACCTTAAATCCATTATCCACGAATTGCTTTGGTTCCTCAAGGGGGATACCAACATAGGATACCTCCAGGAAAACGGGGTCCGTATCTGGAATGAATGGGCCGATGCCAACGGGGACCTGGGCCCTGTGTACGGGCATCAGTGGCGCAACTGGAACAGCGAGGGGATCGACCAGATACAGCAACTGGTGCAAAACCTGAGACAGAACCCGGACAGCCGGCGCATGCTGGTGTCGGCATGGAACCCGGGGGTATTGCCCGACACTTCCCGCTCCTTTTCAGAGAACGTGGCTATGGGAAAGGCCGCCCTCCCCCCCTGCCATGCTTTTTTTCAATGCTATGTAGCCGAAGGAAAACTTTCCTGCCAGCTGTATCAGCGTTCAGCAGACATCTTCCTGGGCGTTCCCTTCAATATTGCCTCCTATGCGCTCCTGACCCTTATGCTGGCCCAGGTTTGCGGCTATGCCCCGGGGGAATTCATCCATACGTTCGGCGATGCCCATATCTACAACAACCATCTGGAGCAAATCCGGCTGCAGTTGAGCCGTGAACCCCGTCCGCTCCCACAAATGAAACTCAATCCCGAAGTCCGTGAACTCCTGGATTTCACCTACGGGGATTTCACCCTGGTAGGTTACGATCCCCATCCGGCTATCAAGGGCCAGGTGGCCGTTTGACCGCCAGGCAAGGCCCTCCAGGGCGGTAGACGGCATCATTTGGCAAAGGAATCTTCACAAACCGGATACAGGGAGCTCCGGTAAAAGTTCTTATCTTTAGGGATAAACTTTTGCGATGATACTTATCGAAACCCTCCTGGATTTTTTCCTGGATACGAGAAAACATACAGAAGACCTTTGTGCCCCACTGGAAACTGAAGATTATGTGGTACAACCCATGGAAGATGTTTCCCCGCCTAAATGGCATTTAGGCCATAGCAGCTGGTTCTTCGAGGAATTTATCCTCAAGCCTTATGCTCCCGATTATAAGGTATTCAACAAGGATTTCTCATTTGTCTTCAATAGCTATTATGAGGCAGTAGGCAAACGGGTGGTGCGGGCCGAAAGGGGAAACTTATCCAGGCCCTCCGTCCAAATGGTCTATGCATACAGACAGCATGTGACCAACGCCATCAAGGCACTTTTCGACCAGCAGCAGGGTCATGCCGAATGGGGGCCTCTGCTGGAGATTGGTATCCATCACGAAAAGCAACACCAGGAACTCCTGCTTACCGATATCAAGTTCATCCTGGGCAATAACCCCTTGTTACCTCCCTATTCCGGGCAGATCGCTGAGTACCGGCCCGGCCCTCCCGAGCAGGAATGGATACGGATGGACCCCGGCCTCTATGAGATCGGGTACGGCGGGGATGGTTTCTGTTACGACAATGAGCGCAAAAAGCATAAAGTGTACCTGCAGCCCTTCGAGATCAGCAACAAGCTGGTAACTAATTCGGAATATCTTGAATTTATGGAAGCAGGGGGCTATACCCATTTTGAATACTGGCATGCAGAAGGCTGGGACTGGGTGTGCCGCCACAAACTCCGCAGCCCGCTCTACTGGCACCAGATCGATGGAAGCTGGCATTATTATACCTTAAACGGCCTGCAGGAAGTGGATCCAAACGGACCGGTGGCCCACCTGTCTTACTACGAGGGGTTTGCCTATGCCCAATGGAAGGGTTGCCGGCTGCCTACAGAATTCGAGTGGGAAGCCGCCCAGGCATATTTCCCCTGGGGAGAGCGCTGGGAGTGGACAGAAAGTGCGTACCTGCCCTATCCCGGGTACACGAAAGCGGAAGGGGCGCTGGGCGAATACAACGGTAAATTCATGGTCAATCAAAAAGTCCTCAGGGGTGGGTCTGTTGCGACTCCCGAGAAACATAAGCGGCCAACTTACCGGAACTTCTTCCCCCCCATGCAAGATGGCAGTTCACCGGATTAAGGTTGGCCAGATAATCCCGACCAAGTGCCTATGCCTACAAAATCCACCACAAAATTCGAAACAGCCTTCCACCGGGATGTTTACCAGGGGCTGACTCACTGCCCGAAGCATATTTCCTCCAAGTACTTCTACGACAAAAGGGGGGATAAGCTCTTCCAGGATATCATGGAGATGCCCGATTATTACCTCACCCGGGCCGAACTGGACATATTCAAGCTGCATAAAACAGCCATTTGCAAGCGGTTTATCGACCGCGGCAGGGCCTTTCGGCTTATTGAACTGGGGGCAGGAGACGGCAAAAAGACCAAGATCCTCCTGCGGGAGCTCCGGGAACAGGGAGCCGAATTTAAATACCAACCTGTGGATATCAGCGGGAATGCCCTCTCGATGCTGCACGAATCGATACGGCAGGAGCTGCCGGAAATAGTAATCGAAACCCGGCAGGGGACTTATTTTGAAGCCCTTAAAGAGCTGAACAACCTTCAGAATGACCGGAAGGTGATCCTCTTCCTGGGATCCAATATCGGGAACCTCCTGCACCCGCAAGCGGTGGAATTCCTGCAGGGTTTACAGGGACTTATGGAGGAGGATGACCTGCTGTTTATCGGGTTCGATCAAAAAAAGCACCCTCAGAAGATCATGAATGCCTACAATGATCCACAGGGGATTACCGAAGCCTTTAACAAGAATGTCTTGCTACGGATCAACCGCGAACTGGGCGGGGATTTTGATCCGGATGCCTTTATCCACTGGGAAGTTTACGACCCCGAAACCGGTACCGCCAGGAGCTACCTGGTTTCCAAAAGGAGGCAGACGGTACATATCGGGGCGCTGGACCTCACAGTGCATCTGGAACACTGGGAAAGCATCCATACCGAAATTTCTCAAAAATACGACGACGCCACGGTAAACTGGCTGGCCGAAAAAGCCGGGCTCAAGCCCCTGGTACAGTTTACCGACGCCGCGGAAAGCTACAAGAACTACCTCTTTGGGAAAAAAACATGAGCGGGCAGCCATATTCGGGAGTAGCGGGCAAAAAAAAACCGGAACCTAATGGTCCCGGCCTGCTTTCTTTGCCTGAGGGTGCTCAGAGTTCCAGGACTCCGTTTTCTGCTCCTGCGTAATCGTTCCACTGATAACGATCGGCCTCGTTGTCATTTACATATACCCCGTCTATCAGGTACTTGAACTCATAGGACTGATCTTTAGGAAGGTCAAAACTTCCCTTGAAGCTTCCGTTTTTTAATTTTTTAAGGGCGCTCCCTTTGGGGTTCCAATTGTTGAAATCCCCTACTACCGCAACTTTTTTTGCGTCTTCCGCAGGTACGGTGAATGTTACTTTACAGACCGGTTTGGTCTTTAGAAATTGTTTTGAAATAGCCATGACAAAATTATTTTTAAGAAATTAGGTTTTCTGAAATTTTCGGCAAAAGAAAACATAAAACAACTAATACACAATTAGTTAACCAAGATTTATGAATTTAATAAAATTAATGCCAGGGGGCACGCACCTTGGTAAAATTTAAGAGTATTTATTCACAAGGAGACAGCTTGTTGGCTGCTTTATGAATTAATTCTAAAATATAGTCTACTTCGTCTTGTTCATTGTAGAGGTGGAATCCCAAGCGGATCCCCCCGCCCCTTCTCGCACAGACCACCTGGTTTTTTTGCAGATATTCATAAAGGGCCTGATCCCCACGAATGCTGAAGAATGTTCCGTGGTCCGGACGCTCCCGGACCCAGGGCTCCAACCATCCGGTATCTTCCAGGCCTTCGCGGAAACGTGCAGATAACTGTCGGTTGTGCGTTTCAATTGCTTCCATGCCAATAGCGGCCAATTGCCCCAAGGCATAGTTGAGGCTGCCAAAATTAAGGCTGTCCAAATGGCCGGGTTCCAGGTGTAGGGGAAAACCTATGTGATGTTGCTGCTCCAGGTCGCCTCCGGCGGCGTTATACCCGGTGGCCCGGGGGTTAAAATATCCTTCGGCGTTTTCGCCGAATAAAAAGAACGCATTGCCAAATCCCCCCAGCATCCATTTATACCCGCTGGCCCCCAGCACGTCAATGCCGCTTTTGGCAAAATCCAGGCCGAAGGCACCGCAGAACTGGGTCCCGTCTGCCAGGACCAGCAAATGGGGGTGGTCTTTTTTCAAGGTATTGAGAAAACCCGGGGCGATTTTAAGGCCGTTTACCCACTGTACCAGGCTCAGGGCCAGGATGTCGATTTTCTTTTCAGATACCGCTTGCCGGATATCGGATTCGAGGTCACGCCCACATGCAACGTAATGTGTGTCAAAACCACGGCTTTCAAAAGGCCAGTTGAGGGAAGGGTAATCGCCGCGCAGTAGAAGCACCCGTTTGCCAGGATCCAGCCCTTCAAGCAAAAAATTCAGCCCGATGGAAAAATTAGGGGTCAGCGCTATGGAACCTGCCGGGCAATTGAAGAAGGCCGACAGGTTCTGTTTGGTTTCAGGGAACAATTCAAAACTTTTCATTTTCATGCCGCTGCCCCCTTCAAAATAAGCGCGGTCATGGGCTCTGCGCCATTCCAGCAGGCCCCGGGTGAGCAGGCCGGAAGCAGCCGTATTGGCATAGGTGCAGGTATTCAGTAGGGGGATTTCGTTACGCAGCCAGGGCATGTAGCAAAGTATGGATCTATTGGAATTCCGTTATCTTTGTGTCTAAAGATACTAATATCATGTTTTCCCGGAAGAACAAGCCATCTGAAATAGATCAGGCACAGCACGAACAGCTGGAGTATGCCCAGGCAAAGATCCGGCAGAAAAAGCAGTTATTCCGCCACTTCGTCATTTTTTTGATCGGGTGCCTCTTCCTTTTCCTGATCAATAAGATTTTCCGATACGGAGCAGATTATGACTGGTTTTTATGGGTTATCCTGGGCTGGGCCTTTCTTCTGGTCCTTCACCTGGTGAACGTTTTTGTGACGCACCGGTTTATGGGCAGGGAATGGGAACGGGCGCAACGCGAAAAGCTGGTAAAAAAACAACGGGAAAGGATTGCCGCCATGCAAAAGGAGATCGAAACCGAATTCCCGTCGTCCCATATCAACAAAAAGGAAAATTAATGGCCAGGCTTGTCTTGATAGCAGCGGCGGGGGAAGACAACGCCATCGGCCGGGACAACAAGCTTCTGTGGCACCTTCCGGACGATTTCAGGCGATTTAAGCGGCTTACCATGGGGCATGCGATGATCATGGGCAGGAAGACATTCGAAACGTTTCCGGAACCCCTTCCCGGCCGCCGCCATATCATCATTACACGGGATACATCCTATTCAGTTGAGCACCCGCAATGCGAGGTGGTGCATGGGTTGCAGGAAGCCATTCAAAAAGTCGAGGGCGAGGAGCTGGCCTATGTCATCGGGGGTGGTACAATTTACGCCCAGGCCATGCCCGTGGCAGATACTATTGAACTCACCCGGGTCCATGGCAGTTTCGCAGGAGATACTTTTTTCCCGGATATCGATACCGGCGAATGGGAACTCAGTAGCGAAGAATACCATCCCAGGGATGACCGGCATGCTTTTGCCTTTACCTACCGCACCTTTATCCGGCGCAAAAACCTCCCGGCCGGGGCTTAAAAATCGAGTCGTGAAACCTCTACACTGTCCGCGGCATCTTTGGCAAATGCCTGCAGGATTGCCGGGTCGGCATTGGTAAAAAAGCGATGTCTGCCCCCGGTACGTCGCCCGCTAAGGAGCCCCTTTTCCTGCAGCACGTGATGGGTTTGCCTCGCCACGGCTTCCCCGCAATCGATTATACGGACCGAATCGGGCAGCAACTCTTTGAGCAGTGGAATGAGATAAGGATAATGCGTACAGCCCAGGACCAGGTGGTCTATGCGGGCTGCCAGCATGGGCTGCAGGTATCGCTGCAATAATTCCCGGGCCTCAGGGGCCTGTGCCTTCCCTGCTTCGATCAGTTCCACCAATCCCCTGCCTTCCTGCTCCACCAGGTGAATGCCACGGGCATGTAATTTCGTGGTGGAATGGAAGAGGCTGCTGCTCAGGGTGCCCCTGGTGGCCAGCACGCCTACGTTGCCTGACCGGGAATGCAGGGCAGCCGGTTTAATGGCCGGTTCTATCCCGACAAACGGGACATCAAAACGGGCCCTGAGGGTGGCTATCGCATTGGTGGTGGCCGTATTGCAGGCCACTACGATGAGTTTGCAACCCTGTGCCAGCAGGTAATCCGTATTCTTTGTGCAAAGCCGGAGGATTTCCTCCCGCGTTTTTTCCCCGTATGGCGCGTTCCGGCTATCGGCCAGGTAGATGGTGTCCTCAAAGGGCAAAAGCTCGTGGATCTCCTTCCAGATAGAAATCCCCCCAACTCCGGAATCGAATAGGCCAATCGGCTGATCGTTCATAGGGAATGCATTTGGTCGCGCGGCGGCAGGGCAGCCATAAAAAAACCGTCGCGGACGGACGGTTTCAATACGGTAACGGGCGTATCAGAACCCCAGTTCCTGTTTCACCTCGGGCAACAGGTTCTTGCCTTTAGCCACAATAATACCACTGCCCGGACTGGCGTCTACTACATAGTCGAACCCCTGGGCGGCGGCTACTTTTTCAATGGCAGCTATCGCTTTTTTGGAAATGGGTTCCATCAGCTCGGCCTGTTTTTTGGACAGTTCTTCCTGGGCAGCCTGTTGGGCTTCCCCGATGTTTTTTTCGTACCCCTGCAATTCCTGAGCGCGCTTCTGGTTTTCTTCTTCAGACATGGAAGCGGCCTCACTCTGGTATTGGGTGTATTTGTTTTTCAGTTCCGAAACGCTACTCTCGATATCTGCCTTGTAGGTTTCCTGAAGTTTCTTCAACTCCCCCTGCGCGGCCTTCATTTCGGGCATCTGGGACAACAATTCGGAAACGTTAATATGGGCAATCTTGCTTTGCGCCTGGACAAAGCTGGTAGCGGCTATAAAAACAACAACAATGAGTGCTAGTTTTTTAAGGTGTTTCATGATTTCGAATTTACTATTATTGAGAGTTAATTTTAGTTCTGTTCATTTTCGATCGTATCGTTCTTGGATTCGATCAGCTGCTGGCGTTCTTCTTCCTTTTCCTTCTTGCGTGCTTCCCGTTCATCCAGTAATTTCTGCCGCCTGGCTTCATAAGCCTTCTTGCGCTCTTCCCGAAGCTTGAGTTGTTCTTCCCGGCGTTCCTCCGCCGTTTTGATCCTGGTTTGTTCGGCCTGTTCGGCCCGTTCCAGCCGCTCTTTGAGCGCATCGGTCATCTCTTCATCCTCCTGGGCCTGCTCTTCCTCGAATTCCTTCAGGCGGTTGCGCTCATCCTCTTTATTCTTCGGAGCGCTGATTTTTCGGGTCCTTGCAATCCCCCTTAAAACCAGGTCGCTGATATCGAATCTTTTTTCGGAGTACAACATTACGACATCCGCAGATTTATCAAAAATAAAATCATACCTTTTATTGGCGCCTATCTGTTGTACTTCATTGAATACCTGATCCTGTATGGGCTGTATCAGGAGCCGTTTCTGCATCACCAGGTCACCCTGAGGCCCGAAGCGGTCCTGTTGATATTCAAGCAATTCCTTTTCCAGGACCTGAATGTCCTCTTCCCGTTCCTCGATCAGTTCGTCTGTCAGTAATACTTTTTCGGCCTCCAGGTCATTTTTCATCTGGTCTATCACCTTCTGTTTGGCCTCTATTTCCAACTTCCATTTCTGTACCTTGTTCTCCAGTTGTTCACTGGCTTCGCGGTACTCCTCCACATTCTCCAGGATATACTCCATGTCCACATAGCCGATCCTCACGCCGCGCTGTCCGAAGCAATAGCCCGCACAGGTTATGGCCAGAAGCATAAAAAGAACTTTGTGTTTCATTGCAAATGCTTTTTGTTACATAGAAAATATCGTGCCAAAATTAGTAAAACTATTAAAATGAGCGCCTTAGATCCCAAAGGCTTTTAGGAAAGTGAGTGGCCGTTAGAATTGCTGTCCGATTATGAAATGCGTTTGCCATCCGCTGGGACCGCCCCCTGCCGACTGTGGCCTCAGGTCTTCATCGAAGCCATAGCCAAAGTCTATCCCCAAAAGACCAAAGGCGGGCATGAATATTCTTAATCCTACTCCGGCCGATCTTTTTATTTGAAACGGATTAAACTCCTGAAAATTGTTGAAGGAATTCCCGGCTTCTAGAAATGTTAACGCAAAAATGGAAGCAGAAGGTTTCAGGGTAAGCGGATACCGGAGTTCCATAGAGTATTTATTATACACAATCCCGCCTTCCTGTTGCCCGGTCAACGGGTCTACTGGCGTGAGGGAATTATTTTCATATCCCCTCAGCTGTATGGTTTCGCGCCCATCGAGTGTGAAGTTCCTCCCCAGGCCGTCGCCCCCGAGAAAAAATCGTTCAAAGGGTACTTTGCCCACATCGCTGTTATAGTTCCCGAGGAATCCGAATTCTATGTTGGTCCGGAGCACCAGTTTATCCACCAGTCTTTGATACCAGTCGCCAGTAAATTTAACTTTGTAGTATTCCAGCCATTTGAAGCGTTCCTGGTCTACACTTTCCAGTTCATCGCGTTCAGCCGTCGTCAGGCTCTGCCCCACCGCAGCCCGGTCTCGCTGCAGCTGGTTCAGCTCTGCACTCCGGTCTTTCAGGCCTTTAAAATCCTTGTTGCTAAAAAGGGAATAGGGAGGGGTAAACTTGGCGGTCAATTCAAATATAGAACCGTTGAGGGGATAGATCCGCCCAGGGCCGGCAGAACTCCGTGAAATGCCCAGGGTATAGGCCAGGGAATTGGATTGCCCGTTCCCGAAATTAAACAGCCCGGTGCGGTAATTCTTAAAATCGTACAGCTGGTAACTGGCCGAATGAGAAATCGTGAAAAAGTCATCGGGCCATTGCACACGCTTGGCCAGGCCCAGGGAGATCCCCGTGATGGAGAATTGCTGGTCTTTATTCACCTGTATCCTTCCGCTATTGCTATAGGAGGCCAGGAACTGCTGGGTCCTCGAAAGGGAGAGGTTGAAGCGTACGGGTTTCTTACCGCCCAGCCAGGGTTCGGCGAAGTTGATGCTGTATACCCGGAAGGTGCGGCTGGCCTGCAATCGAAGGGCGAAGGTTTGCCCGTCTCCCATGGGCACAGGCCTATAAGCTTCTCCATGGAACAGGTTCTGAATGGAGAAGTTGCTGAAGGAAAGCCCAAGGGTCCCAATGAACCCGCCCCCTCCATAGCCTCCCTGCAGCTCTATCTGGCTCGACCCTGATTCCACCAGGCTGTATTGAAGGTCCACCGTGCCCTCATTCGGATTCGGGTTCTGGATATCGGGCTTGATCTGTTCCGCGTCAAAAAAGCCAAGCTGCCCCAGTTCGCGGACACTTCGAATGATATTTTCCTTGCTGTATTTCTGCCCGGGGCGGGTGCGCAATTCCCGGAAGATCACATGGTCGTTCGTCTTGTCGTTCCCAACCACGGTAACATGGTTCAAAAAAGTCTCCTTTCCTTCGATGATGCGGATCTCAAAATCGATAGTGTCGTTGGCCGCCGATACTTCCACGGGGTTGATCTGGGAAAACAGGTAGCCGTTGTTCTGGTAAAGGTTTGTTAGGTCTGCTGCGTCGGGCTTGGTATCGTCTGCGATGCGTTTACGCAGCAATACCCCGTTGTAGGTCTGTCCTTTCCGGATGCCCAGGACCTGGCTCAATTGCCGGTCTGTATATACCGAATTACCCACGAAATCGATATTCCCGAAATAGTACTTATCCCCTTCCTCCACTTTGATATGGATATCGATTTTCTTCTTGTTCACGGTCATGACCGTATCAGACAGGATGCGGGCATCCCTGTATCCGTTCTCCGCATATTTGTCGATCACGGAGGTTAGGTCTTCCTTATAGTCCTCCGGGATATATTTCGATTTTTTCCAGAACCTGCCGAACCGTTTTTCCTTGGTGTGCTTCATGGCCTTCCGCAACTTGTGGTCTTTGAGCTTCTCATTCCCCTCAAAAGTGATATCGCGCACCTTGACTTTTTCCCCCTTCTTTACGTTGATCACCATTTTTTCTGCATTGGTCTGGGTGGTATCCTCCACTGTGGCGATGGTCACCCGGGCATTCAGGTACCCCTGTTTCTTGTATTTGTTCTGGAGGTAATTCTTGGTATTGGCGATCAGGCTCTGGGTTAATTTTTTCCCCTTTTTCAAGTCGGTATCCTTGAGGATGTCTTTGAGTTTTCGCTTTTTTATCCCGTATACCGTCACATCCGACAGGGTGGGGCGTTCCTGGATATTCAATTCCAGGTAGATGCTATCCCCTTCCACCCGGGTCACATAAAATGCGATATCACTGAACAATTCAAGCCCCCAAAGTTTTTTGATCACCGCGCTGATCTTGTCTCCTGGCACTGTGATGGGTTCTCCGGTGCGGAGGCCGGTATAGGTTTTTACCGTTTGTTCGTTATAACTTTTGAGCCCGGTTACATCGAGTCCCCCCAGGATATAGGACTTGCCGTCTTCATAGGAGGTCTCCTGGGCGTGGGTGTAGGTGATAAAAAAAAGGAGCAGGAAGGTGAGTAGGTGTTCAAGAGATATGAACTTATTCATACCGCCGGATGAGTTGTTCGCTAGTTTTTCCAAATCTTCGTTCTCTGTTCTGGTAATTGATGATGGCCTCCACTAAATGGTGTTCGCTAAAATCCGGCCAAAATACATCAATAAAATATAATTCGGCATAGGCTATCTGCCAAAGTAAAAAATTGCTGATCCGGCGCTCACCACTGGTGCGGATTAGCAAGTCTACGTCTGGCAAATTGTGCGTGTAAAGATGGTTATTTATAACGGCTTCATCAATATTTTCGGGAGAAATTATATTATTTTTAACTTTGGTACACAGCTGTTGTACTGCGGTTTTTATTTCTTCGCGGGCCCCATAACTTAGGGCCAAAGTCAGGGTCATGCCGGTGTTGGCAGATGTTTTGGAGATCACTTCCTTTAACTCCTTTCCTGCCTGCCTGGGCAGGGATTCTATATTGCCAATGGCATTCAGTTTTATATTGTTGTCATTGAGGGTTTTCAGCTCCTTTTTAAGAGATGCCACCAGGAGCTTCATCAGGGTCTCCACCTCCAGTTTGGGGCGTTTCCAGTTTTCGGTGGAAAAGGCGTAAAGGGTCAGGTAATCTATGCCGATCTTGGCACAATTCTCAACGGTATTCCGCACGGCATTCACCCCATTCTCATGCCCGAAAATGCGGAGTTTCCCGCGTTGTTTGGCCCATCGGCCGTTCCCGTCCATAATGATGGCCAGGTGTGCGGGCAGGTTATCATCCGTTAAATCATCAATGGTATTCATTTTATTGAAAACAATCGGTGCAGGGTGTTCTGCCAAAGGTATAAGTTAAAGTAATTCCGGAAAAGACATACCAATCATTACTTAAAATATTTCCGAAACGGAAGGGTTCATAATTGCTGCCTTCGGGATTACTTCCGTCCAGGTTATCTGTAAACGTATATCGCGCACCGATTTCGGCGCCCAGGATCAGAAAATCCTGCAACCTTATCTTAAAGCCTACGGTAATAGGGATGGCAAACGAGCCGTCTCGCTGGTTGATATCCTGCAGCTGCCCTGTCGCGTCAAAATAGTAATACCCGTACCTGAAATAGGTGAGCCCGGTATAGAGATAGGGGGTGAAGGCAGGACCCAGCTGGTGCAGGTTGTATTCCACAAAGTTGAATTCGAGCCCGGCCGAGGCCTCGAAAACCGTGTTGTCCATGGAATAATTCCGCTGTTGTCGGGAAGTGAGGCCGGAGGCCCCGTCATCCGCAGTAAATTTCCCGTATAACAGGCTGGCCCTCCAGGCATAGCGTTTACTCTTGTTCCATTTGAAAATCCCCCCGAAAGCCGGGCCGGAAGGCGCGATGTAGTTCATCCTGCCTACATCGCCAATGTTATTGAGGCCCCCGGCCAGAATCCCCACCTCGTAGGATTGCGCGCACAGTGCCCCGCAGAACAGGGCAAAAAAAACGATTACCAGGCTCCTCATGTGTTTCTAAAAGATTGCAAATATACTGTTTTCGAAATACGCGTAAGGGGGTAACCCCTCCTCCCGTTCTGCAATGATAAACAGGATTTGCCTCCTTTTATTGTTTATGGGAAGCCTCAATTCCGGCGGTCCTGCCCCCACAGCAATTTGTTGCGGATGGTCTTGAAGAAACTTTCGGAGGCAAACTCGATCATCCTTACCGTAAAACCGGCCCTTTTGATGGTAATTTCCTTTCCGTTCTCCAGGGAAGCGATCCGGCTGTCGAGGGAGACCAGGTGGTTGTCTTCCCGCCCGGAAACCTTAAGGCGGATGGTCGTATTGTCTGAAATTACCAGGGGGCGGGCATTCAGGTTGTGGGGGGCTATGGGTGTGATCACCAGCGAGCGCGCCGTGGGGGTGATCACCGGGCCCCCGCAACTCAGGGAATATCCTGTAGACCCTGTGGGGGTGGCAACAATAAGCCCGTCGGCCCAATAAGAGGTCAGGTATTCGTCATTCAGGTAGGTTTCCACAGTGATCATCGATGTAGTATCCTTCCGGCTGACCGTGATTTCGTTCAGGGCGAAATTCAGGTCCCCGAATTCGGGGATCTCAAAATCGGCGTGCAATTCCACCAAACTCCGGTCGACCAGGGTATACGCGCCGGACAGGAATTCCTTTACCACTTTCCGCACCTCCTCCTTCCTGAAGGTCGACAGGAATCCAAGCCGGCCGGTATTGACGCCAACCACAGGGATCCCCAGATCGCGCACATAGGTCATGGCACGTAGGATGGTCCCGTCCCCCCCAAAACTCACAAAAAGGTCGAAACCGGAATCCAGTCCTTTGTCATGTGTGAAGGTCTCGTGGCTTCCGGGGTCGCCATGCCCGGACAGGAAAGTCACGGAACTCCTTTTCGATGCTTACCGAGGCAGACACCTTGCGGAGTTCATCCAGGAGCTCAATGACGTATTCCGGGCTTTGGTCCTGTTAGGTCTGGCCATAAATAGCGACTTTCATGGCGGCTCAGACGTTAAGGTATTTGTCGAGATAATCGGAGCGTTGTTTGAGGTCTTCCAAAAATTGGTCGTGGATGCGTGCCGAATAGGATGCTGTAATTATAGCGCCTGAAGGTTTGCAGTAGTTCGCTGAAATTTTCGGAACT
Source organism: uncultured Flavobacteriaceae bacterium (assembly GCA_963721045.1). Taxonomy (GTDB): domain Bacteria; phylum Bacteroidota; class Bacteroidia; order Flavobacteriales; family Flavobacteriaceae; genus Zeaxanthinibacter. The sequence continues at coordinate 157,785 of CAVRHQ010000018.1, forward strand.
TATTTTGATGGTGGTAACTACCACATCGTTCTGTATATCGGTGATAAAGGCTCCCAGGATGCGTGTATTGTTGCTTTCGATGATCTGGGAGATTTCGCTGAAGGAGTGGTCCTTGCTCCCCTTGGCCACTACCAGAATCCCGCCCTGGCTCCCGGAAAAACGGGGTTTCCGTAAGCAGGCCCAGCATATCCAGCAACTGATAATACCCCAGCACTTCCTGTTCTTCCCCGAGCACCGGCAGAAGGTTGGTCTCATTCCGTGCAAAAGTTTCCAAGCACCTCCAGCCAGGACGCATCTTTCCGCGCATGGAAGGTTTCCAGGTTATACCGGTAGTCACTGATCTTTTTGTTTTCGTCGAAACTCGCCCAGGTCCTCTTCCGAAATCACCCCGAGGTATCGGCCATTTTCGGTAATGGCCACATGGGAATGAACTGAATCCCTGAAGAATTCCGCAACCTGCCGCAGCAGATCGCCGGTGGTGAAAACCTGGATGGTATCGGTTATGTGCGACTGGATCTCCATATGCGACGTATCTCTTGCAAAATAACAATTTTAAATCTCAAAAGGCATGCCTAATTTGTATTTTTGTGCCGCAAAATCGATAAACCCATGAGTCGTACCCGTTTAAGTGTAAATATTAATAAAATAGCCACTTTGAGGAATGCCCGCGGGGGTAACCTGCCCGACCTGCTGAAGGCGGCAGCGGATATCGAAGCCTTTGGTGCCGATGGCATAACCATCCATCCCCGGCCGGATGAACGCCATATCCGTTACCAGGATGCCAGGGACCTCCGGAAGGTGGTGACCACCGAACTGAATATCGAAGGGCAACCCCATCCCAGCCTTTATCGATCTGGTCCTGGAGGTGGGGCCGGAACAGGTTACCCTGGTTCCCGATGCCCGGGACGCCATTACCAGCAATGCCGGATGGGATACCCTGGAACACAGGGAATTCCTGCAGGAGGTTATCCGCCGGTTCAAAAGCCGGGGCATCCGGACCTCTATTTTCGTGGACCCGGACCCCCGCATGATCCAGGGGGCAGCAGAAACCGGTACAGACCGCGTGGAGCTTTATACGGAAAGCTATGCCCGTTCCTTTGCAGCAGGAGATCAGGAAGCGGCCAAACCTTTTGCGGTTGCTGCAGAAGCAGCCTTTGAATGCGGGCTGGGCCTGAATGCAGGCCACGACCTCAACCTGGAGAATATCGCCCACTTTAAAAAGTCGGTCCCCCACCTGGAAGAAGTTTCCATTGGACATGCCCTGATCTGCGAATCCCTTTACATGGGCCTGGAAAACGTGATAAACATGTATAAACACCGGCTCCGATGAATCCCCCACTCCACTCCAGGATCCTCGGGCAGGGGAAACCCCTGCTGATCCTCCATGGGTTCCTCGGGATGCTGGACAACTGGAAAACCCTGGGGGCAAGGTATGCCGATGCCGGGCTGCAGGTGCATCTGATCGATCAGCGAAACCACGGCAGCAGCTTCTGGTCTCCGGAATTTAGCTATGCCGCCATGGCTTCCGATGTCAAGGCCTATATGGAGGCACACCAATTATCCGGTTCCATGTTGCTCGGGCATTCCATGGGGGGAAAAACGGCCATGAAAATCGCCTGCGATTTCCCGGAGAAAGTGGATAAACTGCTGGTAGCCGACATCGGGCCAGGCTACTACCCACCCCACCACCAGACCATCCTCCGGGCCTTAAGCGCCCTGCCCCTCGACCAACTGGATTCCCGTTCGGCAGCCGATAAAGCACTGGCACATGATATCCCCGACTTCGGGACGCGGCAATTCCTGCTCAAAAACCTATACTGGAAAGAAAAAGGCCGACTGGCTTTCCGCTGCAACCTGGCTGTTTTGAAGGAAGAGGAGGGAGCTGTGGGCGAAGCCCTGGATGCGGGCGAAAGCTATACAGGCCCAACCCTCTTTATCCGGGGAGAAAAATCCGATTATATCGACCCCGCCGACAAGGACCTCATCCTGCGGCATTTTCCGGAAGCCACCATACAAACCCTGCCCGGGGCCGGCCACTGGCTGCATGCGGACCAGCCCGACCCATTTTTCAAATCCACCCTGGATTTTCTCCTGGCCTGACGGCCGAAGGTTGTTTTTATTATGCATGCATAATTTTTACATCCTGCGATTGCCGGTGTCATTATTTTGGTTAATTTTAACCTAACTGAACCCGATTACACCTATTTCATAAACTAAACATAAGCGTCCCAATATGAAGAATTACCTCGTGCTGTCAGTACTCGCCGGGTTGTTCCTGGTATCCTGCATCGATGACAACAGCCCCGGGAGTCCCGGGACCCCCATGGAACCGGAACCCGTAGAATATACAAGTGGTTCCGCAGACTTTTCAAACTATGTGGCCGTAGGGAATTCACTCACCGCAGGTTATTCCGACGCGGCGCTATTTATGGACGGGCAGGACGCATCCTTCCCGAACATGCTTGCAGGCAATTTCGCATTGGCCGGCGGCGGCAATTTCACTATCCCTTATATGGCCGATAATCTGGGGGGCGCTACCCTGGCGGGCCAGCCCATATTGGGCAACCGCCTGATCCTTTCATTTGCTTCCGGGTCTCCGGTGCCGACGCCGGTGAGTGGTACCGGGAGTCACGGAAATTTCAAATACCCTGTCCGGGCCGTTTAACAATATGGGGGTTCCCGGTGCAAAAAGCTATCACCTGGTAGCGCCCGGCTACGGAAATGTGGCCGGGGTGGCCGCCGGGCTCGCAAACCCGTATTTCGCCCGTTTCGCTTCTTCGGCAACGGCAACGGTAATCGGGGATGCCGTCGCACAAAACCCCACCTTTTTTACCCTCTGGATCGGCAGCAACGATGTTTTGGGCTATGCCACCGGGGGAGGAACAGGGGTTGACCAGACCGGTAACCTGGATCCTTCTACCTATGGGAGTGCCGATATTACGGATCCCAATGTGTTTGCCAGTGTCTATAACGGGCTTTTGCAAACGCTTACCGCCAATGGCGCGGAAGGGGCAGTGGCCAACATCCCGGATGTGAACGTCCTGCCTTATTTTACAACCGTACCCTACGCCCCCCTGGATCCGACCAATCCTGATTTCGGGCCACAGATCCCTACCCTCAATGCCACCTTTGCCCAGCTAAACCAGGTCTTTGCCTTCCTGGGGGTTCCGGAGCGTTCGATTGTATTTTCAACAGACAGTGCCAGCGCACTGGTCATCAAAGACGAATCCCTCACCGACCTTTCGGCCCAGATCAGCGGCGCCCTGATGGCCGGGGGTGCCGACGCGGGAACTGCTGCCGTACTGGGCCTGCTGTATGGGCAGGCCAGGCAGGCAAACGCACAGGACCTGATCGTCTTTACCAGTCAAACCGTTATCGGGGAGCTAAACGAGGATGCCTTTGCCATGCTGCAGGGCCTGGGGCTGCCGGCCGAATTTGCGGGGCAGCTGGCAATCAACGGGATCACCTACCCACTGGAAGACAAATGGGTGCTTACCCCGGATGAACAAACTTCCGTCAGCACGGCTATCACCGCCTACAACCAGACCATAGGGGCGCTGGCAGAACAATACAACCTCGCCCTGGTAGACGTTAACGCTTACCTGGATAAGGTGGCCACGGAGGGGATCCCGCTCAGTGATGGCAGTACCATAACAGCGGACTATGGCACGGGCGGAGGGTTCTCCCTGGATGGGATCCATCCTTCCCCGCGGGGGTATGCCCTGGTGGCCAACCAGTTCATGGCCGCGATAAATGCCCGGTACGGGTCGAACCTGCCCGGGGTGGACCCGTTGGACTTTACCGGCTTGTATATCAAATAATCCCGTAAAAATCTATACATTTATCAGGCATCGGCCGTTGCCGGTGCATTTTTCGTTCCATCTTCCAAAATCCATTGCATATGAAACTCTTGCTGCGTATCCTATTGAGCGCCCTGGCCGTTGTGCTGCTGGCCAAAATCCTGCCGGGCGTTTCGGTCGCCTCATACTGGACCGCCATCCTGGTTGCGGTCGTCTTGTCCCTGCTTAATTTTATCGTAAAACCCATCCTGATCATCCTTACCCTGCCGGTGACCATCCTTACGCTGGGCTTATTCCTGCTCATCGTCAATGCGATCATCATCCTGCTGGCCGATTCCCTGATTGACGGGTTTATGGTTGACGGACTGTGGTGGGCCCTGCTTTTCAGCCTGTTGCTGTCCCTGCTCCAATCTGTTTTGTTCTCCCTCCTGAAGGAAGACTGACGCAGGGATCATCAAACAGAATCCGCCAGATATAAAACTTGCCATAGCCATCGAAATGTACTATTTTTGCGTCCCGTTTTCGGGATTGCGTCCAACATGCCAGGGATGTTCCGGGGCTTTCCGCAATTAGAAAGCAGGCGGGTAACAAAATACAAACAGGTAGATCCATGAATATCACCAAAGAGCAGATCGACGATTTGAACGCCATTGTGAAAGTGGCCATTACCAAGGAAGACTATCAGGACAGGGTAGAGCGAATCCTCAAGGATTACAGGAAGCAGGCCAATATCCCCGGGTTCCGGAAGGGTCAGGTGCCCATGGGGCTGATCAAAAAACAATACGGCAAAGCTGTTCTTGTGGATGAGGTAAACAAGTTGCTCCAGGACAACCTCAACAAATACCTTACCGAAGAAAAGCTGGATGTTCTCGGGAATCCCCTGCCCAAACAAAAAGATAATTTCAACTGGGATGCAGACGAACTGGACTTCGAGTTTGAGCTGGGCCTTGCCCCGGATTTTGAAGTTTCCCTGAAAACCAAGAAGAGCATCCCCCATTACAAGATCGTCGCGGACAAAAAAATGATCGATGAGCAGGTAGACAGGATCCGCAAGCAATACGGGAAACTTATAGCTAAATCAACGGTTGGGAAACAAGACGAGGTCCGCGGGACATTCCGGAATGAAGAAGCCGGGATCGACCACCAGACCACCCTGGAGTTGGAAAAGTTAAAAAACAAAAAAGCCATTAGCGCCCTGATGGGAAAGCAGGTTGGCGATACCGTTCCCCTGAAAACCAAGGGCCTGTTTAAGGAAGACTATCTGTTGGCCGGCGCCCTGGGTATCCCGGCCGAGCAGGCGGAAAAAATGGATATCCAGGTGGATTTCACCATAGAGGAGGTCCATGAGCGGGAACCGGCCGAATTGAACCAGGAACTCTTTGACAAGTTGTTTGGCAAGGACACGGTCTCCTCCGAAAAAGAGCTGAGGGAAAAGATCAAAACTGATTCGGAAAAACAATTCGAACAGCAGGCCGATCAGAAGTTGCTCAATGATATCACGGAACGGCTGATAGAGGTAGTAGATTTTGAACTACCCGCCAACTTCCTTAAAAAATGGATACAGCTTACCGGTGAAAAGCCCTTGAGCCCGGAAGAGGCCAATGACGAATACGAAAAGTCTGAAAAGGGGCTGAGGTACCAGTTGATCGAGGGGAAGATCATCAAGGATCACAACATCGACATCCAGTTCGACGAATTGAAAGACTTTACCAAGAACTTCATCCGTGCACAGATGGCGCAATACGGGCAAATGAATCCGGAAGAGGAGGAACTGGACCGGATCGCGGCCCGGGTGCTTGGAAACAGGGACGAAGTAAAAAGGCTTTCCGAGCAGTTAATGAGCCAGAAGCTGTTGGCCCTGTACAAGGAAAAGGCAAACCTGAAACCCAGGGAGGTCACTTATGACGACTTTATCAAGGAAGTTTACGGGTAAGTATGCCAGCCTACACGGCGAGCCCGGATGGTGGCCTGCCTTAAATTCGAGTTAAATTCCCTATCTTTACCATGCCGAAAGCTTATATTTCGGCATGTTTTTTTTAGACTTAAGACCCATAAAACATGATGGATTTCGCCCAAGAATTCAAAAATTACGCCGTCAAGGAGCACGGCATCAACAGCATGTACTACGAAAAGCTGGTCAGCAGCCTTTCGCCCGTAGGCATGACCCCCAATATCATAGAGGAGCGGCAGCTTAACGCCATTGCCATGGACGTATTTTCCAGGCTGATGATGGACCGCATCATCTTTCTCGGAACCGGGGTCAGCGACCAGGTGGCCAATATTGTGCAGGCCCAGCTGTTGTTCCTGGCCAGTGCCGATTCGTCCAAGGACATCCAGATTTATATTAATTCCCCCGGGGGCAGTGTATATGCCGGCCTTGGGATCTACGATACCATGCAGTTTATCAAACCCGATGTGGCCACAATATGTACGGGGATGGCCGCCTCCATGTCGGCCGTATTGCTCTGTGCAGGGGAAAAAGGCAAGCGCAGCGGCCTGAAACACTCCCGGGTGATGATCCACCAGCCCATGTCCGGTGCGCAGGGCCAGGCCAGCGATATCGAAATCGCGGCCAACGAGGTGTTGAAGCTGCGGGATGAATTGTACGAGATCATTTCCCGCCATTCGGGTCAAACCTTTGACAAAGTATACGAAGACAGCGACAGGGATTACTGGATGAAGGCCAAGGAAGCCATGGAATACGGCATGATCGATGAGATCCTTGAAAGGGATAAGGACTAATTTCGACCAATTGCCCCAAAAAAGGGTGTACGGCCCTGCGATGATAAACCAAAATTTGAATTGGTTCGTTATTATAAAATAGAAGAAAGAAGCTCTTATGGCAAAGGAAAACCTGGAATGTTCTTTTTGTGGACGTAAAAAACCCGAGACCAACTTGCTGATAGCAGGCCTGGACGCACATATTTGCGACCGCTGCATCGAGCAGGCCCACGGGATAGTGGCGGAAGAATCGCGCCAGTCCAAAACAGACGACCTCTCGGCGGAACTTATCCTTAAAAAGCCCCGTGAGATCAAGGATTTCCTGGATACTTTCGTCATTGGGCAGGAACGCACCAAAAAGGTGATGTCCGTAGCCGTCTACAACCACTACAAACGCCTGTTACAGCCCTCTTCCAAGGAAGACGACGTGGAGATACAGAAGAGCAATATCGTCATGGTAGGGCAGACCGGAACCGGTAAAACATTGATAGCAAAGACCATAGCCCGGATGCTTAATGTCCCCCTGGCCCTGGTGGATGCAACCGTACTGACCGAAGCAGGTTATGTCGGGGAGGATGTGGAAAGCATCCTGACCCGGCTGCTGCAGGCCGCGGATTACAATGTGGAAAAGGCCGAACGCGGCATTGTTTTCATAGACGAATTGGATAAGATCGCCAGGAAGAGCGACAACCCGTCTATCACCAGGGATGTGAGCGGGGAAGGGGTACAACAGGGCCTGTTAAAACTCCTGGAAGGTACCGTGGTGAATGTGCCCCCGAAAGGCGGCCGGAAACACCCGGACCAGAAATTTATTGAGGTCAACACGGAAAATATCCTCTTTATAGCCGGGGGAGCCTTTGACGGCATTGAGCGCATCATTACCAAACGCCTGAACATGCAGGCTATCGGCTACAGCGCATCCAAAAGGGAAGAAAACCTGGATCCGGACAACGTCCTGCAATATATCATCCCTAAGGACCTCAAGGATTTCGGGCTTATCCCGGAAATCATCGGCAGGCTTCCCGTGCTTACCCATATGAACCCGCTCGACCGGAAAGCCCTCAGGGCCATCCTGACAGAGCCCAGGAATGCCATCATCAAGCAATACGAGAAATTGTTCGCTATGGACAATATCAGCTTCAGCATTACCGAACAGGCCCTCGAATATATTGTGGAACAGGCTGTGGAGTATAAGCTGGGGGCGCGCGGACTACGCTCGCTCTGTGAAGCGGTATTCACCGACGCCATGTTTGAACTGCCCAGTACCGATGAGAATGAATTCAAGGTGACCAAACCGTATGCGGAAGAGAAGCTTACCCACGAAACGGTAAAGAAATTAAAGGCGGTTTCCTAAGGGCTGGTATTGTTTTTTGATCATGCTTTGCAGCAGCTCCAGGCTCACCTTGCGGATGATCTTTTCATCAGAATACAATTCATATCCATATTTTGGCATGCATTCCATGCTCACATTCACTTTCTCGACCCAGGCCCCGGAGGGTAACTGCTTATTATAATCCCCGTATTCCCCGTAAAGCAATTGGATCGGACAGTCCGGTTTCCATTCGTATGCCTCCAGGTTTAGGGGTGAAATGGCGTATAGGGATTTCATGGGAAGGCCCATCATGCCTGCCTTCCAGGCTATGCTTCCCCCGGCGCAGAAGGTCAGGTAATGGCTGTCTGTATGTTCTTTCTTCAGCAAATGGGCAACTGCGGTATCCAGGCCTCCCTGGATAAACGCCTCATAAATGTTCTCATCCGAATTTACGGCCAGTGAGATATTGGCCAGTTCCTTGCTGTCGTAGAATACAATGTCAAAATATTGCTGCAGGTATCCGAGGTAGGAAGCAATCCAAAGCCCCCTCTTAGAACCATGCATATCCGATAATACTACCAAGCGTTCTGCCATAAGGAAATTCTTTATCAGGTCAAGTTTACGAGCCCAATTTGCGAAATATGCGCTTAATTTCCTTAATTATTGGTTCATTTGAAGCAATTCATCGACGTAGATGCGGTCATTGGACAAACGCGGGATCTTATGCTGCCCCCCGAGTTTGCCCTTGGATTTTAGCCAGTCGTAAAAGAGGTTGGGCCTGGCGACATGCACTTTGGGCATTTTCAGGGTCATGTTGTTATACCGCTTGGCCTCGTAATCCGAATTGAGTGATTTCAGGGCATTATCGAGAATTTCCGTAAAATATTCGATTTTTTCGGGAGGGGTCCTGAATTCGATGATCCATTCATGGGCTCCCTTCTCCTTTCCCTTCATAAATACCGGGGCGGCCGTGTAGTCCTTTATTTCCGCACCGGTTTTTATGCAGATGCTCTTGAGGGCTTCCTCTGCGTTTTCAATGATAAGTTCCTCCCCGAAGGCGTTGATATGATGTTTGGTGCGGCCGGTGATGCGGATGCGGTACGGGTTGGTGGAGGTGAAGCGGATGGTATCGCCAATCTTATAACGCCACAAGCCTGCGTTGGTGGTGATAACAATGGCGTAATTGGTCCCGGTTTCCACTTCCCAGAGCGGGATGGCATGCTGCCCCTCAGTGCCGTAGACATCCATGGGGATAAATTCATAGAAAATACCGTAGTCTAGCATCAGCAGGAGGTCGTCCGCATTGTTCCGGTCCTGGATGGCGAAGAAGCCTTCGGAGGCATTGTATATCTCGTAGTACCTGAAGTTCTTCCTGGGAAGTAGTTTGTGGTACTGCTCGGCATAGGGAATGAAACTGACCCCGCCATGGAAGTATACTTCCAGGTTTTCCCATACCTCAAAAATATGCTTCCTGCCCGTCTTCTCCAGTACGCCATTGAGCAATACCAGCATCCAGGAAGGCACCCCGGCCAGGCTGGTGACATTTTCCTGTATACTTTCTTCTATGACCGCCTGCATCTTCGTCTCCCAGTCGCTCATCAGGGATACCCGGTTGCTGGGGGTACTGCTTAACTCGGCCCAAAATGGCATATTGTCTATCAGGATGGCCGAGAGGTCGCCGAAAAAAGTACCCTTGTCCTTATAAAGTTCCTTGCTCCCCCCCAGCCTGAGGCTTTTTCCGTTAAAAAGCTGCGAATTTTCATTATTGTTGAGGTAGAGGCAGAGCAGGTCTTTCCCGGATTTGTAGTGGCAATCTTCCAGGGCTTCGGCGCTGACCGGGATGAATTTGCTTTTGGCATTAGTCGTCCCGCTGCTTTTGGCAAACCATTTGAGGTAGGTGGGCCAGAAAATATTCTGCTCCCCGCTCCTGCTGCGTTCAATCAGGGGTTCAATTTCTTCGTAGGATACGATCGGGAGCCGCTCCTGAAAGGTCTTAAAGCTCTGGATGGCTCCGAATTCGTACTTTTTCCCAATCTCCGTATCCCTGGCAAGGTCCAGCAACTGGTGCAGGACCTCCTGCTGCACCTCGGCGGGGTACTTGAGGAAAAGCTCAATCTGGTGGTACCTTTTTTTCAGGAGCCAGGATGCGATGGAATGGAATAAGGGAATCGACATTTTTGGGTATCTTTACTACCTAAATGTAGGTTTTAAAGGTAGTATTTTCCAAAAGAATTCTCCTAAAAAGGGCTTATATGCAATATGAAGGGGTGTTACAAAAAATGCCGGCCGAAATGGGCAACCCCATCCAGTATTTCCTTCTCTTTGAAAATGATTTCCTAAATGTAAACCAGGTCCTGGACCAGCGAATAGAGATCCGTTTCCTGAAATTCCAATGCCTCAATTGCGGGGAAGATCGCCCGATTTACCGGCAGGGTTTCTGCCGATCCTGTTTTTTTGAGATCCCGGCCGCCGGGGAATGGATCATGAGGCCCGAACTGAGCACCGCGCATCTCGGGAAAGAGGACAGGGACCTGGCATACGAAAAAAAAGTACAGTTGCAGCCCCATATCGTCTACCTCGCCAATTCGAGCAATGTAAAGGTAGGCGTTACCCGGAAATCCCAGATCCCGACGCGCTGGATAGACCAGGGGGCACATGAGGCCATTGAGATTGCGGAGGTGCCCAACCGCTACCTGGCAGGTATTGCCGAGGTGGCGCTGAAAGAACATGTCTCAGACAAGACGAATTGGCGTAAAATGCTCACAAACACCCTTGAAGATGAGGACCTGTTTGCCTGGAGGGAACGTCTGAAACCCTATATCCCCAGCGAGGTGGCCGATTATTATATCAGCCGGAACCAGGAGACCCAGCTCCACTTCCCGGTGCTGCAGTACCCAAAAAAGGTTAAGCCCCTCAACCTTGGGAAAACCCCGGAATATACCGGAAAATTAAAGGGCATCAAGGGGCAGTACCTGTTGTTTGAAGACGGGACCGTGTTCAATGTCCGCGGCAACGAAGGCTTCTACATTGGCCTCCGCGCCTTTTGACTATTGAATACTGTCTTTTTTTGCTGGTTCCTTCTTTTTCTTGTTCAGCAAGTTGCCCAGGATCTGCTTTGCAGCTTGTTTCACGGGTTCCTGTTTGCCGGCGGCCGAATCGGCCCCGGCAATGCGGTATCGCGGGGCTGACCTTTTTGGCTCAAAATACCGCCAATCACCTGTTTCACCTCAGTCTGAGTGGAGTCTTTCGCCCGGGTAGAGTCCTTGCCAGCTGTATTTCCGGACAATAACCCGCCAATGAGATCCTGAGCCTTGGCCTTGCCCTGGTTGACCAGTTTTTGTTTCTGGATCTCCACCAGCTGGGCGGTTAGGGTTTTGATCCCGGATGTTAGGTCGGTATTAATCTGAGGGTTCGAATATTTACCGCCTATGTTGGCCTTCACCGGGATGCTGAGGTGCTCCAGCTGGCTGTCATCAATTTTTGCGAGCAAAGCGTTCACGTCTTTACCCAGATAGGTGGCTGGGACCTGCAGTACGGCGGTATAGTTTAGGGTGCGATCAAAATTGTGGCCCCCCTCTACTTTGATGGCAATATCCTTGTAGTTGACTGTGAAAGGCTTCACATTCACATTTCCGTTTTCAAAGCTCAGGGCCGTTTTAAGGTTGCCCAGGTCGAAATCGCCGGCGTTGATAAAATCCAGCTTGCTGCTAAGCGCATTGAGGATAGGGAGCATTCTCGGGATTAATTTCAGTTCCGAGCAGAGATGCCAGTACATTCCCCGAAAGGCTGGCCAGGTCCGGGGTGAAGTCATCCGTCAGCAGCCCCGAGATATCGATCTGGGAATTCAGGCGGCCTTCCAGCGCATTCGCCACCGGGGCCAGCACCTGGAACATTTCGAGGGATTTGAAGGTTTCCCCTATCCTGAAGCCGTCCATCCCCAACTTCATGGAAAAGGTAGGTCGTTCCTCTTTGGTTGAAACCGTGCCGTCCAAAGCGAGTTTCCCGTCGAAAATGGAGGAAGTAAGGTTTGACAGTGTAGCCGTTTGATCTTTGATCCTCAGGGTACCGCTGACGTTTTTCAGGCTGAGATTGTCGTACAGAACGGTTTGGGCCGTTGCCTGGATAGTGCAATCCAGGAAGGAAGGGATCTTGACCTTTTCCGTTCCGGAAGTGGGAACCTCTTTTTGGTCCCCCGATGTTTTTACTTCTTCCTCTTTCACCATGAAGTCGTTCAGAGCGAAGGTATCGGACGCCAGGTTGAAATTCCCTTCTACCAGTTCTTTATTGAACATGAAACCCAGGAGGTTGTGGATGCTCCCATCTGCCCGGAAGTCTGTACTCCCGGTGGTACCGGTCATTTCCTTCAGGGTAACGGTTTTCGGGTTAAAGGTGACCGCCATATTCCGGATGGCAACCGGATGGGCCAGTTCGGGCGAGGCATATTCGAAATTGCTGAGGTTGAAATACCCGTTTGTCCTGGTGTTTTCGTATTGTTTTTTTTCAACCGATGCCATATCGAATGCCGTAGTGATATCCGCTTTTAAACGCCCTTTCAGGTTGAGGTCGGAAGGCATGGGATAGGCCTGCCGGAGGTTGGCCAGGTCTACATCCCCCACCAGGTGAGCTTCCACCTTAGGATTCCCCATAAGTTCGCGGATCCTGGCGGTCAGGTTGAATTGGTCCGAGTCGATCATAAAAGCTGCCTTGTCAATCTCCACGAAGGTGTCCTCGGCCAGGCCGGTGCTATTCTTTACCAGGGCGTTTATCTGGATATTGCGTACGGATTTAGGGAGATCGGGATATTTGAAGGAGGCATTATCCGAATCCATTTCAATGGTAAATTGCGGGATGTGCGTCTCGTCCAGCTTTCCCTGTATCGTTCCGTTGACTTCAAAATTCCCCGTGGTGGTCACCCCCTCTATTTCTTTGGTATAGGTTTCAGGGATTATGGCCAGGAAGTTCCTGAAGTCCGAAGAAGGTGTGCGGAACTGTAGGTTGATATCCTCGTAGTCGTCGAATAATTGAACATAGCCGTCGAAAACCAGCGGCAACTGATTTAGCTGTGCCTCATTCTTCAGGAAGGAATACTTGTTGTTTGTAGAGGTCGATCCCCAGCAGGGCATCGAGTTGCACCCGGTTCCGGTTCAGATAGTTCGTACTGTCCAGATCCAGCGTAACCAGGGCGGTTGTGGAAGTTTGCAGTTCGGATTGTTCCAGGGAGAGGTCGCCGTTCCACTATGTTGGATATCCGATACCAGGAGGTGGATCCCGCTGGAGCGGTCGGTATAACTGATCTCGGAATTGCTGAGGGTATAGGACTGCAGGTCCAGTGACAGATCGCCGCTGCCTGGTTCTATGTGCCGGAGGCCTGGGTCCTTCTTTCGCGATATCGTAATTCGCGTGTTCCTCCTCATCCACCAGGATATTCAGTTTTGCCCGGTCTATATCCAGGCTACGGATCCCGATGGGTTCTCCCTGCCCCTTTCAACAATTCGCCAAGGCCCATGGTCACCGAAAGCTCGCCCGGCTTTCAGGAGGGTATCCCCTTCAAAGGGGGCCTTGTTAAGGATATACAGGTCCTTTACGCGCAATTCCGCCCTGGGGAAAGACCGGATAAGGCTCAGATGGGCCTCCTCAAAATCGAAGGTGCCGTTTATATTATTATTCACATTGTTTTTCAGGAGGCTGCCGATCCTGCTTTCCAGGAAAAACGGAAGGGCGATCAGCAATCCAAGGATCAGCAGAAGCACAAGTCCTGTAATTTTTAAAAATCTGCTTCTTTTTCATACCGTAAATAAGATGTGGTGGCAGGAATTAAAATTCCAGGAGGAGTTCTTCGTTCGTCTGGATTTTAAATCGTCTCCTGAATATATATACGAAAAAATACAGAAAGGGGGTGTCGCATATCGCGATAAAAATTTTAAAGAGGAACCCGCTGATCACCAGCCCGTAGAACAGCTTCCAGGGGATGACGCCGAAGATACACATAAGGCTGACCACGAGGAAGGTGTCTATAAACTGGGAAGTGAAGGTGGAACAATTATTCCGAATCCACAGATACTTGCCCCTGGTGACCTTCTTCCAGAAATGGTAAATGGCAATATCCACATATTGTGCGCAGAGGTAGGCCACCATGGAGGCCAACACGGCTACCGGCGAGAGGGCAAAAACACTTCGGAATACCTTATCGTCGATTGGCGATGCAGGAATGGCAGGAGCCGCTTCGGCCACCAGGATGATACTCATAGAAAACAGGGAGGCAAAGATTCCCGCGGTTACCACCTGGTTGGCCTTCCGTTTGCCATAGACTTCCGAAATCAGATCGGTGATCAGGAAAGTGATGGGGTATGGGAGTACCCCGACCGAGATCTCGAACAAGGGGGCATTCAAAACGGTGGTCGGGCCAAAAGGCTTCCAGTAAAAAAATTTTTGGAATATGAGGTTGGAAACAACGAGGGAGGTAATGAACAATGCTCCCAGGTACAAATATATTTTGTACGCCAACCTCTTGTCTTTTTCCGTCATACGCCTACCTGATGTTAAGGATATAAGGTAAGCGCGCCTGGATCCCCTTGCTGTCCAGGACCGACTTCAGTTCACGGTATGCCCCTAAAAATTCGGAGCCCAGTTCAGATTTAAGCAGGGTTTCCTGCCGGGCGCTGCCGCTCCCGCTCAGGTCGTCCATCAGCCGGGCCAGGCCCGATTTGTATCGCGGATACTTGCGGATACCGTAGGTTTCCACGCCGGCCAGGGACGCCGCTTCCGCAATGGCATCGTCCAACCCGCCCATTTTATCCACCAGGCCCAGTTTCAGCGCATCGCTCCCACTCCATACCCGGCCCTGTGCCAGGCTGTCCACCTCCGCCACCGTCATTTCCCTGCCATCGGCAACCCGTTTCAAAAACCGCTGGTAAGTATCTTCTATTCCTTCTGTGGCTACCTTTTTAAAGTCATCAGACATGGGCTCAAAAAGCGAATATTCCACCGAGTGCTCATGTGTACTCACCTGTTCTGCATTGATCCCGATCTTGTCTGCAAATTCACTAACGTTGGGAGCGATAAGGAAAACACCGATGGACCCGGTTATGGTGGTGGGCTCCGCCAGGATCTTATCAGCGCCTGCAGCCATATAGTACCCGGCGGAAGCCGTCAGGTCGCTCATCGAGATCACTACCGGCTTTTCCTCCCGCACCCGTGCAATTTCACGCCATATAAGCTCCGAGGTCATGGCACTCCCCCCGGGGGAGTTGATGCGGACCACCACACCTTTTACGGCCTCATCTTCCCTGGCCTTTTCCAGGGCCTTGTTGATGACGCCCTGCCCAATAGCATTGGGTCCCCCTTCCCCGTATAACATTTCGCCCTGGGCGAAAACCACGGCAATTTTATCATCCCCTTCGTGGATCTGCTTATCCCTGGCCACCTTCAGATAGTCTTCCATTTGTATATGGGGTTGTTCGTCCTTCACCGCAATCCCCGTGGCTTGTTTGATGTGGTTTTCGTACTGGTCGTAGTAAAGGGTATCGTCTACCAGGCCCGATGCCACGGCATAATCAGCTGTACGGCCACCCAGCGTATCCGCAATGCGGTTGAGGTTGTCGATATCGATTCCCCTTGAATCCGAAATATCCTGTGCCAGCGTATTCCAAATGGAGCCGATCAGTTCCTGTATCTGTTCTCGGTTGGATTCGCTCATATGGTCAGACAGGAAGGGTTCCACAGCACTTTTGTACTTCCCATGCCGGACCACTTCCATTTTTATCCCCGACTTTTTCTGCAATTCACTAAAGAACAACACTTCGGCAGACAGGCCCCTGAAATCGACCAGGCCTACCGGGTTAACAAATACGCTGTCGGCCACACTCGCCAGGTAATAATCCTTCTGCAAAAAGAAATCCCCGTACGCATACACGAACTTCCCGCTTTCCCTGAAATCCTTCAGGGCATTCCGGATGGCGCGGATCTGCGAAACCCCGGCCTGTATAAAATTGCTGTTGACACTGATCCCGCGGATATCCGGATCGGTCTTGGCCACTTCGATGGCATGGAGTATTTCATCCAGCCCCATCTGGCGCTCAAAAAGTCCCGCGAATGGGTCGGACGGGTCGTTGCCGGTATATTCACTGATGGGTTCCGGAAGCTGGAGCTCCAGTACCGAATCCTTGCTGACGGATACGGTCTCCTCCAGATTGGCCAGGCTCACAAAGATCATAAACATGAAAAACAGGATCCCCAAAGCGAATAGCGTGCCGAGGATGGAGGCAAGCAGGTTGCGTAAAAAATTCATAACTGCGGCATATTTCCCGCCAAAGATAACCAATACTCACTCACCTTCATACATTGTGCGGAAAATCGGCCCCCGGCGGGTGAAGGACGGATATCCCCTTTCCTGCGGGCAGATGTCGGTTAGATTTGCTTATTTTGCCCTGTTCTATGCACACGACTATAACCGCATACCTGTCGCTGGGAAGCAATCTGGGCAACAAGCTGAATAACCTGCAAAATGCGGTTTTCCGGCTGGGCGAAGCCGTAGGGAGCATCAGCCGGCTGTCTCCGGTTTATAAAAGCGCTTCCTGGGGTTTTGAGGCCGATGCTTTCCTCAACGCCTGTGTGGCCCTGGAAACCACGCTGGAACCCCAGGAATTGCTGGACGCGATCCTGGGGATAGAGGCCGCGATGGGAAGGGAGAGGCAGGCTGAAAAAGGGTACCAGTCCAGGACCATAGACATCGACCTGCTGTACTATGGTAAAACCATCCTGGATACCCCATGGCTTACCGTCCCCCACCCCCAATTGCACAAAAGGAAGTTCGTATTGAAACCCCTGGCAGACATCGCCCCGCAATTCTATCATCCCAAACTGGGCAGGGATACGCGCAACCTGCTGCAGGAATGTGCGGATAAATCCCAACCCCAGAAACTTACCAAAACCCTTTATGATACCCGCGAAATGCTGTTTGCCGACCAGGATTTTATCGCTATTGAAGGCAATATTGGT
Organism: uncultured Flavobacteriaceae bacterium; assembly: GCA_963721045.1. Taxonomy (GTDB): domain Bacteria; phylum Bacteroidota; class Bacteroidia; order Flavobacteriales; family Flavobacteriaceae; genus Zeaxanthinibacter. The sequence continues at coordinate 174,615 of CAVRHQ010000018.1, forward strand.
GCGGGGAAAACTTCCCTTGCCCGGATGATTGCGGAACGTTACAATGGCAAACTGGTCCTGGAACGATTTGCGGATAACCCTTTCCTTCCCAAATTTTATGAAGACCCCGGCCGGTATGCCTTTCCCCTCGAGATGTCTTTCCTGGCTGACCGGTATCAGCAGTTCAGCGACGACACGTCCCAGTTCGACCTGTTCAAAAACTTTATGGTAAGTGACTACGACATATATAAGTCGCTCATTTTTGCCCGAATTACCCTGCCCGCCGAGGAATTTGAGCTGTACCGGAAGGTGTTCGATTTTATGTACCGGGAGGTCAGGAAGCCCGGAGTATACATTTACCTGTACCAGCCCGTGGACCGGCTGCTGCAGAACATCAAAAAACGCGGGAGGGACTACGAACAACGGATACAACCGGACTATCTGGAGAAGATCAACCGCAGTTACCTGGAATTTATCAAAAGCTTCCCGCCCGGCCGAAGCCTGATCCTGGACCTCAGTCCCTACGACTTTGTAAAGGAAGAGGCGGATTTCCAGGCTGTGGTAGCCCGGATACAGGAGCACCTGATACGGGAGGAGAATGACCCGTCATAAAGCTCCCTGAGCAATCAGGGTTTAACATTTTTTTCACAAATTTCTTGTGTAATCCGGCCGATTTTACGTAATTGCAGGCCCTTATTGAGGCAACTAACTAACTCAAACTATATATTAAAAGCCCTGGCCAATGCGGTCAGGGCTTTTTGTTTTACCTGTTTTTGGCCTGAAGTTTGGTCCATAAATCCCAGACAACCACCCCTGCGCTTACGGCAATGTTCAGGGAATGCTTGGTGCCGAACTGCGGGATTTCGAGGACTCCATGGCAGGCACTTACCACTTCCTGGGCCACCCCTTTCACTTCATTCCCGAATACCAGCACGTACCGGATCCCCGGTTCTGGAGAAAAGTGGTGCAGCAGGGTGGCATCTTCGGCCTGTTCCACCGCCAGGCAGCTATAGCGATCCTTTAACTCCTCAATGAGCGGAAGCGTCTTTTTACGGTACTCCCAGCTAACGCTCTCCGTAGCGCCCAGGGCGGTTTTATGGATATCCTTATGGGGTGGCGTGGCCGAAATCCCGCAGAGGTAGATCTTTTCCACCCGGAAGGCATCGGCTGTCCGGAATACCGAGCCGATGTTATGGAGGCTGCGGATATTGTCGAGCACCAGGATGAGCGGGCTCTTGTCCGCCTCCCTGAATTCCTCGACCTTCAACCGGTCCAATTCGGCATTTTTCAGTTTTCTCATGGCCCTGTACGCATTTGATATTTTCGGGGATATAGCCGGGGGTGGATGCCCGGGTTTATCCCCGTTTGGATTTTCCCCCTGCCGTGATTCCAGCGGGGGCGGGGATTCCTTCGGCCATCCCCAGTACCCGATCCAACAGATCCCGACGTTTGGCCTGCGGCCTCAGTCGGGTTTCCTTCGGCCATCCCCAGTACCCGATCCAACAGATCCCGACGTTTGGCCTGCGGCCTCAGTCGGGATTCCTTCGGCTATCCCGGTACCCGATCCAACAGATCCCGACGTTCGGCCTGCGGCCTCAGTCGGGATTCCTTCGACCATCCCCAGTACCCGATCCAACAGATCCCGACGTTCGGCCTGCGGCCTCAGTCGGGATTCCTTCGGCCATCCCCAGTACCCGATCCAACAGATCCCGACGTTCGGCCTGCGGCCTCAGTCGGGATTCCTTCGGCAATCCCCGGTACCCGATCCAACAGATCCCGACGTTCGGCCTGCGGCCTCAGTCGGGATTCCTTCGGCTATCCCTGTACCCGATCCAACAGATCCCAACGTTCGGCCTGCGGCCTCAGTCGGGATTCCTTCGGCTATCCCTCTGTACCCGATCCAACAGATCCCGACGTTTGGCCTGCGGCCTCAGTCGGGATTCCTTCGGCTACGCATTTTCCTGACGGAAAATGCTGCCTCAGGAACTTATACAAAAATATCAACAACGGTTTAGGTTGCGGGGGGAAACCTGTATTTTCGTTGGGAGCGTAAATGTAAGGAATCCTTCCAGTTTTGGCCAAGAAGAAGCAACCCAAGAAAACGACGCCGCTGATGCGGCAATACGACAGCATCAAGACCCGGTACCCGGATGCTTTGTTATTGTTCCGGGTGGGCGATTTTTATGAAACCTTCGGCGAGGATGCCATAAAGGCCGCAAAATCCTCGATATTGTCCTTACGCAGCGAAACAACGGGGGCGACCGCACCGAGCTGGCCGGCTTTCCCCATCATGCCCTCAATACCTACCTCCCAAATTGGTGCGCGCGGGGCACCGGGTGGCCATCTGCGACCAGCTGGAGGATCCGAAACAGGCCAAGACCATCGTCAAACGGGGGGTAACGGAACTGGTAACCCCCGGGGTAGCCCTGAATGATGACATCCTCAGTGCCAAATCCAACAACTTCCTGGCTGCCGTACAGTTCGGCAGGAAATCCCTGGGGATCGCCTTCCTGGATATTTCAACAGGCGAATTCCTGACCTCTGAGGGAACAGAGGAACAGATAGACAAATTGCTGCAGAACTTCAGTCCGAACGAAGTGCTTATTTCCAAGGCCTGTAAAAAAGACTTCCAGGCTGCCTTCGGCCCGGGCTACCATACTTTTTTCCTTGAAAACTGGATCTTTCAGGAAGACTATGCCCAGGAGACCCTGACCACCCATTTCAAGACCGCTACCCTGAAAGGGTTCGGGGTTGCCCATATGCCCGAAGGGATCATCGCTGCAGGGGCGGCCCTGCACTACCTGTTAGAAACCCAGCACCGGCGCCTGCCGCACCTGACAAGCCTCCAGCGGATTGCCGAGGAGGAGTATGTGTGGATGGACCGTTTTACCATCAAAAACCTGGAACTCCAGCAAGCCAACAGCTCAGCCGGGGTCCCGCTCATCGAAGTGATAGACCGGACCCTTTCCCCCATGGGCGGCCGGATGCTGAAATGCTGGCTGGCACTGCCGCTGAAAAACCTGGAAAAAATCCAGCAAAGGCACCAGGCGATCGCCTACCTGAAAGAACAGGACGGCTTCCTGGCATCCCACAGGGACAAATCCGCAGGATCAGCGACCTGGAACGGCTGATCTCAAAAGTGGCCACCGGCCGGATCAGCCCCAGGGAGGTAATCCACCTGAAGAATTCGCTCGAAGCCGTGATCCCAATCAAACAAAAGGTCTCCACAAGCGGGAATGCCGCCCTGGAACTGCTGGGGGATCAATTGCACGACTGCCTGATGCTGCGCAACAAGATCAAGGAAATGATCCGGGAGGAAGCCCCTGCGGCCTTGCAAAAAGGAAATATCATCGCCACGGGCTATTCAGACGAACTGGACGAACTCAGGCGCATGGCATTTAGCGGGAAAGACCACCTGGACGAGATGCTGCAACGGGAAACGGAACGCACCGGGATCCCATCCCTGAAAATTGCCTCCAACAATGTCTTCGGATACTATATCGAGGTGCGCAATACCCACAAGGACAAGGTGCCGGCAGAATGGACCCGCAAGCAGACCCTGGTGAATGCCGAGCGCTATATCACTGCAGAACTGAAGACCTACGAGGAAAAGATCCTCGGGGCCGAGGAACGGATCATGGACCTGGAGCAGCAGATTATTCTCCCAGCTGGTGGTCTGGATGCAGGAATATATTTCCCCGGTCCAAATCAACGCCCAGCAGATCGCACGGCTCGATTGCCTCTGCGGTTTTGCCCAATTGGCCCGTGAAAACGGCTATCGTGGCACCCGAAGTGGATGAGGGGACCGAAATCCACATAAGGGGCGGCCGGCATGCGGTCATTGAAAAACAATTGCCCCCTGGGGAGCAATATGTGCCGAACGATGTCCTTCTGAACCGCGACGAGCAGCAGATCATCATGATCACCGGCCCGAATATGAGCGGGAAATCGGCCATTTTGCGGCAGACGGCCCTCATCGTCCTCCTGGCCCAGATGGGGAGTTTTGTCCCGGCAGAAGCCGCCCGGATCGGCTATGTGGATAAAATTTTCACCCGGGTGGGGGCCAGTGACAATATCTCTTTGGGGGAGTCCACCTTTATGGTGGAAATGAACGAGACCGCCTCCATCCTCAACAACCTGTCTGAACGCAGCCTGGTGCTGCTCGATGAGATCGGCAGGGGCACCAGCACCTATGACGGCATCTCCATCGCCTGGGCCATCACCGAATACCTTCATGAACACCCGTCCCGGGCCAAAACCCTTTTCGCCACCCATTACCACGAGCTGAACGAGATGGCTGCCACTTACCCGCGTATCCGGAACTACAACGTCTCGGTCAAAGAGCTCAAGGATACGGTTTTGTTCCTCCGCACCCTGAAACCAGGCGGCAGCGCGCACAGCTTCGGGATCCATGTGGCCCGGATGGCAGGCATGCCACAAGCCGTGATCCTGAAAGCTCAGAAGATCCTGAAAAAACTGGAAAAATCCCATTCCGGGGACGAACTCGTCGGGAAACTGCGGACGGTCCCTGATGATATGCAACTTAGCTTCTTCCACCTGGACGACCCCCTGCTGGAAGAGATCCGGGACGAGATCATGCATCTTGACATCAATACGCTTACCCCGGTGGAAGCCCTGATGAAGCTGAATGAGATCAGGCGGATGCTCAGTAAGAAGGACAAGGCGAGTTCATGAGTTTGGCTGATACCTCCTTTTTCACCAAAAGTTCTTTACAATTTATAGAATTATATTAAATTTGCGTCCGCATTCTCCCTGAGGCTGCACTGTTCTAATACCATGCGAAAATAGCTCAGTTGGTAGAGCGCCACCTTGCCAAGGTGGAGGTCGCGGGTTCGAATCCCGTTTTTCGCTCAAAGCGAAATGATTAGCGGGAACATGAAGTGGTTTCTGGACGTCGCGGGCCACAGACGAACCGCATAGCGGTTGTCTGGGTGCCGACTCCGCCAGGGGCGGACAGGCGATTGCGTCGGCATTCGAATCCCGTTTTTCGCTCTAAGTTGAATTACTGGAGGGAACATGAAGGAGTTTCGTCACGTCGCGGGCCGATGACGAACCGCAAAGCGGTTGTCACGTCGAAGACCCTGACAAGTTGCAAACTTCGTCAGGGGTGCCGGCTCCGCCAGGGGCGGACAGGCGAGTGCGTCGGCATTCGAATCCCGTTTTTCGCTCTAAGGAATAAAAATAACGCTGGCTACCGGCGTTTTTTTATTTTTGTAAAGCCTGTTCGTGCAGGCAGCCCGCTCGGGTGGTGGAATTGGTAGACACGTTGGACTTAAAATCCAATGACCATTGCGGTCGTACGGGTTCAAGTCCCGTCCCGAGTACAGGGATATAGCCGAGATTTCGATCTCGGCTTTTTCGTTTAAATTTCTCTCCGGGTACAAAATAGGTACAACATTTTGCTTTTTTTTAATAATTGTGCATAAATATTTTATTCATATTCTACTGATATCAATTCGATTCAAATAATATTGCGAATAGCGTCAAAATGAATTTGAAAGTTGTTCGAGAGAAAAAAACTATTTCCCAATCTAAAAAAGTGAAGATTTAACTAAGACCGGAAGTAGATAATTAAAGATATAATTTGAGGTTTTTGTAGTAATAAACGAGAAACATGTTTATTAATCTTATATCGAATATTTTAACTTTAACTTGCTTTATTAAAAACTGTCAGTGCCAGTATTAACTTTTAGCAACCCGTAAACCAACATGGTAATTTCCCTGAATGAGGCAAGCCAAACTTATTCCAAATTTTAGCTTTTCATATAGTTTAGTATGTGAAAATATTTTACCATTTTAATCTTTTTATAGCCTACAACACCTAAATTTGGAGAGATCTCTTTGTGAAATATTGAAGATCACATTATTCCTAGTTCCTAAATCCGCCAGCTTACCTAAAATTCCAATCATTAAGCATAAGGAAGGTCCTCTTTAATTAAAAAATTCTTGACGATCGCATTAAATTCTAATGCATTATCCTCATGCATCAGATGCGAAGCTCCGCTGATGGTACATCTTTTTGAGTTAAATAAAGATTCATCGATCGCATCCAAAAAACGACCGAAGAGTTTATTGCTGTTTTCTCCTGATAACAACAATACCGGAATTTTAATTTTTTGTAAATCGTCTTTAAATACTGGAGTAAACCCCAAACCAAATAATTCCTTCGGGATAAAATTATCCAGTATCTGCTCCAATCTTTTGGCTGATAAACTCTTATAGGTCTTTTTGCCAAGAGTTGCACGGGCATAAATCGCTAATGCCTTTCGTGGGTTTGTCCTTCGCAGATCTAAAATAGCCGAGGCCATACCCTTGTACGCAAACCTTAAAATCGGCCACCCCAAACCGGGTCTTAAAGCCAACAACTTTATCCTTTTAACTAGGCTTGGATTGTCATGTAGGTATAAACAAATAAAGGGTGGTTCTATAATTATCAATTTATTAACCCTAGATGGATTCTTTATAGTATACATTAAGGCAAGCATGGCCCCATAGGAATGTCCAACAATATTCACGGGTATTTTACCCAGGTATTGAATGAGGACTTCCAGATCTTCTAGATGCTGGGACATCAGATACTCATTATACCTACCCATTCCTATGTTTGGGTAGTGGTATCTTCTGTTATATACAACGGTGTGGTATTTTGATTTGAAGAAGTCAAATTGTTGGTCCCAGGTCCTTGCGTCGCTCGCCGAGCCATGTACAAAGAAAAGACTGCTTCCTTGGCCTTCTTCTTCGTAGTTTATTATATAATTATTTACTTCAATTTGTTTCACAATCGAATGACCAGGACGGTTATAAGGTGAAATAATTGGGTATTTCGCAATATCAAATGATGGTACCTACCTGAAAAACTATGGGCAATGCACAGTAATGGCCATCGCTTTAGGCAGAAATGCCTTCTATTATGTTTTACCCAATAAAATTTCAGATCAACTTATAGCTGGCAGCTTCGTGCCCTGATACACCTTTCACCTCAGTATAAACACAAATTTCCTCTAAAAAGCATAGTTAAAAAATCAAGCTTTGCCAAGAATTCGCAAAGATTTCATAAAGATCATTGAAACCGGTAGCCCACCCCACTTTCCGTAATGATGTGTTGGGGGGTATTGGGGTTATCTTCGATTTTTTTGCGGAGGGTACCAACAAAAACCCTGAGATATTGCGTTTCCGTTTGATTGCCGATCCCCCAGATCTCCTTTAAAAGGAATCTATGGGTTAGTACTTTTCCCTCATTTTTGGCAAAAAGAGCCAGCAAGCTATATTCTGTGGGGGTCAATTTGAGTATACTCTCATTTTTCCGGATCACGCGGGCCACTAAATTTATTTCCAGATCGCCACATTGAATAGCGCTTTCATTCACCACATTCTGGCTCCTTCGGATGGCTGCACGTATTCTTGCCAATAATTCGCCTGTTCTGAATGGTTTGGTCAGGTAATCCGTGGCGCCATTGTCCAGGGCCATTACAATGTCAGCTTTCTGCATCCTGCACAGAGAGCATGATCACAGGGTGATTATACCATTCCCTTAGTTCGTTCAGGATTTCATGGCCACTGCGGTCAGGAAGCCCGATATCCAGCAGGATTAATTCCGGAGGATGGTTGGCTGCCATGATCAGCCCTTCGCGGCCATTGACCGCTTGTCTTACCTTATACCCGTTACTCTCCAAACTAATTTGTAAAAGTTTGCGGATTTGAGGTTCGTCATCGATTATGAGTACTTCAGCCTTGTTCATGTTCCATATCTGTAATGGCCGAGGTTTGAGCCGGGATTTGTATGATAAAGTTCACTCCTTTTTCAAATTTTTTATCAAGTTTAATTGTGCCTCCCAATGCTTCAGTGAATCCTTTTGCAATAGAAAGGCCCAATCCGGTACCTCCGGTTTTCGAATTCGAAAGGCGATAAAATTTTTGAAATACATTTTCCGCTTCCGTTGCCGGAATTCCCGGGCCATTGTCTTGAATGGAAATATGGCATTGGTCGGATTTGTTTTCCACATTAATCCCGATTTTCGTATGGGCAGGGGTATGCTGCACAGAATTATGCAGAATACTGTGTATAATTTGTTCTAATAAGCCCCGATCTGTTTTAAACAACGGCAATTCCTCATCATGTATAAATTCTATTGTATGTTTCGGTCCTTCTTCCCTGATTTCATTAACAATTGTAAAAATTATTTCATTGACATCGCACCAATCCAATTTAGGCTGTAGAGCTTCCGGCTTCGAGGCGGCTCATATTCAATAAGTTTTGTACCTGCCTGTTGAGCCGGAATCCCGCAATTTCGATTTCCGAGTAGAGTTCGTTCAGGTTGATTTTGGAAAGCTTTGAATCGGCATCCTTTATGGTATCGATTGCCCCGATAATCGTGGAGATCGGAGTTCTCAATTCATGGGAAAGGGAATTTAACAGGGTATTATAGAGCTTTAGTGATTTTTCCTTTTCCTCCTGGATCCTATTTTTCTTTTCAACTTGCCTGATCTTAAATGTCAGCACGGCATTTATCATGGCCACCACGAAATACATTGAAAACATCAGCAGGTTTTCGGGGGTGCTTATATTAAAGGTAAGAGTAGGAGGAATAAAGAAAAAATTCAATATCAAGGCACTTAGCAATGCTGCCACCAATACCGGATAAATATCAAATAGTATCGCTGATATTGATACCACTAAAAGCAGGATCAAAGCGACGACCTGATACCCCAGGATATCGCTAAATAGATAACAAACAACAGCCGTAACCAGGATAAAAAGAATACTTATCAGGTATTGGAATTTTGCCTGATAAATAAACATCTTTATTCGTTTCAAAATCTTATTACTTAGAATATTGATATCAGGTTTTTAGTATTGAAATCGGGCGTAAACAGAAATTCCAATATTACTACCGAACTACTTAAGGCCTTGAAGCCCATGTTAAAGGTACACCATCACCGTGCTTAAAATCCGTCAATTAAAATGATCACTTGCTTAATGTCTAAATTTTAATATCCATAATCTGTCCGTTCTAAATCTCGATATTGGTGCCTACCTCAAATACCTGTTTTGCCGGTAAATTAAAATAGCGGGTCGCCCGTTGTGCATTGCGCGAAAGGATGGCGAACAGGGTCTCACGCCATACCGGCATTCCCATTTTACCGCTGACAATAAGTGTTTCCCTTCCCAGAAAATAAGTAAGCGTAGAATCATCTATGTCGATGCCCCTTTTCTTAATGAGCTCCAGCGCTTGCGGGATATTGGTCCTGTCCATAAATCCATAATTGATCTTTGCTACATAAAAGTTTGCACCAAGGGCAGTAAATTGAAGCCTTTTGTTGATTGGAATGCGAGGTGTGGATTTAAAGTTAACGGATAATACGATTATCTGTTCATGTACTAGTTTGTTGTGTTTAAGATTGTGAACCAGGGCCGGAGGGGTCCTATCAAAACTTTTGGAAAAATATATGGCGGTTCCCGGAATCCTGATGGGATCTTTCTCACCCAAGTTTGTAACAAATCGATCCAGAGGTTCCATGATTTTGGTAAGTTCAACATTCAGAATCCTCCTGCCTCTGTACCAGGTAGTCATAATTAAATAATATAATCCCGGCAATGAGTAAAGGAAACCATCCACCGTCAGGTATTTTATCAATATTGGCAAAGAAGAAAGAAAGATCAATTGACAATAAAACCAGGGTTACTACAATGGCTGTTGGTAATTTCCAATGCCACAACTTCCGCATGGCAATAAATGCCAGGAGGGTGGTTATGACCATGGTTGTAGTAACTGCTACTCCATAAGCAGCTGCTAATTTTCCTGACGTTTTAAATAATAATACCAAACTGGTTGTTCCTGCGAAAAGTATCCAGTTTACCTGTGGCATATATATTTGACCTTCCTCCTGTTCCGAAGTGTGAACCACTTTAAGTCTGGGTAAAAATCCGAGTTGAAGCGCCTGCAGGGTTAGGCTGTAAGCGCCTGTAATAATTGCCTGGGACGCAATAATTGTGGCGATAGTTGCAATTAAGACAAGGGGATAGAGCCCCCAGGATGGAGCCAAATGGTAGAACGGATTTTCTTTAAGTGCCGGGTTATTCAGTAACAAAGCGCCTTGCCCGAAAGTAATTCAATAGGAGACAGGGCAATACGATACTGAACCAGGCGATTCGAATGGGGAGTTTGCCAAAATGGCCAATATCCGCATATAAGGCTTCCCCTCCCGTTACCACCAGAAATATGGCACCAAGAATAAAAATACCCTGCCAGTGATAATGTGAAAAAAATTCGAACGCATAATAAGGATTTACGGCTTCCAATATTTCAGGATTCTTCAGAATTGATACCACTCCCAGTACGGCAATGCACAGGAACCATAAAAGTATAAGTGGGCCAAAGACCATGCCCACCCCTTTTGTGCCCTTTTTTTGAAAGAGGAAGAGCCCCAATAAAATGCCTATTGTAATGACAATGACATAGGGTTCGAAAAGGGGTGTGGCAATCTTTAGTCCTTCAACCGCACTAAGTACGGAAATAGCCGGTGTAATCATGCCATCTCCATAGAGTAAGGCAGCTCCGAACAGGCCCATCGTGAGGATCACCATTCTTTTACCGTTTTTCCGTTTCGGGATTACCAATTCCATTAGCGCCAGAATTCCCCCTTCACCATCATTGTCCGCACGAAGAATGAGAATCAGGTATTTTGTACTGATTACCAGTATCAGGGCCCAAAAGATCATTGAAAGCGCCCCCATAATATTCATAGGAGTGGGATCCACTCCAAAATCTCCAAAGAAGCATTCTCGCACCGCATATAACGGACTGGTCCCAATATCTCCAAAAACTACTCCGATGGCCGTCAGGCTTAATATAAAAAGGCGTTTTGATGATCTCTCCTGCTTATCTTTCATGAAGGTATGTACAGTGGGGTATTAATTTTTTCTTGTATGCCATATTTTATCTTATAGGAATTGGCCAGACTGTCCTAAAAGTCATCTATTTTTTCCTCCATCCGTTTTAGATGGGCTCCGATATTTTTTAAGGTGTAAATAATTTTTGTTTTATGTTTAAAGTCCAGGAGGATGGTTTCATAAAGCCGAATCCTGTTTTCCATATTCTTCCTCGAAACCTTAATGTTTTTTTTAAGTTCATGAATGCTAAATGAACCAATAAGCGTATCCATTTCATCCTTTATTTCCTGATCACATCGGATCATAATGATCAGGTCTTGCCCTATCTCCATTTGAAACAAACGCCTGAGTTCATTTACTTCAAAGCATGTTTTGATGATCAGTTCGGCCCATTCATGGTCCAGACACAAAAAACCATCACTTTTTTTTACCCGAATCGAATCTTTCATTTGAAATAGGTCATTAAGTTGAATGCTGTTGCTGATGAGCCGGAAATGAAAGGGAGTTGAGTAGGAAGCTTACGTCATAAATCCAAAAATAATAGGCATATAAAAGGCAGTCTGTGGAATAATTGGCAAAATCCAATTTCATTTAAATTGCAATTGACGGAACAAAATTAGGTCGAATGGGAATTGCAGAATATAAAATTTCGACCTGTATGTATAAAGATTTTATAAGATTGTAGCATTGCCCAAATTCATGATATAGATGCTGCTCATCTAGCGATGTCCTTGGCATATGAATTCGAAATGCGGTTATTTGAATATGTAATTTTTAAATGAAACTTTTATTTGGTAAGGTCTTAAGGTTCAGTCAAATCGCAATTCCTTAGTTGTGGGTTAAAATTATTCTGGAACTTCATCCATATTACATGAAACAGGTCTATGATCACTCGACTTTATCATACTATTGGATCCGGCATTTGCTCGTTCAAAGGCTTCATGTTACACTCTTCTATTACCCGCATTTACCCGCAAAGGCAAACTGCCATCACAAAGCGGTTGACTCATAAGTATATGATCCAGTAGCAGAGGATTTTGACCCGCAGGTATCCCCACAATTTCATCCCGAAATTTAGCGATCCATCTGAGGTGACCTGGGTAATCAAATAATGCGTGATTGAAAAATCGTTCTGCCAATAAGACTTCTCCCTGAAGATTTTGAATAAGATCAAAGAATAGGTATTGTTTTTCGAAATAATCATTACCAGGTCCATCGTTGGCATCTCCCATGAGCATAATCCCAGGGGCTGGTAATTGATCAAATTTGGCGTCTATATAGTTGCGAATATTTCTAGCCTCAGTAGCCAATTTAACCTTCGCTTTTAAGGCCGTTTCAAGATATGGTCCGGTTAGATTGCCCTGACTATCCCTGGATATGCCTTCCATATTTACTTTGGACTTTAGATGAACGCCGATGAGTTCCATACTCTGTCCATTGCCCAGGTCATATAGAAGTACTTGAGGCATCCTATAAAGATAATGATCCTCTGCCTGAATCTGGCCGCAATAATTCACGCTCCATTTTGGTGACCCTAAAAAGAGTTCCACACCGTTGCTTTCTGTATACTACAATACCTTAATTAGAACTTTACCCTGTTTAGTCGTGTATAATATTAAAGTTCAATAAAACGGTTGCTTTGGTAAACCAAGTTCACTTAATATTTGACTCAAATTTTGAAGGCCTTAAAAGACAGGGATTTACCCCTTGCCGAAAAATATTGACAAAACACTTTGCCAGGGTTGAAGCTATAGTATTGGACCTTAAGTAGTTTGAATCTTATATTGAATTCTTCTTTTTTATTCGTATTGAGGCCCCATTTCCATTTCTAAAATGAAAAGACCTTTCAATCTGGACATAGTATCAATTACCAATAATTAAATATTTACAATATAGTTTTGGCTTAAGAATTAATTTACAGGAAAGGGTTTTTGGGATAAAATGGAATCCAGCTTGAAACGATATCGGAAATCAGGTCAGCCTATTTTATTATTTTAAAATTTACTTCAGGATTAATCCATATACTTCTTTGGCAATTTTGCCAAAGATTTAATCCGGATATCCTTAAAATATATCTCCGCCCCCTCAGACTGTAGTTGAATCTTTCCTTTGATTAACGGTATTTCCTGTCCATCGTTTGCGATCTGAGCAGAGTTATAAAGGACCATGGTTTTTTGTCCATTAATGACATGTATGGCCGTACCACCCATACAATACAGGTCGATCGTATTCCATTCACCTAAAGGTTTTTCTGCGTCAACAGACTTCACGACATGTCTCCCACGTTCAATGGCAGGTGAAAAATGTAGTAATTCGCCGTTCGGATCATAAATGAATTTAGCATCTTCTATCCTGACCGGAACATCAAAAGTTGCTCCGGCACAACCCCAATAGTCTCCTGTGTCACCTTCCTGAATCTGAAACTCCTGTGAACGCATCCAAAATCCACTATCCGCTCCATGCTCACCTACAGCGTGGTAAAGTAACCCACTATCTCGCGGACCTTTATCCCTTGGGGCATATTTATGTTCTCCCCATTTGTATTGGAGGTGCAGGTGAAAATTTTGGTATTCGCCATGGGTGGATAACCCCCCAAAACGTTTTCCCGAGATATGAATGACAGGCTCTCCATTGAGGATATCTGCTTCAAATACTCCTTCCGGGTCATTATTTAGACCTAATCTTTCACCTTTGGTCCACTCATTCCCCTCTCCTCCCTTATATTCAGCGCCAATATAGGTGTCCCAATTAGACAGGTCTTTGCCATTGAAAAGGGCTATCCACTCATCTTCCAAATTACCAGGGGCATGTCCGAAAATGGGAAATAAAACAATTGCAGATAACCAAAGTGTCGACCAACTCATTACAATTTTATTTTTCAATTCTCATTCAATTTAATAAAATTTGGCCTTGGGAAGATTAAGTATTTGCAAATTAGGTCGATATGTAATCAAAACTTATACGATGGGCCATCAACTTACCGAACAAACACTAATATTAATTTGGAATTCATCAAGGGATCTGAAAATTGAAACATTTTCATCGTATGTGATCAAAAATTGATGACAGCTTCCAATGCCCTATCAGTCTCTTGTGTCATAAAACTGGATTCAAATACGTTTGATGTTTCGTCCCATCAGGAATTGGTAAAATGATCGGTCAGGAACATTCATCTGCCCCAGGAATCGAAAATGGCCGATTCAACTAGTGGTTTACATACACTGTTTTGCGATTCACGAACTCCATCATTCCATCTTTTGCCAGTTCCCGTCCATAGCCCGAATTTTTGGTCCCTCCAAAAGGCAATCTGGGATCTGATTTCACCAATTCGTTAATAAAATAGGCGCCATCACTCACCTTGCCGGCATATTTTAATGCCTCCCGGGTATTTTTTGTACACACCGTTACCCCAAGCCCATATTTGGAATTTTCCGAGAGGGCAAAGGCATGATCTATATCCCTGGCTTTTACCATAGCGGCCAATGGTCCGAAGGTTTCCTGATCAAATGCTGGCATCCCGGGCATCACATCTCCCAAAATGGTGGGTTCATGGTAACATCCATTTTGATTGCCTCCCAGCAATAAGGCAGCACCTTCTGCCACGGAATCTTTTACCTGTTTGTTCAATTGATCGGCAAGGTCAAGCCGCGCCAGCGGACCGATATTAGTGGTAGTGTCTAACGGGTTTCCCGATTTCAATTCTTTTACGGCGGCAGTAAATTTCAGGACGAATTCGTCGTAGATGCTTTCGATTAAAATAAAGCGCTTGGCTGCAATACAACTTTGCCCACAATTTAGCATTCGGGCAGTCAATGCCATTTTTACAGACCGATCTATGTCCGCATCTTCCAAAACGATAAAAGCGTTGCTCCCACCGAGTTCCAGAACCGTTTTTTTGATATGGCGTCCTGCCAATTCCGCAACGGCCGAACCTGCCCTCTCGCTTCCTGTTAGGGTAATAGCTTTTACAGCATTGCTGGTGATGATTTGTTCGGTTTGATCTTGATGAACAATCAGGTTTTGGAAAACAAAGGAGGGATAGCCCGCCCGGATAAATACCTCCTCAATTTGTTGCGCACACCCAAATACATTAGGGGCATGTTTCAACAAACCCGTATTGCCCGCGGTCAAGGTCGGTGCGGCAAATCTGAAAACTTGCCAAAAGGGGAAATTCCAGGGCATGATCGCTAGAACACTTCCAAAGGGATCATGCCGCACAAAACTGGTGTCGGCATCGGTACTAATAGATTCATCGGCAAGAAATGTTGGGGCGTTTTCTGCGTAATAATTCGCACACCCAGGCACATTTATTTATTTCCGACCTGGATTCCGAGATGGGTTTACCCATCTCCAAACTGATCATGTGGGCATATTCCTCCACGATGATCCCTCAATACCTGCTCCTGCTTTTTTAAGTAAGCTGCAGCGTTCGGAGAGCGGCACTTCTCTCCAGGATTCAAAAGCAATCAGGCTTTTCCTAAGTTTTTCCTCTAATTCTTGTTTTGAAAGCGATATATACCGGCCTACGACTTCGCCGTTGTAGGGGTTGATACTTTTAAATTCCATATTATTTTGTTAGGCTACCGCTTAGCGCTATTTTTTCACGCTTATCCTCGATGACCTGTGAGACGTATTTTTCGCGGATAGCCTTTATCCAATTTTTGGCCCGTTCATTAAGTTGAAAATCATCGGTCATCATACGCCCTCTTGAAACCAGGATGCCCATATCAGCCCCTTCGTACAAATAGTCGCCTTCTTTGGCAATATGGAGGAAAAATGCCTCATTTTCGGTCTCTACGGCTCTTCTATGGGTATCCATCCTGTCGAATTGTATGTGGCCATTGTCAAACATTTTCCAAATCCCCGATTTTGGGGCTTCTGAAACATATTCGATGGTATCCTCGGTATGTTTTATAATTAATTGGCTCCACCCGTCTATGTTCTCCTGACGTGCCCATCTCGCATTAATATCTTTTACGTTCAGATTGTATTCCACATCCATCCATTCCAAAATATGGAAATACAAAAAGAGGGGCATCAGCCAAAGCAAAAACCGCATGATTGGTTATAGAACTTGCACCTGTGACCCTTGGGTTCAGTTCCCCAAGGTAAATTTCGCCATTGTCTTGATCGATAAGAAAATCCAATTCAAAATATCCTTTGTACCCTTCCTTTCGCAGTTGATCTCCGAATAGTTGCGTGTATTTTGCTGCCTTTTTCCGGATTTCGGGGCTAAAGGCATTGGGATAAATTTCGTTGCCACACCAACCTCCTTTGTATGGTGTCAATTCTTTAAACCCAACAAGTTCGGTCATCAGGGGTGCGACAATCGTACCATGCCTTGTAACACAGGCTTCAATGGCCGAACCTTTGCAATTGATGCGTTTCATTATTTTGACTTCCTTTTCCTTGACGATCTCCTCTTCATATTTTTTGAATTCTTCCTCATTGGAGATGAAAAAAGTGGTATGACCCGAATCGCCAAAAGGCGTTTGGATTACCAGATCGTTA
The DNA here is from genome assembly GCA_963721045.1 of uncultured Flavobacteriaceae bacterium. Lineage (GTDB taxonomy): Bacteria > Bacteroidota > Bacteroidia > Flavobacteriales > Flavobacteriaceae > Zeaxanthinibacter. Next base: position 191,017 of record CAVRHQ010000018.1, read on the forward strand.
CCAAGAACCTTGGAGACTTTCTTCAAGTGTCGCATAATCTATAACTGGGGAGAGCACATAAGGCACACAGGGCACACCGGCCTTTTCGGCAATACGGTTTGTATTGACCTTATTGTCCATGAACGTCCGCATCTTGGCAGAGGGGAACATAATTTGCAGGCCTAATTTTTTTGCAAGTTTCTCTGTCTGTTCATCGAACATCAGAAACATGGCCTTTCCAGGGAATTTTCCCTTTTTTTCTGGTAGTCAGATAATCCTGCACTTCAGGATGTTGAAGGAGGTAGTTGTTGATGTCTTCAATACTCGTGAATTCGTCATGTGGAATTTCTTCCTTTGGGGAGAAGACATTAGGATGCTTCGCCACCAAAACATTCGATATGGCAGATAAACTTAAATCCCTTGATCCATTCATCGGCCCCAGCATATTAAAATTTGTTGCACTGATGAAATAAAGTGGTGTTTCATTTTTATAGAAGAATCTTCTTATATCGGGCACTCCATTTAGCACGGTTGATGTTGTTACCTTTTTTACCGGAGTCTGTTTTTTTTGCCTGCGTCGTCCTTTTTGCTCGCGTTGTCTTTTTTCCAGAGGGATTGGTGCCCTTCTTTTATATTGCTGATGTTTTTTTAGTAGTCATAAGAATATTTTCAAAAATTAAATTAATTGCTTTTTCTTTTTTCCAATCAGACATTCCGCCTATGGAAGTGGTGATCTTTTGCCTGTCCAGTACCTTTTCATTAAATACCCGAAGACCCAGGTCTGAACGGTATCCATGTATTTCACTCACATCGAGTGCCGTAAGGAAATTGATGATTTCCTCGCTCACTACCTGGCCCGGAACCAATACGGGAAAACCTGGGGGATAAGGGATTACAAAGGTGGAAGCTACCAGCTTTCTTCCTTTGTCCATAATCGACAAACATTCGTTTAAAGGAACATATTCATAATTGTCTTCATCATAGGCCAAGAAATAAGCTTCCCTTAAATTACCTCCAGGGACTCCGGGTACGGCCTGAAATGAATGATGGAAATAACTGAAATCAGGCAATGGCGGAACCTCCTTGGTCAAGGAATGTATTCTTTTATCCCGTATTTCCCGTTCCTTGTCGTTCAAGGCCTTAAATTCCTCATCCAATTCATCCGCAATTTTGAAAAGTGCATTGGTCAGATAGGTAATACTACCCCTTGTGGTACCAATATTCGTCATGAACAAAACCGTATTGCGGGAGGTTTTGTTGATTTGGATATTGAATTTATCCATTAAATATTTATTCTTAAAGGTGTCGCCATCAACTCCCGTCTTTCCAATATATAAGGTGATTTTGGTGGGGTCAAGGACAAACTCGTCTTTCTCCCATGCCTCTTCCATACGGTTCCAGCCTTCGTTCCTTGGTATAATATTCGTTAAGTCCGGTTTGGCGATATTTATCGGGAATAAAATCATGAACGGTCAGCACATCGAAGTACTTGCTCAATTGCGGATTGTCATTCACTTTGGCCCGCAGTACCATGGCCATTTCAATGCTCTTCTCCACTAATTCAAATCCTTCGAGTTGCACTTGCCGCCTTCCTACATCCAGTGAAGCCAACATCTGGTAGTTTGGTGACGTAGACGTGTGCGTCATATAGGCTTCCAGAAACGTACTTTCACTTTTGCTGCGGAAATCTTCGTCCCAGATATGAATCATGGAACCTTGCCTAAAACTGCTCAAGGTCTTATGGGTACTTTGGGTGGCATATACCCGTATTTTTACCTTATCCGGATCGGGCAATAAGGATTGGTCTCCATTATTCAATCCCTTGATATGCTCATTGTACCGGCTTTTATAATTGGGGTTATTATACTTTGCATATAGCTTTTTAGCAGCATGCATGCCCGTACGTTGCTTATAATTATAAGCAAATCCGGCAAATGCGAACCAGGCCTCATCCCATAAAAAGATCATATCGGGCTTAATCGCAAGGACTTCTTCCATAACCCGCTCCACATTGTAAACCAGACCATCAAAAGTACAATTGGTCAGAAGTAGCATTTTTACTTTGTCCATTCTTCCTGCCTCTTTTAATTGAAGCAACCTTTTTTTGATCTGTTCAAGGGAACCGCCCCGTACATGGAGTATTCCTCAATAGGATAGGAGTCCAGATAAACAGGATAAGCTCCTCCCAAAACCAATCCGTAATGATGCGACTTATGACAATCCCGATCAATAAGCACGACATCCTGTGGTTGAACCAGGGCCTGCATCACAATTTTGTTGGCTGTTGATGTGCCGTTGGTCACGAAATAGGTGTATTGCGAACCATAGGCATCGCGTGCCATCTCCTGAGCTTTTTTAAGAGGCCCGGTTGGTTGCAGCAGGGAATCAAGTCCCCCAGTGGTGGCGGAGGTTTCTGCCAAAAACATATTACGTCCATAAAAATCGCCAAAATCGTTGATCCATCTCGATTTGAAGACTGAGTTCCCCCGGGATATAGGCATGGCATGGAATACTCCGGTCGGTTTTTGACTATATTCCACCAGGGCAGAAAAGAAAGGGGTATTATAACGTTCGGCAATGCCACGCATGATGGTCAAGATGCAGTTCCTGAATGTCTTCTGTTTGATAAAATATCCGTCTGAACTCTTTAATCGTACTGTCCTTTAACTGCCCAAGGGCCGTATCGGTAACATAATAAGTATCCAATTCGGGCCGGAATTGTTTGATCAATTCTCCTATGATAGGGCCAAGATCAGTTTCCGATTTAGACGAAAAATCGAGCTTGGTAACTTCTTCGATATAGGGTTTTATAAGGGGGGTAATTCCTTTTGAGTGGTAAGGTGGCGCATACCGTACTACAACTGCCTGTATATTGTGATTAAACAACAAGGCAATCAAGGCATCCTGAAAAGAATTCTGCACCACAACGCCATAAGTGAACTGGTCATTGGGGGTCCTCAGGGCTCTTAAATTATACTTTCAATTTATATTCTTCCTGTTCGGAAATCTCGTCCACGAACAATACTTCAAAATGGTTTTTTCTGAACGCTATTATGCTGATCATATTCTTCGGCGGACTCCATGCTGCTTTCATCACAATCAATGAAGTCTGAATTGCTTTTATAGCTATCCCCTACAAATTGCTTGGTAGTTTCCGTAACCATATGGGACAAGGAGGCGTGTTCGTGATTGGAAAAGGCATTTTCGAGTTTTCGCAGGCGCTCTTTCCGGGGGCAGCGAAAAACATCTCTACCCCTTTAAGGTCTTTTAGCAACTCCTTGACTTCTGCTTTGTGCAGTTTCATTGGCAGATCCCTTGTGGCAGCGCGAGAGTTCGGAGGCTTCAATTTTCAATTTGTTCCAATAATCAACCCGAAGTTGGCCGATGTTATAATATGGTGCACTTTTTGGTTTGTTCCTGGTCACGTTTTAATTTTTTGAATGTAGGGCGAGTTTGTTTCCCTGGGAATCGATGAAAATGGCAAAATAACCCGCTTCTTCGCCAATCGGGGTTTTTGGCATCACTATCCGTCCACCTGCCCCTTCCACTTTATTCAGCACATTGTCCAGATCCTTACCCCCATTTAAATAGATTAAGGGGCCCGTATCACTGGGGACGGATCCCGGACCTGAGATAATCGCTCCACCAATGCCCGATGTTACGGGGAAAAAGGCCATGGAATTCACATCCGTTTTGTTTTGTGCCATTTGAATTCCGAATATGTGGTTGTAAAAATTAACCGCTTGCTCAAAATCAATTGCGGGAATTTCAAACCAACTCACATAGTCTTGAAATTCATTCTTGGTGCTCTTTTTACTCGTGGATATGCCTCCCATTATTTTTTGATTTTAGATGGTTCCGTCTCCCTTATAATGTGTTGGAGAAACCGGATGTTCAAGAGTGTCTTCCTTTATAATTAATTCTGTCAATTTATCCAGCCGTTTGGGTTTTATGAGGGGGCCAAGAGAATCAAGATACGGGTGTGGCGTACCGGGTTGATAGATGCTGAATTGCCCTAAATGATCTCTAAAGCTTTTCAGGGGCTGACCCAGACGCAATATGCCCAGTTCACGACTTCTTTTGACCCTTTCGATATTCAATTCGAGGGGAATGATTTCCTCCGTGCCTTCAGACTTATGAATGACAAGCCCGTCCGGCCCGCATACGATGGATCGTCCTGTACCCCCGGTGTCCAAACCGTTGACATCAAAGAAATAACATTGGTTCATGGAGGCCATAGCTCTTACAATCGACAACTCGATATCGCGATCTATTGTGCCTGACAAGGTGGGATGAAGAATAACTTCGGCTCCCATTGCCGCCAATGTTCTGATGGTTTCCGGAAACCACATGTCATAACATATAGACACCCCAAATCTTCCCACATCGGGTACATCAAAAACACAAAAGTCCTCTCCCGGGGTTACACCTACCTCATACGGATAAAATGGAAACATTTTACGATAGCGCGTCACTATTTCCCCTTTTGGATTGATTACAGTGGCGGTATTATAAATGTTGCCATTGCTTTTTTCAAAAATTGAACCCGGAAGCAACCAGATCCCGTATTTTTTTGCCATGGCCTGCATTTCGTCTTCAAAGGGACAAGGAATTTCCTGTGCCGTATGAGTCAATGGGCCATACGCACATAATTCACTAAACATGACCATCTCTATCCATGGATAGAGGGTCATGGTAATATCAAGTTTCAGCTTCATCATCTCCACATTGGAAGCGACCGCTGATACTTTCATTTGTATTCCTGCAATTGCGAATGGTCTCATAGTTATTTACGTATTGCTTTTTTAATTTCAGTTTCCAAAATGAGATAATCCTTTTTCCAATTGTTCATTGGTGATTACCAATGGCGAGAGTATTCGAATAATATTTTTATGGGTACCCGCACTAAGAATAATCAACCCGTTCTCCGCACACCCTTTTACTATTTTGTCACAAACTTCAGAATTGGGTTGATGCGGGTCACCGTTTTCGACAAATTCAATCGCAATCATAGCCCCAATACCTCTTACGTCACCTATCTGAGGATATTCCTTCATCAAATTTTTCAGACGGTTCATAATTTTGGTACCAACTTCCCTGGCACGTTGATTAAGATCAATATCCTTCATATACTTTATAGTCGCCAAAGCCGCTGCACAACAAACCGGGCTTCCAATGTAGGTGCCGCCTATAGATCCTGAGGCAGCGGCATCCATAACTTCAGCCCGCCCAACTACCGCCGCAATGGGGAGGCCAGATCCCATAGATTTCGCATAGGTACTTATATCGGGCTGAACGCCATAATGCTGCCAGCTGGCCCAATGTCCGGTCCTGCAAAAACCACTTTGTACTTCGTCCATAATGAGTATAATACCATGCTCGTCACAAAATGCCCGGAGTCCTTCCAAATATCCCTGTGGAATGGGGTTAAATCCACCTTCCCCCTGGATCGGTTCCACAATAATGGCCGCAACACTATCGATATCCACCAAATTAAGGGCGCTCTCACGAAGTCGTTTGAGTTCATCTCTGACAAAGGTGGCTTCATCCCGGGTACCACGATAGCGGTAGAGGTTTGGAAAAGGAAGTCTGTACACTTCCGGTGCAAAAGGGCCGCAATCATATTTATAGCTTACCTTACTGGTCAAAGTCATTGCCATCATGGTGCGCCCATGATAGGCACCTGTATAGCAAATTACAGCAGGTCGTTTCGTAGCTTGTCTCGCAATTTTTATAGCATTCTCCACGGCTTCTGCACCCGTGCTAACCAGCATGGATTTGGTGTTTTCCCCATGGGGTAGAATGTTAATCAATTCCTCACATAGTTCAATATAGGGTTCGTAGGTAACAACGTTAAAACTGGTATGCAGGTATTTCCCCGCTTGTTCCCGTATGGCTGCAACAACGGGTTCGGGACAATGGCCGGCGTTAACCACCCCGATGCCTCCTGCAAAATCAATAAGTTCCCGCCCATCTGCATCAATAATGATTGCGCCTTTGGCTTCTTTTACCGTGGCAGTATTAAATACGCCTACGCCGTTGGCCACGGCATTTTTTCTCCGGTTGAGGAGTTCTTGTGATCTGGTTAATTCTTTTATCATTTTAAAATTCTGTTTCTCTATAATATAAGCCTAATAATATGTTTTTACAATTGTTTCTTGGTAATTCGAATTTATGCCGGGAATTCATTGCCCAGCCTATTTCTTCTCACGACTTACCCACATATTTTAGGAAAGAAATTCTTTTATACTATAGATTTTCAAAATATCTACACCCTGGGAAAGGCGAGTTGAATAAAGGAGAAGCAATATGGCCTAATCGTGCTGGGATTATTCAAATAATTTTGCCGGAGATGGAATTCGTACAGAAGACCCCTGCCCTTTGTAACTATTGTAATCCTTAGGTATCGAAACAGGAAATAATCAACGAGCCGTCAGAGCTGGTATACTCAATAATTTACTTCTGTTTAATGATTTTTCATTTCGAAGATTTCGTAAAGGTGACGGTGGCATCCCCTTTCCCCATAATCAATAAATCGGTAGATTTGATGAAAAGCCCCGTTTCAACAATTCCGGGTATGTTTAGCAAGAGGTTATTCAATTGATCCAACTTGTTGAAACCAAGGATATCAACGTCCACGATATAATTCTGTTCATCGGTTTTATAGGGCTGTCCCTTTTCCTTCCGAAGCTCAGGTTTCATTCCCAACCCAGCCAATTCAGCTATGATATTTTTGGCTGCAAACGGGATTATTTCCAATGGCAATTTAAAGTTGCCCAGTTTGGCAACCTGCTTCCTGGAGTCGGCAATAATTACATTATACTTGGAGTAATGGGCCAGTATTTTTTCCCTTAGCAGGGCTCCGCCCCCACCTTTAATCAATCGCAACTCTGGGTCGAACTCGTCTGCACCATCAATATTGATATCCAGCATTCCGGCCTCTTCCAAACTCGTCAGGGCAATCCCTAGAGATTCCGCTAGTTTTGCCGATTTTTTTGAGGAAGCCACCGCCAGGATAGAAAGGCCTTTGTCTACCGCCTCACCAAAGCTGCGTATCATACATTCGGAGGTTGTACCCGAGCCCAGGCCTACTACCATGCCACTCTCGACCAACTTGACCGCCTGATTCGCCGCCAGTACCTTTTCCCGATGAATTTGGGCTGAATCCATTTCAAATTATACTTTATCCAATATATGAAATATCCTGTACCAGATACTTTTAGTTCATCTCACGAGCTTAGATCCGGGACTCATCAAACCGGGACGGTGAAATTACGCCTGTCCGGGAAATCAGAATCCTTGCGAAGTTGCAACCTTCGCATAGGGTGAACCGCACCCTTTCTGTGGTGCGGAAGGCCCGATATTAGCCCCTTTTAACATTATCTTGGCTCAATTAACTTTTCGATAATACTCCTTAACCTATCATTATTCTTAACCAGAAGAACACGGACTTATCTTCGCCCCTTTAAAATGCCTGTTGCAAGGCAATTGTTATGTTTAATATCCGCATGTTTTGGCATGCACAACCAAACCTATCTATGAGAACATTTATTTTGATCATGGCTATCACCGTTTCATCGGTCATAACTTCAACTGCAAACGCACAGGGCTGTGTGGCCATCCGGGGATTCTCCTCCTGCAGCGGGGAGCTCGCCAACAAGGACGCGGCCGGCTTCCACAAGGGGGAATGGTCTGTAAGTACAGACTTCCGGCATTTTAAATCCTATAAACACTTTGTGGGGACGGAAGAGCAGGTGGAACGGGTGGAAGAGCACACCAATGTGATTAACCGCTCCTATTTCTACGACCTCTCCATCAGCTATTCCTTTACAGACCGGCTCTTTGGTACGGTGGTGTTCCCTTATGTGGACCACTCCCGGGAATCCGGCCGGGGGGAACGATCCTTCGTATATTCCCAGGGGTTGGGCGATATCCGCGGAAGTGTGGGGTATTGGCTGCTCGACCCCGGGAAACACGCACAATCCAACCTCTCTGTCAGCCTGGGTATCAAAACCAATTCCGGCGACTACGATGCGATGGATACCTATCCGCATCGTGATGGCCGGCCCGATGTCCGAACGGTGGACCAATCCATCCAACCCGGTGACGGCGGGGTGGGCATTACCCTGGAACTACAGGGATACCACATGTTTACGAATAATCTTTACCTGAGCGGCGGGTTCTACTATCTGGCAAGTCCCAGGGAAACCAACGGCGTGCCAACGTACAGGTCCCGGGAAACGGAGGCTATTATGTCCGTGCCAGACCAGATTGCCCTCAGAACAGGCCTTACTTATGCCCCCACCCTTATCAACGGTTTGGGGATCTATTTAGGGGGCCGCTACGAATGCCTTCCCGTCCACGACCTCATCGGGGGAAGTGAAGGGTTCAGAAGGCCGGGATATGTGTTGTCTGCCGAGCCGGGATTGAGTTATTCCTACAAGAGTTTCCAATTTAATTTTGATATGCCCATCGCCCTGGTACGCAACCGCACCCAAAGTGTGCCGGATATGGAGACCGAGGCAATGACCGGCGAACCCCGGCATGGCGACGCGGCCTTTGCCGACTTCCTGGTCAACTTCGGGGTAACCTACCGTTTTGGCAGGAGGCAACATGCCGATATGGATCCGGATGTAGCCCCCATCAGCCCCAACACCCCCATAGACGTGGGATCCTGACAAAGGCGTAGTATGTGATTTCCCTGTGTGTGGCCAGCAAGTCCCTTACCAGGGGGGAGACGATCAGACTCCGGGGTTTTACTTCAGATGCTCATTGAAAAAATCCACGGTGCGCTGCCAGGCCAGCTTGGCGGCTGCCTCGTCGTACCGTGGAGTCGTATCGTTGTGGAACCCGTGATTGACATCCGGATAGACATAGGCGGTATACTCCTTGTTATTGGCTTTCAGGGCAGCTTCATATTCCGGCCAGCCCGCATTCACCCGGGTATCCAGGCCCGCGTAGTGCAGCAGCAAAGGGGCCTGTATTTTTCCGACCTGGTCTGTTGGGGGCTGGCTGCCGTAAAAAGGGACCGCAGCCCCGAGGTCCGGGAGCCTAACGGCCATCATGTTGGCTATGCCTCCGCCGAAACAGAAGCCCACCACGCCAATTTTACCCGTACAATCCGGCAGCCCCTTGAGGTATTCATAGCCCGCGATGAAGTCTTCCAGCATCTCATCCCGGTCTCGCTGGCTCTGCAATTCACGGCCAGCATCGTCATTTCCTGGATAGCCTCCCAGGGGTGTCAGGGCATCCGGCGCCAACGCCAGGAACCCGGCCAGGGCAGCCCGCCTGCATACATCTTCAATATGCGGGTTTAAGCCCCTGTTCTCATGAACCACCACAATCCCGGGCAAAGGCCCGGTGGCATCCGCCGGTTTGGCCAGCAGGGCGCGGATCTCCCCGCCTCCTTTGGGGGAATTATAGGTGATGAACCTAGCATCCAGACTTGGATCGTCCTGGCGCACCCGGATCTTATTTTCATAGTCGGGCATAATAAAACTCATCAGGGACATCACGGTCACCCCGCCAACGGCGTAGGTGGACAACTTATCCATGAACTGCCTCCTGTTGATTTGGTTATGGGCATAGGCGTCATAAAGGTCAAATACCTCCTGACTCACGTCTTCTTTCCTGAGTGCTTTCATACTGCAAAAATTTAAATGGAATGCGATCCCCTACAATTTAGGAAGAAATATCCAATTTTAAACCCCCGGCACGGCAAGTATGACCAGGTCCCCGGTGGGGAATGGAATCATCCCCCACGGATCGCAGAAACCTTTTAAAATTCCAGCGGGCGGGATAGCAGGATTCGGAAATTTGAAATAATTTAGCGGGGGCGCAATCCCTGTTTGAACAATTTATGCGAATGCCTTTTCGTATATGCATACTTCACGCACACGTCCGTATTTCCCGAGGCAGAAGCGATACGCCGCTCTATACCTGATCTTCTTGTTATTTATCCCGGGCGGGCTGCCCCAGAAGGCTTCCGCACAGAACCCGGACAGCCTTAAGAGGGTCTGGAAGTCACGGAATGCTTCCCCGGAAGCCCGGTACCGGGCATTGGAGGCCCTGAGTAACTGGTATGCCGCCCAATTTGACGCGGACAGCGCCCTGATCTGTGCCCGGTTACAACGGGAAACGGCCCGTGAGATCCCGTCTGTGGTACTGGAATCCAATGCCTTGCTGGATATGAGCAGCCTCCTTTACGATGCGAGTCGGTATGAAGAAGCCCGTGCCAGCCTGGATGAAAGCCTGGAGCTATGCCTGCAAGGGCCAGATAAACACAAGCTGCCCGATATTTACCGCATGCAGGGGATTGTACTGGAAGCCCTGGGAAACCCGGCCAAAAGCCTCGATTACTTTAAGTTAAGTTACCAGGCCAGCCTTGAATACAAGGATTCTATCGGCTTGTCCAAAGCGTTGAACAGCCTGGGGATCTCCAACCAGTTTTACCTGGGCAACTACCAACAGGCCATTGAATATTACCTGCAGGCCATTGCCATCAATAAGGCGATGAACCGAAACAGCGGGCTGGGGAACAATTATTACAACCTTTCCACCAGCTATGCCAGCCTGGGGAATACGGTAAAGGCCCTGCAATATCAGCTCGATGCACTGAAGCAATTTGAACTCACGCGCGATACAGTGGGCATACAGGACGCCTATAACTCTATCGGCAATACCTACAGCCTCCAGAACGATTTCCCCAAAGCCATGGAGTACTTCCAAAAAAGCCTCGACCTGAGCCTCCGAACCAAAGACCAGGTAAGCGAAGCCCTGGTACGGATCAATATCGGGAACCTGAAGGTGGAAATGAAGGAATTTGACGAGGCGGGCGACCAGCTCCGGGAAGGGGTGCGTATCCTGGAAGCCATTGGGAACCGGTACTACCTGGACCATGGCTACCTGAACCTCGGTAAATACTACCTCAAAATATCGGATACGGGGCAGGCAAGGACCTATCTGGAAAAAGCGGTTATCCAGGCACGGGAGGATAATGACGATGCAGCCCTGGCCAGTTCCCTCTCCGGGCTGGGTTCGGTTGCCTATGTGGAAAGGCGATATGCCATGAGCCTGGGATACCTCCATGAGGCCATCCCCTTTGCTAAAAAACTGGAAAGCAAGGAGGCCCTGAGCGATATTTATGAGCGCATGTACCAAACCTATGCGGCCCTCGGGCAGGCCGACAAGGAACTTGAAAGTTACCGGAACTACATCGCCTACCGGGACAGCCTCACCGACATCCAAAGCATACGGGAAACCACCCGGCAGGAAATGGAATTCAACTTTGACAAAAAGCAGCTGGCAGACAGCCTGGCTTTTGCCCACCAGCAAAGTATAAAGGAATTGCAGATCCGCCGCGGAAGAAGCCAGCGGAATATGGCCCTGCTCGGGATGGTGCTGCTGATTGCATCAACAGGGCTGGTATACCGGCAGTACCGCTTCACCAAAAAAGCCCGGAAGCGGTCGGATGAACTGCTGCTGAACATCCTGCCGGCAGAAATCGCGCAGGAACTTAAAATCCACGGGAAGGCCAGGGCCCGGGATTTTGAAGAAGTGTCTATCCTGTTTACCGATTTTAAAGGGTTTACCAAAAGTGCTTCCAGGTTGTCGGCAGAGGAACTGATCCAGGAGATCAACCACTGCTTTGAAGGCTTTGACCATATTATGGACAGGTACGGCATTGAAAAGATCAAGACCATAGGTGATGCCTATATGGCAGCAGGCGGTTTGCCCGTGCCTTCCGCAGATTCTTGCAAAAGGACCGTACTGGCGGCCCTGGAGATGCAGGATTTTATCACCCGGCGGATAGAAGAAAAGAAGGCCAAACATCAAATCCCTTTCAGAATGCGGGTAGGCATACATACCGGGCCTGTAGTGGCCGGCATTGCAGGCGTAAAGAAATTCCAGTACGACCTTTGGGGTGATACCGTCAACACCGCCTCAAGGCTGGAAAGTTACGGGGCGGTGGGAAAAGTGAATATCTCACAAAGTACCTACGACCTGGTTAAAGATGATCCCCGGTTCGCTTTCGAGCCACGGGGCAAGGTCCCCGTAAAAGGCAAAGGCCGGCTCGCAATGTACTTCGTGTCATACAACCATCCCAAAGACGAATCCCCTGTTGGGGACCAGGGTACAATAGTCCGATCCGATCTTATTGCTGCCGGATAGCTTTCTCCACCCTCCGGTCGGGCATAAACCAGATCACTGCCACGGCAATGTAGATTGCCACGGAAATCCAGCTGTTCACAAAAGCCAGCGGCAAGGCAGCCACATAGAGGAAAGTGGAGACGTTCTCCTTCAACCCGGTATTGATCGCCTGTTTTAGCCTATGATTGCCCATGTCCTGCCGGAGGAGGAAGATTTCCAAAAGCCTGTAGGCAACAGCGCTCATGAGCAACACGGCGCCGTAGCAGGCAATCGGGATGGCCTGGAGGTGATTTTCCCCCGCCCAATTAGTGACAAATGGCACCAATGACAGCCAGAACAACAGGTGCAGGTTGGCCCACAGGACCTTCCCATCCACCTTCTCCACCACCTGCATCAAATGATGGTGGTTGTTCCAGTAGATCCCAAGGTAGATGAAACTGACGAGGTAACTCAAAAATATCGGAAGGACGCCCGAGAGGGAGGCGAGGGTTGCTTCTTCCGGGGGTTTGATTTCCAGCACCATGATGGTAATGATGATGGCCAGTACCCCATCGCTGAAAGCTTCAAGGCGATCTGAATTCATAACATATTTGTTGCGGTTTCAGTGCAGACAAGATACTACATATTCTGTTTGGGTACCGACCTCAATGCGCTAACGGCTGCCAAACCAAAATGAAAGGCCCCGACATGATGTCGGGGCCTATTGTTTAAATAATCCTCTGAAGGGCGACGGTTATTGGTCAGACATCACCTGATCTATTTCATGGATCAGGCCGTTTGACGCCCTGAGGTCAGGACGGACGATATGGGCGGTGTCCCCTTGTACATCGGTCAGCAACATCCCGTTATCCGTATGTGTGAAGGTGATCCGTTTCCCTTGTAGTGTTTCCAGGGTGTAGGAACCATCGTGGGACTTTATCCCTTCTGAAATATCTCCGGCCGAATGCTCCCCGGCAACGATATGATAGGTCAGGAGGCTGATCAAAGCAGGTTTCCCGGTTTCCTCAAACAGATGGTCCAGGGTGCCTGCTGGCAATTGGGAGAAAGCCGTATCCGATGGGGCGAAAAGGGTATAGGGCAGATCCCCATTAAGGGTACCCTCCAGGTTGGCCTGTTCCAGGGCACGGGACAGGGTATTAAATCGATCGTCTTGCAGAATTCGGGTACCGACAGTAGCCGTACCCATATCCGCATAGGCCTCCGTTGCCTGCATGTTATCGGCAGTTTCAGCTTTCTCCGGTGATTTTTCCTTAGGGCCGCCGCAAGCCGTGGCCAGGATTATCCCAAGCGCGCAAACGGCAGTGGTTTTAAATAGGTTCATAGCTTTATTGTATTTTTATTCAACTTCAATACGAGAGGTTTCCCATAGAGTAGAAACCTGTACCCTATACTTATAATATCCGGGGCATTCCCGTTTGTTGTATCGACACTGAAATTGTTTGAATTGCCAGCCACACCCGGGCAAGAGGCAGGCCGGCGGAATACTGTAGCCCGTCCCCCGGAAGTAAGGGACCTTTTGCCGGCAGATTCAGGCGAAAGGCTTAAAATCACCCAGCTTTATGTACTTTTATTGTTGCCAAGCAACCTAAATGAAAAGGAAATACATTTATATCCTCATATTCCTGTTGATACTGCCGCTTATCCTGCTGGGAATCTGCAACCTGATCATTGAGGAAACCGCCAGGGGTAAGACTTACAACTCCATTGACGACATTCCCGCGAATAAGGTGGGCCTGGTACTCGGCACCTCCCGGGGCCTCGCAGAAGGCGGCCTGAATCCATTTTATATCAACAGGATTGACGCCACCGTAGCCCTCTACAATGCAGGAAAAATCCAGTATGTACTGGTTAGCGGGGACAACGGGTCTCCCTACTATAACGAACCCGTCACCATCAAGAAAGACCTGGTGAAGGCAGGCATCCCGGAAGCCTGCATCTACCTTGATTTCGCAGGTTTCAGGACCCTGGATTCCATGGTGCGCGCCAGGGCGATCTTCGGGCTGGACAGCGTTACGGTTATTTCCCAGGAATTCCACAATGAACGGGCGATATACCTGGCTGAGAAAAAAGGGCTGATCGCCATTGGATTCAACGCCAAGGACCTGGCAGGGGAACCGGGTGAAAAAGTGCGATTCAGGGAATACTTCGCGCGGGTGAAAGTCTTTATCGACCTGCTCCTGAATACGCAACCCAAATACTATGGGGAGAAAATCACAATTGAATAGGCCTTCGCCCGACATGGATATTTTTCCGGGGCTGCCTCCATGCCCGGGCCGGGATATAATTCAGGCGGGCATCCTTATTTCTTGTCAAAAAATGTAAATTAGCCCTACTAAGCAAACCAACCATGTCTACCCTGAAAACCCTGTTGAGGAACCTGGGGCCCGGGTTATTGTTCGCGAGCATGGCCATAGGAACCTCGCACCTGGTGCTGTCTACCAAGGCAGGAGCACAATATGGATGGGTCATGGTGATCCCCATCATTCTGGCCAACCTGCTGAAATATCCTTTTTTTGAATTCGGTATCCGCTACACCAATGTAACCAACCGATCCCTGATCGAGGGGTATCTCCGTAGGGGAAAGGCCTATTTGTGGTTGTATGCCTTCATTACCCTGGTCACCACTTTTACCATCCTGGCCGCCCTGTATGTGGTTACCGCGGGGTTGTTTATCAACCTCTTCCATACCCCTGGCCTCTCCGTAAGCATGGTCACCCTGGGGCTGTTCATTTTTCTCAGTGCCGTCCTTATCGTGGGCCGATACAAGTTTCTGGAGATTTCCCTGAAATTCGTGGTCAGCATTTTATTTATCGCTTTACTGATCACGACGGTACTGGTACTGGTACAGGGACCGGTACAGGCCGATGCCGGCTTTGAACGCCCGCCTATCTTCAATCAGGGGGGTATCCTTTTCCTGATCGGCCTGGTGGGCTGGATGCCTACCGCCGTGGAAGCCAGCAGCTGGATCAGCATGTGGACTTTGGAAAAGTATAAACTCACCGGAAGGCGCCTGAGCCTGAGGGAGGCCCTGCAGGAGTTCAATTCGGGATACCTGCTTACGGCCGTGCTGGCTGTTTTTTTCCTGATCATCGGGTGGACGACCCTGTATGGGACCCACACAGAACTTAGCAATAGCGCTGTGGTTTTCGCCGATCAGGTGGTACAGCTATTCACCACGCACATCGGCCGCTGGGCCTATATTTTTATTGCCATTTCCGCATTTGCCACCATGTTCAGTACCTGTATGACTGCCCACGATGCCATTTCCCGGGTCAGCCTGGACATCCTCGGCCTCCTGAGCCCCAAAAAACGCGACTTTTCGGGGAGGAAGTACTATGCCGTGGGGATCATTTTACTGGCCATTGTGAATTATATGGTGGTTAGTCTGTTCAGCGCAAACATGGGCCTGTTGGTAGCCCTCGCGACATTTATTTCCTTTGTACTTGCCCCGATCATAGGGTATATGAACCTGAAAAATGTTATGAGCGATGACCTCCCCCAAGCCAGCCGCCCCGGGAAGCACCTGCAGCGGCTGACCTATGCAGGGATCCTGTTCCTCAGCCTTTTTTCCATTTACTACTGCTGGCTGGTGCTGGTTTAGGGCATGTGGCGTATGTTACCGGATAACTTATAATTGCAGGCCGGCGCTTTTCCGCTTTCCTTTATACGGCCATATATTAAAGGATATATGGGATACTGGCAGCTGTTCCTCGTTGGGGAAGGCATCGTTTCGGATTTCCGGGCCCCTTTGCACCGGGCGCATGCGCAAATCCTTGTCTTGTTTCCGGTTGGCGGGGGCCTAACAGCCCTCCCCCACTTCAAGTTAAATCCCTGTACTGAAACAATCAGGCAGAAAGCGCTATCGACTTGGGGTGTAATTATGTCCGATGTGAGAATATGGGATCGGATTACCCCATTTTAAAACCGTGAGCCGCCGCAAAATTTTCAGCTGTACGGGGACGCCTATTGGATTCGATCGGGGCACCAGGATTGGCCCATGCTTCAGTGGGCCACTCTTCTTTTTGGCCGGGGCTTGTAGCCCTCCCCCAGGCCCAAGCTACTTCCGGGCACCTGAAAAAATCCAGCAGTGCAAATTGCAAACCATAGTTTTAGCCATTCTGCTAGCTAAAATAAAGACAAGCCAAAAGAGGCGTATTCGCGAGGAGTTATCCTCCATGGAGCATGGCCGTCGTTGATCGGGATCATACAGCTAATTTCATAGATGGAGGGCCTCTTTTGCTCAAAGAAAAAACCTGCCGTTTTGGTGGGGGCCTAACAGCCCTCCCCCACTTCAAGTTAAAGCCCCGGACTGAAACCATCAAGCAGGCCCTATCGATCGGGGTTTAATTCTTTCCGGTGTGCTACACCGAATATGGGATCGGATTACCCCATTTTGACACCGGAGCCGCCGCAAAATTTTCAGCTTACGGGGACGACTATTGGATTCGATCGGGGCACCAGGATTGGCCCATGCTTCAGTGGGCCACTCTTCTTTTTGGAGGGGGCTTCCAGCCCTCCCCCTGCTTAAAGCTACTTCCGGACACTGAAAAAACCCAGCAGGCCCTATCGATTGGGGTTTAAATCTTTCCGGCGTGCTACACCGAATATGGGATCGGATTTACCCCAATTTGACACCAGGGCCGCCGCAAAATTTTAGGCTTGCGGGGACGACTATTGGATTCGGTCGGGGCATCAGGATTGGCCCATGCTTCAGTGGGCTTCTCTTCTTTTTGGAGGGGGCTTCCAGCCCTCCCCCTGCTTTAAGCTACTTCCGGACACTGAAAAAACCCAGCACCGCGACAGGAAGGTTCATAGAAAATATCCGGGATTTCACTACCCGTTATAATCCGGAACCCTATCCAAAGGGCAATATCAAAGAGAAATCGGGAAACGGGCCGGGGGCCTACCCGGGAACGCATTGTAAAACTATCTTGCAGGCCAATACCAATCAATACATGCTATGGGGATTGGCCGATGTGGGGGGAACCCGCTGGATGGCATCCCAATGTTCACAGATTTTCCCATTATCATCAAACCGGAAAAAATCCATGGTGACGTATTCCTCCTGCCCGGGCCACACCTGGTGTGTGTGCAAGGCTACCAGTTCGCCCTGCGCAATACAGCGCACAAAGTCGACGGATTTCTCGGGGTAGTCCCTTTGCATGCGCTCAAAATAGGCAATAAAGCCCTCCCTGCCATCTTCTACCCCGGGGTTGTGCTGTATGTATTCCCCGCCTGCATAGCGATCAACGGCTTCTTTAGGGTTTCCATAAAATGCCGTCTTGTAAAATGCAATCGCATTTTCCTTGTTCTTTTCCAGGTCCATGGCTGTTTTATTTACTTTCCGGAAGTATTAAATCATACAGGGCCTGCCGGGGCCATAGCCCCCACCCCGTCTACAACTTAGGCGAAGTCACTGAAAAAATCAGGCATGGGCCCGGGGCATGGAAAGGTCTGTTCCCAAAACCTGAAAACCCAGTCCAAAACCCCTGAATCCCATTACATCACATGGTCTTTGATCTCCTGCACTACCTCCGGATTCAGCAGGGTGCTGATATCGCCCAAATCTTCGCCCTGCCGGGACGCGATCTTCCTAAGGATCCGCCTCATGATCTTACCGCTACGCGTTTTGGGCAGTCCGCTTACAAACTGGATCTTATCGAGTTTGGCAATAGGGCCTATATGCTCGGTGATCTGTTGATTTATCTCCCGCCGTAAGTTGTCCCGATCCCGGCTTTCCCCGGTTTCCTTAAGGATCACAAAGCCATACAGGGCGTTGCCCTTGACGTCGTGGGGAAAGCCCACTATGGCCGATTCGGCTACTGCCGGGTGCTCGTTGATCGCATCCTCTATAGGCGCCGTGCCCAGGTTGTGGCCCGAAACGATGATCACATCGTCTACCCGCCCGGTAATCCTGTAATATCCCACGGCATCCCTCATGGCCCCGTCGCCGGTGAAATATTTATCCTTATAGGTGGAGAAATAAGTCTCCCGGTACCTTTTGTGGTCGCCCCAAATAGTACGTGCAATGGAAGGCCAGGGAAATTTGATGCAAAGGTGCCCGCTTACCTGGTTGCCCCTGATCTCTTTCCCATCCTCGTCCATGAGGGCCGGTTGTACCCCTATAAACGGCAGGGTGGCATAGGTAGGCGTGGTAGGCGTTACAAAAGGGATGGGCGAAATCATGATCCCGCCGGTCTCGGTTTGCCACCAGGTATCCACAATCGGGCTCTGCCCTTTCCCTACATTGTTATTGTACCAGTGCCAGGCCTCTTCATTGATCGGCTCTCCCACCGTCCCAAGCACCTTCAGGGACGAGAGGTCATAATTTTCCACGTAATCCAGGCTTTCCTTGGCCAGGGCCCTTATGGCGGTGGGTGCGGTATAGAACTGGTTGACCTTATGTTTCTGCACCACCTCCCAGAAACGCCCGAAGTCCGGGTAAGACGGGACGCCTTCAAACATAACGGTGGTGGCCCCGTTCGCCAGGGGGCCATATACGATATAGGAATGCCCGGTAATCCAGCCGATATCCGCGGTACACCAATACACATCGGGTTCCCGGTACTGAAATATGTTTTTAAAAGTATAAGCCGTATACACCATATAGCCTGCACAGCTATGCACCATCCCTTTCGGTTTCCCGGTGGAACCCGAGGTATAGAGGATAAACAGGGGGTCTTCGGCGGCCATTACCTCAGCTGTAATATCGGCATAGGCCTTGTCCAGCAAAGGTTGCAGCCAGGCATCGCGCCCTTTCTTCATGTCCACGTTCTCCCCCGTACGTTTCACTACCAATACCGACTTCACCCCGGAGCAATCCTCCAGGGCCGTATCGACAATCTTTTTCAGGTTGAGGGTTTTGGCCCCGCGGTAGGAGCCGTCGGAAGTAAGCACAAGTTTGCAATCACAGTCATTGATCCGGGTCGCCAGGGCATTGGAAGAAAAGCCTGCAAAGACCACCGAATGGATGGCGCCGATCCGTGCACAGGCCAGCAATGCTACGGCAAGCTCAGGGATCATTGGCAGGTAAATACACACCCGGTCGCCCTTTTTCACGCCTTTTTCCTTCAGCACATTGGCCATCCGGCAAACCTGTTCATGCAGTTCCCTGTAAGTGATATGCCGGGCTTCCTCCTTGGGGTCGTTCGGTTCAAATAAAATGGCGGTCTTGTTCCCCCGGGTAGGCAAATGCCGGTCCAGGCAATTCTCGGTAATATTGAGCCGGGCGCCTTCAAACCAACGGACCTCCGGCTTGCTGAAGTCCCAACTCAGGACCCGGTCCCATTTCTTTCTCCAAACAAAATGTTCTTCGGCAATTTCTTCCCAGAAGGCCTCCGGGTCGCGGACAGATTTACGGTAAACCTGAAAGTATTCTTCCAGGTGTTTAATATGGTAATTGCTCATATACTGGTTTTAATTGGACCGCTGTTAAGTGCCCCTGCAAGGGCGAAGCCTTGTGGCCGCTGTCAATGCGCGTGTGGATGCGCGTGCCCGCTGCTGCCCGGAATCCGAATGTCCTCGACGATCTCCTGCACCGCTGCCGGGGGTTCTGCGGTAAAATTGGCTACCACCAGGGCGACTATAAAGTTAAGCAACATGGCTATGGTACCAAAACCTTCCGGGGAAATTCCCATCCACCAGTCGGCCTGGGTTCCGCCACCGAACATGTCGAATTTGAACTTCAACATGTAAAACAACATGGAAATGATACCGACCAGCATCCCGCTGATGGCTCCTTCCTTATTCATTTTCTTGTAAAATATGCCCATAATAATGGCCGGGAAAAAGGATGCCGCCGCCAACCCAAAGGCCAGGGCAACAGTTGCTGCGACGAAATCGGGCGGGTTGATACCGAAATAACCCGCAACAATAACAGCTACCACGGCCGAGAGGCGCGCGGCAATCAATTCACCCCTGTCCGAAATCCCGGGCTTGATCTGCTTTTTGATCAGGTCGTGGGAGATGGAGGTGGAAATAACGAGCAACAGGCCCGCCGCCGTAGACAGGGCGGCAGCCAGGCCCCCTGCGGCCACCAGGGCAACCACCCAGTTGGGCAATCTGGCGATCTCCGGATTAGCCAGGACCGTGATATCAGGATCTACGGTGAGTTCGTTCCGCGAGGGGTCGGCCACATACTGGATCCGCCCATCCTGGTTTTTGTCGTCAAATACGATCAGCCCGGTAGTCTCCCATTTGGAGAACCAGCCCGGCACGTCGGCATACTCCTTTTCGCTTACCGTTTCTATAAGGTTGGTCCGTGCAAAAACCGCAATGGCAGGTGCGGTGGTATACAAAACTGCGATAAAGAGCAGGGCATAGCCCGCCGACTTCCGCGCGTCGCGCACCCTGGGGACCGTAAAGAACCGTACAATTACATGTGGCAGGCCTGCCGTGCCCACCATCAGGGCGGCCGTTATGCAAAAGATGTCGATCATGGGTTTGGACCCGTCTGTATAGGCGGCAAAGCCAAGATCGGTGAGCAGGCCGTCCAGTTTATCGAGCAGGGATATCCCCTCGCCCTGCACCATGCTCCCCATCCCAAGCTGGGGGATGGGGTTGCCCGTCATTTGGATGGATATGAATATGGCAGGTACCAAAAAGGCAAAAATGAGCACGCAATACTGGGCTACCTGGGTATAGGTAATCCCTTTCATCCCCCCGAGGACGGCATAGAACAACACTATGAACATCCCAACCAGCACCCCCGTGTTGATGGGGACTTCGAGGAACCTCGAAAATACAAGCCCCACGCCGCGCATCTGCCCGGCCACATAGGTAAAGGAGACCAGCAGGGCACAGATGACCGCTACCGTGCGGGCCAGGTTGGAATAATAGCGGTCGCCAATAAAATCGGGGACCGTAAACTTGCCGAACTTCCTCAGGTAGGGTGCCAGGAGAAGCGCCAGGAGCACATACCCGCCGGTCCATCCCATCAGGTAAACCGAGCCGTCATAGCCAGTAAAGGAGAGGAGCCCGGCCATCCCCAGGAAAGATGCCGCAGACATCCAGTCGGCCGCGGTGGCCAGGCCGTTGGCTACCGGGGAAACCCCGCCCCCGGCAACGTAAAAATCTTTGGTGGAAATGGCTTTAGACCAGATGGCGATGCCAATATACAAGGCAAAAGACAGGCCTACCAGCAGGTAGGTCCAGGTTTGTACATCCATGATCCTATGGGTGTTAGTTGGTTGGTTTATTCCCTGTAACCGAATTTACGGTCGAGCTTGTTCATCAGCCGGACATAGACGAAAATGAGGATGACAAATACATAAATGGCCCCCTGCTGGGCAAACCAGAACCCCAGTTTGAACCCGCCCAGCGGGATCGCATCCAGCGGTTTTTTAAGCAGGATCCCAAACCCATACGAAACAATCGCCCAAATACTGAGCAGGATACCCAGGTATTTCAGGTTCGTCCGCCAGTAGGCCCTGGCCTTTTCATTCATGTCCATGATGATATTATTTGCCTAAATATAAGTGTTTTGGGATATTATGGCCAATTACGACCCAAAAAACTTGGGCACCGCAGGCAAGTCTGCCAAAGGGCCTTCTCCCGGCAAATTTGCGATTCCGCCGGAGGTTTTTAATCTTTGCAGCTAAAATTTTTCGGATGAGACTTATGAAAGTGTTGCGCAAAACCAGGGCCGAACAACGATTCAGCCCGAAAATGGGCCTGCTGCACACACGGGTAACCTATATCAAGAAAACTATTGCGGGAATTCCCTACCGGACGTTGCATACCTACCGTGAAACCTACTACGGCGAGGTGAAGGATTGTAAAGACTGCGAACTGGCCCGTTAATCCTCGTTTATTAGCTCCCCGTAATTCTGCACTACGATAAGCTGCCTTTCATTTTGCCGGTGAAGCATGTCCAGGCAGTACACGCCATCCTTACAATTGTTGATGATCCTTTGCTCCCCGAAACCTTTGGCCTCGACAATAGCAGAGGCCGGAACCCCCTGCCCGAGCAGATATTTCTCAATGGCGTTTGCCCGGTCCTGGGAAAGTTTCAGGTTACTGGTACTGGATCCCCTGCTGTCTGTGTGCGACTCTATCCGTAGTTTCAATTCCGGGAATTTCTGCACGGCTTCCACCGCCTTGTCCAGTTCGGTGGTTACTTCCGGGGTGATGGTAGCCGTCTTGGGCGGGAAATAGAACCGATCCATTTTGATGACCGTTTCCCCCTCGGTCTCCCGTACCAGGTCGTCCAGCCTGGGCATGCCAATATTCAGGGCCTCCCCGTTCAAGGTGGCCAACCGGTCTGCCCCCAAAGATTCCTCAAAGTCTGAATAAGGGTTTTTACTGGCTTTTATGAGGACACTGTCGCGCGCTGGGATCTCAATACGGTAACGCCCGTCTTCATCGGTATAGGCCTGTTTGATTCGGTTGCCTTCCGGATCCAGCACCTCCACGGCAACCTTCTCAATAGCCTGTTCGGAAACAGAGTTGACCACCTGTCCCTGGAATACCAGGGTTTTAAGGCCCGGTAACTCCCCGGAACGGAATCCGTACAAATCGTCGTTGCCCATTCCGCCGGGACGGTTGGAGGCAAAGTATCCCATATAATCGCCCCCGGCATCCTTCCGGATGATCAGCCCGAAATCGTCCTGCGGGGTATTGAAACCGCGTCCCAGGTTTACCGGGATGCTGAAGCTCCCGTCTTTCTGAACAGTGGCTTTATAGATATCCATCCCCCCCAGGCCATAGAAGACATCGGAAGAATAATAAAAGGTATTATCTATCATATAGGGAGCTATCTCATTCCCCGGCGTATTGATCCGCGGGCCCAGGTTGATGGGTGCCGACATGATCAGGCCGTTGTTCGTGTGCACAAAATAAATATCGGTCCCCCCATAGGAATCCTCCAGTTCGGCCGCGAAATACAAGCGCTCGGCCTTGCTGTTATAGTAGGGGTAATAAAACGAGGTGCCCAGGTCGCGGAGCAGGTAATTGAAATTGCCGAAGGCATCGGCTTGCCCGATCGCAAGCGTATTTTTACCCTCGTCGTTAAAGACCAGTTTCCCCTCCTCCGTATTGGAGCGGATAAAGAAAAGCTGCTGCAACGTGCTCGAAAAATAAGGGGTGGCCTCGTGATATTTGCTTTCGGGTATCTCCGTGAAGGGATTCGCGTTCAACACCTCCCCGTTAGAGCCCATCCGGGCCACGTAAATATCCAGGTACGACTCCCCGCTGGGCTCGTAAATTTGCTTGTTCTTTAAGGCCCGGGCACTAGTGAAAAGGAGCCGGTCTCCATAAAAGGCCGGGGCAAAATCGGACTGCGGGCTATTGCAGCCCAGGTCAAAGAGCATGGAGGGGGCCCCGGTATCTTCTTCCCGTTTCAGCAATTCGAAATTAAATTCGGCATTTTCAAGCATTTCTTTGGAAAAGGCATTCTCCCGGGTGCTCAGAAAAGCCTTCACCCGGTCCATCCCCGAAGTGCGGGCAATGGCGCGGAACATGTTGTTGTACTGGTTTACAGACATGGTGGAATCCCGCTTGAATACGTCCACATAGGTATTCGAAGCCTTTTCGTAGTCCCCGGTCTTCAGGTAGGAAGCCGCCAGGTTGAGCTGCTGCTGGTAGCTAAGCGGCCCTTTTTGCTGTTCCTTGAGGTATTCGGAGATGGCGTCCTTGTAATGGTACTCGAAATAAAGGACATCAGCACGTGACCGGTCTTCCTGGGCCAGGAGGCCGCCCATGGCCATTAGCAAACACAATATGGTTAATAAACCTGTCTTCATTCTTACGTTCATTTTAGAAGAACCTGGGGGAATCTATTTGCTTGCCTTTCACTTTGCCGGGGCCGTTCCTGTTTGCACCGGATCCTTCACCCAGGTAGAACTTCAAAACCACTTCGTGGGATCCCTGGGCAAACTCCCCCAGGGCATTTGTGTTGTAATCGTAGGCATAGCCGATAAACGCGTTGTCCGAAACCTGGAATCCGGCCAGGCCGCTCACCGCATTGTCTACCCGGTAGGAGGCGCCCACCGTGAACTGGCCGTTCACAAGGACATTGGCCGAAAGGTTCAGGTTTACCGGGGACCCGGCCAGGTAGTTGATCAGGAAGGCCGGTTTCAGCTTGATGTTTTCCTTGATGTCGAATACATACCCCCCTATAAAGTTAAATTGTTGTTTGTCTTCCACGATCCCGGCCACTTCGTCATTGTACAAGCCGTCACTCAGGAAATTGGGCACCGATATCCCAAGGTACCAGTTGGGTTCGTATAAAAAGACCCCCGCCCCTACGGTGGGATAAAAATTATTCACATCCTGCGACCGCAACAAAGGGTCGTTTTCCACCTCAAAATCCCCCTTTGAGAAATCCACGTTCAGGAGGGAGCCCCCGGCATTGATCCCGAAGGAAAGCCGGGTGACTTCCGAGACGTTAATCTGGTACGAATAGGCCAGGTTGAGATAGGTCTGGGTGGTGGGGCCCAGCTGGTCGTTCACGATATTAAACCCCAGCCCTGTTTTCCCGTCTGCCAGGGGCACGTTCAGGCCGAGCCGCAGCGTCCGGGGGGAGCCCGTGATCCCGGTCCACTGCGCCCGGTACAGGCCCGTAATATCCATTTTTTCCACCGTGCCCACATAGGCCGGGTTAAAACTCCCTATGTTGTACATATACTGGGTATACTGGGGTTCTTTCTGCGCATACAGGCCCCCTGCCATCCCCAGCAGGAACAGGAAGAGGCCTATAGCCGGTATCCCTTTTGTTTTCCCCATATAGATTCCCTTTGTTTTTATTAACGAATGATCTGGATCCACCCTTTCCTTACGTCCGAGCCGTCTCCCAGGTCCAGGATATAAAAATACGTCCCCTTGGGCAAATCCCCGTTATCGCCCGTGCCGTCCCAGGTATTGTCATAGTGGTCATTTTCATAAACGCTGTTCCCGTACCGGTCAAAGATCTGGATCTTCACCGGGCTAAACTGCTCGTAATTGTTCACCACCAGCCTGTCATTGACCCCATCCCCATTCGGGGAGAACTCGTTATACAAAAAGCCTGCTTCCTGTACGTTCCGGATATTAACCAACAACGTCACGCTGTCGCTATTGTTTTCCCCATTCCCGTCTGAGGGGAAGGAATCCACCAGGGCAGCCGTATTGGTATAGCTGGATGCGCCTGGTGCGATCAGCACGGTGATATCCAGGGTGGCGGTTTCGCCGGGGAGGATCTCGTCGATCAGCCAGGTCCCGGTTTGGGGATCGTATACGCTATTGCCCGAAGCCGTGTGGGATTGGTACTGGAACCCGCTCTCGATAATCTCCTGGATAGTAACCCCCATGGCCCGGCCGGGGGATACCAGGGTCACTTCAACGTGGAAGGTGACCTCCTCATTGTCCTCGTACCGGACATTGGCCGGTTTGGGGTTGACTATGGTCTTGGTAACCTGCAGGTCCACATCCCCGGGGACACAGGCCGGTGAATTCAGGTCGGGGTCGCAGGGGTCCAGCGGATCGCTGCCGTTGGTGATCTCTTCCCCGTCGCTGATGCCGTCCCCGTCCGTATCGCAGGCCCCGCTGTTGGGATCCGGGACGCAGCCGTCCTCATTGCCCGGGTCCTGCTGGTCGTTCACCCCGTCCATGTCTGTATCTACCGTATTGGAATCCAGGGCGTCAATGATGCCGTCCTGGTCTTCGTCTTTGGGGTTGTTGGGGTCGGCCCCCACTTCGGTGGCGTCGTCCAGGCCGTCCCCGTCCGTATCGGGGTTGGCCGGATCCGTGCCCAGGCCGGCTTCCACCCCGTCGAGCAGGCCGTCGCCGTCCGTATCGGAGTCGGTGATGGTCCCCGTACCCGTATCGCTGGTATCCACCAGGGAGTTGGCGGAGGTCATGGTCACCGTAAAGGTTTCGGTCCCCTCGGCCAGGGTATCCACCAGGGTGGGGACATTAAAGCTCACCATTTCCCCGGCCGTCCCGTTAAAGCTCAGGATTTTCGGCGTATTGAGGTAGTCTGCCGGGGAGGTCAGGGGGGCACCGCCGCCGGTGGCGGTCACGTCGGTATACCCGATGGCCACTGTAAAGGCGCCGCTGCCGGTAGGATTGTTGAGGGTTACCGTAAACACCAGGGTTTCCCCCTCCGCCCCGGTGGCGTTGTCTACGGTCAGGCCTGCCGAGTCGTTATCGGCCAGGTCAACCTGGGCGCTGGTCTGGGCCCCCAGGCCATAGGACGCACTGGGTGAGAGGGTCAGGACCACGGTTTCGGATGATTCCAGGAGGGCGTCATCAATAGGGTCTATGGTCACGGTAGCCGTCCGGGCCTGGTCGGGGATGCTGACGCTGTTCCCGATCGTCACGTAATCCGTGGTATTGGTGGCGGTGCCGCCAATGCTGTAATTCACCAGGATAGGGGCGCCGGTACCGTTGGTGGTCCCCAGGTCGATGGTAAAGACCCCGTTGTCCGATCCCTGCTTCGGAGGCTTCTGCATCCGTGGCCGTGATGCTGGCCGTAAAGCTGTCGTTGTCATCGTTGATCACATCCACGTTTTCCACATCCCTCGGCCCCAGGATGGCGTAAAACGGATCCAGGGAAGTGACGTCATTGGTAATCACGGTATAGGTCTGCGGCCCATCTACCACCATATCGTCCACCCCGGTAACCGTTACCATTTGCCCAGTATCCCAGTCGGCAGGGTCAATGGTCACACTGGGCGGACCGTGCCTTCTCCGTATCGCTGCTACTCAGGTTGACGGTAACATCGAAGAAGGGCTGGGTCGCCAGGGTCACCAGGAAGGTGGCCGTGCCCCCGGCCTCGGTGGTATGTCCGCTGATGGGGCCAATAAGCACGTCCGGGGAATCGTCGTTCTGTATGGTCCCCTGCCCCTGGCCTTGTCTAGGATTGATGGTAGCATCCATTAGGATTCTTCAAGATCCACAAAAAAGGTTTCGTCGGTTCTCCGCCTTGGTATCCCCGTTCACGACAATGGTAATGGTAGTGCTATTGCTCCCGGCCGGGATGCTGGCATCGACGTCTTTCACTTCCTCATAATCCTGATTTTTCTTGGCAGTGCCATCAGAAGTACTATACTTGAAATTTATGGTATTGAATGCATTCACCCCGCCATCCACACTGACCGTGAAAAATAAAATTAGTCGTGACCGGAATCGCCTTCCGCCATGCTCACATTGTCAATACTGATCGCGTCCAGATCATTATCTTCAATATTTACGGTCGCGTTGTCCGGGGGAACCAACATTATAACGGGTTCCGGAACAAGGGTCAGGACCACGCTCTCGGTATTTTCAACTTCCGAATCATTTACAGGAGTAAGAGTAATATCAGCGTTACGCTGATTGTTGGGTATTTGCACACTGGTACCTACTGGTGTAAAGTCAAATCCGCTACTGGCTGTTCCGCCGACGGTAAATTCACCGTAACCGGACTTCCGGTGGTATTTGTCGCGTCGAGGCTTACCCTGAAGGTCCCTGTCGTAGTGCCTGCCTCAGTTGCGGTATCATCGGTAGCCGTAATAGTAGCTGTAAAGTTGTCATTATCGGAAATATTCACCGTAGCACTGGTTGGAGAACCAACAATATAGCCAGACCCGATGCCAAAGTCAAAATAACACTTTCCGTATTTTCCACTTCATGTGTCATTCACAGGGGTAACTGTAATACTTCTACTTGTAATTCCCGCAGGAAAATTCACGGTCATATTATTTCCTCAGACCATGATACACCAGTACCACTTAAATCATAGTCTGTACCCGATCCGGTTGATGCGCTGCCGCCCAAACCTATGTTTATTGTTTTAGAACTGGCACTAGCGGTATTTAGTGCAATCACCACAGTTGCAGTATTTTGCCCAGGCTCGGAACTTGCTAAATCCGTCCCAGAAATTGAGACTGAGAGGTTTTCCACAGTAAAGTTTGTGCTCGGCCCTGATGACGGAGCTAAATTTCCAACCCCGTCACTGGCAGTTCCTGAAGCAATCGAGATTCCTATCGATCCATTCCCGGTAATACTGCTAATTGTTACTGTTCTTGAACCAGTACCACTTCCAGATACTCCCCCGAACCATTCGCCGGTCCCGGTAGTATTCAGCGTAATGTCACCAGCTGAAAGGCTTACTGATAAAGGCTCCAGTATAAGTAACCGTATAACTTACCGGGCCCTATGTTGGTTGAAGTTGGGCTTGGTGAACTGATAGAAATCGAAGGTGCATTATTATCAACTGTAAAAGTTCCACTCGGTCCTGCAGAAGAAGCTAGGTTCCCTGAACCGTCACTAGCTGTGCCTGAGGCAATGGATATTCCTATCGATCCATTCCCGGTAATACTACTAATCGTAACTGTTCTTGAACCAGTACCGCTTCCTGATACCCCCACCGAACCATTAGCTGTCCCGGTGGTATTCAGCGTGATATCACCCGCCGAAAGGCTTACTGATGAGGCTCCAGTATAAGTAACCGTATAACTTACCGGGCCCGTGTTGGTTGAAGTTGGGCTTGGTGAACTGATAGAAATCGAAGGTCCACTGTTATCAACTGTAAAGGTTCCACTGGGTCCTGCAGAAGGGGCTAAATTTCCAACCCCATCACTGGCAGTTCCTGAAGCAATCGAGATTCCCAAAGTCCCATCACCCGTTATACTACTAATCGTAACTGTTCTTGAACCAGTACCGCTTCCCGATACGCCAACCGAACCATTAGCTGTCCCGGTAGTATTAAGCGTAATATCACCGGCAGAAAGGCTAATAAAATTTGCACCAGTATAAGTTACCGTATAACTTACCGGGCCCGTATTCGTAGAGCTAAGGCTTGGTGAACTGATAGAAATTGAAGGTCCACTGTTATCAACTGTAAAGGTTCCACTGGGTCCTGCAGAAGGGGCTAAATTTCCAACCCCGTCACTGGCAGTTCCTGAAGCAATCGAGATTCCTATATATTCTATTCCCGGTAATACTGCTAATTGTTACTGTTCTTGAACCAGTACCACTTCCAGATACTCCCACCGTACCATTCGCCGTCCCGGTAGTATTCAGCGTAATGTCACCAGCTGAAAGGCTTACTGATGAGGCTCCAGTATAAGTAACCGTATAACTTACCGGGCCTGTGTTGGTTGAAGTTGGGCTTGGTGAACTGATAGAAATCGAAGGTGCATTATTATCAACTGTAAAAGTTCCACTCGGTCCTGCAGAAGAAGCTAGGTTCCCTGAACCGTCACTAGCTGTGCCTGAGGCAATGGATATTCCTATCGATCCATTCCCGGTAATACTACTAATCGTAACTGTTCTTGAACCAGTACCGCTTCCTGATACCCCCACCGAACCATTAGCTGTCCCGGTGGTATTCAGCGTGATATCACCCGCCGAAAGGCTTACTGATGAGGCTCCAGTATAAGTAACCGTATAACTTACCGGGCCCGTGTTGGTTGAAGTTGGACTTGGTGAACTTATAGATACTGAAGGTCCACTATTATCTACAGCAAAAGTTGCGCTGGGACCCGCCGTAGGGGCCAAATTTCCTACACCATCGCTGGCAGTGCCCGATGAAATTGATATTCCAATCGATCCATCGCCTGTAATACTACTAATGGTCACTGTCCGTGAACTTAGTCCCGCCTCCCGATACTCCAACCGAACCATTCGCCGTCCCGGTAGTATTAAGCGTAATATCACCGGCAGAAAGGCTAATAGAATTTGCACCAGTATAAGTTACCGTATAACTTACTGGTCCAAGTGTCGGTCGCTTTAGGTAGGACTTGGTGAACTAATTGAAATACCTGGAGGGCTATTATCCACAATAAAAGTTGCGCTGGGACCTTCCGAAGGCGCTAAATTCCCAGAGCCATCATCGGCGGTTCCTGAGGCAATCGAGATTCCAATGGAACCATCGCCTGTAATACTACTAATGGTCACTGTCCTTGAACTAGTCCCGCCTCCCGATACTCCAACCGTACCATTCGCCGTCCCGGTAGTATTAAGCGTAATATCACCGGCAGAAAGGCTAGTAGAATTTCTGCACCAGTAGAAAGTCACCGTATAACTTACAGGACCTGTGCTGGTTGAAGTGGGGGTTGGACTACTAATCGAAATAGTTGGAGCCTGAGAATAAACTAAACTTCCAAATAACAAAAATAGGGTCGAAATAGCCAAACACCTGTTGTGTTTAGTCCTAATTATACCCAACAGAGAAGATGTAAATTTGAGAATTTTCATAGCATGTCCCTTGAATTTCAACTGAATCCAATGCTTAGGCGGGGTTTTGCCCGGTTGTAAAACTGGGATTACAATAGTAAGAAAAAAAGTCCGCATGGGCTCAATACAGGCGGTCAAAACTTGATTTTTCGGATGAAATGCGAAAACCGCCGGCAAGCGCCCGCTAGTCGGGCGAAGCAGCCGCCGTCTGTGCCTCCGGCTCTATCTTTTTTACCAGCCCCTGCAACACGTTGCCGGGCCCCACTTCCGTAAAGGTCCGGGCCCCGTCCCGGTACATGTTCCGCACGCTTTGGGTCCATTTTACAGGGGAGGTAAGCTGGGCGATCAGGTTCTTCCGGATCGCATCCGCAGTGACGTGACGGCCGTGGTGCTCACATTCTGGTATACCGGGCAGCCCGGGGCCGCGAATTCCGTTTCCTCTATGGCCGCGGCGAGTTCCTCCCGGGCCGGTTCCATCAGGGGCGAGTGGAAGGCCCCGCCCACCGGCAGCACCAACGCCCTCCGGGCCCCGGCTTCCTTTAATTTTTCACAGGCCGCCGTCACGGCTTCCACCTCCCCGGAGATGACCAACTGCCCGGGGCAGTTGTAATTGGCCGGGACCACCACGCCTTCCGTGGCCGCACAGATCTCCTCCACCACCTGGTCATCCAGCCCCAAAACAGCCGCCATGGTGCTGGGCTTCAATTCACAGGCCTTTTGCATGGCCAGGGCCCGCTTGGACACCAGGCGCAGGCCATCCTCGAAGGTGAGCGTCCCGTTGGCCACCAGGGCCGAGAATTCCCCCAGGCTGTGCCCGGCGACCATATCGGGCCGGAACCGCTCGCCCAAAACCCGGCTGAGGATCACCGAATGCAGGAAGATGGCGGGTTGGGTTACCTTGGTTTGTTTCAGGTCGTCGGCGCTGCCTTCAAACATGATGTCGGTTATGGAAAATTCCAGGATGTCGTTGGCCTGTTCAAATAATTCCTGGGCCACCGGATAGGCCTCATAGAGCTTGAGCCCCATGCCCGGAAACTGGGCACCCTGACCCGGAAATATGTATGCGTTCATATGGAAATGGAATTAAGTTTGAAGTTCGAAGTACGAAGTAGTGGAGAGTATCGAAGTACGAGGTACGAAGTGAATGGTGTTTGTAATTATCAATTTAAAGTGCCGGAATATCGGCGTTGCATGTGATTTGCGGTAAAAATAAGCATAATTCGGCGGACTGGCAGCCTGTATGGGGCCACTCCAGGGGGCTATTCCCCGTACCAGCCGGCGTACATGACATAGGCCTCGGCGATCCGGTTGATCTCGCCTGTTTTCAACGCCTCGGGGGTGTCTTTGAGTTTGCGGGCGGGCATCCCCCCGTAAATACTCCCGGCCGGGACCCGGGTCCCCGGGGTGACCACCGCCCCGGCGGCGATGATGCTGTCACTTTCCACCACAGCCCCATCCATCACAATGCTGCCCATCCCAATCAGGACGTTGTCTTCAATGGTGCAGCCGTGCACAATGGCGTTATGGCCTATGGATACGTTGTTGCCTATGTTGGTGGGGGATTTCCGGTAGGTGCCGTGGATGACTACCCCGTCCTGCACGTTTACCTTGTTGCCCATCCTGATGTAATGGACATCGCCCCGCAGCACGGCATTAAACCAGATACTGCACTGGTCGCCCATGGTGACGTCCCCCACCAGGGTGGCATTTTCAGCCACAAAACAGCCCTGGCCGAGTTGGGGGGTTTTTCCGTTGACACTCCTGATCATTGAAACTTCGTTTTACCGGGTTAGCTGCGGGCCAAAATTACTCAAAATAAGAAAGCAATTCCCGCTTCCTGGACGCGGAGACCGAAAGTTCCTTCCCGTTGGAGAGGACCACGGTGCCGCCTTTCCCCTTTTTGTACCGTACCACCTCGTTCACGTTCACCAGGTAAGATTTATGGATCCTGGCGAACGGAAAGCCATCCAGTGCTTCTTCCAGGTATTTCAGGGGTTTGCTCACCAGGAATTTCCGGTCTGGCAGGAAAACCCTGGTATAGTTGTCATCTGCCTGGCAATAGAGGATATCCCCCACCTTCACCACTTTGAAACCCTCCAGTTCCGGCAGGGTGATCTTCCCTTCTGCATGGGCCGCCCGGGAGCGCAGCGCCCCGGTTTCCAGCCGGGCTTCCTTCTCCCGGATACTCTTTACATAGGCCACTGCCCGGATGAGTTCGTCAATGACAATGGGTTTCATCAGGTAATACGCCGCATGCTGGTTCAGGGCTTCCATGGCGTAGTGCTCGTAAGCGGTTACAAAAACGGTCTCAAAATTGCGTTCAGGCAGGCGTTCCAGCAGGTCGAAGGCGTTCCCGAAGGGCATCTCCACATCCAGGAACAGCAGGTCGGGCTGCTTCCGGGAGAGCAGCCGCAACCCCTCATCCACGGAAGCGGCCTCGCCCAGCACCCGGACGTCCGGGCAATAATCCTGCAGGTATTTCCTGAGGATTTCCCGGCTGTCCGCTTCGTCTTCAATAAGGATGGCATCCAGTTTCATACCTGTTTTTTTAAGGTGAGTATTACCCGGGTACCACTGCCATCGGCCTCCAGGTCCTCCACCGCCACATCTATCGTATCCCGGTACATATCATTCAGGATCCCGATCCGTTTGCGGATGTTTTCCATGGCGCGCGACCGTTGTTTTTTCTGCTGCCCCGTTTTGAGCTCAGCAGAACGCCGCCGGCCGATGCCATTATCGGTAATACTGATCTGCAGGCTACCCGGCCCGGTTTCTTCCAGCCGAACCTGCAACCTGCCTTTATCCTCCCGGTAGCGAAGTCCGTGCCAAATGGCATTTTCCAGGTAGGGCTGCAACAACATGGGGGGAATCCGGTACTTCTCGGGATCCAGGGCTTCGTCCACCGTGATCTCGTATTCGAATTGTTCCGGGAAACGCGAATGTTCCAACCGCAGGTAGAGGGTAAGCCATTCGAGTTCCCTGGAAAGCGGGATAAAATCCAACTCGGAATTCTCCAGTACGGCCCGCATCAGGGCGGCGAACTCCCCGAGGTATCGGTTGGCGCTGCGCACATCTTTTTTGGCGATGTAATTGTTCACCGAATTCAGGGCGTTGAAGATAAAATGGGGATTCATTTGCGACCGCAACGACTTCAGGGCCAGCAGGTTGTTGGCCAGTTTCTGCTGCCGGTTGCTGCGGTAGAAGAAGAAGGTGCTAAGGGCCAGCAGGGCTATCCCCAGGATCAGGAAGTAGATCAGCAATTGCTGCCTCTTGTTGCGCTCCTGTACCAGCCGTTGTTCAGACAGGGCCAGTTCGTACCGGCTGCGGGTAAGCTCCCGTTCCTGCTCCAGGCCGGTGATGCGGCTTTGTTTCTCGGCAATTTCGCGGTTGAACCGGGCCATTTGGGCCAGCTGCTGTTCCTTCCGTTTGTAGAGGGAGTCCACCAGGGTCACATAATCCCGGTAGGTAGCCAGCGCCCGGTTAAAATCACCTTTAGAGCGGTATACCTCCGAGAGGGCGCGGGTGGCATCCTTCTGCACCTGCAGGTCGTCATCGGCACCCGCCCCGGCAATACTTTCGCGGAGGTAGGGGATCGCCTTGTCGTACTCCTGCCGGGCCACATAGGCATTGGCGATCTTATAGGCAATGCGCTGCGCGCTCACCTCATCCCCTTCCTCCCCTGGCGCCTTGGACAGCGGCCTGGGGCCGCGGCTGTTCCTTCAGGGCATCCAGGCTCTTCTTACGGAGGGCGATCTCTTCCTGGTATTGCTGGTTTTTATTGAAGAAATCCGCCACCTTTTCCTTCTCGCGAACCGCCCGTTCCGGGGCCTGCCGGCCGGCCAGCTCCAGCGAATTATCGTAATAGGCACGCGCCTCCTGCAGGCGGCCGGCCCCGGCATAGGTATCTGCGATCTTGGAATTTAAGTCGGTGACCTTGGGCGCGATCTGGTTCTTGTCGGCTATGAGCAATCCTTCCTTGTAAAAGGCGACGGCTTCATCGGTCTGTCCCATCCCCGCTTTGGCATCCCCAAGGGTCTCATAGAGCACCACCCGGCGATAAGGGACCATCCCTTCGGCATCCGTCAGCGGACGGAGGAGGTTTTCGGCTTTTGTCATACTCCCCGTTGGCCACATAGGCCCCGGCCAATTTCAGGGTGGTTTCGGAAGACTTATACAGGCCCAGGGACTCTTCCAGGTTGGCAATGGCCAGGTCGCGCTGGTTATGGTTGAGGTAGATCTCCCCCAGGGCGGCCAGGGAGGCCGCGATTTCTTTTTCGTGCCCCTCAGGCCCCAGGATGGCAATGGATTGGGTAATGAAATCGATGCTTTTTTTCAGGTCCGTATCCTTTACGGCCAGCGCCGAATCCAGGTATGTATTATGTAGTTCCAGGGCCCTTTCCGTATCGGGCCTGGCTGCCGCTTCGGCCCCCCGTTCCTGGGCATACCCCTGCAAGGCCCCCAACAGGAGGCAAAGCAGGAGGCAGCAGGTGGGAACGCTTTTCATGTTTTTGCCGGTTTCCTGTAAACTTAGGCGATTTATGGCATTTGGTAAAATAGGAAAGGCCCCTAAAATCCCTCAAAACGGATAAAAAAGATGCCTTTACGAAGGCAAGGGCCCGCCTCACGCATCCAAACGGCCCGTTCACGCATCGGCGGTTTTTTCCCGCCCGGTCCCGGGATACCTTTCCGGAAACAAATTAAAATACCCAGATTATGAAAAAGACAAGTATGTATTTACGACACGCCCTAGCCCTTGGCCTGACGGGCCTCTTCACCTCCCTGTACGCCGGGGCCCCTGCAACAGCAGGGAATCCCACAGCCCTGGGAGATACCAGGGAAGCCCGGGGGTACGGTTCGGATCGCCTTGCTGCTGGATACCAGCAACAGCATGGACGGCCTTATCAACCAGGCGAAAGCCCAGCTATGGGACATTGTCAACCAGTTCACCCATGCCCGCTGCGGGGACGACCGACGGCCGGGCCTTGCAGATCGCCCTTTACCAGTATGGCAACGACGGCCTCCCGGCCCATGAAGGCTATATTCAGCAGGTAATCGGTTTTACCTCCGACCTGGACGAGATATCGGAAAAGTTATTCTCCCTCAGCACCAATGGGGGTGAGGAATTCTGCGGACAGGTGATCCAGACCTCGCTGGGGCAACTGGATTGGGGCCACAGGTCGCAGGACCTCAAAATGATCTTTATCGCCGGGAACGAGCCCTTCACCCAGGGCCGCCTGGATTACCGGAATGCAGTAGACAATGCCCGCGAAAAGGATGTCATCGTCAACACCATCTTTTGCGGGGGGTACACCGAAGGGATCAACGGCCGCTGGAAAGACGGGGCCGACCGGGGAGGCGGGGAATACATGGCTATCGACCACAACCGCCAGGTAGTGCATATCGTCACCCCTTATGACGACCTGATCCTGCAACTGAACACCCGGCTGAACGGCACGTACATCAGTTACGGGAGCCGGGGGGCCGGCAAACAGAGACAGCAGGCCGCACAGGACGCCAACGCCATGGAACTGGAACCGGCCGTGGCCGTGGAACGAACCGTGAGCAAAAGCAGCGCCCTGTACTCCAACCCGTCCTGGGACCTGGTGGATGCCGCCGCCCAGCCTGGTTTCGAGCTGTCCGGTTTAGACAAAGAGCAGTTGCCGGCCGAACTCCGGAACAAATCCGAAAAAGAGATCCGGGCCTATATCGCCTCAAAGAAGGAAGAGCGCGAAGCCCTGAACAGGGAAATCCACAGCCTGCAGGCCAAAAGGGAAACATTTTTGGCCCAGGAGCAGGCCTCGGCCCAGGGGGAACTGGAATCGGCCATGATCCGGGCAATCAAAAAACAAGCCGGGGAAAAGGATTATCACTGGGAGTAACAGGTTTGATGGTTACGCAGAAGAAGGTTTTCCCGGCATCATTGATGGGATTTCTCACACTCACTGCGTGAGGTTCGAAATGACAGGTTCTACTCATTCAGGTAAAAATCCTAAAAACAAAGACTTGTCATTTCGAAGAAGCGAAGCGACTGAGAAATCTCATCAAGGGGGCACGGCGCCTGAAGTAATGGGATTTCTCACACTCACTGCGTGAGGTTCGAAATGACAGGTTCTTACTCATTCAGGTGAAAATCCAAAAAACAAAGACTTGTCATTTCGAAGAAGCGAAGCGACTGAGAAATCTCATCAAGGGGGCACGGTGCCTGAAGTAATGGGATTTCTCACACTCACTGCGTGAGGTTCGAAATGACAGGTTCTACTCATTTAGGTGAAAATCCTAAAAACAAAGACTTGTCATTTCGAAGGAGCGAAGCGACTGAGAAATCTCATCAAGGGGGCACGGTGCCTGAAGTAATGGGATTTCTCACCCTCACTGCGTGAGGTTCGAAATGACATGGAGTGCGCGTTGTTACTTACCGGCAGGAATAATCCTACTTAAGGTCACAGGGAGCCCTGCGCCCTGCTACCCGCCACTGCCTACTAATAATTGGCAGCAGGGCAATAGCAGTCGTAACGGTTTTCACGCTCCGGGCCGAAATCATACCCCAGGGTGATCTGGTGGAAGCCCGCCGTTGTCAAACCGGATGTCCCCGGACTGGTAGGAGTAGTTATAGGAGAAGAGGAACCGCTTGTAATTGAGGCCTACGATGGGGGTGAACAGCTGTAACCGCTGCTCCCCGAAGGAGCCGTTCGCCTGGTACTGGGCCCCGTCAAAACTCCGCCTGTACGACAAACCGGCCCAAACGGTCCCGAAACTGACATCTTTATATACTTTGGCATTCAGGTCGGCTGTCTTTTCCCGGGTAAATTCCGTCAATTGCAACAGAACCGATGGCTCAAACCGCCATTCGCTCCTCCCGAAAACATAGCCGACGGAAAACAGGTAGCGCCTGAGGTTGTCAAATTCCTGGGCCGTATACAGGTCGCGCCCGTTCCCAACAGGTTGAGTACCGTGGCATGGGCGTAAAACTCCATATAGCTGTAGGACATGCCCAGATCTACATTGAAATACCCCACGCTGTTTTTGCCCCCGGTGATAATGGGGTCGGGGATGACCGACTGGAACTCTGTCTCGTCCAGGCTGCTTAGGATGGCCCCGGCGCTCAGGCCGAAGGACAACTGGTTGAGGATGCGGATATCCTCCCCGAAGGGAAGGTGGTGGGCATAGGTCAGTTTAATACCGGATTGCGAGTGATACCCGTTGGCGTCGTTAAACAGGATCGCTCCCACCCCGCTCCGGGTTTCCGGGATGCGGTAATGGATACTGAATGTTTGCAGGCTGGGTGCTTCCTCCACATTGAACCATTGCTTTCGCGCAGTCAGACGGATCTTGCCGCCCATGCCGATCCCGGCCATTGACGGATGTACCAGGTAATAGTTATCCGATAGGTAATCAAAATAAACCGGCAGTCCTTCCTGGCTAAAAATGGAGGCACAAAAAAGGAAACAGGAACCAAAAAGGAAAAGGATTTTTTTCATCAAAGATGAGGGCGTCTTATTGCGGGTTCAACTAAATATACTTTATAACGGGCTAAATACAACATTATTATTTCAGCTGCCAAGTTGGAAATTCATTGTATTTTTGTGGAAACTGAGCGTATGAATGAGTTTGTGATCACACTGGTACCTACCGATAACCCGGCCATCCTGAAATTTGAGTCGAACCGGTTCCTGGTTTCCGCTGGAAACTACGAATATAAGAATATAGACGAAGCCAGCAATTCGCCCCTGGCGCAGCAACTGTTTTACCTGCCGTTTATCAAGGCGGTATACATCTCAGGGAACTTCATTGCCATGGAGCGGTACGACATCGTGGACTGGGCCGATGTACAGGACGAGGTGGCCCAGCAATTGGTGGAGTACCTCAATGCCGGAGAGCCGGTGGTGCTGGAAGAAACCCGCGAGAAAAAGAACCCGGTGACCCTCTACGCCGAGGTAACCCCCAACCCGGCCGTGATGAAATTCGTGGCGAACAAACGGCTCGTCCCCGTTTCCTTTGAATTCAAGAATATAGATGAAGCTGCCCGGGCCCCACTGGCCCTGGAACTTTTCCAATTGCCCTACGTAAAAGAGCTCTTTTTTGACGAAAACTACGTTTCGGTGACCAAATATGATATTGCCGACTGGGATGAGGTAATAACCGGTTTGCGGGAACAGATCCGGGATTATCTGAGCGACGGCAAAGAGGTGGTATCCGAGGAGGCCCTGGCGGAACAGTCGGCCAAAGCGGCCGACAAACAGGCCAGCAGCGCCGGGATGCAGGGCACGGCACTGGAAATCATAAATATACTGGAAGAATATGTCCGGCCGGCTGTGGCCAGCGACGGGGGGAATATCATTTTTCAATCGTACGAGGAGGACAGCAAGACCGTTAATGTGATCCTGCAGGGCGCCTGCAGCGGATGCCCGTCATCCACTTACACCCTCAAAAACGGCATCGAAACCATGTTAAAAAATATGCTGGGGGAGAAAGTCCGGGAAGTAGTGGCCATAAACGGCTAATATTCCGTCTGGCCTTTGGTGGTTGCCGGGGATTTTGTTACCTTAAAGCGAACCTTAAAACAGAGAACACTATGGCTGTATTAAAAGTAATTGAATTGTTGGCTAACTCCGATGTAAGCTGGGAAGACGCCACTAAAAAGGCAGTGGCCCAGGCTGCAAAATCTGTTGACAATATCCGCTCCGTATATATCCACGAACAGAGTGCCACGGTCAGCAACGGCAAAATAGATTCATACAGGGTAAACGCGAAGGTTACCTTCGAAGTGAAATAGGCTATTCCGCCCAAATCCCTGAAAAGGCGCCTTCATGGCGCTTTTTTTGTCGGCCCGAAGCAGAACTTCCCGGGCCCTGTCCCCCTGACCGGCTGGCCGGAACCCCAATATTGACTTTCCATGAGTAAAAAACACACCAACTCCCTTATACACGAAAGCAGCCCCTACCTCCTGCAGCACGCCCATAATCCCGTAGCCTGGGAAGCCTGGGGCGACCAAGCTTTGGAGCGGGCGTCCAGCGAAAATAAGCTGTTGCTGGTGAGCATCGGATACGCCGCCTGCCACTGGTGCCATGTGATGGAAAAGGAGTGTTTTGAAGATGAAGAGGTGGCTGCGGTCATGAACCGGGATTTCATCCCCATTAAAGTAGACCGGGAAGAACGCCCGGATATTGACCAGATTTATATGGACGCCTTACAGCTTATGACCGGGGGAGGCGGCTGGCCGCTAAACGTGGTGGCCCTCCCGGACGGACGCCCCTTCTGGGGCGCTACCTATGTAAGGAAACCCCAATGGATACAGGTGCTGTCACAGCTTTCGGAATTGTATGCCTCCCAGCCTAAGAAAGTGGAAGGCTATGCGGATAACCTGGCAGAAGGCCTGCAGGAGATCAACCGGATCCTGCCGGGGGATACCTCCACCGGTATAACACGGGAGGAACTGGAATCCATGCTTGCCCAATGGTCGGGCCAGTTCGATCCCACCTACGGGGGGTACCGCAGGGCCCCCAAATTCATGATGCCCGTACACCTGAATTTCTTCCTGCACTACGCCTCCCTGAACCAGGATAATGCCCTGATGGGCCATCTGAACACCACCCTGACCAAAATGGCTTACGGGGGCATCTTCGACGCCGTGGCGGGGGGTTTTTCACGGTATTCCACGGACATGAAATGGCATGTGCCCCACTTTGAAAAAATGCTGTATGACAACGCCCAGCTTATCAGCCTTTATGCCAGGGCCTACGCCGCCACCGGGGAGCCGCTCTATAGGGAGGTAGCCACGGCTTGCGTGGCTTTTGTACAAGAGGAACTCAAGGGCCCGGAACCCGGTTTCTTCAGCTCCCTGGATGCCGACAGCCCCAATGCGGAAGGTATCCCGGAAGAAGGGGCCTACTACACCTGGCGTAAAAATGAACTGGAACGCCTGCTGGGCGACCGGTTTGCGGCTTTTGCCGAATTCTATAACGTCAACAGTTACGGCCTGTGGGAAGACGGGAAATATATCCTGATCCGCAACGCGACGGAAGAGGAGGTGGCCCGAAACCATGGCCTCTCCCCCGCTGAATTGAGGGAGTTGCTCGCCTCCTGCCTCCAGATCCTGGCCACGGAACGCAGGAAACGTCAACGCCCCGGGCTGGACAACAAGGTGCTGGCATCCTGGAATGGGCTGATGTTGGGCGCCCTCACGGACGCCCACCGTTACCTGGGGGCTACGGATTGCCTGGACCTCGCCCTGGAGCACGCCCGTTTCCTCCGGGATAACTTTATGGAGGCAGACGGCCGGATGTACCATAACCAGCCATCCGAAAAACAACAGATCCCGGGGTTCCTGGAAGACTACGCCGCTGTGGCGGAAGCATTTTTACGCCTTTACGAGCTTAGCTTTGACGAGACCTGGCTGGAGGAGGCGAGGAAACTGGTCGATTTCTGTATGGAACAGCATTACGACCCCGAAAGCCGGCTTTTCTTTTTTACCGCCGCAGACCAACCCAAAACTGTACGAAGAACCCTCGAGACCACCGATAATGTAATCCCTTCGTCCAATGCCATCATGGCCGGGAACCTCTTTAAACTTTCCTGTTACTTCCCCGGAGCCGGATACGGGGAAACCGGGAAGCAGATGCTGGCAAGCATGCAGGAAAACATCCGCAACCACCCCCAAAGCCACGCCCGGTGGCTGCAGGTATTGCTCTACCATCTCCACCCCTTCCACGAACTGGCCTTTACCGGGCCGGATTACCGGAAACTGGCCGGAACGGTTTCTAGAAACTACCTTCCCCAGGCCGTACTGGCAGGTAGCGGCGGAACCAGCGAACTGGCGCTGCTGCGGCATAGGACAGTCGCGGGAAAATCCCTGGTATACGTATGCCGGGAAGGGAGTTGCCAGCTCCCGGCCGAGGATGCCGAAGAGGCATTGCGGCAACTGATGGCCGGATAAATATTAACAATTCTTTAAAAATCGATTTTTACCAACATTCCTTATATTCCCAATATTGAACCCTAAAAACGCTGAAAATGGAAGAAATTGAAAACTACCA
Organism: uncultured Flavobacteriaceae bacterium; assembly: GCA_963721045.1. Lineage (GTDB taxonomy): Bacteria > Bacteroidota > Bacteroidia > Flavobacteriales > Flavobacteriaceae > Zeaxanthinibacter. The sequence continues at coordinate 232,318 of CAVRHQ010000018.1, forward strand.
GGATTATTTAGACAAGGCTGCCGCCTGGATATGGGAGATCCTGCCCCATGTCGTAATGGCCGCCATTATCCTGATCCTCGGGTTGTGGCTGATCCGGTTTATCAATAAGATGGTGCGCCGGTTCTTCGACCACAAGGAATACGACCCGGCCCTGGAAAGCTTCCTTCAGAGCTTTATAAACGTAGCCCTCAAGGTGCTCCTCTTCGTGGTGGTGATCACCCAGCTGGGTGTGGAATCCACTTCCCTGGTAGCCATCGTCGGTGCGGCCGGCCTGGCCGTCGGCCTGGCCCTGCAGGGATCCCTGGCCAATTTCGCCGGGGGCGTACTGATCCTCCTGTTCAAACCCTTTCGGGTAGGCGACTGGATCTCGGCCCAGGGTGCCGACGGTTCCGTCAAGGAGATCAATATCTTTTATACCAAGCTTAAGACCTTTGGCAATCAGATCGCCATCATCCCCAACGGGAAACTTTCCAACGACAACATCATCAACTACAGCGCCGAGGACACCAGGAGGGATAAGATCGAAGTGGGCATCGGCTATGGCTCCAATATCAAGAAGGCCAAGGACATCCTGTTGAATCTTTGCGCCGAAAACGAGAACATCGAAAAAGAACCGCCACCCGAGGTCTATGTAGCTGCCCTGGCCGATAGCTCCGTAAACCTCACCCTCCGGTATTGGGCACGGAATGAAAATTTCTGGGCGGCCCACTGGCACGTGATGGAAGAGATGAAGCTCCGATTCGACGCCGAGAATATCGAAATCCCTTTCCCGCAACGCGTCATCCACAAGGGTTAAAATCTTGCATTTTTCCCGGATTTTTAGTATCTTATTGTGTTAATCCAATAGGAAAAAATTCAGGAAAATGAAAAAAGCACTTTACCTTATCGTCCTGGCAGCCGGGATGGTATACGCCCAGACTCCGATAAATCCGGAGGTTTATAACTATGTGCCGGGCAATGAAGACCGCGCCTGGCAGGATATGCAGATCGGTACGGTTTTCAAGGATGTCCCCATAAATGGATCGCCCTATACCGAAGAATTGTACAAAATGGGGATTGCATCAGTAAATGGCAAGAAAATCCGCCTGCTCATGCGATATGACGCCTACAACGACCAGATTGAAATGATCGATAGGAAGCAGAAGTCCTTCAACCTGCTAAAAAAGAAAACCATTGAGGCGGAATTTGAAGGCAAAACCTATAAAGTGGTCGAATTTATGGACCATGGAGAATACCAACCTGGTCTACGCCAATCCACTGAACGATGGCCCGGTGGTATTGTATTTCAAACCCCGGAAAGAGTTTATCCAGGCCAGGAAACCAGAAACAGGCTATGACGATTACCAACCCCCGAGGTATCAGGATGATAGCATTTACCTGATCCAGCGACCCGGGGAAGCCGCGACGAAAATCCGCCTGGGCAAAAGACCGCTGCTGCGCTTCCTTCGCGATAAAGCACCGCAGTTAAAAGACTATCTCTCCGGGCAGGACCTGGATTTGTCAACAGAGGATGGAGCGGTGGAACTTATTAACTATTATAACAGCCTGGGGCAAAGTTCCTGAGGGCTGCGGAGGTTTCCGTACAACGATGGCGACCTCCTCCGGTGAATACTCTTGATGAAAAGAACATTTTATAGCTGTTGCCTGCTATTTTCCCTGCTTGTTTCCGGACAAGAGAATAACGCAGCACAGGTCTGGCAGCGTGGCACCATCCACGAGGAGGTGCCCTTAAAGGGGCATCCATATTTTGAAGAGCCCTTCAAAACCGGTCACCTGACGCTGAACGGAGTGACACGCGTACTGAATTTCCGGTTGAATGCCTATAAGGGACAAATTGAGATTGAAGACAAAAAGGGGAATCACTTCCTGTTGCCCAAGGAAAAAGGGCAGGAGGTGGTTTTTGGCGGAAGAAACTTCCTCCTGATGTCTTATTTTGATGGTGATGTCCTGAAAGAAGACTATTTCATCCCATTGGCGCAGGGAAATGTAAGCCTGTTCCTGTTACCCAGAAAGACATTCATACAGGCAAAACTACCGGAACACGGTTACGATTCTTTCGAGCCCGCCGTTTATGACGATACTTCCGTCTATTTCATCCAGAAAGGCATCCGGGATCCGGGCCCGATCCGCCTGGCAACCCGACCGTTGCTCAAATTCCTGGGGGGCCATAAATCAGAATTAAAAGCCTATATCAAAACCCATGGCCTGGATATCACCGATGCCGGGGATGCCGTGGCACTTATCAACTATTATAACAGCCTGGAATAAGTTAGCCCTTAGGCAGGAAATCCTTTAAATAAAACGGTTCAAAGTAAGCCGTATCCTCAAATTCCCGTTCCCGGTACTTCAGGTCGGCAGGCCCGCCATTTCCCGTGCCGAGGGCACTATGGCATCGTGGAACTCAAAATTTGGATGGGCCAGGACTTCCCGGCATTTTTTGGCGCCGCTCCCCAGCAGGTGCACCCTGCCGCGGGAAGCATATTCCGCATAGGATTCCGGGGTAATGATCTCGGCCCGGGTAGCCCGTAGTTCTTCATGATCTTCACTGTAGACGGCCGAATAGACCTCCATACGCCTGGCATCGAGCACCGGGATCAATATCCCTTCCGCCTCCTTGAATTGTAAGGCCATCCCCCTTAATGTAGGCAGGGAAATCAATGGGATATCCAGGGCATAGCACAGCCCCTTGGCAGCAGATACCCCGATGCGGAGCCCGGTATAGGAACCCGGGCCCTTGCTAACGGCCACCGCATCCAGGGTTTCAAACCCCAGGCCTGCCTTTTGTAGCACGGCCTTTATAAAGGGGTGTAACTGTTCCGAATGCGAGTACCCGGGGCTGTTTTCTTCGGCGATCGCCAACAATTGCCCATCCCGGGCAAGGCTTACCGAGCAATTAGTACCCGCCGTTTCCAAATTGAGAATCAAGGCCATGACGGGCACAAAGATAGTTTAGTTTAAAACAATGGGCAGGCCGAAATAAAACTCGAGGACCTTGATCCTGAAAATATAGTTATACTTGGACCGGATCACTTCAGCTGCCGCATCATCAACCCTGGACTGCGCCTGGGAGAAATCAAAGGCGTTCATCAGGCCCACATTGAAGCGTTCCTTGGAATAATCGTAGGCCAGCCTCCTGGCTTCCAAAGTTTTCTGGGCCGCTTCGTACGCTTTGGCCGAGTTTTGAACATCCGCATAGGCCTGGCTGATATTACTTTCCAGGTCGAGCTTGTTCTGCTCCAGCTGCAACTCGGCACGTGTCACGTCGATCTGGGATCGTTTGACGTTGTTCCGCACACTCCAGCCGTTGAATATAGGGATGTTCAGCTGGGCCCCATAGGAGATCCCGTCATTTACCCAGAGTTGGTCCTTAAACCCGATCTTTTCACCGGTGATGGGATCGCGGGTCTGATCGGAATAGCGGGTATTGTAGTTGATGAAGGCCCCAAGGGTGGGATACCGCGCCCCTTTTGCGATTTCCAGGTCCTTTTCAGCCAGTTCCACATTGGTTTTGGAGAATTGGATGTCATTGCGGAAGGTGAGCGCCTTGTCATAGATCACCTTGGGGGAGTAATTCAGGATGTCTGCCGGGGGCACATCAAATTCCTCGTCGGCTATATCAAAATTCTCATAATCGGTGATCTGCAGCAGCTGTGCCAGGTTGATACGCGAAATGAGCACCATGTTCTGGGCATTGACGATCTGCTGTTCCTGGTTGGCCGCCGTGGCCTCAATCTCAAGCAGGTCGCCCCGGGGGCTGACCCCGGATTCCACCAGCTCGGCGGTGCGCTTCATGTCCTGTTCCGTAACCGCGTATTGGGCCTGATACGTTTTCAGGGATTCCTTATTGGAAAGAACCTGCAGGTAGGCGTTGGCCACATTCAGCCGGATATCGTCCACCAGGTTGTCCAGCCGGTACTGGTTGGCAATGGCATTCAGCTTGGCCCGGTTCAGGCGGTGGATGTTCCTGAGGCCATCGAACAGCGTCATGCTGGAGGTGAGGTTGCTCGAAGCCGAGTAGATGGTGCCGGTGACCAGGCTATTCGTAGTGGGGTCCAGGATGAGCCCGGTATTGCCCGACGTGCTGACCTGCCCGTTCAGGTTGGGCAGGAAATCGCCCATAGCGTCGCTTTTGTCTATTTTGGCGTCTTCCAGGTCGAGCTCGTACTGTTCAATGGTAAGGTTGTTCTCCACGGCATAGGTCACACATTCTTCCAGGGTCCATTTCTTCTGCTGGGCCATGGCCGTTCCTGCCAGTAAAAGCAACAACATGGATATTCTCGGTATTCTCATTGTTCGTTTTTTGATTTTCATTCTTGGATCGTTGTTTTCAGGATGCCTGCCTATCAGGCGCCGGCTTCATCTTCCCCTTCCTCTCCCTTCTTTATGGGCTCTGTCTTGTTCCAAACCTTTACATCATCCTTTTCGGTAAGGCCGGAAAGAATTTCCACGTTCACCCCGTCGGAAATGCCGATCTTAACATTCTTCCGTTCAAATTTCTGGTCCCCTACCGCAACTTCCACGTAAGGTTCGTCCGAATCATTGTCAAATTGGAGCAGGGCTTCCGGGATGACCAGCACACTGTCCCTTTTCTCCAATACCAGTGAGGCGTTGGCACTATATCCCGCACGGATCATGAAGTCGTCTTCCACATTCACCACGCCTTCGATCTTAAACTGCACGGCCCCGGATTCCTCCACCCCCTTCGGCGCAATAAAACGCAGCTTGGCATTAAAGGTCTTGTCTTCTATAGCCCCCAGGCTGATAGAAAGTGGCATCCCCAGCCTCAGCTTGTCTACCTCTCCTTCATCTACCTGTCCTTCAAAGATCATTTTCCCAAGGTCGGCAATGGTGGCAATGGTTGTCCCATCGTTAAAGTTGTTACTCTGTATGACCTGGTCCCCTACCTCGACGGGGATCTCCAGGATGGTCCCGGTGACGGTGGCCCGGATGTTGGTATTGGCACTCGAAGAACCGCCCGCCGAACCCCGGCGGATGATCTGGTAGTCGGCCCGGGCGTTTTCCAGCTCCTGCTCGGCTTGGTCTAACTGCAACTGCAGCTCATTGAAATTCTGGCTGGAGATCACACCACGTTCGAAGAGCTTTTTGTTGCGGTCGTATTCGATCCGGGTATTGTTCAGTGCCAATTCGGCGTTACGGACACGTCCGCTGGCCTGGTTCAAAGCCTGCTCGTTCGGCACTACCTTGATCACGGCGATCAGGTCGCCTGCATTTACCTTGTCCCCTTCTTCAAGGTAGATTTTCTGAATAATCCCGGAGATCTGAGGTTTAATCTCAATTTCATCTTCCGGGACCACTTTCCCGGTCGCCACGGTCTTCTTTTCGATGTTCGAAATAAAAGGCTTTTTAGTGTCGTAGGTTATGGCCGATTTGCTGTTGGATTTTATAAAGAAGGCTGCAGCCCAGAGGACCGCGAGGCCGAGGACGCCAAGGCCGACATATTTCAGGATTTTTTTCGTGTTCATTGTATGAATTTCAATTATTAATGGATAGCTATTCTTCTCGTAGTGCGTCTATGGGTTTGATGCTGACCGCCCGTTGCGCGGGGATCAGCCCGATCAATGTACCCAGGACCACCATGATGGCCAGGGCACCCAGCACATAGGGGATGGGTACGGTTGGATTGTTGTAGGGGAAATCGATATTCTGGGTTAGTTTATTGATCAGGCTTAAGACCCCTGCCCCCAGGATGATACCAAGCACCCCGGCCACCATGGTCAGGAAAACAGACTCCAGGATGATCTGAAGGCGTACCTCCCTGGGGGTGGCCCCGAGCGCCCGCCGTACCCCGAGTTCTTTGGTGCGCTCCTTCACCGAGATCAGCAGGATGTTGCCGATGCCGATCACGCCGGCCAAAATGGTAGCGATCCCTACCACCAGAGACAGGAAGGTAATCCCTTTGGCAAACCCCATAATACGGTTAAAGATCTCCCCCAGGTTGAAAGACCCGAAGGCCCGGTCATCATCCGGGTGCACCTTGTGAATCGATTTCAGGACCGCCTTCACCTCTTCCTCCACTTTTACAATATCCGCATTGTCATAGGCGGCTATGGAAAACCAGCCGACATTGTCGCCTGTATTGTAGAGCTTCTTGAAGGTGGTGAAGGGGATAAATATATCACCATCGCCCTCAAAACCGCCACCTCCCACAAACTTGTGAACGCCTACTACCTCAAAATAAACCTTGTCGATCCGGATGTAGGCCCCGATAGGGTTTTCATCCTTTTCAAACAATTCCTTCTGGGTACGTTCCCCGATCACACATACTTTACGGGCCTGTTCTATATCCTTGTCGTTCAGGAAACGCCCGTTGTCATAGATCTTTTTCGTGGCTATCTTGGTAAACACGGGGTAATCCCCAAATACCGGGTAACTTCCGGATTTCTGCTTTCGCACCACCGTTGCCGGGTCGGACCCGAACTGCCCGATCACGTTCCTGGGGGCAATATATTCGATTTCCGGGATCCGGTTTTTGAGGACGTCGACATCCCCCAGCTTGAGCTGGACCTGCCGCCCTGTCTTATAGCCTGCGTAGGGCATGCTGGTAGTCTGGGCCCAGGCGAACAGGCTGTTCATGGCCACCGTCTCAAATTGCTCTTCAAATCCGTTGTCCATGCCTTTTGCGGCACCGGCGAGTGCGATGTAGATAAAGATGCCCCAAAGCACCCCTACCACGGTGATGGCTGTCCGGACCTTGTTCTTACTGATCGATCCGTAAATTTCCTGCCAGGTATTTCTATCGAAGATAAATCGCATCTTATTCGTCTCTTAGTGCAACAATGGGTTTTATACGGGCGGCCCGGTTGGCTGGGACGTATCCGGCCACCGCCCCGAAAAGGATCAGCAAAAGCGTGGCGAAAACAGCAGTCCCCAGATTGATATAGGGATTGGTAATAAAATAGTCTTTAAGCTTGTCTCCCAGGGAACTCAATAGCGCAATCCCGATCAGCATCCCGACAAAGCCGGAAATGGTTGTGATAAAGACCGATTCCAGCAGGATGGTACTGATCACATTCCCGGGGGTGGCCCCCAGGGCTTTGCGGATGCCGAGCTCCTTGGTTCGTTCCTTTACAACAAAGACCATGATGTTACTGATACCAATAATCCCGGCTATGATGGTACCGAAAGCCACAAAAGCGACTATGAGCTGCAGGACCCCTGCAAATTGCTGGTTCCTTTGCAATTGGTCTGCCACATTGCGGATGAAGATGCCATTTTGATCGTCGGGGCTGATGTATTTCTTTTCCTTCAGGAATTTCATCAGGCTGGTTTCAAAAGCCATGGCCCCCGGATAGCCTATCTCGGGCTTGAAAGCCACAATAAACATGTCGAGCTTATCGGTGTTTTTTTCCATCAGCTGGCGGGTGGTATACGGGATATAGATCAACCGCTCCACATTGTCTCCCCCGTCGTCCTGGAAAACGCCGATCACCTTGAAGGCACTGCCGGCAATATCGATGTATTCCCCTATGGAATTATGGTTCCCGAACAGGTCTTCTTCAACCAGCCGGCCGATAACGGCATATTTTGCCTTGCTCTTGATATCGTTCTTGTTGAGGTAACGCCCCTTCATGATGATCGTCTTCTCCGCAAAAAGATGCCCTGGTGCCACTGCCTGGGTAGTATAGGTATTAGACTCCTCCTTGTATTTTACCAGGCCGCTGCGGTTGATCCTCGGGGTGGTGTATTCCACCACCATATCGAAGTTGCGCTCAATATCGGCTATATCGCTGTTCTCGAATTCGATCTTCCGGTTAGACTTATAGCCTTTGTAGGGCTTGGATGTCCGGCCCGGAAACAGGTAGAAGACATTCGTGGCGTCGTCGTTGAAAAAATCGTTGAAGGTGTTGATCAGGCCATTGCCAAACCCATACAGGGTAACAAAGATCAGGATCCCCAAAGCCACAGTAAAGCCCGACAGGAACGTCCGCAGCTTATTTTTACGGATGGTCTCGAAAATCTCGTTCCATGTATCCCTGCTAAACATTTGCCGAAGCTCTTACCTGTTTTACCTTCTCATCCCGGACGATGATCCCGTCCTTCAGGTGGATAATGCGTTTGCACATATGCGCGATGTCTTCCTCGTGGGTGACCACCAGGATGGTATTGCCGTCGTCATTGATCTTCTGTATGAGGTCCATGACCTCATAGGAAGTGGTACTGTCCAGCGCTCCGGTAGGTTCGTCTGCCAGCAGGACCTTGGGCTCGGCGGCCATGGCCCTCGCGATGGCCACACGCTGCTTCTGCCCCCCGGACAATTCGCTGGGCAGGTGGTGCGCCCATTCCTTCAGCCCCACCTGCTCCAGGTATTTCATGGCTTTCTCATGCCTTTCCTTGCGTCCCATGCGCTGGTAGTACAACGGGAGGGCCACATTCTCAAGGGCGCTTTTATAGTTGATCAGGTTAAAGGATTGGAAGACAAAGCCGAGGAACTTATTCCTGTATTTGGCAGCCTTGGTTTCACTGAGGTTCTTGATGGGCACCCCATCCAGGGTATATTCCCCCGAATCTGCTTCATCCAGCATGCCAAGGATATTCAGGAGGGTCGATTTCCCGGAACCGGAGGAGCCCATAATGGCCACCAGTTCCCCGTCTTCCGCTTTAAAATTGATACCCTTCAGAACGTGCAGTACGTTGCTGCCCATTTTATAGGATTTGTGCAGGTCCTTTATTTCAATCATGCTGGTTGTGTTTCTTGTTTCGACATTCCCCCGGGCTCATAAAAACCAATAGGGAGCCCTTGTTCCCGGAATCCAGTTAATAGGACTGGAACAGGCCAATAATGTTACAAAAAATAGGATAAAAATAATGTTAAGAATTTTAACTACCCACGGCGGGTTCTTCGATCTGGTTCCACACCTTGATGCGGTCATCGGCGGCAATCCCGGATTTGACCTCTACATAGATCCCGTCTGAAATTCCCAATTGTATGTTCTTCCGTTCAAATTGCTGGGGGCCCTTTTCAACTTCCACAAATGGCGCCTTAGTATCTTTGTCGAACTGCACCAGGGCCTCCTTCAAGGCCAGGACGCTGTCTGCACGTCCCAGGATAATCGAGGCATTGGCGCTGAGCCCCGCACGGATAAATATGGAATCCTGCTTTTTAAGGCTTCCTTTGATCTCAAACTGTATCGCCCCGTTCTCTGCCTTCCCCTTGGGCGCAATGTAGTCCAGGACGGCATCAAAAACGTGATCCTCCAGGGCGCCTACCGTGATTTCCAACGGGAGGTCTTCCTTGATCTTGCCCACTTCAGACTCGTCTACTTTCCCTTCAAAGATCATTTTATCCACGTCGGCTATGGCCGCAATGGTAGTACCTTCATTGAAGTTGTTGCTTTCGATCACCTGGTTGCCCTTTTCCACAGGTACTTCCAGGACCATCCCGCTTACCGTGGACCGGATCAGGGTGTTGGCCGCATCGCCGTAACCGGAAGTGGTACCCGTCTTTACTATGTCGAATCGTTCATTAGCCGCGGCGTAGGCCTGCTTGGCCTGGTCGTAACTCACCTGCGCCCGTTCCAGGTCGACCTTGGAAATTACGCCTTTGCCAAACAGCTTGGATTGTCGTTCGTAGTTCCGCAACTGGTCATCCAGGGCGATTTTCGCTTCTTCTATGGCAATCCGCGCATTGTTCAGGGCATTGAGGTTAGGCACAACCCGGATTTTGGCCAAAAGGTCGCCCGAACGCACAGAGTCCCCGCCTTCCACATATACTTCTTCAATTACCCCCGAAATATTCGGCTTTATCAATACCTCTTCCAGGGGCAGGATGCTTCCAGTTGCCACGGTCTTTTTTACGATGTTCCTGATTGCCGGCTTCTCGGTTGCATATACCACCGGGTCTTCCGCATTCTTGGAATACAGATAGTACATGGAACCGCCAAATGCAAACACAATGGCCAGCAGGATGGTGATGGTAATAGATTTTTTCATGGCTCGATTAATTTTATATTTTTTTGATTGATTTATATTGTTTCCTATTCATTGCGCAGGGCTTCAATCGGGCGCACGCGGATGGCGCTCTGGGCCGGGATAAACCCCGCCATCAGGCCCGAAACGGTTAAGATCAGCATGGCGGCACTCACAACCCTCAGGCTGACGCTTGGGTTGATAAACATGTCCACCGGCCCGTTCATTTCGAGGAGAGCATTGACCCCGTAGATAAAAAGGGCCCCGAATACGATCCCGGCCATCCCGGAAATCAGGGTCAGGAAGAGGGATTCCATCAGGATCTGTTTTTTGATAGACCAGGGGTCTTCTCCCAGCGCCCTTCGGATGCCAATCTCCTTGGTGCGTTCCTTCACCACGATCAGCATGATGTTGCTCACCCCGATGATCCCGGAAAGCAAGACGAGGATGCCCACAAAATAGGCCGTGATCTTCATGGCCAGAAAGAGGCTTTCCACCCGGTTGTACTGTTCATACAGATCGAAATACCCAACGGCGCGGGTGTCATCCGGGTGTATCTTCCGATTCTCCTTCACAATAGAGATGATTTGGTCTTTTAAGCTGCTGATCGAGGAACCGTCTTCGGCCGTTATGGCCATCCACCCCACATCATTGCCCTTGTTAAAGGCCTGGGAAAAAGTGGTGAAAGGAATAAAGATCTGTTTCTGCCCTTCTTCCCCGTCCCCGTCATTGGTCTTCTTCTTATACGTGCCCACGACCATAAAGTTCACGCCCTGAATCTTGATGTAGGAGCCTATTACAGTCTCGTCTGCCTCGTACAGGCTGGTGCGTACCCCTTCCCCGATGATGGCTATTTTTCGTTTCTCCCCGATATCGCTGTAGTTGATAAACCTACCCGAGGTGATGGTCATTGGGTCTTGCCGGATGATTTCGGGATAATCCCCGTAGACGTTGAAGGCTCCGGTTTTTATCCCCCTGACCACGTTGTTGGCCCCGCGGAAGCCCCCGAGTTGGTTCCTGGGAGAAATAAACCGAAGCCGGGGCACTTTTTCCCGTATCGCCTTCACATCTTCCAGTTTAAAGGAATAGGTGCGGTTGCTGGGCATCCCCTTATACGCTTTGGTGGTATTTCGCGACCACATAAACATGGTATTGGTGGCAATATCCCCGAAATCGGATTTGATGCCGTTCTCCAAACCCTTGCCGGCCGCGAGCAGGATTATGAGGATCAGAATGCCCCAGAAAACCCCGAATGCAGTAAGCACTGTCCGGAACCAATTGCCGGTCAGTACTTCAAGGATCTCTTTCCATCGGTCTCTGTTAAACATGTTTTCCTGTCTCTAATAAATTACGCTGATTGAATGCCTTCCTTCCCGCGCGCACCCATTATTCCTCCCTGAGGGCATCGATGGTGTGGATGGTGGCGGCCCTCCAGGCGGGGAAAAAGCCCGCTATGGCTCCCGCTGCGATCAACAGGATGACCGTGTACAGGGCCACGTTGAAATTCACCGAAGGGTTCACAATATAGTCTACCTGTACGTTGGGGCCGATCAGTTCCAGCAGCCCCATGCTCAGGATCAGGCCACTGAAGCCTGAGAATGCAGTGATGAAGATAGACTCGTGGAGGATCATCCCCACGACCGACCAGGGTTTGGCGCCCAGGGCTTTCCGGATCCCAATCTCCCGGGTCCGTTCCTTGACCACGATGAGCATGATATTGCTAACCCCCACTACCCCGGCAATGATGGTACAAATCCCAACAAACCAGAAGAACAAACGGATATTCCCGGTAAGGCTGTAATACCTCCGGGCCTCTTCCAGCGAATTATATACGTTGATGGCGCTCTCATCGTCCGGCGCCACGGAATGGGCTTCCTGCAGGTAGCTTTTCAACTGATCTGAAAATTGCATGGAAGCCGCCACCGCCTCGTCAAAGGTTGCGGCCGGCTCCATGGTAAAGGAGAGATTGTCTATTTTATCGGCCCCGTTAAATACCCTCTGGGCCGTACTGACGGGGATAAAAATCCGGTCTTCTTCCCGCTCCCCGCCCTGGTCGCCGTATACCCCAATGATCTGGAACTTGATCCCGGAGATGTCCAGATAGTTTTGCAGGAGATCTTCCCCGTTTTTCGCGATCTCATTTTTGATCTTGTTACTGATCAGCACCACCTTGGCTGAGGCCTCCACGTCCATGGGGTTGATATAACGTCCTTCGCTCAGGAACTGGTTCTCGATAAACTGATAGCCCGAGGCCACCCCCTGGACGGAATATCCGAGGTTTTCCTTGCCATACGCCACTACGGCATTGGGGACCCTGTAAACCGGGGACCGGTCTTCCAACTCGCCTCCGTACTGCCGCTCTATGTGACGATAGTTTTCATTCTTGAGGGTTATCGGCCGGCCGGGGTTCAGGCCCTTATATTCCCTGGTAGTCACCTGCGTCCATACCCAGATCCGGTTGACCGCATCCCCGGCAAACTCTTTGGCGATTCCGTTCTGCAAACCCTGCCCGAAGCCCAGGAGGATCACGAGAATAAAAATACCGGAAGCCACCGAAAGCCCGGTCAGGAATGTGCGCAGCTTATTCTTCCGTATGGTGTCGAAAATCTCCGACCACCTTTCTAAATCAAACATGGGATGCCCATCAGGTTTTAATTGCTAATAGCGTTTACCTAAAAGACTATGGCAAGGGGATTTTGTTACAGTGGAATTCCGGATTTATTATGGAATTACCCAAAGGGTCAGGACTTCAATTTCCGGTAGATGATATACGATATCCCGGCTAAAAGGAAATAAGGTACGGCCATCAGGTAGACAATGCCATTGTTGATGCTTTCGGCTGCCGTATTGCTTCCGCCGCTTTCCAAAACGGCCCGGCACATGGCACATTGGGCACCAGCCAGCTGCGGGAGCAGCCATATGGTCCCAAGGAGCAGGATGTGCATGTATCGTTGTAGTCCTTTCATTCCGGTACCTTGCATTAATGGGTGTAATAAGGTGCGATCATCAAATATACGATAACACCCGTAATAGCCACGTATAGCCAGAGCGGAAAGGTTATCCTGGCCAGTTTCCGGTGGCTTTGGAATTTCCCGAGGTAGGCCCGCGCATAGGTTTTAAGTACCATGGGGATAATGGCTATAGAAAACATAATATGGGTCAGGAGGATAAAATAATAAACATATCTCAACCCTCCGCGGCCTCCATAGGGGGTGGGGTCTGAAGTCATGTGATAGGCCACGTACATCAGCAGGAAGAGTACCGAGAGCACAATGCAGCCGGTCATCAGCTTTTGATGCAGCCGCTGTTTTTTATTTTTGATTGCCCATACGGCCAGTACGAGCAAAATGGCGGTAAGGCCATTGATGCTTGCGTATATGGGGGGCAAAAAGGAAAGGGGTTCCACGTCTGGGATACGGACTGCGAAGAGTACTGCCACCGCCAGGGGGATGAGGATAGAGACTACGGTGATCCCGCGGTTAAATTTTCGTTCGTCCAGCGCCAGTGATTTCATGTTATTCTTTCAATAATTTCCTGATATCCTCCCTTAGGATCCCAATCTGTTCCGTATCACCCTGCGAATCGGTTCCCTGCTCTTCGGGGATGGCACCCCGGTAGTAGATGATAGGGTTCCCGAACTTGTCTTTGCGAGACCGTAAATACCCGTCTTTGTCGACCAAAGCGAACAGGCCGGAATGTTCAAACCCTCCCGGAACGTCAGGCGCCTCGGCGGCATAGATATTGAACCCGGCATTGGCCAGCTGGTAGATACTGTCCCGTTCGCCCGTCATCAGATGCCAGTCTATATCGGTAATCCCGTACTTTTCGGCGTATTCCTTCAGAACCTCCGGGGTGTCATATCTCGGGTTGATGCTGAAGGACGCGATCCCGAAATTGTCCGAATCCCCGAAAGTGTCCTGCAAATGTACCAGGTTGCGCGTCATAAGGGGGCAAATGCTTGGGCAGGATGTGAAGAAGAATTCCACCACATAGACCTTGTTCCTGTAATCTGCATTGGTTATCAGCATGCTGTCCTGGTCGTAGAACGCAAAGGGAGGTACCTTGCGCCTCTTGCCTCCCAGCACCAGATAGGAAAGCGGTTCTTTCACTACCCCGGCGCTCAGCCGATCGTTCTGTACAATGGTGCCGCTCCTGATCCGCTCCACGATGAGGGGCACGAACAGGATGCCGAATACCAGCACCACCAGGGACACCCATACGTACGTATATTTCCTTTTTGCCATTATTTAGACCTTTGCGCGTTGTTCTTTTTCAGTTCCAGGCGGTATTCGGCAAGGATCACCTTCACATCGTCTTCCATCTTATTGCTGATATCGGCCACCGAAACTGCGTCGAAACCGTATTTCGTACCCTCGTCCTCATCTTTTTTGCGGCCCCTGAGTTTGCCTTCCTTGTCGATAATAAATACATAGGGGGTGTACAGATGGTCATCCAGTTCAATATTGGTTTTCATGGAATCGAACAGCTCCCGGATGGCATCGGGTTGGCCGAATACAAACTTCCAGTTGCGGGTATCCACCAGCCGGCCGAGTTCCCTTTTCAGGTCAGCGGCGGCTTCCTGTGTGCCGGTGGGCAGGACCATCACCATCTGGAAATCATGGAATTCATAAAAGGGCTTGTAAATCTTTTCATTAAGATTAAAGGCATTCACCTTCTGGTTGGAGGGGTCGCCGCCCAGGAAACCCAGGATGGTGATCTTGCCCTGGAAGGTCTGGGAGGGATCGATCTGTCTGAGGTCAGTAATATCTTCGCTCAGCACGGGCAAGCGGCCGAAATGATGTACCCCTGAAGCAAAAAAGAGGTAGGCCACCAGGGGAAAAACAAACAGGATCACAAGAACCAGGGTTTTTTTCATCTGCTGCATTTACCGGTGCAAAAATAAAAAAGACGGCTGTTAAACCGTCTTTCAATACTGTTAATTCCCTGTCAGAAATTCCATTTTATGTAGCCGTCCTGGTATACATTAAAGATATAGTCGGCCTCGAACAGCAAAATAAAGATCAGGTAGCCTACAAGGAAGATCGGGGTCCAGACCACGGCCCGCTTCAGCGCATTCCGTTCGTCCCGCATGTGCATGAAATCCCAGGTAATATAATAGGCCTTCACCAGGGTCAGGGAAACGAAGATCCAGTTGAGGAGTTTCATGCCAATAAAAAAATGGTGCGTCAGCCAACGGGGTTTGGTGATCCCGAAGGTAACCTCAACGGCGGTTACGATGGTTAAAAAGACCAGGACACCCCAGATTTTCTGGGTGTTTGATTTAAACTTCAGCAGTCCCCTGAAAATTTCCAGTTTATGTTCGTGTGCCATGAATAAAATTATATTGCCTCCGGTTGCCCGAAAAGTTATACCAGATAGAAAAATGTAAAAACGAATACCCAGACCAGATCCACAAAGTGCCAGTAAAGACCAACTTTCTCGACCATCTCATAGTGGCCCCTTCGTTCGTAGGTGCCCAGGATCACATTAAAGAAAATAATAATGTTGATCACTACGCCGGAAAACACGTGGAAACCGTGAAACCCGGTGATAAAGAAAAAGAAGTCCGCAAAGAGGCGGCTCCCGTATTCGTTCCTGTACAAGTTGGCGCCTTCCACCACCATGGAGGCCTCATTGATCTTTTTCAGTGTTTCTTCCCGTGTAAGCAGGATTTTCTTGCCATCGTCATTTACATTTTCCAAACGGATGAGGATGTTGGGATTGGATCTGAGTCCCTCGGTAACTTCCTGAACCGTATAGGATGGCAAACTTGATTCTTTCATGTACCAGAGCCCCATGGGCCGGGTAAGCCTTTCCCTTTCTCCCGGGATTGATTTGGCGAAGTCGGCCAGGGCCGCCCTTTCGCCCGTGTCTGCCTTGACAAACTGGAGGATCCTGCCCCCTTTGGTTTCCACTGCCCCGTATTCCCCCTTGATAAAAGTAGACCATTCCCAGGCCTGGGAGCCCACGAAGATGGCACCCCCCAGGATGGTTAGGAGCAAATACCAGATCACCTTGTTCTGCTGAAGCCGGTGACCGGCATCTACCGCCAGTACCATGGTCACGGAAGACATGATCAGGATGAAGGTCATAAAGGCCACATAGTACATGGGGTAATTCCCGTGGAAAAACGGTACGTGGGTAAAAACCTGGTCGGCTATGGGCCAGATGTCGATGAATTTAAAACGGGAAAAGCCATAAGACGCCAGAAATCCTGAAAATGTCAGGGCGTCGGAAACAATGAAGAACCACATCATCAATTTACCATAGCTGGCACCCAGGGGCCTGTTGCCCCCACCCCAGACGTTCTCTTCCTCAAGCGTTGCAACCGATGTATCCATAAGCAGAAAAAGGTGTTAAAAAAGTCTAGGCAAATTTACATTTTTTTTAACTAAAGAAAAGCCCGGGGTTGACAATTATGGAAAATTGTGCCCCCCTGCCGGCATTTGCTTCCCGCCCGGGAAGGTAACAGCCCCGGACGGGGCCTACAGCAGGTTGTACCCCAGGATCAGGCTCACGCCACTCCAGTCTGCCGACCAGTATTCATATTCTATCAACAGGTCCTGGCTCAACATATAGCGCAATTCTACGCTTAGCTTGTTATTCCAGTTGTAACCCGCTCCCAGCGTCCAGTAGTTACTCAGCATACTTAATTCCACTTTGAGATCCCTTGTGGTTGCACTCGATAGAACTCTGAAATCACCTTTAAAAGGGAACTCCAGGCCAAAGTTACCATTGATGAAGACTTTGGAGCGTTGGTCGATATAAAAGTAGTGCCGCAGCCCGAATGCCGTTACCAGGGAACTGTAGTCCGCCCGGGTATCATTGGCGTTTTCAGCCTTGAACGATCGGTAAAAAGGCTCCACGGTAAGGGCCCATTTGTTCTTGTTGAAGGGCAGCACCAATTCCATTTCGGCCCCAATTTGCCAGGAAACCTGCCCATTGAATTCAGTATCCGGAACATTGTTGCGAAAATAGGATGTAGTCAGGGAAGTGAAGTCCAGGCCAGGTCGCAGGCTGACGTGGAAGAGATTTCTCTCCTCCCGCCGTTCGTAAACTACATTTTCTGATCCGCTGCAGGCATTGTACTTCCTGAAAATGGCCATAAGATCTTTTTCACTGTAGTCCGTATCATTGATCTCCGTGCTCGTGATGCCGTCGCACTCCAGCTCTTTGGAAAGCTGGGATTTGTAGTAAAAATTTTCGAGGATCTTTTGATTTTCCGTCTTATACCGGGTATATATCAATTGTTTCGGCGGCGCACTTTCCAGGCTGTAGAAATAACGGATCAGGTTACCGTCTTCGTAAACATACAAACTCGCCTTTCCCGAAACCAGGGTTTTCAGGAAGAGGCGCTCCTTCTTTAAATCCGGGTTGCGATTAAAATTGAGCTCTCTCGGGAGGTAACTGCGCCGGTCGATCTCCACCTCATAGCGTTTGAATAATACGGTGCCGGGAATCCCGAATTCCCGGACCCCGTTGATATCTGCCGTCTGCGTTTCGCCACTTTCGCTTTCCTTAAAACGGAATTTGTCGGGGGTTGTTCTTCCAGTCTGCGTTGCGGATTAAGCAATCTACACGATCGCCGTCGTTTTCAATAAGATATCCTTTTTCAAATAAGATCTGAGAATAGGAAACAGTCGTGAAGAGCCATAACAGGCCCAGGAGGAGGTTGGTTTTCATGTGGTAAAATTTGGTTTTAGGGGCTAATATAATAAAATATGTAAGAATCAGCTTACGGTTTTCCGCCTAAAATATCCTTAGCGGAAGAAGTAAAAGAAAAGGATCAGGTAGAGCCACAGCCCTCCCAGAAAGTGCCAGAAAGTGATCCCCAGTTCCATGCCCAGGAGATTCCCCCTGGCGTATTTGCCCCTGGATTGGTTATAGAGGACCACCAGTACGGTAATCAGCCCCACGACCACATGGACAATGTGGACGACGGCAATCAGGTATACATAAGACATGGTGATGGTGCTGGTGGGCCCGGTAAAATAATACCCCATGGCGATCAGCTGCGAAAACCCATAGAATTGCAACCCGATAAACAAAAGCCCCAGGGCCAGGGTAGCCAGCAGCAACAGGGTGCTTTCGCGATGCCGTCCCCGGGTTTCCGCCCGCTTGGCCAGATAGTAGGTCAGACTGCTGAGGAGGATAACCAATGTGCTGTAGAAAAAGGCGGTTGGCAGATCGAAATTATGCAGCCAGTCTTCCCGCCCACTGCTGACGATATAGGCACTGGTCCATCCGGCAAAGGCCATCAGCAGGCTGACAATGCCAATCCAAAGCATCATTTTCCGTGCCCGAACCCTCTTTTCCTCCTGTGTCCCTTCCGTCAGATCCATATATTTCAAATGAATTTATCGATTACATATACCAGCTGCATCAAGGTAATATAGCTCACGCTGGCCAGCATCAGCCGCCTGGCCGTACCGCGGTCCATTTTAACGTACAGCCGGAAAGCATAGGTCAGCATCCCCAGGCCCAGCAGGAAAACAAGCACGGCGGCCGGAACCGACAAGCGAAGCTGCCCGGTGATCCCCAGCACCGGCACCACGGAGATCACCATCATCCAAATCGTATACATGATGATCTGCAGGGCCGTCCCCCGGTCCTTTTTCCCGGTGGGGAGCATTTTGAAACCTGCCCTCTGGTAGTCTTCATCCAACATCCAACCCAGTGCCCAAAAATGTGGAAACTGCCAAAAAAACTGGATCATGAACAAGGTTCCGGGCTCTATGCCGAAATGGTCCGTGGCTGCCACCCACCCCAGCATAAAAGGGATGGCCCCGGGAATGGCCCCTACAAATACCGAAAGAGGGGTCACCGTTTTCAGGGGGGTATAGACACTGGTATATAAAAAAATGGAAATCGCGCCGAACATGGCCGTCCTGGGGTTGAGCACATAAAGGGTTGCCACCCCCAGCAAGGTCATAAGCACGGCCAGCAGCAAGGTGGTATTCACCGTCATCCGGCCGGCTGGCAGCGGCCGGTTCCGGGTGCGGTACATGCGCGCGTCCAGGTCCTTTTCAATGACCTGGTTGAAGGCATTGGATGCCCCCACCATACAGTAGCCACCAAAGGCCAGCAGGAGAAGCGGGGCCCATTCTATACGCGTAGCCCCGAGCAGGTACCCGGCCAGGGAGGAGAATACCACGCTGAGGGCCAGCCTCGCTTTGGTGATCTCCTTAAAATCGGCAAAGATCAATGACAAGGTCATGCTTTTTGCCGCTCCGATTGCAGTCTTCATCCGGGTTTTTTGAGGGGGCAAAGATACGACCCAGGCTTTTTTTTTGCAACGAATTCAACAGCTTTGTGTTACCTTTAAAAGGCTTTGAAAAATCGATCTAAACCCAGTACAATGAAAAAACCATTACAACTTGTCCCTTTGATTCTTTATTTCCTGATCCCTTCTTTCATCAGCGCCCAGGAGGAAAAAGTGACCATAAAGGTCGATACCCTGTCCCGGGATGTCTACATGCTCACCGGCGAAGGCGGCAATATCGGCATCTATGTGGGGGAAGCCTATGTCTTTATGATCGACGACCAGTTCGACCGTATCAGCGCGGAAAATAAGGCGGCCATCCGCAGGATCAGCGACAAACCCATCGCCTTCCTTTTTAACACCCATATGCACGGCGACCATTCCGGAGGGTAATGCCAGCTTCAATACAGAAAGGACCACCCTGGTTTCACAGGACCAACGCCCGGAAGCGTATCGACCTCCAGAACCAGCAGGAACTGCAGGAGGGCAAGATCGATACCCAGTTTTACAAAAAGATGCTGCCCGAGGTGACCTTTTCAGAGGATATTACCTTCTATGACGGGGAAGAAACCATCATGGGCCTGCACGTGCACCACGCGCACACAGATGGGGATGCGCTGATCTATTTCCCCTACAATAACGTCATCCATATGGGCGACACCTATTTCGCGGGAAGGTACCCCTTTATAGACCTCGAGAGCGGGGGCAGCATAGACGGGTATATCGCCGCCATCCAGAAAGCCCTGATGCTCATCAATGAGGATACGGCGATCATCCCGGGCCATGGGCGGCCATCCAACAAGGCCGAGATGCAAACCTACCTGGCCATGTTGCAGGATATCCGCGGCCGGGTTCTGGCCGCCGTGGATGCAGGTAAATCCCTGGAGGAGGCGAAAGCCATGGAATCGCTTACCGAAGGGTATGACGAGAGCTATGGCGGGGGATTCATCAACCCGGAACGGATGCGGGAAACCATCTATACCAGCCTCACCAACCCGCCAGACAGCAGTGGTGACGAGTAATTGATCCCCACTTGTTGGCCTAAAATTACAATTTTACAGGTTATTTCCAGGCCCGTCGCTAAAGGGCAGGGCAGGTTCCTCTCCCACCCCTCCGCCCCGGCCGCAAGCGCCGGGGCACCCCCGACGCTCGTGTTACCCCGACGCTCGCTGTGCTCGGTCGGGGCAGGCTCCCCTTGGCAGGGGAGGATTATTTCTGCCTTTAAATTACATAGGAAGTAGCCATGCTGAATTCTGGGAATGCTTTTGCACAAAACAGAAACAAAAAACGCCGGGCTGATTTTAGGTAACGGCCATACTTTCATGTCTCGACTACGCTCGACATGACAGGTTTTGTGGGTACCGTATGATTATATTTTGATTTTTACTTTTGCGTTATGCCCGCAGGGTCTCCTGAAAGCCACGTTGATCGCCTGTCATCCCGAGCTGTCATCCCGAGCGGAGTCGGGGAGGAGTCGAGGGAGGAGTCGAGGAGGAGTCGAGGGCAGGTTCGTTGAAAACCCTTCCGTCCCTTCGGGATACCTCCGTTGTTAAAGGGCGGGGTGGGGTGGTTGAACCCCTCCGGCTCAGGCATGCTGCATGAGCCACCTCCCCTTGGCAGGGGAGGATTATTTCTGCCGGTAAGCAACAACGCACTCCCTGTCATTTCGAACCTCACGCAGTGAGTGTGAGAAATCCCATGAATTAGTAGGCAGTAGCAGTAGCAGTCTACGGTAGCAGGGGTGGCAGTTGATACCCCTCTTCACCGTCAGGGGCATACCATGCCTCTATGGCACAGGCTATTCCTAAAGGGCGGAAGTTTTATCGGGTTCGAATAAAAAAACCCCGACGTGGAAGCCGGGGTTTTAGATCTATAGCGTAGGGGTGTTTATTGCAATTTAAATGTAATCGGAATACTGAAGGGTACCCGTACCGGACGGCCCCGTTGCTTGCCGGGAGTCATACGCGGGAGTTTTTCGATGATCCGAAGGGCTTCAGCTTCCAGGTTCTTATCCGGGCCCCGGTATCGGATATTCCCGATAGTACCGTCTTTCTGGATGGTAAACATCACATTCACCCTTCCCTGAATTCCCATTTCCTGGGCAATTTCCGGGTAGCGGAAGTTTTTGCGAATATGCTGTTGCATCATTTCGTTGAAGCAGGCCCTTTTATCTTTTGCCCCTTCACAACCGGGGAAAATCGGAACATCCTCAATCACAGCAAAGGGTACATCGATATCTTCTTCTACCTCTTCCACCTGAACATCTTCCACATCCATCACTTCTTCTTCCTGACTGGTTTCGGTAGATTCTATAACAGTTTCCTCGACATCCTGCTCATCCTCCACGACTTCGATCACCTCCGGAGCGGCAGGTGGTGGTGGTGGCGGGGGAGTCTTTATCTGTTCGGTCATAGGCACTTCTTCATCCAATTGATCTTCAACATTCAAAGAAATGTCATACTTGTTGGCTTTATCATATGTCTTCCATTCCAGCGCGCCATAGACCAATGCCATGACCACCGCCAGTCCGATAACAAAATAAAGCCCGCTATTTCTTCTCAAATCGGCTTTTGGATTCTTTTTCGGTTCCATACGTTCTGTGTTAAGCGTTGCTAATTTAACTTTTTATTGTATACGACACAATTAATTTTTCCATTTTAACGGCCCCTTTACGCGAATAGAAAAGCCTGAGTGCTGCTGCTCCCGCAAGGGCCCCAGCAAATCCGCCAAAACATCGGTAATATCGCCGCTTCGCCAGCTAGTAAACGCATATTGAATAACCTCAATAATAATGCCATAAATCAGGAGGGATCCCACCACCAGCCAAAGGGTTTGGGGGAGGGAGCGCTTCCGGCTGCTGACCTCCTTTAAAAAGTAGCATCCGAGCACCGTTCCAACGGCGTGGAATACAAAGTGTACCACTTTATCGATATAGGGGAAATCCAGCCCTTCCTCCTCCATCCCGGAGATGGGGATAAGGCTGAGAATGGTAATTAAGGTCATCCAGCCGAGGAACAGCCATGTGTATGGCCAGCGGTTAGGCACCTACAAGCTCCTTATAGTCCTCCGCTGAAAGCAGGCTATCTATTTCGGATGCATCCCCAATCTTCATCCTGATCATCCAGCCAGCCCCGTAGGGGTCTGAATTCACAATTTCAGGTTTGTCTTCCAGGGATTCATTCAATTCCACAATTGTACCGCTCAATGGCAGGAACAGGTCTGAAACCGTTTTGACCGCTTCCACCGTCCCGAAAACCTCTTCCCTGTCCAGGGTTTCATCCAGGGTTTCCACTTCCACATAAACGATGTCCCCGAGTTCGCCCTGGGCGAAATCAGTAATGCCCACGGTAGCCGTATCGCCTTCAATCCGTACCCATTCGTGGTCTTTTGTGTATTTTAAATCGGCAGGAATATTCATGTTTTCTCTGTTTGATGTGCCAGCAAATGTAACGGTTTCCCCCAAGGTTTTCAAAAAAGATACCCGGGCCGCATGGGCATCCTGAAATATTCCTGGGAGCGGGCCCGGGCAATGCCGGCTACAGAGGCCTTTTGCCCCTTTAACCTGCGGTTAATTCCCGAAGGTGTACCGCAGGGTAAAGCCGGTATTGATGGTCGTTTGCGGGAAGGCGGTGGACACGGCGAATTTCGAGAAGCTGTGGTCGTAAAAGAAAAGGGCGTTCAGGGTCTTGCTCAGGGCATAGTCTGCCGTAAACTTGATGGAAAGCAGGTTCTGGCCCGAGGTGATCTGGTTGTTATCTATATCCAGGTTCCGGATGATGGTAATATTGTCCCTGAGGGTCACGTCGGCCTTCAGGTTGAGATCTCCTTTCAGCCGTTGCTTTTCCCCGCCTATGTTGGTAGTGAACTGCACGTCCTTAAACCGGTATCCCAGGCCCACGGTATATTCCTTTCCATTGATCTCGGTGAGCAGGTTATTGTCGAAACTCAGGGAAAGGGCGCGGTCCGACCTCACTTCTGCCAGGACGCTCATGGAATTCTTCATCTCAAAGTCCACCCTGAGCAGGGGGTTGAACTGGTCGGTCAGGGTCACGTTGTTGATGATCTGTTCCGGGACACGGTCGCCGGTTGCCTCGTCAACCGCGCTGTTCTGCCGTTCCAGATTGGTCTGGAAGGAATTGATGCTGTAGGCTGCGCGATACCCGTGGCTGAGGGAGAAGCGCACAAATTTTTTCTTAAACCAGGGATTGCGCATCAGCCCGGTATATTTGATGTTCCAGTTAGGGATGGGAATCTCCCGGAACGCATCGAGATTCACCCGGTTCACATCCTGACCTGTGTAGGCGGCAAAAAATGCGGGCAACAATACCTCCTGCTGGGTTTTTCCGTAGCGCACCGGGAAGCCGTCGTCATCGACCCCCAGATTGGGTTCCCCCCGGTCTGCGACCAACCTGTTTGCAACGGTGATCCGGTTCTCTTTAAAAGTTTCGAAATTGGCGGATTCATTCTCGTTGCTCTTGTTCAGCACGGTCCCGATCATCATGGTGGAGATGCTGAAATTCCCGTAGGTATTGGGGGTTTGGACTTGATAAGGCTCTTCTTTGCTGAGATCGATCTTATAATTCTCCTGGTAGCTGCTGGAATATTGGCGGTCCGCCGCAAGGTCGATGGTCAGGTCCTGCACGGGCTGGGCGGTGGCGGTCAGGTTCAATTGCTTATTGGTACGCTGGATATATTGCTCATTGAATTCTGGGAAGGTGGTGAACCATCCGTTCCTGGCTGCTTCAAACCGTACATCGGCCTGGCTTCCGAAAACAAATCCAAAGCTGGGGCGCGTGGTTCCGATGAAGCCAATCGACTGGGTATACCCCGGCAAGACCTGCCCATTGTTCTCACTGTAATTCACATTGAGTCGCTTGACCATGGTGAGTACATCCACCATAGTATTGAACAGCCCGCTGGTTTTATGCGGGCTATTGCCCTGGGTACCGGCTGCCGGGTTGCCTGCTTTGTCCAGACGTTCAGCGGGCAGCAGGTAAGCCCTTCCCATCCCGTTTTTTAAGGCCGATTTTATCGTAAAACCGCTGCATGCTGAGGGCGGCGGTCAGGCTATGGGTGTTCGCGTTCTGTATGGTATTGATATTTTCGCCTGTTACTTCCCGAATGGCATCCCCTCCCCGTTGCCAGTCGAAATCGCCGGTATAGGTATACTGGGCATTGATAAAGTCCAGTATAGGGATTTTGCTGAAAGGCAGCTCGTAATTTACCTGCAACTGCTGGGCATGGCGGTTAGGTTCCCCGACATCGAAGAAGCCATCCCAGATAGTCAGGTCCTGGTTGATGAGGGAATTGAGGTCGTTCTCATCCTCAAAGTAATTCCTGACAATTCGGTTGTTGGAAGCCGTCAGGTTGATCCGCAGGCTCCGGGTAAGGCTGTAGTTCAGGGCATACTCCCAGTTAAAAAGGTAGTTGCGCTGCTGCAGCAAGGGCAGTTGAAGGCTTTCCACCCCCGGTTCCAACACGTCCCTGAACCGTTGCTGGTTGAACTGCCGGTTGATATTGGATTGCACCGAGAGGCTGGTTGGCAGCAGGTTGATATTCAACTCCTTCAGCCATTGCCAGTACTTGCCGGTAAAGAGGGAATCCTTTTTTGCAAACGGTTCCACAGGCGCCGGTTTGAAGTTGTGATTATATACCAGTCCGGCCTGCACGTTCTGGTCCTTCAGGCGGGCGACTTCAAAGTCGCGGTGGTTGGTCTCGTTATAGGAATAGTTGAGGGTGAAATTTTCGATGTCAAAGAAATTCGCCACCGCTTCCTCGCCGCGGTTCTTACGAACGCCGATAAAGTTTATGCTGGTACGTTTGGTATAATCCTCAGCCTGCTCCCGGATGGCATCCGCCTCCTGGGCATTGGCTGCCGCAGCAATCCGGTCATCCAGTTTCAGGTCGTCGTAGACCGGATCAAATTCGGGGGTGACCAATTGTTCCGAGATGCCGTAATTGAACGGTACCTGCAGCTTCCATTTTTTGGGGAGCAGCTTCCCCAGTTCCACATTGGTTACCACGTCATAAGCCACCGCGTCTTCACGGGCGCGTTCGTTAGGCATCTGGTCTATAGCCCCGAAGCCGGAGGTGCTTTTGTTCCCCGTGGCGGATACATTGGCGAAATCGGCCATGTTGGCATCCACCGCAGCCACCGCAGCCCATCCCCCCTTGTTGTCCAGGCCGGACAGCCGCAATTCGTTGAACCATACCTCGGCCCTTGCGGGCAGGTTATCTATGTTCTTGACCCCCACCATCATGCTCCGGACGCTCCCGAGGGAAGGGTTTCCCCTTATCCCGATCCGCATGCGGCCCGGGGTCCTGGGTGCAAATTCGGCCACGGGGACCACTTCCCCGTCAACCACTTCGTAGTAATTGATCTGTCCGAGCTCTGGTTGGCAATCCCCAGGGATTTCACCTTGTTGAGGTCGCTGAGGGCTATATTGATTTCGTTTTCTTCCGGCCAGATCTCCCGTGCCGAACCGGCAGAATACGGCGTAAAGTGAAGGGGCACTTCGATCTGGTAGAAATTCTCCGAAAAATCCGTCCCTATCCGGAGGAAACCTACCAGGGGCTCTTCGTCATTCATGTAATCCGAATCCACGATCTCCTCGGCATGCAGGAACATCCTGATCTTTTCATATTGCCGCACATCCATATTCACATTCTTAAAGACCCCCCGGGCGTCGCCGGCTTCCAGGTTTTCCACCACGAAAGACAGGGACTGCTCATTTTGCCGAATGATAGTGTTGTTGTTGTTCAGTTGCTCCCGCTCCACTCCAGGGGGGAGGACATACGGGATGGGGACCCGGGAGTTGTTCTCCTCAATATTCACGGTATTGACATCCACCAGCGTCCCGTCATCGGCCGGGTCGTCACCCCCCGTTTCGAGAGCCGGGTATACGTCCTCCAGTCGCCCCGAACCAGGTCTAAGGTGGCAAAGCGAAGTACCACATCATCCGAAAACCCTGTGAGGTACATCCTCATAAAACTGATGGAACGGAAGTCGGTGATCCCCCCCACGGCGTTCGTAAAATCGTTTAGCGGGATCTTATACTGTATCCAACGGCGGTTTAGTTGTCCGCCATTTGGGAGGGTGGGGGTAAGCCCTTCCTTGATGTCGGTAACGTACTTGTCATCTATGGTCGTATTCGGTTTGATAGGGATTCGGTACTCATAGTAGCTGTTGATGGTGTTCATGGTGAGGTCCCGGTCTATGTCCTCCACATCGGGAAGGGTGGTGGAACCGCGGTTGGTATTGCTCACTGCCACGGGTGAGTTGCCGTCTGTATTGTTGAAATTATAGTAGCGATCCAGGATATTGCCCTGCCGGTTCAGGTAGTATTCATAATTATCCAGGGCCGGGTCGCTAGCCGGGCCATTATACCCCTGGGCGGCTTCACCTGCGTCGTCCAGGCCGTCCAGGCCGATATCCTGCAGGCTGCGGTTCGCCTCATTGGCATCGAAAGCATATACGAGCGACTGGGTGGAAGGCACCTCTCCCCAAACGGTCTGCGCCACCAGGTCGTTGCTCTTTACCCCTGGCAAGCCGTTTTCATATTGCTTGCGGCCATCCGCCAGGATGTCTTCCGAAATATTCCCCAGGTTGATAACCAGCTCCCCCGGGCCCGGTCGCGATCCCGTCCACATAGGGATCCATGACCCAGAATTGAACGAATTCCACATTCGACTGTTCAAAGTTGGTACTGCTGAGCGACCGCATGATCCCCGCCCATTTTTCGGTGGGGGCCTCCGCGGCAAATTGGGGTTCGCGTTATACGGGCCTTTTTCATTTGGATAGTATACCAGATCGAGCGTGTTCTGAACCGTAGTCTGCCCCTGGGCGATATCGATCTGCGGGAATACTTCATCGATAAAAATCCGGCGCGTCTGGTTGGTTGAAATGTCATTATCCGTGATGCCCGAAGGTCTTTGGTTGGTATAGAAGATAGGGTCTATGGTATACCAGGCCATTTTGGCGCGCTCGTAACCCGGTTTGCAGGTCCTCCTCTCCTTCGTCCAGGAATTCCAGGGGGACGCTGGCCAGGCTCCACCCGAGGGAGGAGCGAATATCGATCATGGCCTGGGCGCCTTCAAAGTCGTCCAGGTAGGTGGTGGTTTCCCCCATAAAATCGGCATGCTTGGGGGAATTGGGTTTGAGGTAGGCGACCTCTCCCCTCAGGGAAATATTGGAGGGTACATCCGTATCAATATTGGGCAATTTATTCGCCAGGCGCGTCAGGAAAGGGACTTCGGTTGAGAAATTCCCGTTCATCCCGAAGATGGTATTGTTCACAGGCTCAACACCGAAATTGGATTTTTGGGTCAGCGGCCGTTCATTCAGATTGAGCAGGGTGGCGCCCAGCATGAAGTTCTTAGTGAACTGGTGTTCTACATTGATTCCGGTAAACCGACGCGTCTGTTGTCCGAAAACGGCATTGTTTTCAACAGAAATATTGATCGGGGTATTGGAAGCCTGCAGGCTGGGGTCGAGGATCTGCACCGTACCTGCCTGGTAGTTCACGGTATAGTCTATCCCCTCCTGCAAGCTGTCGCCCGCCGGCGGTAACCCGTACCGATCCCCTGGGCACATTAAAGGCCCCGATGGGGATGCCATTGGTGCCTTCGGATTTATACCGACCCTTGAGTCGGAACCGGTTTTTTTCCGCTTCCTGCAAGGATGCTGATTTGGTTTTGGTATACATGTTCCTGAAACACGTATTTCTGCTGGTTTTCGTTGTATCCCTGGTCATTTTCCGCATCATACGTCCCCCCGCCCAGCAGGTTGAAGAGGTATTCCCCGAAAGGTTCCACCTTGGTAAATATGATTTGCCCGCCCTGGGTATTCACCGTGATCCCGGGGACAAAATCGAAGAAGCCGTCCCCCCGGGGCTGCACGTCCTTGTACACATTCAGGCGGTCCAGGTTGAACACGTCCAGGAGGATGCGCTCTTCCAGGGGACACAGGCGTATCCGGCCACCCCACGTTGGGGTTTACCGGGGTGATATAATTCCTCGGGCGTGGGATCGGAATACAGGATGTTGAGGCGGAAGTCGTCTTCACTCAGCTGAAATGCTCCTGTGGAATAGATATTTTTCATCATCAGGTCCCAGATGGGATCGCTCACGTTGGTGATATTGCTCTTCAGCAGCTTGATTACAAGGGTATTGTTGTTGATTTCTGGACTTTGCACCCCGGGGGAAATCGGTAGTGGCATCCAGGCCGCCATTGGCAAATTCACCCACCTGGTAAACCTCGCCATCGTAAGTATACTGAAAGGCCACCCCGAGCACCTCGTCATTACTCAGGCGCTGGCTCAGGGAAATATATCCCAGCTGGGGGTTAAACTGGTAGTCCCTGCCCTGCTCCAGTTTCCTGGCGTTCTCCAAAATGGCATAGTCGAAACCCTGGTTGCTCTGATAGCCGGTTCCGAATTTAAATCCATTGTCTACCGTGGCAATGTTGCGTATGTTGTCATTGAGTACGCCCTGCCCGGAAAGGATTAGGCCGGGGTCGTAGTCATTTGCATTGTTGCGTGGGAGAGTCGGGTTTGAAGCCAGGATATTAAAGAAACCTGCCGGTTCGCCATTGGCCTTCCCGATACGGGTCTGGGTCTTCTGGGCTTCTCCCAGGTCCTGTATCGCCACGATGTTGCGTACGTTTAGCGTTTGCTGGCTGCGGTTGGTCACCCACACCTCCAGCCGGGTAATCTGCACTTGGCTCCGGATATACGGGTAGTTTTCCAGCGCCTCGTTATAGTGGTCCCGGAAATATTGTGACAGGAAGAAATGCCGGTCTTCGTCGTAGTCCAGTGCCGTCAGTTCAAATTCGTTCAACGTTCCCCCACCCTGCGCAACCACGGTATTGCTCTGTGATCGCTGCTCAGAAAAAACCGCGGTTACCGTCGTCTTCCCGAATTGCAATTGTGTTTTTACCCCAAACAGGCTTTGGGCGCCTGTGATAAGCGAACTGTTGAGGGGCATGTTTACGTTCCCCACCTCTATCTTCTGGATAATATCGTCTTCCGTTGGGGTGTAATCCAGTTTTACCAGGTTCTGGAAATCGAAGGTCGCCTCTGTGTCGTAATTGGCCGTTACCTGCAGCCTTTCCCCAACTTTCCCAAGCATACTCAGGCTTATGCGCTGATCAAAATCAAAGGAGAGGTTGGTACGGTTCCTGGGAGAAAGGGCCGGGTTGTCGTTTTTCTGCCAGATCACGCCCAGGTCCATGGCAACCGAACCCTGTGGGATTACCTCAATGGTGTTTCCCCCGAAAACCGATTCGAAGAAACTGCTGTTAACATAGAAGTTGGGCAACAAATTTTTACGGGCCTCCTCACTTCCTTCCTTTTTTCCGGAATAGGCGTCGATCTTTTCATGGAAGTAGGATTTCATCCCCTCCTTACGGATGAGCTCCAGGTATTGGTCCGGCGTGAGGATCAGCGGGTAACGGATGTCATAATCCCCTACGCTCTCAGTGTAGATATAGCAGTTGAGCTGTGGGTCGTAGGTGTATTTGGAAACAATACTTTTGGGGTTCTCCAGGTTGATATGGCCGAGCGAAACCCCTGTTTTGGTGGAGTCTGTCTCCTGTTCCCCCGTATCCTGGGACCATGCAGCCGGCATGGCACCGAGGAAAAGGATCAATAGGAAAAGAAGCTTAAATGTAACCGATTTAAGTGTTGATTGTGCCCCTGTTTTCAAACTCGTTACAAATTTTTCAGCGCCTGTTTTATAATGTCCTCGACGCTAAGCGAGGGATCCTGTTCCAGCACCTTATCTACAGCCTTTTCGGCCTGTTTTCGGGCAAATCCAAGGACCTCTAAAGCTGATAACGCTTCTTCTTTATTTGTATTGTTCGAGTTCGTGGGAAACTTCCGCCATGCCCTGGACCTTCATCACTTTGTCCTTCAGGTCGAGGATTACCCGTTGAGCGGTCTTGGCACCTATTCCCTTCACAGCCTGAATGACGGGGACATTTCCCATTGCAATGGCATCCCGCACCTGTAAGGGGGTCAGGGAGGAAAGCATGGTCCTGGCAATGGCCGAACCAATTCCCGACACGGAAATCAACAGGCGGAAGATCTCCCGCTCCTGGCGTTCCGCAAAACCAAACAGGGTATGGGCGTCTTCCCGGACCTGGAGGTGGGTATGGAGATAGATATCCTCATCCTTGCCCAGGAGCGAATAGGTATGGAGTGAAATATTTACGAAATAGCCTACCCCACCGCATTCTATAATGACATGGGTAGGGTTTTTTTCTACCAATTTTCCTCTAAGGTGGTTGATCATGGTTTGAGGTTCAAGGTTTAAGGTTCAAGGTTCAAAGTTCATGGTTTGAGGTTCCAGGTTCAGGGCTACAAACTGTCAGTTCCTGCTTCCAGTTTCGCCTTACGCCTCTTTTCCCGTTCCTGGGCATCGATGACCGCTACCGCCGTCATATTCACCATTTCATTCACGCTGGCCCCCAACTGCAGCAAGTGCACAGACCGTCGCAGGCCAAGCATTATCGGGCCAATGGACTCGGCCTTGTTAAGTTCCTTGATCAGCTTATAGGTAATGTTTGCCGATTCGAGGTTCGGGAAAATCAGCGTATTAACTTTCCTGCCGGCCAGTTTGGAAAACGGGAACTGGCTCTGGAGCATTTCGCGGTTCAGTGCGAAATCTGTCTGTATTTCGCCATCCACCACCAGATCGGGGTTCCGCTCATGCAGGATGCGCACCGCTTCGCGTACCTTGGTGGCGTGCGGGTGGTTAGAAGAACCGAAGTTGGCGTAAGACAGCAGCGCCAGGATGGGTTCAAATCCAAAAGTGAGGGCCAGGTTGGCTGCCATCTGGGCGATATCAGCTATTTCATTGGCAGTGGGATTGATATTGATGGAGGTATCCGCCAGGAAAAGCGGCCCCCTTTTGGTGATCATGATGTGGACCGCCGCTGCCTTACTCACATTGTTGGTCCTGCCGATCACCTCAAAAATGGGTTTTACCACCCGGGGAAAGGACATGGAATGGCCTGAGATCATCCCATCGGCATCGCCTTCCATGACCATGGAAGCCCCGAAATAATTGCGTTCACGCATCTTGGACCTCGCGTTGTAGAGGGTGGTGCCACTTCTCCGCCGGTTCTGCCAGTATGCCGTGGCATAGTGTTCCCTTTTTTCAACGGCTTCCTTGGAATTGGGGTCGATGATGGGTACGTCCGCATCAAATTCCAGTTCGCGTTTAAGTCCCTTTATCACCTCTCGGTTACCGAGCAGGATGGGCTGGGCGATCCCGTCCTCGTAGGCAATCTGGGCGGCTTTCAGCACATCCAGGTGGTCCGCCTCTGCAAAGATGATTTTCTTGGGGTCGGCCTTGGCACGGTTCATCAGGAGCCGCATCACCTTGTTATCGTCCCCTGTACGTTGCAGCAGGGTTTCTTCATAAGCATCCCAATCATCTATGGGAGAACCGGCCACGCCGCTTTCCATGGCGGCCCTGGCAACTGCGGGAGGAACTTTGGTGATCAGGCGCGGATCAAAGGGTTTGGGAATGATATAATCCCGCCCGAAAGTGAGGCGGGTCTCCCCATAGGCAATGTTCACCTGTTCCGGCACCGGTTCCTTGGCCAGTTCGGCCAGGGCTTTCACCGCGGCCATTTTCATGTCTTCGTTGATCTTGGTTGCACGTACGTCCAGGGCACCCCGGAAGATAAACGGGAATCCGAGTACATTGTTCACCTGGTTGGGATGGTCTGAACGGCCGGTTGCCATGATCACATCGCTCCGGGTGGCGCAGGCCAGATCGTAATCGATCTCCGGATCGGGGTTGGCCATCGCAAACACGATGGGATCTGCCGCCATGGATTGCAGCATGTCGGTTGTGAGGATATTGGCTACCGAAAGGCCGATAAAGACATCGGAACCTTTGACTGCTTCTTCCAGGGTATCTATTTTTCTGGCGGTGGCAAATTCGAGCTTTTCCCCGGCTATCCCTTCCCGGTCCTTGCGGATCACCCCCTTGCTGTCTAACATGACCATGTTTTCAGCCCTGGCCCCAAAGGCCTTATATAGTCGGGAACAGGAGATAGCCGCCGCCCCTGCGCCGCTAATTACGATTTTGACCTTCCCGATCTTTTTCCCGGCCAGCTCCAGGGCGTTGAGCAATGCCGCCGACGAAATGATCGCCGTTCCGTGCTGGTCGTCATGCATGACGGGGATGTCCAGTTCTTCCTTGAGCCGCCTTTCGATCTCAAAGGCCTCCGGGGCCTTGATGTCTTCCAGGTTGATCCCGCCGAATGTAGGGGCGATTATCTTTACAGTCTGCACAAAGGTCTCCACGTCTTTGGTATCCAGCTCGATGTCCATCCCGTCTATATCCGCAAAAATCTTAAAAAGCAGGCTTTTTCCTTCCATTACGGGTTTGGAGGCTTCAGGGCCTATGTCGCCCAGGCCGAGCACGGCCGTCCCATTGGTGATGATCGCCACCATATTTCCCTTGGCTGTGTACCGGTATACGTTATCCTTCTTTTTCTTGATCTCCAGACAGGGCTCGGCCACCCCGGGCGAATACGCCAGGGCCAGGTCGCGCTGAGTGGAATAGGGTTTGGTGGGGACGATCTTGATCTTGCCCGGTTGCGGCTTGGCATGATAGACCAGGGCCTCCCTCCTCTTCTTGTCATTCTTCATACAGTGGTTTTGAAATCAAATTTAAGCGTAATCTTTGGATTAGCGTCGAACCCACCTGGAATTGTGCTCCTGCCGGATCTCGGTCCGTCCCCGGCAGTGATCCGCCAGGGACGGCTAAGGTTCCAAAACCGAAATGCCACTGAATGTGAGGAGGTTAGCCCATTGATAAGCCACGGCCCGGTCTCGTGTTCGGGGTCCGACTTATCTTTCTCCCGGAGGGTGTGAAGGGATCCTCAGCCGGGTGGCCAGGACAGCGGCAATAACGAAGAACACTCCCCCAAAAAGGATGGCATTGATGGCACTGTTGCCCAGGAAATGCTTGATGACATACCCGAAGGAGATGGTCTGCAACAACATGGGAATCACGATCATCATATTGACGATCCCCATATAAACGCCCCTCCTTTCCTGGGGAATCACCTGGGAAACCATGGCATAGGGTATGCCCATGATGGCCGCCCATCCGATCCCGAAAAACACCATAGGCAACAGCAACACAAAACGGTTCGTGATGAAAGGCATACTGAATAGGGCCAGGGCGGTGAGGAACAGGCTCAATACATAGACCCACCTGGACCCGTACTTTCTTGCCACTGGGACCAATAAGAGTGCCACGACCATAGTCACCATGTTGTAAGTCCCGTTCATCAGGCCGGTCTGAGCCAGGGCTTGTTCAGACCACATCTGTACGTTCTGTGCAAACGATAAATCCGCCGGGGCGACATCAGTTCCGGCCTTGCAGGCGGCCAGGATAGCGTCGTATTTCCCCGTATCGCTGTCGCTGATCCCAAATAGGCTGTCGCGGAGCATGGGGGTGATAAATTGCCAGTAAACAAAAAGTGCATACCACTGAAAGAGGTACACGGCAGCCAGGTTCCACATTAGCCGGGGCATGTCGCCAATGGCGCGGAAAATCTCTACCAGGGGCTCGATAGTCCGCTGCAGGAAGGAGGTAGTCCTCTTGTGGTGAGCCAACTGTGCCAATTCCTCATCCGGGGGCGGAATCTCCGGTGTCTTCATCACAGACCACAAAATAGTGGTAACAGAGGCCAGGGCCCCTAAAAAGAACGAATAGTACACCCACCTGGGGATGGCTGTGACCATTTCGGCACCGGTACTGCAAAGGTCGCCGGCTGCGGCCGGGGCACTGAACCAATCCTGGAAAAGGAATAAAGAGAAGTTGGCCAGGGTGATCCCTGCCCCTACAAAAAGGCTTTGCATCTGGAAGCCATAGGTTAGCTGATGGTCCGGGAGTTTGTCCCCCACAAAAGCCCTGTAGGGTTCCATGGCGGTATTGTTGGCAGCATCCAGAATCCACAACAGGCCCACGGCAAACCACAATTCCGAACTGAAAGGGAACATGAGCAGACAGAGGCTCGCCAGGATGGCCCCGATCAGGAAGAAGGGCTTCCTCCTACCGTAGCGCGGGGACCAGGTTTTATCGGATATCGCACCGATCAGGGGCTGGATCAGCAAGCCCGTTATGGGACCGGCCAGGTTGAGCAGTGGCAATTCTTCGTGGTGGGCTCCCAGAAAGGAAAAAATGGGATTTACGGCGGTTTGTTGCAACCCGAAACTGAATTGAATGCCGAAAAAACCGACATTCATGTTCCAGATTTGCCAAAAGCTTAACTCGGGTTTTCTGAGGGTCATCTCTGAGAATCGAGGTTGTGCGGACATTTTCCGGCCAGGCCGGGCCGCCCTGATTGGTTTGGTGGCTTCAATATAAGCCAATCCGCGACAATTTGAGCACAAACCAAAGAGAAAATTGGAAAACCGGCCTCTTATGATTCCTTCTTGTCAGTCTGCCGTACCGGATCCCTTCACAAAATTGATATTGCGCTTCAGGCCACTGTATTTAGTCCGTTTGACTGCCGATTTCCTGAAAATTTTCCTGAATACATCCTCCGTAATTTCCTCCCAGTCCCTGCGGGTCATCTGCAGCATTTCCGGATCGGGATCAAATCGGGGTTCCGCATGGGGTACCGAAAATCGGTTCCAGGGGCAGACATCCTGGCAAATATCGCACCCAAAGACCCAGTCGTCAAACTGTCCGCGAACGGCGGCCGGGATCTCGTTTTTCAGTTCTATGGTGAAATAGGAGATACACTTGCTCCCATCCACCATATAAGGTTGAACGATGGCGCCCGTTGGGCAGGCGTCCAGGCAGGCCGTGCAACTACCGCAATGGTCTGCCACCGGCCGGTCGTATTCCAGTTCCAGGTCGGTTATCAGCTCGGCGATGAAGTAATAAGAACCCACCTGCCGGGTGAGGACGTTGGAATGTTTCCCCATCCAGCCGAGGCCGCTGCGGACGGCCCAGGCCTTGTCCAGCACCGGGGCGGAATCCACAAAGGCCCGGCCGTGGACCTCCCCGACCTCCCGGCTGATAAATTCCTGCAATTCCCGTAATTTGGATTTGATGACATGATGGTAGTCCTCTCCGTACGCGTATTTCGAAACTTTGTAAGTTCCTTCCCGCTGCACCTCTTTTGGATAATAATTGAGAAGCAGGGAAATCACCGAACGGGCTCCGTCAACCAGTTTGGTCGGGTCCAGTCGCTTGTCAAAGTGGTTGGCCATATACCCCATTTCACCCTGCATATTATTTGAGAGCCATTGTTCCAGGCGGGGGGCTTCCTCCTCCAGGAATTCGGCTTTGGAGATGCCACAGGACAGGAAGCCAAGGCGCCTGGCCTCGGATTTGATCAATTGGGTGTACCGGCTGCGATCCATGGACGAAAGGTACGCCATAAGCACCGGACCGGGAAATTCAACATCCTGCCGTATGGGATAATGAGCACGGCTCTTGGTACACTAAAGGCAGGACAAACCCCAGGTTCGTCATTTCAAAGGAACCACGCGACCGATGTCTAATAGAAGACGGAAAGTGTTCCTGTCATTTCGAAGGAGCAAGGCGACTGAGAAATCCCACTAATAAGGCACCATGCCGTGCATGATGGGATTTCTCACGCTCACTGCGTTCGGTTCGAAATGACAGGGAGGGGTTCTAATATCCGTAAGCTCGAATCCTTCTTCGACTCCTCCCTCGACTCCCCCTTCGACTCCGCTCAGGGTGACAGCCCGTAACACCCTGTAAGCTTATCGCCAAAGAGAAAATTAAAATTACATTTATACCAACAATTAAAGCCTGTCATGTCGAGCGCAGTCGAGACAGGCAGGTAATGCCGTATCTTAAAATCAGCCCGGCGTTTTTTGTTTCCTTATTGCACAAATACGATTCCCAGGGTTCAGAATGGCTATTTCCCAAGTAATTTATAGGCAGAAATAATCCTCCCCTTCAGAAGGGGGGCCTGCCCCGACGCTCGCTGTGCTCGGTCGGGGCACCCCTCCTTCAAAAGGAGGGGACTCCCAAAAAATGGCTTAATGGGTATAATTAATTAGATTTCTCACCCTCACTTCGTTCGGTTCGAAATGACAGGGGCCGTCTTGCCTGCCCCTTTTTGAATGGATCAGGACTGCATTTCCTCCATTTTTTTCCCAACATGGGCCATGACTTCATTGAATTCCTTTTCCGGACTGAAATCGATAATTTTCACATCTTCCTCCACGATGACGGTATGTCCTGGCGGCCAGTAAAAGACCTCGCCCCCTTTCACCGTTTCCTCTGTTCCATCATCATAGATTACCCGGATGGATCCCTGTACCACATATCCCCAATGCGGGCAATGGCAGCTGTCATTCTCCAGGCCTTTGAGGAGCGGGGTGATATCCGTGCCTTTGGGCATTTCGTTATAGGCAACGGTCATGCCGCCACATCCCGGAAGGTTTCGGAAGACGGAATCAGGTGTCTGCATGGCTACCGGTAGCGCTTCTTTTTTTGACTTCATACTTCTGGATTTAAGGGTTAAACGATTATTTTTTCATGGACAAATTGCCGGCTATCCAACAGGTTCCTCAGGCAACGTCATATAAAAGGTTAATTGAACGCTGGGCCCTAACCTCCTCCTATTTCGGGCTGCGGCTGCTTTCGGCGACCTTTGCGATCCTGGCCACGATCTTATACAGTGGGTCCACAGCACCAATGCCTATAAACATGAAGGCGACATTCCGGATGGAATGCCGCCTTTCTGCATTATTGATATCCCCGCCGAGCGAGAATAGCACCATATGATCCCCAATAAGAATGAGGAAGAGGTTGACCATAAGAATTTACGCCAATCTATTTGATGCATGTTCCCGTTCATTAGAGCTTCACCGGGGAATTGTCCCGATTCAGGCCGGGCGTATATTCTGGTTCACCCTGAAGAGGTTCTTCGGGTCATATTTGGATTTTATCTTCGCCAGGCGGTCGTAATTATGCTTGAAAGAAGCCTGTACGCGTTCCTGCCCCTCATCCATCATAAAGTTGGAATAGGCGCCTCCCATGGAATAGGGGTGCAGGGCAGACCAGTAGTCTTTGCACCATTGCGTAAGTTTCCGGGCATTTGCCGCGTCCGGATCCACGCCGACGATGACCCCGGCGTACCTGGCGTCTCGATAGGCCCAGGGGGTCGCGTCCTTTGCGACCCTGGAAGCGGCGCCGCTGATGGGATACAGGTGCATCTGAGAAAGCGGGGTCGGGATCTGCGTTCCGAATTTCTTGTGTTCAGCCCTGGCTTTGGCCGGTAATTCGTCAAAGAAATCAGCCCTCCAATACCATTGCAAGCCCGGGGGCATCAGGCCGTCAAACAAGGATTGTATAGCCGGATAGGGCATGGGGCCGACATGTTCAAAAATCGGTTTCATAGCCCTGACAGGCGCGAATAATTTTTCGAATTTATCCTGATCGTCCCCGGTATAGCACCAGACGATCCCACAGAAATGCTTCTTATGTAAAAATTCCGGAAACGGGGGGCCGGGAATAGTCATGGTAGCAATAAACCCGTTGAGTTCATCCGGTTGTTTATGGATAAAGTCGTGGTACCATTCCATGATTTCCTCGGTTTGCTCTATGGGCCACAGGGTGGGGCCGCCAATAACGGTCTTCAGCGGATGTCCCTGAAATTTAAAGGAGGTGACAATTCCAAAATTGCCCCCGCCCCCGCGGATTGCCCAGAATAGGTCCGGATGCTGTTTTTCACTTACGGTTACAAATGAACCATCAGCCAGCACCATATCGGCCTCCAGCAGGTTGTCAATGGTCAGTCCGAATTTTCTGGACAAATGTCCCACCCCGCCGCCGAGGGTGAGGCCCCCAACGCCGGTAGTGGAAATGATACCAGCAGGTACAGCCAGGCCGAAGGCATGGGTGGCATGGTCTACCTCGCCCCACAGGTTCCCTCCGCCAACACGAACTGTATTGTCTGAGGTATTGACCCTGACATATTTAATTCCAGACAGATCGATGACCAGCCCATCGTCACAAAGGCCGAGCCCTCCCCCGTTATGCCCTCCCCCGCGTACAGCGATCAGGAGGTTGTGATCCCTGCCGAAATTTACGGCGCGGATCACATCTGCCACATCCACGCAGCGGGCGATCATCCCGGGCTTCTTGTCGATCATTCCGTTATATACCTTACGGCTCTGGTTATAGTTCGGGTCCTGGGGCTGAATAAGTTCCCCGCGAAGTTGTTCTTTAAATTCGTTGATTGCAGTTTCCATAGTGTGTGCAGAATTGTTTTTTAATTTAAACGGCTCGCACAAATGTACACTGGCAACCGGACCGATTTCCACCAGTTTTGGATCAACGGATAGCAGAATTGATTCAATTTTGTGGTTTTGCCCCCTTCTTAGATCAGATCAGGGCCTTGGAAGGAGTAATGCCAAACTTTTCCTGGAAACATTTAGCAAAATAGGAAGGGTTACTGTAGCCCAGCTCCAACGCAACTTCCGTAATATTCCGTTGCCGGTCTTTCAGAAGGAAAGCGCCTTGTTCATTTTCAGGTCCCGGATGAAGTTTACGGGCGAGCGGCCGGTAAGGGCTGTAACCTTCCGGTACAATTGCGGTCGGCTAACGCCTATTTCACGACTCAGGTTGCTGATATTCCAGTCCATTTCACCCAGACTGCTATTGGCCGACGCAAATAGCATGGCGAGGAATTCTTCTTCTTTGGTCCCAATATCCGGATATCCAAGTGTTTTCTCAACCTGTGGCCTTCGCCATAAAGCTTTTCCACGATATGGGACGCGATAATTTCCTGGTCATCCCCGATAAGGCTCAGCTGATCCGCCAGGTTGATGGTCTTCTGGAAAAACCCTTCCTTTTCTGTAAGCGGCTGTCCCCCGTTGATACCGATCCTGAAGCTGCTGTCCCATTCCGTTTCCGGAAAACGGGATTTCCTGGAACGCAATTCCTGCTGCACTTCCAGGGAACAATCTACGGCCTGGGCGGCATGGTCAAAGGAACAGATGATGCTGTCGTCTTTCAGGTTTTGAACCAGCCGGCCCCCATGCTGGATGATCTTCCGAATGGCGCATGCTTTGGGCTTTTCGGGCAATACCAGTTTTCGGTACTGGCTGGCATGGGTGATGCGGGTATTGCCAATGATGCTTACCACCATGACCACCCTCATGCCCGAATCCACGGACCCGTCCTCGTGTCGCACCAGCCCCTGGTCTATCTGCAGGTTCTTGCCCATTATTACATCATAGAAACCCCCTTCCACTTCCGTAATCTGGCAGGCAACCCCACCATGGGCTTCCCGGTGTACCCTTGCACAACTCTCTTTGTCCGGCCCCTCCATGAGGCAAAAAACGGTTCCGGCCTCTTCATTCACCCAAAACTGATGGTATTTTACCCGGTACTTTTCCTGTACGTTCAGATCAGCGATATGGGCTAATTTAACCTCCTCGATCGTAACTTCGGGGAAGATGTGAAAATCCATGTATAAAGGCATGGCTGGGTCTTTTCGGATCAACAAACGGTTACAAGGTACTAAAATTATAGAATTCCTTCCCGCGACGTCCTGCGCTACCTCCCACGGCAACGGTTGGTCCAGCCGGAAATTAAATCCAGACGCTTGCGAAATGGGTTCGCTTTTATAGCAGGACCTCGCGAGTAACCCGCCGGAAAACCGATTATGCGCCATCCGGGATTTTGGGGGTGCTTATCCCCTGCTCCGCCTGGTGAAGGCAATGAGCATGGGGCATTATCCTGGTATTGCCTGTATCGGGCCACGAAAAAAGCGGCCAGGAAATCGGCAACAAAAAAGATACTGCAGGTATAAGCTGGCAGGAAAAGAACATAGGCAGCCAGGGCATTGGGCACGGCTGGTAATTATTTTATACCGTTTGTTTTGCGCAATACATAGTTGAGGTTGGATATCCTATTCTCCCGTCTGGTTGGTTGATGAAGCCTGTGCAAGAAGGTAAGCGGATTGCAAACCACATTCATACAACTCCCTCCTGGGTAAAAGAAAGCAGCACTATGAAGGAAGGCCGGAACTATGAATGGTTTAGAAATAGTATATTAAATCCAATATTCACAGCGTCAATTATTTAATTCGAATAGGTACCTCATACACCAAATATGCGGGGACAGGATTTATAGAGTTGCAGCGACTTTATTACCGGCCGATTGGCCATTTATGCAGCTTCTTAAAGTGTCTGCCACCCAAAGGATGGTTCTGTCTCAATTATCCTATCCCTGCATATATTCAATAATTACCTTCTTATTGTAATTTGAGGGTAGCCGTCTCCGGGCTAATCTGTGTGCTCAACTCGCTGATCTTATTGGCCGGGAAGCCACCTTTACTGGCGTGCTCCAGGATAGCCTCCTTGCTTTCGGCCCTGTAAATGCAATAGATCTTGTCCTCCGTTACATAGCTTTGTAGCCATTGTATTTCCGGACCCATTTCCTGCAGTACCGAACAGGATTTCTGGGATATTTCCTGTAGTTGCTGGGCGGTAAACTGCCCTGCACCAGGTATTTCCCTTTCTATCAGGTAAGTTTTCAATACATGAGGCTCAGCGGGGGTGGTTGCCTGCCCGTAACTGAAGGTGCAGGAGAACAGAATTGGAAGGGCCAGGGCCCAAAGGATTTTCAGGTTTTTCATACGGTTAAATTTTAAAATTTTCGGTTTGAATTACTTTCTAAGCTGTAGTTAAATCTAAGGCGTAAATTCCTAATAACTAGTATACTTAGGCCAATATATTTTATGGGATAAAAAGGGGGAGATATCCGGCTGAATTTCGAATCCCCGGGGACAGCTCCGGACCCCTTTTAAACCGCCTGATGCAATTTTATTTTGGGGCCGTGTTCAATGGTCATCTAAGGCTGAAGGAAAGGGGTACCTCCCCGGGTTTCAGGGATATCAGGGGGTTGATGGAAAGCTGCTCCAGCTTGGATTGCACCCTGTACCTTCTTATAATCGAGGCCAGCACCATCTGCATTTCATACATGGCAAAATTATTGCCCACGCACATACGGGGGCCCGCCCCGAAAGGATGGTAGTAGTCTCCCAGCGCTTTCCGGTTTACCCGGGAAAACCGTTCCGGCATAAACAAGTCGGGTTTCTCCCAGAATTCAACAGATCGGTGCAACTCAAAAATCGATAAGAGGAAAAGGGTCCCCCCTGGGAAATTAAATTTTCCTATGGAATCATCTTCCTGGGAAACCCGGTCGATTACATACACCGGGGGATACAACCTCATCGCTTCCTCAATGCACTGCTGCAGGAAGGTAATACCACCCGGGGGCTGCCTTATTTGCTCCGCCACGTCAAAGGTTCGCTGGCTCACTTCCAGAAAAAGCTTTTCCTGAACTTCCGGGTTTCTCGCCAGGAGGTACAGGCTAAAACTCAAGGCGTTGGCAGTGGTCTCATGGCCGGCCGTGAAGAGGATCAGCACTTCATCGATCAGCTGTTTCCTGGGCATTGGGGTGCCGTCATCATAGCGCGCATTCAATAACATGTCAAGCAGGTCATCCTGCTCTGCTCGGGAGGCGACCCGCTCTTCGATGATCTCATTGAGCAACTGGCGACTTTCTTCTGAATGGCGCAGGTGTTTCCGGATCTGGCCACTAAGCCGGAACCACCATTTCAGGTAGGGTTGCCGCATTTCACGGATCAGCATTCTTTGATTCCTGTCGGTGATCCGCTTCAGCCGCACCATTCGCTCCCCAATGTCATTGCGGCTGAACAGGGACTTGGCCACGACCTGAAAGGCCAGATCACCCATCAGGGGGAATACATCCTCTTCCCGTCCGGGAAGGATCCGTTCCAGCTCCTTTTCTATGGCGGCCCGCATAATATCGAGCAGCCCTTCCAGTTTCTTCCTGTGGAAAGCGGGTTGCACCATACGCCGGTGTGTACGCCAGTGCTCCCCTTCGGCAGTCAGGATTCCGCGGCCAATATATTTAGCGAGATCTTCGGTCTGCAGACTGGATTTTTCATATTTGCGGTGTTGTTTTTGAAGGATATGCCGGATGGCTGCCGCATCGCGTGTAAATACAACCGTCGTGCCCGAACCAATGCGAACCTGGAATAGATCGCCGTACTTTTCGAAGTTTTTCCTGTGAAAAGGGAGCGGGTTTTTCAGGATCCGCCTGCGGTTTCTGAAAACTTCCCATCGGGTAACGGTATGTAAGTGATCCATTTAAAATAAGCCCGGTTGCATCCCCCCCTTTGTCCTGCCCAGATGCCGGTAAGCCAATTCAGTAACTTCGCGTCCTCGCGGGGTACGCATAATAAAGCCCTGCTGGATCAGGAAGGGTTCGTATACTTCCTCAATGGTCTCCGCATTTTCGGAAACCGCGGTAGCCAGGGTGGTGATGCCCACCGGGCCTCCCTTGAATTTGTCTATGAGCGTGGTGAGGATCTTATTGTCCATTTCGTCTAAGCCGTGGGTGTCCACGTTTAGCGCTTTCAGCCCGAACTGGGATATTTTAAGGTCAATTTTTCCATCCCCTTTGATCTGCGCGAAATCGCGAACCCTGCGCAGCAGGGCATTGCAGATCCTGGGCGTTCCCCTGCTCCTCCCTGCGATTTCGATGGCCGCCTCATTGCTGATGGGAACTTTCAGGATGTCTGCGCTGCGCTGTACGATGGTCGACAACAGTTCCGTGTTATAATATTCCAGCCGACTGGAAATCCCAAAGCGCGCCCGCATAGGGTGCAGTAAGCAGCCCGGAACGGGTAGTGGCCCCGATGAGGGTAAAGGGGTGGAGGTTGATCTGCACCGAACGGGCATTGGGCCCGCTCTCGATCATGATATCGATCTTGTAATCCTCCATGGCCGAATAGAGGTATTCTTCCACCACCGGGCTCAGCCTGTGGATCTCATCGATAAACAGGACATCGCGTTCCTCCAGGTTGGTGAGCAGTCCGGCCAGGTCGCCGGGTTTGTCAAGGACCGGCCCAGAGGTAATTTTAATGCCCACCCCCAGTTCGTTGGCCAGGATATGGGCCAGGGTCGTCTTCCCAAGGCCGGGGGGGCCATGGAAAAGTGTATGG
Source organism: uncultured Flavobacteriaceae bacterium (assembly GCA_963721045.1). Taxonomy (GTDB): domain Bacteria; phylum Bacteroidota; class Bacteroidia; order Flavobacteriales; family Flavobacteriaceae; genus Zeaxanthinibacter. The sequence goes on from CAVRHQ010000018.1 coordinate 275,568, forward strand.
TCCAGGGCTTCCTTTCTGAGGTTGGCCGCCTGCACAAACACCTTCAGGTTTTCAAGGACCTGGTCCTGCCCCGCAAAATCGGAGAAACTTGCCGGGCGTAAGGCGCGCTCCATTTCCAGTTCCTCCTGGGAAAGATGGTCGGCCGTGGGATCCAGGTTCGCATTCATAAGATCAAAGATACTAAAAATCGGAAGCGTTTACCGCGCTAAAGGAGGTGGCACGTCCGAAACCCAGCAGACGCAATCTGCCCGTGCTGATATTCCTCATTCGGAAACTGAACTGGATGTCGGTATTTTGCAGCAGTGCCGGCCATTGGGTAATATGGCCACGGCACCTGTAAATATCTCTTACCATGGCAGACACATTTTCACTGAAATCTTACGGGATCTGGGTCAAAACGATTTATAGAAACACGGCGGTCCCCATTTTGTATGAACTGGGCCTGCAACTTGGAGAAAGGCACCGCCATTTCAGATTCCGGTGCCCTGATGACATTTTCCGGGGAGAAAACGGGGCGAAGCCCAAAAGACAAACGGATTGTCAGGCACCCCGATTCTGAGGGAAATATCGACTGGGGGCCTATCAATATCGCCCTGGATGAACATACCTATATGGTGAACCACGAAAGGGCGATAGACTACCTCAACCTCCTGGGGCACCTTTATGTAGTGGATGCCTTCGCCGGCTGGGACCCGAAATACCGACTCAAGGTCCGGATCATCTGTACCCGGGCGTATCATGCCCTCTTTATGCAAAACATGCTGATCGTGCCGACGGAGGAGGAATTGGATGAATTCGGGGAGCCTGACTATGTAATTTTTAATGCCGGTGGCTTTCCGGCCAATCAATATACTAGCCAGATGACTTCCAAGACCAGTATCGATCTGAACCTGGAGCGCAGGGAAATCGTCATCCTGGGTACCGAGTATGCGGGTGAGATGAAAAAGGCCATATTTTCCGTGATGAACTATCTGATGCCCCTACAGGGCAACTTACCCATGCATTGTTCTGCAAATGTCGGCGAACAGGGGGATGTCAGTATATTATTCGGTTTATCCGGCACAGGCAAAACCACCCTCAGCGCCGACCCCAACGCCGGCTGATCGGGGATGATGAGCATTGCTGGACTGCAGAAGGGGTTTTTAATATCGAAGGGGGCTGTTATGCGAAAGCCATCAACCTGTCGGCCGAAAATGAACCGGAGATCTACGGGGCGATCAAATTCGGGACCGTACTGGAGAATGTGGTGTACGACCGGGAAAGCAGGAAGGTGGATTTCACGGATACCTCGATCACCCAAAACACCCGGGCCTCCTACCCCATAAACTATATTGATCATGCGCAGATCCCCTGTGTGGCCGGCCATCCCAAAAATGTCATTTTCCTTACCTGCGATGCCTTCGGCGTTTTGCCCCCGGTGAGCGAACTGAGTCCGGAGCAGGCCAGTTACCATTTTATTTCGGGATATACGGCCAAGGTAGCCGGCACCGAAATGGGCATTACCGAACCGCAGGCCACATTCAGCGCCTGTTTCGGCGCTGCCTTCATGGTCTGGCACCCGAACCGCTACGCTCAGCTCCTGGCCGAAAAACTCAGGAAACACCGGGCAAAAGCCTGGCTGGTTAACACAGGGTGGACCGGAGGCGCCTACGGTACCGGAAGCCGGATAAAATTAGCATATACCCGTGCCATGATCGACGCCATACATTCGGGCCAATTCGAAAATGGCGATTTTGTAGTGGATGAGGCATTTGGGTTGCGGGTGCCTACCCGCTGCCCCGGGGTTCCCCCTGAAATCCTGATCCCGGGCAATACCTGGAAGGACAGTGAACAATACGAAAAAACCAGGCGGAAGTTGGTGGACTTATTCGTCCGTAACTTCAAACAGTTCCGGGACGGTGTGAACGAAAACATTATCCAGGCCGGCCCGAACTATGAAACAGCCTGAACCCTCCGCCCTCCCCGGGCAAGCGCCGGTACGCAAAAACTGGTTGAGCATATCCTGTCGGCAGCTGCCGGATCCCTCCCGGGTTGGTCAGTGGCCATTCCAGGGGAAAATTGTATTTTTCAGGTATGAATCCTGACCAGTATTCCCGGGGCATTCTGCCTTACATCCCATTTTTCTATGTCATCTGGTCTGATGACCTCCTTTCGGCCTCGGAAATTTCCGTGGTCGCAAACAACATTAAAGAAGATACCACCCTCACCGCCAGTGAAAGGGATCACCTCCTGGGATGGCTCGATCGGGATCACCCGCCTGGAGACAGCACCATCCGGCAGTGGAAAAAACTGATCAACGAAGCAGGGATACGGTTGCTGGAAGGAGATGCTTACCCCCTGACGGCCTTTAGCAACAGACTTGCCCGCTCATACCAGGAGAAAGGCGCAGACAACCCTTCGCTGGAGCGCATCGAAACGAACCTGGGGATACAACCGAACCACTACCACCACTTATTCGATGTGGAGGTAGTAACCGAGCGTGTTTCCGACTACTACTCCGGAAACGAAATCGATCAATACTTTATCCGGTCCTTTGGAAAAGAAGTGAAAGCCCTGCGAAAGCTTTTGTCGGGGCCCCAATTCCGATGGACGATCCGGAGGGATAAGGAGGAACACCGGGAGGCCGTGCTCGAACAATTACGCATCCTGGCCCGGGAAGGATACGGCTCCCTGGCCTATCCAAAAGCATATGGAGGCAAGGATGATTTCCCGCTCTATGCTGCGGTATTTGAACACCTGATGTATGTGGATGGCAGCCTGGCGGTAAAATTCGGCGTACAATTCGGGCTGTTTGGGGGAAGCATACAGAAACTGGGTACGCGAAAACATCACGACGCCTATCTGAAGCAGGCCGGGCAGGCGGAAATACTCGGGTGTTTTGCCATGACCGAGACCCTGCACGGGTCTAATGTTCGAGGGATAAACACCACGGCAACCTACGATGCGGGCTCAGATACACTGACCCTGGATACTCCAGGGAAAAACGATAATAAGGAATACATCGGCAATGCCCTACACGCTTCTCTGGCCACTGTTTTCGCCCAGCTGATCGTGGCCGGAAAGAACCATGGGGTGCATGCCGTCCTGGTACCCCTGCGGGATAACGGGCACAGGGAACTACCGGGCATTACGGTTACCGACAATGGATACAAGATGGGCCTGAACGGGGTGGATAACGGGAAAATCTGGTTCCGGCAGGTGCAGGTACCCCGGGAAAACCTCCTGGACCGCTACGGTACCATTACGGGGGACGGCCGGTATCACTCGGAAATTGCCAATCCAAACAAACGCTTTTTCACTATGCTGGGTACCCTGGTAGGCGGCCGCATTTGTGTGGCCAAAGGAGCCCTCAGCGGAGCCAGGCAAGCCCTGTCCATAGCCGTCACCTACGCCCTGAACCGACGGCAATTCAACGATACCGCGAAAATGCAGGAAGACCTGATCATGGACTATCCCAGCCACCAGTTACGCCTTACCCCCCCGATAGCCAGGACCTATGTATACCAGGCGGCCCTGGACCGGTTGATCCGGGACTACGCCCGGCAAGGGGATTCGGACAGGCGCAAGCTCGAAACCCAGGTAGCGGGGATCAAGGCGACAGTTACCTGGTTTGCCAACCAAACCATACAGGAGTGCCGGGAAGCCTGCGGCGGGAAGGGGTACCTGTTGGAGAACCGCCTGGCCGGGATCAAGGCAGATGTGGATATCTTCACTACCTTCGAAGGGGACAATACCGTTTTGCTGCAGCTTGCGGCGAAAGGGGTATTGTCCGATTTCCGGGATGAGTTTAACTCTGACGATTTCACCTCGGTGCTGAAACTGCTGGGCACCCAAATAGGCCGGCGCTGGGCTGCCGTTAACCCACTCTATACGAACAAAGTGGACAAGGACCATCTGTTTAGTCCGAAATTCCACTCGCATGCCCTGAAGTACCGGACCCAGCGCCTTACCTATACGCTCGCGATGCGGCTGCGCGATTATACGCGGAAAGGGATGTCTTCCTATCAGGCATTCCTGAAAGTACAGAGCCACCTGCTGATACTGGCCAAAGCCTATAGTGCGGAACTGGCCTATGGATACTACCTGGAATTTACTGAGGGGATCCGGGAAGAAAAATACCGGCAACTCTTCCACAAACTGGGCACCCTGTATGCCCTGCACGAACTCCGGACAGACGCCGGCTGGTACCTGGAGCAAGGCTACCTGGGGAGTGCCAAATCCAAGGCCATCCGCAACCGGGTGGAGCGCTTATGTACGGAGTTACGTCCGCATATTGCAGCCCTTGTGGATGGGTATGGCATCCCGGAGTCCTGCCTGCAGGTGCCTTCAAATACCCCGGCCCCTTAAGGTTCCACCCCTCCCGGTTAAAGTAAGCCTTCGGGCAGCGGCCCCAACCCGGGGCCCTCAGAAGGGTATAAAATACCGTCCTTTAAACGGAAAAGTTCAAGGAAGGGATCGTCGAGTAAATCGATATTCCCGTCCAGGTCGGCATACTGGATATTCGGCCTGGAAAGCGCAAAATGGAGCCCGGCCGAAATTCCCAGGGCACATTCGTCTATGCATCCCGCCATCACCTCCAGGTTGGCAGACCTGGCCACCGAATTGATATGCAACCCCTGCAGGATGCCACCAACTTTCATTAGCTTCACATTCACCATGTCGATCCGTTCATGGCGTGCCAGCCGGAAGGCGTCGTCCAGGCTCCGGATGCTTTCGTCGGCCATAACCGGCAGCGATACCTGTCGGGTGACTTCCCCCAGGCTCTCATCGCCCTGCACCAGGGTGGGCTGTTCGAAGATCTCTATCCCCACCTTGGAGGTCTTCTTAACAAATTCCAAAGCCTGTGCCACGGTATATCCCTGATTCCCGTCGAACCTTAGCTGGATGCCGGGAAATTCTTCCCTCAGCCGGATCATTTTGGCAATATCCTCCTCCAGCACCTTGCCCCCCTTGACCTTCAGGATAACAAAGCCGGCGGCCACAAATTCGGAGGCCTGCTGGAGGGTTTCCTCCAGGGAAAGGATCCCGATGGTGATGCTGGTGGGAATACTGTCTTTATACCCTCCCAGATATTTGTACAATGGAACGCCAGCCTTCCTGGACACCAGGTCGAGCAACGCCATGTCTACCATGGCCAGGGTAGAGGATTTCCCCTCCAACTGTTTCCGCAGTTCCTCCATGATCCGGACGTAGGTAAATGGGTCTTTCCATTCCAGGTTCGGGATCACCACATTGCGGATGGCGAACTCCACTTCCTCCTCGGTTTCCCCCGTTACATGCAGATCGGGTACGGCACAGCCCATACCTACCAGCGAATTGTCGGTCTCAAGTCTGAGGATGAAATTCGTAGACTTGCTCACACTCTCGTACGCAATGGTGTAGGGAACCGACAAGGTAAGGTCCAGGCGGTGGTATGAAATCCGGCTGATCTTCATTCAGTATCTTTTTTGGTAGAGTTCCTCGAGGGGGGTATTCTTGATGGATTCCACAAAACGGACCATATTCTGTATCATCAGCTCCCACATCTTTTCGCCCTTTTCCACGGTCGCCTTAGTTGCATTGCCCATGACCCCGCTGGCGGAGAGCTTCTGGGTATGCACATACCAGTTTACACCCCTTTCGTTATCATAATCCAGGAATTTACTGCCAAATTCCATGGTTTCGTTCACTGCCTTATCCATATCCACCATATCCGGCCTGATAGCCAGGGAGGTGCTGGTTTCCAGTTCCCCGGCGTGGATGTCGTTCCTGGTATCGACCAGTTTGTACAGGTCGACATCGCTGGTTTCTCCGGTATCCACACACACAAATATCTTGGCGTCCCGGTTGATCATCTGGGCCGCATAGGTAAGGGTGGGCATGTTGTCCCCGTGGCCGTTAAGGATGATGATCTTCTTGATCCCATTGGCCGCCAGGCGGATCCCCAGGTCATATACATAAAGGGAAAGGGCCCGGTTGGTGACACTCAGGGTTCCTTTGAAATCATCGTGGTGATAGGAAACCCCGTAGGGGATTGTAGGCAGCACCAGGGGTTTGGGATCCTCGCAGGCTTCCGCAACCTTGGCTGCCATATACCTGGCATCAAAATAATCGACATCCACCGGGAGGTGCGGCCCGTGTTGTTCAATCGCACCGCAAGGCAAAATAGCAGTATCTACCTGCTTCAGGTACTCCTCAATTTCCGGCCAGGATAAATGTTCCCAGAGGAAGCTAATTTTTCGGTCGTTCTTTTTCATGGGTGGTGTTTAAAAAGTATGGATCCTTCATGAACTCTTCATCCAGGGCTAAGGTATGCCATTTTCGGTCGATCAGGCGAACGGCTCCATTAGAATATTCCTGCAGGATGCGGAATAACGGCTTCCGGATATATATGGGCAGGTCTGAGAGTTCACTGCGTTCGTTGTCGAAACGCAGCTGTTCTATTTCCGGGTGTTCCCTGGCCAGCCTGACGGTGTGCGCATTTTTTTCAACAAGCCCCTGTTGCAGCAACAAATAATACAGGTGGGATGCATCGCTGCCCAATTGCTTTACCCGGTTCGAGGCAAGGTCGTGCAGGCCCAACCCGATCTGTGCAGGGGTATAGCCACAGCGCCCCGGGTCTTCCCCCAGGGCCATCAGCATCCCGACGATCCGCCTGCACTTCTCACATTTCCCGCAGGGGAGCATCCGGCCATTTTCCTCGTGGGCCGCATGACAGGATACCTGATGTTGCTGCAGTTCGGGATAGCGTTTGACGAGCACCTTGAGGATTAGCAATTCCGACAGGCTCCGCAGGATGGAGTATTGCCTGATCCCCCAGCCTTTTTTATGGTAGTACCGCGTCAGGGCGTTGTCAAAATACTTGCTTTGATCGTATAAGCCATTATAATGGGTAATCCCTTCGAAATTTCCCTTTACCGTGGTGTCGTATTCATTGCCAATCAGGATGTTCCCTATCCCCTTTTTCCGGACCAGGGGCAATACCCCGAAAAGGAAAACAGCCACGGTCCAAAGTCGGATGGGGTAAATATCCGCCCGGATGTTCTGGAAATTGGGTTTGATAAACGGCATCTGGCGGACCATCCAATTAAAGATCCGGTCGCTGTTGCACCAGGGTTTGGCCGTGCGGGGTTCCGTTTGCCTTAAATAATGATGTGCGTTTACGGCTGTATACCAATGGCGACCCGATTCATTGATAAATACGGGATGTGGAATCCCCAGCTCCCTGATCAGGCCATACGTCAGCAGGCTGTCTTTCCCGCCACTGCTCAGGATGGCGTACTGGGTTTGGTCTGTCTTCTGGTCTGATGGCTCGAAACCGGAGGGAAAAGTTTCGGGCTGCCTGAATTCCAGCGAAGCTGCGGTATAGCGTTTTAACCGCACCGGGGTCAGGTTGCTTGCTTCGGGACTAAGGAATTCGTTTTTCTGAAAGAATTTCATGACGAGGATCTCCCGGGAAGTATTTTCCAGCATGTCGGCCAGGAAACGGCGATCCACAGGGTCGAACAGGCCTTCCAGTTCTATCCGCTCACAGAACAGGCCATAATTCAGGGCCACCTGGGCGAGCATCATGGAGGCCAGGTTCAGGTCTTCCGGGTCGTCGGGATCAAAATAGGGCTGGTCATAGGAATAGATCAATTCGTTGCTGGCCGATTCCCCGGATGGTTTGGTGACCGTGTAGGTCGCCCGTACCCTCCGTGGTTCCACCCGGATCTGGTGTACCTTCAGGCTCGGGAAAACCACGAGGGATCGGATCTCCGTCATTTGAGCCGCGATTTTATGAGTTTTACCAGTCCGTCTGCCCCATATTCCAGCACATCAAAAGCAGGGATGCCGGTTTCGTCTGAAATTGCTTTGCAGGCAGGGAGGATTTCTTCCTTCCGCATGCCTTCATGATTGACGGTAACCGCCAGTACCTTTTTCCCCGAAATCACTTCTATGGCCCGGATCTGTTCCGGCAAGGGGTGAAGGGGATACCCCGGAAAACCATCGTATTCCAACCTTTTCGGGGCATGCTGAAGGATCACGTAATCCGGCCGGCCGGCTGCGAGGATCTCGAAGCCACCGGGATAGGCAGGATTCATCAGGCTTCCCTGCCCTTCGATCACAATGACATCCGGGGCTTTTTCCTTCCAGGCGCTTACCACGGCATGTTCGATCTCCCCGGAAACAAAATCGTTAATACAGCTGTCCATGATCATGCTGTATTTTGCCCCCTGCATCCAGGCAGTCTGCCCGGTACCGATCATTTCTGACGAGATCCCCTGCTCCCGGAGGGCATGTACGAGTATCCAGGCGGTGGTGCGTTTGCCCAGGGCGGAATCCGTTCCCAGTACTGCGAGTTTCAGGCAATTTACTTTTTCAATTTCCCCTGTAAAGAAATGCAGCTGATCCCGGTCCGGTGTTTTGCGGACATCCCGGATCCGCGCGTGCTGCTTTTTTGCCAGGCGCGTAAGTTCCGGGTCGTTCGTCAGGAAATCGTGCAGGCCACTGTCTACGTTCCAGCCCTTTTCCAGGGCTTCCCGGATCCCAAGCCTGGCCTCAGCAGGCAGGCGGCCGCCATCCGGGGCTAACCCGATTACCAGGGTCCCCGGAAGTTTTCCCGGGGTTCCAGGGCCTCCGCCGCCGAAGCGATGTCCGAAAAAATCGGGATCCCGTTGGGCCTCCCATCCAGCACCATCCCGGCATCCCGTCCGGCGTAGGCGGGATCTACCACCCCAACCACCTCGTAGCGCTCCGTAAACCGGACCAGCCCGTGCGCGGTCTTGCCATTCGGGGTATTGAACGCCCCCGCACAATACACCAGGGCCCTGCCATCAATCGTATTTTTCATTCCTTTACCATTTCGCCGTCAATACTGCCACATAACGATCGGGTTCAAAATCCATTTGTTCGTTCATTTCGAGAAGGGCCACCATCCCAGCCGTTGCCGCAGGTAGGATGCGCAGGCCCTCCTTCTTTAACAGGAAAGCACTCATCTCCTTCATTTTCTTATCGCTGATATTAAAGGCGCCGCCTTCAGATTGTCGGATGGCATAGAGTGCTTCTTCCCCATCGAAGCTGTGCCAGTTGATCAGGGGTTCGTTGTATTTGGTTTCCCTGATGGCCTCAGGGCTCAGGTCCACACAATGGTCCAGGCCTTGTTTGAAGGATTGTACTATGGGGTTTTTGCGGGTGGATGAGGCAGCGATCATTTTGGGGATACGGGAAGTTTTCCCGCGCTTATAAAGGCTTACAAAGCCCCTGTAGATGCCTGCCAGGAGGGTGCCGTTTGAAACGGGGCAGGCGCAGAACCTCGGGGCGTCGCCCAGTTCTTCCGTAATCTCAAAGGCTATTTGCGAATAGGCGGTTATCTGGAGGGGGGTGTTCACTCCCCCCGGGTTGGCGTCATACCAATCGTTTTCAACCGCCATTCGACTACTTTTTTCCACGACTTCCTCGTAACTCCCGGGCATTTGGATGACCTCTGCCTCAAGCAGTTCCATTTCCTCAAAGCGTTCCGTATTGTATGAATCCGGAATGAATATCTTACAACCGATACCCGCCAGGTTGGCAGCCAGGGCAACCGCAACACCGTAGTTCCCGCAAGTGGCCAGGGAGACCATATCAAATTCGCGTCGCATGGCATCATATACCTGTGCAAAAGCTATTCGGTCTTTCTGGGTTCCTGTAGGGTTGTCTCCCTCATACTTGATAAACAACTGGCGCATATCCACTTCCCTTTCCAGGGATTTGGCCCTGTACAAGCCTGTATCCCCCACTTCGAGGTTAATGATGTCTTCATAACACTCCAGGCGGTCTATCAAAGACTTGGACCGGTCCCTCACAAACTCGCTCAACTTCTTGGTTTCCGCGGAAACTTTGTTTTCCGCTGTTTTTACGCCATCTTTTAAATTCATAGTTGCATGGATGCAGATAAATTATGAAGGTTTATTGCCCGGATCCTTTGGTGGACTTTCCGCCTCAGGCTCAGAACGGTTATTCCTAAATTGCCCGTGCCCGCAGCTAGTGCAGGCGAAGCCTAATCGGTACGCTTATAAAGTTCTGAGGTATCCCCGAATTCCAGGATGGAAATCTTTGCGTCGCCGTACCAGTAGGTATTGGCCGAACCCTTGGAAGCCAACTCAAAATAATCAGTGGGGCGTATTTTCACCCGCGCCGTACCGTCCATCCGGGCTTTTACAACAGCCGCCTGCAGCCGCTCTGCTTTGAGTTCCGAACCCCCGTCCATCCCGAGGTCAAGGGTGTCCGCGCTTCCTTCCAGACTGGCATCGGACTGGTCGCCCATCCGTAGGGCCACTGCCGAACTGACCTGGTAAATCAGGGCTTCCGCCCTTCCCTTCAGGGCGATCTCGAGGGAGTCCGTTTCCAGGTTAAAATCGCCTTTGCTTTGGTCCTCCATCCGCAGCATCAGTTTGTGTACAGTGGCCCGCAACTGGCATCTGGATGCAGCCCGGACGTCTATTGCCAGCGCGTCTGAATTGATGGCCTGCTGTATTTCCAATTCCCCGTCTTCCAGCGTTATGGACTGCAAATCGGCATAGCGCACGAGGATATCCAATTGCTTTTTGGCCGTGATAGTATAATAGGAACTGATGAATAGGGTATCCGAATCAACCCTGAATTTCAATATTTCTATTAGGTTGTCATCAGCTGTCACACTATAGCCGGGTTCTGCGGCGCTTTCCAGGGTGATCTTCAGGTTGTCCAGCAATTTTATCGAGTGGAATTCGGGCAGGCTGTTGCTTACTTCCGTAACCTGCCGGTTGCCTTTGATCCTGGGTTTGCGCTGGGCATGCAGCAAAGTGCCTGAAAGCAGGAGGAGCAAAAGCAAGGGGTATTTCACGTTCATGGATACTTTTTGATTATGGGAACGGCTTCATTGGTCCATTAAAGATATTATAAAATTGCGAAACTTCGTGGTCCTGTCCGCAGATAAGGAAGGCCCATCCTGGGATGGGCCTTTGTCTCTATACAATCAGCTCAGGGAGCTGTCAATGGTTCAATTCTTCCTCGTTTTCCTGTAAGGGGATATGCTGTGGCACATAATCCTGCCCGGGAATAACATACTCGCCATTGGGCATGGTTTTACTGTAGTCATAGGCCCATCGGTGCACATGGGGGATCTCCCCTTCCCAGTTCCCGTGGAAGTGTTCTATAGGCGCCGTCCATTCGAGGGTATTGGAATGCCAGGGATTCTGTACCGTGCGTTTGCCATAGAATATACTGTGGATAAAATTATAGGCAAAAACCAGCTGGGCCAACCCGGCGATGAGTGCGAAGACGGTCATCAGCACATTGATATTGGATAATTCATCGAACATCGGGAAGGCCGTATTTTCATAATACCTCCTGGGAACCCCTGCCATCCCGATGAAGTGCATGGGGAAGAAGATGCCATAGGCACAAACTGCGGTAACCCAAAAGTGGACATAGCCCAGGTTCTTGTTCAACATCCTCTTGAACATCTTAGGGAACCAGTGGTATACCCCGGCAAACAGGCCGTAAAGGGCCGAAATCCCCATTACCAGGTGGAAGTGGGCCACTACGAAATAGGTGTCGTGTACGTTGATATCCAGGGTACTGTCTCCCAGGATAAGCCCGGTAAGCCCCCCGGTGATGAAAGTGGAAACCAGGGCGATGGAAAACAGCATGGCCGGATTCAGCTGCAGGTTCCCTTTCCAAAGGGTGGTGATGTAGTTAAACGCTTTGACAGCCGACGGTATGGCTATCAAAAGGGTGGTGAACGTAAAAACCGATCCCAGGAACGGGTTCATTCCCGAAATGAACATGTGGTGCCCCCATACGATGGTCGACAGGAAGGCGATAGCCAGGATGGAAGCCACCATGGCCCTGTAGCCGAATATGGGTTTCCGGGCGTTGGTGGACATCACTTCTGAGGTGATGCCAAGCGCCGGCAGGATTACGATGTAGACCTCGGGGTGTCCGAGGAACCAGAACAAGTGCTCGAACAGCACAGGGGATCCTCCCTGGTAGTGCAGCACTTCGCCCTGTATGAAAATGTCTGACAGGAAGAAGGAGGTTCCGAAGCTGCGGTCCATGATCAGCAGAAGGGCCGCTGACAGTAAGACCGGAAAGGATACGACCCCGATCACTGCGGTAATCAGGAAAGCCCAGATGGTCAGGGGCAGCCGGGTCATGGACATGCCCTTGGTCCTCAGGTTGATCACGGTAACAATATAATTGAGGGATCCCAGCAAAGACGAAGCGATAAAGATAGCCATGGATACCAGCCAGAGGGTCATCCCCAGGCCCGAGCCCGGTTGTGCCATGGGCAGGGCACTAAGGGGCGGATAAATGGTCCACCCGGCGGCGGCCGGCCCGGTTTCGATAAAAATGGAGATCACCATTATGACGCTGGAGGTAAAGAACATCCAGTAAGACAGCATATTCAGGAAACCCGAGGCCATATCCCTGGCCCCGCACTGCAAGGGGATTAGCAGGTTACTGAATGTACCGCTCAACCCCGCTGTGAGCACGAAGAATACCATGATGGTCCCGTGGATGGTCACCAATGCCAGATAGATGTCAGAATCCATCACACCGTCCGGTGCCCAATCCCCTAAAAGCCATCCGAATATCTTAAAGGATTCCCCGGGCCAGGCGAGTTGCATCCGGAACATCATCGACATTGCTATCCCGATAAAGCCCATAGTAAGGCCGGTGATCAGGTATTGCTTGGAGATCATCTTATGATCCTGGCTGAATATATATTTGGTAATAAAGGTTTCCTTATGATGATGTCCATGATCATGTGCGTGATCCTCGCTATGTTCGTGTCCTGTTGCTGACATAATCAATTTTTTATTTAATATTTTTCATTATCCGCCTGCTAATTGGAGGCTGCCATTTGCTGGGCGAAAGTTTGCTGCCCGGCCAACCATGCGTTGTATTCTTCTTCCGATTCAACAATCACCTTCATCTGCATGTTATAATGTGATTTTCCACAAATTTTATTGCACAGGAGGATGTAGTCGAACTCCCAGGGATCCGAATTGGGTTCCCCCTTCGCGGCTCTTTCGGCGCGAATTTGGTTCGTACGCCTTACCTTTTCCACAATGTCGGGATTTTGCCGCATCTCTTCCGTGGTGATAGTTGGAGTAAAGGAAAATTGGGTGATCATCCCGGGCACACAGTTCATCTGTGCCCTGAAGTAAGGCATGAAGGCCGAATGCAGCACATCCTGTGAGCGCAGTTTGAAGTTGATTTTCCGTCCTACCGGCAAATGGAGCTCCTTTGCAATCACATCGTCCTGCGAATAGGGGTCAGATTCATCGAGTCCCAGTACATTGGCCCGGTCTATATCGATCAGGCGGACATTGGCATCCCCCAGCACATTGTCTGCCCCGCTGTAGCGCACCGTCCAGTTAAACTGTTGTGCGTAGAGCTCTACAATGAGCGGGTCGTCATCTTCGTTTACATCCATGATATTGGTCCAGGTATACAGCCCCCAGAGGATCAGCCCGGCCAGCACGATCACCGGGATGATGGTCCAGATGAACTCAAGCCGGTCATTGTCCGCAAAGAAAAGGGCCTTACCGTCTTTCGTTCCGCGGTACTTATATCCGAAATAATGAAGGAGGGCCTGGGTGATGGTCTGCACAAACAGGATGATCCCCATGGTGACCATCATTAACTGATCGTACTCCTTGCCGTGGGCCGAGGCCGCTTCGGGCAGCAGGTACTTGGAGTAGGCGGTGAATGTGTAAATGGTTATGGCATATATAAAGATCAGGAACGCAAACAAGAGGTAGCCGTTGTTCTTGTTGTCATTTTCCGTTGCCACCTGAGAATTTTCCGCTTTAAGTTGCGACAATTCAAATATTTTGGTCATTTGCCAAATTGCAATCGCCACTAAAACTAAAACAGCTATGGTCAATACTACCGTCATCCTGTGAATTCTATTAAACTATAAAATTACTAATAATGAAATTGCCTGCTTTCCTCGATATAGGGATTGCGTTTAGACTGCAGGGGCGCCATGGTAAGGGCCCTGAAAACCCAAAAGATGAACAATCCCGCAAAAAACAGGACCGCTCCGATCTCCGGAATCCCGATATACCAATGGTCTCCCACGGTGGCAGGCATAATCATATTAAATACGTCCAGGTAATGTCCTATAAGGATCACGATACCCGTGAGTACCACGAACCAGTTTACACGTTTATAATCGCTGTTCATCAGCATCAGGATCGGGAACACGAAGTTAAGCACCAGGATCCCGAAAAACGGAAGCCTGTAATCCTCGATGCGAGTGACAAAATAAGTGACCTCCTCCGGGATATCCGCATACCAGATCAGCATGAATTGCCCGAACCACAGATAACACCAGAAAATGCTGAATCCAAACATAAATTTGGCCAGGTCGTGAATATGGCTGTCGTTTACATCGGGCAGATACCCCCTGGACTTCAGGTAGATGGTCACCAGGGCGATCACGGTGATGCCCGATACGATCATCCCGGCAAAATTATACCAGCCGAACAGGGTACTGAACCAGTGGGGTTCCACGCTCATGATCCAGTCCCAGGACATGATGGATTCGGAAACCAGGTAAAATACCAGAAAGCCGGCAGACCATCTGAAATTCAGGGCAAATTTACGGTTGTCCGTCGCATCGTCCTGACCTATTGAAAGTCTGCGGGATACCTCCCTGTACAGGATCCACCCGCCCAGGAACAAAAGGGCCCGGATCAGGAAGAATACGGGGTTAAGGTAGCTCGATTTGGCCTGCAGCGCTTCATCCTTGGCCATGACATCCGGATCCATCCAGATAAACAGGTGATTCAGCTGCATAACAGACAATACGAGCAAGGCAAAAACAATGATCCCACCCGGCACCATATAGGCGGTTATGCCCTCCATGACGCGGAAGACCATGGGCGACCATCCGGCCTGTGAGGCACGCTGTATAGCATAGAACGCCAGTGCCCCAAGTGAAATGACAAAGAAAAAGAGCGCAGCCACGTACAAAGCTGCCCAGGGCCTGTTCTGCATGTATTGCAGCAGGTGTTCGTCGTGGGCGGCACCGTGTTCCCCTGTAGGCTCCGTGATATTGCCGTGCGGCACTTCCATCCCCATCCCTACCGATTCGCCTTCAGCAGCCTCGCCATGGCCCTCGGCCTGGGCAGCCACCAAGGCCTTTGCCTCATCCAGATTGGAAGGGGCCGAAACAAATCCGATCCCAATACCCAGAAGACCTACGGCCATTAAGATGAAGGAGGCTAATTTTAATCTGTTTGAAAACGTGTACATAGTTTACGTCCTTGTCTTATTGATTTAAGTCTTGTTTGAGTTTCATCACGTATTCCGCCACTTGCCATCGCTCCTTATGGTCCAGTTGGTTGGCATAAGAACCCATGGCATTCAGGCCATAATAGATCGTGTGATATGCGCTTCCGGCCGTAATGTTCCGTGCGGGATCTGAATATTTGGGCACCCCGAGTATCTTTTCGCGCTGCACGAGTATGCCCTGCCCGTCACCCTTCGCCCCATGGCAAACGGCGCAATAGATACCATATAACTCCTGTCCTTTGGCCAGGTCTGTATCCATCTGAAGGGAATCCAGCGGACTGCTCTGGGCCCGTGCCAGTTCCTTGCCTTCCGGGTCGTTGGCATAAGGATAGGGCATCCAACCCCTTGGGATGGTATGCTCGGCCGGGAGGCGGGCCTCCATGCTGTTGGGGAGGAAGTCTACTTTGCCATACGCTTCGTAGCCAACCGGTTCGTACATATTTGGCATATACTGGTAATTGGGCGCATTGTTGCTATGGCAGGATGCCAGGAGCAGGACGCCGGCCAGTATTCCTATTTTTGCTATCTGATTCATCATTCCCAAGACTACTTTTCAATACTTTTAATTTCCACCGCTCCATTTTCGAACAGCAGGTCTTTCAGTTCCCGTTCATTGCCGTGTACGCCAATTTCCATAACAAAATGGTCGTCTGTGGTGCGGACATCCGGATTCTCAGCTTTTTTAAACGGCCACAGCCTGCTCCTCAGGTAAAAGGTGATCACCATGAGGTGGGCTGCAAAGAACACGGTCATTTCAAACATGATGGGGATAAAGGCCGGCATGTTTTCAATATAACCGAAACTCGGCTTTCCACCAATATCCTGTGGCCAGTCTACAATCATCATATAATTCATCATCAGGACCGCTACGATAAGGCCGACACAACCATAAATAAAAGAGGTGATGGCAATTCGAGTAGGGGCCAGTCCCAATGCCTTATCCAGGCCATGAACGGGGAACGGACAGAAAACCTCATCGATATGGTGTTTGGCCGCCTTCACTTCCCTGACCGCGTGCAACAGCACGTCGTCATCGTTGAAATATGCATGTAAAACCTTGGTTGCCATACTTTTAATTGTTCGAATTTAATTGTTTCGCCTGTCCGGCCCAATCATCCCTTCGCGCCCTGCCCGGGAACGCGCCGGTGATCGAATCCAGAAGTTCATAGTCACTTTGTCCCATCCTGGCTACCTGGGCGTAGGTATAAATGCCGATCTGGTTCAGGGTCTGTTCCATCTGGGGTCCTATGCCCTTGATTTTTTTCAGGTCGTCCGGCCGTTGTTTCCCGGCGTTGAATTCACCGAGGCTGCCCAGCAGGCTGGCTACTTGCTCCGCGGGTGGCCGCCGGAGAAGCAGGGGCCGGTTCCACAACATTCACGCTTTTTCTACAACTGCCCTGTCGGGAATCTGGTAAAGCGGTTTCCCGGCTTCCCTTAATTTTTTATACTTCTCACCCTGAAGTTTTCAGGATGGATTTCACCTCCGCCTGGGCAATTACCGGGAAGGTTCGCGCATAAAGCAGGAAGAGGGTGAAGAAGAATCCGACGGTCCCAATAAATATCCCGATATCCACAAATGTGGGCGAGAACATGGTCCATGAGGAAGGAAGGTAGTCCCGATGCAGGGAAGTTACAATGATCACAAACGTTCGAACCACATCCCAATATTCACTACAATGGAGATGATGAAGGAAACCAGGATGCTGGTGCGTATTTTTTTGAACCACATGACCTGTGGGGAAACCACGTTGCAGGTCATCATCATCAGGTATGCCCACCAGTACGGTCCGGTCGCCCGGTTAAGGAAGGCGTATTGCTCGTATTCCACCCCAGAATACCAGGCCATGAACAGCTCCGTAATATAGGCACATCCCACGATGGATCCGGTAATCATGATGATGATGTTCATCAATTCAATATGCTGTACGGTGATATAGGCTTCCAGCTGGCAAACTTTCCGCATCACGATCAGCAGGGTATTTACCATGGCAAATCCGGAAAATATGGCTCCCGCAACAAAGTAGGGCGGGAAAATGGTGGTATGCCAGCCCGGGATAACCGCGGTGGCAAAGTCAAATGATACGATGGTGTGTACAGAAAGCACCAGAGGGGTAGCCAGCCCGGCCAGTACCAGGGAAACCTCCTCAAAGCGCTGCCAGTCTTTGGCGCGGCCGGTCCAGCCGAAGCTCACCAGGCTGTAAATCTTCTTTTGAAACGGTTTGACGGCACGGTCGCGGATCATGGCGAAATCAGGCAAAAGCCCGGTCCACCAGAACACCAGGGAAACCGACAGATAGGTTGAAATGGCGAACACATCCCATAACAACGGGGAGTTGAAGTTCGGCCATAGGGTACCAAATTGGTTTGGGATAGGCAATACCCAATACCCTACCCAGGGCCGGCCCATGTGAATTATGGGGAATAACCCGGCCTGGATCACCGAAAAGATGGTCATGGCTTCCGCCGATCGGTTAATGGCCATTCTCCATTTCTGCCGGAATAACAAAAGAACAGCGGAAATAAGGGTTCCGGCGTGGCCGATCCCCACCCACCAGACGAAGTTGGTGATGTCCCAGGCCCAGCCTACGGTCTTATTTAATCCCCAGGTACCAATCCCCGTGGAAATGGTATATATGATACATCCAATACCCCAAAGAAAGGCAATAAAAGCAATGGAAAACACAATCCACCACTGCTTGTTCGCCCTTCTTTCCACCGGAGCGGCAATATCCACAGACACATCGTGATGGTCTCTGTCTCCGAGAACTAAGGGTTTCCGTATTGGTGCTTCGTAATGCGACGCCATAAAATTCTCTTATAGTTGTTAGGTTCTTACGCTTCTTGGGTTCTATCCGTATTCCTGACTTTCACGTGATAGAACACGTTGGGCCTGGTTCCCACACTCTCCAGCAAATGGTACATGCGGGTGCTTTTCGCCAGTTCGGTAACCTCGCTCTCCGGATCATTGATATCGCCGAAAATGATAGCCCCGCTGTTGCATGCCCTGGAACAGGCCGTTTGAAACTCTTCGTCCTTCACCGTCCTTCCATCCCTCTTGGCATCGAGGATGGCTTTCTGGGTTAGTTGTATGCACATGGAACACTTTTCCATTACCCCACGGGAACGGACCACCACATCGGGGTTAAGGACCATTTTGCCCAGGTCGTTGTTCATGTGGTAGTTGAATTCGTCGTTGTTGTTGTACAGGAACCAGTTGAACCTCCTTACCTTATAAGGGCAGTTGTTCGCACAGTAGCGCGTTCCCACGCAGCGGTTGTATGCCATATGGTTCTGGCCCTGGCGGCTGTGCGAAGTGGCTGCCACCGGGCATACGGTCTCGCAGGGGGCGTGGTTACAGTGCTGGCACATGACGGGCTGAAAGGCCACCTGCGGATTGGCCGCCGGGTCTTCCATTTCGGCAAATCCTTCCTTGGAGCCGAAGGCGCCCGATAAATGTTCCTTTTTCTGATCGTCTTCCTCAAAGGTATCTTCAGAGGAGTAATACCGGTCTATCCGCAGCCAGTGCATATCCCGGGAACGCCTTACTTCCATTTTGCCCACCACAGGCACGTTGTTCTCGGCATGGCAGGCTATCACACAGGCCCCGCAACCGGTACAGGCATTCAGGTCTATGGACATGTTGAAATGATGTCCGATAGAACGGTCGAACCCGTTCCACAGATCCACGGTGGTAGCCGGTACTTCCTGATGGTTCTTTGTAACCTCGGGAACCCGGTTCCATTCATGGTGGTCCCCCGTGTTGTAAACCTCCAGGGTAGTTTCCTTGATGATATCGCCCCGTCCCATCAGGGTATGTTGCAATTGAATGCACGCGAATTCATGGGTGCCGGATTCCTTTTCGATAGTAACCTGCTGGGTATTGGAAAAACCCTGATAGAGCGGGAAGGCGTTTACCCCGGTTTTCATTTCTTCCTTCATCCCGGTCTTCTTTCCATACCCAAAGGAAAGGCCTATGGATCCGGGCGCCTGTCCCGGTTGGATGATCACGGGCACCCCTTTCACGGTTACTCCGTTCACGGTCAGTTTCGCATAGCTGCCATCCAGTCCGCCATTGGCAACATGGTAGTTCTCAAAGCCGAGCTTCCTGGCATCCGCCTTGGAAACGGTTACATAGTTGTCCCAGGATACCCGGGTGATCGGATCCGGAAATTCCTGGAGCCAGGGGTTTCCGGCCTGTTTCCCGTCGCCCATCCCAATTTTGGAGTAAAGCATTAATTCCATTCCCCCGCTTTGGCTTCCGGCCAGGGTTTGTACCGCTGAAGCCAGGGGTACGATGGCGGATACCATTTCGGTTTCCGTTTCCCCGGCAGCTGCTTCCTGCTCCTGTGCCGCTGCAGCGGGCTCAGCGCTTTCTCCGGCCATTGCCATTGCCGGTTCTCCCGCCTCTGACGGGGTGAAAACCCCATCGTGCAGGGCTTTATTCCAGTCGGAACCACCCAGGATGGAATTGGTCCAGGTCTCCTTTATATAGTCGTAATAAGATTGATCGCTTCCCATCCATTTCAGCAAGGCCGACTGAAACTGCCGGGTGTCAAACAGCTCCCGGATCGCAGGCTGCATTAGACTGTAATGGCCCTTTTTTATTTGGGCATCCCCCCAGGATTCCAGGTAATGGTTGGCCGCAGCCGTAAACTGGGTGGAAGCCGTGGTGTCATTCCAGTTGGTGGAAAAGGCAATGGAAAGGTCAACTTTCCCAAGGCCTTCCTGGAATTCTGCCGCATTCGGCAGGCTGTATAATGGGTTAACGCCATCTATGATCAGGGCCCCTACCTTGCCGGCATTCATATCGGCGATCAGTTGCTGCACGGCTTCCGTATTTCCCTGCCGCAGGTATCGGGGTGCCAGCGGGTCAAAAGCCTGGCTGTTCAGCAATTCGTTGATGGCCAACACCACGGTCTGGGCGTTCACGTCGTTCAGGCCGGTCACTACGACTGCCTTGTTGCGGTTCTCTCCCAGGACCTTCACCAAACTATCCAGGTAACGCTCCACGGATTCCGGCAATTCCCCGCCTGTGGAAGTTCCATTCAACTTACTGTATAATTTTGCAAGTGCCACCTTCTGCTGGGAAGGGGTCAGCGGAATCCTTTTGTCTGCATTGGCCCCCGCCAGGCTCATATTGGATTCGAGTTGTATGTGTTTGGACATCTTTCCGTCCGTAGGGATCCGTCCTTTGGCATAGCCCTTTTCATAGCCGCCTCCCTGCCAGTCTCCCAGGAAGTCTGCCCCGAATGATACGATGATCTCTGCCTTGCTGAAATCATAGTCGGGCAAGGCGCGTTCCCCGTATTTATTTTCAAAAGCCGTCAGGGCGGCATCTTCGGAGATGGGATCGTAAACCACGTGGGTCACATTGGGGTAAGCCGATTTGAAATCCCCGATGAGGCGATCGGTAGACGGGCTGGCATAGGTCTGCGTCAGCAGGGCAATTTGCCGGCCGGAATTCTCTAGCCCGGCCAGTTTTGCTTTCACCGAAGCGTCCAGGACATTCCATTCCACGGGTTCCCCGTTGGAAAGCGGCCCCTGTATCCGGGTGCTGTCATAAAGTGAGAGTACGGATGCCTGCACCCGGGCATTGGCTCCTCCGTTGCTCTTTGCGTCGGTGTTGTTCTCTATCTTGATGGGCCTGCCCTCCCGGGTCTTAACCAGGATGCTGGCAAAATCATAGCCGTCTGCAATGGTGGTGGCATAATAGTTGGCCACCCCCGGGATGATCCGCTCGGGCTGTACTACATAAGGGATCGAATATTTCACCGGCCCTTCGCAGGCAGCCAGGGATGCGGCAGCAGTGCTAAACCCCACGTATTTCAAAAAGTCCCTTCGGTTGGTCGTGGTGGCTGACAAGTTCTCCTTGTCTCCCAGGAACTGGTCCACGGGGATCTCTTCCGGGAATTCATTTTGTCTCAGCGTCTCAACAATGGAATCGTTCGGATGCAACTCGGCTTCACTCTTCCAATATTTCTTGTTTGATGCCATACGATGATTATGATATTAGCTGCTGCTTTATATTAATAATGACATTTTCCACATTCGGTACCCCCCATCTGGGCTTCGGTAACTTCTTCCAGGCCATATTTCCTGGAAAGTTCTTCATGGATCTTCTTATAGTAGGGGTTGTCAGCCATTTTAACACCCGTTGTGCGGTGGCACTCGATACACCAGCCCATGGTGAGGGGGGCATATTGCTGCACCACCTCCATCTCCTGTACCGGGCCGTGGCAGGTTTGGCATTCTATCCCAGCTACATTCACGTGCTGGGAGTGGTTGTAGTAGACAAAGTCGGGCAGGTGGTGGATCTGTACCCATTCAACAGGCTGTGATTCGCCGGTATACTTCTGGTTCTCTTCATCCCAGCCTACGGCCTTGTAAAGCTTTTTGATTTCCTTGGTGTAGTATTCGTTGGTATAGCCGTTGGCGATGCTTTCTTCGCTGGGGCCTTCAGGATTGCCCTTGTACTCGTAGATAGAGCGGTGGCAATTCATACATATATTCAGGGAAGGGATCCCGGAGTGTTTGGACACGCGGGCAGCTGAGTGGCAGTATTTACACTCGATCTTATTATCACCTGCATGGATTTTATGGGAGAAATGGATGGGTTGAACCGGGGCGTATCCCTGGTCTACCCCGAGTTGCATCATCCAGCCGTAGGCGTAATAGGCGGCGGTGAGGATCAGGAATATGGCGGTGACCAGGACCAGGAACTGGTTCTGTGCAAAGGCCTTCCAGATCGGGATGCGTTTCTGGGCCCGCTCTTTTTCCAGCACCACCCCATTGGCTTCTGCGATTCGCCGGAGGGTTTTGTTGACCAGGATGAGCATCACCACCAACAGCGCAAAGACGAGCACGAGGGCCCCGAGGATCAGGTCGTTGGAAAAGCCTGAGCCTTCGGCAGGGGCAGCCTGGGTAGCGCCGGCGGCAGCCGTAGTGGCCGCAGGCGCCTTGGGCGGAGCGGCGGTGTAGGCCAGAATGTTGTCAATATCATCATGGCTCAGGGTCGGGAAAGCCGTCATCTGAGTCTGGTTGAATTCGTTGTAGATGGCAACGGCATGGCTGTCCCCGGAGCGCACCATGGCAGAACTGTTTTTCACCCAGGAATAGATCCATTCCCTGTCCAAACCTGCGGTGGTTGCAAGGCGTTCTTCTACATTTGCCAGGGGCGGACCGGTCATTTTTCGGTCCAGGGCATGGCAGGCGGCACAATTCTGGTTAAACAGTTGTTTCCCCTTTTCAGGATCGCCCTGGGTAGCGGACGCGCCTTCCGTGGCCGTAGCATCGGCAGAAGGTTCTTCCGACGCGGCTTCCTGGGCAGACAAACGGGATGAGAAAAGCAAGAAAACTAAAAGGCAATAAGCAAAAATTCTTGAAAGTGGATAACGGTCCAAACCCTTTTTCATGTGGTTGCGTTCAGTATTGTATTTGGTCATATGAAACTCGACTGTTCAAAGTAATTATAACCAGATAATTAGCTTAAACACTGCGGTTTCATAATTTAAAATTTCTGTCGAAATCCTGGCGCAATGATTACCTGTTTACAGGCCTTGAAAGGTAATTTATCGCCTTTTGAATCGTCGACAAAAATACGACATAGACTTTATTTTGGAAATGTTAAGGTATTTATAATATCTAATTTATACTTATTCTAAATAAACGGAAATACGTGGGTTTATACGGGAAAAAATTACCTTTGTCCCTGCGGGAATCACTCAAAAGGCCTTGCACATGAAAAGAAGCATCACAGCCCTGTTTTTGGCACTTGGCGCCCTCAGCGCTTATGCCCAGCAAGGGAAAATCAATATCGACCAGGATCCGGGGATCGGCAAATTGCTGACCCTTTACAAGAACGTAAATTCCGAAGCCGATTTCTATACTATTCAGGTAGGATTTGGTTCCTACGAAAAGGCGGAAAAACTTAAAAGCGACGTAGAGGTGGATTTCCCGGGATGGTATTCGAAAATCATTTTCGACTCACCCACCTACCGGGTACAGGTTGGCCGTTTTCGCACCAAACTGGAAGCCGAAAGGCAGTTTATTGAAGTGCGGAAAAAATATCCGGAATCCCTGCTGTTAAGCCCATAAAAAAATCCCCCGGCCGGGGGATTTTTTGTTGTTAGTACTTTGAGCCTTAAAGGGGCTACAGGGTTTTCTTGACAGCGACTTCCTGGAAGGCTTCGATGATATCGCCTTCTTTGATATCGTTGTAGTTTTTGATCTGTATCCCGCAGTCGTACCCCTTGGCCACTTCCTTCACATCATCTTTGAATCGTTTGAGGGATGTGAGTTCGCCGGTAAAGATCACCACCCCATCGCGGATAAGCCTCACATTCGAATTCCGGAAGATCTTGCCACTGGTCACCATGCATCCGGCGATGGTACCCACTTTCGAAATCTTAAAGGTTTCCCGGATTTCCGCGGTACCCGTAATTTCTTCTTTCATTTCGGGAGAGAGCATGCCCTCCATGGCATCCTTAAGGTCGTTGATGGCGTCGTAGATGATGGAATACATCCGAATATCGATCTCCTCTTTCTCGGCAATATCACGGGCATTACCCATGGGGCGGACGTTAAACCCGATCACGATGGCGTCTGAAGCGGAAGCCAGCAACACGTCTGACTCCGTTATGGCGCCTACGCCTTTATGGATGATATTCACCTGGATCTCGTCGGTGGAAAGCTTCTGGAAGGAATCGGTGAGGGCTTCCACTGAGCCGTCCACGTCTCCTTTTAAAATGATATTCAGCTCCTTGAACTCGCCAAGGGCGATACGCCTTCCGATTTCGTCCAGGGTGATGTGCCGCTGGGTACGAACGGATTGTTCCCTCTGCAACTGGCTTCGTTTTGCAGCAATCTGTTTGGCTTCTTTTTCATCTTCCATCACGTTGAACTTATCCCCGGCCTGGGGTGCGCCGTCCAGACCCAGAATGGAGATCGGGGTGGAAGGCCCGGCGCTTTTCACCGCCTTGCCCCTTTCGTCGTGCATGGCTTTTACTTTCCCGCTGCAGGTACCGGCCAATACATAATCGCCGATCCGCAGGGTTCCGGCCTGTACCAGGATAGTGGACACATAGCCCCTGCCTTTATCGAGGAATGCTTCGACCACAGTCCCGGAGGCGTGTTTCTCAGGATTGGCTTGCAGTTCGAGCAGCTCTGCTTCCAGCAGTACTTTTTCCAGGAGTTCTTTCACTCCCTGCCCCGTTTTCGCCGAAATATCATGAGACTGGATCTTCCCGCCCCAGTCTTCCACAAGGAGGTTCATCCCCGCCAGGCCTTCCTTGATCTTTTCGGGATTGGCTGTGGGTTTATCCACCTTGTTTATAGCGAAAACAATGGGAACCCCCGCTGCCTGTGCGTGGCTGATGGCTTCCTTGGTCTGTGGCATGATGTCGTCGTCGGCCGCGATCACGATGATGGCAATATCCGTCACCTGGGCCCCGCGTGCACGCATAGCCGTAAATGCCTCGTGTCCGGGGGTATCGAGGAAGGTGATACGCTGGCCGTCTTCCAGTTCAACGGCATAGGCCCCTATATGCTGGGTAATTCCCCCGCTTTCCCCTGCGATCACGTTTTCTTCCCGGATATAATCCAGGAGGGAGGTCTTCCCGTGGTCTACGTGTCCCATTACCGTCACAATAGGTGCCCTGGGCTTCAGGTCTTCCGGGGCATCCTCCTCTTCATCAATGGCTTCTTCCAGTTCGGTGGTCACGAATTCCACATCATAACCGAATTCGTCGGCCACGATGGAAAGGGTCTCCGCGTCCAGGCGCTGGTTCATGGTCACCATGATGCCCAACGACATACAGGCTGAAATAATATCCGTGGTAGGCACGTCCATCATGGTGGCCACTTCGCCCACGGTCACAAATTCGGTTACCTTCAGGGTCTTGCTTTCCAGTTCCTGTTGTTCCAGGTCCTTTTCGGTCTGCTGCCGGTGCTGGTCCCTCTTGTCCCTTCGGTATTTGGC
Organism: uncultured Flavobacteriaceae bacterium; assembly: GCA_963721045.1. Taxonomy (GTDB): domain Bacteria; phylum Bacteroidota; class Bacteroidia; order Flavobacteriales; family Flavobacteriaceae; genus Zeaxanthinibacter. The sequence continues at coordinate 300,838 of CAVRHQ010000018.1, forward strand.
CCCTTTTCCCTTCTTGGATTTCCCCTGCAGTTTTTCGAGGGTTTCCCGGACCTGTTTTTGTACTTCTTCCTCCGTGGGCTCCACCTTCTGAGAAGATGAAAACCGCTGCCCTTTCTTGCCACCCGCTTTACCGCGACCGCCCCCGCCGGTCCCCGGGGTGCTGAGAATTCGTTTCCTTTTCTTTTTCTTGTCGCTTGAAGTTTTCTTTTCCTCTTTCTTCTTTTTAGCTTTCTTGAACTGGGAGAGGTCGATCTTGTCGGTAATGGTCGGGCCGGCCAGTTTCTTGTACTGGGTTTCCATCACCTGGGGTTTTTCCTCCTCGGTTTCTTTGGGTGCAACCTCCGGTTTTTCAGCAGCCGGTTTTTCCTCAGCAGGTTTGGCCGGTTTTTCCTCAGCAGGTTTGGCCGGCTCTTCCTTTTTGGCGGGCTCGGCTTTTTTGGATTTGGGAGCGTCCAGGTCTATTTTGCCCACGGTTTTTGGGCCGGCCAGTTCCTTCCTGGCCGAGATCACTTCTTTCTCTGCCTCCTTTTTCTCCCTGGCTTTCCTCTTTTCCTCCTGTTCGCGCTCCAGTTGGAGGCGGATGGCTTCTTTTTCCTTTCGCTTCTCTTCGCCTACCTCCTTGGATGCAACTTTCTTGCTCATGTCGGTCTGGAACTCATCCAGGAGTACCTGATAGACGTCATGAGAGATCTTGGAGTTGGGGCGGGCATCCACGTCGTGTCCTTTGGATGCCAGGAAATCCACAGCCCTGTCCAATGATATATTCAATTCTCTCAAGACCTTATTGAGCCTTATCGTTGCATTATCTGCCATAAAATCTATTTACCTCTTCTTTCGTTTTTTGGTGCTAATATATAGCTTAATCTTCAAACTCCTCCTTGAGGATACGGATGACATCCGCTATGGTTTCCTCTTCCAGATCGGTCCGTTTAACGAGGTCGTCCACATCCTGTTCCAGGACGCTGCGGGCCGTGTCCAGCCCGATCTTCTTAAATTCCTCTATGATCCAGGCCTCGATCTCATCGGAAAACTCGGTGAGTTCCACATCCTCTTCCACGCCTTCGCGGAAGACATCGATCTCGTAGCCGGTCAGCTGGCCGGCGAGCCGGATATTGTGGCCTCCCCTGCCGATGGCCTTGGATACTTCTTCCGGCCGGAGGAATACCTGGGCCGTCATTTTCTCATCGTTCAGTTTTACCGATGTCACACGGGCCGGGCTGAGCGCCCTGGTAACCATTAGCTGGGGGTTGTTGGTCCAGTTGATCACATCGATGTTCTCGTTCCCCAGTTCCCGGACGATGCCGTGGATACGGGAGCCTTTCATCCCCACGCAGGCGCCGACCGGATCTATACGGTCGTCATAAGAGTCGACAGCCACTTTGGCCTTTTCCCCGGGGATACGTACGGCCTTCTTTATGGTGATCAGGCCATCGAAAACTTCCGGGATCTCCTGGAAAAAGAGTTGCTCCAGGAATTGGGGCGAGGTGCGCGACATGATGATCATGGGTTTGTTGCCCTTCAGTTCAACGCTCTCTATTATCCCCCTTACATTGTCTCCCTTCCGGAAAAAATCCGAGGGGATCTGCTTGTCTTTCGGAAGGATGATTTCGTTGCCCTCATCGTCAAGCAGGATGATGGCCTTATGGCGGATGTGGTGTACTTCCGCCGTGTATATTTCCCCTTCCAGATCTTTAAACTGCTTATAGATGGTGGTGTTGTCGTGTTCGTGGATCTTGGAAATGAGGTTTTGCCGGAGGGCCAGGATCGCCCGCCTTCCGAGGTTGATTAGCTTCACTTCTTCCGACACATCTTCACCCACCTCAAAATCGGGTTCGATCTTACGCGCATCGCTGAGGGATATTTGTTCATTAGGGTCCTCCACCTCCCCGTCTTCCACCACGGTTCGGTTCCTCCAGATTTCCAGATCGCCCTTGTCCGGGTTGATGATGATGTCGAAATTGTCATCCGACCCGAATTTTTTCTTTAACGCATTCCTGAATACATCCTCTAAAATCGCCATAAGCGTTACCCTGTCTATGAATTTATCATCCTTAAATTCAGAGAAAGATTCGATCAACGCAATATTTTCCATTTTTGACCTACAATTAAAACTTTAATACAACTTTTGCTTCCTGAATATCAGAAAAGGCTATCACCTGCTTTTTCTGAACCGTTCTTTTACCTTTCCCCACCGGCTTGGGTTCCCGGGCCTTCCATTCCAGGGTGATGGCCTCCCCGTTCACGGCAGTGAGTTTGCCTTCGAAATTCCCCTCGGCCGCCCGTACCACCAGTTTCCGGCCAATATTTTTGGGATACTGCCTGGCCAATTGCAAGGGCGCGGTGGCACCCGCTGAAGTCACCTCCAGGGAAAAATCCTCCTCTTCCCTGTCCAGTTCCTGTTCTACCGCGCGGCTTACCAACATACAGTGCTGCAGGCTCACCCCCTGATCCCCGTCCAGGACGATGCGAATCTGGTTGTCCGGGCTTATCCGGAGGTCAATCAAAAATAGGGAGGCCTCCGTCCGGAACACATTTTCCAACACGCGCAATACGGTTTCCTTCAACATACGTTCCCTTGTTTTCCCAGGCCACGGGAGCCCGCTACCCCATAAATTCAGGGGGAATGCAAAGGGCCCATCCGGCCGTAACTGACAAAATTCCAGTAATAAAAGAGGGGACAAATTGTCCCCTCATGAATACGTCTATATTCTTTCAGTGCTGCAAATATACAACTTTTTTTGATTCGGGAATGAAAAGGCCGGGAACATTCTGTAAGGCAGTCCGGGCCTGCTAAAAGTTTGCCCCAATATTCAATAAAACAACGCCTTTCCAATTCCCCTATTCTTGCTGGTATTTTTTAAAGGAGCTGCAAGCAAGTTGCAGCCTAAGCGAATATATTCGCATTTTACACCATATTATACAAAGGTATGGGACCGGCCTTCTTTGGCGGCCCTTTTTCACTACCCCGTAAGGAAGGGTGGCCCTTTCGGGACCAGTGAAAATAATGGGCTGCCGGAGTCCGGTCGATTCCCGGCTTACCCCATCCGCCAGTCCCGGGCCTTTTGTGCCGGGCCGGGCATCGGATGCCTCCCGTTTTATGGCCAGGGACCCGGATTGTCCCGATGTTGCGGTCGGGACAGGCCCCCGGCGCTGCGGTCGGGGCAGGTTCTCGTCCTGGCATGGTCTTAAATCAAAAAAACCTGCCATCTTTCCGACAACAGGGTTTCTTCAAAATTTTCGTTGGCCTACCAGGACTTCCCGACGCTACGGTCGGGACAGGCCCCCGACGCTGCGGTCGGGGCAGGTTCTCGTCCTGGCATGGTCTTAAATCAAAAAAACCTGCCATCTTTCCGACAACAGGGTTTCTTCAAAATTTTCGTTGGCCTACTAGGACTTCCCGACGCTACGGTCGGGACAGGCCCCCGACGCTGCGGTCGGGGCAGGTTCTCGTCCTGGCATGGTCTTAAATTAAAAAAACCTGCCATCTTTCCGACAACAGGGTTTCTTCAAAATTTTCGTTGGCCTACTAGGACTCGAACCTAGAACGACTGAACCAAAATCAGCTGTGTTACCAATTACACCATAGGCCAATCCCCAATAAGGCTGCAAATTTAAAACAAACTTTGGGATGCACAAACAATTTTGAACAACATCGCCTTAAAAAGAAGGCCGCCAGACGTTAAAGCTTTATAAAAATTAAACCCCCATATTTATTTTAATTAGTAAATTCGCCCACAACCGGATAACTGGCAGTGGATGTTTTCAAAAAACTTTGATAAATGGGACACCATCCTCGGATGGGTCGTTTTTTTTATAGCCCTTATCACCTACGCGATTACTGTTGAACCGACTGGCAGCTTCTGGGATGCCGGCGAATATATCAGCACCTCGGCCAAGCTGCAGGTAGGCCACCCGCCAGGGGCACCCCTTTTCCAGATGATCGGGGCATTTTTTGCCATGTTCGCCCCGGACGCGGACCACACGGCACACCTGGTCAACAGCATGTCGGGCGTGTCCAGCGCCTTTACCATCCTCTTCATGTTCTGGACCATCACCAACTTATGTAAAAAGTTGGTGAGCCGGGAAGGGGAACTATCCAACCCCCAGGCCATAGCCATCCTGGGCAGCGGCCTGGTAGGAAGTCTTGCCTTCGCCTATTCGGACAGCTTCTGGTTCAACGCAGTTGAAACCGAGGTATACGGTATGGCCAGCCTGATCATGGCCCTTCTGCTATGGCTTGGGCTGAAGTGGGTCGACTCGGAAGATGACCCCAGGGGTCACCGCTGGCTTGTCCTGATCAGTTTTGTCATCGGCCTCACCTTCGGGGTGCAGTTTATGGGGTTCCTGGCCATCCCCTCCATCGGCCTCCTCTATTATTTCAAGCACTATAAAAAGACGACGGTCAAGAATTTCCTGGCCGCAAACTTGCTGGTCATCGTACTCCTGATGCTGGTATACAAATTTTCCCTCACCTATGTCCTGATGCTTTTCGGCTGGAGCGAGGTATTTTTTATAAACAGTATCGGCCTCCCCTTTAATTCGGGGACCATTATTATGGGCTTGCTTTTCGCCGGGGCCTTCTTTTGGGGGTTGAACTACACCCGGAAAAACAACTACCGCATCGCCAATACCATCGTCCTCTGCTGCATGTTTATTTTCCTTGGGTTCTCCACCTGGCTGATGCTCCCCATCCGTGCGAACGCAAATGTAATTATCAACGAAGGGAACCCCGGAGATGCCCGTGCCCTCCTGGCGTATTACAACCGGGAACAATATCCCGGGGTGGATAGCCCGGTATACGGGGCTTATTATTCAGACACCTTTGCCCCTCCCGGGGAGGACAAGGACGATGAGCCTAAATACGAGCAGGATGAGAAGCTGGGGAAATACATCATCGTCAACAAATACAAAGGAGCCATCCAGGGCCCCAATGAAAAGCATGTAGGCCTACTTCCGCGGATGTGGAACGACCAGAACGCGGAGAATTATATCAAGTATTTCGGTCCGCTCGATTTCCACATGAAAACCTCCAACGAAGAATTGCGCAAGGCAATCACCCAATTAAAAGACGGCTTTGCAAACGGGGAAATCGATGCGGAACAGTATGTGAGCTTCCTGCGGCAATTTAGCCAGTATATCGAAGTGGAGCCGCCCTCCCTCTGGCAAAACATCGTCTATATGTTCAAATTCCAGTTCGGCTATATGTACTGGCGATACTTTATGTGGAACTTCGTAGGAAAGCAGGACGACCTGCAAGGGCGTTACAACGGCAACGGGGAATGGCTGAGCGGCATAGGGTTTATAGACAGCCTGCGCCTGGGAAGCCAGGAGAACCTGCCCCAGGACCTGCTCAACAACAAAGGCAGGAATACCTATTTTTTCCTCCCCCTGCTCCTGGGGATCGTTGGCCTGGTCTTCCAGGTCACGCGGAACCCCAAACAATTCTGGGTATTGTGCGTGTTCTTCCTCTTCACCGGCCTTGCCATACAGTTTTACACCAACCCCTATATCTTCCAGCCCAGGGAACGGGATTATTCGCTCGTCGGTTCTTTCTATATTTTTGCCATCTGGGTGGGAATGGGCGTTTACGGACTGTTCGACGAGTTTAAAAAGTGGTTGAGCCCCAAGATCCTGGCGCCTGCCGTCACAGCGCTCTGCCTGCTGGCCGTGCCCGTGGTCATGGCCTGCCAGAACTGGGACGACCACGACCGGTCTGGCCGATATACGGCCGAAGCCAGTGCCAAAACCTACCTGGACTCCTGCCAGAAAGATGCCGGGGCCATGCTGTTCACCATTGGCGACAACGATACCTTTCCACTCTGGTTCGCTCAGGAAATCGAGGGATACCGCACTGACGTGCGCATCATATGCACCAGCTTGTTTGCCACCGACTGGTATGTAGACCAAATGAAACGCAAAGCTTATGAAAGCACCACCATCCCGTCTCAGCTCACCCACGACCTATACCGTTACGGAAACAGGGATGTCATCTATTACCAGGGGCTTCCCGGGATCAAAGACCGTCGCTGGGATATCAAGGATTTCCTCAACTGGGTGGGGAGTGACAATCCGCAGACCAAGTTCCGCCACATCCTTGAAATGGAAGACGCCGACCTTAGCCAGTATTCTGAAAATACGCTCGACCTGGTATATTACCCCACCAACAAGATCCGTATCCCGGTAAACAAGAAAAACGTCCTCGAAAGCGGCCTGGTGAAGGAAAAGGATTCCTCCCTCATCGTGGACTACATCGACATCGACCTTCCCAAGGCGCTCCCGAAAAACCGCATCATGATGCTCGATGTGCTCGCCAACAACGACTGGAAACGGCCTATCTATTTCTCCGGCGGCAGCTTCGACAGCTCCGAGTACATCTGGATGAAAGAGTACCTGGAATTGGACGGGATGGCCTATAAGCTGGTCCCCATCCACACCAAAAACAAGAACTCCTTCGAAATGGGACGGATAGACGGGGACCTGATGTACGATATCGTCAAGAACTGGTACTGGGGCAATTCGGGAAGTCTGGACATTTACCACGATCCGCAGACCAGGACCCAGGGCCTCTCCCTGCGAAGCAACCTGGCCCGGCTGATGGAAGCCCTGATCGCCGAGAACAAAATAGACAAGGCCAAAGACGTCATCGATATTGCCATGACCAACCTGCCCTTGTCCTGCTACGGGTTCTACACCTTTGTGGAACCTTTCGTCGATGGCTACTATAAGGTCGGGGAAACCGAAAAGGCCCGGGAACTGTTCGGCCAGCTGAAAGCCATTTATCAGGACCGGCTCGACTATTATGCGGGCATCCCGCTGGACGAGCAATACGCCAAGATCGATGACATCCTCTCAGACATGGAGGCTTACCGCAGGAACATCGACATCCTTATTGACAATCACGATAAGGAAATGGCCGAGAAGGAAACGCTGATCTTTAATGAGCAAATCGACCGCTTTACCCAGTTTTACAAGGACGACCTTCTGGATGAGGATAAACTGAAGGAAAAAGAACCTCTGGATTCGGATATGATCGACACCATGCCCGTAAGGGATACAACGGCCGTTGACCAGACTGCGACCGACATACTGGAGGATACCCTGCGCAATCCTGTGGAACCCTGATCAGGCACTGGCTGTCCGAAACATCAAACTTGGAGGAATCTACCGGAACGGAAGGCCGGATCAGAGATATTCGTTGAGGATACCTATAAGTGTATTGGCATCCTGCTCCCCGCTTTGGCGCCAAACCATTTCACCCTTTTTGTAGATCATAAGCGTTGGGAGGCCTTTGATCCTCAGGGCCTGAGACAATTCTTTGTTCTTGTCCACATCGATCTTGATCACCTTCCCTTTATCGCCAAGGGCTGCAGCTACATCCCGGAGTACCGGATGCATGGCCGTGGATTGCTCATTCCATTCTGCATAGAAATCCAGCAACACGGGGACATTTAAATCGATAAGTTCTCCGAATTTAGACATAGCTTGTCGCTTGGTTATGGCCCAAATGTATGAAAATTTGTTAAAAAAACACCACAGCCAAATATTTTGCAAAGGGCTGTGGCACGCGGCCTCAGGCGGCGGATTTTCGTTTCAGGGTGATTACTGTGATCTCGGGCCATATCCCCACCCTGCCAGGATATCCGAGATAACCGAATCCCCGGTTCACATTGATCAGCTGCCCTTTCACCTTATATAGGCCCGCCCAATATTTATAACGCCATTTTATGGGGCTCCATTTTACGATCCCGGGGATTTCAATGCCAAACTGCATCCCGTGGGTATGCCCGCTAAGGGTCAGGTGGTAATGTACCGGATCGGGCAGGACCACGTCTTCCCAGTGTGAGGGGTCATGACTAAGCAGGATTTTGAAGTCATCCTCCCGCAACCCGGATGTTGCTTTCTTCAGGTCACCGGCTTTTTTAAAGCCGCCCCGTCCCCAGTTCTCCACGCCGATCACCGCCAGGCGTTCCCCGTCTTTTTCCAGGTAACGGTTCTCATTCAACAGCATGTCAAACCCCATATCCCGTTGCAGGGCGATCAGCGCCTGCAGGTTGGCTTCTTTGGCTTCCTCGGTCTCCCAGTCAATATAATCGCCATAATCGTGGTTCCCCAGGATGGAGAACTTTCCATCGGGTGCCTCAAGCCCGGCGAAGAGGGCCGCCCAGGGTTTCATTTCATCGGTCTTGTTGTTCACCATGTCACCCGTAAAAAAAATCACATTGCTCTCCTGTTCATTTACCAGGTCCACGGCGTATTCCACCTTGCGGTGGTTGTCGAAGCTCCCGCTGTGGATATCGGAAATCTGGGTGATCCGGTACCCGTCAAAAGCTTCCGGCAGGTCTTCAAATTCGAGTTGGTAGCGGAGGACCTTAAAATTATACTTCCCCCTGTACATCCCGTAAAGGAGGGCCCCGAAAGGCAGGGTCGCAATCCCCAGGGCGATCAGGCTGAGGAAACGCCTTCGGGTAGGCAGGCTAAACTCATCAGATCCGCCAAATACCCTGTGGTACAGGCCGGCAAAAACCCGGAAGATGTCCTCAGAAAAAAGGAAGAGGATGGTGATCAGGTTAAAGATCAGGATGGCGAGCAGGAAGCCGAAGGCATAGCTTTTGGGCCGGCTCAGGACCCGGCCTGCCTCTTCGCCGAAGGTAAACTGGTAGATGAAATTCCCCAGTACGATCAGGGATACGGCCAGATAAAAGTAGTATACCCAGGGATATCGGGAGGCGGTCTTAAGGGCCTGAAGGGAATAAAAACACAGAACAAGGTAAACGATCACAAAAAAGATCCAGCGAAGCATAATCCAATTTTTACAAATATATCCCTTTGCAGAGCATCCAATAATTCCATTAACAATTTATTTAACGCTTTCCACCACGGATCGGATCACGGATTCCCGGCTCAGGACGGTGGCAATATCGGAAATATAGGCCGGGGAGATCAGCGTCATGGGCGGAGGGATCTTCAGCTCATTTTCCAGGCCTGCAGCCGAGAGGTGGATGGCCCGGAAACCCAAATCCCGGAAAGTGATGGCATTGTCTGGCCCTATGCCCGCCCCGGGCATAACAGTGCAGTGGGAGGCGGCTTCCTGCATGGCCGTGAGCAGGGGCAGGCCTTCAACCGCCTTGCCGGCCTGCCCGGAACTCAGCACCGCATCTACTCCCAGGGCTTCCAACCGTTCCAGGGCCTCCATGGGGTCCGGCAGCCAGTCGAAAGCGCGGTGAAATGTGAAGTGCATCCCGCCCCTGAGGGCCAGAAGTTCTTCCAGGCGTTTTTGGTCCAGGCTTAGGTCGTCCAGCAAAATCCCGGCCACCACCCCGTCAAATCCCATCCCGGCACATTGCGTTATGTCCCGGCACATTATTTCAAATTCGGCCTCGGAATAGGTAAAATGCCCGCTTCGCGGACGGATAAGCACATGGACAGGAAGGGAGACCGAGTCGCGGACCCGCTGCAGCATCCCGTAACTGGGGGTTATCCCCCCTACCCCAAGCTCCGCGCAAAGCTCAATCCTGTCTGCTCCCGCCCTTTGGGCTGCCATTGCCGATTGCAGGGAGCTGGCACAAACTTCTACGATCATATTTCCTATATTTAAAGACTTAAATGTAAAGAACCCAAGTGTATGAATAGAAGAAAGTTCATGAAAAACTCTGCCCTGAGTTCGGCGGGGATGCTCGCGGCCCCGCTGGCGGCTGGAGGCGCACCCCGCCGTATACCGGAAAGTATGGAAGGACGGGCAACCACCATTGGATCTGGATTCCCCATGGTCATTGCCACCTGGGACGTACCCAACGCCACCGCCAGGGCCTGGGAAATCCTGAGTACGAACGGGAATGCACTGGATGCCGTGGAACAAGGGGTACGGGTGGAAGAGGCAGATGAAAGCAACCAATCCGTGGGGAAGGGGGGCCGGCCAGACCGGGACGGGAATGTGACTCTCGATGCCTGCATCATGGACAAGGACGGGAATTGTGGCTCAGTAGTATATCTGCAGCATATCGTACACGCCGTATCGGTGGCGCGCAAAGTGATGGAAGACACCCCTCATGTGATCCTGGCTGGCAAGGGGGCAGAAATGTTCGCCTATGAAAAGGGCTTTGAGAAAACCGACCTGCTGACCGAAAAATCCAGGAAGGAGTGGCTTGAATGGAAAAAGACTTCCCATTACCAGCCGGTAATCAATATCGAGAACCACGACACCATCGGGATGCTGGCACTGGACGCGAAAGGCAATATAGCCGGGGCCTGTACCACCAGCGGGATGGCCTATAAAATGGACGGACGGGTTGGTGATTCCCCTATTATCGGGGCCGGCCTCTACGTGGACAACGAAGTGGGCGGGGCCACCTCCACCGGCCTTGGGGAGGAAGTGATCCGTACCGTAGGAAGTTTTCTTATCGTGGAATTGATGCGGCAGGGCAAATCGCCCCAGGAAGCCTGCGAGGAAGGGGTCCGGAGGATCGTGTCCCGGAACAGCGCCTACCGCGACTTCCAGGTGGGCTTTATTGCCGTCAATAAGCGAGGGGAAACCGGGGGATATTGCATCCAACCGGGCTTTTCATACCGGATCTATAACGGGGAAGGCCATTCCAATCGCGTTTCGGGATCCTACATTCGCCCCTGACACCTTTCGAATAGCGGTGAAAGTTCGTAGCTTTGGATCGCTTCAAGAAACTTTCAAATGGCAGAACAAAAACGACTCTTCTTACTGGATGCCTATGCCCTGATTTTCAGGGGATACTATGCCCTGATCAAAAATCCCAGGATCAATTCAAAAGGGATGGACACTTCGGCTATCATGGGATTTATAAACTCGCTTTTTGATGTGATCAAAAGGGAAAGACCAGACCACCTGGCCGTCTGCTTTGATAAGGACGGGAGCGCCGAACGCACCGAACTTTATGAGGATTACAAAGCAAACCGGGACGAGACCCCGGATGCGATCCGGATAGCGGTGCCCTATATCCAGCAACTGCTGGAAGCCATGCACATCCCCTGCGTGGAGAAGCTCGGGCCTGGAAGCAGACGACCTGATCGGTACCCTGGCGAAGCAGGCCGAAAAAGAGGGGTACAAGGTATTTATGGTCACCCCCGACAAAGATTTCGGACAACTGGTTTCAGAGAACATATTTATGTACCGGCCCGCCCGCCTGGGTAACGGGATCGAGATCTGGGGGATCCCCGAGGTGCAGAAGCGGTTTGGGGTGGAACGGCCCGAGCAGGTAATAGACTACCTCGGGATGATGGGGGACGCCAGCGACAATATCCCCGGCCTGCCCGGGGTGGGCGAAAAAACAGCCAAGAAATTCATCGCCGAGTTCGGCTCCATGGAAAACCTTCTGGAGAACACGGACAAGCTCAGCGGGAAGATGAAAGAAAAAGTGGAGGAAAATGCCGAACTCGGACGGCTTTCAAAAAAACTGGCGACTATCTGTATCACCTGTGACGTGCAATTCGATGCCAAGGATTATGAGCTTTCCATGCCCAACGGCCAAAAAGTCCAGGAGATTTTTGAAGAACTCGAGTTCCGGCGCTTACGGGAGCAATTCATCAAGATCTTCAGCGGCGAGCCATCAGACAGCCAGCCACAGGTCACGAGTACGGAAACGGCCCGGGAACAGGCCCGGGAAGCCGGGAGCGGGCAATTCTCCCTTTTCGGGAATGACGGAGAAGCCCCGGCTACGATTCAGGAGATCTCCGGAAGGAAAACCATACAGGATGTCCCGCATGTCTACCAGAGCGTAGCCCCCGGGCTGGCCATGCAACTCTTCCTGAAAAATGTCCTGCTCCAGAAAAGCGTTTGTTTTGATACTGAAACCACCTCCATAAACCCCCTGGTGGCCGAACTGGTGGGCATCGCCTTTTCCTGGGAACCCGGGAAGGGATTTTATATCCCCTTCCCCGAAGACCGGGCCGGCGCCATGGAACTGCTCGTTGCCCTCAAGCCCTTTTTTGAGGCTGAAAACATCGTGAAGATTGGCCAGAACCTGAAATACGACATCAAGGTATTCAGACAGTACGGCATGCGGGTAAAGGGACCCCTCTTCGATACCATGCTGGCCCATTACCTCATCAACCCGGACATGCGGCACAATATGGACGTCCTCTCTGAAACCTATCTGAACTACACCCCCATCCCCATTACAGACCTCATCGGGAAGAAAGGGAAAAACCAGTTGACCATGCGCGATGTATCCCTGGAGCAACAAACCGAGTACGCCGTGGAAGATGCGGATATTACCTTCCAGCTCGCCGCCCATTTTGAGCCCGAACTGGCTCAGGCTAAAACGGAGAAACTGTTCCGGGAGATCGAGATCCCTTTGCTTGAAGTCCTGGCCGACATGGAACTCGAAGGTATCCGGTTAGATACTGATTTCCTCAAATCACTCTCCGGGCAACTGGATGAGGACATTCGGGAACTCGAACAAAAAATTTACGGGGAAGCCGGGGAAGAATTCAACATCGCATCACCCAAACAGTTGGGGGAAATCCTATTTGACAAGTTGAAACTGGTGGATAAGCCCAAGAAAACACGGACCGGCCAGTACTCAACGGCCGAAGACGTGCTATCCTATCTCGCCAAGGACCACCAGATCATTCGCGACGTACTGGATTACCGGGGGCTAACCAAACTCAAAAGCACCTACGTAGACGCCCTCCCGGAACAGGTGGAACCGGGCACGGGGCGGGTGCATACGGACTATATGCAGACCGTGGCGGCCACCGGGCGGTTGAGCAGCAACAACCCCAACCTGCAGAACATCCCCATCCGCACCGTAAGGGGGCGGGAAATCCGGAAAGCGTTCATCCCCAGAAACGGGGATTATACCCTGCTTTCTGCGGATTATTCGCAAATCGAACTGCGGATCATAGCCGCCCTTAGCGAAGAAGATACGATGATAGCCGCGTTCAGGAATGGCGAAGACATCCATGCCTCCACAGCATCCAGGGTCTTTAATGTCCCCCTGGAGGAGGTGACCCGCGAACAACGCGGCAATGCGAAGACCGTTAATTTCGGGATAATTTACGGGGTTTCGGCCTTCGGGCTCAGCAACCAGACCAACCTCTCCCGCACAGAGGCCAAAGACCTGATAGACACCTACTACAAAACCTACCCCAAGCTTAGGGATTACATTCAGGAGCAGATCGAATTTGCCCGGGAACACGGATATGTGCAGACCGTTTTGGGAAGGCGGCGGTACCTGAAAGATATCAACGGCAGCAATGCCGTGGTCCGGGGGGCCGCCGAACGCAATGCCGTGAATGCCCCCATACAGGGAAGTGCCGCCGATATCATCAAAATCGCCATGATCCGTATCCACAGGAAACTGGCTGAAGGCGGATACAAGACGAGGATGCTGCTACAGGTACATGACGAACTGGTATTCGATGTTTACAATCCCGAACTGGAAACCATGCGGAAACTCATCAGGGGGGAAATGGAGAATGCCTATGACCTGAAGGTCCCGCTGGAAGTTGAACTCGGCGAGGGCTCCAATTGGCTGGAGGCGCATTAGTCAAACACAAAATTATAAGTGATCGCAAAGAGCGGGCTGTTCAGCACCGAAAGTTCATAGGTTCCGAGGGGGGCACCCAGGAAAATATCTGAATTCTCGGCCCCGGTACGCTGTGCGTAATACAGGTTGAAGGGGTTCCGGCGGGAATACAGGTTATAGATCGTAAACGTCCAGTCGCCCACCCACCGGCGGTTGAGCTTCTTGCTGTAGCGCACCTTCCATGAGAAATCGAGGCGGTGGTACGGGCGTATCCGCGCATTGTTCCGTTCAATAAAGATGGGGATGTCTATATCCTCCAGGGTAAACACGCTATTGGCCACGGTGTAGGGCCTCCCGCTTTGGAGGGTGAAGTTAAAACTCCAGGTATTGTATTTATCTCCTTCAAAGTTGATCGTGCCGTTGATGACGTGAGGCCTGTCGAAATCCGACGGATACCACTGGTTGTTATTCACGCGGTCGGCCAGCCGCTCGTTTTCCGAACGCAGCAGGCTCCTGGAATAGGTGTAATTGAACCATCCGTTCACGGTACCTTTGGGTTTGCTCAGGCTGAATTCCACCCCATAGGCTTCCCCCTGTCCCTGTACCACATCCCTTTGCAGGTATTTTTCCAAAAAGAAATCCGCCCCGGGCTTATAGGTCAGGTTGTTCCTGGAGGTACGGTAATACCCCTCCAACCCCAGTTCGAAGCCCGATTCAGGCAATACTTTATAAATCCCCAGCCCATAGGTATCGCTCTGCTGGGGCTCTATGAAAGGGTCTGAGGTTTTCCACCTGGAGGTGGGCAGGGGGGTAGTGCTGTTATAGATATTCTGTAAATACTGGTTTAAACGGGCATAACTGGCTTTCAGGGAGAGGTTTTCCCCAAGTTTATAGGTAGCCCCGAGCCGGGGCTCCAGGCCGTTATAGGTTTTTACACCCGCGCCTTTTTCGAACTCAGTGGTGTGGGTAATCGCCCCGGTATTGGGATCAAAATAAGCCTGGGTATAGGGACCCACAAACACAAAGTGGTTAAACCGCAAGCCGGCTGAGATGGTCAGGGGTTCGATTATATTCCAGTTGGCATTGGCATAGGCGGCCAGTTCATAACTGGTTTCATCGGTGAGGGTAACCGGGAGGATGCTGTTCGCCGTGCCGGGATCGAGTTTCCCCGGGCTGATCTGATAGCGGTTGGCCTGTATCCCCGCATAATAATCCAATTCATCATTGACGGTCTTGGAAAATTCGGAAATAAGGCTGAGGTATTTGATGTTGGATTCGTACACGATCTCATTGCTGCTGTCGCGTTCCGGGAAAATGGTTTTAGGGGTATAATCGCTGGTCACAAACAGGGTACGGAGGTTGGTTTCTTCATTGAAACTATGGGTCCAGTTGAGGGTACCATTCAGGGTAAGGAAATCATACTGGTTGTTTTCCGCGTTGACATCCTGCACCTTGGAGACCAGGTCGAGTTGATAAAAATCCTTACTGTAAAAGCCGGTGAATGATATCTGGTCGTTGGGGGTGGGCAGATAAAGCAGCTTCATGGTCGCGTCAGTAAACCTGGCTTTTGTGTTTTTGAGCCGATCGGAAACCAGTGGCAGCAAAAAATCGGTAAAGCCGGCACGGCCCCCAATGTTGACGAAAAGCTTATCCTTAATAAGGGGGGTTTCTATGGCCAGCCGGCTGGACACCAGGCCTATTCCCCCTGATATACGGGGGGACTCTATGTAGGGGCTCTTCACCTTCACATCGAGCACGGAGGTTGTACGCCCCCCGAAACGAGCCGGGATATTCGCCCTGTAGAGGTCTACGGACGACAGGACATCCGGGGTAAACACCGAAAACAACCCGAAAAGGTGGGTGGGGTTAAATACAGGGGCATAATCAAAAAGTATGAGGTTCTGGTCCAGGGAGCCGCCTCGTACGGAGAGGCCGTTGCTGATCTCGCCGGCATTATTGACCCCTGGCAGCAGGGTCATGCTCCGCAGTACGTCCACTTCCCCCAACGCTGCCGGCATCTTTTTCAATTCCTGGGATTGTAATTGGAGGGCACCCATTTGCGGCGTTTCCAGGTTTTCCACAATGCGCCTGGCGCGTACCACGACTTCGGAAAGCTGTTCCTGGGATTCCTGCATGGAAATCGTCAGGCTGATATCGCTGTTCAGGTCGACACTCCTCTTTTCTGTACGGAATCCGATATAGGTGATGGTCACCTCATAGCTATGTGCCGGAAGGGAAATGGAAAACCTGCCTGCCTCACTGGAGACCCCCCCGCAGGCACAGGGCCTGATGGCAATCTGGGCGCCTTCCAGGGGTTGGCCGACGGCGTCTTCTAGGATTTCAAAACTCAGGGTATATTCCGGTGTCTGGCTTACAGCAAGCCAGCCCTGTAACAGGAAGATGAATAAAAATAGCTGCTTTATTGGTCGTTTCATAGAGTGTTTGTTCGGTATTTGAAATTATTGTTCCCTCCAGCCCGGCGGCATCATGGCGGTTCTGTATCGCGTTTCCGTACATGGGGCAGTTGCTACCGGGCTGCAATCTATAGGGCAGGAACTGCCGGGAGGGCAAACTTCACACGATTCCCGGTATGGGGCAAGTACGCGGTCTATGGCGGCTTCTTCAATGTCTGTCCGGTCCACATAAATATACGCGCGGGTGGTTGCGGCTACCGTAAACCTCCCGAACACAAAATTCTCATCGTTATCCTGGTCTGTCAGGTTGCCCAGCAAGGCAGCAGGGGGCGGGGCATTCAGGCTGCTGTTGTTGTCCACAAGGTCTTGCAGGACCTTATAGTACTCAAAGGCTTTGGGGCTTAAGGAAAGCTGTTGTAATTCCACCACCATATCTTCCTTGTTGTACAGGGGAATATTCGCGACTAATTGGGAACTGACTGCCTTCCCGTTAATGAGGCGGTCATCCGATATATTTACTTCTTCCGGGTACCGGATCTTCCAACAATCCGATTCGCATTTATAGTCGTAATAATATAGCAGGTGGGTGCCCGGAAGGGCGCCAATACACTTACCGTCCCGGAAAAGCCCGTCGTAGCACCTTTCACAATTATCCAGGTTTTCGAAGGCACGGTAACGCCAGTAATAGTAATTCTCATCGCCTGCAGGATCGGTGAAGTCTATATAGATGCGGTGTCCGGGCACGTACCTTTCCGAGGCTTCCCTGAAATACAGTTCCGGGGTGTATTCGGCTTCGATATCGGTAATGGGAACCGCGGCAGCCACAGTTTCATAAGTAGACCGATAGTGGCGGCCATCTTCCAGCCGGATGTCCAAAAGCCAGGATTCCCCGGGCGCAACCACAAAGTCATCAGGCGGCACATAGGACCCCGGTATTTCATGGAGGGCCACTTCCCGCCCGGAATCCCGCTCTGTAAGGACCACGGTGGCCCCGTTACGGCATTTACCACATCCACCCCGAAATCCTCAGCGGAAACACTGATGGTAACAAAGCTGGTGCCCGGGGCAGTGGAAGCAAAGCCCTCTACGTAAACGAGGCCTTCCTGAAAGGCAAAATCGGGTGCCACCGGGTCAATGCATCCCTTATTCAGCAGGGCAACAATCCCAAGTAGGGTATAGCATTTTAATTGTAAGTAACTTGTGCGTAGCTTCAGGCATTTAATAATTCGGTGGTTGTTTCCCATCATTTGGAGTTCAGTCTCGCCATCCCTCGGGTTGGCTGGTTGTTCGGTACCTACTATTGATGCAGGGCGCATAAAAAACTTGTGGGGCCGGGGTCTCCAGCCCTTCAGCCTGTCCCACAATTATGGGCTCCAGCTGCTCTTCTTCAATATTAATTCTTTCAATAAAGATCGGCATCACCGAAGTGGCCGCCGCGGTAAATCTCCCCAATACCACCTCTTCCGGCTCATCCGGGTTATATAGATTACCTACCAGAGCCGCAGGAAGGGGTGCGTTGAAACCCGAATTATTATCGATCAGATCCTTCAGGGTACGGTAGTACTTATAGGCTTTTTCCGAAAGGGCAAACTGCTGCAGTTCCACCAGGACGTTCCGTTTGGTGTGCAACGGAATGTCCGCAACCGGCAAATTGGTAACTTCTGCCCCGTCTGTGAACTCATCGGAAAACAGGTCGATCTTTTCGCTATAGCGTATTTGCCAACACCGTTCTTCACACGCATAGGTATAATAATCCTTCAATATTGATTCATCCTGCTCATTTCCAAAATTAATAACGATGCACTCCCCTCCCCTCAATACTGTCCTCCCAAAACATTGCCTGCAATACACCAGGCGCTCGAACGATCGGTAGCGCCAGTAATAATAATTGGGGGTCCCTCCCGGGTCTGAGAAGTCAACGGAAATCCGGTGCCCGGGGATATAGGAATCAAATTCGTCACTGAAATACAATTGGGGATCATACGTTACCTCCAGCCTGGAAATAGGTATGGCCTCGTTGATCTTTTCCGGTTCGGAAAGATACCGCTTGCCATTAGGCAGCAAAACCTCGAGTTCCCAGGTCTCGCCCACTTTTGCGGCAAATCCTTCGGGGGGCAAATAGGCATCATCCAGTTCGGTCAGTCCGATCTTTTTACCGGTTTGCGTATTTATGAAAGAAACCGTGGCTCCTGAGACCGGCTTATTGAGATTCACCCCAAAATCACGGGCAGATTCCGAAATCTGAACATAGGAGGTACCCGGAGTGGTACCAACCACGGCATCTATATAAGGTAATCCAAGGATGTAGTGGAACTCAGGTGCCACAGCATCAGTACACCCCTGCAAAAGCAGGAAGGCAAGTGCAGGGAGGAATGTATGAATTCGTGGATACCACATGTTCCGTGAATCAGAATAACATAAAAATCACTAATATAGGCCGAAATACCATAAAAGGGCTAACACGATTCTGTCATCCCCTTATAGAAAACCGTATAAATCTATTCCCGAACCATTATCCTGCCCTATTTGCCCGCTGTCTCCCGCTCAATCCTGCCAGCCCGGCGGACGATGCGAGGTAACATACCTGCTTTCGGCACAGGGGCTGGTATATACCTGGTAGGGTGGTGCTTCCGGGCCCTCAACCTGGGGTTTTACCTCATCATCCAGCGGTTCGTCCGGGATGGCTGACCGATCTATAAACACGGATTTAGTACTGGCGGCGGCGGCCGTGAATCGACCCAGGACAAACTCATCCCGGTCTGCCGGATTGTATAGGTTACCCACCAGTGCCGCCGGCAAGGGGGCGTTCAAACCCGAATTGTTGTCGACCAGGTCTTTCAATGTCTTCAGATACTGGTAAGCCGATTCGCTCAAGGTGAACTGCTCTAACTCGACCACAATATTTTCCTTATTGTGCAAGGGGATATTGGCGACCGGCAAAGCTTTTATATCCTTGCCATCCGAAAAGCGGTCCGAAAAAATCTGTACCTCGTCCGAGTAGCGGATCCTCCAGCATTCACTGTCGCAATAATAGGTATAGAAATCAAGCAGAGGCGGACCACTTCCCGTATCCCATGGAATACAACCCTCGCTCCTGTAAATGGAATTAAAACAGATCTTACAGAATTTGTGTGTTTCGAACGACCGGAAACGCCAGTAGTAATAGTTGGTTTCCCCGGGCGGGTCCTGCAGATCTGCCGATATCCTGTGACCGGGAACAAATCGTTTAAACTCCCCGCTATAAAACAACTCCGGGGTATAACTTACATGTAAATCTTGCAAAGGCACCCCCGACCGAATGGTTTCGGGCTCGGACAGGTATTCCTCCCCGCTGGCAAGGACAACGCGGAGTTGCCAGGTTTCCCCAGCTACGGCCGCAAAATCGGCCGGGGGTACATAGGCCTCTTCGGCTTCTTTAAGAGGTACCGACAGCGCGGTGGATGTATTGATGAAGGTAACGGATGCGCCGCTGAGGAAGCGGTTGGTTTGGCTGCCGAATTCCATAGTGGTTTTACGGATATCCACATAGGAAGCACCCGGGGCTGTTGAAGCCAATGCGTCTATGTAGACTAGTCCATCCAAATACGCGAAATCCGGGCTTACCGGGTCCACACAGGAATAAAGCATGCATAATGCCAAAAGAAGTGAAGAATAGAGGCTATACCAGCCTGCCCGACTTAATGCAGGCCTCATACGCAGGATAATTTCGCATAAATATAGAACAATTATCCATACAGGACAGGCTACTCCAAAGACCAGGGCAGCCTGTGAGATTTACCAAAAGTGGCCCGGACACCCCGCTAAAAAATAAACCGGTAGGTGGCCTTGATCAGGAAGATATTGGTGGGTTGATGCCCCCCGAAAACATGATCAGATAGGCTGGGGAGCAACCCCTGCCCGGGGTCTCCGGTCTGGGAGATGTCCTGCGACCATACCAGGAAGATCTCAGACCCGGGGATATACTCCCAGCGAACGACCAGGTTAGACCGGAACTGGATCAACGAAAAATTGGGATCGTCAAATTCAAAGTCTGTGGTCCCGTCCTGGTCCTCATCTACCAGGTAGCGTTCCCCCGGGGCGTCGTAGGTGAGTTGGGCGTCGGTATAGGGGGTTATTCGGTCTTCAAACACACTGGCCATGGGATCCGTTACCTGTTTAAAATGGGTGTACCGGCCCCTGGACACAAAAGGCTGCCCCCAATACTGAATACTCAGGTTGGGATTGATCGTATAGTTGAGGCGTAAGGACATGCGAAGTGTTTTTTGATCTATTTCGCCGTTCAGGTACCTGGGTTCCCCATTCAGGTCGATATTGTCAATATACTGTAGCTTGTCCCTGTTGGTTTCAAAAGAGGGGATGGCGGAAAGGCGAAGGGCATTGATAGGCTGGTAATTGATGCCCGCCTCCACATAGTAAGTCCTGTAGGAGTTATCGGTTGCCCGCCGGCCATTGTGGAAGAGGTTGAAACTTACCTTTTTCCGTCCATCCGATTCGATCCCGTTCCAAAAACTAATCTGGGGGGACTGCCGCAGCCTGGGGCCTCCCCTCAGGGCAAAATTGGAGTACTGGATGGGCATAAAGTTAAAGCCGATGTTGCTGAACCAGTTCCCTTTCCAGTTTTGCCAGGTATTGGTATTGAATTCAAGGTTGTTGAGATAGCCTCCGAAATCCCATACGGCCCAATGGTTGTAGTTGATGCCGACTTTCCTGAAGGTGTTGTCCGGCTTCAGGCTCTGATACCCTATCCAGGTATAGTGCCTGAGGTCGTCTGCCCGGCTCTGAAATCCCATGTCGTTCAGTTCCAGCTCAGGGGAACGCCAGGTGCCCCCGGTTTCAAATTTCCAGTGGCCGTTGCCGATTTTTCCCAGTTTCAGGTTCCCCCCGGTCCCGGTCAGGGAAGTGCGCTCCGGGTCTACGCTCACGTGGCCTGCATTGACCCGCTGAAATAGGTGGGTGATGGATTCCTGGGTCTCACGGATGGCATCCTCACTCCCGGTTACATGGCTCCAGATCAGGTTTCCCCCGAAGTACCAGTCGCGCGCATTCCACTGATGTTTAAAATCGATCCCCCCGGTATAAGCCGATTTTAGGAGGAATCCGGTTGCATCCGACAGGCCGTCCCGGTTCGTGGCGGTGATCATCCCGCCTATATAGCTGTTGCGGTCATTAAAATCCTTCTGCAATCGGCCGACAAAGTAATTGGTCAGGGGTTCCACCAATTCCTTCCGCCTTGATCCGTTGTTGTCTATGGTCGCGAAACGCCTCCCGGTTAAACTTTCGAGCGCGCCTATAGACCAACCGTCCCTGGTTTTACCGCTAAATTTGGCGGCCCCGAGGATGGGCGTGGTATCGGGTTGTTCCACCACCTCATTGTCGGTGGTATCCGGTGACCCCTGGGGGCTCCTGCCGATGCGGCGAGAATAGAAGAGGTTGTCCAGCCCGAAAGTGTTCCCGGCTTCGGAATTGGAAATCCTGAAATCAAAAATATTCTTGTTTTCAACAAAGAAGGGCCTCTTTTCCTCGAAAAAAATCTGGAATCCATCCAGTGCAATGGCGGAGGGGTCTGCTTCCACCTGGCCAAAATCCGGGTTGACCGTAAGGTCGAGGGTCAGGTCATTGGTGATCCCCACCTTGGCGTCGAGCCCCCCGGTAAATTTTGTATCGCTCCCATCCTGGAAGGGATTCCCATCCTCCGCCTCATAGGTTTTCAAACGCGCTACCGTATAAGGCTGTATTTCGAGTTGGTTTTGTGGTTCCAGGCTTTTCAGGCCCCGCAACTCGCCAAACTCACTTACAAAACCCGGGGTGTCTGCGGGCAGGCGCTGCCACACGGATCGCTCCTCTTCCCGGAATAACCTGCGCATCACTTCCAGTCCCCAGACCTGTTCCTCGGCCTTTCCGAACTTCAGCTGGCTGAGCGGGATCTTCATTTCGGCTGTCCATCCTTCGGAATCTACCCGGGCTTTGGTATACCAGATAGGGTTCCAGCTTTCATCTTCATTCCCCCCGTTCTCGGATTCAAAGATATCCGCTTTTACCCCTGCGGCAGTCACCAGAAAACCGAAAGCCGTCCGCATATCGTGGTAACTGTCGATAAATACAGCCACCCAATCCCCTTGAAAACCGTCCCTTCTTGAAAGGCGTTTGACGATCTTGTCCGGTTCCGAATCCTCACATCGAATAGCGACATACAGGTTCTTTTGGTCGTAGATGATCTTAAAGCGGGTCTGATGGGCAGGCGGAGTATTCTCATCGGGCCGTTGCTCAATAAAATCCCCTTCCCAGTCCACGATATTCCATGCTGCCTCATCCGGGACCCCATCTATCAGCGGAGCCTCCACCCCCTGAAGCAAGCGGGTGTTATAGCTGCGTTTGGGCAATGTGGCCGTTGAATCCTGCCCAAGTGCCCGGGACATATGGCTGAAATAAACAAATAGGACCAGGAAACAGGAGGTACGAATAGTCATAGGTCTGCCGGTTGTAACCAAAAGACTCCGCCCATACCAGATCGTTACAGCTATGGGCCTTTTTTAAGGGCATTTTAACACTATTTCCGGCGGGTTGGGGCCAGCTGAGAAATCGTAAAAAAATATGCGAATCCTGCATTTGCATTTCAACATATTAATCGTACATTTGCAGCCCGCTAAACGGGATTTAAGTGTCAAATTATTAAAAGTTAGGGTAGTGGATACATTAAGCTACAAGACCATTTCGGCCAATAAAGCCACGGTAAATAAGCAGTGGCTGCTGGTGGATGCCGAAGGGCAAACCCTGGGACGGCTGGCTTCCAGAGTCGCCAGGTTGTTAAGGGGGAAACACAAGCCGGAATTTACGCCCCATGTGGATTGCGGGGATAATGTGATTGTGATCAACGCAGAAAAGATCCACCTGAGCGGCAATAAGTGGAACGACAAGCAGTACATCCGATACACCGGGTATCCCGGAGGACAGAGATCCCGAAATGCGAAGGAGTTACTGGAAAAAAAGCCGGCCAGCCTGGTTGAAAATGCCGTGAAGGGCATGCTGCCCAAAAACAAACTGGGTGCCGAACTTTTCAGGAACCTGAAGGTATACGCCGGCACTGAACACAAGCAGGAAGCCCAAAAACCAACAGCAATTAATCTAAACGACCTTAAATAATGGAGGTGATTCATAAAATTGGACGCAGAAAGACCGCTGTAGCACGCGTATATGTTTCCCAGGGAAAGGGCAACATTACCATCAACAAGCGGGACCTTAGCGATTATTTTCCTACCCCTACCCTTCAGTACAAAGTAAAACAACCCTTCAGCCTTACGCAAAATGAAGATTCCTTCGATGTAACCGTCAATGTATACGGCGGGGGCATTACCGGGCAGGCCGAAGCCATCCGGCTCGCCTTGTCCAGGGCACTTTGCGAAATGGATGCGGAGCACAGGGGCGTACTGAAGCCGGAAGGCCTGCTGACCAGGGATCCCCGGATGGTGGAACGTAAAAAATACGGACAGAAGAAAGCCCGTAAGAAATTCCAGTTCTCCAAACGATAAAATACCGGCTTTTCCCTTAGCGAATGCCAGTATATTAAATAGTAATAATAACCGAAGTTCCTTGAAAGTCCCTTGTCATGGGACAATTAAAACGCCCGGCATGCCCGGGACCAATTTAGTTTAGCATCTAAATGCTCAAGGCTTCCGGCCTGAAAGGTGGGATACCACTTGGACATTGCTAATTCAAAAGAACGTAAACTAAAAACAATGGCAATTAAAGCAGACATTAAAGAATTATTGGATGCCGGGGTGCATTTCGGGCACCTTACCCGGAAATGGAATCCCAATATGGCGCCTTACATCTACATGGAGCGCAACGGGATCCACGTCATCAACCTCTACAAAACAGCAGCAAAACTGGAAGAAGCCAACGAAGCCCTGAAAAAGATCGCGGCTTCCGGACGGAAAATCCTCTTTGTCGCTACCAAGAAACAAGCCAAGGACATCGTATCGGATAAAGTGGCTAACATCAACATGCCCTATATCACTGAGCGTTGGCCCGGCGGGATGCTCACCAATTTCGTGACCATCCGGAAGGCCGTTAAGAAGATGGCGGCCATAGACCGCATGAAAAAAGACGGCACCTTCAACACCCTCTCTAAAAAGGAACGCCTGCAGGTTGACCGTATGCGTGCCAAACTGGAGAAGAACCTGGGTTCCATTGCAGATATGACCCGCCTGCCCGGGGCACTATTCGTGGTAGATACCATGCGCGAACATATCGCCGTTAAGGAAGCCCGCAAATTGAATATCCCGATCTTCGCGATGGTGGACACCAACTCCGATCCCCGGCCTATCGATTTCGTGATCCCTTCCAACGACGACGCATCCAAATCCATAGAAGTCATCATGAGCCAGGTTACCAACGCGGTTGCCGAAGGCCTTGCAGAACGCAAAGCAGATAAACAGCCCGACAGGGACGAAGAGGATGAGGAAGAAACAGTAGAAGTTGCCTCGGCCGTGGCCAATGAAGAGGTGGCTGACGAAGAGGATCTGCCGATCGTAAAGAAAGCCGAGAAAGGGACAAAAGCTGTCAAACCATCTGAACCCAAAAAATTCAAGGATGAAGAGGAAGCCCCTGCAGTAGCCGAGAAAGCTGCCGTAGAGGCCGAGAAAGCTCCCAAGGTGGCTGAAAAGCCCAAGGCGGAGAAGAAAAAAGCCAGCCGGGATGACCTGACCAAGGTGGAGGGTATCGGGCCCAAAGCAGCTGAGGCGCTTTCCAACGCCGGACTGGACACTTATGCCAAACTGGCTGAATCTACCCCCGACGCAATAAAGGAAATCCTGACAGAAGCCAGCTCACATCTGGCCCACCTGGATCCCGGGATCCTGGCCCAAGCAGGCTGGTATGGCCGCGGAAGGTAACTGGGACGAACTTAGCGACTGGCAGGAAAAAGCCAAAGGTGGCGTGGAATAAGCCGCAGAAGGACAACAGTTTATGAATTAATAATGGAATAAAGCTTTTCTAAAAAAGGAGACAATACCATGGTAAAGATTACCGCAGCAGATGTAAATAGTTTAAGGAAAACCACCGGTGCCGGGATGATGGATTGTAAAAATGCCCTGGTGGAAGCCGAAGGGGATTTTGACAAGGCTATCGAAATCCTTAGGAAAAAAGGCCAGAAAGTGGCCGCCAAACGGGCCGACAGGGAATCGTCTGAAGGTGCAGCCATTGCCCGTGTGAATGACGAACACACCCAGGGGGTTATAATTTCCCTGAATTGTGAGACGGATTTCGTTGCCAAGAACGATAGCTTTGTTGCCCTTGCCAACGATCTGGCTGCTTTGGCGCTGGATTGTGATACAAAGGAGGCTTTGCTCGGCAGCCGTTTAACGGCATAACCGTTGAAGAAAAACTTACGGAACAAACCGGGGTGATTGGCGAAAAAATAGAAATCGGCAGCTTTAAAAAACTCAGTGCCCCTTTCGTCGGATCCTATATCCACGCAGGGCAACAAGATCGCCACCCTGGCGGGATTTCCGAAGCCATTGATGGTGCAGGAGAGGTTGCCAAAGATATTGCTATGCAGGCTGCTGCCATGAATCCGGTGGCCTTGGACGAGTCAGGGGTGGATGAGGCAACCATCCAGAAAGAGATCGAAATCGCCAAGGATCAACTGCGGCAGGAAGGGAAACCGGAAGAGATGCTTGACAGGATTGCGCAGGGTAAACTCAAGCGCTTTTTAAAGACAATACCCTGGTAAATCAGGATTTTATCAAAGACAGCAAGCAAAGCGTTGCACAATATGTAAAGTCGGTAGACGCCCAATTACAGGTTACCGGATTTGAAAGGGTCGCGCTGGGCGATTAAAACAAACCGTACATCTACAGTAAGGCCGTCCTTCCGGAAGGACGGCCTTTATTTTTGAAGAGAGATTCCCCGGAATTTACATTCGATAGCTACCAGCCCAAGTTTGCCCCACGCCGTCAATTGGCGTTGAAAACCCCCCCTGTCCGTGTTTTCGATAGAGTACCCTCGGCGTTCCCCTGTACCGGACGCTCCCACTTCCGCTATTCTCCCTTCAATAAGTCCGTTGCCGTAAATTTCCATCTCGCCCTCGCCAATATTTTGCATGGTGCATTGGTCGCAGTGCAGGTCAAAGCCTGGATGCTTCCGCTTCCCTCATTTCGGAGAATAAGCCGGGTGGCCTGCCCTTGAGGAACAACGAAGCCGGACCGGAATTTTTAACCCTGAGAGCTTCTGTGGTGCGGAACCCGCTCACCTTCATAGGGCCTGTACCCGGAATTCGTCAGTGACGAGAGGGAGGGTACCACCACCTCCACCCGGATCCAAATAGAATGGTATTGCCCGTCTTCCAGCGAGATATGAAGGGTATGTCCAATGACCGTAGTTTTTACCCTCTGAATCAGGTTGTCATCTGCTGTCACGAGCACTTCCCGGGAATTGCCCTGGCGTACAACGGTGGTGACCGGTCCCGTACTAACGATAGAACCAAAATCACCCATCGACCGCTGTTCGGAGACCAGGATGCCCGAACCACTGATCTCCCGTTCGGTGTCCTCAAAGGTGCTCACCGGGTCAGAACAGGCGGTACCAAGGCATAAGGCTATGGCAAGTAGGAGGTGGAAAATTTTGTTGATCCGATACATTTTAACAGGGCGATAACACCTTAAAGACGCCGGATCGGGCGGTTCGTTACAACACGTGAATAATTTTAACAGTCGGCCGCTAATCCGGCCGTTTGGGATGTATTGACCCTGTTACCGGAGTGCCCATTATATCCTTTAAGCCAGGCCTCCCTGAGCCTTGCCTGCCGGTGTGTGACCGATTCCATGGGAATTATGCGCTGCACCACCATGGTAGGGGTGCCCAACCTTTCCTTGCAGATGGACCTCCTGTTCGCCCCGTTGACGGTCAGGGTGATTTCCTTATCGGGGTCCCACCCAAAACTTTCCCCTATCACAGAACGCATGGCGCTCAGGTCTATCTTTTGGCCATCGATGCTTTCGAACACATCCCCAGCCTGCAATCCCAGGTCTGTAAAAAAGGTGGTCAACGGAATATCCTTCCGCAGGAAGATTTTATCCTGGTCGGCCGGATCCACATCAATATATGGTTCTTGGTCCTTAAGGAAATAGCCGCTCTCCTCCAATGTCGGTGATCCTCAGGCCAACCTTCGCCAGGAATTCCGAATAATCAATTGGGGTATCCCCAATTACATAGGTATCAAAAAAAGTGCGAATTTCAGGATAGGTCGGGATACGATCGTATCGATCAGCGCATCATCTTCAAAAGGGTATCCTTATCATAGGTTCCTGATAGGTGCTTTCATTAGCCATAGCACACCTTTTTCACCCTGACTCAATTCTCTGAGCCGGATATCCAGCGCCATATTTATCAGGGCCCCTTTCTCATATACGTTGGGGTAATTTTCCTTATATGGTTCTTCCAGGATGTTCTTACTCATGGTAATAAATGACATGGAATCGTCGTAGTTCTTCGAAGCCTGAATCTTATCCATCATCCTGCGGTAAAAGTCA
>CAVRHQ010000019.1:0-129412 GCA_963721045.1 uncultured Flavobacteriaceae bacterium
GTTATGTTATGTACGTCTACTTGGTTCGGTTGGTCTTGTCTTCCTGTCCTACGAATTGAAATTCGACGACAAGGTTTCGGATACGGACAAGGTTTTCGAAGACAATGCCATTCGCATCATCGTGGATAAAAAGAGTTTTCTGTACCTCGTGGGAACCGTTTTGGAATATTCGGGCGGGCTGAATGGCAAGGGCTTTGTTTTCAACAACCCAAATGCGCAGCGAACCTGTGGCTGTGGTGAAAGTTTCTCACTCTGACAGCGGAAACAGAAGCACTATTCATTTAATAAATGAAATGAAATGGCATATACCGAGGAACAACTGAAAAAAGAACTGGAGACCAAGGAATACGAATACGGTTTCTACACCAACATAGATTCGGACACCCTGCCCAAAGGGCTCAATGAGGAAGTCGTCATGGCGATCTCCAAGAAAAAGGGCGAGCCTGGCTGGATGACGGAGTGGCGACTTGAGTCGTTTCGTTACTGGAAGGAGATGGTGGAGCCGGAATGGGCCAATATCCATTATAAGAAGCCTGACTTCCAGGATATTTCCTACTACTCGGCGCCCAATAAAAAGCCGAAATACAGCAGCCTGGACGAAGTAGACCCGGAATTGCTGGACACTTTCAAAAAGCTTGGGATTTCCGTGGATGAACAAAAGAAACTGGCCGGGGTGGCCGTGGATATCGTCATGGACTCTGTTTCGGTGACTACCACCTTTAAAAAGACCCTGGCCGAGAAGGGCATTATCTTCTGTTCTATTTCCGAAGCTATCCGGGAACATCCGGATCTGGTCCGGAAATATATCGGGAGTGTGGTCCCCCAAAAAGATAACTTCTATGCGGCCCTGAACTCCGCCGTGTTTTCCGATGGGTCATTCTGTTACATTCCGGAAGGCGTGCGCTGCCCCATGGAATTATCCACCTATTTCAGGATCAACCAGGCCGGCACAGGACAATTTGAACGCACTCTGGTCATTGCCGATAAGGGCAGCTATGTGAGTTACCTGGAAGGCTGTACCGCGCCTTCGAGGGATGAGAACCAATTGCATGCCGCTGTGGTGGAACTCATTGCCCTGGACGATGCAGAAATCAAATATTCCACCGTACAAAACTGGTTTCCGGGAGATAAGGAAGGCAAAGGGGGCGTCTATAATTTTGTAACAAAGAGGGGGTTGTGCGAAAAAAATGCCAAAATTTCCTGGACCCAGGTAGAAACCGGATCGGCCATCACCTGGAAATACCCTTCCTGTATCCTGAAGGGCGATAATTCCATTGGGGAATTTTATTCAATCGCGGTCACCAATAATTTCCAGCAGGCCGACACAGGGACGAAGATGATCCACCTGGGAAAAAACACCCGCAGCACCATTATCTCCAAGGGGATATCGGCCGGGAAATCGACAAAACAGCTACCGCGGCCTGGTACAAGTGTCAATAGCCGTGCCGAGAACGCCAGGAACTTTTCACAATGCGATTCCCTCCTCATGGGCAATGAATGCGGGGCGCATACTTTTCCCTATATCGAAGCGAAAAACAAATCGGCTCAAATTGAACACGAAGCCACCACCAGTAAGATCGGGGAAGATCAGATTTTTTACTGCAACCAACGCGGAATCGATACGGAGAAAGCCATCGCCCTGATCGTGAACGGATTTAGCAAGGAAGTACTGAACAAACTGCCCATGGAATTCGCCGTGGAAGCCCAGAAATTGTTGGAGATCAGCCTGGAAGGCTCGGTCGGATAGGAAATTAGAAATCAATTCAAACCGGAAATATAAGATGCTTAAGATAGAAAACCTGCATGCCCGTGTTGATGGGAAAGAAATCCTCAAAGGGATCAACCTGGAAGTGAACCCGGGGGAAGTACATGCCATTATGGGCCCCAATGGTTCCGGGAAAAGTACCCTGGCAGCCGTAATAGCTGGAAAGGAAGAATTTGAGATCACACGCGGCAAGATCAGTTTTGAAGGGAAAGACCTGGATGATACGGCTCCTGAAGAACGGGCGCACAAAGGGATTTTCATGTCATTTCAATATCCCGTGGAAATCCCCGGGGTATCGGTGACCAATTTTATGAAAACCGCCATCAACGAATCGCGCAAAGCGAGGGGGATGGAAGAGATGCCGGCCAATCAGATGCTCAAACTGATCCGGGAGAAATCGGAATTGCTGGATATTGACCGCAAGTTTTTATCGCGCTCCCTGAACGAAGGATTTTCGGGGGGAGAGAAGAAGCGGAATGAGATCTTCCAACTCGCCATGCTCGAACCCAAGCTGGCCATCCTGGATGAGACCGATTCCGGCCTGGATATCGATGCGCTTCGGATCGTTGCCCACGGGGTAAACAAACTGCGGACCAAAAAAAATGCGGTGATCGTGATCACCCATTACCAGCGTCTCCTGGAATATATAATCCCGGACTTTGTACACGTCCTGCACAATGGGAAGATCGTAAAGTCTGGCGGTAAGGAATTGGCGCTGGAACTGGAAGAAAAGGGCTATGACTGGCTCAAACAGGAAACCGTGGCTTAATAAAGCAGGGACCCCTCAGAAAAAAGCACAACATGGATTTAAAAGATAAATTGGTTTCTTCCTTCCTGGCCTTCGAGAACAGTGTGGATGTCAACCACCCGGTTCACGACATACGCTCCGAAGCCATCAGGAACTTTGAAATAAAAGGCTTTCCCTCCAAAAAGGAAGAAGCCTGGAAATACACGTCCCTGAACAGCCTGCAAAAAATCGATTTCAGCATTTTCGCAAGAGAGGAGAACGGGCTGGAATACCGGGATGTCAAGAAATATTTCCTGCACGAAATAGACACCTATAAAATCGTGTTTATCGATGGCATCTACAGTTCCTACCTTTCGGAAACCACCCATGACGGGGTGGATATCTGCCTGATGAGTGCGGCGCTGACCAAACCGATGTACCAGCCGGTCCTCGAGGTGTATTTCAACCAGGCGGCTTCCAGGGAGGAATCCCTGACCTCCCTGAATACGGCTTTTAGCAGGGAAGGGGCCTATATCTACATCCCCAAGCACAAAGCGCCTAAAAAACCTGTGGAAATCATCAATTTCTCAACCGGGAACGAGGCCTCCCTGCTGTTGCAACCCAGAAACCTCATCGTGGTTGAGGAGAACGCGGAACTGCAGGTGATTGAACGGCATCAGAGCCTTACCGAAAATGAGGTGCTGACCAACTCGGTAACCGAGGTTTTTGCGGGCCGAAATGCCATAGTGGATTATTACAAGGTGCAAAACAATACGGAAAACGCCTCCCTTATTGACAATACTTATATCGCCCAGAAAGACAAGAGTACGGTTAAAGTGCATACGTTTTCCTTCGGAGGGAAACTGACCCGCAACAACCTGAACTTTTATCAGAAAGGGGAGTATATCGATTCTACCCTGAAAGGGGTGACCATCCTCGGGGCGAAACAGCATGTAGACCACCATACCCTGGTGCACCATCTGGAGCCTAATTGCGAAAGCCACCAGGATTACAAAGGCATCTACGGCGAACAGTCGACCGGGGTTTTCAACGGGCGGATCATTGTGGATAAGAATGCCCAGAAGACCAATGCCTTCCAACAAAACAACAATGTCCTGATCAGTGACCGGGCGACCGTGAATACAAAACCCCAGCTGGAGATTTTCGCCGATGATGTTAGATGTTCGCATGGGTGTACCATTGGCCAGCTGGACGAGGAAGCCTTGTTTTACCTTCAAACCAGGGGCATCCCCAAGAAAGAGGCATCGGCCCTGCTGATGTATGCATTTGCCAACAACGTCCTCGAAAGCGTTGGGATCCCAGAACTTAAGAAGCGGATCAACAAGCTGATTGCCAACAAACTAGGCGTCCGCCTTGGGTTTGATCTGTAGTCCTTCAAACGAATGAACCGGGACAATTTCACCGGACGACCATGATAGAAACAGGATTAGATATAGCCGCCATCCGCAAGGACTTCCCCATCCTCCAAAGGAAGGTTAACGGGTATCCCCTGATATACCTCGATAATGCTGCCACCTCCCAGACCCCCAAACAGGTGGTGGATGTCATCGTGGATTATTACACCCGCTACAATGCCAACATCCACAGAGGCGTACATGCCCTGTCACAGGAAGCGACGGATGCCTATGAAAAGGCCAGGGGCAAGGTGCAGCGGCATTTCAATGCGGCAAAAGCCTATGAAATTGTCCTGACCTCCGGCACCACCCATGGGATCAACCTGGTGGCCAGCGGCTTTACAGGTTTCCTGAAACCGGGGGATGAGGTGCTGGTCTCTGCCATGGAGCACCATTCGAACATCGTGCCCTGGCAGATGCTCTGCGAACGGAGCGGGGCCACCCTAAAGGTAATCCCAATGACACAGGAAGGGGAACTGGCCATGGACCAGTATGCCACCCTGCTGAATACCAGAACCCGACTGGTTTTTTGCAATCACGTCTCCAATGCCCTGGGCACTGTAAACCCAATTGAAGAAATCATCCACCTGGCGCACCAGGAGGGCGCTGCGGTGTTGATAGACGGAGCCCAGGCTGCCCCGCATCTCAAGGCCGATATGCAGCAGCTGGATGTGGACTTCTATACGGTCTCGGGACACAAAATGTATGGCCCTACGGGGATTGGGATGTTGTATGGCAAGGAAGAATGGCTCCAAAAACTACCGCCCTACCAGGGTGGGGGCGAGATGATTGAAGAAGTACGGTTTGAGAAAACCACCTATGCCGGGCTGCCCCACAAGTTTGAAGCGGGCACGCCTAACATTTGCGGCGGGATCGCATTCGGGGCGGCGATCGACTATATCAACGGGATCGGAATGGAGGCCATTGCCCGTTATGAAGCCGAATTGCTCGACTATGCCACCCGAAAACTCCTTGAAATCCCGGGTTTGCGTATTTACGGGACAGCCCGTCATAAAACTGCGGTGATCTCCTTTAATATTGATGGGATCCACCCCTACGACATCGGCACCCTGCTCGACCAGATGGGCATCGCCGTCCGCACCGGCCACCACTGTGCGCAACCGGTGATGGATTTTTACGGGATCCCCGGCACGGTTAGGGCCAGTTTCAGTTTCTACAATACAGAGGAGGAAGCGGACAAGCTGGCGGACGCAGTGGAAAAGGCAAGGCAAATGCTGGCCTGATACCAACTGTTATCATTTTCCCAAACAGTTGAAAACCATAGATACTTATCGTATTTTTACCTAAAACCCGCGTATGACCATTCAGGAAATCCAACAAGAAATCGTAGACGAATTTTCCATGTTTGACGACTGGATGCAGCGGTATGAATACATGATCGAATTGGGGAAATCCCTCCCGCTGATAGACGATAAGTACAAAGATGAGGATCATATTGTAAAAGGGTGCCAGAGCAAGGTCTGGGTGCATGCCGAACTAAAGGACGACAGGCTGGTTTTTACTGCAGACAGCGACGCCATAATTACCAAGGGGATCATCGCTATTTTGGTCCGGGCCTTCAGCGACCAGAGACCTGCAGATATCATTGAAGCCGATACGGCGTTCATAGATGAGATCGGGTTGAAGGAGCATTTGTCACCTACCCGCGCAAACGGACTGGTAAATATGATCAAACAATTGAAATTGTACGCTGTGGCCTACCAGACCCAGCTAAATTAGAAGCTGCCGGAGCTCCGGCCCGGGCAAGTGATTTAAATGGAACAACATGAGCGAAACAACAATAGATACCCGGGAACTGGGGGAGCAGATTGTAAAGGTGCTGAAAACCATCTATGACCCTGAAATCCCGGTAGACATTTACGAACTGGGGTTGATTTACGATGTTTTTGTCAATGAGGACCGGGAAGTGAAAATCCTGATGACCCTTACCTCGCCCAATTGTCCGGTAGCCGAATCCCTGCCTGTGGAGGTGGAAGAGAAAGTCAAGTCCCTGGACTCGGTTTCCGATACGGAAGTGGAGATCACCTTTGACCCCCCCTGGACCCAGGATCTGATGAGCGAGGAAGCCAAGCTGGAGCTTGGCCTTTTGTAACCGGGGATGCCTATGGTGCGCGTGCAATGATCGTGGTTGTCACAGTGACCGGCAAAAGCGGGTGTCCCTTCCCAAAAAGACATAGCTATTGGAAGATGAAATTGTAAATAAAGTAGCCGCCAGCAAGCTGGTGACTTTTGATCTGGAAGCGTATTATCCCGAAGGGGAGCGCATGGAAATAGACATTAAAGAATGGCTGTTTGAAGGGGTGGTCCTCAGGGAAAAGGAGTTCAGGGCGGCGGTAGCTGCCCATGATTGGGAGCGATATGATGGCGCCTTTGTCGCGCTGTTCTGTTCCACCGATGCCATCGTGCCTGTCTGGGCGTTTATGTTGATAACTACCTACCTGCATGCCCGGGCAAGGAAGGTGGTGCTGGGAGATCCGGAAGCCCTGGAGACTGCATTATTCGAAAACATACTTTCCACCATAGACCTGGAGCCTTTTCGTGGGAAACCCGTGATCATCAAGGGCTGCAGCCGAAAACCGGTGCCTGCGGCCGCCTATGTGCAGGCCACTACCAAACTACAGGAAGTGGCCCGCAGCATCTTCTATGGAGAGGCCTGCTCATCCGTCCCCCTTTTCAAAAGAAAATAGTGTTCATAAGTAACCCTGTTTATGAACATTTTATATTTTAGGCGTTTACAACCTGTTAATTTAACCCAAGCTATGAACAGACTTATCCTTGTATTCATCCTGTTTTCGGGAATCGCTATGGCACAGGAGCGCGACGGCGGAAGAACTTAAGGCCAGCCAGGCGCAGAAAAAGGATTCCATTGCGGCGATCCAACAGCGGGTGGATGCGATTCAGGCTAAACTGGATGCCCTGCCCGGCTGGAAAAAAGGGGCTTTCGGGACCATCGGGGGCAGCCTGTCCGGCTTTAGCAACTGGTATGCTCAGGGCAACCCAAACAACTCTTCGGGCAACCTGGGGGTCACCGTAAACGCCTATGCCAATCTCCGGGAGGAGAAATTTTTCTGGAGGAATTCGGCCAATGTCAATCTTAAATGGCTAAAGCTGAACGACCGGAACGACCCAAATGACGAAAGCGGTTTCCGGCAGGCCACGGATGTCTTCAACATCAGTTCCCTCTACGGGAGGAACCTTAGCCCACACCTGGCCCTTTCGGCCCTGGGCGAATACCGGACCACCCTGTTGAGCAATTTCAACGACCCGGGTTATCTCGACCTTGGGATCGGCGCTACCTGGACACCGGTCACCGACCTGGTGGTGGTGGTCCACCCCCTCAACTATAACTTTGTTTTCAGCAAGGAAGACAACATTTTTGATTCCTCCCTGGGGGCAAAGATCGTGGCGGATTATACCCGGCATATCGGGGCTATCAATTTCAAGACGAATTTCTCCACCTTTCAGAGTTATGAGAATGCGGACCTCTCCAACTGGACCTGGGCCAATTCCTTCGCCTACACCCTGTGGAAAATGATCGGGGTAGGCTTTGAATTCGGCCTGAGGAGCAGCAAACAGGAAGCTCTTAATTACGCGGTGAATACGCTCGGGGATACGGCAGCCACCTTTGCTAGTATCGACAACAAACTGCAAAGCTACTGGACTCTGGGGCTCAGCTATTCCTTCTGATCACCTATCACGGCAAATATCAAAAAACCCTGACTGGAAAGTCAGGGTTTTTTATAGTAAGCAGGTTTCCCGAGTTGAGTTAGTCCCGGACGGGCCGGGTCGGTTTTTAGTCCTTGCCGATTTGGGGTCCGGATTCCTCCGGTGGCAAAGCGAATTAAATCATGGGGTCGATCTGGGGATAAACACTATCACTTAATTCGACTGTAAAGATAGGGAGCAAGCGGCAGTTCCCTAAATTTTTGTTGTGAACTTTCGCTTAAATGTGGTGTGAGATACCAACGGCAAAAATATCCGATGAACGACACCCCCCCGGCCCTTCCTTTTTCTGAATTCAGGCGTATCTTGTATAAAGATGGCCGGGGCGGGACGAGGGAACCAAAAGGAGATTTGGCTATCTTAGAAAGACAACTTAAAAGGAATGTACCGGCTGTTGCTTGTCATATGGCTGCTGTTTACCCTTACGGCTTCATCCCAAAATGAAGCAGGCCGGCCTGTAATCGTATCCTTCACCCCGGATTGGTCACCATTAAAGGCCATTTCCGATCAATTGACAAATACTGATCGGTTTACCCCGGGATCAATAATTATCGAGGTGTTCCGGGTACAGGAAGTTGTTATAGGGGAAACGGCTTACATGGATATCGCGCACGGCGTTGTATACATGTTTCCGGAATTCGTCGAGGTTCTCTTTGTTCAGGGCGGAAATAAACAGCACATCCTCCCCGAGCTGCTGCATCCAGGTATGTTTCCATTCTTCAATGGTGAAGTGTTTCCGGGTCTTTACGGTGACCAGGTCATCTTCAGGGATCACCTCATGCTTATATAGGTCGATCTTGTTAAAGACCAGGATGGTTTTTTTCTGTCCGCTGCCGATCTCTTCCAGGGTTCTATTCACCGTATCTATTTGTTCCTCAAAGTTGGGATGGGAAATATCCACTACGTGCAGCAGCAGATCGGCCTCGCGCACCTCGTCCAGGGTACTCTTAAAACTCTCCACCAGCTGGGTGGGGAGCTTGCGGATAAACCCGACTGTATCGCTTAACAGGAAGGGCAGGTTCCCCAGGACCACTTTCCTCACGGTGGTGTCGAGGGTGGCAAAAAGCTTATTTTCGGCAAAAACCTCGCTCTTGCTGATGACATTCATCAGCGTGGATTTGCCCACATTCGTATAACCCACCAGGGCCACGCGCACCAGGGAACCCCGGTTGCCGCGCTGGGTCTCCATTTGCTTGTCGATTTTCGAAAGCTTTTTCTTCAGCAAGGCAATGCGGTCGCGCACGATCCTACGGTCGGTCTCAATTTCCGTTTCCCCCGGGCCACGCATCCCGATACCCCCACGCTGCCTTTCCAGGTGGGTCCATAGTCCGGTAAGCCTGGGGAGGAGGTATTCGTACTGCGCCAGTTCCACCTGGGTGCGGGCGTAGCTGGTCTTGGCCCGCTGGGCAAAGATATCCAGGATAAGGCCCGTACGGTCCAGGACCTTACAGCCCAATTGTTTTTCCACATTATTCTGTTGGGCCGGGGATAATTCATCGTCAAAGATGACGGCGCTGATATCGTTATCGCGGACATAATGCTCCACTTCCTGGATCTTTCCACTGCCGATATAGGTTTTGGGATTGGGCGGGTCCATACGCTGGACGAACCGGCGGCTGACTTCCCCTCCGGCAGTATAGGCAAGGAATTCCAGCTCATCCAGGTACTCATTGACCTTTTCTTCCTCCTGTTGCTGATTGATCACCCCAATCAGCACGGTCTTTTCTAAGGTTGTGTTTTTCTTTTCTAACATAGGCTATGGCATTATGCAAAGCTAAGGAATACAGGCCACGTTATACCGTGAAGATGCCAGGAAGATCGGCGGATGGCCTTACCGTTTTACAATTTCGTGTTCCTCCAGCAGCGGATCGTTCCGGAATCTGAGGAATACCTGGGCAAGGGTAACCACATCCAATTCGCAATAGGCGATAATGCGGTCCAGGTCCCTGTCCTTATAATAGACATCGCGGACCATACTGCCATCCATGTCTTCCTTGGGGGAGGAAATCCCGAGGATGTTGGCGAGCAGCTTGAGGGAGGTATAGTGTTTAAAATCCCCGAATTTCCACAATTCCATGGTATCCAGGTGGGGGACTTCCCAGGGTTTCTTGCCAAAAAGGTCCAGCTTGTCCGGGAGGGCAATCCCGTGGATGATCATCCGGCGCGCCAGATAGGGGAAGTCAAACTCCTTGCCATTATGGGCGCAGAGCAGGTGTTTTGGTTCCCCGAAGTGGCCGTGGAGCAGGTTGCGGAAATGCCCGAGGATTTCCTGCTCTTCCCCGTGGAAGGAGGTCAGCCGGAATGTACGCTCCCGGCCCTTCCAGTGAAAATAACCGGCCGAGATGCAGATAATTTTACCGAATTCCGCCCAGATCCCCGCCTGGTCGTAAAATTCCTCAGCCGGGATTTCGTCCTGGCGCCGGTAACGGGACTTTTGGGCCCAAAGCTCCTGTTTTTCTTCATCCAGCGCACTGAAGGCCTCCTGTTCAGGAACCGTCTCAATATCCAGAAAAAGGATATGTTCCAGGTTGATCTTTTGTATCATGCTTCTCAAGAGGGGACTCTGTTTTACCCGTACCGGGTCTTGAATAAAGATACAAACTAATATTAAGCCGCAGGCTGCAGGGACCCAGCAGGGAAGGGGACGGGAAGCTTTTCACCCCCGGGCAATGGTCATTAAGTGATATTCTTCTCCTAATACCCTGTTAAACGCCTATAAATGTTTATTTTAGGAAAAAAGTTGCATGCGGATCCAAAGCTTCACCTGGTTTGTCCTGGCGATTACCCTTTGGGGATGTTCCCACGACGACACCCCCTCCCCGGAATCTGAAGAACCATCTTCCGTCCCCAATTTTATTGCCCTTGGGGAAGATCTGGAACACGTATACCAGTATGAATACCACGCTGCTACAGAAGGAGAAACCCTAATAGACCTGACCGGGGGGGATGCCATAGGCAATCAGTTTATCTCCCTGCGCCAGGATGGGGAGGTACTGACTTTTTATACCTTTTCGGCAGGCAGTTTCTCGGCCACCCAACGCAACGTACGGACGGGTGCTATCCGCACCCTGGAGGACATCTATCAGATTTCCGATGACCGCTCCGTTATCTGGGGAACCATTTCCGAGGAGAAGCTATACTTCGGGTATTACAGCCCCAGGGGGTCCGACAACTTCGGGATGAGAATTGTGGATATCGCCACGAAATCGGTCAAAGACATGCCACTGGAGGCCCATGCACAGAACGTATACGAACCGCTTTATTACAACGGGAAGTTGTTTGTGACCTACCTGACTTCGAAGGGAGACTATCGCACGGTCCTGGTAGACGATGCTACCTCAGGCATTCTCCGCACCTGGGATTTCGGGCCGCATGTCCCCAGTTTTTTTATAGATGAGGCCGGAGATATCGCCTTGATCACCGGCCTTGACGGGAATAATTACCAGTATACCACTATATGATTTTGATACCCTGGAAAAGTTATCCGAAACACCTTTTTCGGTCGACCGCTTCTTTGCACCGGGGCCCTTGCAGGCCGAATACATAGGCGATAAACTCTACTACCTGAACTATTATGCCCAGCCCTCCCCTATCCCTTATGGCCCGGCCATATATGATTTCATCCTGGGGGAAAACAGAATCCTGGATATAATAGGGATCGTACATGACCTCCAGTTGGAAAAGGGTGGAGCCATCACGCTGACGGCGCACCGGTATAGCCCCCAGGGCAAAGCTTTCCTGTTCGGATATGCGAGCGATTTCAACAATGGCCGGTTTGAGGGCGGGATCCTGGTCATTTCTGAAGACGGGACCCTGATCAAAAACATTGAAACCTCTTTTGTGCCCATCTACTTCCTGGAATAACAGCTCGAATGGCAAGACCAACCATACGGTCGGGAAAGAGGTACGAAAAACCATAAGCCGTATACCCCGCGCCCGGCAAAAGGATTAAATAACTGGCTGAACTTCCGGGATTCACATTGTACGCCAGGCATTTTTGTGGTTTGCCAGACTACCCGGTCGGCCCGGTCAGAATAATTTAACCTGCTTATTGGGGCTTTCGTGTTCCAGCAACCACTTTTTTCGGTGCAATCCGCCGCCGTATCCGACCAGGGAACCATCGCTCCCGATTATCCTGTGACAGGGGATCAGGACCCAAAGTGGATTTTTGCCGCATGCCGTTGCCACTGCCCGGATGGCATTCGCATCGCCCACGGTTTTGGATAATTGAAGGTAACTGCAGGTTTTGCCATAGGGAATTTCTGAGATGGCACGCCACACCTTCTGCTGGAATGCCGTGCCATCGGGGTTCAACTTCAGGTCGAAGGTGTGGCGGGCCCCATCAAAATATTCTTTTAACTGGTAACAGGCATCTTCGAGGGATTCCGGGAGGATATCCGAAGGTCTTTCCACACCATCCAGGATTCGCACTGATCTCAGCCCGTCCGAATCCCCGTTAAGTTCTGCAACGCCAAGCGGGGTTGCTATAAATGCCTGTTCCATGGCTATTCGATTATTCCGGACCTTTTGGCCCGGGCCTCCCAATTTTTCCTGGCGAGTACCTGCAAATCTTCCACGGTATCGCTCTCATCCATAATTTCCAGCCCCAGAAGGGTTTCAATAACGTCTTCCATGCTCACCAGGCCACTTACCGAGCCATATTCATCCACCACCAGGGCCACATGCTCCCTTTTGGCCACCAGAGTATCGAATAATTGGGGGATGGGGGTGGTCCTTTTGGTTATCAACAGGTCTCGTCTGATATCGGCCAGGGGTAAGTTTCCCTTTTGCCGGATAATGGCTTCGAGCACATCGTCCTTCAGTACGAAGCCTGTAATATCGTCAATCCGATTCCCATAGACCGGGATCCTTGAGAACCGCAGGTTTGGGTTTTGGTCGTAGAATTCCTGGATCGACATGGACTCCGGGGCTATTTTCATAACGGCCCGGGGAGTCATCACGGCCCGTACCGTGACTTGATCAAACCTCAGCAGGTTTTTGATCACTTTTGATTCGGACTCTTCAAAAACACCTTCTTCATGGGCGATATCTGCCATGGCCGAAAAATCTTCCCGGCTCAGTACGCTTCCATGCACCCTTTTTTTGCTGATAAGGCGGGTGAAAAGCTGAAGCAGCCATAAAAGGCCCGTCCATTTCAGCCCCCAGACCATTCCTTCCAATGTTTTGGCCGCAAAATGGGCCAATTCCTTCCAGAATGTAGCCCCTATGGTTTTGGGGATGATCTCGGATGCGATCAGGATGAGCAGGGTCATGAGGGTGGATACGATCCCAACCATCAAATCCTCCGTAAACCGGACCCCTATAAAATACTTTTCGGTATTTCCATACGTCTCCAGGTAAGCTGCTTTGGCCTGCACCCCAACCAGGATGGCCCCTACGGTGTGGGCGACAGTGTTCAGGGTCAGGATGGCGATCAGGGGCTTGTCCACATCTTTCTTTAAGGCTTCCAGGACGGAGGCATAGCTTTTTCCCTCCTTCTTCTTCACATTGATGAAGGTGGGGGTGACACTTAACAAAACGGCTTCCAGAATGGAGCACAGGAATGAAAAGAAGATCGAAAGCAGCGCGAATATGATCAGTAAACCCATAAACCGAAGTTATATCGCTAAGATACCCATAAATTAAGAATAGCGGGACCCGGTTACTACTTCGCTTTATCGCTATAAAATACCTGCTGGAGGGCAGGACGCAGGTTGCTGCTATAGAGGGTGCGGTGGTCCCGGTACGGGTAAACCCGGTTGCAGAGGAAGATAAATACCAGTTGGTTTACCGGATCGGCCCAAACAAAAGTCCCTGTGAACCCGCTGTGGCCGAAACTCGCCGCACTGGCGGAAGGGGCCGGGTAGGCCTCAGATAAGGGCTTTTCTGCATTGTCCAGCAGGGGTTTGTCAAAGCCAAGCCCCCTGCGGTTGTCATTTTCAGGGTACTGTACCCAGGTAAATTGCCTGACCACTGGCTCCGCCAGGTACCGTTTCCCCTTAAAGGTGCCATAATTCTGATACATCTGCATCATCCGCCAGAGGTCAGCCGCGGTCCCGAAAAGGCCTGCATTGCCGGAGACCCCACCCAGGAGGGAGGCATTCTCGTCGTGGACCCAGCCATGGGTCAGGTCTTTTCGGTACAGGGTATCCTTTTCGGTGGGTACCACCCGGTCTGCCAGGCCTTTTTTAGCAGGGTTAAATACCAGGGTGTGGCAACCCAGGGGATCGTAAAATTCTTTTCGGAGGTAAGTTTCATAGTCGGTGCCTGTCAATCGGGTGATCAGTTCGGGAAAAATCA
The DNA here is from genome assembly GCA_963721045.1 of uncultured Flavobacteriaceae bacterium. GTDB lineage: Bacteria > Bacteroidota > Bacteroidia > Flavobacteriales > Flavobacteriaceae > Zeaxanthinibacter. Next base: position 13,952 of record CAVRHQ010000019.1, read on the forward strand.
GGAATGCCATCCCCGAATATCGGTAGGTTTTCTCTTCGGACACTTCGGACCGGTTGATCATGCGGTACATTTTCCGACGGAACCGTGTTTTCACATAAAGGGAATCATAGGCCTGATGCTGGAATCTCCTGCCCGGGTGGTGTCTTATGAAACGCCTTTTAAGTTGTCCGTTCCGAAGCACTTCATTGAGGAAAACGATATAGGGCTGCAACCCGGCCTGGTGGGCCAGGATTTCCCGGAGGGTAAGGTCTTTCTTGTCCCTATGGTGCCTCCAGGGTCGCCAATATTGTGAAAAGGGGACGTCCAGATTGAGTTTTCCCTGTTCCACCAGCTTCATTATGGCTGGCAGGGGTCCCATGATCTTGGTGACTGAGGCCAGGTCGTACAAATCGGTCATACGCACCGGCTGGATACTGTCATAGGTATGGAATCCATAGGCCTTTTGGAAAATTACTTTCCCTTCTTTGGCTACCAGGACTTCGGCCCCCGGAAAGGCTTCATTTTTTATACCGTTCGCAATAATTGAATCTGCCTGTTTTTGGATCCGTGCCCCGTCCAGCCCGAAATCGGCCGGATCGGCCAGGGGTAGTGCCTCTTGTGCGGTGAGAACCCCGACAGATAAAAAAAGGAAAACGAATATAACTTGTTTCATGGTTGATGGGGCTGCCACCCCGGATGTTCCGCTCATCCCAGTAGGGTCACGGCTTCCTTCGCAAAATAGGTAGCAATAATATCGGCCCCGGCCCTTTTGATGGCCAGCAGTTGTTCCATCATCACGGCGTCATGGTCAAGCCAGCCCTTTTCTGCGGCCGCTTTCACCATGGCGTATTCCCCTGATACCTGGTAGACGGCCAGCGGGAGCTGTATGGTATTACGGATTTCGCGAACGATATCCAGGTAACACAACCCGGGCTTTACCATTATGATATCCGCCCCTTCCTCTACATCCATCCGCACCTCTTTCAGGGCCTCCAGCCGGTTCGCGGGATCCATCTGATATGTTTTTTTGTCCGGGGGTATCCCGGAGGAATCCACAGGCGCGGACTCCAGGGCATCCCGGAAGGGCCCGTAAAAGGAACTGGCATATTTGGCGCTGTAGCTCATAATCCCGGTCTGGGTATAGCCTTCTTCTTCGAGGGCATCCCTGATGCTGAGGATGCGGCCGTCCATCATATCGCTGGGGGCTACAAAATCTGCGCCGGCCGCTGCGTGGGAAACGCTCATTTCGGCCAGCACATCCACAGTGGCATCATTCAGGATGTACCCGTTTTCCACGATCCCGTCGTGGCCATATGTTGAATACGGGTCCAGGGCCACATCGGTCATCACCAGCATGTCCGGGCAGGCCTCTTTCACATGTTTGATGGCGAGCTGCATGAGGCCATTGGGGTTAATGGCTTCGTTCCCCTTGTTGTCCTTGAGGTTTTCGGGGACCTTTACGAAGAGCAATACTGCCTTAAGCCCCATGGACCAGAGGGATTTTACTTCCTTTTCCAGCTCATCCGGGCTTAGGCGGAAGTAGCCTGGCATGGAAGGGATGGGATTTCGCAATGCCCGCCCTTCTTCCACGAAAAGGGGAACCAGGAAATCGTCCGGACTTAGGGAGGTTTCCCGGGCGAGGGAGCGGATGGCTTCGGTGGCACGGAGTCTTCGGTTTCTACGGAGTGGATACATGGTCTTTTCGGAATATTTAATTTTATGCCGCTTCCCGGAAGCAGGCTATATCGTAATCTCCCCGGTCAGGTAGGGTACTGCCTTCCCGCTTATTTTCACCCGGTCGCCCAGGGCCTCGCATTGCAGGGAGCCGCCGCGTTTTGACAGCTGCCTGGCGCTCAACCGGTTCTTTTTCAGTTGCCCGGACCAATACGGGATCAGGGTGGTATGCGCCGATCCGGTCACCGGATCCTCGTTGATCCCCGCCTGAGGGGCAAAAAAGCGGGATACAAAATCCACCTGCTCCCCCTTTGCGGAAACGATCACGCCCCGGGCATTCACTTTGTTAAGCAGGAAAAAGTTGGGGGAAAGGTTTTCAATCGTTTGCTGGTCCTTATAGATCAACAGGTAGTCCGTTTTGCCTTTAAGGGTTTGAATTGGCGAGCCACCGATGGCCTCCTCCAGCGCTTTAACCGGGGCTACTTCTTTTGGGGGGTCTGCCGGGAAATCCAGGGACAGCAGGCCGTCCTTCCCCTTTTCCACAGACAACAACCCGCTCCTGGGGGAGTAGAAGGACAGCAGGTTGGCGCCGGGCTCAAAATGGGTAAACAGCATGGAAGCCGATGCCAGCGTGGCGTGACCGCAGAGATCGACTTCCGTTTCGGGGGTAAACCACCGGATTTCATAATGGTTGTCCGATTTAACGAGGAAGGCGGTTTCCGCCAGGTTGTTCTCGGCGGCGATGTGCTGCATGAGGGTGTCGTCCAGCCAGGCCTCCAAGGGACATACGGCGGCCGGGTTTCCACTGAAAACCCGATCTGCGAAGGCATCTATCTGATAAATCGGCAGTTTCATAGGGGATGGTATGTATATACAAATCTACTGATTCTTCAAACCCAATCCCGGGGTTCGCTTAAAACTTTCAGCAATTTCTCCTCCTCGCTTCCCTTTTCCGGATGGTGGTCATACAGCCATTGAACCCTGGGGGGCAGGCTCATCAGAATGCTCTCAATGCGGCCATTGGTTTTTAACCCAAAAAGGGTGCCTTTGTCGTGCACCAGGTTGAATTCCACATACCGTCCCCTTCGGATTTCCTGCCAGTCCCGTTGTGGCTGCCCCCAGGCCATATCTTTCCTCTTTTCAACTATAGGCAGGTAGGCTTCCAGGAAGCTGTCGCCTACCCGGGTGACAAATTCATACCAGTCCGTAATGGCCATATCATCGCTTTTTCGGCAGTAGTCGAAAAACAGGCCGCCCACCCCGCGGGCCTCATCCCTGTGGGCATTCCAGAAATAGGAATCGCAGGCGGTTTTGTACTTCGGATAAAAGCCGGGATCCGTTGCATCGCAGGCTTTTTTACAAATGCGATGGAAATGCCTGGCATCTTCTTCGAAGAGGTAATAGGGGGTGAGGTCCTGCCCGCCCCCGAACCATTGATCCAGGAGGGTTCCCTGCTTGTCATACATTTCGAAGTACCGCCAGTTGGCGTGGACCGTTGGGACCATCGGGCTATTGGGATGCAGTACCAGGCTGAGGCCGCAGGCATAGAAGTCTGTGTCGCCCACCCCGAAATATTGCTGCATGCTTTTGGGAAGCTTTCCGTGCACTGCGGAAATGTTCACGCCCCCTTTTTCGAATACGGCGCCGTTTTCGATCACCCGGGTAAGTCCTCCGCCACCCTCAGGCCTTTCCCAGGCATCCTCCCGGAAGCGGGCTTTGCCATCTACTTCCTCAAGAGCGGTGGTGATCCGGTCCTGCAGGTCCAGGATATAGCCATAAAACCTGTTTTTAAGGCTTTCTTCGGAGGAACCGGGACCCTGCGGGTCTGTATGTTTCGCATTCGTCATGGAATGGGCGTATCAATGGTTATTCCTTATAGTGTTTTACGGCATCTATAAAGGCCTTTGCGTGTTCCAGGGGCACATTGGGGAGTATCCCGTGTCCCAGGTTCGCAATATACCGGTCTTTCCCGAATTCCCGGATCATCCTTTGTGTTTGTTCGCGGATCACTTCCGGGGGTGAAAGCAGGCGGGCGGGATCGAAATTCCCTTGCAAGGTGACTTTCCCGCCGGTGAGCCTGCGTGCATTTGCGGGGGAGCAGGTCCAGTCGACCCCTATAGCCGAGGCCCCGGATTCCGCCATTTCGCCCAGGGCGAACCAGCAGCCTTTGCCAAAGACAATGACCTCCGTTTCCGGTTTGAGGGCGTCGACAATCTGTTGTATATAGGCCCATGAGAACTCCCGGTAGTCATCCGGGGATAGCATCCCGCCCCAGGAATCAAAGACCTGTACGGCATGCACGCCTGCCTTTACCTTGGCCCTGAGGTAGGCAATGGTGGTGTCTGTGATTTTTTGCAATAAGCGGTGGGCTGGTCCCTGCTGGCTGAAACAAAAGGCCTTTGCCTTGTCAAAGGATTTGCTGCCCTGCCCCTGCACGCAATAGCAGAGAAGGGTCCAGGGGGAACCTGCAAAACCAATCAGCGGGACTTCCTCCTGCAGTTTTTCCAGGGTCATTTCGATGGCGTCCATCACATAGTCCAGTGCCTCTTCCACATCGGGTTGGCGAACACGGTCCACGTCTTTTTCCGTGCGGATAGGCTGGGGGAGAAAAGGGCCCACGTCCGAACGCATCTGTACTTCAATCCCCATGGCCTGGGGCACTACCAGGATGTCACTGAAAAGGATGGCGGCATCCATGCCGAATCGGCGTATCGGCTGTACGGTGATTTCGGAGGCCAGTTCCGGGGTCTGGCAGCGGGTGAAGAAATCATACTTCTCGCGGATCGCCATAAACTCAGGGAGGTAGCGGCCTGCCTGCCGCATCATCCACACCGGGGGGCGGGGGACTGTTTCACCCCGGAGCGCCTTTAAAAGCAAGTCGTTCTTAATCATAAAGTGTCATTTTCAATTGGGCCCGGATTGCGGGCCAGGTCATTTCCAGGGATCAGTTCCTGAATGGCCAGCCGGATCAGCGCTTCCGCCGATGGTCGGGCCGCGACAACATACCTTTTAGTATATTTTTGAACTTCCTCGGCCGTCGTGGGGCCTATACACAGGGCCAGTGCCGGGCCGATGGAATTTAGGAAAAAAAAGCTTTCCACCCCCGATGGACTGAAAAACAGGATCCCGTCAAATGGGCCCTGTTGTTGAATGGGATGAAGTTCGGTGGTATAAACCGTGCATTCCCTGAGGGAGATGCCATGTTTATTTAAAATAGCTGGCAACTCCTCCCTGCGGAGGTTTCCACATAGGAAAAGGAACGCATCGCCCGGAAAATTTTGCACGATATAATGAGCCAGGGCTTCGGCATTGGTTGCGATGTGGATTATATTCCAGCCGCGTGCTATGAGCATTTCGGCAGTTTTCCGACCCACGCAGAAAAATTTCGGGGGACCCTCTTTCAGGGCATTTGGATGCTTATCCAGATGCTTGAGGTAGGCCCGGACCCCATTCTGACTGGTAAAAATCAGATTGTGGTAGCCTTTGGGAAGATCGAATTCCGGGAACACAAAGCGCAGGGCGTCATAGTCTGTCACGGTGAGGCCCGCTTTTGCGCATACTTCTTTTTGCAGTGGCTTTAATTTTTTGGTGGATAAGATGGATGCCATATTATTTTGACTGCCTTGCGGAAGCCCGGAACTTCAGGTATTCCCCAATTCTTTTTTTATCTGTTGCATTAATCGCCTGCCGCCTTTTTCCAGTACTTCAATGGCGCAGGCCTTCCCAAAGCCTCTGACATGGGAGAGGGAGGTGTCTTTTTCCACGGTCAGGCACTCTTGTCCGTCCAGCGCCAGGAGGATCCCTTTAAAAAAGAGCCTATCGTCCCGGATTTGAGCCAGGGCCCCGATCGGTGCGGTGCAGCCCCCTTCCAGTTCGCGCAGGAATTCGCGTTCAATGGAGGTGCAAATGGCGGTGGGCTCATGGTTTAATTTTTGCACCATTCGGTATAGGCCTTCATCGCCATCTTTCACTACTACAAGCATGGCACCCTGGGCAGGGGCCGGGACCATCCAGCGCAGTTCCACGTGGGCATCGGGCAGGATGTTGATCCGCTGCAGCCCGGCAGCAGCGAAGATTGCAGCATCCCATTTACTTTCCTGTAATTTTCGAAGCCGGGTATTCACGTTTCCCCGGAGATCCTCAATCTCGTGCAGGGGGTAGCGGTGCAGCCATTGGGCTTTCCGCCGGAGGCTCCCGGTTGCCACCACCCCTTCGGTGTTCAGGAAGTCCAGGCCTTTGTGCACCAGCACGTCCAGGGGATTGGCCCTTTCCAGAACAGCCGCTTGTACAATGCCCCTGGGCAATTGGGTGGGCACATCCTTCATGGAATGCACGGCCAGGTCTATTTCCCCACGGATCATAGCCACGTCCAGGGTTTTGGTGAAAATACCCGTAATGCCCAGTTCATAGAGGGGAGTGTCCAGTTGCAGGTCGCCTGCGGCCTTCACGGGGACCAGTTCGCAGGCCTGGCCTAATTGCTTCAGTTTGTCCCGCACGGTGGTTGCCTGCCATAACGCCAGGTCGCTATCGCGTGTGCCCAGGCGGATCATCCTTTTCATTTAGACCGTTCTTCTAATTGGAATACTTTCCGGATCAATTGAAGGCTGTCGTCTGAATCGATGTCGGACGCCTTGAGGTGGTTGGCGAATTGTTTGGTAATCTTGTGGATGATGCGGTCCGATACGGCATCCACGTGTTTGGCATTGAAGTCGGACAGTTTTTTGGCCTGGTAGTCGAGCTCCTCGTCTTTCATTGTCTTCAACTTTTTCTTGAGGGCCTTCAGGACGGGGGCAAATTTCCGGGTTTCCAGCCAGGTCATGAATTCGCCCCGCACTTCATCAATAATGCGTTCGGCCCTGGGCACTTCGCTTTTCCGGAGTTCCAGGGTTTCATCTGTGATTTCGGAGAGTTCATCCAGGTGGAGGACGGTAACGCCTTCCTGTTGTGCCACATCGTCTGCGACGTTCTTGGGGATGGAAAGATCGAGGATCCAAAGGGGTTTGCGGTGGTGGATCAGGTCTTTGGTGATGGTTGGGAACTGAGAACCCGTGGCCACGATGAGCACGTCGCTGTTGCGGATCTCGACCTGCAGTTCGCCGTAATCCTTCACGACCAGGTTGAATTTGCCGGCCATGGTTTCGGCCTTTGAACGGGTGCGGTTGATCAGGGTGATATGCGAATGCCGGGTATGTTTGAGCAGGTTTTCGCAGGTATTCCTGCCGATCTTACCTGTACCGAACAGGAGGATGTTCTTTTTGGCAATATCCGGGACATTCTTCAGCATAAACTGGACGGAGGCAAAGGCCACGGAGGTCGCCCCGCTGCTGAGTTCGGTTTCCGTCTTGATCCGCTTGCTCGCCTGGATCACGGAGTTACACAGGCGTTCGATAAAGGGGTTGGCCATGCCGGATTGCCGGGAACGTGCAAAACTACTGCGCACCTGGCTGATGATCTCAAAATCACCCAGGATCTGGCTATCCAGCCCTGTGCCTACGCGGAACAGGTGGTCAATGGCTTCTTTATTTTTATAGATATAGGCTACTTCCTGAAAGGATTCCACGTTACCGGCGGAGTTGTCGCAAAGGAGTTTTATCAGTTGGTAGGGGTGTTGGGCAAATCCGTGGAGTTCGGTACGGTTGCAGGTGGCTATCACGAGCAGCCCATCCATCCCAAGGTCCCTGGCCTGTGTGAGGATGTTTTCCCTGGCGGCATCGTCCAGGCTGAACAATCCCCGGATCCTGGCATCGGCTTTCTGATAACTGAGGCCAACGGTGTAAAAGGAATTATGTTTGGAAATGTGGTAATCCTTCATACAACTTCAAACGAACGCCACAAAAATAAATTGCTGTCCTGAGCAAAAATAACGCCAGAGGAACTTTTTATAACGATTCGGGAATTTTAGGGACCAAAATTCGTATTTTCGTTCGGAATATAATGTTTAAAGCATCGCACGCGATGTTTATTTAGAAAGAATCTAAATAAAACCAAAAGACTGTATTTGTCCATGGATTTAAAAAATGTCGATAGCGGTTCCCCTGGGCCTCTGTTTCTGGAGGAAGATTTCATCCTCCTGAAACTACAAAATGAAGGCCCGGATGACAGGCACGTACAACGGCATGGTGGACCGGAGTTTTATACAATTCCACTTTTGCCTGAAGGGAAGCGGCAAGTTTGTTTTCAATGAGGGGCGCTACGCCCTGGAGGTACAGGAGGAACAGTCGCTGCTGTTGTACAATACGCAAACAGACCTTCCTTTGAACCTGGAATTGCGGCCGGGCACCTGGATGATTTCCGTGATCATGAGCATCCGGAAGTTTCATTCCCTCTTTTCCAGGGAAGCCAGTTATATCCATTTTTTATCTGCAGAAAACCGGGATAAGAAATATTATGCCCAGGAGGCGATCAGCCCGGCCATTGCGGTCATCCTCAGCCAGGTGATGAACTACAACCTGCACCCCACCATAGAGTCGCTCTACCTTCGCGCCAAGGTATATGAGCTCATGGCCCTCTATTTTAACCGCAGCGGCAACTATGACGTGGAACAATGCCCGTTCCTGGCGGATGAGGAAAATGTAAAGAAGATCCGCAAGGCCAAGGGGCTGGTTATTTCCAGGATGACCGAACCTCCTTCTTTGAAAGAATTATCTGACGAAGTGGGCCTTAGCCTAAAAAAATTAAAGGAAGGCTTTAAGGAGGTATACGGGGATTCAGTTTATAGTTTTCTGTTCGACTACAAGATGGAATACGCCCGCAAGATGCTAGAAACCAATCAGTATAATGTAAATGAAGTCGGCCTGAAGGTGGGGTATAGTACAGCCAGCCATTTTATAGCGGCCTTTAAAAAGAAGTTTGGCACTACGCCCAAAAAATATACCATGGCGCTGACCTGATGCCTGCCGACTGTAAGATCCTACATCCGGCGTTACCTCAATCTAATTTCGGCTTGAAGGGGTGCATATGTAACTAATTTATTTTCAAACTCCCATATAATAACTTTTGCCTTTTAACGTCGGGCCATCATTCCATGCTGGTTTCCTGCAGGGATTTGCCTTAGATTGTCGCCTGGGGAGGGGGCTTTGCCCCGCCACCACGGGAGGTTTCCTTAGGAAGAACCGGAGGGATGTTCCTTTGTGTAGCCTTAAGGCGTACCAGGATACAGGCACGGGGATGTAATTCACTTTCCCATACAATAAACCACTGCCAGGCTAGCGTCTTTCTATTAATCAACGCAAGGTTCCTGCAGGGGTTTCTTTTAGATTGTAACCTGGGGAGGGGGCTTTGCCCCGCGGATGCAGGTCGTTCCTGGGGAAAGGTATTGTCCGGGTCTTGCGCAAGTGTCTTATGAGGCAGATTTGGATTCCTGGCGTAACCGGGAATCACTATTTATACAACGGTATCTTCCGGGAAGAGGGTTGGCACGAAAAAATTCCCCTGTTTTTACAAAGGCCGGGCGACCATGATACCGGTGTTGTTTCGGATTTTCTTGAGATAGTCGGCGAGGGGTAGGGCAGAGATTTCCACCTTCCCGTTCGCGCTGGAAGCGTGCAACAGGTGGATGCGGCCGTCTGGCATGCGGATGGCAAAGCCGGTATGGGTGACATCCAGGCCTTCGATGGAAGTCGCCAGTGCAATGATGTCGCCTGATTGCATAAGGGATTCACTGGCTGCAACCTTATCCTGGGCCAGGACATGGATGGGGCGGGTATTCAGGTACCGTTCGGAAGCCTTGATCTGCAAAAAATTGTCTTCATCGGCCAGGAAAGGATAGAGGTCCCTGTGGGTGCTCATAAAATTGATGTCCTTGGTGATGGGATGGCCGCCCAAATCGGCGGTGATATCCTTAACCAGGCCTTTTTTATCGTTATTCGCGATCCATTCCGAAAAATAATGCAGGCGGGAAGGGTATCCGTTAAGCTCCCCGTCCCGGTAGCGGATGGCCTCCAGCATCCCGGCAAAGGCATCCAGACTATTCTTCCCGCTGCTCAGCAGGCATCCGAATGCCAGGACGTTTTCCACATAGGTGGTACAATCCAGGCCATGCAAATTGATAACGAGCGACTCCTTATCCCCCACTTCAAGGGTTTTGGCCACATAGGGAGTGCCCAGGAAAGTCTTCCCGATCGTTACAAGGGTATCTCCAAAAGTGGGCTGCTGAATCCCCTGAATTTCGACTATTTTTTCTTCCACAAGGCTCCGGTCTGCCGGGGAACAAACCATGGTTTGTGCAGCAAGGGCCTGCGAAAGGATTAATAATATGAATAGTAAATAGCGCATTTAGTCTGCCAATATGGTGATCAGCTCGGTGGAAGTAAACAGTTCTTCCCCTTTCTGTAAATATAAATCGATTTGCTTGAATTTCATCCCGTCCAGGTCCATCAGGGGATACATATCGGTAATAGCCTGTGGTACCGGGCCCAGCACTGGCTCGTATCCGCTATCGGCTTCTACTATCCAGCGGGTGAACCTGTAATCACCTGTTGAACCCGATCCCTGGGTAGATATAGAATTGCCAGTCAGCAACCTGATACGTCAGAGGGGTCTCAAAACGAAATTGTTCCAGGGAAGAATCAAGTATTGTAAAGGCCGGTTTTTCCGGAATTTCCAGGTCCGTAAATGCCGGCCCGAAGGAATTCTTAAGATAGGTATACCCGTCCATGGAGATGTTGAAATACGTCCTGAATTTGTCGAACCGATCTGAATATACGATTTTTAAAGGGTCTGTGCTGACCTGTCCATCCACGAACGAGAGCAGATCCTCCATCCACAGGCCATCAAATTGCCCTATCTCATCTGCTTCATAAAAACCGGCTGTCTGAAGAAGATAGCTGTTGTGAGGCGGGAGGGTTATTTCTATCGATTGATCATAAACCTCAAAATCCGTTGCATAGTCCAGGGTGATATCTGCCCCGTCCGGGTTGTTAAGGTAATAATACTCATAGTTGTCGAATGCGTCAATGATAAAAATGATGTATTCGTCTGCACCTTCAATATGGGTCACATCCCGCTCGAAGGTCCAGAGCCCGCCATTTCCCGTGCCGCTTCCAATACCCCCTAAATTTCCAAACTTATTGGAGAGCAACATCTTTTTCGGGTTTGGAATATTGGTAATGGTCATATGGAAATCATCCAGTTGCACATGTGGCTCGGGGGATGTGGGGGGCGAATTCGTACCATAGTCCAGGGTGGTACCTTTGGGAACCTGTGTCTTGCTTTCGAAACTATGGGTAGTTGTTTGATCACCGGCCATTACGGTTAGTTGGGTAACTGTCAGGTCGGAGGTAATATTCTCCGGTTTCGTTTTGAATTCCATACTGTCCCCGGTCTCGAAAGCACGATAATCCAGCAGCATCCCTGTGGCATTGTGAATTATGATCCAGTTATCCGTTTGATCCGTGTGGTAGGTTTGATTTACATTTATGGTCAGGTAAACTTCGTCTGCCGTCGTTTCTTCTTCCGGCATGTTTTGTTCATCCGGTGAATTCGCATCAGCGGGACTTTCCGGGGAATCAGACTTGGAACATGCGGAAAGCAGGAACATGAATAGTAAGATTGAAAGGAAAGAGTTTGGTCGCATGGGGGATAATTTTGTAAGCTGTATTGGCACAGAAATTTCTTACAGGCAAAAAAACTCTAAATTCTTTGGAATTAAAAGTATGATACTGTTAAAGAATTTCCTATTGGCATTTCCCGGCCTGAGTCCTGCTATGCTCAATATTTGAGATTTATGGTTAAAAAACTTCGTTACCTACCGCCCTTGCAGAAGCTCTCTATTATAGTCCATACCCAATTTTTTGGGTGGGTTCGAATACTTCAGAGCGCGGGTGGTCATTCAGCATGAATTCTTCGGTTACATAGCGGATGGCTTCTTCTTCAGTGTCTGTATCGGCCAAACGGAACCCTCTGTTCCTATAGCTGGCTTCGGTTCCCATGGGCGCATCGGCGGGGTAGACCAGCAGGCACATTTTAAAATTCTTGTTAAAATCCTTTTCGTTGCGGGTCATAAAGTAATAACCCGTAAAATTTTTGCCTTCATGCCTAAGATCCTGCGACTTGATAAACCGAACGGTATCAATACCGGCTTCAAACCCGTCGCCTTCATATAACTCCGAGGCTGCCAGTTGCTGCCGGGTCCCATATTTTTGAGGGAAAAGGGATCCTTCCCCAACGGCTTCCAGCTTCCTGAACAACAAGTTCCTGCTATTCAGGTCGGCGGCCAGGGAATCAAGGCTTCCCCCGGGGATTCGGGCATGTTCGGAAGCCAGCAGGGCAAAATAGGTCGTGCGAACCCCGGCATCCCGTACCTGGAACAAGCGGGCAAAGAAGGGGGCGGTTTCCTTCTTGTCCCGGAAGGGGAAGAGGAGCATCGTATAGGCATCCAGCAGTTCCCTGTGGTGCTGATTGTTTTTGTTGAATTTTGAATTTTGAATTTTGCTTTGGTTCTCCACCCCCAATTGCCGTTTGAGCTGCAAATTGGCGTCCTGCAACAGGGGCTCCAGGTATTTTTTATACCGTTTAGGGGCCAAATCGCCCGAGGATACCAGGGATGCCAGGAGCGAGATAATGGGTTCCCTGTACTCGGTTATGGAGGCGTATTCCAGTAATTCCGGAAACAGTTTCCGCGCCTGTTCAGGCTGGTCATAAAAAGGCGCAAAGATCCGCTCAATTTCCGAAGGGTTGGCCACGAGCGGGAGATCGCGGGCCATAAGGGACAACAGCCGGTCGACCGACGACGGGGCATCGGGCTGTTCTGCCGTGGCCTGCAGGATCCGCGGCCTGGGCGCCCGAATTGCCGTAGGAATCAGCATAATACCTGTTGAGGAAGGCCTGAACGCGGGGAAGGTCCATATGACCCAGTTGTTTCAGGAGGTAGCTCTGGATATGCTCCTTGTCCCCGGAAAAGTCAAAATTGGAAACACAATCCATCAGCTTATCGGCATGGCGTTCATCAAAAAGCAAGTACCGGTAGCCTTTCATCACAATGCTGTCATTGGATCGGAGCGCGGTAAAAAAGTCGTCTACCTTATCTTCCATCATGTCCCGGCCGATCAGGGTATCCAGTGGCTGAAAGTGATCGAAAAATTCGGTCACAAACCGACTTCCCTGCCCTAATGTGTCTACGTTGGCCTTCAATTCATACAACAGTCCGCCTTTGACGATATTCTTAACCAGGACCCCCCTGCTGCTGGCCGTGTCCGTGAGTAAAAGTTGCAATTCCCGGGAGCCGTCCGGAAGGCGGTCTTCTTTTTCCTTACGGATGCGGAAGCTGGCCTCTGAATATTGTTTTTTACGGAGCGCCCATAGCGAGTCGATACCCGGAAAGGTCATATAATCGTGGCTCTTGTTGAGGGTCACCAGGATGGCTTCGTTGTCGGCGTGCTGATATACCGTTTTTTTGGTATACGGGTCATAGGATTTTACCTGGTTCTGGCTTTTAAAGGAACGCAGGTTGGTCTCTACGAACTTGCGCGGGGCCACGGGAGAAACTGTGCTGAAGTAGAGGGCCGTATCCCTGATAGTCTCGAAAGCTTCCGGGTACCTGGGTTCGTGGAGCTGAAACGAGTCGAAATACGTTTGGGCTTCTTTCGGGTCCGGGGTGAGGATCCCCAGGAGGTAATATTCACCCCGGCGGATCTGGGTTTTCAAATATAATTTTTGGTCCGGATGGTCCTTGAGGGGAGCCGAGGACGTCAGGGACTGGTTAACGAAGGGATCGAATTCTGGTTGCAGGCCCTGTTGCTGGTAGAACCGCTGCTGTATTTGCTGTAACTCAAATTGGTCCTTTTCTATGAAATCAAAATCGTTCAGGTTGGCCTGTTCCAGGAAAAAATAGGATCCCCCGGCGGGGTTGTACCCCTCCAGGCGGCGGGAGCCGATTCTGTCCTGATTTGCAAAACTGTAATACGCGGGCACCTTTACTTCAAAGTCCCTGAAGGCTGATGTCAGATGCACCTTACCTTCCTTCAGAGGTTTAAATTCCAGGCTGTTGAATATGGGCCCGGAATACTGGTCCACATAGCGGCCCTGCCCCGCCATTTTAAAAACCAGGATTTCGAGGGGGGTTGTAAAGATCTGATAGCGCTGAAGGTCCCCGTCCTTGAGTTGGTTTCGGATATCCAGGCCCTGAAAGCCCTGCCGTACGATCCTTTTCTTTTCCAGGATCTTTCCGGGAATGTTTTCAAATAAAAGGCCTTCCAGGTCGTCAATGTTATATGTGGCAGTGGGGTTCAGGTAAGACCTGGTCGGGATGCGGTGCACCATGAAGTAACTGCCGTTGGTGAGGTCGGGGGAAATATACGTGGTGTGTTGCCCTGTTACCACGGGATACAGCTTGTGTGGCAAACGGATGCTGAAGAAATGGTCTTCCGGCCCTTGTAGCTTCAGTTCGGGTTTCCTGAAACTCTTGACGAATTTTTCTTTCATACGGGCCCCTTGCTCACTGGCCCCGGAAACCAGCGGGCGCACCCGATACCCCTTTTCACGGAGCAGGGCCAGGACACCTTTTTTGCCCGGGAGGTGGGCCGCCCCGATACCCGCGAACACCTTATGGCGCTGCATGGCCGAATCGAGCCTGCGGGCCATATGCTCGTTTCGGATATAGAGCATGTTGTTGAGGTAGTGGTCTGTGTACATGGCCCGGTCGATGGAATCGAGCAAGGCAATATTACGTTCCCTGTAGGCATCCTGCATGAGGGACATAAGGTCGAATTGTTCCATTTTCTCCTGCAGCCATTCATCCGGTTTTCGTTTCATGGCGTTCAGGCTGGCCCGTCCCACCAGGGCCTGGGATTCTTCCAGGTCTTCCAGGGCGAGGATGGATTTTCCGAACTTGCTCCCGGCCTGGTATATAAACATATCCAGGTAGGTTTCTTCCTCATAATCCTGTGCATATTCGTTGGTGCGATACAGGATGTTGTTTACCAGGTCGTCATCAGACGCCAGGAAAGTGGCCAGGTCTTTTTTGTTGGGAGAGGGAAATACAAAGGCTTCCTCATAGAACCCTTTGGGGTTAAACCCGTAGCCCGAATTGTTATTTCGGGTATCGCTTTCCAGCCAGGTGGCGGGATCCGATTCCAGGGCGATCACCTCACTCTGGTCTAAGGCTTCGTAAAATACATCGTCCAGCAGGAAGGCAATCTTCTTGCTTACATGCATGGTCCCGTAGAGGTAGGAAGGTTTTTGGAGGCCATTGCCCGAGATCTCCCAAAGGAGGCTGTTGGTATTTTGGGCATACCCGGCAAGGGGAAGGCACAGCCAGAGAAAGCTTCGCAATAGGCGCATGGCAGGCGGGGCGTTTGGATTGATTTGGTATCCTTATAACGCCTATTTATCGCCTGTATTTTCCCGGTCCTCCAGATTTTTTAGGTAGATGCGCGTATGGGCCAGGCTTTCGGGATAGTTTTGTTGCAGGAACACAATCAGCTTTTCCCTGACCAACACCCTGAGGTCCCAGGCGGTTGGGGAATCCTTTGCGCTCATCAGGGCCCTTATTTCCACATGTTGTGCTTTGGAATCCGTCACTTGCAGCACGTTCACCTTGCCGTCCCATAAATCAGTATCCTTCAGGATGCGCGTCAGTTCGTCCCGCAACGCATCGAAGGATACGTTGTAGTCTGTATACAGGAATACGGTTCCCAGGATTTCCGCCGAGGTTTTCGTCCAGTTCTGGAACGGTTTTTCGATAAAGTAGGTGGTGGGGACGATCAACCTGCGTTTATCCCAGATAGCGACCACCACATAGGTAAGGGTTATCTGTTCGATACGGCCCCATTCCCCTTCTACAATAACCACATCATCTATTTTTATCGGTTGTGCGATTGCGATCTGGATCCCGGCCAGGATGGCCCCGATCAATTTCTGGGCAGAAAAGCCGATGATGATCCCCGCCACCCCCGCTGAGGCGAAAATACTCACCCCTACTTCCCGGATACTTTCAAAACTCATCAGGGCAATGCCCAGCGCCAGGATCACGACGATAAAGATAATGATCCGTTCGAGGATGTTGAACTGGGTATACACTTCCCGGGCCCGGAGGTTGTCTTGGGTGTTCACATCGTAATTCTGGATGACCAGCCTTTTAACCAGTTTGATGACCTTGAGGATCAGCCAGGTCATGGCCACTATAAAAATCAGGGTGCTGGACTTTTTGAACCAGTACACGTAATCTTCCAATCCGAGCAGTTTCCGCAGGGAATCCATGCGGATCAGGATGGAGAAAAGGATTAGCAGGAGGGGACGCGAGATTCGTTTCACCACGTCCGTGGGTACAGGCGATTTCGGGTTTCTGCCCATCTTCCTCAGCAGGAAGATCAGCCCGATGTAGACCATGCTCAGCAGGATCAACCCGATAAGCAGGTACATCAGGGCCCGGTCACTATGGCTGTTATTTAAGAGTTGGTCCAGCATTTTGGATCGGCTTAGGGAGGTAAGTTACTAAATTCATATGGCCCGGCCAGCCCCGAATTGGCTTTGTCTATGGCGGGATTGGGAAAGTTATTTATGACCATATGCAAGAGTCCGGGAACAAGCTGTATTTTTGAAGGCAAACTACAAAAAAGTGAAAGGCGTATTACTGGTGAACCTGGGATCCCCGGACAGTCCCACGGCAAAAGATGTTAAGCCCTACCTCGATGAATTCCTGATGGATGAAAGGGTGATAGACACCCCATACTGGCTCCGGGCGCTCCTTGTTCGCGGCATCATCCTCCGGACCCGGCCGAAGCGTTCCGCAAAGGCCTACTCAAAGATCTGGTGGGAAGAAGGTTCCCCCCTGATCGTGATCTCGGAAAGGTTCCAGAAACAGTTGGAGAAACAGCTGTCCCTTCCTATAGCATTGGGCATGCGCTACGGGAGCATGACTATTCAATCCGCCCTCCAGAGCCTGTATGGAAAAGGCGTGAGGGAGGTACTGCTGGTGCCCCTTTACCCACATTATGCCATGTCCTCATATGAAACGGTGGTGGTGAAGGCCATGGAAATCCAGAAAGAATATTTCCCGGACATGCGGTTCACCACCCTGCCCCCCTTCTACAAGTCTGACGACTATATCCGGGTCCTGGCGAACAGCATTAAAAACGGACTGGAGGGGTTTAACTATGACCACCTGTTGTTTTCCTATCACGGCATCCCCGAACGCCACATCCGCAAGTCGGACCCCACGAATTTTCATTGCCGGATAGACGACCAATGCTGCCATATCAATTCCGTGGCCCATCACAGCTGTTACCGCCATCAGGTATTGGATACCACCAAACGGGTAGTAAGGCTGCTGAACCTGCCAGCTGAAAAAGTGAGTTCCTCCTTCCAGTCGCGCCTGGCGGGGGATCCCTGGCTTAAGCCGTATACCGATTTCGAATTTGAACGGCTGGCAAAAGAAGGGAAATCCAGGCTTGCCGTGGTGACTCCTGCTTTTGTCGCGGATTGCCTGGAAACCCTGGAAGAAATTGCCATGGAAGGAAAGCGGCAGTTTCTGGAAGCCGGTGGCAAGGACTACCGCCATATTCCCTGCCTGAACGACGGGGCAGACTGGGTGGCCCTGATGGCCGACTGGATCCGGCAATGGGAATCGGCTGATACCCTGCCTGTTTGATTTGTTTTTGACCAGCGGCTCCCTCCTTTGGGATCACTGACCAGGCGGCCCGCAGGCCTGGTCCCTGACGTTGGTTTGCCGGTTTGCACAGGCGATATCCTCCTTTAAGAATGTCGT
Source organism: uncultured Flavobacteriaceae bacterium (assembly GCA_963721045.1). GTDB lineage: Bacteria > Bacteroidota > Bacteroidia > Flavobacteriales > Flavobacteriaceae > Zeaxanthinibacter. The sequence continues at coordinate 31,308 of CAVRHQ010000019.1, forward strand.
GAAAAGAATGCCTTCATTTGCTATGGGCAGTAGGGATTAAGTATTAATTTTGCGCACATGGCGAAAGTCTCATCCGAACAATTAGGCAAGGAACCGATAGGACAGCTATTGATAAAACAAGCTGTGCCGGCTTCCATCGGGATCCTGGTCATGAGCCTGAATATTCTGGTGGACACCATCTTTGTGGGAAATTGGATCGGGTCTATCGCCATTGCGGCCATCAACGTGGTGCTGCCCGTATCTTTCTTTATCGCGGCCCTTGGGATGGCCATCGGGATAGGGGGGAGTAGTATCATTTCCCGCGCCCTGGGGGCCGACCGGCATGACAGGGCCCTAAAGACCTTCGGCAACCAGATTACCCTCACCCTGGTGGTGACCATTAGCATGGTCCTCCTCGGCCTGTATTTTGTAGATAGCGTTATCCCCGCTTTCGGAGGCAAGGGGGCCATTTTCGAACCCGCCAAGATCTATTATACCATTGTGTTGTATGGGGTGCCTTTTCTGGCACTTTGCATGATGGGTAACACGGTGATCCGGGCAGAAGGGAAACCGAGGTTTGCCATGGTGGCCATGATCATCCCTTCCGTGGGGAACCTGCTCATGGATTATATTTTCATCTACGTCTTCGATTGGGGGATGGAAGGCGCGGCCTGGGCCACCACCGGCAGTTACCTGTTTTGTTTCGGCTACATTTTCTGGTTTTTCGCTTCCAAAAATTCCGAACTGAAGATCAGCTGGCACCATTTGGGGCTGGACCTGCCCATCCTGAAGGAAATGGGCTCCCTCGGCTTTGTCACCCTTTCCAGGCAGGCCGTGACCAGTATTACCTACCTGTTGCTGAACAATATTCTGTTTGAGTTGGGCGGGGAAGCGGAGGTAGCCGTGTACGCTATTATCGGTCGGGTGTTGATGTTCGCCCTGTTCCCTGTTTTCGGGGTAACCCAGGGGTTCCTGCCCATAGCGGGCTTCAATTACGGCGCACAAAAATACCAAAGGGTACGAGAATCGATCAATACCGCGATCACCTATGCGGCCATTGTGGCCACCGTCGTCTTTATCGGGCTTATGGTATTCCCTTCTGAACTGGCACACCTCTTCCTGAGTAACCGGCCCGGCATGACCGCACATGAAATATCGACCAATAATTTCGTTTTGGAGCACAGTCCGAAAGCCATGCGGTTGGTGTTTGCCGCCACGCCGATTATTGCCCTTCAGTTGATAGGGGCGGCCTATTTTCAGGCTATTGGCAAAGCCATTCCGGCCTTATTACTGACCCTGAGCCGGCAGGGGTTCTTTTTTATACCGCTCATTCTTACCTTGCCCTGGTACCTGGGGGAATTAGGGGTATGGATCTCTTTCCCGATTGCAGACACGCTGGCAACCCTGGTCACCGGGTATTACCTCAGAAGGGAAGTCAGGCGGGAACTGATGGATTGAGTGCCTGTTTAAAGCGGCAGTTTCAGGGGCGTGGTGTGCCTGGGCGTTTTTCTTTCAGGAAGAGGTATGGATACTCACTCGGCCGTTACAGGGTCGATGATGGTGGATACGCGGCTAACCGAATTTGCGGGGAAGCCTCCCTGCTTGGCGTGTTCCCGTATCATTTCTTCATTAGGGGCCACATACACGCAATAGATCTTATTGTCGGCAACATAGCTGTGCATCCATTGGATTTCGGGACCCATTTTTTCCAGGACGCCGCAGGAGGTTTGTGAAATGGATTTGAGTTGGTCCTTGGTCAGCGCTCCCGCTCCCGGAATTTCCCGTTCGATGATATATTTTGGCATGGTCTAAATTACTTGGCCTGCAGCTATGGCGCTACAGATAGCCCCGTTTATTCGCGTGGTCACTGGACTCCACGTCTAAAACTGATACCTTAACGTACCAAGTAGTATAAAGATAAAATGGCAATTTGGGGACGAAAAGAAGTCAACGAATAAAGATAAGAAATTATGGAACTCCTTTTCTTCCAGGCGCAGTAAAATTCCTGCCTTAAATCCTTTGCCTATTGGGTTGGATATGAGTAGCTCCCTGGTTTTTTTCACAGCAGGGTCTGTAGGGGCCCGGGAGGGGGTCCCCCCACCCCCCACCCAATTCCAATTTACAACCCCTCCCTGAAAAATACATGCAACGTTTTAAGGAAAGCTATTACAGAGAAGGCTCTATGCTGCTGCCCGGGCGGGGATCCCTTGTTGCTGACGAATTGACCTGGGAACAGAGGGGTAATCCAGTAGGGCTGCCTGTTGGATTATGTGATTAACCGGAGAGGGCCTTTATCCTTTGGCTCAGTATTAAGGGGTGGGGTTACGCTCCCCTCCCCAAAAACAAGTTATTCAGGGTCACTGTAAAAAGCAATCAGGATAATTTTGGGTTCAAGGTGAGATTTTGGAACAAAGGGTTGCCGACTATATTGTAAGGCAGACCAAATGAAAAACAAATGCCAGGCCCCCGCATTTTATTTCGAAGCACGTACCTAGGGCAGGGGCTAACACCCCCCTCCCCGGATAAAATTTAGCCTATGCCACTGCAAAAGGCAAACAGGATACCTAAGGATCACAAGGATATATCGTGACGAACTGAAACTGGATAATGTTCTGAAAGGCAGAGCAAATGAACAAAAAATGTAAGGCTCTCATTTCATTTTGAAGCTCGTTCCCGGGGCGGGGGTTAACACCCCCTCCCCAGTTACAATTTAGCCTCTGCCACTGTAAAAGGCAATCAGGATTCCCTGGATTTGGAAGACTATGATGGGTAGAACCATCCGTGGCCCGCTGAGAGGTTGTTATCTTATCGACATCCCAAGAGCTGCCTGATCAATCCCAGCTTATCGTGGCCACGTCCCCGGGCCTCATTGGGAGTTCCAGGGCATCAGCACCCCGGGCTATTGCCACCCGGACCCGCGTTTCCCTTTTATTCTGGAGGATTACCACCTGTTTGCCCTCAGGGGTAGTATAAGCGACATTGGGGACGCCATCCGGAAGGTTCGAATCTATACGCTTTGATCCTGGAGGGATATAGGGGGAGGCGTGGGCAATGATATAATAGGCGGGATTCCGGGTTACCTCATCCCCGGAAATGGTGATGGCCCCCAGACACCGGTCGCAACCCCCGCGGTCTGTATGCGGCTCCTGGTTTTCATCGGCTGCCAGGTTCCACTGGAGCACGTTCCGGCTCCAGTTCCTGGGGGCGCCTATGATCAGGTTGTCAATATGCCAGCTGAGGTTTTCGGCAAAGTCCCCCGGCGCGCCAATCCATTGCTCCGTGAAATACAGGGCCTTGTCCGGGTGGGCTTCATGGACTTTGGATAAGGCTTCAATCGGTCCTGCATAGAGGTGAAAAGCGGAGCCATTAATATATTTCGCCGCTTCCGGGTCGTCCAGGATGCTAATGGGGTAGTCTGGCCGGTCGGCATTGTGATCATAGATGATGATCTTGGTATGCAGGCCGGCCGCTTTAAAAGCCGGACCCAGGAAATCGCGAACGAACTCCTTCTGTGCTTCTGCCGGCATCAGCATACTGGGGTTGTTCCCCGGGTGCAGGGGTTCGTTCTGAACGGTGATGGCATCGATCGGGATCCCTTCCCCGGCCATGGCCTGGATATATTTTACCAGGTAATCCGCATATACAGGATAGTATTTTTGCAGCAGGCTACCCCCCCGGGTATCGTGGTTGTCCTTCATCCAGGCTGGGGGCGACCAGGGAGAACCCAACAGTTTGACATTGGGAGCGATTTTAAGTATTTCCTTCAGGGTCGGGATCAGGTAGAGGGTGTCGTAGGCCAGGGAGAAATGTTCCAGGGAGGCATCGGTTTGCCCGTCCGGCAGGTCGTCATAAGACCAGGGATACTCATCCAGGTCAGACGAGCCGATGCTGAGCCGCAGGTAGCGAACCGCCAATTGCCCTTCCTGCCCGCCGAACAATTCGTGCAGGATGGCATCCCGGGCCGGGGCCGACATCCGTTGCAGGTTCAGGGCGCTGCCCCCGGTAAGCGTATAGCCGAAGCCGTCCATTTCCTGATAGGTGATGGCCGTATCCAGGACGATGCTGGCATCCGATATCCCGGTAGGGATGAGGGAATCGCCCGGCAACGGACTAAGTATGCGTGATTGATCCATGGAGGTGATGTAGGCCGTGGCCCTGGGTACAGGGATGGGCTGCTGGCAGGCCCAGAGCTGAAAAAGAAAACATACCGGGGCTATCCGGGAAAGGGAAAAGGGTAAAAACTTCATGACAAAGCTGGATTTTCAGGATATAAAGCAAGGTAGGGAATTTGACTCGAATATGCCTTTCCGGGTGATACCCCTCCGGCTCAGGCATGCTGCCTGAGCCACCCCCGACGCTCGCTGTGCTCGGTCGGGGCACCTCCCCTTGGCAGGGGAGGAGTCTAAGTATCCAAAACTTATAAGGCATTAACCCGGGGGTCCCCTCCTTTGAAGGAGGGGTGGCCGTAGGCCGGGGTGGATACCCCGGGGCACCCCCGACGCTCGTTTTACTCGGTCGGGGCGGGCTCCCTTTGACTAAAGGGAGGAGCATTTTAGGGTTGTATTAAAATTTTTTACCAAACTATTTAGGACCAATATAATAAGCTCCCCTCTTCGAGGGAAGAGGGGAATGAATCCCGACCGAACGCCAGTGAGCGTCGGGAGAAAGGGGAGTTCTTCTTGTTCCAAACCCCTCCGTCCCTTTGGGACACCCCCGACGCTCGTGGTACTCGGACGGGGCAGGCTCCCCACACCCCTCCGGCCCAGGCATGCTGCCTGAGCCACCTCCCCAAAGGGGAGGAGTATTATTGCCCGCAAGTTGCATATCTAGTAGAATACCGAATCAGGGTTATTCTTAGGTACAGAATAGATGAACCAAACCCGAGAGATTCAATTTAGGGGAAATACTTCTCCAAGAATAGGCGGAGGAAGCTTCGAATGGTACCGCCATGCGAATGCATGGTGGCGGAGTTCCGACGCCGGTTTTCCCCGCCACGGTGGGGAAAAATTCCTGGGAGAAGTCTCCCTTTCTTTGTTTCTTTCTTTGGGTGAGCAAAGAAAGAAAAGAAGAATCATTATGCAAGAAAAAATCTGATGGCCAATTGTCATTTCGAACCGAACGCAGTGAGGGTGAGAAATCCCATTAATGTTGCTCTGTACTCCTATTGGTGGGATTCCCCCGACGCTCGTGTACTCGGTCGGGGCAGGCTCCCTTTGACTAAAGGGAGGAGCATTTTACAGTTTTATTAATATTTTTTACCAAACTCTTTGGGACCACTATAATAAGCTCCCCTCTTTAAGGGAAGAGGGGAATGAATCCCGGCCGAACGCCAGTGAGCGTCGGGAGAAAGGGGAGTTCTTATTGTTCAAGACCCCTCCGCCCCCGACGCTCGTATACTCGGTCGGGGCGGGCTCCCTTTGACTAAAGTAGATTGGAGGTAAAATCGGAGTCAAACCCTCCGTCGCACCGCACTGCGGTGCGCCACCTCCCTTTGACTAAAGGGAGGAGCATTTTTTTTAAACTTTGACCTCAACCATTGGCAGCCCCCTCCGTCCCTTCGGGACACCCCCGACGCTCGCTGTGCTCGGTCGGGGCACGCTCCCCTTCACAAGGGGAAGAGAATTTTAGGGTTGTGTAAAATTTTTATCAAATTCTTTAGGACCTCTATAATAAGCTCCCCTCTTTAGAAAAAGAGGGGAATGAATCCCGACCGAACGCCAGTGAGCGTCGGGAGAAAGGGGAGTTCGAATATAGTTACCCACCACTCCACAAGTAATCCCCCTTGAAAAATGACCAATTTATTCATGGTTTTTATATATTTGAAAGCTACGGCCATCCGGCCGCAGACTAAACTAAAATCACACCCATGCCAAAAACAATCGTATGCCTCGGGCTTATCGCCCTCTTCTTCTCCTGTAAAAGCGAACCTAAAAAGGAACAAACAGATCAAACCCCGGAAGAGGCACTACCGCCCAGTCCGACTGGATCTACCTCTTCGACGGCAGCAGCCTGGATGGCTGGCGAGCTTACAACGAGGACAAACTGCCCCCGGGCTGGACCATACAGGACAGCGTCCTCACCTTTGATACCGAACTGGGCCTGGAACAAAACTATACCGGCGGGAAAGACATTATCTACGGCGCCGAGGAGTTTGATAATTTCGAACTCTCCGTGGATTGGAAAATCCCGGCGGGCGGCAATAGCGGCATTTTTTACCACGTGAAGGAAGGCTATAAAAGCATCCCCGAAGTAGCCCCGGAATACCAGCTGATAGACGATGAGGGCTATGCCGGCATCCACGACCTTACCGAATACAACCTGAGCCTTGGCTATACGGAACACCCCGAAGAACTGAAACCCCTGGAGATGACAGGGGCCGACTATGCCATGCACCCGCCCAGTACCAAGACAAGATCCTCCACCCGGTCGGGGAGTGGAACACCAGCCGCATTATCTTTACCCCGGAACGCGTGGAACACTGGCTGAACGGGAAGATGGTCCTGTCATTTGTGCCCTGGGATGATGCCTGGTACGCCAAAAAGAATTCGGACAAGTGGAAAAACAGCCCGGATTACGGGAAATATAAGACCGGCTATATCGCCCTGCAAGACCATGCGAGCCCTATATGGTTCCGGAATATCAAAATCAGAAAACTCTAAACCACCCAAGATGAACAAAAGGGAATTTATCAAGAAAAGTGGCCTGGGGACGCTGAGCGTCCTGCTGGCCCCCTCCATATTAAAACATATCAGTCCGGAATCACGGCTGCGCACCGCCCATATCGGGATCGGGAACCAGGGCTTCGAAGACCTGCGGGATGTCTCTTCCCACCCGCAGGTGGATGTGGTGGCCCTCTGCGACGTGGACGACAACTATTTAGCTGCCGCTAAGGCATTGCACCCCAAGGCGAAAACCTATAAGGACTACCGGGTGATGTTCAACGAGATGGCAGACGGCATCGACGCGGTCATCGTCTCTGCTCCCGACTTCACCCATGCGCCGGCCGCCATGACGGCGATGAACCTCAACAAGCCGGTCTATTGCCAGAAGCCGCTCACGCATTACGTATCCGAATCGCGGGCTATGAAGAAGCTGGCCGCCGAAAAAGGCCTGGTCACCCAGATGGGGATACAGGTACATTCGTTTTACGACTATAAGCTGGCCACCCTCCTCATCCGCGATGGCATCATCGGGAAGGTACATACCGTCCGGGCCTGGAGCCCCAAGACCTGGGGATATAACGGCACGGAACCCGAAGGCAGCGACCCTGTCCCGGAAACGCTCGACTGGAACCTCTGGCTGGGGACCTCCGCCGAACGACCTTATAAAGAAGGGTTCTACCACCCCATCAACTGGCGTAAGCTGGTGGACTATGGGTGCGGCACCCTGGGCGACATGGGCGTGCACATCTTCGATACTCCCTACAACGCCCTCGAGCTGGATGTGCCCCGAACCGTAATGAATGAATGCCGCCCGCCCAACGGTTTCGGCTACCCGGAAAATAATACAGTCACTTACGAATTCCCCGGCACCAGCCATACCGCCGATTCCCTGAAATGGGTCTGGTACGACGGCCCCGGCGCCCCGCCGGAACAAGAAGACCTGAAACTTCCTAACGGGGAGGCCCTGCACGACCAGGGGGCTATGTTCATGGGAGAAAAAGGGCGACTGTATTTGCCCCACTTTATGCTGGAGCCCAAGCTCATCGTGGACGGGCAGTACAAGGAAATGGACGTCGCCAAATACAAACTCGGCACCCCTATCCGCAATTATTCCAGCGAAGGCCCCAAACACTACCACCAATTCGTGGACGCCTGCCTCGGCAAAGCCAAAACCTCGGCGCCTTTCTCTTACGCCGCCCGCCTTACGGAGACCATCCTACTTGGTGTGATCGCTGGGCGTTTCCCGGGTGAAACCCTTCACTGGAATGCCAAAGAGGCTAAGTTTGATGAAGAGAAAGCAAACGAATTCTTGAGCGGGGAATACAGGGAGTTCTAAAGAAAGTAGGCAGTAGCGGTAGCAGTTTGCAGTGGTGGGAGTCACCTCCGCCCAAGCGGAATAAGCCGCGGGGTGGTTGGAACTTAACCTCCAATCCCTCCGCCCCCGACGCCGCTAAGGTCGGGGCAGGCTCCCTTTGACTAAAGGGGAGGAGCCTTTTAGGGTTGTAATAAAATTTTTTACCAAACTCTTTAGGACCACTATAATAAGCTCCCCTCTTCAAGGGAAGAGGGGAATGAATCCCGACCGAACGCCAGTGAGCGTCGGGAGAAAGGGGAGTTCGACTTGTTCCAATCCCTCCGCCCCGGCCGCAAGCGTCGGGGCACCTCCCTTTGACTAAAGGGAGGAGCTTTTTAGGGTTGTAATAAAATCTTTTACCAAACTCTTTAGGACCACTTTAATGAGCTCCCCTCTTCAAGGGAAGAGGGGAATGAATCCCGACCGAACGCCAGTGAGTGTCGGGAGAAAGGGGAGTTCGACTTGTTTAAGACCCCTCCGGCTCAGGCATGCTGCCTGAGCCACCTCCCCCTTCTTAAGGGGAGGAGCTTTTTGAGGTTTTATTGGAGTGGGTGGTTTGGGTTCGACCTAAGAATTAAAATGGGAGACTATTTCTTCCAGGACAGACTTCAGGGCGTCAAAAACCAAATGGTTTTCGAATCGTATAATAGTATATCCCAGCTTGGCAATGTATGCTGTCCTTTGAAGATCGTTTTCCTGTGCCTCTGGATTATTGTGTACTTCCCCGTCTAGTTCTATGATAAGCTTCTCTTTGGCACAATAGAAATCTACCGTATAAGGACCAATGCCGTGTTGCCTGTTAAAACGCCTGCCTTCCAGTTTTCGTCCTTTCAGGTGGCTCCATAAGAAAGCTTCGGCAGGAGTTAAACGCGATCTAAGTCCGCGTCTGAACTCTGAGGTACCAGGCAAATTGTGCAGTCTTTTTTTTCATAACTCCAAAACAATACGCCTTGCCCGTAAACTCCTTGCACTAAGGCTAGTCTCATCCCCAAAGCGCTCCCCTCTTCCGTCGAAGAGGGGAATGAATCCCGACCGAACGCCAGTGAGCGTCGGGAGAAAGGGGAGTTCGACTTGTTCCAAACCCCTCCGTCCCTTCGGGATACCCCCGACGCTAAAGGTCGGGGCAGGCTCCCCTCGGGGAGGGGAGGACTAAGCTATTCGATAATTTTAAGGCTGTAACCCGGGGGTCCCCTCCTTTTGAAGGAGGGGTGGCCGCAGGCCGGGGTGGTTGAACTTAACCTCCAATCCCTCCGCCCCCGACGCTCGCTGTGCTCGGTCGGGGCCACCTCCCTTTGACTAAAGGGAGGAGCATTTTACAGTTTTATTAAAATTTTTCACCAAACACTTTAGGACCACTATAATAAGCTCCCCTCTTCAGATGAACCTGCCCCGCCCACCTGCGGCGGGGGAGGGGAATGAATCCCGAGCGAACACCAGTGAGCGTCGGAGAAAGGGGAGTTCGACATATCAGGACCAGCATACTAAAACAACCCCATATCCTTCGCAATCGCGACCAGGTGGGGCGTATTTTTCGCCAGAAAATAGTCTTTAAGCTTGTTGATGCGTTTCTCGATACTGCTTAAGCTGGAGGGCTGGATGCCGCGGAGTTCGAACATCCCGCTGATCTCCTGCTGGGAATGGCCGTTGGCCAGTTCCTTGATCAGGCTGAGGTCATAGCCATCGATTTCCAGGGCCGGCATTTTTTTGATGGCATACTGGAGTTCCGGGGTGATGTACTGCTTGTTGTCATGGATTTCGCGGATGGCCGCCACCAGTTCCCGGGAACTGTTCCGCCCTTTGAGCACATACCCATCGATCTGCAGGGAATCCAGGTATTGTTTGATCCGGAACGGCCGGTCTTCGATGGAGTAGATCAGCACTTTCATCTGCGGCTGAATCCCGCGCACCATCCCGATGAGGTCTTCCCCCGTCTTGATGACGGTGCGTACATGGTCTTCGTTAAAGGAGAGGTCGGTGATCAGCAGGTCAAACGGCATTTGCTTTTGCAGGGCCCGCTTGACCATGAGGAAGGCCTTGTCGCAATATTTGGCCACCTGCACTTCGAATTTAAAGGAGCTTTTTAAGGCGCTGGTGACACCAATATTGATACTGTCGATATCTTCAACAACCAGAACTTTCTTAAACATTGGGTTCGGATTAGAGCGGGAAACCCAGTTGGCAGCGGAAGCCCCGGGGTCCCTGAGTATCAAATGTAAAGGTTCCTTTAATGGCCTCCATACGGTTTTCCGCAATGCCCAAACCACCCCGATCCAGGGAGGTTCCCGGGGCAATGCCTTTGCCGTTGTCCGAATAGGAGATCAGGGCGCGGTTGCCCTCCCGTTCAAATTTTAGCAGCACCAGGGTCGCCCCGCTGTGTTTTTTCATGTTCACCATCAGTTCCTGCAGCACCCGGTAGCAGGCCATTTTTTTAAGGGCGCTGATGCGTTGCCAGGGAAGCGTATCCAGGTCGTGGATGATGACGTTCACTTTTTCCGAGGAATACCCGCCCAGCAGGTCCTTCAGGGCTGCCGGGTATCCCGGCCCCGTGGGCACCTGGGCGGTATCCCGGGAGAGGTCGCGCGTTTTCCCATAAAGTTGGTCCAGGGAGGAAAGCAGCTTTTCCTTTTGGGCGGGTTGCTGCAGGGGGTGGTTTTCGGCATAGGCCAGTACGTTAAAGACTTCATTGGCCAGCTCGTCGTGCACCTTTTTGGAGATCCGGGATTCCGTTTGGTAAACCGCCTCCTGTTTCCCCTTTTTATAGCGGTAGCGCAGGATAAAATAGGTAAGGATCAGGAGCAGCAGGATAAAGACGGTGCTGAGCTGGTACAATTGCTTGGAGCGCGCCTCCCGTTCCTTTTGCAGGGCCTGTTCCGCGGTTTTCTTTTGCTCCCCGGCCAGGTTGTATTTCACATAGGCGTTTTTGTTTTCGGCCAGCAGGTTGGCCTGGGTCGTGCTATCCGTCAGGCGGATATATTCTGCAGCCATGGAATCTCCTTGCAGCTGCAGCAGCAGTTTCAGGGCATCGTTCCGGTATTCCGCCCCGTTGATCTTCCGGGCGGTTTCCAGGGCCTTTTGGGCATAGTCGCGGGCTGTGGGAAGGTCCTGGTGGCTGGCGTAATGCAGGGCCAGGTTTTTATAGCTGGAATATTTCCCGCTGAGGTCATTGGAGGATTCCCGGAGGGCCAGGGCCAGCTGCAAGGTATCCAGGGCAGCGGCGGCATCCATTTGGGAGCGGACGCTCCCGATATTATCCAGGGCCATGGCCATATGTACCGGGTCCGGGGGCGACAGGGTTTTGCGGTACACCTGTTGGTAGGTGCTGAGGGCCTGAGGATAGTTTCCGAGGTCCTTGTAGATATTCGCCTGGTTGTTGAGGATGATGATGCTGTCTGCCCGTTTGGGGGTGGTTTGCAGGGCCGTGTCCAGCGCCTGCAGTGCCCGGGGATAGTCCTGCAGGCTGCGGTAGATCCGCCCCAGCTGGTTGTAGAGCCCTACTTTGGCATTGACCAGGGTATCGCGGGCGGGGAGGCGGTTGATGAGGGCCAGGGCTTCCACGATGGTGCCCTCGCTGTCGTACAGGTCTCCGATCTTGTATTGCCCGATGGCGATCATCCGCAGGCTTTCAACGGCCCCCAGGGTGTCTGCGCTGGACAGCTGGGCGGTTTTACGTTGGGAATAAAAGGCGATCCCCTCGGGCAGGTCATTGGGATCCTGGGGATGGAGGATGGCGTGGTAGTGGAAGTAGGTGCTGTCTGCCGGCTCCTGGCTGTGCCCGGCGAGCGGGCAAAGCAGGGCAGCGCATAAAAAAAAGAGGAATGGAGCTTGGTTGGGCTTCATTCCCCTAAGGTAAAAAGGAATGCTTCAATTAGTTATTGCCTCCTGGCGGTGGGGGCGGGGGTGGTGGTATATCATCTCCGTCTCCACAGCACGCCTGGATGGTAGTTCCTTCATCTGCCAAACCGGGTTTGGTGCAGGAGAAAAGGCCCATATTCACAAATAGAATGAATAACAAAATGATTACTTTTTTCATTTTTGATGGATTTAAAAATTGGACATAGGTCTGGCCGTTCGGAGATGCTCCGAATATTGGAGACCAATTACTGGTGGGAAGTGCGGATCGGGCTGGCTCAGGGAGTAGTACTTCCCTCTGAACCCCTTTTACCAGCCGTCACCGGTAGGGATCTGGGTTCGCCGCATGCCTTATCGCGACAAGGAATGAACCCGTCATCCGAGAGCAAATAAAAGGAGTGGATGTTGGAAAGGATGGAAATAGTATGGAAGGGTTATGGAAATTTATTTCGATAAAATTTCGATGTCAATTATAGAAATGGATTAAGCGGATTTTTAGGGGATTGAGATGAATGGAGAATTAATTGTGAGGGCTTTTGAGGCTGCGGGGAAGGAGATTGAAAATGACAAGAAATACCCCCGCGCGGACCACCTTGCTTTAGTGATTGAAGATGCCCGTTTGGGGGGAAACCATCAGCCCCAGGACGCTGGTGCACTATTATGAAAATGCGCTGAAAAATGAGAGGAAGAATTCCCTATACGTCCGAATATCCGGGATGCCTTATTGAAGATCTGGGCTATCCCGGGTACAGGGAATTTTTAATGGAGTATTCAGAGGAGCGGAAAAGGGAATCGATGAAGAAAGAAGATGGGAATGGCAGCAGAGGATTAAGAGAAGGCGTATTCGGATTGATTTTTCTATTTCGATTAGTTTGTAGGGGGGCCTTTTCTTGTTCTTGATGACAATTGGTCCGCCTTATTCCAAGGATTTCCACAGTGGATATCCTACGATTTTTTATTTTATTTCAGACAGAGCTATTTTAACGACCGAATTGATTATGATGATATTGATGCCCATCCTGCTTGTATGTTGCAATAGGTCACTGGGAGTTTTAGTAAATTAGGAGCCTTAATGTTAATAATATGACCCGTCCACAAACTATACAGATTTTTTTGCCAGACGGGTCACCTACTAGTATAAGGGAAGCTGAAATTACGAGCCGCATGGTGAAGGCCATTCTGTTTCCAAGAAAAAAAATAGAAGAAGTAGCGGAACGTAAATTAGTGCATTACACTGGGGTATATTTTCTTTTTGGCACTACAGAGGATGATTTGCCTAAAGTGTATATTGGGAAGGTGAATGCTGTTATAATCGTATCCGGTCACATATTCGCCAAAAAGATTTCTGGACACATGGAGTAGTAGTTGCCTCTAAGGGCAATGAATACACGAAAACAGATGCTAAATTTCTTGAACATTATTGTCTGCAAAGGGCTATAGAAGTTGGGCGATATCAGACTGCTAACGACACAGGATCAGCAAAACCTTCCTTACCTGAACCCAGGGAATTTGACCTACTGGATAATTTTGAAACATTAAAAATCCTCCTAGGTACTTTAGGCTATCCCGTTTTCGAGCCCAAGCGGGCACGACAGACATAATATTTTATTGTCAGGGCAAGGATGCCCGAGCAACTGCGGAGTTGACAGATGAGGGTTTTCTGGTCCACCGTGGAGGAATCTGCCAGTTTGAGGCTGACTCCTTCTGCAGGTGCGTGGATTCAGAATTCACGTGAAAAATTAATTGAGCAGGAAGTGCTAATTATAGAAAACTGGGAAAATATGTCTTTCAAAAAGATCATCTGTTCAGTTCTCCTACCGCTGCGGCTGTGGTTGTCCTGGGAAGGAATGCAAACGGATGGAACAAAGCTGGAAAAATAAGGAGGGAAAAACACTCGACGAATTAAAACGATAAGAATACATGTTCGAACAAACTTTTAGAAATATTGATGATGTCTTGTACAAGGATGCGGGAGCCGATAGTGAACTAGATTATATAGGCCAAACTTCCTGGATTTTATTCCTCAATACCTGGACGATCTGGAAGCTGAAAAAGGATGATGAAGCAGCCCTTCGCGGCGAGGAATACAGCTATTCTGGACGAGAAATACCGATGGTGCAATTGGGCCATGCCCAGGGACACCACAGGAAACCTGGACCATCATAAGGCTTTAACAGGACCCGATCTTGTCCGCTTTGTGGATACAAAGCTGTTCCCCTACCTGGCTAACTTCAAACAATTGGCTGATAATCCTCAAACCATTGAATATAAGATTGGGAAATTTTCACCGAACTCAAAAACAGGATTCAAAGCGGCTACAACCTCAGGGAAATATTAACATGGGACTCGTTGCGATTCCGTTCATTAGGAAAAGCACGAAATGAGCCATCTGTATGAGACCAAAATTAAAAATATGGGAAATGCTGGACGAAATGGAGGACAGTACTATACGCCCAGGCCCCTTATTAGGGCCATTATAGCGGTGGTTGATCCTAAGATAGGTGAAAAGATCTATGACGGGGCTGTGGGTTCGGCAGGTTTCCTCTGCGAGGCCTATAAATAGATGAATGCAAGGAGGATAAGACCAAGGGAACCGGGAAACCTACAAGAGGAAATCGTTTTACGGTAAGGAAAAAAAATCTGGCTTACGTTATCGGGGTGATGAATATGATTCTGCATGGCATAGAAGCTCCGAATATCATACATACCAACACCTTACCGAAAATGTGCGGGACATCCAGGAAAAAGACCGTTACGATGTATCCTTGCCAATCCGCCTTTTGGCGGAAAAGAACGAAGCCGAGGTGCAGCAAAACTTCCGATATAAAACCGGAGAGACCGCTTCTTTATTCCTGCAGCATTTTATCCGTTCCCTGAAAGCCGGCGGAAAGGCTGCCATCGTAATTAAAAATACTTTTCTAAGCAATACCGACAATGCCGTACCAGTTCGAGAAAAAACCTCCTCGAAAGTTGCAAACTGCATACAGTGTTGGACATGCCGGGAGGAACATTTTCCGGCGCGGGAGTAAAAACCGTGGTGTTGTTTTTTGAAAAAGGGTGAGCCACCAAGGATATCTGGTATTATCAGCTCGATCCCGGCCGGAACATGGAAAAACGAATCCCTTGAACGATGACGATCTTAAGGAATTTGTAGAACTACAATCAAAAAGATCCAATACCGAGAACACCTGACTCTGAAAGTCGCTAATATCGACGCTGAAACAATGGATTTAAGTGTGAAGAACCCCAATTCGCCTCAGAAAGCTCCACTAAGAAGACCAGAAGATATTTTGAATGAGATGGAAGTATTGGATGAAGAGACCAACTTGATTCTTAAATCGATTAAAGAATTGATATGAACAATTCTTGGGCGTATAGGGAGTTAAAGGAATTGTCCAAAATTATGTACGGACATACTGCAAAAGCTTTGCATGGAATAGAAGGTCCTAAATATTTAAGAATTACGGATATTCAAGATTACTCTGTTGATTGGACTACTGTCCCAAATTGTCCGTTTCTTGAAAATTCTTATGAAAAATACAAACTACTTGTTGGAGATATTGTTTTCGCAAGTACAGGAGCCACAACAGGAAAGAGTTTTTTAATCGTTAATCCTCCTGAAGCTGTTTTTGCATCTTATTTAATTAGGGTTCAGGTGAATTCACAAGTGGTTGATCCTAATTTTTTATATCTATTCTTTCAATCACCAAAATATTGGAATCAGATTTCAGCAGGAATTTCTGGTAGTGCACAAGGTGGATTTAATGCTAAGAAACTTGGGGAGTTAATAGTCCCCATCCCTCCCCTTTCCGAACAAAAACGAATCGTCGCCATCCTGGATCAGACCTTTACCGCTATCGACCAGGCCAAAGCCAATATTGAGAAGAATATTGAGAATGCAAGAGAGTTATTTCAGTCGAAATTGAATGAGGTTTTTAGTCAGAAAGGAGAAGGGTGGGAGAAGAAAAAATTAGAAACAGTTGGAGTTATTCAAACTGGAACTACTCCGCCTACAAAGGATAAGGCTAATTATGGTGATTACATTCCTTTTGTAAAACCTGCACATTTTAGTTCAAATGGGGAAATAGATGCCGGTGAGAGTAAGTTGAGTAGAGATGGTATAAAAAAAGGTAGATTAATAAAGGAGAATTCTGTACGTAATGGTCTGTATTGGTGCCACAATTGGCAAAACAGCATATACAAAGAGTCCAGTTTCCGCAAATCAGCAAATTAACGCTTTGACACCATCAAGTGAATATGATCCAAAGTTTTTATACTACTCTTTAATAACCAATTTCGTACAAAGACAAGTACTAGAAATAGGTAGAGGAGCACAGGCCACTTTGCCAATCATAAACAAAACTAAATGGGGAAGACTCAAACTGTACTTACCTAAAAATGAGCAGGAACAAATACATATAGTTCAACTACTGGACGAATTCAGTAGGCTAACAAGAGTATTGGTAGAAGAATACTTGCTTAAGCTTACTGATCTAGAAGAACTCAAAAAATCCATACTCCAGAAAGCCTTTCAGGGAGAACTTACATCAAAAGAAGTTGTATCATGAATCCAGCACGCCCTCAACATACACCCGAAGAAAAGTTCTTCTATCACTATTAAAACAAACAGAGGAAGCTTTTCAGAAATCCAAGACCAAAGAGGTAAACGGTGGTGAGTACTGGAACTTCGCGCTCTGTGACACGCCAATTAAGAAAGGGAAGGGGCTTTTTTTTGGCCTGAACTGGGGTGGGAAGCGATATTGATCAACAGTCAGTATATCCAGAAAAGCACAAAGAAAGAAATTGGGGATTTATAAGTAATAGCCGCCAGTATTTTAGAGAATATTTTAATGAAGAAATCGAGGACTTGAATTATTCGAATCTCTCGTTTCTTTCGAAGTCCTGAGTATGAAGCAGTTTCAAATAGAAGATTGGCAACTAGGACTACCGCTTTTTCAGGAATATACTGACTATGTCAATCCGAAGTGGATGTTAATGCTGGGGAAACCCCCGGTAATTCTTAAACAATTAGGGGTGCTCTCTGATGACAAAAGTATTGCGTATAAAGTAGGATTAAGACGTTCCTATGGATACACAGGAATTCTTTTTGGGAAGTACAAGTTTGGATCAGTTCCTCACCCACAAAGCCACATATCAAATGAAGCACGAGGTTACTTGTGGCATGAAGTTTCCAAATTTCTGTTGAATTAAATGGCCAGAAAAATGAGTTTAAGGCATATACAACCTACAATTCCAACAGAACTGAATCTGACCCTTTTGTAAACTGCAAGTTAAATCGCAAGAAGTACGCAGAGGTGCTGACATCTATTGTACAGCACTATTCCGATGGATTTGTGTTGGCCATAAACAACAAATGGGGCGAAGGGAAGACCGTTTTCGTAAAGATGTGGGAACAAGACTTGAAAAATCAAGGCTTCAGTACTTTATATTTTAATGCCTGGGAAAATGATTTTCAAGATGAGTGGTTGATCGTAGCGCTTTTTGTCAGAATTAGAAGAATTAAAAAATCAACGCAAAGGCCGATAAACAAATTTTAAATAGATGTCCTTGAAAAAACGGCAAAATTCTTTAAAAAGGGGTTGCTTCCCTGCTGTTGCTACGTGGTGTCGTAGCGAAAGCACTTGGTGATAAAACAACAGGAGATATTGCTGGCATGCTATCTACGGAGTTTACCACGGAAGAATTGACTGAAGAAATTAAGGGGTTTAACAAGAAAAAAAGAGGGGTAATCGAGGATTTTCGCGAAAAGCCTTGAAAAACTCGTAAAGAAAGTTGATACAAATGGTAAACCAGTTGTATTTATAATTGATGAATTGGATAGATGCAGACCGGATTATGCCGTAAGAATTTTAGAAAAAATAAAACACTTGTTCGCGGTCAAAGGTATTGTGTTTGTACTGTCAATTGATAAAAAACAACTGGGGCACGCGATTCAAAGGAGTTTATGGAAGCGATAAAATAGACGCTGAAGAATATCTACGGAGGATTGATCCATTTGGAGTATTCAATACCTATTCCTGAAATTGTAAAAAATTCAATCAATTATTTATTTTGAATTTTTTCAAGTTGAAAGGAATACTTATGAAAAAAGAAGAGCAGAGAAAAAAGATTCCGGAATTAAAACAGGAAGAGAGAAATAACTTCCTAAACGTTGTTAAAACATTATTCCGTATAAAAAGGGTTTCTTCATCCGATTACAGGACAAAAGAAAATAATTATGGGCCATCTTAGAGTCCGCATTAAATGCTTTTGGTGTCGAGCAATTTTACCTTTCCTTCTGACTATCATCCCTGATGGCAATTTATCTCAAAACTTTTTCAACACAGAAATCTATTTAAATGTTTATATGACAAGGCGTATTTTGATGTACACAGGAGTTGGTGAATAAACTTGAGGAGATACTCAGGTATCCTTTGATGAAACTGATGATGATAAAACGCATTTTAGCTTGGTTGGTAATTGCCAAATTTGTTTAAACCCTATTCATATGCTTAAATTAATATGCATCGACCACATTGTTTGGTGCAAGATAAATTATTTTTGGTTCATGACAAAAATAATCAACAAGATGTTCTTCAACTTAGCTCTTCTTTTGATCACAATAAATTTCAAAATATTTATCGTTATATGGTAATGAACATAATAATCAACTTCCTATTGGTTTGGAATCTATAATTGAAAAAAGTTGAATTGACACAAACCATGAAATTTTAATTTTGAACGAGGCCCAGACCAAACAGCGACCTGATTGAACCTGCCCTGCTGAGAAGCCGCTGGGGATATTGTAGAGGGGAGTCGTCTACGTTTGGAGTTTCCCATCACCCAAGGCCGGTTAATTGGTCAGGGTCGGAGGCGCAACAAACCTTTATAAGCAGATTACATCTCGAATCTCAAAACAGACGCCTGGCAGTCATCGAGGCTAAGGCACGTGAATGCGAGTACACAGAAGGGCTCTAGGACAGGCCAAAGGATTATGCCCAAAGACTTCAGTACGGTATACCTATGCCACAAATGGCTTGAAAATTTATGGCGCTGATATGGAAGAAGGATCGGAAGGAGACGTAGACTCAGTATCCTTCTCCCGAAGAACTATGGAAGTTGACTTATCCCGCAGTTCTGGAGCCCTACAAACAAAAAGTGGCCGATTGGAAAAAACGCTTTGATGAAATTCTTTGCTCTTTTTAAAGGGCATATGGAAGCTTCGTTACTATCAGCGGATATAGCAGTCACTTAAACGTTTTGGATGCCATGGCTAGCCGGTCAGGGATCGTGTTATGCTTAACTATGGCTACCGGTACCGGAAAAACAGCGGTGGCCTTCATATCTGCCTGGAAGCTCTTTCACGCCTGCTGGAACCTCGAGACAGGGATGGGCAACGCGGTCCCCCGAATTCTATTTTTGGCAGATAGAAATGTTTTGGCCGACCAGGCATTTAATTCCTTCAGCCGACTTTGAAGAGGACGCCCTGGTACGGATCGCCCGGCGAAATCAAAAAAAGGGAAGGACCCAAAAACGGGAACATCTTTTTCACCATCTTCCAGACTTTTATGAGTGGGCCGGGGGGCAAACCCTATTTTGGCCAATACCCCAAGGACTATTTTGATTTCATCATCATTGACGAATGCCATCGGGGAGGCGCAAATGATGAAAGCAGCTGGCGGGACATCATGGAGTACTTTTCTCCTGCAGTTCAGTTGGGATTAACGGCAACACCTAAGCGGGATGTGAATGCGGATACATATAAATATTTCGGCGAACCGGTTTATACCTATGCGTTAAAAGAGGGGATAAATGATGGCTTCCTTACCCCATTCAAGGTGCAAGAATTCAGTACAACAATTGACACCTATGAATACTCTCTGAGGATGAGGTGGAAGGGGATATTGAGGAAGAACGCACGTATACAGAGGATGAAATCAATCGCATAATTGAAATTCGGGCCCGGGAGGAGTATCGCGTTAAATTGTTCATGGATGCCATAAACCAACAACAGAAAACGCTAGTCTTTTGTGCTACACAGATTCATGCCGCCGCGATTCGTGATCTTATCAATCAATGCGAAGAGCAGGAATCCCAACTACTGCCATAGGGTTACCGCGGATGATAGTCACATAGGTGAGCAGCACTTACGGGATTTTCAAGACAATGAAAAAAGCATTCCCACGGTGCTTACGACTTCCAGGAAACTTAGTACCGGTGTGGATGCACCCGAAATTCGGAATATTGTCCTGCTCAGGCCCATAAAGTCGATGGTAGAATTCAAGCAGATTGTGGGCAGGGGCACGCGATTATTTGAGGGTAAGGATTATTTTACTGTCTATGATTTTGTTAAAGCACACAGGCATTTTAAAGATCCGGCATGGGATGGTGAATCTTTGGAGCCTGAACCCCCAAAACCAGCAGGGGATAAAACTGCATGCAACAGATGTGGTCAAAATCCTTGTGAATGTCCGCCTAAAGAAACCTATACATGTGTAGTGTGTGAGAATGATCCCTGTGTCTGCGAGGAGGAACCTAAGTACATGATACGTGTAACACTATCTGATAATAAGATAAGGGAGTTGGATGCCATGGTTAAGACTTCATTCTGGAGCCCTTCAGGGACACCAATATCGGCAGAAGAATTTATTCAGCAACTCTTTGGTGACTTGCCCATATTTTTTAAAAATGAAGATGAATTAAGAAAAATATGGAGTATTCCAGGAACCCGAAAGAAGCTATTGGAAGAACTTAGTGAAAAAGGATATACCCCACAGCAATTGGAAGACCTTAGAAAGTTGGTCCATGGGGAAGACAGTGACCTGTTTGATGTATTGAGTTATATTGCCTATCACCGGGATTTAGTCCCGAGATTAAAACGTGCTGAACATGCTAAAGTTTATCTTAAAAGTTACAACCCCCGTCAACAAGAGTTTCTGAATTTTGTGTTGGATCAATATGTAAAAGAAGGAGTGGATGAGCTGGATGATCAAAAGCTACCGGCCTTGCTGGAGTTAAAGTATCAAGCGATAGCTGATGCGAAGCGTGATTTGGGGGATATAAAATCGATTCGAGACAGTTTTATTAGCTTTCAAGAATTCTTATATGAAAAAATCAGTTAAATATTGATAATAAAATATGGTACAAATTCTAACTGATAGAGATCTACGACATGAAATTGAAAGAACCATACGGTCGTCAAAATCCTTCATTTTCGCTGTATCACCCTATATAGATTTTGATGATGATATAAAGCGAGCTTTCTCGTCCTTGGAGAATGATGTGGTTAAGGGTATTGTCTATAGGTCTGCAGGTACCTCCAATAAGGATTCGGGAATTAATGATGATTCAAGATCATTTCTGAATGAACTTCCTAAGGCGGAATTAATAGCGGTGAAAGACTTGCATGCTAAGTTTTATTTGAACGAAGAATGTGTGATTATCGCTTCAATGAATTTAACTCGGTCTTCCAATCATAATCACGAAATTGGGGTAATCATTGACTATGAATTGGACTATGACAATTACCATGATTGTTTAGAATATTTATTCTATGGGTTAATTGAAAGTCAGTCGAGTAATATGGATAGAGAAAGATTAAAAAATCTTGAACCCAAACGACCATTTAGACTTGAAATTGACGGCACGAGAGTTAAAATAAATGACAAACCTGTTGATTTAGCATGGTTTGAGACTATTCATAATAGTTGTAATGTTAAACATGGGTTCTGCATCCGTTGTGGGTCTACTGATATTAAATACTATCCGAAAAGGCCCTTTTGCCCTGACTGTTATTCTGCTTGGCACAATTTTAATAATCCCAATTATGAGGAAAAATTTTGCCACAGATGTGGATTAGAAACGACCACTTTTATCGATGAATCACAGTGTGAAAATTGTCAAGAAATTTATGAAGGAGAAATTGAAAGAGAATGGAAAAGGAAAAACTCCTAGTTTTGTCCTTCTACTCGATTTAAACTCTTGTATACCAAAAGTTCAATTTTTGCAGGAATTATTCCTTTAATATATATGCAAAATCAAATGGGTTGGCGTTTGGATCAACAGGTTTTATCTTTTTCAAGGATCTTAACCTTTGAAAAGCTTTTTTGACCTTATTAACATCGTCTTCACCGCTTAATTCCCTAACGGTCTTATTTGTAATACTTTCACCTGCATGAGTCGATAAATAATTTAAAATAATATCCTCAAGAGATGCTATTTTTTTATGTTGAATGGTAATCTTAACTGAATTAGCCTGTTCTTGAATAATGGGATCAACTAATCCAGCCTTCTTCATTTCATTTCTCGCGGTATCAAGGCCTTCCCCAATATCGTGATTCACTGGATTAGGAAGATTGTGTAGCAATCTTACAATATTGGGATTTCGTGAAAAGCGTTCATCATAAATATTATCAATTGTAATGTATCCTGGAAATTTACCAGGGCTAATTACTTCTATTCGATTATCGAATATTCTTATATGGATATCATCGTTTAGACTATAATCCCGGTGTATGGCAGCATTTACTAAAATTTCATGGATTGTTTTCTCCGGATAATTCAATTTTTCGAGTTTACTGCCTACAGAAATAGAAGCATTTTTAAGTAAAGCCTTTACAGCAGATATAGCCTCAAATATTTGTTGCTCCAATGGTCCATTAATTGTTTTAGGAACTTCTTTGAGTTGTTCTCTTTTATACTCATCTTCAGTAGTTAGTAGTCTATATACTTTTATTGCGCATCTTGTAACCAAAGTTGCCTGTGGTTCTGTGTCAAACATTAAAACGCAAGCTACGTTTGGATACCATTCTCCATCTTTTTTTGTTAAAAGCCTTTGTTTATGTAAGAATTTCTTGGTTCCAATTGACTATTAACCCGACCCATGTACTCATGCAATAATGAGCTACTTTCATAATCATCAATTCCAACCATATCCACAGGTTGTTTTTCATATACAAACGCCCCTTTGGCGTATCCAAGTTGTGTTACTCTTTCACCCCGAATTTTTGTTTTTCTAGCATTTATTCTTAAAAAACAATCTCCAGCAGAGGTATAATGTACCTTTGGACTTTTGGGAATAGATAAGTGCAGTATATATCCTTTTGAGCCAAAATCAATATACTCAACTTCTACATTTTCGACAGCTGGATTACTTTCTTCAAGAAGTGTGTGCAAAATGTCATTCGCATCTTCCTTTTTTACAAATCCGTCAATTCTTTCGCCCTCTACAACCGAATCTTCTATTCCAACCCATAAATCCCCACCATCTGCATTTGCAAATGCAACAAAGGTCTCTTGCAATTTTCTAGGTAAAATTCCTTTACTTTTTAAGTCGTTAAAATGATCTTCCTCCAAATTAAGCAGGGAAACTTCTTCTTGTTGGTATGGGTTCCTAGTATTCATTTTTTCCTTTTTGTTGCTGGTATTAGATTTATTATTGTTTTAATTCCCCCCCAATGCAAGAATATATGGTAAGATGTGAAAATAAAAGTAGTAGGCCATTATTTAGGGAGTTTCACCAATTTAACAAAATACATAATAATATCTATTGAGGAAAACCTTAAGAGTCCTGTTGATTTTAATTTGGAAATATGAAAATAGACAGCAACTGGAATTTGGCATCAACTCCCCCATCGACTCCTCCTAGAGCGATATTGTGCTATAACAGCTAATTCCCTTTAAACAAGGACCCCTTCTCAAACTTATTTAAAATCGCCACCTTCCTCGCCTGCTCCTTCTCCAAGGCCATCAAATCCTTCTCCAACCGTTCCGGCCCCATCAACCGCAGCGCTTTTTGATACATCTTATCATCTGAAGATTTACCTAATAATTGGTTGGCGGCCAGCAGGCCATAGGCCAGCGCCCCTTTGGCGCCCACCCCGCTGAGGCCGGCAATGACCACCAGGGAAGGGTCGGGCGTGCCGTTGGTGATCACGGGGGTTACCAAAGGGATCTCGGAATCCGGTGAGGGAGTACACACAGGAATACCCCTTGTAAAAATCCAGGTCCGCAGCGGTGAGGGGGAGGTTCAGTTGCCGGAGGTAGTTGGCTGTGCGGGTGCGGGCCCAGGTTTGCTCGTCTTCGGTAACCGGGAGTTTCCAGACTTCGTCCAGGTTCTCGATATCCGTGCGTTTAAAATGCCCGCCTACTTTGAGGATGGGAAGGCCGTCTGTGTCATATGCTTCTATCATGGAATAATAGATCTCCGGGTCCAGGTCGGCAACGGGATAGAATTCCGCCAAACGTTTTTGCCCTTCCGGCCCCAGGGCATCCCAGGCTTCCTTGCTGGGTTTAAAAAAGGCCAGGAAGAGCCGTTTGATGGAAATCAGGTTTTGAAAATAGGGGGCCACCTCCTTTAATAATTCGCCCGTATACGGCCCGGCCGCGGAAACCACTTTTTGTGGCCTTCAGCAGGGAGGTCTCCCCGCTGTGGGTATCGGTAACCTCCAGCTCGTAATACCCTTCCTTTTTCGTAAGCCGGGTCACCTTGCTGTGGTAGCGGATGCGGTTGCCTTTCTTACGTACGCCCTGCTGCATTTTTGAGATCAGTACCCTGGGGTTCATCGTCCCGGAATAGGGTTTGTATTCCCGGATCACGGTTACGGAGTCCGGCACCTGCATCCCGAAACGGGTTTGCGCCTCTGCCGCCCCGTGGGCCACTTCGTGGGGGTCGGCCTGCCCGTCCAGCAGGCTGTCGATGGTTTCTTTTTGTGAATCGTAAAACAGATAAGTCACCGGGGAGGTGGTATAAATGTCCTCCATGCTGTGGGTCCCGGGGCCGTCTACCTCGTTGAGGTATAGCAGTAGTTTCTCTACTTCCTTTACCGAGGTCTGCTGCAACCAGGAAAATAAATCTTCTTTCGCCCCCAGGCTTCTGGAGATCCGGGCTTCGCCCTGGCTGCTGCCGTAGGTGTAGATGCTGTCCTGCTGTTCCAGCAATAGGACGTCTTCGCCTGCGGCGCTTAATTCCCAGGCGCATGCGGAGCCCATGAGGCCGCCGCCGATGATTATTATTTCTTCTGTTTTTTGCTTTTTTCATGCAGGAGGTGAGGAGGATGGTTAGTAGTATGGCTAATGTTTTGTGCATGGTTTTGGCCTTGTTCTAAAATAAGATTTTCTTTTTCTTTCTTTGCTCACCCAAAGAAAGAAACAAAGAAAGGGAGCTTTTGCGAGGAATTTTTTCACCGCCACTGCGGTGAAAAACCGGCTCCAAAACTGCGCGCTGCCTTGCAGGCAGCTGGATTTCGCAGCTTTTGTTCGCCTATTCTGCGCAAAAGGATTCCCAGCATTCGGCATTCTACTGGATATGCAACTTACTGGCAATAATACTCCTCCCCTGCCAAGGTGAGCCTGACCCGACCTTTAGCGTCGGGTTCTGCCCCGACCGAGCACAGCGAGCGTCGGGGGTGCCCCGGCGCTTGCGGCCGGGGCGGAGGGGTTTGCTCATGATCTGTACTAAAGCTTGCAAGGAGAAACACATTTCCGTTTGCAACGCCGCTATTTCTTAAAACCTTCGGTTACCTTAATTTCGGGCATTTTGCTTTGTTTTATGCTCTTGTCTATTCTGCGTAAAAGGAATAACTTGAATTAATCCTTCTTACCCTGCCTACTGCTACTGCCACTGCCTACTAACCCGTGAGATTTCTCACACTCACTGCGTTCGGTTCGAAATGACAGGCAGGACTTAGATATTTTGTAAAGAGTCGAAACATCGGCATTGTAATATCCTCCGACAGAGCGCAGCAACGAGCCTGACCCGACCTTTAGCGTCGGGTCCTGCCCCGACCGAGTAACACGAGCGTCGGGGAAATCTTATTCTTTTGGACACAGTGCCTGTAAGGGTGAGATTTCTCACACTCACTACGTTCGGTTCGAAATGACAGGTGCAATGACTTTCGAACCTTTTTCATAATACCTCGTATCTCGTACTTCAAACTTCGTCCTTCCTTTTACATAATACTTCGTACCTCGAATACCTTCGTACTTATTATTTTCTATTCCTTCTTCAAAACCGCCACCTCAATTGACGAAGGATGCTGTGCATCATGGTAAATCCGATGGGTGGCTTTGATAAAATCTTCCTCGCTTGCTTCATTGATATTCAGGAATTGCTGGGGATTGCGGTCTACCAGGGGGAACCAGGAGTTTTGTACCTGTACCATGATTTTATGGCCTTTTTTAAAGGCATGGGCCAGGTCCGGGATCTCAAAAGACACTTGGGTTATTTGGTTTGGAACAAAGGGTTCCGGCTTTTCAAAGCTGTTGCGGAATTTCCCGCGCATTACCTCCCCGCGCACCAGCATCTGGTAGCCCCCCATAGGCACCTTTTTGGGGTTGTCCGGGTAGTCCGCTACCTCGTCGGGGAAGACATCTATGAGCTTTACCACGTAATCTGCATCGGTCCCGTGGTGCTTACATAGAGGTTCACATCCAGCGGTCCAACCAAAGTGGTCTCTTCCTCCAGGGGCGGGGTTACATAGACCGCCACATCGGGGCGCCTGCTGGCAAAACGCTGGTCGTCCGTTAGGTATTCCCGGGTCCGTTGCAGGTGCACGTCTTCCGTATAGGGGACCGGTTTATTGGGGTCGGCAATATATTCATCAAAACTCCCATCAGCCGGTGGGGCTATCAAAGCCCAGTTGTCCTTCGGGTTGCAGGTAGAGCTGTCGGGTTTCTGTATTTTTCGGGGGCCAGCTCGCAAACTGACGCCATTCATTGGCCCCGGTGACAAAGATGGTGGCCTCCGGAAGGTCCATCGTCCCCTTGCCTTTCAGGTAATAGTCAAAAAACTGTAATTCCAGCTTTCGGTAGAAATCGGCCGTGGCGCTTCCAAAATGGATGTTGCCCAGTTTTTCCCCGGTTTTGGTCTGCCACTCCCCGTGAAACCAGGGGCCCATCACCAGCCGGTTGCTGAGCGTGGCAGGGTTCTGGCTTTCTATGGCCTTGTAGGTATGCAGCGCGCCGTAAAGGTCTTCCGCATCAAACCAACCGCCCACGGTGAGCACGGCCGGGCGAATATTTTTCAGGTATTGGGTGGGGTTGCGGGCCTTCCAGAAATCGTCGTACGTGGTGTGTTTCATCAGTTCCGGCCAGAATTGGATGCTATCCCCAAAATAGCGGTCAGACACTTCTTTCACCGGGCCCAGGTCCATATAAAAGTCGTAGTTGTCTTCGTTGTGATATTGGAATGGGGATGGTTCTTCCCGGGTAGGTTCCTTCCGGGGCACCCCAATAGTGGAATAAAAACTAAAGGCATCCATTAACATAAAAGCCCCGTTATGGTGCCAGTCGTCCCCGATAAACCAATCCGTTACCGGCGCCTGTGGCGATACGGCCTTGATGGCAGGATGGGCATTGGGCAGGGCCATGGTGGAATAAAATCCCGGGTAGGAGACGCCGAAGATCCCTACTTTACCATTGTTGTTGGGGATGTTTTTCACCAGCCAGTCGACCGTATCATAGGTATCGCTGTTTTCGTCGATTTCTTTTCGCTTCTTATCCGGTTGATACGGGCGGACATCCTCGAAGCTGCCTTCACTCATATACCGCCCGCGCACATCCTGGAAGGCGAAGATATACCCGGCCTTGGTAAGGTGGTTCAGGAATAGTAACCGTTGGGTGTAGCCGTCTTCCCTTGGTTCGCTGTTATATGGGGTTCTAACTATCAGTATAGGTAGGGGGCCCATGGCGTTTTTAGGCGTATATACCGAAGTAAAGAGGCGCACCCCATCGCGCATGGTGATGTAATGCTCATTTTTGGCGTACGATTCCCTGATGGTTTCCAGGCTTCGGGCAGGCGGATCCAGGGGGGTGCGGCCCAGGCTAAAGGGGAAGTAGCCATCATTGTTTTTCCAGATACCGCTTATTCCCTCGCAATTGGCATAAACGTCCCCACTAAAACTATTACCCCCGCCCACTTCGAAGGAGAGTGAGGTTTCGTTCAGCTGCATTCCCGGGCACAGGAATCCCCGATACCTCCAGGTCGGGCAGGTCTATGGAACCGACATAGGCGGAGTCGGTTTCCGTAACAGTGAGGTTGACACGCAGCTCAATGTCAGGCAAATCCAACATGCCATACCAGGGGCCGCTGAGGTCCTGGGCGGTGGTCAGGTGATACAGGAACAGGAAGGGGAGTAGAAAGAGGTATTTAATGCGGCTCATGGTTGTTATGTTTGTGTTGGTTGGACGTTACGGCGGAACCTAATGTACATCTTTTCTCTTCATTTCTTTGCTCGCACAAAGAAACGAAGCAAAGAAAGTGCGCCTTGTCCTAGGTGATTTTTAAAACCTGGCGGTTTTAAAAACCTCTCGCAGTGCCTAAATTTTCTCCAAGGCTTCGAAAATTCTTAACGGCCCTGCTCGCTTCAGCCACGGACAAGGTGACCCCATTAATTATATACCAGATTTTTAGAGAAACTAAAATCAGGCCGGAGTGATTTGCGGTTGACTATATACAACTTCTTTCAATTAAACCCTTCAAAGCTTACACGATTTACCCTCTTCTAAGGTGCGAAAAGCATTTCCGCTTGCAACGCCGCTATTTCCTAAAACCTTCGGTTGGCCAACATTTAAACTAATGACCGGGTACTAAACTTCCTCCACCTATCCGAATAAGAATCCGCGCTTAAGTAAATATTAATATTGATGAGCCTGTTATACATGGGCAATTAACCGGCCTATTTTGAGTGAAGTCAGCAATCAAGGTTTGCTTCGAGCGCCGGCGGGCGGAGCATCCCGCGAACGCAGTGGCTCGGGATGCGCATGAGCGATGCAAACCGTAGCATTGCTCAGAACTCAAAATAAGCCTAGATTTTTTTGATTACTTTTTTGATCGATGCAAAAAAGTAATAAATCATTCACCTATTCTTGAAGAAGGATTACCCCCAATTTACAATTTGGGACAACAAATAATCCTCCCCTGCTAGGGGGAGCCTTCCCCGACCGAGTAATACGAGGGTCGGGGACGGAGGGGTGCGGAACAAGAAGAACTCCCCTTTCTCCCGACGCTCACTGGCGTTCGGTCGGGATTCATTCCCCTCTTTTTCTAAAGAGGGGAGCTTTTTGAGGCGTTTATAATGCAAGTAATCAAGTTTGATTATACGTAAACGACTCCTGCCCTACAAAGTGGAGCCTGTCCCGATGGATTACAGAGCAACATTAATGGGATTTCTCACACTCACTTCGTTCGGTTCGAAATGACAGGCAGGGCTTAGATATTTTGTAAAAGTCAAAACATCGGCTTGTCATTCCGACAGAGCGTAGCGACGAGCCTGACCCGACCTTTAGCGTCGGGTCCTGCCCCGACCGAACAAGTGAGCGTCGGGGGAATCCCACCAATAGGAGTACAGAGCAACATTAGTGGGATTTCTCACACTCACTGCGTTCGGTTCGAAATGACAGGGGTTAATCCTGAAGCGAGCTATGCTCTGCTTCAGGGCTGCCCACTCGCACCCAACTCCTTCATGATCACCTCCATCGCTTTATCCAACTGCGGTTGCCGGCCGGTGAGGCGGTCTTTGAAATTTTCCTTAACATAGATGTCCGGGCTTACGCCGTTCTTTTCGATGTCCTTGCCGTCCAGGGTAAAGCAACCCCAGGAAGGAAGGCGATAGAAGGAGCCATCTACCAGGCTGCGGCCGGATGTAAAGATGATCCAGCGGTAGGTTTCCGTGCCGATGATGGTGCCCAGCTTCAGGGCCTTGAAACCGGTGGCCGTCATCTCGCCATCACTGAGGGTTTGTTCGTTTACCAACAGGACGATGGGCTTGGCCGAAGGGGCGAAGGCCGGCTGGGGTGCCGGTTGCCCGCCCCGGTATTTCCATTGGAGGTAAGGCTTTTGCGACAGGAATTGCAGCACCTCGTCGTGCACATTCCCGCCGGTATTGTAGCGGAGGTCGAGGATCAACGCCTGCCGGGTGTTGGCCTCGGAGACCATCTCCCGCTTAAAATGTTCCAGCTCCTCATCCCCCATGTCTTTCATATGGACATAGGCTATTTTTTTGTCGCTCACCGAATCCACATAGGCCTGGTTGGCCGCTACCCATTCGTCGTATTCCTTACCCCGCAACTCATTGGTGCCATCCGGATGCAGTAATACGGTATGGGACTGGCCGTTCCGGTTAAAGGTAAGCTTCAGCTCCTGGTCCCGGGATGGGGCCGCGAAATAGGATTCACGGTTTTTTGAAGGGTCAACAGGACGGTCGTTCACCGCTGTGAGCACGTCTCCTTTTTGCAGGTCCTTGCCGGCCACGTCGGCGGGGCCTTTGGCGATAACCCGCTCCAGGGTATAGGGATCCGATTTGGAAAAAACCAAGCCGGTGCCATTGGTGTGGGTGCCGTAATAGGGGTCGTCCTCCTTCCCGTTGGAATAGAAACCGAAGTGGGAGGTGTTGAGTTCGCCCAGCATATCGTTGAACAACAGGGTGAGCTGGGTGCGTTTGCTGAGGTAGGGGAGGAAGGCGGCGTATTTGTCGCGCAGGGCCTGCCAGTCCTGCCCGTGGAAATCCGCATCGTAATAGTTTTCCTCAAAATTTGCCCAGGCCTCATAGAACATTTGGGTGAATTCTTCCGAGAGGTTTTTACGGAAGGTAAAATCCATTTCGATCTTTTCGGTGCTGTTCTTATCGACGTCCAGCGTATAGAGGTCGCCCCCGTACAGCAGGTAGTGGGTGCCTTCAGCGGAAGCCAGCTGGTAGTTGGTTATTTTTTCATCCGTTACCTTTTCGGTTTTGTTATCTTCAAAAGGTTGGATAGTGGTTTGCCAGAATTTATAGTCACCCTGGTCGTGGTTACTCAGGTAGAATACCCGGGTGAGGCTGTCTTTGGTGATCAGGCTGATGCTGCCCTGCCGCCCGAATTCCGGGCTGATGCGCTCCAGCCGGTCCATAAGGCCCACCTCATTGATATGCACCTGCGCGGGCTTTTTTTCCGGGGCGGTTTCGGCCTTCTTTTTTATCTTTTTTGCCTGCCGGATTCATCTTCTTTCTTGTCTTTGAATAGCTGTTCATATTCGGTTTGGCGGTAGGGAGCTTCGTATTTGTCGAGCGCCATCCGGTAGATATGGGTATCCTCATTGCCCCGGGGGTAGTCCGGCTGGGTGAAATGGGTGCTGAAATAGAGGTAGCGCCCGTCTTCGGACCAGTGCGGGTCCCCTTCCGAGACCCCGGTCTGGGTGAGGTTCGTAATTTTTTTATCAGACAGGCGGATGGCAAAGATATCCGTCTCAAAATTCCGGAAGGCCTCATAGGCCAGGTAACGGCCGTCTGCCGAAAAATCCAGGTGGTGGCTGTTCAGGGCCCAGAATTCGTCCTTAACCAACAAGGAGGAAGTGAAAGATTTAAGGTCGAGCAGCCGCAGCTCGTCCCGCCCGCTGATGTAGGCCGCCGTATCCCGGTCCGGGTTGAAGGAGAGGTCCTTGTTGTTGCGGGCTTCGTCTGTATGTTGTTTTTCGGGGCCCTTCCCGTCGGCATCTATAGTGAACAGGTTCAGGTAGCCTTTCACGGTGCGATTAAAGAGGAGGGTGCGGTTGTCCTTTAGCCAATGCACTTCCACCACCCGCTCATTCGGCGCTGTGGGCAATTCCCGGATAAACTTCCCTTTTACGTCCGATACGAAGAGGCGGCCGCGCGATACGAAGGCGAGTTTTTTGTTGTCAGGGGAGATGTCGAACGCGGTGATCTTGCCCTGCACCTCAAAATCCTGGGCTTTTTCCAGGGTATTGTTCCGGGCGATGGAGACCGGGACTTTGGCGCTGGTCCCTGTAGCGGTATCGTAGCGGAAGAGCTGGTAATCTTTGGTAAAGACCATCGCGGCCCCATTGGCGCTTACCTGCGGCCAGCCGATGGAGGTATCAAAATGCGTCAGGGCCTTTTTGGTGCCGTTGGCCAGGCTGAAGAGGTTGTATTCGTCCGTGCCTTCGTCCGAGGCGAAGTAGAGGGTCCCCTGCCGGTCGAACACCGGCCAGAGGTCCTTCCCGCGGTAGGAGGTATGTTCCGTATAGGTCTGGGTGGCGGGGTCGTAGGATTTGATGTCCGGGTTATAGTCGCCCTTATACCGTTTGCGGTTCACGAAGTACTTGCTTTCCCAGCTTTCGTTAAAGTAGTAGGCGCCGGAGACCGGGTCTTCCACCAGGTTGTGGACCGTATTGAAGTAGTTCCCGAACAGGCGTTCGGGGGTGCCCCCGCTGATGGCCACTTTAAAGGTGGTGAAGCGGTTGTCCCGGTTGGAGGTGAAATAAACTGTTTGGGAGTCCCAGGACCAGCTCACCATCTCATCGGCCGCGTCGTGGAAGGTGAGCTGCCGGATGTTCCCGCCCTCCAGGGGCATGACATAGACGTCGTTGTTCCCGTACTGGGTGGCGCTAAAGGCGAGCCATTTCCCGTCCGGGGAGATGCGGGGCAGGGTTTCATCCCCTTCCATGGCGGTGAGGCGCAGGGCATTTCCGCCGGTTGCGGGGACTTTCCAGAGGTCGCCGTCATAGCTGAAGACGATGGTTTGGGCGTCGGGGGAGAGGGTTGGGTCGAGCAGGAAATACGAATCCTGGGAAAGGGCAAAGAGGGGCAGCAGCCCCAGCAGGCATACACCTGCGAATCGATGTATCATACAGAAGGTTTTATTGCGGGGGCCGGCACGAATATAGGGGAGGGCGTTTACTTGTGCAAGCAGGGAAGGGTTTTACCACCCTGCCCCGACCTTTAGCGTCGGGGTTCGAAATGCCAATAGCTATTTCTTCATTTTCTTTGCTCGTGCAAAGAAAACGAAGCAAAAGAAAGCACGCTTTTACGAGGAATTTTTTCTTCGCCCAGGCGAAGAAAAACCGGCTCCAAAACTGCGCGCTGCCTTACAGGCAGCTGTATCTCGCAGCTTTTGTTCGCCTATTCTGCGCAAAAGGATTCCCAGGATTGGGCATTCAAACTTCATATGCAACTTGCTGGCAATAATACTCCTCCCCTGCCAAGGGGAGCCTGCCCCGACCGAGCACAGCGAGCGTCGGGGGTGTCCCGAAGGGACGGACGGGTGAAACGGGAGCCTGCTTTCAACCTCTCCCTCGACTCTACCTTCGCTAAAGCTACGGCAGACAAGTCCGCTCGGGATGACAGTATGCTGAAAATTAATACGCTACCGATTTATCAAACTTATCATTCAGCCGGAGGGGTCCAAGGGGAGCCCGACTCGACCTTTAGCGTCGGGTCCTGCCCCGACCGAGCACAGCGAGCGGCGGGGACGGAGGGTTTGGAGGTTAAGGTCTAACCGCCCCGCCCCGATTTAAGGTACGACTGCACATTGTAAAAGGCTTGCATTATAAACTAAACTTATAAAAACCTCAGGCCAACAGCGGCAATTCTGCTTGCGTTTGAACTTGACCGCATCTGCGAAATCCCTTATCTTTAGTAGGTTACCAATGATAACCGTTATAACATCTGAAAACTGCATGGTAGAACTCAATAAAGAAGAAAGCCCGGAAGCCGGGGTGCGGCGAATGCTCCTGGAGTTGATGGCAGACGCGGAAAAGCAGTTGCGGGAATTCGAAACCCCGGACGAGAACGTCCACGAGGCGAGGAAAGACTTCAAAAAGGCCCGGGCTTTATTGCGCATGGTACGGAAAGACATAGGGGAGAACGCTTATAAAAAGGTGAATATCGCCTTCCGGGATGCCGGCCGGAAACTGTCGGACATACGGGATGCCGGGGTGCTACACCAGACGGTGGAGCAACTGGGGGAACGCTACGATGACATACTAACCGATGAGGCTTTTGCCACTATAGCTACCCGCTTGAAAGCTAGGCATGACGACATGCTGAAAGAGTTTATCGATGAGCGCAGGGAAAGGGCCCGGATCATGGCTATCCTGGATGAACTCCGGCCATCGGTGGAGCAGCTGCCGGTTTCCTCCTCCGATTTCGGGGCCTATTACGGCGGGATCAAAAAAGTATTCAAAAGGGGGCGGAAAGCCGCCGAAGCCGCCCGGGCCGATACCAGCACCTCGAACCTACACGACTGGCGGAAGCGCGCCAAATACCTGTATTACCAACTGGGCTATTTGCGCCCGCTCTGGCCCAAGGAACTGAAGGCATTTGAGAACAGCCTGAACCAACTCGCCAACCTGCTCGGGGATGACCACGACCTGGCTTTGCTCGCCCAGGTCCTGAAGGAAGAGCCAGGGCTGCACGAAGACCCCAAACACTTAGAGCTCCTAACCGGGGTGATCACGGCGGAAAGGAAACGGTTGCAGAAGCAACTCTGGCCAGTTGCCAAGCGATTGTACAGGGAAGAACCTGCTCAGTTTGCCAATCGCCTGGCGGCGTATTGGGTGGCGATGAAAATGGAGATGGAACGGTTGGATTGAAGGGGAAAGCATTTGAGAAAATGTCAAACTCCCCTTTCTCCCGACGCTCACTGGCGTTCCCGCCCGACTGAACGTCGTTCGGGCGGGCGGTCGGGATTCATTCCCCTCCCCCGCCGCGGGTGGGCGGGGCAGGTTTGGACAAAGAGGGGAGCTTATTTAAGTGGCGCAAAGGAGTTAGGTAAAAAAAATTAATACAACTCTAAAAAGCTCCTCCCTTTAGTTAAAGGGAGGTGCCGCACCACGTCGTGGTGCGGCGGAGGGTTTGCTCATAACACAAACTCCCCTTTCTCCCGACGCTCACTAGCGTTCGGTCGGGATTCATTCCCCTCTTCAGACGAAGAGGGGAGCTTTTATAATGGTCCCAAAGAGTTTGGTAAAAAATTTTAACACAACTCTAAAATGCTCCTCCCTTTAGATAAAGGGAGGTGGACCGCCCGCCAAAGGCGAGGTGGGCCGGAGGGTTTGAATATCATGCCTCCAACCATCCTTGGAGCTTCCGGTCGGGGTCGGAGGTGCCCTCCTGACTAAGGATGAAATCCTTCAGCCAATCCGATTCAACCACAGGAATACGTCACATTTTCCTTACATTTACCCCTTGCATATCACATAAAAAACCTGCATGAAAACGACCTTTCTGAAAATCAGCGCCTTGGTGTTTACGCTTGCGTTATTGCCCCTTCAATCCCACGCGCAGAGAAGTAAAAAAAATCAACAAAACCAGGAGACCTATCCCGAAGAACTGTATTCCAGCCTCAAATACCGATTGATAGGCCCGTTTCGGGGTGGCCGCTCCGCAGCTGTCACAGGGGTACCCGGCAAACCCGACCTCTTTTATTTCGGGGCCACGGGGGGAGGGGTATGGAAAACCGAGAACGGGGGCCATACCTGGGTGAATATTTCGGATGGTTATTTTGGCGGAAGCATTGGCGCGGTGGAAGTTTCCCAATAGCGACCCCAACGTCATCTATGTGGGCGGCGGAGAAGAAACAGTCCGCGGGAATGTATCTTCCGGATACGGGGCCTGGAAGTCGGTAGATGCCGGCCAAACCTGGACGCATATCGGCCTGGACAACAGCCGCCACATCCCCCGCATCCGGGTACACCCCGACAACCCGGACATAGTGTATGCCGCCGTTTTGGGGAACATCTACAAGCCTACGGATGACCGGGGCGTTTACAAAAGCACAGACGGGGGCAGCACCTGGCGGAAAGTCCTTTTTTCAAACGCTCAGGCCGGTGCCGTAGACCTGGTCCTGGATCCCAATAACCCGCGCATCCTCTACGCCTCTACCTGGAATGTGCAGCGCACCCCCTACAGCCTGAGCAGCGGCGGAAAAGGCTCCGCCCTCTGGAAAAGTACGGACAGCGGGGAACACTGGAAGGAAATTTCAAAAAATAAGGGCTTCCCGGGCGATACCCTGGGCATCATCGGCGTGGCCGTATCCCCCAAAAACTCCCAGCGGGTCTGGGCGATGGTGGAACATCGTGAAAAAGGCGGCCTGTACCGCTCTGACGACGGGGGGGCCACCTGGGGACTCGTGAACGACGACCGAGCCCTCCGCCAGAGGGCCTGGTACTATACCCGGGTTTATGCCGATACGGGCGACCCGGATGGGGTGTATGTCATGAACGTGGCATACCAGAAATCAACGGACGGTGGCAAGACCTTCAAGGCTTACAATGCCCCGCACGGGGACCATCACGACCTGTGGATCGCCCCGGAGGATCCCAACCGGATGATCATCGCCGACGATGGGGGCGCCCAGGTTACCTATGACGGGGGCACCACCTGGAGTACCTATAACAACCAGCCTACGGCACAGTTCTACCGGCTCACCACGGACAACGCCTTTCCATACCGTATCTACGCCGCCCAGCAGGACAATTCCACGGTCCGGATCCGCTACCGAAGCGACGGCCCGGTTATCGGTGCAAACGACTGGGAAGCCACTGCCGGGGGTGAGTCCGCAAGCATAGCCGTGGACCCTGAGAACAACGATATTGTCTACGGCGGCAGTTACGGGGGACTGCTTACCCGGGTGAACCACAAAACGGGATCCACCAGGGCCGTGAATGTCTGGCCGGACGACCCCATGGGCTATGGGGCCGAAGGCATGAAATACCGCTTCCAGTGGAATTTCCCTATCCTCTTCAGTCGGCACGACCCGAATAAGCTATACACTTTTTCCAACCACGTACACCTCAGTACGGATGAAGGGCAAAGCTGGAAATTGCTCAGCCCTGATCTCACGCGAAACGACCCCGCCAAACTGGGCTCGAGCGGAGGGCCTATCACCCAGGACAATACGGGGGTGGAATATTATTGCACCATTTTCGCTGCCAATGAAAGCCCACTTAAGGAGGGCCTTCTCTGGGTGGGAAGCGACGACGGCCTGGTTCATGTAAGCCGGGATGGTGGGGATACCTGGGAGAATGTCACGCCATCCATCATGCCCGAATGGAGCATGGTGAACAGCATTGAACCCTCCGCCTTCGATGAAGGCACCTGCTATATTGCCGCCACCCGCTACAAGCTCGGGGATTTCAAACCGTACCTCTACAAAACGACTGACTTTGGAAAGTCGTGGACACAGATCACCAACGGCATAGACCCTGAACATTTTACCCGGGTTGTCCGGGAAGACCCCAAACGCAGGGGGTTGCTTTATGCCGGAACCGAAACGGGGATGTACATTTCCTTTGACGACGGCAGCCATTGGAAACCTTTCCAGCTCAACCTGCCTATTGTGCCGATCACAGACCTGGCCATAAAAGACGACAACCTGATTGTGGCAACCCAGGGACGCAGCATCTGGGTACTGGACGACCTTACCCTCCTCCACCAACTCAATGACGAAATGACAAACAAACCCTTTGTGCTGTATCAGCCAAGGACTTCGTACCGTACCCAGGGGAGTACCACCAAAGAACCGTCTAAAACGGCAGGGACCAACCTGGCCAATGGGGTCATCACTCACTTTTACCTTAAAAACCTGTCGGAAAAAGACAGTATTTCGCTGGCCTATACCACCACCTCGGGCGATACCCTGGCCATCTTTAAAAATTCTTCCAAGGATAAGGACAAGAAACTGGAGGTAAAGCAAGGGGGCAACACCCATGTATGGGATACCAGGGGCGAAAAAGCCGAAAAACTGAAAGGGATGATCCTCTGGTGGGCGAAACTCGATGGGCCTAAAGCGGTACCGGGTACCTATCAGGTACAACTTACGGTGAATGGGGAAACCGCTACAAAGCCATTTACCATCCTGCCCGACCCCAGGGCGGAAGCCAGTATAGCCGACATGCAGGAACAACATGATTTTATTATAGACATCAATAAAACCATTAACCGCGCCCACGGGTCGATCAAAAAAATCCGGAAAATTGATGCCCAGCTCGACGCCTTTATAAAACAATTCAAGGCGGATGAGAGGGTGAAGGAGTTGATAGGCCAGGCAAAACAGATGAAAGAAGATTTCGCGTCTATCGAAAAAGCTTTGTACCAGACAAAGAACCGCAGCGAGCAGGATCCATTGAATTTCCCCATCCGCCTGACCAATAAACTGGCGCACCTGAACAGCCTGGTGACCATGGGCGACTTTAAACCTACCACTCAGGACATAGCCGTAAAACAGGAGCTGAGCGCAGAAATCAAAAAAGAGCTCAGGGAATTTGATGCCCTGGTGGACAGTAAGATCCGCGATTTCAACAAGGCCTTTAACGAGATGAATCTTGATTACCTTTTTGTGGAAGATTGAGGAAACGCGGTAGTTTTTTGTGATGCGGAAAAGGCAGCACTAAAGAATTTGCGGGGATATTCCTGTTTTCTGTTAAAAACTTTCCATGTAGAAGGTGAGTCGGCCTTTCCCAAGGCAACGGGGTTGTTCTATGTAGTTTCTTTTCCTGCAGACCATAACCATATAGTCAATATTGCCGCTATGGAGAATAATCTAACCCTAATTCGTAAATACAACTTCTTCCTGCAACCTGTGAACCTCCAACCTTGCTTGAACTTTGAACTTTACCATTGCCTGCTTTTATTTTGCGCCAACGAATGGTAACTTGAAGTGGGGCGGGGTTAGCAACCCCATAGTGAGCCATCTGTTTTTTTGTGATGGTAGTGGGCAACCGGCAACCGTCCAGCGACCGCTCCTGCCCTTTTTTACAAAAGTCCCGGGAGGATATTTTTACTTTATCTGACAAGATTTCCTAGAAGCCAAGAATTCCCTGTCACACCTTAACCAACAGGTACTTTTTCCTTACATTTAATCCCTGTTAATCCAATATAATCAACAATGCATACCATTACTTCCCGCATACGTATTTTTACCTTTCTATTTCCCCTCCTGTTCCACGCCTTCCCTACCTCTGCCCAAACGGCTGAAACCTATTTCAAACCCCTGAAATACCGCAGTATAGGGCCCTTCCGGGGTGGACGTTCCGTAACGGCGACCGGGGTTCCCGGGGATCCCCTCACCTACTACATGGGTACTACCGGGGGCGGGGTATGGAAAACTGCGGATGCCGGCCAGCACTGGGAGAACATCTCCGACGGGTTTTTTGAAACCGGGTCGGTGGGCGCGGTGGCCGTAGCCCCCTCCAACCCCAACATCCTCTACTGCGGGATGGGGGAACATGCTCCCAGGGGG
Source organism: uncultured Flavobacteriaceae bacterium (assembly GCA_963721045.1). GTDB lineage: Bacteria > Bacteroidota > Bacteroidia > Flavobacteriales > Flavobacteriaceae > Zeaxanthinibacter. The sequence goes on from CAVRHQ010000019.1 coordinate 70,146, forward strand.
GTAATGACGTCCTACGGGGACGGGGTTTACAAATCCCTGGATGCCGGAAAGACCTGGAAAAAAATGGGCCTGGAGGCCACGCAGCATATCGCCCGCATCCGCATAGACCCCACCAATCCGGATATTGTATACGTGGCTGCGCAGGGAGCACTCTTCGCCCCGAACGCCGAAAGGGGGATCTATAAATCCACGGACGGGGGTGCGACCTGGAAGCAGGTATTGTTTGTCAACGATCGCACCGGCTGTTCCGAATTGTCCATGGACCCGCATACCCCCAATGTGCTGTATGCCGCCATGTGGGAACACCAGCGCATGCCGAATAAGATTATCAGCGGGGGGCCGGGCAGTGGCCTGTATAAATCCGTGGATGCGGGGGAAACCTGGACGGAACTTAAGAAAGGCCTGCCCGAAGAAAAAGGGAAAATGGCTATCGCGGTAAGCCCGGCAAATCCCGAAAAGGTATATGCCGTGATCGAAAGCGATTCGAATGCAGAGAAAGGGGGGCTATTTGTTTCCGATGATGGGGGGGACTCCTGGAAACGCGCCAGCGGGGACCACCGCCTGGTGCAAAGAGCCTGGTACTACATTGAAGTTTTCCCGGACCCCAATGATGAAAATACGGTCTATGTTATGAGCGCAGCCATCCTGCGATCCATAGACGGCGGGCAAAAGCTGGGAAGTGGTGCCGGATGCCCATGGGGATTATCACGACCTCTGGATCAACCCGGATGATTCCAAAAATATGGTCCTGGCCGATGATGGGGGCGCAGCCATTACCTTCAACCGCGGCGAATCCTGGTCTACCCAGGATAACATGCCCACAGGGCAATACTACCGGATCAATACGGACAACCTGTTTCCCTATAACATCTATGGCGGGCAGCAGGACAATACCTCGGTAAAGATCGCCAGCCTTTCCCTGGGTCGGGACGGGATAGACGAGCAAGACTGGACCTATGCCGCCGGGGGGGAGAGCGCCTTCCTGGCTTTCGATCCCGATGACCCGCGCTATGTGGTGGGCGGAAGTTACCTGGGGACCATCGAGGTATTGGATATGCAAACCAAGGCCTCTACCAAGATCATGGCAGCCCCCATCGAATACCTCGGACGGGAGGCCCGGGACATGAAGTACCTGTTTAATTGGAATGCCCCTATAATCCGTTCCCAATACGAACCCCATACCTTCTACCACGGGGCTCAGATGGTATTGCGTACGCGGGATTTCGGCATTACTTGGGATGAAATATCACCCGACCTCACCCGGGATATCGATGAGAAGCAAGGCCTGGGGGGAGGCCCCTATACCAACGAGGCCGTTGGCGCGGAGAATTACGGCACCCTGGCCTATATCACCGAATCCCCGCACGAAAAAGGCGTGCTGTGGACAGGCAGTGACGATGGCTTTGTGCAGCTTACCCGCGATGGCGGACAAACCTGGCAGAACGTGACCCCCAAAGGCCTGGGGGAGACCCTGGTCAACGCCATTGAAGTCTCTCCCCACGATCCTGCCACCGCCTACATCGCCACCACCCGCTATAAATTCAATGACTATACCCCGGCTATCTATAAGACCACGGACTACGGGAAAAGCTGGACAAACATCAGTACCGGCATCCCATATGGGGCCTTTACCCGGGTGGTGCGGGAAGACCCTGATCGTAAGGACCTGCTCTATGCCGGTACCGAAAAAGGCATCTATATTTCCTGGAATGGCGGAAAACAATGGGAACCCTTCCAGCTGAATTTACCCGTAACCCCTATTACCGACCTGATGGTGCACCAGGGCGACCTGATCGTTGCTACCTCCGGCCGTTCCTTCTGGATCCTGGACAACCTGGGACCCATGGAGCAATACAAGTCGGGAGAAAAGGGATTAAAACTCTACACCCCCGAACCGGCGTACAATGCCGAATGGGGCAGCAGCCTGGATAAATCGGGCAAGGAGATGAAAGCGGCCGAGCCCCTTCAGGGAGTGAACCCCTCCAATGGGCTGGTGTTGTATTACGAAATCCCTAAGGATATGGACAGCATCCCGCTGACCCTGGAAATCCGGGATAAAGAGAATCAATTGATTCGGCAGTTCAGTTCTGAAAAGGACAGCACCTACAAAAAATATGACGGGGGCCCGCCTGCCGCTCCCGTCCTTCCGAAGAAAGAAGGGCTCAACCGGTTCGTGTGGGATATGCAGTACCCCATCATGCCTGGAATCCCCGGGGTGTATATGGAAGTGGAATACGAAGGCCACCGCGTACCGCCCGGCACGTATACCCTCACCCTCAAAGCGGGGGAGAAGACGGTAGAAACGAAGGGACAAATCCTGGAAACGCCTGGGTTTGGAGCCACAGCGGAACAATATGCGACTTTCGATAGCTTTATGACAGAAATGGAGCAGCAACTTACCACCATGCATAAGATGGTGAATACATTATATAAGGCACAGCAGCAATTGAGCGAATTATTACCGAAGCTGGATTCTGGATCCCTCAAAAAGCAGGGGCAGGAATTGCTGTCTGAGCTAAAGGCATGGGACGGGGAGATGGTTCAGCGCAAGTCCAAGGCCTATGACGATGTGGAAAATTACCCCAACAAGTTTACGGCCAACTACCTGTTCCTGATCGGGCAGACGAATAGTATCATCCCCAGGGTGAACCAGCCAAGCCGGGATCGCCGGCAGGAGCTGGATGCACAGTGGCAGGGCCTGAAGGCGCGCGGGCAGGCATTCATAGACCAGAAAGTGCAGGCTTATAACAAGGCCCTTTGGGACGCCGGGGTCGGGGCCATTAAAATCGAAGATTGATGGGTGCCTGGTATAACTATGTAAAAGCCCTGCACCTGATTTTTGTAGTGACCTGGTTTGCCGGTTTGTTCTATATCCCCAGGTTGTTTATCTACCATATAGAAGCTATGGCAAAGCCATCCCCGGAGCGGGAGATCCTGAGCGGCCAGTTGAAGGTGATGACGAGGCGGTTGTGGTATATCATCACCTGGCCTTCCCTGGTACTGGCGACCCTTACGGCAATAGGCCTCCTGCTCCTCCAGCCCGGATGGCTGGAACAGCCCTGGATGCATGTAAAACTGGCTTGTGTCCTGCTCCTCTATGCCTACCATCTTAAAACACATTTGATTTACAAGGAGTTACAGAATGATACTGTTCGGTATAATTCCCGTTTTATGAGGATTTGGAATGAAGGGGCTACCATGCTCTTGTTTGCAATCGTCTTCCTGGCCATCCTGAAAAATGCCTTCAATTGGATCTATGGGGTGCTGGGCCTTGTGGCATTGGCCGTGTTGCTCATGTTAGGGATCCGATGGTATAAAAGATACCGGGAGCGACGCGGGGAGGATTGAATCCTATAGAATTGCCCGATGAAAACTTTCAGAATCCTACTAGTTTTTAAAAACAGGCTTCTCCTGGGGGCATAAGCCCCCTCCCCCAATGGCAATCTAACCAAATTCCCTGCAGGAAGGAAGCAGTATCGGCTATAAATAATACCGAAAAGTATACTTTATAGAACACTAATTTCCCGGGGACAAGCTCCCCTCCCCTGGGAAAAAGATACCCCAATTCCCTGCAGAAAACCAGTAATCCGGGCAGGACCGGGCAGGTTTCCTGCTGGGCACGAATTGGCAGTAATAGTCCTCCCCTGCCAAGGGGAGCCTTCCCCGACCCGACAGCGTCGGGGATAGAAATGACAGTAGCTATATCTTCATTTTCTTTGCTCGTGCAAAGAAATGCGAAGCATTCATGAATACCATTTAAAAAGTAACAAGCAATGAATAAAACGAAGCAAAAGAAAGCGCGCTTTTGCAAGGAATTTTTTCTTCGCCCTGGCGAAGAAAACCGGCTCCAAAACTGCGCGCTGCCTTGCAGGCAGCTGGATCTCGCAGCTTTTGTTCGCCTATTCTGCGCAAAAGGATTCCCAGGATTTGGCATTCATACTTCATATGCAACTTATGGGCAGAATTAGTCCTCCCCTCTCCGAGGGGAGCCTGCCCCGACCTTTAGCGTCGGGGGTGTCCCGAAGGGACGGAGGGGTCTTGAACAAGAAGAACTCCCCTTTCTCCCGACGCTCCCTGGCGTTCGGTCGGGATTCATTCCCCTCTTCCCTCGAAGAGGGGAGCTTATTATAGTGGTCCTAAAGTGTTTGGTAAAAATTTTAATGCAACCCTAAAATGCTCCTCCCTTTAGTCAAAGGGAGGTGGCTCCGACCGAGCACAGCGAGCGTCGGGGACGGAGGGTTTGGAGAGTCGAACTCCGGTCTCCAACCCACCCCGGCCTGTCGGGATCATCCCCTCCTTAGAAAGGAGGGGACGCCTCGGCTTACGGCCTTAGAAGATTTGGATACTTCGAGTCCTCCCTCCTCGAGGGGAGGTGTCCCGAAGGGACGGAGAGGTGTGGGGAGCCTGCCCCGACCGAACACAGCGAGCGTCGGGGTAACACGAGCGTCGGGGGTGTCCCGGAGGGGTGGAGGGATTGAACAAGTAGAACTCCCCTTTCTCCCGACGCTCACTGGCGTTCGGTCGGGATTCATTCCCCTCTTCCCTCGAAGAGGGGAGCGCTTTGGGGATGAGACAAGCCTTACTGCAAGGGGTTTCAACTCCCCGACGCTTGCGGCCGGGACGGAGGGGCGAGAGGATGAGTTCCTTCTCCGAATCTCAATTTTGATTTCATAAGACCTACTCTTCTTCCCTCGTCCTTCGTACCTCGTACCTCCAACTTCTTACCTCGTCCTTCCACTGCCACAGCCCCTCCCGGAAGACTACCCGCGCACTGCCGGATAATGGACCGATTATTGCTATCTTTATCGGAAAGCACTTTGCATTGTTCAGGAAATTTTCGCTACGATCCCGGATTTTTGTAACCATGATCCTGCTGGTGCTTATCGCATCGGTCCTGATCGCGGGGATCACCATCTTCCAGTACAGGGAGCAGGCCGAAGACTACCACGAAGATCGCCTCCTCCGTAAGGAAGAACAGGTTAAGCAAAGCATCGACTACGTGATCCGGGAAACCACCTACCCGGTAACAACAGAAAACCTGGTCAATATTTTCCGGGATGAGATCTACCGTATCGCCGACGTACAAAATGTCAATTTTAATATCTATGACCTGGAAGGGGCCCTGATCAAAAGCTCCCGCCCCCAAATGAACATCGATTCCATTTCCATGTGCCTCAGCCCGGAGGTACTGAACCGGCTTGGCGGCCAGTCCGGACAGGAGGTATGTAGAGTTCAACGCCGCCGCAGGCGATACCTACCAGGCGTCCTATACCTACATCCTGGACCCGAAATTCAAGAAGATAGGGATCCTGAACCTGCCTTATTTTGAAGATAATTCAATTACCAACAAAGAATTGCGGGAATTTTTATTCCGCCTGGGCGGGGTGTACCTGCTGATGTTGCTTATCGCCATCTTCCTGGCTTATTTCGTTTCCAAATACATCACCCGCTCCCTGCAGGAGGTATCGGAAAAGATGACGCAGACCGACCTCACCCGGCGGAACGAGAAAATCTTTGTAAGAAATCCCTCGGAGGAGATCGGCAAGCTGATTGAAGCCTACAATGCCATGATCGATGAGCTGGGTGAGAGTGCGGCCAAACTCGCCAGGAGCGAACGGGAACAGGCCTGGCGTGAAATGGCCAAGCAGGTGGCCCATGAGATCAAAAACCCGCTTACCCCCATGCGGCTTACCGTACAGAGCTTTGAACGGAAATTCAACCCCAAGGATCCGAACGCCAAAACAAAGATGCGGGAATTTTCCAAAACCCTTATCCAACAGATCGATACCATGAGCAGCATCGCTTCGGCATTTTCAAGCTTTGCCGAAATGCCGGCCCAGCAGAACGAGACCCTGAACGTGGTGAAAACGGTGAAACTCGCCCTTGACATTTTCAATGAAAATTATATACATTTCATTGCAGACGAGGAAGTGATCATCGCCAAATTAGACCGTACCCAGCTGATCCGGGTAGTGACAAACCTGGTAAAGAATGCCATTCAGGCGGTGCCGGAAGTACCATCGCCAAGCATCCTGGTCACGGTGGCTTCCGAAGGGGACCAGGTCAAGATTTCCGTGGCCGACAACGGGGTGGGCATTGCCGAAGAGGTGGTGGATAAGGTGTTCGAACCCAAATTTACCACCAAAAGCAGCGGGATGGGCCTTGGCCTTGGGATGGTCAAGAAATTGTGGAAAACTATAACGGCCAGATCAGTTTTACCTCCCGGGAAGGCAAGGGTACGGTCTTTACCGTACTGTTTCCAAAACAAAAGAAAGTAGAATCCTAGCAAATATATACCGATGAAATTCAAGCATATACTCCTTGAAAAGAAAACCTCCGATCGGGGTCATTACCGTCAACAGGCCCAACAAAATGAACGCTTTGAACAAGGCGACCATTGCAGAATTGCACAATGGGTTCACAAACATGGATGCGGATCGGGGATATCCGGGTCATCCTCCTTACCGGGAAAAGGGGAAAAGGCATTTATCGCCGGGGCGGATATAGCCGAATTTGCCCATTTCTCCGTAAAGGAGGGAAGGCCCTGGCGTCAAAGGGACAGAAATCGCTGTTCAACCTGGTAGAGAACCTGGGGACACCGGTGATCGCCGCGATTAACGGCTATGCCCTTGGCGGGGGCCTGGAACTGGCTATGGCTTGCCATATTCGGGTGGCCAGCCACAATGCCCGGCTGGGGTTGCCCGAGGTTTCCCTGGGGATTATTCCCGGATACGGGGGAACCCAGAGGCTCCCGCAAATGGTAGGGAAAGGGCAGGGCCCTGGAACTGATCATGACGGGAGTCTATGATCGAATCGGAAAAAGCCCTCGAATTCGGCCTGGTAAACCACGTCACCTCCCTGGAAGAACTGATGCCTTTACGTACAAAAACTCGCGGCCAGGATTGCCAATAATTCCCCGGTGGCCATCCGGCACGCAATAAAAGCGGTAAATACGGGTTTTATGTATGATGCGGACGGGTATAAAGCGGAGATACAAGCCTTTGGGGAATGCTTTGGAACCGCCGATTTTAAAGAAGGTACCACGGCTTTCCTCGAGAAACGAAAGGCAAAATTCCCCGGTGCCTGAGACCGCATGCCACCAAATAAACCTTTTATGAAAACCCTATGCACCTGTGTGCTCCTGGCCTTCGTGTGCCTTTGGGCGAAAGCTCAGGAAATGCCGATTTCATATACCTTCGGCGAAAAATACAATGATCGGTACCGTTATTCCAACCTGGTCTCCGTCTCTGAGGACGGGCAGGGCGGCTTCGTGCTGGTCCGGGCCTATTACACCGGCCTGATCCTGACCCCCAAGGGCTATTTTATAGAGCAGTACAACAAAGACCTGGAACTGGTTTCCGAATACAACTACAAACTCAAAGGACCCGAATTTGTGGAGGGATATGTAAAGAACGGGCAGTTGTACCTTCTCTTCCTTACCTACAATGAAACCAGCTTTGCTTATGAGTACGTCGTGCACAGGTCTCCCCTGGATGAGATCAATTTTACGGAGCAGACGATCTTGCAGGTAAAATCGGAACCGGTGCGCAACCCACTGGACCGCAACTACTACAACCGGAATTTTAATTCTGGTTTTACGACTACCGTCCTTTTCAACGAGCAGAAAACGGCCTTTGTGATCAGTACCCATTTCAAAAAGGGGAAGGTCAACAAACACTTTATCCACCTGTTTAACGCTTCCCTGGAGAAACTGCAGGAACACGATTTTTCGGATGAAGTGGAAGAAAAGAACTATGCCTTCGAATCAATTGCCGTAACACCCAACCTGGACCGGGCCTATCTGGTTGGGAAGGCGTATTATAAAAAGAAACGCTTTTCAGCCCTGGAACGAAAATTCCAATATGAAATGCTGGTGCTCTCCAAGGACGGTATCAGAACCCAGACCTTCGACGACCCGGATAAATACTCCGAGGGCCTTACCCCCGTCATCCACAATAACCGGCTGCTCTGCGTGGGATTCTACGCAGATCGTAAGGACAATCGTTACAATGGGTTGGCTTATTTTGACATGGATCCGGTTACCCTTGCCATAAAGAGCAAGAAATACCAACCGTTTTCTACCCAGTTCATGTTCGATAAATTCGGGATCGAAGATGATAAGGAAGTGCAGAACCTGGTCTTTAAAAACGTGAGTTTCACAGCTGAAAACGACCTGCTTTTTAATGCGGAGGAATATTTTGTGACCAGCAGCATCCAGAATGACGGGGCCGGTGGCCGCGTCAAGATTGAGCGATACCACCATAACGATATCGTCAGTGCCAAACTGGATCCCAACGGCAATATGGTCTGGGCCCGGAATATAAACAAGGCCGAGGTTACCCAGGGAGACGACGCATATGCCTCCTACACTTCCTATACCAAAGAAGGAAATACCTATTTCTTTATATGTACGGCTGCGGACAACCCGCAACTTCTCAACAACGAAAGGCTTATTTTCAAGCAGGGGTTGAGCAGAAACCGCAACGTCTTTGTGATCCGCCTGGACGCACAGGGCAAGATGAGCTTATGAAAAAATCATCGACGGGCAGGAGGCCCGCCTTCCCTTAATGGTTTCCAACCCCCTGGTGGACAAACAGAAAGATGAATTCCTCTTTTACGCCAAACGCGGCAATAAGAAGCAACTCGTGAAGGTTGAGATGAAATAGGAGAGTGGGGGAAGCGGGTTGGGGAGTCAACCCGGCAAAAGAACGGCCATTAAATTACCAACACCTGTCAATTATTTTGGTCTTCATCAGTACTAAGCATCGACACCCCGGCACACGGTCGCCGGCCACACTTGTTACCCTAATAGTCGTCCTGAGCTGTCGCATTCTGGTCTTCTTATTCTGTCACCCCGAGACTGTCATCCCGAGCGGAGTCCGAGCGGAGGAGTCGAGGGCGAGGGGTCAGGGAGGCATCGAAGAAGGAGTCGAGGGAGAATTCCAATTATAGATACTCCCCGCTGCAAAGTGCAATTTCCCTACCGCTTGAAAGTTAAATACAGCAGACTTATTTATTTCCCAATTGTCCAAATATGGTGTATTGAAATTCTATTTTGTTTATATGGTTCTATGTTCAGATGGGTCGATTTATACCGGTCTCACTAATAACATTGATCGCAGGCTACAAGAACATAATCATGGGATCAATGACAATGCTTATACAGCAAAGCGAAGACCAGTAAAACTTATCTTCTTTCCAGCATTTTATGCAATTCGAACAAGCTGAACAATTCGAGAAAAGATTGAAGAAATGGAGCAGGCAGAAGAAATTGGCGCTTGCCGATGAAAATTTTGAAAAGTTGCAGCATTTAGCGGAATGTAGAAATGAAACGAATTATAAACACAAATAAGGAGACCTGAGTGTAATTTATCTTTTAAAAGATTCTTGGATGCGTATTATCCTGACTCCACTCTGTCTCGACTCCGCTCGACATGACAGGGATGGTTACTGCCGGGGTTATGCTATTTCGTAGCAATTTCAAGCTATTTTTAAATTACTGCTTTTATTTTGAGGAATCGACCTGAATCTATAACCCAAAAAGCCTTCACCCCAACCTGATACTGCGAGCTGTCGTGGCACATAGTCTTAGTTTACTGTCACCCTGAGCTGTCATCCCGTTTTAAAAAGCCGCTTTTATTTTGAGGAATCGACCTGAATCTTCAACCCTCAGAGCTTTCACCATAACCATACATTGCAAGCTGTCGTGGTGCATGGTCTGTGTATACTGTCTCCCTGAACTGTCATCCCGAGCTGTCATCCCAAGCTGTCATCCCGAGCGGACTTGTCTGCAGTAGCTTTAGCGAAGGTAGAGTCGAGGGAGGAGCGAGGAGGAGTCGAAGGGGGAGTCGAAAGGTACGGGAGACCATAAAAATTTACAAAATCCAATTCTTTACTTGGAATAAATCCATATATTTGGAAATATTCCAAAATGAAACTAAAACATACATAAAAGGTCGCGGCGCACAGGCGAATCCACCCAATAAATTTCATGAGCACCGGCATGAATCCCGGAGTGATTTCCTGGAGTATTGCCACCTGGAAGGAGATGAAGCGCGATCCTTCCAAAACGCGATATCTGGACATCTTCCCTAAAACCGTGGTGAATGAAGTGACCAGTCCGGATGTGAGGATGGGTTGGTCCATGAACCCCTACCAGGGTTGCGAGCATGGATGTGTCTATTGCTATGCGCGTAACTCACACGAATATTGGGGCTATAGCGCCGGCTTGGATTTTGAGCAGACCATCCTGGTGAAAAAGGATGCCCCCCGCCTCTGGAGCAAAAACTGAGACATCCCAACTGGAAAGCGGAAACCATAGTCCTTTCGGGAATACAGACTGTTACCAGCCGGCGGAGCAACGCTTTAGGATTACCCGGGAATGCCTGAAAGTCTTCCTGAAATACCGGCATCCGGTAGGGATCATCACCAAGAATGCGGCCATCCTGAGGGATCTCGACCTGCTAAAGGAGTTGGCAAAAGAGCAACTGGTAGGCGTAAACATTTCGGTCACCTCCCTTTCGGAAAAAACCAGGAGGTTGCTCGAACCCAGGACGGCAACAATCGCCCGGCGACTGGATACCATCCGCAGCTTTCTGCGAACAATATTCCCGTAAATGCCATGCTGGCACCTATAATCCCGGGGATAAACAGCCATGAAATATTGCCGCTTGCCAGGACCGTTGCCGAACACGGGGCCTTATCTTTCGGACATACTGTAGTTCGTTTGAACGGGGCCATGGGGAGATATTTTACTGACTGGATCCGCAGAGCCTACCCGATAAGGCGGAAAAGGTACTGAGCCAGATAGCGGCCTGCCACGATGGGAAGCTGAATGACAGTCGGTTTGGGGTCCGGAATAAAGGGGAAGGGCCTGTGGCCGATCAGATCCATGCCATGGCAGCCCTGGCTAAAAGGACCTATTTCAGCGGACGTGTTCCCCAGGCTGAATACGTGAGCTACATCAGGTTTATAAAGAGGGGCAGTTAAAACTTTTTTAGGAAATTTTTACCTTTTGTGTCCAATATGGAACTTCTCTCACGTCTTAAGAGAAATCATCAATAACTTAAAAACTATTATCATGAGTAATTTCTTGTATTTATTCCGAGGGGGACATGAGAAATTTATGGCCCTGTCACCTGCCGAAAAAGAGGCCCATATGAAGGTATGGTTCACCTGGATGGGCCAATTGAAGGAAAAAGGTCAGTTGATAGACGGGCTGCCATTGGCCAAAGAAGGAAAAGTTGTAGAAAATCGGGGCGAGATCATTACCAATGGGCCGTTTGCCGAAGGGGCTGAAATGGTGGGGGGCTACCTGATTGTTTCCGCAAAGGATCTGGAGGAAGCCGTTGAAATTTCGAAGGGCTGCCCGAATTTTGATTACGGCGGCACTACGGAGGTGAGGGAAATACTTTCCATGGATAACCCTTAATTTATTGGCCGGCATACCGGTACATCTCGCCTTTGTCCCGGTATGCTTATGAGAAAGGACGATTCCAGATTCCAGGCAGACCAGTTGTTTCGTTCCGAATACGGGAAGGTCGTGGCAGGCCTTGTCCGTTCATACGGGACCGGGCAGTTGGAGAATATTGAAGATGCCGTTCAGGAAGCGCTCCTCAAAGCGATGCAATACTGGGGGTTCACAGAAATGCCCAGGGAACCCACGGCCTGGCTCTACAAGGTTGCCAGAAACCAACTAATCGATCGCCTGCGGAATGATCAGAGGTTAGACGCCTTAAGGCACGGGATTATTCCCAACCCTCCGACTATGGCAGGATGGACTTAAGTTCGATCGATGGCACAATAGGGGATAGCCAGTTGCGAATGATCTTTGCCTGTTGCCACCCTTCATTGTCACCCAGTATCAATTGGTCCTCAGCCTCAAGCTAATCGGTGGTTTCAGCAACCGGGAACTGGCCATGGCACTTTTAAAAAATGAGGAAGCAGTGGCGAAAGCTTTCACCCGCGCTAAAAGGAAATTGAAAGCAAAAAATTAAAAACCTCGACAGCCCGGTGGAAATTGGCCTCCGCTCCCGCCTGTTTGTGGTCATGCGGGTTATTTACTTGCTTTTTTCCGAAGGGTATTCGGCCAATAGCGGAACCCAGATAATCAAAAAGGATATTTGCTACGAAGCTATACGACTGGCGTTACTCCTCAGGGAAAATCGGTTTGCCGGCATGAACAACTCGAAGCACTGGTCGCACTCATGTGTTTCCATGCTTCCCGTTTCGAAGCACGCCAGGATGTGCGGGGGCAGTTGGTTGACCTTGAACACCAGGACCGAAGCCTCTACAACAGGGAATTGATCCGGATCGGTCAACACCATCTGGAGTTGGCGGCCGAAATGCAACAGCAGGATTCCCAGTATTACCTGGAGGCGGCTGTTTCTTACGAGCACTGCCATGCGACAAGTTTTCGAAGACACCAACTGGAAGGCGATCCTGGATTTATACGACCGTCAACTACAATTTTATCACTCCCCGATCGTGTCCCTGAACCGGTTGGTGCCTTACCTAATGGTATATGGGCTCGGAAAGCGCCCTGGCGGAATACCGGCTGTATAACAATACCCAGATTTCCATCCGGCGCCCTCTCCTTTGCTATATTAGCGGAAATCCAGACCGGGCTGGGGCGTATTCCCGAAGCGCGTGAGGCGCTTGAGAAGGCGATAAATTCCAGTAAAAACACTATTGAAAGGCGCCATTTCAAAAAGAAACTGGCTGCCCTGGCTAGGTAGCAGGGGTCAGGCTAGCTCCCATCCTTCTCGGTAACTGCCCCGTACCCACTCGTTGGCCTTGTCCCAGTTGGTCACCTTCATGTTTTCCCCGTCCCAATAAAGTTTTCGCCTTCCGGGATAGGTAAAGCGCCCGTTTTCCGGGTTGGTTTCCTTGTACTGGTAGGCGCGAATAGCCAGGTTGCCCATCAGGACGCCTTCGGCCAGGGGTCCGGCTTTGCTGAAGTCCGATGAGGTCTCTGTTCCGTTAAGGCAGCCGTCCACAAAGTTTTTCTGATGACCGCCAACGCTGCCTTCCACCCGTTTGAGATGGGGTGCCGGTTTGTTCAGAAGGTCCATCAGGTTTGAGGGTAACAGCCTGGGGTTCATGGAATAGGTATCCAGTATAAGGATGCCCTTGGTCCCGTAAAAAACCGAGCCTCCCCCATTGTCGCCGATGGATTCTCCGTCCTTCAGTTCATCCGGAAGTTCGGGCTTCAGTCCGCCGTCATACCAATTCAGGGCAACCTCGCCATGGGCATCGGTTTCGAACTTTAGGCGGATAATGGAGGAGGAGGGGCAGCTGGCGCTGTAATCCGCCTCCACAAAATCCCCCACCCAGTTAGTGGTACAGCTGGCTTCGGCTTCTGTCGGGTATTTCAGGTCAAGCACGGTAAATGGGGATTCCATGATATGGCAGCCCATATCTCCCAGGGCGCCTGTTCCGAAATCCCACCAGCCCCGCCATTTGAAGGGCAGGTAGGCCTGGTTGTAAGGGCGCATGGCGGCCGGGCCCAGCCATTGGTCCCAGTCGAGCTCCCTGGGAACCCTTTGTTTTCCTTCCGGGAGGGGGATGCCCTGTGGCCATACCGGGCGGTTCGTCCAGCAATCCACTTTCTCGACCCTTCCGATCAGGCCGGCTTCTATCCATTCCCGTGCATCCCGGCTGCCGTCGCTGGAAGCCCCCTGGTTGCCCATTTGGGTCACGATGCCGTTTTCCCTGGCCACCCTGGTCAGCAAGCGGGCTTCATGGATGTTATGGGTGAGCGGTTTTTCTACATAGGCGTGTTTTTTGGCCTGCATGAAAGGGAGGGCAATAGTCGCATGGTTATGGTCGGGCGTTGCCACCATGATGGCGTCCATATCCCCCAGATGCTTGTCGTAAACTTTCCGAAAATCCTTATAGCGGGGAACATCCGGATGTTTATATATAGGTTTCTGCCGCCCGGCGGTTGTCCACATCACACAGGCTGACATATTTAACTTTCCCGGTCTCGTCCAGGCCCTCCATTACCGAAGCCCCCCGGCCACCAACGCCAAAAGCGGCAACGTATAAGCGTATCGCTCGGGGGCACATGGCCCTTGCCGAGGACGAAACTTGGGACAATAGAAAATACTGCCGACGATGCCGCGGCATTTTTAATAAACTTTCTTCTTTGCATGGTTTGAATAGAATTTAATTAGAAGTACCTGTGAAGATACAAAAAATTGTACCCCTCAAGGACTGTTTCGGCAGATGAAGCACCCCGTAAATGTAAACGCAGGGCCATCGAATTCAGGTCTGCCCGTTCCATTCCTTATAGAATTGTTTCAGGTAATCGAGCATAAACTGTGGCGCTCATTGGCCAGGCGTTTGCCTGTTTTCGTTTGCATACCGTCTTTCAGGAGCAGCAGTTTTTCGTAAAAATGGTTAATGGTGGGGCCTTCCGATTGCTTATATTCCTTTTTACTCATCCCCGGCTTGGGAGGGATGTCGGGGTTGTAAAGGGGCCGGTTCCTGAATCCCCCGAAATTAAAGCACGGGCAATACCGATGGCGCCCATGGCATCCAGTCGGTCTGCGTCCTGTACCACCTTCAATTCGGTTGATGAGAACCGTTTCTTTTTAGACCTTGAGAGGCTGTTCTTAAAGGAGACATGCTTAACAATACTTTACGACATGCCGACGGTCTGTTTTGGGACACCCAGGGATTTCAGGAAGCTTCGGGCCGTTTTGGGCCCTATCCGCTCATCCCCTTTATGAAACTTGGCATCTGCCACGTCATGAAGCAGGGCTCGCCAGGCTTACCACCAGCACATCCACATCCTCCTCCTTGGCGATCAGCAGCGTATTCCGGAAAACCCGCTGGGTATGGAACCAATCATGGCCCCCTTCCGCATCTTCCAGGGTTTCTTTGATAAAGGCGATAGTTTTTTCCACCAGGGAGGCGTCTGTCATAACTATACGATTATTCCATTGGTAATCTGTTCTTCCAGGCGGGTGATAAGGGCATCGGCATCACCTGTGTTTTCCATGGGTTCGTGCACCTCCAGGGTGAGGTGCTGCCCAATGCCGTATGGAAATTTCCCCCAGCGCATCAGTTTCCAGGAGTTGTTGATGCTTATACCGGCAAGCAGGGCGGGGGAGCGTTTTTGATCAGGATTTTCAGCCCCAGCGGCTGGAATTTTTTCGGGTGGCCTGTACGGCTGCGCGTTCCTTCGGGAAAGATAACAGCCGTACGACTGTGTTCTTCAATATATAGGCCCAGCCTGGAAATCTCTGCCAGGGCCTGTTTACTGTCTTTACGGTTGATAAGTGCCGATCCTCCATGCCTGAGGTTATAGGACACGCTCGGGATCCCTTTACCCAGTTCTATTTTGCTGACAAACTTCGGGTGGTGTTTCCGCATGTACCAAATGATGGGCGGGATGTCGAACATGCTCTGGTGGTTCGCCACCAGGATAAGGGGCCTGTCAGCTGGGATCCGGTACGGGTTTTTAAATGTATATCGGGTGCCGAGAAGCAGGGTACACCCCATGATCCCAAGGTTCAGGATGCTCACGCTTCGTTTATGTGCGTCGTAACCCAGAACGTTAAACAAAACCATTGAATGGGGTGGAATAGTCACCAGCAGTAACCCGAAACACAGGAAAAACAGGATATTTAAGGGATAGGCAAGTAATTTCCTCATGGCACAAAAATAAAAAACCGTCCTGTACGAACGGTTTCAGGTCGATCTTTTATCCATACCGTTACTGCCGGCCTTAACAAAATTCGTTATACGCTTCCTTCAGGTTTTCGGCGATTAACTCGGCAGGGCGGCCTTCAATATGGTGGCGTTCGATCATATGGACCAGCTCTCCGTCCTTAAATAAGGCCATACTGGGAGAAGAAGGCGGGAAAGGGACCATCAGGTTCCGGGCCGCATTCACGGCCTCGGTATCCACGCCGGCAAAAACGGTGACCAGGTGGTCTGGTAATTTGGCATTGTCCAGGCTCAATTTGGCCCCGGGTCTTGCATTGGCTGCGGCGCAGCCGCAAACAGAGTTCACCACCACCAGGGTAGTGCCTTGTTGTTTGACAGCATCTTCCACCGCTTCGGCGGAATATAATTCTTCAAACCCGGCCATGGCCAGGTCTTCTCTCATCGGCTTAACTAATTCTGCAGGGTACATGTACAATTTTTTTGATTCTTTCTGGCTACAAAGATAGCGATTTTGGGACATTTGCGCCAAGGTTGATGCAACACTTTCCGGCGACCCCAGCTTTCGTGGGTTTGTCCTATCTTTGCGGAAATTTTGAAGCGGATATGATCAAATGGATTGCGGCCCTCCTGGGGTTTTTTATCTTTAGGTTCCCCGGGGCCGTGGTGGGATTCCTGCTCGGGAGTTTTATCGACAACCTCAGCAATTCTGAAACTACCTCTCCCCCCGCAGGCCGGACGTCCGCACGAACGGTTTCCCCTGCCGATTTTGAATTAAACCTGCTCTCGCTTTGTTCCATAGTGATCAAGGCGGATGGGAAGGTCAGCCAGAGGGAACTCGATTACGTCAGGCAATATTTCCTGAGCACGTATGGGAAAGAACGGGCAAATGCCATTTTCAGGACGTTTAATGAAGTCATAAAAAAAAGGGCCATCTCTGCTGATCGCATCTGTGCCTACCTCAACCAGCGGACCCGTTATGAAGTTCGGCTGCAGCTTCTCCACTTCCTGTTCGGGATCGCGCAGGCCGATGGGTCGCTCAGTACAGCCGAGATCGAAAAATTGCAGGAGATCGCCGGATACCTTCGGGTAGGCTCCTATGATTTCGAAAGTATCAAGGCGATGTTCGTCAAATCGGCCGATACCGCCTATAAGATACTGGAGATCGAAAAATCGGCCACGGACGAGGAGGTGAAATCCGCCTACCGGAAGATGGCCAAAAAATACCATCCGGACCGGGTGATTACGGAAGATGAGGCCATCAAGAAAGGAGCTGAGGAAAAGTTCAAGCAGGTGCAGAAGGCCTATGAGGATATTCAAAGGGAAAGGGGAATGTAGTTTTTGTGAGGGAAGAAGGAGCGGCAGGCAAGGATGTGTTTTTAGTGTTACTGCTGGTTTTTGACAGGGAAGCCTGGTAATTTGAACCTGGGGCGGGGTTAGAAGCCCCGATGGCAAGGCAGCGGCAGTTACAGTTGCAGGGTCAGTTCCAGGCCTTTAAAGTATTTAAACTGCAAGCCTTTTTCATATTGCGGCAGTAACTTGAACCGGGGCGGGGTTGGAAACCCCGATTGGTTTCGATCAGGACCCTATGCAGTTCTTTGATTGTCATTTCGAACCGAACGAAGTGAGCGTGAGAAATCCCATGAAGATGGCTCTGTACTCTTGTTGGTGAGATTCCCCCGACGCTAAAGGTCGGGGCAGGCTCCTCGCTTTGCTCCGTCGGAATGATAATTGGTATCTATGGGTTTTACGATATACCAATGCTTGATTGTCATTTCGAACCGAACGAAGTGAGCGTGAGAAATCTCATTAATGTTGCTCAGTGAGCGTGAGAAATCTCATTAATGTTGCTCTAATCGCCGCGCGGGCCAGGCCCCACCACTTAGCTCCGTCGGAATGCCAAACGAAAATCGTTATAAGCGAAAGAGAATGAGACCATTAAATAAATTATATTAATAAAACCCCCTCCCCTGATGCAGGATTTCTGGTTCTATATCAAACTCGGCTACCACCACGTCATGGATCCCGCAGCCTATGACCACCTCCTCTTCCTTTCGGCCCTGGCGCTGCCATTTACCTTCCGCAGCTGGAAAAAAGTCCTCTTCCTGGCCACCGTCTTTACCATTGCCCATTGCCTGTCCCTGGCCCTGTCTGCCTATGGCCTTCTGCAGGTGGATACCGCATGGGTGGAATTCCTCATCCCGGTGACCATCCTCCTCACCGCGGTGTTCGACCTGCTGTATACCCGGCAAGACGCCGACGAGATGAGGCTATACCTCCACGGCCTGGCTACCGCATTCTTCGGCTGTATCCACGGGCTCGGGTTCTCCCATTATTTTAATATGCTTGTGGCAGGAACCGACGACAAACTGAATCCCCTGCTCGGCTTTGCCGCCGGAATCGAAATATCCCAGGCGGCCATCATCCTCTCTATCCTGCTCCTGGCCCTGCTGACACAGGGGGGGTTGGGGGTCCGGCGACGGCATTTTATCGTGGCAGGTGCCATAATTGTCATCCTCATTACAATACCCATGCTATACCGGACGTTCCCTAGGTGAGGAACGCATACCCCAAACCCGATTTCAGGATCCTGCGTGTGTTCTTTTAGTTAAATATTAACCCTTTGGGGTTGTGCGGAGTATCCAAAGCCGGTATCTTCGTACTTTTACAACTGTACAGGGCCCGCAGAAAGTCCGTGGGCGCGTGAATTATGGGGAAACAGGAAAAATATGACCGGGCGTACCTGCGCATGGCGCAAGAATGGGGCAAATTGTCCTATTGCGAAAGAAGGCAGGTGGGGGCCATCATCGTTAAAGACCGGATGATTATCTCGGATGGCTACAATGGTACCCCTTCCGGTTTTGAGAATATCTGTGAGGATGAAGAAGGGTATACCAAATGGTATGTATTGCACGCGGAGGCAAATGCCATCTCCAAAGTGGCGGCCTCCACACAATCCTGTGAAGGCGCTACCCTCTACATCACCCTTTCCCCCTGCCGGGAATGCAGCAAACTGATTCATCAGTGTGGCATAAAACGTGTGGTATATCAGGTAGCTTACAAGGATGATTCAGGGCTTCAGTTCCTGAGAAAGGCCGGGGTGGAACTCGAACACCTTCCGGCTATAGAAAGTATGGTATAAGCTTAGCATGTATCCATGAAGAGGAGTTATTACATCTGGCCGTCTGTTATTGCGCTGGCTTTGGCTATAGGCATTTTCCTTGGCGGAAAACTGAACTTTAACGACAGCCCGGAGAAACTGTTCACCACCAATTCGAAAAAGGATAAACTCAACAGGCTGATAGATTACATCGATTACGAATATGTGGATGATGTGAATACAGACAGCATTGTGGACGTGGCTGTCAACAATATCCTCGACAAGCTTGATCCGCATTCCGTCTACATCCCGAAAAGCGAAATGGAAAAGGTGTCCGAAAACATGAAGGGAGACTTTGTGGGTATCGGGATCAATTTTTATATCGACCGGGATACCATAGCCGTGGTCCGTACGGTAGACAACGGCCCCAGCTACCTCCGGGGGATCGAACCCGGAGACCGTATCCTGATGGCCGACGGGGATACCCTCTACGGGAAGCGCCTGCCCAGCGATGTCATTGTCAACAAACTGAAAGGGGAACAGGGCAGCAAGGTGCGCCTGAAAATTTACCGCAAAAGCGAAGACCGTATCTTCGACATCAGCCTGAAACGAGACCACATCCCGCTTAAAAGCGTGGACGCGTTTTTTATGCTCAGCCCGGACATGGGCTACATCAAGCTGAATCGTTTCGCCGAAAGCACTTACAAGGAGTTTATGAGCGCCCTGCGCATCCTCAAGCACCTGGGGGCCAAAAAATTAACCCTGGACCTCAGGGATAACCCGGGCGGCTATCTGAGCATAGCCGAAGAACTGGCCGACGAATTCCTGAAAGACGGGAAACTCATCCTCTTTACCAAAAATAAAAGCGGGGAGATCAAAAAAAGCTTTGCCACCAGAAGGGGAAGTTTTGAGGACCAGCCGGTATATGTGCTCATCAACGAACGGTCTGCCTCCGCCAGTGAGATCATAGCTGGCGCCCTGCAGGATAACGACATCGGGACCATCGTGGGCCGCCGGTCCTTCGGGAAAGGCCTGGTGCAGCGCGAAATGGAACTCGGCGACGGCTCGGCCGTACGCCTGACCGTTTCCCGTTACTATACCCCTACCGGCCGGTCAATCCAGAAATCCTATGAAAACGGCACCAAGGATTACTACGAGAAATTCATGGAACGATACCACAGTGGCGAACTACAATCCGTGGATAGCATCAAAGTGGCCGATTCCCTAAAATTTGTAACGCCCAAAGGCCGCGTGGTTTATGGGGGCGGGGGCATCATCCCCGACGTCTTCGTGCCCATTGGGAGCAATGAAGAAGAAGCCGTGGAAAGCCTGGATACCGGATATGGCCTTTTTTCGCGCTTTGTGTTTGAACACCTGGAGCAAGACCGCAACCGGTACAAGGAATACAGCGAACAGGAGTTTTACCAGAATTTCAAGGTCGATGACATCCTCTTTGAAAACTTCATCAACTACGCCGAAAAATGGCCGCTGGTCCAGAAACTCAACCTGAGGTACTACGATCTGGAAGACCTGATCAAAACCGACCTGAAGGCGGCTATGGCGGCCCAGCTGTTCAGCCCGAACATGCAGGCCCGGATAAAGGCCTCTTCCGATCCCATGCTGAATAAGGTCCTGGAGCTGGAACAACAGCCTTCCGTACAAAAGGAAGATGCTGCCCTGATCCGCGAAAAGGATTAATCTTCCTCCACCTTCTTCTGTATCTTTTTCGAAGTCCGGTAGATCAGGATCAAAATAATGGCACACAGGGCCGCCAGGATCCCGATCACTGCAATGATGCTTTCGCCGTTAAATGGTTTGGCGTAATCTACCAGGGTGACGTTGTAGGCGATCAGGGCGATGGCCAGGACAATTAAGATGATACTTACAGTTTTGGTCATAACAGGCTCCTTTATGGTTACGAACCGCTAAAAAGCTGATGCGCATTCGTCGCGAATAATTTTACGGCAATGGCCAGGAGGATGACCCCAAAAACCTTCCGGATAATGCTGAGGCCGCTCTTGCCTAAAAACGCCCCTATTTTGGCCGATGATTTCAGGACCAGGTACACAAAAACGGTATTGAGGGCGATCGCCACAATAATGTTCTCCACATAGAATTCGGCCCGGAGAGACAAAAGGGAGGTCAGCGTCCCGGCACCGGCTATAAGCGGGAATGCCAGGGGCACAATGGAAGCGCTTTCGGGTTGCTCGTCCCTGTAAAGTGTAATCCCCAGGATCATTTCAATCGCCAGGAAGAAAATGACGAGGGCACCCGCCACCGCAAAGGAATTCACATCGATCCCGATAAGCTTCAGGATCTCGTCGCCCACAAATAAGAATGCCACCATAATACAGGCGGCCACCAACGAGGCTTTCCCGGACTGCAGGTGCCCCACTTTGCTTCTGAGGCTGATGATTACCGGGATACCGCCAAGGATATCAATGACGGCGAAAAGGACCATGGTGGCGGTGGCAATTTCCCTTAAATTAAAATGCATATCGGTTCCAAATTCCAATCCCGGCAAAGGTAGGGCATCCCGATGGCTTATTAATAGTGGCAAATGAAATTCTTGCACCGCGTTCTCCGGATGGCGTATATTTGACAAAATCCCCGGCCGCCATGTTTCAATTGGGAAGGACCCTGGTATCGGAAGAACTGCTCGAACAGGACTTTGTTTGCAACCTCACGGCCTGCAAAGGGGCCTGCTGCGTGGACGGAGAGGCAGGTGCCCCCCTGGACGAAAAGGAAACGGGGGTGCTTATGGAGATATTCAAAAAAGTGAAACCCTTCCTGAGGCCGGAGGGCATTGCGGCCATTGAGGCACAAGGGGCGTTTGTAAAAGGCACGGATGGCGAATGGGAAACCCCCCTGGTAGATCAGCGGGAATGTGCCTACGCCACCTTCAATGCTTCGGGTACAGCGGGATGCGGACTGGAACAGGCATATGCCGCCGGTGCGACCAAATGGAAAAAGCCCATTTCCTGCCACCTGTACCCGGTGCGCGTCCGGGAGTATAAGACCATGGTGGCTGTGAACTACCACAAGTGGGAGATTTGCGACCCCGCCTGCAGCCTGGGCCGGGAACTGCAGGTACCTGTTTATAAATTCGTGAAGGAAGCGCTGATCCGGAAGTTTAGCAAGGCCTGGTATGCCGAACTGGAAGAAGTGGCGGAGGCGTATACTAAATAGTCGGGATGTGCAACACAACCTGGGTTCCCGCGGAATTCCCCTCCTCGTCGTACAGGTCGATGATCTCCACCTCAAAGGAATATTGGTAATCTTTTGAAAAATTGGCGAGCCGCTCCCGGGTGATGTCGATCCCCACGGATTTCCGTTTTAAAACCTTGCTTTGCTTCAGCTTTTCTGCTTCTTCCCGCCCAACGCCATTGTCGGAAATGGCGATATGGATGTATTTAGAATTGTTGCGGGAAACATGCAGGTCGATTCGTTTTTCCCCGGGCTTTGAAGACAGGCCATGCCACAGCGCGTTTTCGAGGAAGGGCTGCAGGATGAGGGAGGGGATTTTTACCAGGTGGGTGTCTATGCCTTCATCGACCGTGATCTCAAACTGGATCTCGTTGTTAAAGCGGATGTTTTCGATGTTCATGTACAACTCTACGGTCTCCAGTTCCTCAGCCAGGGCAATTTCTTTCACCGAGGAGGCCTCCAGGATTTTGCGCACCAGCTTGGAGAACTTGTTGAGGTAATGCACCGCGTTTTTCTTTTCGTTGTTGATGATGTATAATTTGATGGAATTCAGGGAATTGAAAAGAAAGTGGGGGTTCATTTGGCTGCGGAGCATGCTCTGTTCGAGAGTCAGGAGCTTTTTATCGCTTTTTAACTGGTACTGCCGGTACAGGATATAGAGGATCAGTGAAAAAAGGGCGAGCATCAGGGCGCTTACCAGCAGGGTGGTCTTGTTGCGCCGCAGCCGGAGCTTGACGATTTCGTTTTCCTTGGCCAGCATCTCAATCTGGTTGTTCTTCTTCTCCGTATCGTACCGCATGATCATGTCGTTGACATAGCGGAGGTTGAGGTCGTTCGTAACCTTTTCGTCATACTCCCGGGCCTGCTTGTAATATTCGAGGGCCCTGGCCGGGTCTCCTTCCTTCTGCGCCAGGGATGACAGCAGGCTGTAACTCCTGGCTACATTACGAAGCAATTGGTGGTCCAGGGATTCCTTCAACCCGGCCTGCAGGGAGGCTTCCGCCTGGGAGTACTGCCCCACTTCCATCTCCGCCCAGCCCAAATTAATGCGTACCGAGGAGGTAATGTTCCGGTCTTTGGTGTGCTCGGCCGCCACCAGGGTTTCCTTTAGCAGGCTGAGCGCCATCTCGGGTTTGCCTTGTTTGATGAATACCTGGGCCATGCTGTTATTGCAGATGGCTACCCCGCTTTCAGATCCGAGGCGCTGGTCATAGTACAAGGCCGTCTGGTAGTTGTTCAGGGCTTGCTCCAGGTGGCCCTGGGCTTCCAGGCATTCTCCTTTGTTCTGGTGGTTGACCGCCATCCCCCGGAGGTTGCCCAACTCGGATTCCAGCTTCAGGGAACGCTCGTAGTGTTCTATGGCCAGGTCGTACTGTTTCAGGGCCTGGTAAATATTGCCGATGCTGTTGAGGGAGACATTGATGCTGCGTTTGATCCCTTCGGAAGGGTTTTCAATGGATTCCGCGAGTTCCAGCGCCTCCTGGTTGTAGTCCAACGCCGTCTTCACCGCGTCGTTCCGCCTGTATACCACCCCGAGCATGTTGAGGCTGAAGATCCTGAATTCCAGGTTGTTCCCATCCTCTGCCGCCTTTAGGGCCTTTTCATGGTACTGGATGGCCCGGTGGAATTCGGAGATGTTCCGGAACTTGGTGCCCAGTTGGTTGTAGGCATAGGCCATTCCATCCATATAATCCTTCTGGGCAGCCTGCAGGACGAAATATTTCATCAGGGAGGTGTCCCGGCGGTAAGGCCTGAGGGCTGCATCCAAATCTTTGTAGGTTTTGGGGGCGGCCCGGATCACACTGTCGGTTAACCCGATAAAGGAAGCCGGGACCACCTGTGAGATTGCGGGGGGAAAGGTCAGCAAGCCTAAGAGGAAACAAAGAGGGAGATAGTATGCGCGCATGCTGCCAGGTTAGAGCATATCCAGGAATCCGGATTTTTTTTGTCGGGAGACGGGGATTTTATGGTTGGAACTCAGCACCACATACCCGTCTGTTTTGATGAATTCCTTTATTTTGGAAAGGTTGATGATATAGGAATTGTGAATCCTGAAAAAAGTATCTGCCGGGAGCAGTTCATTGACCTCTTTTAATTTTTTGGTCAGGACGATCTTCTGGCCGTCCGTAAGGTAGACGGTGCTGTAGTTACCATCGGATTCGGCGTACAGGATATCGTTGCCTTCGAGGAAGATCAGTTTCCCGTCTGTATTGAAGGTGATCTTTTTGTGAATGGAGGTGGAATGGAAGTTCAGGAGGATCTTTTCCAGTCGCTCCGCAGTATAATTTCGGTTGTTGTACTTCTTGATCTTTACGATGGTGTCTTTCAGGTCGTCCGTGTCTATGGGCTTGAGAAGGTAATCGATGGCCTCGTTCTTCAGGGCTTTGATGGCATACTGGTTGTAGGCGGTGGTGATGACCACCGGAAAATCCTTGTTCTTAAGTTTTTGTATGAACTGGAACCCATCCATGGTGGGCATTTCTATATCCAGGAACAGGCAGTCCGGGCTGTTTTGTTCCAGGTAAGAGAGCGCCTCGAACGGATCTGTGAAGGAAGCTTCCACATGGATCTCATCGCTGAAATTGGTCAGTTCCCATGACAAACTCTGCAAGGCTTTTATCTCGTCATCTACAATTACCGCTTCAATCATATCACACTATATATGGTATAGGTAAGATAAACAAAATTACGGCTCCCGAATCCGGGCCGATGGAAAAGATGTGCGGTTTGCGGCAATTTACGTATGATCTGCTGTAATCTCGTGAAATCTGGCAAGAGGCCGGTATTCCCTTAAAATATTCGAAAAAAATACTACTTCCGGCGGGTAGTGGAGGGACGGAAATGATACTTGCCATTCATACATTATTTGGTACCGATTATACAAATCCGATTTGACGACGCCTTTGTTCGTCTACCTTTGAGATGCTTGTTTCCCCCGGGAAGCAGCTAAGCCAACTGAAAGCACACCCCTTATGAAAAGATGTGTCATATTATTCGCCATTCTGATCGTTACTCTCATCATCGCTGTATGGACGGATCACAACAAGACCTCCGCCCCCAGTGAAGAAGTCGCCCTTGAAGCGGGTCACCCGGCATCGCAACCGCAGGTAGCCGACCCCTTATCGAAATGAACACCTTACCCGGATCAACCACACCACCCCATGACCCACGTATTGTTTAGGACCGTCAAGTTCACCCTCTGGGGCCTGCTCCTGTTATTTGTGAGTTCACACGGCGTACCGTCATTTGCAGATCGGCACAGCGTCCCGAAAGCGGGCACGTACGACCTGTCGGTACAGGGGGCGGAGACGATTCATTTACAGGGCAGCGTGGATTTTGTGCGCGAAAGCGAGCTAAGGAAAAACGGGCAGACCTATTCCGTCCTGAAGCTGAACCTGGCCGGGAAGGATCCGGAGGGCTCGCACACCCTTGGCTTTTATATTGCCCTGCCCGAAGGCAGGAGGCCTATTGGGACCGGCACCTATGAGTTTAACCGGGACATCGACGGGTTCCTGGCCCATTTTGAAGGTGTTTTTGGCTTTGCCAGCATCAGTGCACTGGGCGAACAACCGTATTTTACCCGCAAGGGGAAACTTACCATCGGGCATATAGGCCGTGATGGCCTCAGCGGGTCCCTGCAGGTGTTCATGGAGAATGCCCGGGGCGAATCCCTGACTGTCGGGGGGGATTTCAATTCCACCCGGAGGGACTAAGACGTTCATCGCCGGGCTTTGGACCGGCACATATATTGAGACGAAATTTCAAACCGGAGTTGCGGCCCTGCCGGCTAACCTGTGATCTGAGGATCCGGTTCGCCACCAGGTGTCAAGGCACGAATTGGACAACCAGACCCATACTGAGGTCGCGGGAACTGACCGATTTCAGGTTTCGGGGGAACTACCTGGATCGGCAGACCAAATTGTGATAATACTCCTTGACCCTACGGAGGGCCGTACGGTTTGAAATACCGCTCTCTTGCCCGGGCCCCTTTCCAATCCCTTTTCCGCCGCCCGCGGAATCCTCTTATTTTGCCTGTATATTACTTTTTACGTCTGCCAGGGGCAATCCCGGCCCTGACTCATTAGAAAAAACCATACAGTATATTAATTATACTCAGCAGTCTATTTTTCAGGGGGTCCGGGAAGCGTTTTTTTTATACAACCGGGCCGGATTTCACAAGCTCAATGAATTCCCTGATTGAGCGTGGATTTCAACATCTTGTGTTAAAAACTTTGTACCGAATCTTCCAAATGCGCCTTTAGAAATTGATTACATTTTTAAATATTTGTTGGTCCCAACATCAAGGAACCAATCACCCCTAATACAAACATTTAAATCACTAAAAATATGTCAGCAGCGGTAGAGCCCATTTTGCAGGAAAATAAAGATAGATTTGTAATATTTCCCATAAAACACCACGATATATGGGAATGGTACAAGAAATGTGAGGCCTGCTTCTGGACCGCTGAGGAGATCGACCTGCATCAGGATATGGCCGACTGGAACAACAAGCTCAATGACGATGAGAAGTATTTCATCAAACATATCCTGGCATTTTTTGCGGCTTCAGACGGGATCGTGAATGAAAACCTGGCCGAGAATTTCGTGAATGAGGTTCAGTATTCCGAAGCCAAGTTCTTCTACGGCTTCCAGATCATGATGGAGAATATTCATTCGGAGACCTATTCGCTGCTGATCGACACGTATGTAAAGGAAGAGAAAGAGAAAAGCATCCTTTTCAAGGCCATTGAGAATTTCCCGGCCATCAAGAAAAAGGCCGACTGGGCCCTGAAATGGATCGAATCCCCGAACTTCGCCGAACGGCTGATCGCCTTTGCCGCCGTGGAAGGGATCTTCTTCTCCGGCGCTTTCTGTTCCATTTTCTGGCTTAAAAAGAGGGGGCTGATGCCTGGCCTGACCTTTTCAAACGAGCTGATCTCACGGGATGAAGGCATGCACTGTGACTTCGCCGTGCACCTGCACAACAAGCACCTGGTGAACAAAGTCCCCAAAAAGCGGATCACCGATATCATCGTGGACGCCCTCAACATCGAACGGGAATTTATTACCGAATCCCTGCCTGTCAGCCTGATCGGGATGAATGCCAAACTCATGACCCAGTACCTGGAATTCGTTACAGACCGCTTGCTGGTGGAACTCGAATGTGAGAAGGTCTACAACGCCACCAACCCATTCGATTTTATGGATATGATCTCCCTGCAGGGCAAGACCAATTTCTTTGAGAAAAGGGTTTCCGAATACCAAAAGGCAGGAGTGATGAATAAGGAAAAGGATACGAGTTCCCAAAAAATCAGCTTCGATGCCGATTTCTAAATAATTCCCCGCCCATGAAACCCCGGCACACGGGGTTTTTTGGGCCTGTAATTGAAAATGTTAAGCTTTTATTAAAGCCTGATGCAACCCTGGTTTCACTAATTCAAATTGTAGCAAGATGTACGTAATTAAAAGAGATGGAAGAAAAGAGCCGATGATGTTCGACAAGATCACGGCCAGAGTAAGAAAATTATGCTATGGCCTCAACAGCCTTGTAGATCCCGTGAAAGTGGCTATGCGGGTAATCGAGGGCCTGTATGACGGGGTGACCACCTCGGAGCTGGACAACCTGGCCGCCGAGATCGCGGCAACCATGACCACGGCCCATCCGGATTACGCCAAGCTGGCCGCCCGGATTTCGGTATCCAACCTCCACAAGAACACCAAGAAGTCCTTCTCTGAAACCATGAAGGATCTCCATGAGTATATCAACCCCAGAACCGGGAAAAAGGCACCCCTCCTTTCTGACGAGGCCTACCGGGTGATCTCGGAAAATGCAGAGCAACTGGACAGTACCATCATTTACAACCGCGATTTTGGCTACGATTATTTCGGTTTTAAAACCCTGGAACGCTCCTACCTCCTGAAACTGAACGGGAAAATTGTGGAACGCCCGCAGCACATGCTGATGCGCGTGGCCATCGGCATCCACGTGGACGACCTGGAATCGGCCATCGAGACCTACGAGCTCATGTCCAAGAAATATTTTACCCATGCCACGCCTACCTTGTTTAACTCCGGCACCCCCAAACCCCAGATGTCTTCCTGCTTCCTGCTGGCGATGAAAGACGACAGCATCGACGGGATTTACGACACCCTGAAACATACCGCCAAGATCTCCCAGTCTGCCGGCGGGTATCGGGCTTTCCATTCATAATATCCGGGCAACCGGCTCCTACATTGCCGGCACCAACGGCACCTCCAACGGGATCGTCCCCATGCTCCGGGTCTTTAACGATACCGCCCGCTACGTGGATCAGGGAGGCGGCAAGCGAAAAGGAAGTTTTGCCGATTTATGTGGAGCCCTGGCATGCCGATATCTTCGATTTCCTCGAGTTGAAGAAAAACCACGGCAAGGAAGAAATGCGGGCCCGGGACCTGTTCTATGCCATGTGGGTCCCCGACCTGTTTATGAAACGGGTGGAGGCAGACGCGGAGTGGACCCTGATGTGCCCCAATGAATGTCCCGGCCTGTTCACCTGCCATAGCGGGGAGTTCGAAAAACTGTATACGCGCTATGAGAAGGAAGGCAAAGGCAGGAAAACCATCATGGCCCGGGAGCTGTGGGAAAAGATCCTGGAATCCCAGATCGAAACCGGCACCCCCTATATGCTCTATAAGGATGCCGCCAACCGCAAGAGCAACCAGAGCAACCTGGGTACCATCCGCTCCTCCAACCTCTGTACGGAGATCCTGGAGTACACCTCTGCAGATGAAGTGGCCGTTTGTAACCTGGCATCCATCGCCCTGCCCATGTTCGTGAAGAATGGCCAGTTTGACCATAAGGAATTGTTCCGGGTGACCAAACGGGTGACCAAGAACCTGAACCGGGTGATCGACCGGAATTATTATCCCATCAAGGAGGCCGAAAACTCCAATATGCGCCATCGCCCCATCGGCCTGGGCATACAGGGCCTGGCCGATACCTTTATCATGATGCGCCTGCCCTTTACCAGCGATGAAGCCAAACAGCTGAACCAGGATATCTTTGAGACCCTCTATTTCGCAGCCGCTACGCGCCTCCATGGAGCAGGCCAAAGAAGAAGGGCCGTATGCCACGTTCAAAGGCTCGCCCCTGTCCGAAGGGAAATTCCAGCACAACCTTTGGGGCATCAGCGACGAGGAATTCATCCGGGCGATGGGACTGGGCCAAACTCCGGAAAAGCATTAAGAAACACGGGGTGAGGAATTCCCTGCTGGTGGCCCCTATGCCAACGGCATCTACCTCGCAGATCCTGGGCAACAACGAGTGCTTTGAACCCTAT
Source organism: uncultured Flavobacteriaceae bacterium (assembly GCA_963721045.1). Classification (GTDB taxonomy): domain Bacteria; phylum Bacteroidota; class Bacteroidia; order Flavobacteriales; family Flavobacteriaceae; genus Zeaxanthinibacter. The sequence goes on from CAVRHQ010000019.1 coordinate 99,447, forward strand.
ACCTCCAACATTTATACCCGCAGGGTACTTTCCGGCGAATTCATCGTGGTGAATAAGCACCTGCTGGAAGACCTGGTAAGGCTGGGCTTGTGGAACGAGGAACTCAAACAGGAACTCATGAGGGCCAACGGATCGGTCCAGCAGATTGAAGCGATCCCGGACGATATCAAGGAGCTCTATAAAACCGTTTGGGAATTGAGCATGAAAGACATCATCGACATGAGCCGCCAACGCGGGTACTTCATATGACCAAAGCCAGTCGCTCAACCTTTTTATGGAAAATGCCAATTATGCCAAGCTAACCTCCATGCATTTCTATGCCTGGAAAAGCGGGCTAAAAACCGGGATGTATTACCTCCGCACCAAATCGGCCGTGGATGCCATCAAGTTTACCCTGGACAACACCAAAAAGAAAGAACCGGTAGCGGTGCAGATCGAAGGGGAAGGAGCGGCAATTACAGCCGTGGATGCAACAGCCATAAAAGTGGAAACCACGCCCTTGAAGGAAGAGGAGACCAACACGGCCCCCATGTCGGCCGAGGAAATGAAAGCGCTTATCGCCCGTGCCAAAGAAGGGCAGGGAGAAGACGACTGCCTGATGTGCGGCTCCTGACACTGTAAAGGGAGTGTGGTGAAATAGTGTTTAATCCGAATAATATGCCCCGGATGACGCGAACCGGACGAACCGGAAGCCGTCCGGGCTTATTTTTGGGAGATGTAGACGGGTATGTGTAAAGCAGAAGCGGGGCAAAAAACCCCCTCCCGAACTGTATTTTGGTTCAGGTAAGCCCCAGGGGATAACGGAGGCCAGTCATTTATCGAGATAAGGGCGCGCCACATTATTGGCGAAGAGCAACATGGCGGCGTACACGAGAATGATCAGATAATACAGGTACATGTGATTCTATTGGTTAACTTGGCGCATTACTGCAGTCTAATATATGTACGGGAACGACCGATAAAAAGATTACGAAAACGTTAGAAATTTGAAAGAAAAACGTTAAATTTTTTTGCCTCGTGATCAGCGGCTGTTCGTTCCGTGCAAGTTCCTGTGCCAGGGGGCCCGGACCGCGAGAGACTTTTATGATAACCAACTAAAATACAACCTTATGAAAGCCAAAATCCTCCTTTCTCATCCTCGTCATTTGTATGTTATGGGGCGCTACCCTGAAAAGCCAGGAAGGCTACACCCCTGCACCGGAAAACCTGGCGCACCGGGAATGGTTCAGGGATGCCAAATTCGGGCTGTTTATCCACTGGGGGGTATACAGCGTCATGGGCGGTGGTGGCGATCCGGGGATAGCCGAATGGATCATGCAGAACAAGGAAATCCCCATCAGGGATTATGAAAAATTGCCTTCCTTCTTCTACCCGGCTTATTTTGACGCAGCGGCCTGGGTACGCATGGCCAAGGATGCCGGGATGAAGTACATCACCATCACCAGCAAACACCACGATGGGTTCGCCATGTTCGATTCCCAGATTTCGGATTATAACATAGTGGATAAAACGCCTTATGGGAAGGACGTCCTCAAACAACTGGCAGAAGAATGCCGGAAACAGGGGATACAACTGTTTTTCTATTATTCACAGCTCGACTGGCACCACCCTGACTACTACCCCAGGGGCCGCACCGGGAGGGACTATACCGGCCGGCCCGACTCGGGAGACTGGGACAAGTACCTCGCCTATATGAATACCCAACTGAAAGAACTGCTGACCCAATACGGGCCCATTGGCGGGATCTGGTTCGACGGGATGTGGGATAAGATCGACGCCGACTGGCACCTGGACACTACCTACAGCCTCATCCACCAACTCCAGCCGGCGGCACTTATTGGCAGTAACCATCATGTTAAGCCTTTCCCGGGCGAAGATTTTCAAATGTTTGAACAGGATTTACCGGGAGAGAATACCCGCGGCTGGCAGGGAACCTACATCAGCGACCTGCCCCTGGAGATGTGCCTCACCATCAACGATTCCTGGGGCTTTAACCTCATTGACGACCACCACAAGACGCCCCGGGAATTGATCCGCCTGCTGGTAAAGGCCGCTGGCCGCAATTCCAACCTGTTGTTGAACGTAGGCCCTATGCCCAACGGGAGGATACAACCGGAACACCAGGCTTCCCTCAAAGCGGTGGGCGAGTGGATGAATACCCACGGGGAAACTATTTACGGAACCCGGATCGGGATCGTGGGCCCGGACTATTGGGGAGTCTCCACCATGAAAGGGAAGAAATTGTACCTGCACATCCTGGACCTGGATAAGGAGGTATTGTTGCTGAGCCCGTTTAAGGGGCAGATTGCCTCAGCAGTATATTTCAGTGATAAGTCCGCCGTTAAATACCGCCAGGATAAATATGGGCTGCTACTGGAACTTCCGCAGGACCACAGGGAGGACATCGATACCATCGTGGAGATTACTCTGAAATAAAGGACAGCAATCCCCTTAAACCCCTCCGTCCCTTCCGGATAGCCCCGAAGCTGTCGGTTGGGTCAGGCTCCCCTCGGGGAGGGGAGGACTTAAGCTATTCGATAATTTTAAGGCTGTAACCCGGGGGTCCCCTCCTTTTGAAGGAGGGCCTGCCCCGCTCGCCAGCAGCGGGGGTGGCCGCAGGCCGGGGTGGTTGGAACTTAACCTCCAATCCCTCCGTCCCCGACGCTCGTGTGCTCGGTCGGGGCCACCTCCCTTTGACTAAAGGGAGGAGCTTTTTAGGGTTGCATTAAAACTTTTTCCCAAACACTTTAGGACCACTATAATAAGCTCCCCTCTTCAAGGGAAGAGGGGAATGAATCCCGACCGAACGCCAGTGAGCGTCGGGAGAAAAGGGGAGTTCTTCTTGTTCCAATCCCTCCGTCCCCGACGCTCGCTGTGCTCGGTCGGGGCCACCTCCCTTTGACTAAAGCGAGGAGCGTTTTAGGGTTGCATTAAATTTTTTTACCAAACACTTTAGGACCACTATAATAAGCTCCCCTCTTCAAGGGAAGAGGGGAATGAATCCCGACCGAACGCCAGTGAGCGTCGGGAGAAAGGGGAGTTCTTCTTGTTCCGCACCCCTCCGTCCTGGCCGCAAGCTTATCTGGCGGGATAGTTGACCCCTCCGGCTCAGGCATGCTGCCTGATCCACCTCCCCTTCTTAAGGGGAGGAGCTTTTTGAGGTTTTATTGGAGTGGGTGGTTTGGGTTCGACCTAAGAATTAAAATGGGAGACTATTTCTTCCAGGACAGACTTCAGGGCGTCAAAAACCAAATGGTTTTCGAATCGTATAATAGTATATCCCAGCTTGGCAATGTATGCTGTCCTTTGAAGATCGTTTTCCTGTGCCTCTGGATTATTGTGTACTTCCCCGTCTAGTTCTATGATAAGCTTCTCTTTGGCACAATAGAAATCTACCGTATAAGGACCAATGCCGTGTTGCCTGTTAAAACGCCTGCCTTCCAGTTTTCGTCCTTTCAGGTGGCTCCATAAGAAAGCTTCGGCAGGGGTTAAACGCGATCTAAGTCCGCGTCTGAACTCTGAGGTACCAGGCAAATTGTGCAGTCTTTTTTTTCATAACTCCAAAACAATACGCCTTGCCCGTAAACTCCTTGCACTAAGGCTTGTCTCATCCCCAAAGCGCTCCCCTCTTCAGATGAACCTGCCCCGCCCACCCGCGGCGGGGGAGGGGAATGAATCCCGACCGAACGCCAGTGAGCGTCGGGAGAAAGGGGAGTTCGACTTGTTCAAGACCCCTCCGGCTCAGGCATGCTGCCTGAGCCACCTCCTCAAAGGGGAGGATTATTATTGCCAGTAAGCAACAGTCGCTCGACATGTCATTTCGAACCGAACGCAGTGAGTGTGAGAAATCCCATTAATGTTGTTCAGTGCGCTTTTGATGAGATTCCCCCAACGCTCGTGTACTCGGTCGGGGCAGGCTCCCCTTTTACCCCTCCGGCTCAGGCATTACGCCTGAGCCACCTCCCCAGAGGGGAGGAGTATTATTGCCAATAAGTAACAATCGCTCAACATGTCATTTCGAACCGAACGCAGTGAGCGTGAGAAATCCCATTAATAGAACGTGTGGTATACCGTGGATGGGCGGAAATCCAACAAATAAAAATGGCCTTCCCCTGGCATGTATGCCATTGGGAAGGCCAATTCGTCAGCCACAAAGGGGAAAGTTATAATGACCAGGCTTTGCCGCCGGTAAGTTCATTCAGATCGCCACAGGGGATGTACTCCCCGGGTACGGGCAAATAGGCCAGTACCTGTTCTCCCACATTTTCCGAGGTCTTATAGCCCCAGATTGTGATGCCCCTGAGGTTGTTGGCAAATGCGAACCGCGAGGTAGCTTCGTCCAACTCGGCGGTCTGTCCCTTTCCAATAGCCTCCTGGTAAGAGGAGATGGATTTGTACATTTCCGTCTGATCTTCCGGGGTATGGTTGAGGGAGGAGGCGAGTACGGGCTCCAGGTCTTCCGGCTCCAGGTCGCCAATGGTCTTTTTCCCCGAATCGGCCAGGGCCTTGTCGAAGAATTTCCCCATGGCCATTCTCATAAAATCCTGATCTTCCGGTTCGGCCACTTCATCTATTAACTTATCGATGAACATGGGGATTTGTACCTCGGATGCCGAAGGGGTGTCAGTTTTAGGGATGATAAGGTCCACCAGGTAGGTAATCCCCTGCCCTTCATCCGGGCTCAGATACACCGGGGTCCATTCGGGGCCCTGTTCCTGGCAGCTTTGAAGGATACTGATCAGAGTAGGGGTAGCCACCGCGTATCCGAAGGTGAGACCCATATTCCTTAATGCGTTTCTTCTGTCCATTATATAGTTCCTTTTTTAAGTTGTTCTGCGGCGTGGTTGGCAGCACGGGCCGAGAACGCCATATATGTGAGTGAGGGGTTTACGCAGTTGGAGGAGGCCATAAACGCCCCGTCTGTTACGTAGACATTAGGCACCGTATGTACCTGGTTCCAGGCGTTCAGCACGGAGGTTTTCGGGTCCCTGCCCATCCGGGCCGTACCCATCTCGTGTATCCCGAGCCCCGGGGCGCTGGGATGGTCGAATCCTTCAACGTCCCTCAACCCGGCCGCTTCGAGCATGGCAACAGCCTGTTCCTGCATATCTTTCCTCATATTCAATTCATTGTCCTGGTAGCCTGCGTCGAAGGTAACCGTTGGCAGGCCCCATCCGTCCAATTTGTCATAGTCCAGGGTCATCCGGTTCTCCTCATGGGGGAGCATTTCGCCGAAGCCTCCCATTCCCATGGTCCAACCGCCCGGCTTCAGCAGGGCTTCCTTCAGGTCTTTTCCGTAGGAGAGTTCGGCAATGGTTTCGTCCCAATTGCCCCTGGAGGCGCCACCCTGGTATCCGTATCCCCGGATAAAATCGCTGGTGTTGGAATCCCCGCCCATGTTCCTGAACCGGGGGATGTAAATGCCATTGGCTTTCCGGCCTTTGTAGTATTTGTCGTCGAACCCGTCAAATTTGCCCTGGGCACCAACATTGAGGTGGTGGTCCATGATATTGCGCCCGAGCTGGTCTGAACCATTCCCCATGCCGTCCGGAAAACGGTCTGACTTGGATTGCATCAGGATAGAAGCGGATGCAATGGCCGAAGCGCAGAGGAAGATGACCTTCGCCTTGAATTCGTGGGTTTCCTTGGTTAAACGGTCGATCACTTTTACCCCGGTAGCCCGTTTGGTATCGGGGTCATATATGATTTCATGTACTATGGAGTCGGGCCGCAAGGTCAGGTTTCCCGTGCGTTCGGCAGCCGGAAGGGTAGAGGAAACACTGCTGAAATAGGCTCCGAAGGGGCATCCCCGTATACAGCGGTCGCGGAACTGGCAGCGTACCCTGCCTTCGTAATGCTTGTCACTGTTGATATGAGCTACCCGGCCCGCGGTGATCACACGCCCGTTAAAACTCTCTGCCACTTTTTCCCTCACGTGCTGTTCCAGGCAATTGAGTTCCATCATGGGTTCGAAAATGCCGTCCGGGAGTTGGGGCAGGCCCAGGGCTTCCCCGGAGACCCCTATAAAAGATTCCACTTTATCGTACCAGGAGGAAATGTCTTTGTATCGTACCGGCCAGTCTACGGCGATCCGGTCATTTTTATTCGCTTCGAAGTCCAGGTCGCTCCAACGGTAACTGTGGCGTCCCCACATGATAGACCGTCCGCCCACATGGTAGCCGCGCATCCAGTCGAACCGCTTAATCTCGTTGTACGGGTGTTCCAGGTCGTTCACAAACCAGAAGTTGTGCGGCGCCTTCACCGTGTAGCCCGTCCGGGCCTGTTTCAGTTGCTTTGCCTTTTCTTCCCTGGGCAATTCGCCCCGGTTGGGGAAATCCCATGGGTCCATGTTGGCAGTAGGGTAGTCTTCGATGTGTTTAACCATCCGGCCGCGTTCCAGCACCAGGGTTTTCAACCCATTCTCGCATAATTCCTTGGCCGCCCAGCCACCGCTGATACCCGATCCAACAACAATCGCATCATAGGATTCCTGTTCCTCGTTGTAATAAAATTTACTCATCTATAGAATTGTTTATTCCCTAAAAGTATTAAATATTAAATTAATTTTCTACATTTAAAATCCATTATTCCTTGTGAAGTTTGCAGCAGAAGCAGGGCCAAAATAAGAATACTAAAATAAATCATCAAACATTGTCTGAAGGTTGTGTTTAGGAATATTATTTGTGGATGGCTCGCGCAGCAATCTTTCCCCGACCCCTTTCCTGCTTCCTTTGGCAACCATTTAAACCGTAATGCATGAATCGAAGAAAGTTTATCCGGAAGGGTTCCCATGCCGGGATCGCACTCTCCGTACTCGGGATGTACGCCTGCAAGGAAGGGAAGAAAATGAAGCCCGAAGCTACTGAAGCCGGAGAGGATATGAAGGAAATCACCCCCTTTTTTAAGTTTTCGCTGGCCCAGTGGTCTCTGCACAAGATGATCTTTGATGACGGGGTAGACCCGTACACTTTTGCCGAGCGGGCCAAAAATATGGGGTTCAGCGGCCTGGAATATGTGAGCCAACTCTATTATAAGGAACTTGAGCCCGCCGGGTTTTCAGAAGAGGCCATGGCGGGTTTTGTTGAGAAATCCAATGCCGAGGCTAAAAAGCACGGCCTGAGGAATGTATTGATCATGGTGGATGGGCAGGGGAACCTGGCCAGTTCCGATGCGGCTGAACGGGGGGAAGCCGTGGAAAACCACCACAAATGGGTAGACGCGGCCGCGGCCATGGGTTGCCACGCCATCCGTGTCAACCTCAGCGGCAGTGAAAAGCAGGAAGAGTGGGTATCAAATTCAGTTTCCGCCCTGAAGCAACTGGCTACCTATGCCGCCGGCAAAAATATCAATGTATTGGTGGAAAACCACGGGGGCCTCTCTTCCAATGCCCAATTGCTGGCAGGAGTGATGGAGCAGGTAAACCTCGCTAATTGCGGGACCCTGCCCGATTTCGGGAATTTTTGCGTCCGGAGGGAACGGCCGGATGACTGGTCGTCCCCCTGTGCCGAGAAATACGATATTTATCAGGGCGTAAAGGAATTGATGCCCTATGCCAAGGCGGTAAGCGCTAAAACACATGAATTCGACGCCGAGGGCAATGAGACCGAGATCGATTATACCCGTATGTTGGGGATTGTAAAAGATGCCGGGTATTCTGGCTTTATCGGGGTGGAATACGAAGGCGAAGGGCTGAGTGAGGAGGCCGGGATCCTGGCCACCAAAAACCTCATGCTTAAAGCCGTAAGGGAGCTTGCTTAATATACAGGTAACGTATGAATGTATTTTTTAATCAGCTGTTTGATTATAACTTCTTCTGCAATAAGAAGTTCATTGAGGAATGCAAATCCCTGAAGAAACTCCCGGATAAAAGCAGCAGCCTCTTCAGCCATATCCTCAATTCCCACCATATCTGGAATGCCCGGCTCCAGGGGAAACAACCCACATTCGAGGTATGGCAGGAACAGCCCGTGAAGGAATGGAGTGACATCCATTATGACAACCAGAGGAATACCTTCGAGATCATCACGAACACGGACAACTTTGAGAAACGGATTGACTATGAAAATTCGGAAGGGCGATTATTCACCAATACGGTGAAGGACATCCTCTTTCACGTTATCAATCACTCCACCTACCACCGCGGGCAGATAGCCATGGACATGCGCAACCACAAGCTGGAGCCCCTGGCCCTGGACTACATCATCTTTAAACGGTAACCAACCAAGACCACACGCCTATGACACCCAGGATTAAAATGCAATTGTCTTTTATGATGTTCCTCGAGTTTTTTATCTGGGGGGGCTGGTTTGTGACCCTGGGGACCTATATGGGAGATAACCTGAAAGCGAGTGGCGGGGAAATTGCCCTGGCCTTTTCCACCCAATCGTGGGGGGCGATCATCGCCCCGTTCATCATAGGGATCATCGCAGACCGCTATTTCAATGCCGAACGGATCCTCAGCGTCCTGCATCTGGTGGGGGCGTTTTTAATGTATAAACTGTATATGGCCACGGATTTTTCGGGCTTTTATCCCTATGTACTGGGGTATATGATCCTGTACATGCCTACCCTGGCCCTGGTGAATTCCATCTCCTTCAACCAGATGAAAAACCCGGCAAAAGAGTTCGCTTTTGTGAGGGTATTCGGGACCATCGGCTGGATTGTGGCGGGACTTATTATCAGCTTCGTCTTCGTTTGGGATTCTGAGGCCGCCCGGGCTTCGGGCATGCTGAAATATACCTTTCTGATGGTGGCTATTGTCTCCCTGTGCCTGGGCCTTTTTAGCCTGACGCTGCCAAAGACCCCGCCTAAGGGAAGCAAGGAAGATAAGATCAGCATTTCCGGAATGCTGGGCCTGGATGCCCTGCAGTTGCTCAAAAAACGCAACTTCCTTATTTTCTTTATCTCTTCTATCCTGATTTGTATCCCCCTGGCCTTCTATTACCAGAATGCCAATCCCTTTCTCGCTGAAATCGGGATGACCAACCCCACCGGAAAGATGACACTTGGGCAGGCATCGGAAGTGCTCTTTATGTTGTTACTGCCCTTTTTCTTCAGGAAGTTCGGGTTTAAGAATACCCTGATCATGGGGATGCTGGCCTGGACGGTACGTTACCTGCTTTTTGCCTTTGGCAATGCCGGGGAACTCGCTTTTATGCTGCTTATCGGGATTGCGCTCCACGGCCTCTGCTACGACTTTTTCTTCGTGGTGGGACAGATCTATACCGACAGTAAGGCAGGCCCGAAATTTAAAAGTGCCGCCCAGGGTTTGATCACCCTGGCAACTTATGGTTTTGGGATGCTTATCGGGTTTTGGATAGCGGGTAAGATCTCGGATTATTACCTCAAAGCAGGGGGCGAACATGCATGGGACAGCATCTGGCTTTACCCGTCGGCCTTTGCCCTGGGAGTCATGCTGCTGTTTATGATCCTTTTTAAAAATGAGGAAATAGAGTATAAATCCTAGAGGTATTTTCAATATATTCAACCCTTTCAAAACCAATTAAACATAAATTAACGACCCTCAAAACCAAACCAAATGAAAGCAGTAAATAAGAACCAACTTTTCCTTGCGGCATGTATTTCGTTGATTGTAACCGCCATGACCTTTGCGATCAGGGCGGGCATCCTGAACCAGTTGGGAGTTGAATTTGAACTTTCGGACACCCAGCTGGGCTATATCAACGGGATGGCTTTTCTCGGCTTTCCAATCGCGATGATCGTTGGGGGGCTCCTTTACAATAGCATAGGAGCCAGGAAATTGATGATCATCGCCTTTATCTCTCACCTGATCGGCCTGGTCATGACCATCATGGCCGGGGGATTCTGGACCCTGCTCCTCTCAACCTTTTTTATTGGCTTTGCCAATGGTTCCGTGGAAGCGGCCTGTAACCCGATGATCGCCGATATGTATACCCGCAACCGGACCGCCATGCTCAACCGCTTCCACGTCTGGTTCCCCGGGGGGATTGTTATCGGGGCGTTGGTTTCCAAGTTCATGACTGACCTCTCCATGGGATGGCAGATGCAAATTGGGATCATGCTGATCCCCACCTTTATATACGGCTACCTGTTCTTTAAACAACAGTTCCCGGAAAGCGAGCATATGGAAACAGATACCAAAGTCAATATCAAGTCGCTGGCCAGTCCGCTGTTTATTTTTATCATCATTTGTATGACCCTGACCGCCATTTCCGAATTCGGCCCACAACAATGGGTAGAGCGAATCCTCGGGAACTCCGGAGCCAGCCCCATGCTGGTCCTGGCGATGGTTACCGGGATCATGGCCATTGGACGGTATTTTGCCGGGCCCATTGTTCACCGCATTAACCCGATTGGCGTCCTGCTCATGTCTGCCATTGTCACTACCCTGGCGGTTTTTAGCATGAGCCTGGCCGAAGGGGCCATGATCTATGCCGCTGCCGTTTTATTTGCCCTGGGGGTCTGTTATTTCTGGCCAACCATGATCGGGTTTACCTCCGAGTACCTTCCGCGTACCGGGGCTCTGGGAATGTCCCTAATGGGTGGGGCCGGGATGTTTTCAACGGCCATCTGGCAACCCGTCATCGGGTCCTGGCTGGATAAGGCACGTACCGCGGCCATGGAAACAGGGCTTGCCCAGGAAGCCGCCGAACTGGCAGCGGGAAAAGCCACTCTGGGAAAAATGATGTTCTTTCCCCTTACTGTGGCCGTTTTATTTTTTATCTTATTCCTGATGCGTAAAAAGCTCGAAGAGCGGCGGGTGCCTCAGGAGCACGAGGCCGAAGAGGTTGTATGAGGCCACGAAAATCAAAAAGAGTAATAAATACGAATTGCATAAACTAAGACCATGCCGAAAAAGATCAGATTAGGAATTCTGGGAGGCGGCGGGGATTCCCTTATAGGAGTCCTTCACCGGGTTGCCTCCCATATTAATGACAATTACCAAATCGTAGGCGGGGTATTTAACCCTGATTACGACCAAAACCTGGCTTTCGCGAAGGAAATAGACGTCCCTACTGACAGGATCTATAAAGACTTCGATACCCTGGTGGAGGAGGAAATGAAACTTCCCAAAGACCAGCGGATGCAGGTGTGTTCGGTGCTGACACCGAACTTCCTTCATTTCCCGATGGCCAAAAAACTCCTGGATAACGGATTTCATGTGATCTGCGAGAAGCCTATGACCACCACCTATGAGGAGGCGAAGATCCTGCAGGCCGCCCACAAGAAGGCCGGTACCGTTTTTGCCGTTACCCATACCTACACCGGGTATCCGATGGTGCGGCAAATGAGGGAAATGATCAAGGCCGGGGCCCTTGGGAAAATCCATAAAATTGATGCCCGATACTACCAGGGATGGATCAACCCCATCATCCACGACAAGGAAAAACGGGCCTCGGTCTGGCGGCTGGATCCCAAGAAAGCAGGGATCAGCTCCTGCATGGGGGATATAGGCGTACATGCCTTCAACCTGATTGAATATACCACCGGCCTCAAAGTGAAGTCCCTGCTGTGCGATTTCAATTACCTCTATGCCGATAACCAGATGGATATAGATGGTACCGTACTGATCCGGATTGGTGAACACGTAAAAGGGGTCATCCGGGGCAGCCAGGTGGCCACAGGGGAAGAAAATGGCCTGGCTATCCGGATTTACGGAGAAAAGGCAGGCTTTGTCTGGGAACAGGAACGCCCGAATTTCCTCTATATGCTTAGCGATACAGACCCGGTGCAGATCTACAAGCCTGGGCATGCCTATAATTCCAAACTTTCCCTTGACGGTACCAAATTACCTCCCGGGCACCCGGAGGGCATTTTTGATTCCATGGCGAATATCTACCTGGGGGCTGCAAGGGCAATCCGGGGCGAGAAGTACAATGACGGGGAATTCCCTACCATGACCGATGGAGTACGCGGGCTCAACTTTATAGAGGCCACCGTGGCTTCCCATAAAGGAGGGAATGTTTGGGTGAAGCTAGACGACTAAGGGTAGTTTCCTTAGCGCTCAAAGACTTTTTCGAAAATTTCGCATACGACAATCATGCTATCCCTGGGCACCCGTCCGAAAGGGGCGAGTTCCCGCTCGTAATACACCCACTGGGCCTCTTTCCAGGCTTCCAGGGAGCGGTCGCCGTCCATTTTTGAATAAGAAGAACGGATGCTGAAAAAGGGCGTAAGCCGCACGGCTACCGTTCGGATTACACAGCGCGCCTTTCCGTCCCAGGTTGTAAGTACCGTAAAGTCCCCTATCCTTGGCAGAGGCTCTTTCCGAAGCTGCAATCCGAGGAGGGAATGGGAGATGGCCCGTTTACTGCCGGAAATAACCTGCTTTAATTGGGTTTCAGCGTCCTGTTCATTGTCGCCCAGACGGGCGACCCGGGGTTCGTGAACAAAGGCATACTGCAGGTGCGTATCCAGATAATCCCCCCATATATTTCTAGCTGATGCATTATTCATAAAGAAATTCGAGTTTATAAGCTATGGCCCGCCCTGCAGGAGGTCCGGGTGGCAAGGCCTGGGTATTTGCCTAAAGGAGAACAGGAGCGCCCCCTTTCCGTAACCCACGTGGTAAAGGCCCTTAAGCCCGTTTGCGGATATCTGGGATGGAAGCTTTTGACGGATTGGCCCGGGAAGGATTCCCCGAAGGGACCCACGGTATCCAGGATCCCGCCATGGCCATACGCGTCCTGATTCATTGGTTATTTTTCTTTTTATTCTGGTGTATTTCCTATATTTATAGCTTCCCATCCGGATTGACGATCCCTGGGAAAAAGATTCCTTAAATATAGGGTATAATTCTTAACTTTTGCCCAAATACCAATCCGATTAAAACAATAGCTTGCACCTATGAAAACAATCAAAGGACCCGCCGTATTCCTGGCCCAGTTCGTAGACAGTAAAGCCCCTTTCAACTCCCTTGACGGGATGTGCAAATGGGCCTCGGACCTGGGGTACAAAGGAATACAAATCCCTACCTGGGAGCATTTTCTTATCGACCTCGACAAGGCCGCTGACAGCCAGACCTACTGCGATGAATTAAAGGGAAAAGTACAATCCTACGGCCTGGAGATTACCGAACTCTCCACCCATTTGCAGGGGCAATTGGTGGCGGTGCATCCCGCCTACGATCTTATGTTCGACAATTTCGCCCCCGAGGCCCTGCGAAATAACCCGAAGGCCCGTACCGAGTGGGCAGTTGAAGTCATGAAAAAGGCCGCCACCGCCAGCCGGCGCCTGGGCCTGAAAGCACATGCCACCTTTTCCGGCGCCCTCCTCTGGCACACTTTTCACCCCTGGCCGCAACGCCCGCCCGGCCTGGTGGAACTGGGATTCAAAGAACTCGCAAAACGCTGGAAACCCATCCTGGATCACTTCGATAAGGAAGGGGTAGACGTTTGTTACGAGATCCATCCGGGCGAAGACCTGCACGACGGGGATACCTTTGAACGCTTCCTGGCAGCCACCAATAACCACAAGCGCGTGAACATCCTCTATGACCCCAGCCATTTTGTCCTCCAACAGCTGGATTATATAGAATACATCGATTTCTACCACGAATTTATCCGCTCCTTCCACGTCAAGGATTCCGAATTCAACCCTACCGGGAAGAAAGGGGCCTTCGGCGGGTACAACGATTGGGGAGACCGGGCCGGGAGGTATCGCTCCCTGGGAGACGGGCAGATCGATTTCAAAACCATCTTTTCCAAACTCACACAGTACGGATGCGATGTGTGGGCGGTTATGGAATGGGAATGCTGCATAAAAAGCCCTGAACAGGGGGCCCGCGAAGGCGCTGTCTTTATTCAGGACCATATCATCGAAGCCACGGAGAAGACCTTTGACGACTTCGCCGGGGGTGATATCGACAAGGAAAGATTAAGAAAAATACTGGGAATTTAAATCAACAAAAATGAAAAATATACTACTTAGTATCTTAATGGTGGCTACCCTGGGTGGCTGCAAAGAAAAAGCTCAGAAAGACGACAAAACCGATGCCGCCGACAACATGAAGGAGGAAGCAATGGCATCGGACGATATGGACGGGTGGACCGTCCTCTTTGACGGCAGCTCCTTCGACAACTGGAAAGGGTACCAACGGGACGACGTCCCCGAATACTGGAAAATTGAGGATGGTGCTATGGTGCTCCATCCCCCGGCAAACAAGCCGGAAGGGGAAAGTTATAACCTGGTGACCAAAAATTCCTATACCAGCTTTGTATTGTCCCTGGAATGGCGCATTTCCGAAGGCGGCAACAGCGGGGTGATGTGGGGGGTGAGGGAAGACGAGAAATATCACGAGCCCTACGAAACGGGCCCGGAAATCCAGGTGCTGGACAATGAACGCCATCCGGATGCCAAAGCTGGCACCACCCATCGGGCAGGGGCACTGTACGATATGGTAGCGCCTTCCGAAGATGTAACCAAACCGGTGGGGGAATGGAACACCATGGTAATTACCGTTGACTACGGGGAACACCACGGAAGCGTTAGCATGAACGGGCAGCATATCGTAGACTTCCCGTTGGCAAACGAAGAATGGGATAACCTCGTAGCCGGTTCAAAATTTGCAGACTGGGAAGGGTTCGGCCAGTTCCATGAGGGCAAGCTCGCCCTGCAAGACCACGGCTTTGAGGTGGCTTACCGGAATATCAAAATCAAACCATTATAATCCATCAGTTTAACAAGTAGCTATTATGAAACATTTTCTGACGCTGCTGAGCGTCCTGCTGATTATCTCCTGTAAGGAAGAAGTAAAGGTACAACCCCTTGAAAAGGAAGACCAGGCTGAAAAAGTAATCGTGCATGAGGAATATTCCGGAGAAGAGCCCACCGAACCGGAGGCTACGGAATTCTATGAACCCAAGGTGCCGGAAGTGAAGCCCTATGCGCAGAACGGAGCTCCCAGCGATGCTATCATCCTCTTCGACGGCAGCAATTTTGACGAATGGATCCAGACCAACGACAGTACGGAGGTGGTCTGGCACCTGAACGACGACGGCAGCATGACCGTCAAAGACAAATCGGGTTTTATCCAGACCAAGAGGAATTTCGGGGACATCCAGTTGCATATTGAGTGGCGGTCCCCGGCAGAAATTAATGGGGAAGGCCAGCACAGGGGCAACAGCGGTGTTTTCCTCGACGGGCTGTACGAGATCCAGGTCCTGGACAACAATGACAACCCTACCTATGTAAACGGGCAGGTGGGCTCTATCTACAAGCAGCATATCCCCCTGGCCATGGCATCCGTACCGACCGGCGAATGGAACAAGTACGACATTATCTACCACCATCCGGTTTTTAACGATGAGGGGCAGAAGATCAAGTCGGGCACCATTACCCTGCTGCACAATGGGGTACTTACGCTGGACCATGCGGAATTGAAGGGCACCACCCCCTACATCGGGTACCCGAAAAATCCGCCGCACGGCAAGGGCCCTATCATGCTGCAGGACCACGGGGACAACAGCAGGGTGAGCTACCGGAATATCTGGGTACGGGAAATTAAGCCCGAACCCAAATTGCCGCTCCCGAAACCCTGATGCCACGCGCACTATAGTGACGAATGAAAGAATGAAGGTATGATCCAATCCATGACCGGCTTTGGGAAGCATGTGGTACAGCTTCCCATGAAGAAAATTACCGTAGAGCTTAAATCGCTGAACAGCAAAAGCCTGGATATTAATGCGCGCATGCCGGCCAACTACCGGGAGAAGGAACTCGAACTCCGGAAAGTGATCGCAGACAAACTGGTTCGCGGGAAAATAGATTTGAGCCTGTATGTGGAAATCACCGGGGAGGAATCCAGTTCGGAAGTGAATGAAGGGGTCGTGCGGCAATATATGAAGCAGCTAAAATCGCTGGCCTCGGGTGAGGATATCCAATTTCTCGATATGGCCCTGCGGCTGCCGGATGCCCTTAAGATGGAGAAGGACGCCCTGGATGAAGAGGAATACCGGACCATCCTGCAGGCCCTGGATGAAGCCCTGCATGAAATAGCCGCCTTCCGCTCCAAAGAAGGGGCGGTATTGGAGCGTGACTTTAAGGAACGGATCGGGGTATTGCAGGAGTTGCTCGTGCAAATCGGCGAAATCGACCGGGAGCGGCTGGCCTCGATCCGCGAGCGGCTCGAAAAAGCCGTTGCAGACCTGAAAGCCGATGTGGATGCTAACCGCTTTGAGCAGGAACTCATTTACTACCTCGAAAAATATGACGTAACCGAGGAAAAAGTACGACTGGAAAACCACCTGGCCTATTTCTCTGAGACCATGGCCAAGGGGGCTGGCAACGGGAAGAAGCTGGGCTTCATCAGCCAGGAAATCGGACGCGAGATCAACACCATAGGTTCCAAGGCCAATTACGCCCCCATGCAGCAATTGGTGGTGCAGATGAAAGACGAGCTGGAAAAAGTGAAGGAACAAATGCTGAATGTTTTATGAAGGAAGGGGGCAAGCTCATTGTATTTTCTGCGCCCAGTGGGAGCGGCAAAACCACCATCGTAAGATACCTGCTCAAGCAGCCCGAACTGAACCTGGCTTTTTCCGTTTCGGCCACCTCACGGCCCAGGAGGGTCAAGGAAAAGCACGGGGAGCATTATTATTTCATGTCGATCTCCGAGTTTAAACAACACATCAAAAACAACGACTTCCTGGAGTGGGAGGAAGTGTACCGGGATAATTTTTACGGGACCCTGAAAAGCGAGGTGGAGAGGCTGTGGGCTGAGGGAAAGAATGTGATCTTTGATATCGACGTGTCCGGTGGGTTGCGTATCAAAAAAAAACATCCGGAAATCACCCTGGCGGTGTTTGTAAAGCCCCCCAGCGTGGATGAATTAAAGATCCGGTTAAAGAAACGCAGTACGGAAGATGACAACAAGATCAACATGCGTATCGCCAAGGCCCATGTGGAACTGGCCACCGCCCCCCAGTTCGACAAGATCATTAAAAACTACGACCTGGATACCGCCTTGCGGGAATCGCACCAGTTGGTAGCCGATTACCTGGGTGTAAAGCCCAATCTGCCTCCCGGAAAAACCTAGTTGCGTGGGCGGCATACCGGTCTGGTTGAGGTATCTCAGGAAATTATCATGAAAAAAGCAGGCCTCTTTTTCGGCACTTTCAACCCCATCCATGTGGGACATCTGGTCATTGCCAGCTATATGGCGGAATTCACAGACCTGGATGAGGTATGGTTTGTGGTAACCCCCAAAAGCCCCTTCAAGACCAAGCAATCCCTGCTAGATAATCACCACCGCTATCAGCTGGTCTACGAAGCCGTTAAGGACTATCCCAACCTCCGGGTGAGTGACATCGAGTTTAAACAGACACCCCCGAACTATACGGTAAATACCCTGGTACAACTGGAGGAAAAATTTGGGAATGACTACCGGTTTGCCCTGTTGATGGGGGAAGACAACCTGGCGGGCTTTCATAAATGGAAGAACTACGAGGTGATCCTGGAGCATTACGAAATCTATGTTTACCCGAGGATTACAAAGGTCGATATTCCGCAGCCCTTCCAGGCTCATCGGTCTATACGGCAGGTTGCGGCACCGATCATGGAAATTTCCTCCACCTTTATCCGCAAACAACACAAAGCCGGGAAAAACATCCGGGCCATGTTACCGGATGCCGTCTGGAAGTATATGGACGAAATGAACTTCTACCGATAGGAAGCCAGGGATACGCCCCTTAAGGCATTGCGGTAAATCAGCAACAAGCCCTTGGGCAGGAATGGCATGCCTGGGGGGCAAATTACCCGGAAGAAACTGAAAAATGGGAAGGGGGTAGTTTAACTGCTGGTGGTATTTTCCAGTATTACCGGCTTAACGCTCTTATCATGCGCTTCATAGTATAGTTCCAGCAGGTTCATGGTTGCGGTAAGCAAGTCTTTTGTCTCCAATAATATGGAAAAATACAGCGTCGTGTTTTTGGGGCTTGATTCCTCAGTCCTGGTTCGCTTCAACTTGTTTTTCGATTTTTTGGGAAACCATGTCAAACAGTTTCTCCTTGCCTTCCAGAATGGCTCCGATCGCCTCAAAGGATCGTTTGTCAAATACGTTTTTCGTGTGATTCAGGATCTCATCCAGGTTATGATCCAGTTCCTTTAATTCTTTAATCTGATTGTATTTTAATTTCTTGTGGTTGTTGTGCACATGTTTGTGGCTCACTTTACTGATGTACTCCAGGGACTGGGTCATATCCGTGAGGAAGGCGAGCACATTGATATAGAAATTACTCGCGCCTACGCTTCCTTCATCCAGGTTTTTAATAAAATAAAAAATACTGTTCCTCAGGTCTTCAACTTCAGCGGACAATTTAGCCACTTGTTTTTTGTTCTTCTTCAGCTGGTCCAGATCGTGTTTGGCCAGGCCATTGATAGAATTGGTATATATTTTATTGGTGCGTTTAATGACGTTGGAGATATTGGCTGCGCTTTCGATGATTACCCCCTGAATCTGAGCCGCTCTCCGCCCGCCGCAGGCTATCCACAGCCCGGATTTCCCTGGATTTACGTTTGTAGGAGATATAATTCCGCGCCAGGATGAGGGTGGTGGCGAATAACAGAACAGCAATGGCTGCCCCTTTTCCAAAACTGATAAGGGTAAGGATATTCGCGGAGGTGATAAAGGCAATAATTGCCGTCATAAACCAACCACCAATCACATTCAGAACGCCCGCTACTCTGTATACGGCACTATCGGATCCCCAGGCCTTATCGGCTAAAGAGGTCCCCATGGCCACCATAAAGGTGACATAGGTGGTGGAAAGGGGCAATTTGTAAGATGTGGCAACAGAAATCAGGATGCCTGCCACCATTAGGTTTACCGCTGCCCGGACCATATCGAATGCCGGCATTTCCAGGGTATGCCCCCTGAGGAGTTTCACCGAAGGTTTCTCAAAACGTTTGGTAATTTTTTGACGGATGACCGCGGGCACTAAGGTGGAGGTGTAGGTGCCCACCTGCATGGAGAAACGCACGATAAAGCGCGACAGGAAATGGGGTTCGAAGCGTTCCTTGGCTTCCCCTTCCCTTCCCAGGTTGATCTCTGTATCGGCCACAAAACGCGCTTTTTTGGAGAGCCAGAGGGTTATTATCATCACCAGGCTCGAAAGAAAGAGCAGTATGGTAGGGGTGGGCACTTTGGTGGCCAGGACACCCATACTAAAGTCGGTGGCGGCTGTGCCGGTAACCACCCAGGCCTCATAGGACTGGTATGCGGCTATGGGGACCCCGATGAAATTAACCAGGTCGTTCCCTGCAAAGGCCAGGGCCAGTGCGAAGGTTCCGACGGCGATCACCACCTTGTAGATATTGGTTTTTGCGAAGGCAATAAGAATGTAGGATAACAGGGACCAGAATGCCATGCTACTCAAGGTGATGGCAATTACCTGTTCCTCCAGGAACTGCTGTATGGTATCCCCCCCGATCAGATCAAAACTGGTATTGGCAAAAGGGGTGCCACCGATCCCCTTCATAAAGATGAAGTAGAAGATGGCGGTAAGGGCAAAACCCCCGAAAAGGGCTCCCACCCATTTGGCATTTTTTTCAAAATTATAGGACAAAAGCAATCTGGACACCCATTGGACGAGCGCCCCGATAGTAAAGGCAACCACCACCGAAAGCAGGATCCCACTTATAATTTCCACCGCCTTGGAGGTGTTTATAAAGTCTATAATATTGGTTAGACTTCCACCTTGATCCAATATCTTGATCGCCGCCATGGCCACAGAGGCACCCAGGAGGTCGAATACAATGGAAACGGTTGTGGACGTTGGCAGCCCAAGGGTATTAAAGAAATCAAGAAGCAAGATGTCCGTAATCATCACGGCCATAAAGATGAACATGATCTCGTTAAAGTAGAATTCACCCGGATTGAAAATACCTTTCCGGGCCACTTCCATCATCCCGCTGGAGAAGATGGCACCAAAGGCAATTCCCAAACTGGCGACGATCATCATGGTGCGGAATGAAATGGCTTTAGAGCCCATGGCTGAATTCAAAAAATTCACCGCGTCATTGCTTACACCTACTACGAGGTCGGCAATTGCCAGGCCCCCCAGGGCAATTACCATCAACAAGTAAATATTGTCCATGTCTTCAAGATAAAACAATTAGCAAATATCTGTACTAAAGCTGCGAATAATGTTACCTAAAGGTTATTTTATGCCGCCCTAAAAATGTATATCGAACTGCAAACGATACAAAACTTCCCCCAGCCCGCCGTCGAGATCCAGATAACTCAGGTCTGACTGGACCTTAAGCTTATGGCCCGCGATATATCTTGACACGCCCAGGGTGTATTGCGCTTCAGAAGGGAAACTATCCGGGTTGTCATACTGGTTGTGGGTATACCTGCCTGCCACTTCCCAGTTCCCGTCAAATACATAGCCCGACTGAAGGTTTAACCCATGGCCGGTTAGTACTTCGGTACCGGTCGGGGTTCCGTCCTGATTCCTTGCAACCGGATCAGCGGCCTCGCGGTTGGCATACTCCGCCATAAGCGAGAAGCCCTGGTATTTGAACATGGTGTCGGCAAAAAAAGTAGTGATATTGGTTTCGTAAAATCCGCTGTCATTCACCATATAGCTGCCCTGGTTACCTCTTGATTTGACGGCATCCTGGTTACTGTCGAGCGTGATAGCTAGCATCAGTTTGGGGTGGGGTTCCCGAAACAGGTCCCCGCCGCTATATTCCCCTTCTCCTGCAAATTCGCCCAGGGGAAGGAATTCCAGGCGGGCGGTATATTCGTGGCCGCCGAGGTTCCCCACGGTAACATTACGGCCTTCACCCTGGCTTAAGGCCAGCTTTTCGCGAACCACCATCCCATTGCCAAAGTTGAAATGGTGCCTCAGTTGAAGCCCCATATCGCGGTCCAGGTTAAATCGGCTATTCAGCAGGGAGCGGTCCACAAGTTGCAGATTTCCGGAAGAGATAACCCTTTCTATATTTCCGGGTAATTTGGTTTGGCCAACCCAGAGTTCCAGGTTGCCATAAAAATTCCACATGACCACTGCATCCAGGATATAACGAGGGGCGTCGCCCGTATACTCAGAAGCACCGGAAATATCGCGATTGGAAAGGCCCAGTTCCAATTTGTATTTCAAACGGGGTGTTAGGGCGAACCCATTGAATTTTAACCGGGCCCTTCGGACAAGCATGTTTGTTTCCGGGCTCACCAGTCCGCCGTCGGCATTTCGTTCCCAGGAAGAGGTCCCCAGGAATTGCATACGGGCGCCAATTTTCATACTCCAGCTGCTATCCCGGGCGGTTAAATTAAAAATGCCTTTGCCGAATGGTGGGGCGTTTTTTTCCTGGGCGGTCAATAAAATACATGAGGTAAGAAATACCCAGAAGGGTAAATACTTGAAATTCATTTACGTAATAGTTTTTGTCACTGCAAAGAACCAATACGTATGTTAATTTAATGTTTCCTAATGATTAACTTAATGCATAAAAAAAACTGCCCTGGCCAGAGGCAGTTCTTAGAACTCCTATTACTGAAGTCGACAAAAACTATGTAACGTAAATGGAGGTTCTAAAGGTTGTGTTTAAACACAATGACAAATGTCCCATTCCCATGTAATTTGGGTGTAATGGGAATATTAAAGAATTATTAAAGTAGCTGCCACCAGGTAAGGATTACATATTGATTATATGATCCATATCAGTTTTATGTAAATTTAACGTTAAGTAAATGTTGATTAAAAGTTAATTGCATATCTTTAAACCTGCAGCGCAAATAATGTATATCATGAAGAAGACGATAATCCTATTTTCAATTTTGCTGATGGCATCCTGGTCATACAGCCAGGAAAAGGTCAAACAGGTATTCAATAAGGAAACCAACCTGATTGAAGCCACTTATTACTATGATGATGGCAGCATCCGTCAGGAAGGGACATTCAATGTCGAGGGGAAATTGCACGGGCAGTGGACCAGTTATAACGAATCCGGGGAAAAGATTGCCGTTGGCACCTATGATAATGGAAAGAGAACCGGCACCTGGTATTTCTGGGCCGACAATACCCTGAAGGAAGTGGAATTCAGCGACAACCAGATTGCCAGCGTCACCGAGGCCAAAAATACCTCAGGCATCGTTGATCACGAGTAATTCGTAAAAGTATATTTCGTAAAAAAAGAACATCCGCAGCTAGCGGATGTTTTTTATTGTGTGTAATTCCTTTCGTACGTGCGGTCAAAGTATGCCCCTTTTAGAGGCCGGAATTGTCGGCAGCCAGGGGTAAGCCATTTCCAGAAATCTCAGCCGTCCTGTCTTCCGCGGGTTGCTGGAGGGAAATAGATTTGGCGCGTAATCCCTGCCGGATAGTAACCATTTGCTTTCCTTCGACTACAACGGGCACCTCCAAATGCTCGTATCCCGGATAGCTGATCACCAGCACATGAGAGCCGGCGCTGATTCCATCCAATTCAAAATTGCCATGCAAATTGGTTTGAGTGCTAATCGCCGAACCCTTAAGCTGAACCTGGGCAAAGAGCAGCGGCTCATCGTTCAATTGCCGGTCTACAATAGTCCCCTTGATACTCCCCCCATCCTGGGCGTAGGTCGATGCGGATAGGAGGATACAAATCGCGAATAAAAAGTTTTTCATGCCAGCAGAGTCTCAATTTTATGCAAAGAACGCAGGGAAATGTAAAGTATAGGTTATCCTAAGGTTATACTTGGGTCACTAAATGGTAATTTGTGGTCACCAGCTTTCCGGTCAAGACGAACAGACGAACCGGTCTGCCCTGAAGGCATAGGACCGGAAGGCCTATTGTGAAGAGACCAACTTAGGTTATACATTCAAAAGCCCGGAATCCCCGGGCTTTTGCAGTACTATCCTGAACGTGATTATACGTTCCTTGCCATGTATCTCTAAAGTTTCAGGCTATATCCCAATGAGATCTCCTGCCCCGGGCTTCTGAGGGAGTAGATCTGGTCTTCGGCGCGGAACGACTGGTAGACGCTTTCCAGGTCGTCATTGAGGATGTTGCTGAATTTCAAAGTGAGCTTATTCCTTTGGTTTTTACCAAAAGCCTTGGAGAAATTCAGCCGCAGATTGTGGAAAGGTTTGGTATAGACATCCGGGATATCTGCGTTCCCCACGATCTCCAGGGTCTTGCCCTGTACGTTGTAGAACAGGCCTGCCTGCCAACCCGAATCGTCGTTGTCATAATTCAGGCTAAAGTTTACCAATAATGGGGATTGCCCCTGCAGTTGCCGGCTATCGCCCAGGGTCTCCCCGTCCCTGAGGTTGTCGCTACGGGCACTTTCCTCAGCTGCGCTGAAACTCTGCTTGGAATCGATAACCGAAATATTGGTATTTACGCTGAAATCATCGAGCCCTGCGATAAAATCGAGGCTTTTCCGGATTTCAAATTCTCCCCCCAAAACCGTGGCATCTCCCAGGTTCAGGGGCGTAAATTGCCCGGAGATCGACCTGAAGAAGGAGAGTTCGATAGGATCCTGGAAGGTTTTGTAAAAGGCACTCAGGGCGAAGAAATTATTTCCCTCACCATAGCTTTCATACCTGAGGTCAAAGTTATTGATATAAGTAGGTTGAATGTCAATATTGCCGATAAAGAAGCTGCTGGTCACAGGATCGAAAATCTCCGCAATGGAAGCTTCTTTAAAGGATGGGCGGGCGGTAGTCCTCGAATAACTCGCCCTGATCTTTTGATTTTCATCCTCGTTCAGGTTTAGGATGAAATTGGCCGACGGGAAAAAGTCCGTTTTGTCGAGGATGGTTTCGTTGTCAAAGGTGCCCCGGGTCTGTGAAGTCCCCGTGTAATTTAATTGAAACTTTTCAGCCCTCAGCCCCAGGATGGCGACGAACCGGTCGGATACCTTAAATTCTTCTGAGAGGTAGGCGGCCCCGACCGTCATTTCCGAGTTGTAATTATCCGATTCATTGGAATCTCTGCGCACATAGGTCCCCTGTTGGGTATCCAGGCGGTAGATATTGTCCGGGGCTAATACCTGGTCTGCGTCTCCATTGAACGTGCTACTGAAATTACCTTGCCTGGATTGTACCGGAAAGGCGAATTGGTTAACGGTAAAATCCCGTTTTTTATAGGTGTAGCCGCCACCGAACCTGAACTTGGCATCCCGTCCGAAGAATAGGTGCTTCCGGGTTATGTCCAGTTTCCCGGCCAGGTCCTTTTCTTCCAGGTCACGCCAGATCCGGGTAGGATCCCCGGTTTCACTGGGGGAGATGATATAACTCCCGCTTTGGGTGATCCGGAATGGGGTAACGCGGAAATCCTTGTCATATATCTTTGAAAAGGTGGGTGACAGTTTCCATTCAATGGTCCAGCTGGCATCATCATTGGTATGAACCCCATTCAGCAGGCCATTGGTGATAGACCGCTGTGTATATACCAACACGTCGCGCTGGTTCAGGTTGGAATTCTCCCCCTGGTTTTCCTGGATCAGGAAAGAAGCCCTGGATTCCCCGTTTTGAATATGGAGCACATTGAGTTTGTATTTCGAATGCTGTGTTTTCAGGGCGAGTCCTCCCAGCCCGGTAAGCAGGACATTGTTCACGCCAAGATCACCCAGTTGCGTCCGGTCTGTCGTCATTTCGTATTTGGAGCGGTCGGGATCTTTCCGGAATACCTGTCCGTCTATATAATCCTCGTAGAACTCAGTTTCGTTCCGATAGGTAACGGAAGCCAGGTACCCGAGGCGTTTATCTCCCGCCTCATTGAGGTTGTATTGATTCCCCGCGGTGAGCCCCAGGTTAAAATTCATAAAGCTTTGTTCCTGCTGGGCGGCCATATTGCGGACAAAACGCTTGGTAAGTTGCCGTACCGTCACCCCGTCCTGTACAGGAAGAGGAATATCCGTAAGCGGGGCAATTGGCAGGTCCCGTAGCCCGTTGTCAAATCCGAAAAAATCGGTGCGGCTTCCCGGATAGGACAAATAATTATTTTTAAAGTGCATGCTCGAATTGTAGGCAGCCCCGACAGAAACACTGTATTCAGGGCGGGAAGGCAGGTCCTTGGTAACAATGTCAACCACGCCGCCGGTAAAATCGGCAGGCAAATCAGCGGTTGAAGACTTAACCACAATAATGTTGTCCAGGATAATGGTCGGGAAGATATCCAGTTGCAGCGTATTCCGGTCCGGGTCCAGGCCGGGCACGTCCATCCCGTTCAGGATAGATTTTGTATATCGGTCGCCGAGGCCGCGGACATATACGAATTTGCCACCCTGGACCGAAACCCCGGGGACGCTCTTTACGGCAGTGGCGATATCGTTGGCACCCGAACGTTGAATGCTTTGAATGGAGAGGCCATCCAGGAGCGATACAGACCTTTTCTGGAGGTTGAGAACCGAAGCCTCGGTATTCCTGGTAGCCGATTGGGTAACCACTACTTCCTCCAGCTGATTGGAGGCGGGGTCCAGCGTTACGTCAATAAAGGTCTCGCCCCCGGCAGTAACCTGTATATCGGAAATTTCCTTGGTCGCGTACCCCAGGTAGGAATAGACCACCGTATAAGTGCCTGGGTCAACGGGCAGGGAATACTTTCCGTCAAAGTCGGATGTAGTACCCTTAGTGGTGCCTTTGACCACCACGTTGGCAAAGGGCAGGACGTCATTGAATTCCCCGTCGTTGATAGTTCCGGATATCACACCTTCCTGAGACGTAACAATCTGAAAGGTTAGTAATGTCAGAAGTGTGAGCAGGAGGTGATTGTAGTTAATTTTCATATAGTGTTTCGTTAGTGCAAGCATATTGTCTTTAAATAACTAATTGCCCGCCACTAATCCAGCGGCGGGCAAATTCATTAAAGTTTATTACTTTTTGTCGCAGGAAATTGTCCTAGTATCCTTCAAACGCGCCTTTGGCAAATGCATAGGTCCACTCAAATTCACTAAGGTCTGCACCTACCGTGGCTGAGGCCAGATCAGGGACAGCTGAAGAAAAGCTGGCTGCATCGGCTTCAAAGGTGGAGGTGTCAGTTGTATCATCAAAAATTTCCGCAGATGTACTAATGCCTGTGGGCAGGACCACTTGCCAGTTTGAGAAAACCAACGAACCATTGGTATAGTTGTCGGCAACCCGGGTGTCGGCATTATCCAATTCCACGTCAGAAAGCGAAAGGTCGGGACCAATTCCGGTGAATCCGACGACCAGTATGTTGTTAAGGGTTCCCATGGCACCATCACGAAGATCCGCCACTTCGCCGTCAGCCGCATTGTTATCCAGGCCAAAGAAGGTTACATCGGTCATGGTGAAAGCTGCTGTCATGGAACCTTCCCCACCATCAATTTCCGTAGCGTGGTCGGAAATTTCCCCCTCGATCACGACGCTATTGGAAATGGTACCGGCGTAAGCCTGGTCGATATCCAATCCGTCATCGCCCCCTGCCCATGCCAGGAAACTGCTCAAATTCACGGTGCCGCCAAAGAATTCAACGCCATCATCCACGTTACCCACAACCTCAATGTGATCTATGGTTGTGCCTGAGCCAACGCCACCGAGGGTGAGGCCGTTGATCTCATTGCCTTCCCCGATGACGGCACCTCCATGCCTGATGGAAATATACTGGTACGTTCCTGAATTGTCATCCGCTACGGTTCCGCCATAAAGGCCGTTGGTATCACTGGCAGGGATTCCTTCAATTTGGGTTTCTACCCCGTCACCGTCTACGGAAACAGGCGCTTTCCCCAGGATGAGCAAACCGCCCCAAAGTCCCCTGTCATTTTCACTCAGGTTGGTACCGGCCGTCTGACCCAATTCGATGTTGTCTGCAACGGAGGTGAAGATAATCGGCTTGGAAGCTGTTCCTACCGCATTCATTTTACCACCCCTGGCAACGATGAGGGTAGAGGCATTGGCACCGGATCCGGCAAAAGCCTTGATAATAGTTCCCGGTTCAATAGTCAGGGTAGCTCCATCTGTTACATAGATTCTGCCTTGAAGTTCATATATATTGTCTGCGGTCCAGGTGGCATCGCTTGTAATACTGGAAGTGATTTCCACGATTCCACTGGTTTCGCAGGCCGGGCAGGAAGAACCGCCGCAGTCCACGCCGGTTTCGTCCCCGTTCTGGATCCCGTCGTTACAGGTAGCTGCTACCTGGCAGGGCAAACAATTGGGCCCTCCACAGTCGATGCCTGTTTCCCCGTTGTTCTGTATGCCGTCGCTACAGGTGTTATCGTCCTGTTGCGGGCTGTCATTGTTGCTACAGGATGCAAGTGTCAATGTGATCACAGCCATTCCTGCGAAAAGAAGGTTTTTCATAATCATTTGTTTTATAGGTTTCATCATTAGGATTAATAGACCCGGTGGGGTCATTTTTAAAACAGTACAAATAAAGGGAGGCGAGGTAAAGGTCGCATTAACTGCAGGTTAAACCTTTATTGCATTAGCGTTAGCTTAATGTTATCAGATTAACTAAAAGTTATGTTGAAACCTGAGTTGGATTTCGGAAAGAAGCCAAAAGCCGTATCTTGGCGCGCAATAGGGATATAATATGCAATGGGAACAGTTACTTTCACTCAGGAGGCAGGGAGACAAACAGAAACGCCTCCGCAGGGAACAGGACGAGTCTCGCCTGGGGTTTGAGGTAGACTACGACCGGGTGATCTTTTCCTCAGCCTTTCGCAGCCTGCAGGACAAGACCCAGGTGATCCCCCTCTCCAAAACCGATTTCGTCCATACCCGCCTGACGCATAGCCTCGAGGTCTCCGTAGTGGGACGCAGCCTGGGCCGGATCGCAGGGCAGAAACTACTCGCCAGGCATCCTTCCCTGGCGGGCGATCTCGGGTACGCCTCCAACGATTTTGGGGCCATCGTCGCCGCCGCGGCCCTGGCACACGATATCGGTAACCCCCCTTTCGGGCATAGTGGGGAAAAGGCCATTGGCGAATTTTTCGCTGCGGGGCGCCGGGAAGGATTTTTGCGCATCCCTGGATCCATCTGAATACCAGGACCTGATGTGCCTTTGAAGGCAATGCGAACGGGTTTCGCCTGCTTACCGCAGGTCAGGGAAGGCGTGCCCGGGGGTCTCCGTCTCAGTTATGCCACCCTGGGGGCCTTCACCAAATACCCCAAGGAGTCCCTGCCGCATAAACCAACTCCTCATATTGCCGATAAGAAGTACGGATTTTTTCAGGCCGAAGCCGGGTTTTTCACGGGGTTGCCGGCGAACTCGGGCTGCCTCCCACGGGGCGGGGACAACAGGCAGGCTTATGGCCGGCATCCCCTGGCCTTTCTCGTGGAGGCGGCAGACGATATCTGCTATACCATTATCGATTTTGAAGACGGCATCAACCTGGGGCTGATCCCCGAAGACTTTGCCCTGGAGTACCTGATCAAACTGGTGAAGGAGCGGATCCATACGAAGAAATACCACGAAATGCCGGTGCGTGCAGACCGACTGGGGTATCTCAGGGCGCTGGCCATCAATACCCTGATCAACGATGCGGCGGAAACCTTCCTGCAACACGAATCCGAAATCCTGAGCGGTAATTTTGAGACCTCCCTGATGGAGAAAAGTACGTATAAGGCCCAGATTGAGGATATCATCCGCATTAGCAGTGAGAAGATCTATCGTTCTCAGGAAGTGCTGGAGAAGGAAATAGCCGGGTACAAGGTCATTGCCGACCTGCTGGAAGTATATGCTGGGGCACTCGTCCGGGAGCAGGAAGGCCGCCCCGGCAATTATGACCGCCTCCTGATTGATACCCTGCCCCGGCAGTTCCGGGCCGTAGAAGGGTCTCTGTACACCATCCTCCTGAACGCGAGTTGTTTTGTGGCCAGCCTTTCAGACCGGGCCGCTGTGAACATGCACAATAAAATTACGGGGAAATCCCTTTGAGGGGGTCAGGGGATCAGAATGTGTAGGCGATCCCCACGTCGAGTTGTTGTTTAAACTGCACCTTCGGGATCCCGGGGTCTATGATGTTCCCGTCTGCATCTTCCACCACGTCAAAGCGGATATCGTCGTCATAGATCAGATGGGTACCCACGGTAGCCTGTACAAAGTCGTTCACCTTTAGTATAAAAGCGAGTTCCCAGTCGATATCGATATTCCCGAAGTCGCGCAGGTAATCGGTATACAGGTTGAGCCGGTGGTCCAGCATGATGTTCTTTACCACGGGGGTTTCCCAGGTATTGGTGACCAGGAAGCCCAGGGAGGTAAAGAGGTTCTTTCCTTCTTTAAGGATGTTCCCGTCTGCATCCCTTATGGCTTTCTGAACGCCGAAAGCGCCGTTATTGGCGAGTTCCTGGTCCAGGACAAAGGTGGAGCGGTGGGTGAGGGGCGAAAGGTAGAGGTTAAACTTGTCGCCCTGGGAAATATAAGAAGCCCCTGCCCCCAGGAACAGGTAGCCGGGCGCCATGAAGCGGGAAATGGGCATGCTGCGGTCCGGGTATTTGAACCCATCTGCAAATTGGGTATTGAAGTTCGCTTTAACCGAATAGTACCAGTTGCTGATCGTGTCCCGCCGGTACCCGAAGGTAGAGTTTATGCGGATGGCATCGTCGGTTTTGCGCCATTGCCGGCCCTCCTGGGCGTTCCATCCGAACCGCATTTCCAGGTCGTTCTTCCAGGAAACGTACCGGAATTTGTAGTTTCGGGCCAGCTTTATTTTGCCGATGGCGGTGATGGAGTTGTCGCCACCGGCGTTCCAGTTTACAAAGGACACCTCACTCATGCTGAGGCCCAACAGGTTTACCTTTTCCCAGAACGATGGGATACGGAACCGCTTATAGGGTTTGGAAAGGGTCTTGGTCTGGTTGAAGGAGATCACGGGATTCATCAAATTCACCCCCCTGGGAATGTTGCGGATCTTTTCCTGGGGCGAGCGGATCACGATCGTATCCTGGTGAAGGCTATCCGTTGGAGTTGGCGGGATGCTGTCCTGGGCATGGGTCAGGGCAATACAAAACAACATCGCAATGAAAACTACCGCCCTGGGCATTCCTTTATTAGTCATTGAAAAATAGATTTATCTGCCTGCGGATCGC
>CAVRHQ010000020.1:0-13699 GCA_963721045.1 uncultured Flavobacteriaceae bacterium
ACTCCATTTTCGTAGAGACTATCATCGGATGAAGTGTACTGGGTGCAGGACATTACCAGGAAGGCAGAGCCCATGCAAAGGCCAAGGATAAGTTTTCTAGTGTTCATCGTACAGGTTGTTTGTCGTTAAAGATTTGATTCATTTTCAATACAAATGTAGGAAAAAAAGTACTACGAATTTGTATTTCGTCGTAAAAATATAACCTTTTATCGGAAAAATCAAACCTTTCGTCGATTATTTCAAGAAATGCTGGGATTGTGCGGGGGAAGATGAGGATGAAAATAGTCTTTTTTTTCAAATACGCAAAGGGAAGTTTGTTGAAATGCCGGGTAGGGATGGAGCGGGGAACCTTTAATTAATTATTATGATCCACAATTTTCCGGTCACTGGAATCTGATGATTGGGGCAATTGCAGATCCGGGGCTTGGAATTGCCCCGATATCCTTAAATTATACAAACGAAAAAGATCCCTTGCCATGAAAGCCATGATCCTTAAGAAAACCGATTCCCTCGCCCAAAACCCCAGACCTTTGGAACTAACAGAGGTTGAAACTCCTGTGCCGGGACAGGCTGAACTCCTGATCCGGGTGTCCGTTTGCGGGGTTTGCCATACCGAACTGGATGAAATCGAGGGCCGGATATCACCCATAAAGCTGCCCGTGATCCCGGGCCACCAGGTGGTGGGCCGGGTGGAGGAAGTAGGGTCTGGGGTAAGCGGCTTCAAATCCGGTGACCGGGTGGGGGTGGGTTGGATCTACGCAGCCTGCGGCCGGTGCAGGTTTTGTCGTTCTGGCAGGGAAAACCTCTGCAGGGATTTCCTGGCCACCGGGAAGGATGTACACGGGGGTTATGCAGAATATATGACCGTCCCTGAGGGGTATGCCTATGCCATTCCAGAATTCTTTGCCGATGCCCAGGCCGCCCCGCTCTTATGTGCCGGGTCTATCGGCTACCGTTCCCTGCAACTTACCGGCCTTGAAGACGGGGATCCTTTGGGGTTGACCGGCTTCGGCGGATCTGCAAACCTGGTTCTGAAAATGGCCAGCTACAAATATCCCCGCAGTAAAGTCTACGTCTTTGCCAGGAGCCGGGAAGAACGGGAGTTTGCTAAACAACTGGGAGCAATATGGGCCGGGGATACCGAAGAAAGGGCCCCGGTGGCCCTCCGTGCAATCATCGATACCACCCCGGCCTGGAAGCCTGTGGTAGAGGCCCTGGCCAACCTGGATAAAGGGGGGCGGCTGGTGATCAATGCCATCCGCAAGGAGGCCGGAGACCAGGAGTATCTAAAGAACCTTTCATACCACCGGCATTTATGGGAGGAACGGGAAATTAAGAGCGTGGCCAACATTACGGCACGGGATATCCGTGAATTCCTTGATTTAGCGGCCAAGGCACGCATACATACCGATATTGAAGAATTCTCTCTAAATGAGGCTAACCAAGCGTTGCTTGAATTGAAGGAGGGGAAAATTAAAGGTACTAAGGTTCTTCAAATGTTGTAATTTTTGATTTTTGAATTGATTGCCAATTGAAATTTTTTTATGTAGATTATTTTCTGCATATTTTATATATTTAGAGCATAAATCCTCACTCATTTTATCATGGGTTCTTGGAAATCATTATTTATAAAGGACTTAGTTCTTACAACAGTAATAACTTTCCTACCGTTTCTTATTTATCTGCCATTGCTGTTTGATAGTGGTGAACAAGAATTAGTTATTTTCGGCTTGAAGATGAGTAATAGATTCCAGTCCCAAGAACAGTTTATTTGGAATATAATGCTCAAAATAATTCCATTTTTTCTTTTGGGAATTTGGTTTATCACTTGCCGTTATAAGTGGAGAAAATTTATACTTATACCAACAATTCTGTACAGTGATTCATTGATCAGGTTCACGGTTCTTCCAGAGTTCTATTCAGTTCAATATTCAATGATATTATCGCTAATAAGTAATGCAATTTTATTGCTATTATTGGTAAGGTTTAGTAGATCATTCCAAAGGCAATATGGCGATATTGGATATGAATTAAATCTATATAGTGTATTCAATTTTGAAAGTAAAAGAATCTTTAATACTGCCGATAAGATAATTCGTCAATTGAATGAAAGAAAGTCAAAGGATAAAAATGCTAAATACTTTCAGAATTTATACCTACTAAAGAAATTTTTGGAGGATCGATATGTAAATATTCGCAGGTTACATTTTGAATCGAGATTAAAGAAAAAATTTCAATTTTTAATAATTGGTATTTTCATGAGTTTACCTGTTCTGTTTAATTTGCACAGGTTAATTCCTGAAAATCAAAAGTTTTTAAATCTGCAAATTTTAACGATTCACAATTACGGATTCCCAACAATCGACATTCTTATTTGGTTATTATGTGTTAAATTGACATTTTTGATTTCATTAAGTATCTGGTATATCACTTGTGAATATTGGTGGAAATACGCAATTCTATCCCCAATTATCCTGATATCGTATCAGATCTGGGAAATCTTTCAGGATGTACGTTATATCGATGCCTGGGGAAATCTGAGGGCATTTCCCTTTGTGTTGTGTATCATTGCCACCCTGATAATTCTTTCCAACTGCGTTAAATATGAATTTAAGGTGACGGGGCTGCAGGAAACAATTGCAAGGGAATTGGACGATCTCATTGGAAGCCGGGCGAACCAGGGACAGATGGCATCGCTGAAGGAGCGTCTGAACGCTTTGAAAGCTACCTCCGGAAAAGTGGTGGACCGGGCAAATGCACTTAAAAACCTGGATGCGCTCTTGAAAATCAGGGAAGAAATTATCAGAGATGTGGAAATTAACTACTAGCCCTTTAAATTCTTCTGTGCTCGTTCTATCTCTTCGGTAACCTCCCGGAGCAACCTCTTTCTCTCTTCGTCCTGCCTCGCTTTTATTTTTTCTTCAATAATTGCTTCAATTTCTTGCTGCCTGGCCCTGGGTAAATCGTTGAATTCCTTAAGCGATTTTCTTTTTTCTGATTTTAGCATATCTCCTTCTCCGGTAAGTAACCAGACGACATTCAATTGAGGGTAGGTCTTAATGATATTTTCAATAACGTCACTACCGATGGAGGCTTTGTTTTTTTGCATGCGAAGGATATACCCGTTGCTTGCCCCGATAGACATATCAAACTGCCGGGCGCTCATCCCGGCGTAGTCTATAAACTCCATCAATCGGTCGATTGTTTTAATCATCTTCGAGAAAATATTCGCTATCGGTTTCCAAAAATACATAATATTTCCAATAAAGGCGCAGGGATTTACGATCTGTTTAGAGAAAATATACTATTTTAATTTGGAATATAGAAAATAATCTATATATTGTTCCATCTTTTGCCACCCGAGTTAGAATCCCCACAAAATGAAGACACTTTGGCCTAAGGAAATTCTGGAAACTTGCCCGCAGTTATACTACTTCAGGAATTATTCAAATGGCCACGCCATTTACCTTAGCCTGACCCTTTTCCTGATCGCTTCCCTGCTTGCCCTGCCTTTTATCCGCATTAAAATTTATAGTTCCGCGCGTGGAAGTATTACAACCGGCATTGGCACACAGGCCTTGCCGGTAATTACTTCGGGAAAGATTGTATACTCGGCTTTATCCTATAATAAATACGTGCAGAAGGGAGATACCCTGTTGGTTATTGATAACAATGGTATTGACGAACAGTTGCGGTTCATTAACCTGGAAATAGCTAAAAAATCAACTTATCTGGAAGATCTGGGCGCTTTATTGGGCAGGAAGAATATTGATCCGCGAACAGAGTTGAATTCCGCAAAATACAATGAATCGAGGGACAGGGCTCTCCTGAAATTACACGAGCTTCAGCTTCAAAAGGATCAAACGCAACTTACCTATGCCAGATATAAAGGCCTATATAACAGAAAAGTCATTTCGCGTTCGGAATATGAAGCGTATAAGCTTGCCTTTGAAGTGGCGAAAAGCAATTTACATCAATTCAAGGAGGAGCAATTGGCCTCGTGGAGGTCAGAATATCTGGACCTTGAGACAGCCTTGCGGGAACTCGGGTCCCAACAGCATCAATTAACGACAGCAAGGCAAACTTATGTTCTTCTGGCACCATTGGAGGGATATCTCGTGAATGTCCGGGTACCCAATCCTGGCGGTCTCGTGGCCGCAGGTACCGTGGTAGCCGAAATCTCCCCAGACATGGCCCTGGTGGCTGATTGTTTTATAACTCCGTTGGATATCGGCTTAGTGCAGCAGAGGCACGGGGTTACCTTCAGGGTAGATTCCTATGATTACAATATATGGGGAACCATTGGGGGTGAAGTCCTCAATATTGGACAAGATGTGGTACAGATAAACGGCCAACCTTTTTTCAGGGTAAGGTGCCGCCTTGATACAACCTCCATTAAACTCAAAAATGGAGTTATAGGGAAACTAAAGAACGGGATGACCCTTACGGCTCAATTTTTCCTTACCGAACGCAGCCTTTGGCAGCTTTTGTTTGACAAAGCAGACCATTGGTTGAATCCGACGCGAACGTTTCAATAATAAATTATAACTAAAACTCCTTTAAGATGAACACGATCAAAAACCTCGAAAGGCTTCAACAAATTCACGCCCTGATTGAATCTGAAACGACCGGGACACCCCGGGAACTGGCGCGCAGATTACATATCAGTGAACGTTTGGTATATCATTTAATTGAACAACTGAGGGATTACAGCGCGGCCATTAAGTATGACCGAAGCAGGAAAACGTATTATTACGAAGAGGAATTTGAATTGGAAGTTAAAATCTCGGTTTCTATCATGAGTAATAATGAAACCACACAGATCTTCGGGGGTTCTGCCCTTGCAGACACAAATTTGCAACCTTACTCATGGGCAACGAAGGGCAATTTGGAATTCTATTGATTGTTTCAAATTTCCCGGGAATCTTTATCCGAAAAAAGGGACCAAACAGGGCCAATCAATCCAGGGGTTTGAATTACAGGAGTAACTGCTTCCATTCCCTTAAAGCCGGATGCCAACCAGGCTTCTTCCGTCCTATTAAACTTGCCAGAGATGCTAATAAGTATTGTCATTCCTGCCTATAACGCGGAAAAATACATTCATAGATGCCTTACATCCATACTTTCGCAACCAACCGATAATGTGGAAGTGATCGTGATAGATGATGCATCTTCCGATAAGACCCGGGAGATATTGGCACGATTTAAGGAACGGGATACCCGGCTACGGGTCTACACCAATTCTGAAACCAGATTGGCAGGCTATAGCAGAAATTTAGGGATAGGCCTGGCTAAGGCGGACTATCTGTGGTTTGTGGATGCGGATGACTGGATTAGCCCGGAGGCCATAGAGCATCTATCGAGAATTATCGCCACCCACCCGGCTGCAGATGTATGGAGTTTTGGTTTTGCCATTCAGTTTGCTACCGGAGATTATTCGGTACTTTATAAAATTCCATCGCCCCGCCTTGCAGATCAGAACGCCCTTGTCAATTTTTTTATGATCCGCAACGGATATTCGTGCATGCCCTTTTCCTATCTCTTCAAAAGGGAATTTTTGCTGTTCAACTCCCTGGATTTTCCAACCGGAATTTATTTTGAAGATCTTCTTTTTATGGGCAGGGTATTTTACCATGTACGGAATATTAAACTGATTCCCCGGATATTTTACTATTATGAACGAACGAATAAAGGTTCTGTCACCCTGGGCCATTCAAAAAAGAAGATCCTGGATTTACTGGAAGCCTACGATCGCCTAAAGGAATTTCTTCCTGAAAAATCCCCTTTAAATTATCGCGGACTGCTGTCGTTTCGGTTTGTTCTGTACGGACTCCCAAGATGTTTCAGGATGTACTATGGCCTTGCAGGTAATGAACGGCGAGATCCGGATTTGCGTCGAAGATTATTTGCATATAAAAATACCGGATTTATGACATTTGAAACACTGAGGAATACCTGGCTGCTTTCCAGAAAACTGGCCGCAAACGATCTTTTACAGCGAAGGGAATTCCGCATGAATTTGGGGATATTGTTTCAGGTCAAATATGCTTCCTGGTGGTTGGGCATCCAGACAAGATGGGTTGATATTTCTCAAAACTTCGGTGGCCTGTTTAAGTATTTCAGGACAAAATTCAAGTCGCTGCAGGCTTTCAACAGACTGGAGGGTTAATATTGATCCATACAAACTGGAATTGCGCAAGTCATTGTATCTGAACCTTATGTTTAATTTAAATGAAAAAAAAATGGAAAATTTAAATAGCTCCGGAATCAAAGAGCTCAACGCTCTGGAATTAAACCAAACCCACGGCGCAGGTGCCGGAGAGGATATTGCCTGGTGGATTGTCGAAAAGTTAATAGACCAATACGGGCCATATGTTGATCGCGGATGCCCGGGGGTATACAACAACAATGGCTGTAACAGCATTGGTATGGGATTAAGTGGAAACACTGCATTTACGGGCTATTGATTGCCTTGAAGTAACAGGGGATAGGGGCTTAAACCCTTATCCCTTATTTTCGAGCTATGAATTATTTACTTTTTAGAAACAGGTTCTTGGTCCTGGTGACGATTCTCCTGGTATTTTTGGCTTTAAATTCCTTGCTGGCACAAGTCACTTCTTACCTGTACCCCGAACCGGTTATTAGTACCACAGGGCCTTATTTGGTATTAAAATTTGGCTTCGTAGTACTGTTTGCGCCCCTGGTAGAGACGTTGATCTGCCAGCAATGGTTGATTTCTTTTGTACGCAGGAAGCTTCGTTTTAAATCGTCCCGTAAAAGATGGATCTACGCCATCCTGATCTCTTCGATCATTTTTGGTTTGGGACATACGTATAACCCCATGTACATGGCTGAAACCACCATTCTGGGTCTGATTCTGGGAGCGACTTACTGGCTTTTTACTGTTCGCAAGGATTTAAGTCCGGTCCTGGCCGTATATATCCTTCATCTTATCAACAACCTGCTTACCTTCACATGTAACGATTTTATGGGTTGGCTCTGAAAAAGGAATAATGGGGTATTAGCCGGGGTTCGCCGTTACTTTTTGTTCCCGGAAGTAGTTTTGCCGGATTTGCCGTGCCGACTTATGGTCGCCTGTATGGCTCCAGCCGGGGGGCATGACCAGGTACCGAAGCTTGTTACCGATTCCCGGGGCCTTGCTGATGTCTTTTGCCAGGAGGGCGAATTCCCCGAAATACACATCCAGGAAATTCCCGGAATTTACGGCGCCGGGTGATCCCGTATTCCATGGGGACTTCCCTCTTTTCCTCCTGGTAGGTACGGAATACATGGTCCCAGACGTTGAGGAGGTTGCAATAGTTGGTATCCAGGTAGAGCGGGTTGCGGGCATGGTGCACCCGGTGGTGGGAGGGGGTGAGGATGACCTTCCCCACCCATCCGAGGCGGGCGTCGCGGAGCAGGCGTTCCCCAACATGGATAAAGGCGCCATAGGTGCCGTCCACGAACATGATGATGAACAGCATTTCCGGGGGCACGCCCAGCAGGAGGCAGGTCGTGGTGCGGATCAGGTCGGCATAGGGGGCTTCCAGGAAGAAATGGGCGTAGGTGACCGAAAGGTTCATGTCTTCCGGGGCGTGGTGGGTGCTGTGCAAGCACCAGAACAGCCTTACTTTATGGGCCAGGTAGTGGTAGAAGAAGTGCCCCAGTTCCCAGATGACATAGCCCAGCAGGAAACCGTACCACCGGGAGGGGAGGGTAAAAGGGGCCAGGGGTTCCAGCAGCCCGATACAGTAGGTGACCATGGCGATAGAGATAAACCGGCCGACAAAACGGTTAAAGACATAGATCAGGAAGCTGACCTTATACACGCGGGTCTGTGGCTTTTTGTAGAGGAGCCCCAGGATGAATTCGAGCAGGAGGAGCAGGGGGATAAGGGGCAGGATAAAGGCGATGATGCCCTCGTAGGTACGGAGGGCGGCGAAATCGCCGGCCTGCAGGATCTCCAGGGCGCGCTGTATGCCCAGGAAGCCCAGGATCTCATCCAGGAGGGGTTGCAGGAATTCCATAGGTATTGGTTGTCTTGCTGAAGATAAGAAAACAGATTGAAACAGGGGAAGGGAAAGAAAGGGGAGGGGAGCGTGCCAGTAGCATATTTTCTTGGGGGGATTTGCGGCCGGAAACCAAAAAGCTTGTTATATTTGCACCCTCCTTCGCCCCGCCTTTTACGGCTGGGCTTCGGAGGGCAGGCCCTCCAGGCAGTTGAGGCAACAATGGACCAAGGGTGTCAAAGCATCTTGGAGGAATGGCAGTTCACGTGAATCCCTGACGGGATAACGTGATAAATCAAGTGCATCCCCGACGGGATAACGTGATAAATCAAGTGCGTCCCTGACGGGTAAACGTGATAAAGGAGGAATGGCAGAGTGGTCGAATGCGGCGGTCTTGAAAACCGTTGAGGGTCACACCTCCGGGGGTTCGAATCCCTCTTCCTCCGCTGGGTGCTTCCAAAGCACACAACAAAACCTGTAAATAATTGATTTACAGGTTTTTTTATTTTTTTGCTATTCAAATCGAGTCCATCTAATATCATCTCAAAAGGTGCGCGATTCGGTGTCAGTTGGTTTTTATACACCAACTGACACCTATCTAAAGTTAAAATATTGTAATACAGTAACTTGCATGGATCATTATTTAAAATATTTTACCTATTTTGAGTCAAAATAATTGTTAAATAGGGGTCAGTTGTATGGTTTCTTTATTGTTTTACCTCAAACGCGCTAAATCTGATAGCATAGGACGCGCGATGATTTATGCCCGAATCACCATAGAAGGCAGGCGATCCGAGTTTAGTACGGGTCGAAAAATACATCCTTCTCAATGGAATCCTGAGACTTTTACAGTATTGGGTTTCTCCCCTGAAGTTCGGCAATTGAATACCTACTTGATCAAAAATGAAAGTTGATATTTTCCGCTTGGCTGATAAAATAAGGGATGATGGTATTCCTCTCACGGCTGATGAATTAAGGGATTCGTATCTCGGCAAGAAACGGAAATACAAAATGCTTTTGGAGATCTTCCAGGAACATAACGATCAGGTAGAAAAGTTAATTGGAAAAGATTTCGCGGCCGGAACTGCGGAACGCTATAGAACGGCCAAAAGTCATCTGGAAGAATATATTCAGAACGAGTATCAGCAAAAAGGACATTCCTGTTATACAGGTAAACCATGCCTTTATCACCGGCTTTGAATACTATCTGAAAACAAAACGTCATTGCAGCCACAACACCGCAATTAAATATGTGGTCAATTTTAAAAAGATCATCCGGATTGCTTATGCCAATGGCTGGATTACTAAGGATCCTTTCGTCAATTGGAAAGTACGCCTCAAAGAAGTAGAACGCGAATTTCTCACCCAGGAAGAACTGGATAAATTATTGGAAACCACCTTCGGGGCCGAGAGGTTGGAACATGTAGGGATGTATTCGTATTCTGTTGCTTTACAGGGCTGGCCTATGCGGATGTAAAGAAACTCACCCATGATGATTTTGTCATCGGGATAGACGGGGAGCTTTGGATCAATACCCGGCGGACGAAGACCAAAACCAAAAGCGATATCCCCGTATTGCCCACTCCTTTGGCCATCCTGGAAAAATATGAGGGGAGTCCGCACCTGATCAATGGGAAAGTGCTTCCAGTGCTGACCAACCAGAAGATGAATGCCTATTTAAAGGAAATAGCAGACCTGAGCGGCATAAAAAAGACCCTGACGACCCATT
This sequence comes from uncultured Flavobacteriaceae bacterium, assembly GCA_963721045.1. GTDB lineage: Bacteria > Bacteroidota > Bacteroidia > Flavobacteriales > Flavobacteriaceae > Zeaxanthinibacter. The sequence goes on from CAVRHQ010000020.1 coordinate 9,739, forward strand.
TAGCCCGGCATACCTTTGCGACCACAGTAACGCTTTCCAATGGGGTTTCTATTGAATCTGTGAGCAAGATGTTAGGTCATAAGAATTTAAGGACCACCCAGCATTATGCGAAGATTTTAAACAGGAAGGTGAGTGAGGATATGAAGTTGTTAAGGGAAAAATTGAAAACCAGTAAAGAATCAAGTAAATCAGGACAAAATTGAAACAACTTACAAAGAGATTTCACAATATTCCATGAGACATACTTCTATAAGATCATAAAATAATTACAAAAGTTCGGATATATTCCGAACTTTTTATACTTTTGTAGCTACTACAATGAGATTAATAAATAAGAAAGCTTTAGAAAAGCTTAAAAGGAAGAACAGAGGTAACGTTCCTTTAACCAAAGAAATTGACAAGCTCATTGAAGATATTGAACAAAATCAATGGAATAACCAGGCTGAGTTGAATGAAACCAGATCTGATGCAGATTGCGTTCACAGTGACGGTTTCTATTTTTTTAATATCTCTGTTCATAGAACGATGATACTTGTTGAATTCGAGGAAGGAGAAGCTTCGGTGGTTTGGGTAGGAACTCATCAAGAGTATGAAAGTATTTTTAAGAATAATAAAAACACTATTAGAAAGTGGCTTAGGACAAATAGTTGGATAAAATAGACTATGAAGACACAATTTGACATAGAAGAAATTTTAGAGCTTGGTGAAATTCAAAATGCATTGGATTTTGAACGAGCCCTAATTGCCGACAGAAAATTGAGAGTACTTTCTAAAGAAAATCCAAAGTATAAAACCCTTAGGAGAAAACTAAGAGATTTGATTGAGGATTATGAGAGCAAGAATTGGTCATCGGCCTCTAGAATTACTGATAAGAAATTAAAAGAAAGTGATTTAGCCGAAGCAATTGCTGAAAAGGAAAGGCAATTTATTGAAAACAGAAAGGAATTAATTAAGTCAAAACTTAAAAGGCTAAATTTAACTCAACAAGATTTTGGTAAGATTTTAGGACATAAAAGCAAATCTTATATGTCTGAACTTAATGAACGGAATAAATCCATTTTCGCTAAGGGACCTAATTATCATCAACAGACTATTAAAAATAGACTTGACTGATTTAGTACCGACATTTCTTCCTCAAACAGAGCGAATTAAGATTAAATCATCGATTGAAAAACTTGAAAACCCGAAACTTCAATTGAGCCAAGACGATTTCGCATTAAGCTCAAATTTTATGTAATGACATAAGATGGCGGTTTCAGTACTTTTCTGAACCGCTTTTATTTTTCAAAGCTTTTATGAATGTATCTAAAGGAATCTCACTACTTATTTGAGGATATCCAGATAACCTCTCTTGCTTCTCAAATTCGTCTGCCAGGCAGACCAAAATTTTTGAACAACCTGATTTGAAAATCAGTTGCTCCCTATTTTGTTGTTCCATGTATACGGCTTTGGGAAAGTCAAATCAAATATGCCGTACAAAAAAAGTGCTGTTCCAATCCTGTAAATATAAGAGAAACTATTTGATACATTAAATTTCATAATTGGCAAATTTGCCAATTATGAAATTTATATTTATCTTAGCTTCATAACTTTAAAAGTGGCGGCAACACTTTAAATGCGGCATTAAAGACTATGATACAAGCAAGATTTGTAGATGACTCTACTATTGAAGTTACTGCTCAAGACGGAGAAAAATTCATTTGGAAAACCCTTTTTCCAACTCCTAAACAAAACCAACAATACTATGCAGGAAGATTAGCATATTATTTTGAAAAATATTTCGAAGATAATATAGGTATGAATATGCAGTATTGGATTTGGTTAAAAATGACTTATGACGAAGGACTTACAATTGATGGAGGAAAAGGCGACAGGGAAGGGGAAAGAATTTTAGTTTATCAAGAAAGAGTAAGAATTGGAACAAGAATACGTGAATTACGAAAAAGAAAAAAACATTGAAGCAAAAATGCTTGCTCAAATTGCTAATATAGACGCAGCTAATCTTAGTCGCATTGAACAAGGACGTTATTCGGTTGGTTTAGATATACTTTCGAGAATTACTTTTGCGCTTGGTGCTAAAATTGAGTTGGTTGATTTAGTTGCACCAAAAAATCTTAAAATTATGGTCAATGTAAATCATTTTGAAAAAGAATGCGAATGCATTTACAAAGATGAGTGTTACTCCGTTCGTGACAACGGAACTGTATTACGTTATACTCTTAACGGAAAACGCCCACGACCAACCGACAACCAATGGACTTTTGGTAAACCAAACAAGAACTGGTTATATGGTGATTGCTTCGGTTCGTATTCACAGAATAGTAGCGACTGCATTTCACGGAGAACCACCAACGAAAAGAACACGTTGTTGACCATATAGACACGAACAAACAAAATAACCGACCAGAAAACCTAAGATGGGTAACAAGATTAGAAAACATGTTGCTTAATCCAATCACAGCAAAACGTATTGCAATAGTTTGCGGCAGCGTCGAGGCATTTCTAGCCGACCCTTCAAAATTTCGTGACAAATTTCCAGAGCCAAATATCAAATGGATGTGTACAGTTATCCTCAGGAAGCACAAACAAGTTAAGAACGAATGTATTGGCGTGGGCAAAAAGTGATAAACCATTACAGGGTGGCTCTTTAGGCGAATGGATATTTTAATAAAGTATGTCAAACCAATTTAACGAGTATGTTGAAGAGGAATTAGAGTTAATAAATTCCTTAACCCCAAATGCTGGTTCAAAATGCCCGAAATTGGAAAACACCAAGTGAATTTCCTTGTTGTCCACAAGGAAAACACTAATAATCCAATAGCTTACTATACTGGAAACCTAAACATAGGAAAGTATTTTCCCAAAACCAATATACGAATTGATTATTGAAAGTTTTGCGATTTCTAAAGACGAAAACACATTGTGGATTATGTTAAAAGCGGTAACGAAAATCCAATAAAACCTTATTCTTTGGCAGAAGTGAACTATTTCAAAATGATTTTTTTGTTCATAATAGTCTTGGGACTTTTTTGAAAAAGACGGAGCTGAAAAACAATTTACCCTTGCACAAGGACTGGAATGGACAGGAGGGGATACAATTGATGATTATTGTTAAAAGTTAGCCACTGGTGTTTCCCTTCTTTTCAGACAGAGTTCAGTTTACAGTCTCTTTACAGTCTTGTGGCATTCTATTCCCAAATCCTTACCCCTAACTTTCGCGCATGGGTCCTGTCCGGTTTTTGTCGCGTTCGGGAAGATAAGCGGAGTAGGAGGGTCAGCAAAAATCGGATAGGGCGCGACCTACTTTTGCTCCGATTGTTTTATCCAGGACTGATAGGCTTCAAGTGCTTCCGGGCGCTGATCGAAGAAAATCCTGGAAGTGCTGAAGGTATTCCTCCTCTCCATTTTGAAAAGCGATTTCTTCCTTCTCCGGCCATCTGTGAGTTGATAAATGCCCGAAAGACCCCACACCAAAAGGTTTAAGAAACACCAAACCCAAAATATTTTGATATATCCATTAGGAATGAGAAAAGAATCATTCACCCGGTACGATAGATTTCGTAGGAGCTCATTTTGCTCATTGAGTATTTTTGCTGCCGATCGTTATAGCTCTTAATAAGGTAATCCACTTCCGAGGTATCAGGCATTAAAACATAGTGATCCAGCGATTGCCGCACCTCCTCCAAATGCCTGATGGATTGCTCAAAATTATGTAGCTCCTCGGTCAATAATTCTGCTATTTCGTCCAGTTTTGCCATAATCCGTATATTTCGATTTCGATACCTTATTCCTTTATCAATTGTTCTTTTGATGGTCTGTTTAACCAGCTTAGCGGCTATCTTTACCGCCAGGTTAGGAGTTACGTTAACCGACCTGTCCAATAGTTTTATGGCGCCTTCCGTTTTGGCCTTTTCAACCACATTTCTATCAAACCCGATTTGCTCGGCTATTTTTCCCATCG
>CAVRHQ010000021.1:0-179105 GCA_963721045.1 uncultured Flavobacteriaceae bacterium
CGACCTTTTCGGGGGATGGTGCAGGATGTTTTCTAAGGTAAGTGACCATAGTACTGTCCTGATCACGCGGATTTGCAATCCGTGCGTATAATTCAGTCAAATACTATGTATTATGAATCTTGCTCGCGCAGACCCGCCTGAACAACTTCAGTCGGGAAGGTTTGTAGTCCGTGCGAATTTTTTGCTCACTGTGCGAGGGTAGTTATTTCGAACATAACTAATCGTGCGATCTACCACATGGCATTTGCAAGAATGACGAATACTGAAAAAACAATTTTCATAGATTTCTAGTTAACTTGGTTCCATGCATCGGCGTAGATCTTCCATTGTCCGTCTTCCTTTTTCCAGATTATTAGGTACTTACCTTTCCACTCTGATTCACTATTATCTTTTTTCAGTGTTCTTCCTTCGTAATAACCAAGATCATACGCATAATCATCGATAATTTGAATTTCCACAGGGCTAATTTCATGGTAAGGTATAGTCACCCCTTCTGGCAATATCCAACGTTTTTTTATCTCTTCCCTTCCTTTTATTAAATCAGCTCCAGGCGGCAATATGATTCCATCTTCGCAATACATGTTTACCAAAGACTCATAATCTGCGTTTACATAGTACTTTGAGAATGATTCATTAAGGTCCACAATTTGTTTAATTTCAGTAATTGTTTTGTCAATCTCGAAATTTGATTTTGTTTCAATTAGATAAGCACGTTCCCTAAAATCGACGGGCTTTAAATCATTAAGAAAATTCGGCCCGGACGCATTTCCAGACATCACCTTTTGAAAATTATCTTCACTTTTTGAAAATTGATCCTTACTGACATATTCGGTGGCCAAAATTAAATCATACTGGGCATCCAAATTCTTTTGGCCTTTCAGGAGTCGATACGATTTTATATAGCCCTTTGTCAAAGCAGCTCCCCTAAATTTTTTCCAATTATTTTCATAGAAGTATAAGGCTTCCTTTTGATTACTATTTTTGATTTTTACAAATTCGATGGTAATTATGGAAGGCTCATTTTGAGACATAATTAATCCTGATATAAGGAATATGAATAGGGTGCTGATTTTTTTCATTTTTCAAATGGGTTTTTGTTTTTATAAAAATATTAAATAAGGTGCCAATTTAAAGACGTGCGTTATTTCCTTTATTACTTTTCTTTAAATTTTTCAAAATATTAAAGGACCATAATTTACTTACATAACCTCCTTTTTGTTGAACCTCCAGATCACGCGGATTTGCAATCCGTGCGTATAATTTTGTTTTAAACTGCTTATTCTCTGCAAACGGTCCGTATAGTTTCGGAACTGAAATTGAGATGTCTACAAAATACAAGGCGAAAGATCAAAATGCCGCTTACTTTATATCCCTAACGATCGTAGATTGGATTGCTATTTTCACACGGTTAAGATGCAAGTATCTGATAATAAATAGTCTGGCCTACTGTATTAAGGTAAAGGGGCTTGAGGTATTTGCCTATTGCATCATGACCAGCCATGTACACCTTCTTTGCAGGGCGGAAGAAGGGTATAATTTGTCGGACATCCTAGGGATTTCAAGAATTATACCTCCCAAGAAATCATTCATATCATGAATAAATATCCCGAAAGCCGGCGGGAGTGGTTGCAAAATGCCTTTGCTCGGGCCTGCCGGTCCTTGAAACGCAACCAGCAATACAAGGTTAGTCAAGCAGGATATCATGCAGAGATCGCATATTCAAATAAGTTCATTAAACAGAAAATAAACTATATTCATAACAACCCGGTGGTGGAAGGGATTGTGCAGTACCCGGAGGACTATGTATTCTCCTCGACCAGGAATTATGCAGGCCTTGACTATGAACTGGAAGTGGTAGTCGTATTTATGGGGTGAAAGGCGAACGGATTGCAAATCCGCGCGATCGGGTCTCAATATGAAAAGCTTAAATTGATTATAAATTAATAGAGTTAGGATGCCAGCCAATCCCGGAACCAAAAGTTTGTTATATACGGTTGTAATAATTGTATCCATGTTGACTTGTTCCTGTAAACAGAACAAGGACATGGAATGGATATCCATATTTAATGGGAAAGACCTGGAAGGATGGTCTCCAAAGTTTACAGGTGAGGAGTACGGGGTGAATTACCTGAATACCTTCCAGGTAAAAGATGGGAAGTTAATTGCCTGTTATGATGCCTACGACCATTTTGACAACAACTTCGGGCATATTTTCTATAGGGAAAAGCTTTCGCACTACCGGTTGCGGTTAGAATATCGTTTTGTGGGAGGGGCGGTTCCGGGCGCGCCATCCTGGGCCTATAAAAATAGTGGCATCAAATTTCATGCGCCGCATCCTTCCGAACTGCCCCTTGACCAAAAATTGCTGGTTGCCATTGAAGCCCAAATACTTGGAGGTGATGGTATTACGGAACGTTTTACAGGCAATGTATGTACCGCTGGCACCCATATTGAAATGAATGATAGTTTGATTACCCAACATTGCACAAATTCAAGCTATCCGGCCATTAATGATACCACCTGGGTAAAGATGGAAATAGAAGTACACGGGAGCGAGAAAATTCTTCACAAGATCAATGGCCAGGTCGTCTTGACGTACTCCAAACCCCAATATGATGACACCGATGAATTTGCCCGGGAACTAATGGAAAAGGGCCACCCCAGGATTATCAGTGAGGGCTATATCGCACTGCAGGCAGAAGGCCATCCTGTAGAATTCCGGAATATTGAATTAATGAAACTGGCTGAATGATTGCTTAACCGATCGCCCGGACCTACCATAACGACTTTAGTCGGGTTCGCACGGTCTCGTGCCAAATATCAGGTGATAATGCGCTGCATTCTTTCCTTGGGGCTAAGTCAGAAAACAACCGCAGCATGAAAATATGTTTATTCTTAATCTCGACTCTCATTGGAATCAACCTGGCTTTCGGACAAACTTCACTGAAAGAAATTGACCTGGAATATGGAAATCACATGGTGGGCTTTATGCATTACCTGACTTCGGACAGTACCAGGACATACAAGCGATTGTTTGACTGGAACAATAAAAGTATCCCAAGGCCCATTCCTGTGAGTATTTGGTATCCGTCCAAAGAAAACGGGAAGAACATCAAACTAATGACTGTTCTGAATTATATGGAAATATTAAAGGAGGAAGAAGAGTGGGAATATTTGCCAAATAGCCAAATATTAAATTGGTTTTACTACACCAATACGCCCGCCAATGAAAATCATTTAAAGGAACAAGCAACTGCGTACCATGGACTCGAACCTGAAACCGGAAAATTTCCGGTAGTCGTTTATGCTCCAAGCTATCAGGCCTCTTCGATAGAGAATTTCGCCCTTTGTGAATATTTAGCCAGCCACGGCTACATTGTCATTGCAAGCCCAAGCCGGGGAACAGAAAATCGGTTTTTGGATGGCGGGACTGAAAAAGATCTGGAAACCCAGGCCAGGGACATTGAATTCTTAATCAAAGAAGTTGCCAAATTACCTAATGCGGACCTTGACGAAATGGCGACAATGGGTTTTAGTTTCGGAGGCTTGTCCAATGTACTTTCCCAAATGCGAAACGAAAACATAAAAGCCATTGTAAGCCTTGATGGTAGTATTAAGTATCAGTACAGCACATTAAAGAAATCGCCATTCTTTAATATCAAAAAGGTTGACGTTCCTTTTATACATATGGCACAAAAGGATATTCCTGAAGAGGTCATGAGGGATGATGGTATAGATTCAACTCTGAACCATCATTTTGAATTTTATGATAGCCTTGTTTACAGCAAAGCATATCGGTTAAAATTTCACAATCTCACCCATTCTTATTTTAGCTCTTTAGGTATTCTTTTTCAGGAAAGGGATAAGCGGCAGGACAAAAGCGATCTAGAAATTATGGAGTCTTATAAATGGGTATCGATTTACACATCCAAATTTTTAGATGCCTTTTTGAAGAAAGAGTCAAAAGGGTTAGATTTTTTGGAAAATACGCCTGCAAAAAATGGAATTAAGAAAGGACTGATAACCTGGAACAAAAAGGAACCACAAGACGAATTGTTCACATTTCAAGATTTTAACGAGGTGGCAGCCAAACAAGACTATAGGAACCTAATTGGACTTTATGATTTGACCTTGAAGGAGAATCCTTCCCTGAAATTACCAGAAGGATATCTCAACAATCTGGGACTACAGCTGGTTTTTAATCCTGAAACCTCCAAACAAGGCATTAATGTCTTTTTACTGGCAACCAGGATATACCCAAATTCGGCTAATCTTTATGATAGTTTGGCCGAAGGGTATTTATTTATTGGAGACAGAGAGCATGCAATTCAAAATTTTGAAAAATCATTGAGATTGAATCCCAAAAACCAAAATGCAATAGCCAGGTTAAAACAACTTCGAAATTGAGGGGAACAGCAATGAATACAGGCATTATGCCAATCACCTGGACCCGCCTGAACGACTTCTGTTGGGCAGGTTTGTAGTCCGTGTGAATTTATTCTCGCTGTGGGAGGGTAGTGACTTCGAACAAAACTAATCGTGCGATAAAGTCCGGAAAAGGTTCGTTACCTACAAAAATCGTGTACGGAATCGTCTACGGTTGTTAAAAGCATGGAAAGGACAGCCATAAAAAAACGGATTGTGCGTACACAATCCGTTAAAAAACAGGTCTTTGACCTTTGTAGCGAGAGGGGGACTTGAACCCCCGACCTCAGGGTTATGAATCCTGCGCTCTAACCGCCTGAGCTACCTCGCCATATTCTGTATTCGTAATCTTTCCTTTTGCCATCACCAATCCTGCGCTCTAATGCCGCATCCCGCCCCGGCGGGAAAGTCATCCCGATGAAGGCAAAGCCTTCCGTCGGGACCGCCTGAGCTACCTCGCCATATTCTGTATTCGTAATCTTTCCTTTTGCCATCACCAATCCTGCGCTCTAATGCCGCATCCCGCCCCGGCGGGAAAGTCATCCCGATGAAGGCAAAGCCTTCCGTCGGGACCGCCTGAGCTACCTCGCCATATTCTGAAATCGTAATCTTTCCTGTTGCCATCACCAATCCTGCGCTCTAATGCCGCATCCCGCCCCGGCGGGAAAGTCATCCCGATGAAGGCAAAGCCTTCCGTCGGGACCGCCTGAGCTACCTCGCCATATTCTGAAATCGTAATCTTTCCTATTGCCATCACCAATCCTGCGCTCTAATGCCGCATCCCGCCCCGGCGGGAAAGGTCATCCCGATGAAGGCAAAGCCTTCCGTCGGGACCGCCTGAGCAACCTCGCCATATTCCAATCACCAATCTGTTTTCCTCTTAAAAAACCCCTGTCAAAACACCGGAATGGGCCCTCCCGGGTTCCGGGTCCCGATTAGGGGGAATACCGCCTACCTGAACCGCTATATCCGCGGCTAAAGTGCGTTTTTAAAGGGCTGCAAATATAGAATTTAATTTCCTGTCCATCAACAATAGCCCTCCAAAAAATACTTTGGCATTTATTTTTTTATCATGTGGAAATCTATATATTACCGGAGTAATATGCGATTGAATGGATGATAAAGTAAAGTTTGAGATCGAATTTGTGATACAGGCTTCCCCCCAACTGCTCTTTCAATATCTTGCCACTCCTTCCGGACTATCTGAATGGTTTGCAGACAATGTAAATTCCAGGGGAGAGATGTTTAATTTTATCTGGGACAATTCAGAGGAAGAAGCCAAGCTGCTGAAGCGAAAAAGCGATGAATTCGTGCGCTTTGCCTGGTCGCACCTCGAAGACGACAGTTATTTCGAGATGAAGATCATCGTAGACGAGATCACCAAGGACGTCTCCCTGTTTATTACGGATTTCGCCGAGGAAGAGGAAGTGGAAGAGGCTAAACTGCTTTGGAAAAACCAGGTATCCGACCTGAAACAGGTGCTGGGTTCCAAATAGAGTTGCCCATTAAACCTTATCTTTGGCCTTGATTTTTTCAAGGCTTTTTTTATGCTTAGCCACAACGGTACCATCCTGGAGGAAGGCATGCCCATCCTGAAAACAAGCAATCGGGGCTTCCGGTACGGGGACGCATTATCCGAAACCATGCGCGCCCTGGACGGGCGGCTGGTTTTCTGGGAAGACCACTACCTCAGGCTGATGAGTTCCATGCGCATCCTGCGGATGGACATCCCCATGGAATTCACCATGGAGTATCTGGAATCAGAAATCCATAAATTGCTCGTTGCCAATAAACTGGATAATACAACTGCAAGTATTCAATTAATTATCTACCGGGAGGAGGGCGGCGGCTACCTGCCCACCAACCCCCGGGTATCCCGGATCATTGAAGCAGCCCCCCTGAGGCACCCTTTCTATGTTTTGGATGAAGCTCCGTACGAAATAGAATTGTTCAGGGATTTCCATGTGAATGAGGGCCTGCTCTCCACCCTGAAAACCAACAACTGCAATATACGGGTCTCGGGCAGCATTTACGGAAGCGAGAATGGGTATGCGAATTGCCTGTTGCTGAATTCCAGGAAAATGGTGGTGGGGGCCCTGGACGGAAACCTATTTCTCGTAAACGGGAATCGACTCAAAACCCCGCCCTTGTCCGACGGCTGCCAGAACGGGATCATCAGGGCAAAGGTGATTGAAATGGTGCAGAAACTGGACAACTACGAACTCGAGGAGGGGTCTGTTTCTCCTTTCGAACTGCAAAAAGCGGACGAATTGTTTATCACCGGCAGCCTCTTTGGCATCCGGCCTGTGACCCGGTATCGGAAGGCGGAATATTCAAGCGAAACGGCCCGGGACCTCCTTGGGAAATTAAATGCGCTGGCCCGGCTGGGCTAATTCAGGCTGGGATTTTCCGGGGCATTGGACCAAAGCAGGTAGTCGCCCCCCAGTTCCATCATCTTCTCTTTCCAGAAGGCGTGGGTGGATTTTTCGATGATTTCGCTTTCGTATTGGTTGGGGACTACTATCCAGGATTTAGACATCAATTCCTGGTCCAGTTGCAGGGAGGCCCACCCGGAATAGCCTAAAAAGAATCGGATGTCCTTGCTGGTAATTGCCCGCTGGTTAATGAGTTCTATAGTCTTCTCGAAATCGCCCCCCCAGTAAATTCCGTCTGAGATCTCCACGCTGTTGGCGATCAGGTGGGGCACCTTGTGGATAAAATACAGGTTGTCCTGCTCCACCGGCCCGCCGTTAAATACCTGAAAGGGGACCTGGATCTCAGTGATCAGGTCGCTGATGTCATAATCCAGGGGCTTGTTGAGGATAAAGCCCACAGATCCCTCCTCGTTGTGTTCCGCCAAAAGGACAACTGACCGGTTGAAGGAGACATCCCCCGTCAACGTGGGCTCGGCGATCAACAGTTTCCCTTTTTTCGGTTTGAGACCTATCATTTTTTTTGGTTATAAACTAAAAATAAGATAAATCTTCAAATTTTAAATGCTTTTAAAAAAAAAAGCACTTCCGGGGAAGTGCTTTGTATATTTTCAATGGGATGGTTTAGTTAACTGCGTCGCTCAGATCCGATCCTGGCTTGAACTTAACTACATTTTTGGCTGCGATATGGATCGTTTTGCCAGTTGATGGATTGCGACCTTCGCGTGCGTTTCTGCGCGATACAGACCAGGATCCGAATCCAACCAGAGAAACGCGATTTCCTCTTTTAAGGGCTTTCTCCACATTCCCTAAAAAAGACTCCAAGGATTTCTTTGCTGCTGCCTTTGTGATGCCAGCATCAGCTGCCATGGCATCAATTAATTCTGTTTTGTTCATAATGTAATGAAATTAATTGTTGTTAATATATCAAAGCTTTAACAAATTTATACGGATTTGCGGTTAACGCAAGTAAAATCAAGGGAAATCGGCGTTTTTGTTGATAACTTAAAACGTTTGTTGATAACGTAGGTAAATTTTTACCTTTCTCCCAGCCCAATAACGGCGGGCCTTTACGCCATTTGGGCATTTTCGGCCAAATTCAGCCCATTCAACACTTCTTTAATCTCCAGTCGCCGTTTCCCGGCCAGCTGGATTTCCAGGAATCGGATATACCCTCCCGGGACGGCGACTTTCATGCCAGCCTTGTCCCAAAATAGTTTCCCCGGGGGGAAGGAATGCGCCTCTTTAACAGGGGCTACCCTGAACAATTTCACTTCCTGGGTTTCTGCCCCATTCTTCAGCAGGGCCCAGGCGGCAGGGTAGGGGCTGAGCCCCCGGATGTGGTTATATATTTCATCCAGCGGCCGCTCCCAGTTTACCCGGCAACCAGCCTTATCGATCTTCGGCGCGGTATGGAGCCCGGCCCGCCCGGGCTGGGCCCTGGGGATAGCCGTACCGTCCGCGATGCGGTTTGCGGTTTCCACTACGAGCTCTGCCCCCATATCCATCAGCCTGTCGTGCAGTTCCCCTGCCGTTTCGTCTGGCCCGACAGGAGTTTCCCGCTGGAAGAGGATGGCCCCGGTATCAATCTGGTCGTCGATAAAGAACGTGGTCACCCCTGTTGCGGTTTCACCTGCCATCAGGACCCGGTTGATCGGGGCGGCACCCCGGTAATCCGGGAGCAGGGAAGCATGTAGGTTGAAGGTTCCGTACCCCGGCATATCCCAGACTTCCCGGGGCAGCATCCTGAAGGCCACCACCACCTGGAGGTTCGCCTTTAATGCCCGCAGGGCCTGCAGGAAGTCCTCGCTCTTCAACTTTTCGGGCTGGACTACGCGAAGGCCCTTTTCCAGGGCATACGCCTTCACGGCCGACTGCCGCAACTGCCTGCCCCGGCCTGCGGGACGGTCGGGGGCGGTTACAACCCCCACAACCTCATAGCCGGCCTGCAGGAGCCGCTCCAGGCTGGCTACAGCAAATTCGGGGGTCCCCATAAAAACAATCCGCAATTTTTTCATCTAAACCGGTATGTATTGGTTGGTGGTATTTATTCTGATCTTCCCGTCTTCCAGCAAGAATTGCAGCGCCTTCAATACCTGTACCTCTTCCCAGGGAAGGCGGGCGATCAGGGTCTGGGATGACAGGGCTTCGGTTTCCAATTCAACCAGGATGGCCAGCCGGAGTTGCCGCTGTGCGTCCTGGCCTACTGATTTCCGGCCCAGGCAGACATCGCATTTCCCGCAGGGTATCGGCAGCCGTTCCCCAAAGTACTCCAATAATTGCCTGGCTCGGCACACCGATCCGGTTTGCACATATTCCAGTATACGAGCCACCTGCCCGGTCCGCACCTGCCTGTGCCGGTTTAATTCCCCAGCCAGCCGGTTGATGGTACGATCGTCTTCCCGCGGGACCAGGAAGATCAGTTCCAGATCCCCATGTGCCGCCTGGTATTCAATGATCCCGTCCCGTGCCAGGGTTTCCAGGGCATCCAGCAGGTAGGTCTCCGAAACCCCGGCTTTCCGTGCCAGCATCAAGGTATTGATTTTTGTCTCGAAATCAAACAGGCCCCCGTAGGTGCGTACGAGCACCTGCACCAGCGGGGCCAGTGCCTTTTGTTGTTCCAGGTAGCTCCATACCTCGCTCTTCCCGGCTATAAATTGCAGTTTGGTGTTCCGTTTATAATGTTGGGCCAAAGAAATCACGGAATATTGGTCCAGTACCTGCAGTCCACTGTAAGCCAGCCCGGCGGGGAGCTTATAGGCATCACAGAAGGCGTCGAAACGGAAATAATGGGTGCTGTTCTCCCCGGTTCCATATGGGATCTGGAAATAGTTGTTAAGGGACCGGTAAAGTTTTTTAAGGAATTCCGCATCGGGGAGGGAGTCCAGGAATTGCTTCCGTACCTGGATAGCATCGTTTGGGTTATAAAGGAGGACGGCTTCCGCCGGCTTGCCGTCGCGTCCGGCCCGGCCTGCTTCCTGGTAGTAGCTTTCAATACTGTCGGGTAGCTGGTAGTGGACCACCAGGCGCACATCCGCCTTGTCCACGCCCATCCCGAAGGCATTAGTTGCAACCATAAAGCGCAATTCGGAAGCCATCCACTGCCGGAGGCGGTCCCCTTTTTCCCGGGTTGTCATCCCTCCGTGATAGGCGGCGGCCGGGGTCCCGTTCCTGTTTAGAAGAGAGGCGAGGGATTCGGCCAGCCGACGGGACCGCACATAGATGATCCCATTTTTTTTGCCGGTGCGGACAAGGGCTTTCAGCCTTTGGTCCTTGTCCTCTGCATGGACCACCTTATACGTGATATTTTCCCTAAGGAAAGAGTCCCTGAAAACACTGCAATCCCGGAGTTTTAGGTTATCCAGGATCTCCTCCTGCACGACCGGGGTGGCCGTAGCCGTTAGCGCGATCATAGGGATTTCCGGGTGCAGGTCGCGCAAAACGCCGCAATGGAGGTAAGCGGGCCGGAAATCATTTCCCCATTGCGAAATGCAATGGGCCTCATCCACAGCCAGCAGGTTTACGTTCAGCTGGGCTATCCTTTCCTGGACCATCTGTTGTTGAAGGCGTTCCGGCGAGAGGTAGAGGAATTTATAATTACCAAACTGACAATTATCCAGGAGGTCTGCTACTTCGGTATCGCGCAACCGCCCCGTGAGCGCAAGCGCCCTGACCCCTTTCTTTTTAAGGGCAGCCACCTGGTCCTGGATAAGGGCAATCAGGGGTGAAACAACAATACAAAGGCCTTCCCGGGCCAGGGCGGGTATCTGGTAGCAGACTGATTTGCCTCCTCCGGTGGGCATCAGGGCAAGCACATCTTCATCTGCGAGGACTTTTCGGATGATCGCCTCCTGGGACCCCCTGAATTCGGAATAGCCCCAATACTTTAGTAAAATATCTTGCGGATTCACAAATAGCCTTCCCTCTTAAGTTCCTCCAGGATGTGGGCCACCCGCCCGCTTACCGAGTCCTCCGGGATCGGGACCGGTTGATACCCGTACCGTTCGTAGGTAGCCGAAAGATAGTGGTGGATCTCCGCTGCTTCTTCAAAGCTCTCCAGCCGTTCGTTATCTGGAATGTAAATGGCTTTCCAGGGGGGCAGCAACAGTACTTTGTCATAGCGGTTCTCCCGGCAGGCCGAGGTAAAATCCGGGCCATACATTTGCCCGAAATAGTCCATATAGCCAAGCACGTCTGGCAGCCCCCGGTCATAAAATACCACGGGCCGGGCCATCCCGGAAGCCTGGCCGAAATGCCGCATCCGGCCTTCCAGCAACCGCCTGTTGAAATCGTGCGGGTCTGACACGAAAGCCAGGGGGTTGGTGCGCTGAATGTCCGGAGCTTCCTCCAGCCTGGCCCTAAGGGTCAGATCGCGAATCACCTCGTGGAAACAATGAAACCCCGATGATTCCAGGGCCTGGATGACCGAAGTTTTCCCGGTTCCCGGCCCTCCGGTGATGACGATTCTTTTAGGTTGCAATGAGCGATGATTTGATAGGGCAAAAGTAATCAATAGCCCCTAGCATTAAAAATTGCCTTTGAAGCCGTATATTTGTAAAAATAATTGCATGGATTCAGAGAAATCGGAAGAATTTTATGGCAGGCTAAAGGCCGAATTGTTAAATACCCAATCCTGGCCCTCCGATTATCTTTACAAATTCATTGTTCCTACCGATTCCGCTAAAATCGAACAAATCAACAAGATTTTCGACAATACCGGCGCCGTTATCGAATCCAGGCAGTCGCGCAAGGGAAAATACACAAGTATCTCAATTACCGTGCATCTGAAGGATCCGGACGCGGTGATCAGCAAGTACAAGGAGGTGAGTGCCGTAGAGGGCGTAATCTCCCTTTAAACTGGTTATTATCTTGGAATTTTGTTACTTTGCACCCGCAATAGCACTTCCTGTTCCTGCGGAAACATATTTACACTAAAAACTTATCAATTTGAATACAGTAGAAAACTTAGAATATAATACAGATCGCTCCAAGCTGATCATCCCGGAATATGGCCGGCATTTTCAGAAAATGGTGGACCATTGCATCTCCATTGAAGACCGGGACGAGCGCAACCGGGTGGCCCAGGCCATCATCAGCGTTATGGGCAACATCCAACCCCATTTGCGGGACGTGCCTGATTTCCAGCACAAACTGTGGGACCAGTTGTTTATTATGTCCGACTTCAAACTCGATGTGGATTCACCCTTCCCCATTACCTCCAAGGAGGTGCTGCAACAACGGCCAGAGCCCCTCGAATACCCTCAGAACTTCCCCAAATACCGGTTCTATGGCAACAATATCAAACGGATGATAGACGTGGCTGTGAAATGGGATAAGGGCGACAAGCGCGACGGCCTGGAACTGGCCATAGCCAACCACATGAAGAAGTGCTACCTCAACTGGAATAAGGATAGTGTGGACGACCAGGTAATCTTTAACCACCTGTATGAATTGAGCGATGGGGAGATCGACCTTGCCTCCGACGGGGAGAACCTGACCGAAAGCGGTCAGTTCCTCAAAAACAGGACTTCCAAATCCAATCGGAGCAGCTCCGGGAAAAAAGGCCAGCGCAGCAGTAACCGGGGTAAAAAACGCTACTAAAACGCCAAGCCATTCATGGGCACATTCAGAATAGAGGGGGGGCAGCAACTCCATGGCGAGATCACTCCTCAGGGAGCAAAAAACGAAGCCTTGCAAGTTCTTTGCGCGGTCCTGCTCACACCGGAAGAAGTTACCATAAACAACATCCCGGACATCGTTGATGTCAACAAACTCATCACCATCCTGGAAAACCTGGGCGTCAAGATCAGGAAGAAGGGAAAAGGTTCCTACACGTTTAAGGCGGATGACATCAACCTGGATTACCTCCAATCCGAAACTTTTAAGAAAGAGGGGAGCGGCCTTCGCGGCTCCATCATGTTGGTAGGTCCGTTGCTGGCCCGTTTTGGCAAGGGGTATATCCCCAAACCCGGAGGGGACAAAATCGGCAGGCGGCGGTTGGATACGCATTTTACCGGCTTTATCAACCTCGGCGCGAAATTCCGGTATAACCAGGAGGAACATTTTTACGGGGTGGAAGCAGATCGCCTGCATGGAACTTATATGTTGCTGGACGAAGCCTCCGTGACCGGGACGGCCAATATCCTGATGGCGGCTGTCATGGCTGAAGGTATTACCACCATCTACAATGCGGCCTGCGAACCTTATTTACAACAGCTTTGTAAAATGCTGAACCGGATGGGGGCCAAAATCAGCGGGATCGGCTCCAACCTGTTGCATGTGGAAGGGGTGGAGAAACTTGGAGGAACAGAACATACCATGTTGCCCGACATGATCGAGATCGGCAGTTGGATTGGCCTGGCGGCCATGACGCGCAGCGAGCTGATCATCAAGAACGTGAGCTGGGACCACCTGGGCCTGATCCCGGACGTGTTCCGGAAACTTGGGCTGCAACTGGAACGCAAGGGAGATGATATCCGCATCCCGGAGCACGAAAATGGCTATGAAATCCAAAACTATATTGACGGATCCATTTTGACCATCGCCGACGCCCCATGGCCGGGGCTTACCCCCGACCTGTTGAGCATCCTCCTCGTGATGGCAACCCAGGCCAGGGGAGAAGTGGTGATCCATCAAAAGATGTTCGAAAGCCGGCTTTTCTTTGTGGATAAATTGATCGACATGGGGGCCAAGATCATCCTCTGTGATCCCCACAGGGCCATTGTCATCGGGCAGGATTTCCAGTCGACCCTCAAGGCAACCACCATGGTCTCCCCTGATATCCGGGCCGGGGTTGCCCTGCTGATCGCCGCGCTTTCCGCAAAAGGCATCTCCACTATTCACAATATTGAGCAGATCGATAGGGGGTATGAGCAGATCGATACCCGGCTGCGTGCCATCGGGGCCGATATTACAAGGGTACAAGGGAACTAATCACCTTACTACTTTCAGACATTACCTCAACTTTCCTGCCCCGCCCGCGCTTAGTGAGCGTGGGGAGACGGAGGTTTTATATTGCACAATATCCCACGCTTCTCTTGAATCCCCTCCCGACTTCGCTCGAGGTGACAGTACGGTACCTGTTCGGGACGATAACGGAGTGGCCCAGGCCTGAATGGGCGTTACTTTAACCTCTCATGTCGAGCGCCCGCCCGGATGAACTCCGTTCGGACGGGGAGTCGAGACATGGGCAGGTTTCAATGGCCCTGAGGGAAATAGCAGGAGCAAAAGGAAACAAAAACCACTACCTCGGGTGGTGGTCGCTTATTTTTCAACCCGCCTTCCATCCGGGTAAAGTGCGAAACGTCCGGATTCCCTGGGATGGACCTGATCGGTCCGGGGCCAGGGCCACCCGCCGAACTCCGTCTTGCGGTATTCCATCATAGCTTCCCGGATCTCTTCGTCTGTATTCATGACAAAGGGCCCGTATTTCGCCACCGGTTCTCCTATCGGTTTGCCCTGCAATAAGAGGAAGCAGGAGCGGGCATCCTTATTTTTTAACGGAATTTCCCGTCCGGGATCGAGATCCATGCCAAATCCTTCCTGCAGGGAACGCTCGCCTAAGGCAACGCCCCCTCCGGAGTAATAGTACAGGGACCGGTTGGTGGTATGGGCGGCGGCAGGCAGTGTAAATTCCGCCCCGGGCTCCATGCGGATATCCCAGATAGCCACGTCGTGGGAGGCATCGGCAGCCCAGGAATCCGGGGCAGGTTCGGGCCCCTGCTGTTCCCGGTATTTTCCGGAAACCACTTTGATATGCACCCCGCCTTCATGAACTACGGGGATATCCTCCTGCCATATCATTTTAAAACAGGGCTCAGCAAATTTTTCAGACCCGGGTAAATTCAACCAGATCTGGAACAATTCAAGTGTATTTTCCTTATCTGTGTTGAGGAGGGGAAACATTTCTGCATGCTGCACGCCCCCGCCCGGCGGTCATCCACTGTACATCGCCCAGCCCGAAACGACCGGCTGCTCCCAGGGAGTCCGAGTGATCACAATACCCCTGGTTGACCATGGTAATGGTTTCAAAGCCACGGTGCGGATGCGACGGGAAACCGGGAACCGTATGGCCATGGTACATCCGCCAGCCGTCTTTCTGCGAAAAGTCATTGCCCAGTGTCCGGCCCGAAAGGGATGCGGCCGGGCCCATGTCTTCATTTCCCTTGGGATAATGGTCCAGGTGATATACACAAAAAAGGAAAGGGTCCTGGGTCTGCCAGGGAAAGCCCAGCGGAAAAAGGCGGAGAATTGGGTCGTTCATTTAAACTGAATATAATGAGCGGATTAACCTTTGAAATTTATTTTATTGTGGGTCCCGTCGCAATACGGCTTATTGCCGGAGCCGCCACAACGGCAAAAGGCGGTGGACCTTTTTTTCATTTCCCGTTGCCCATCCGGATGGTGGACCTCAAGGGTACCCTTAACCAGGAGGGGGCCATTGGCGACCACTTCCACCGAGGTGCCAGGGCTTTGCTCCGTTTTGGTCTCCTGTCCCGCCTTTTTAAGGACATAGGAGAGGGCGCCTGAAGGACAGGTTTCTATCTGTTCCTGCAATTCCTTTCCACTGGCATTCTCCGGCTTGATCCAGGGACGGACATCCGGGTTATATACTTTTGGGAGGGTACGGACACAAATCCCCGAATGCATGCATTTATCGGGTTTCCAGATGACCGTGATCTCCTCGTTTTCATATTTCTTGACGATGTTTCTTCCAGCCATGATTATGTTATGTTGATTCCTTTGAGTACCAATTTACGCCATTCCGGGTGTTCCTTGATATACCCGGCCACAAAGGGGCATAGGGGGACCAGGGTGAGGTCTTGCCGCTCGATTTCTTCCAGGACGGCCTTGATCAACTGGGAGCCGATCCCCTGTCCTTCCAGTTTTTCAGGTACTTCCGTATGGGTCAGGAAGATCTTGTCCTTGGTCCGAATGTATTCCAGTTTGGGGATCAGCCCGTCTATATGGAATTCATACTGTTTCTTGATCCGGTTATTCCGGAGTTCATAAGCAGGGTTCATAGGCTAATAATTATCGGGTTTCAATAGGCGGAGGGCCTTCCGGGATCATCGGTTCATAGGTCACGTCTCCTTTGCGTTCCCGGTACTCTTTTTTTATTTTATCTACCAGTTTGGGGTCTTTATACAGGTCTACCATGGTCAGTCCCAGCGCCTTGGCTGCATATAGCATACCCTTGTGGCCAATGCTCATGCCCCCGCAGGCCACCACCGCCCACGAATGCCAGGGCGTATCCTTGGGAGCGGTCGTTACACTGAGGTTGATGTTGGGCACATTCCAACTTACGTCCCCCACATCCGTAGAACCCCCGCCGGGACTTTCCTGGGTTTCCTCCAGGGGCCTGATCTCACTGTCCATGCCTACCTGCGGCTTTCCGGTAGCCTCCTGTATCTTTTTGCCGTATGCGACTTCTTCTTCGGTATACGATATGGGCCCCAGTAGTTCCAGGTTCTTTTGCATGGCTTCCCCGCCGGTGCGGTTCACCAGGACCTCATAAATACCTGAGACAAGGGATATTTTATAATCCACGTCGGCCATAATGGCCGCTCCTTTGGCCATTTCCTTTACCCGTTCGTACACCCGGGTCATTTCGGAACGTTTGGGATCGCGCACCCTTACCCAGAGCCTGGCGTAGTCTGGCACCACGTTGACTACCTGCCCGCCATCCTGAATATGGTAATGCATTCGGGTGGTGGGACGGACGTGTTCCCGGTAATAATTGATCCCTGTGGTGTACAGTTCCAACCCGTCTGCCGCACTTCGCCCGTTCCAGGGATCGGCGGAGGCATGGGCTGCCTGCCCGTAAAATTCCACGATGAAATCGACCAGGGAAAGGGAGCTTTGGACGTCGGCTTCAATGTGGTCGGCCGGGTGCCAGCTAAGGTTAACATCCACGTCGTCCCATAAGCCTTCCCGGACCATCCAGATCTTACCGAAATATTTTTCCTCAGCCGGGGTCCCCAGGAATTTAAGGCTGCCCTTCAGTTTCCCCTCTTCAAGGAGTTCTTTAATGGCGATTGCTGCGCCCAGGCTGGCCGTACCG
This sequence comes from uncultured Flavobacteriaceae bacterium, assembly GCA_963721045.1. GTDB lineage: Bacteria > Bacteroidota > Bacteroidia > Flavobacteriales > Flavobacteriaceae > Zeaxanthinibacter. The sequence continues at coordinate 16,921 of CAVRHQ010000021.1, forward strand.
AAAAGGTTGTGACCGCACCCATGCCCTGCAGCGCCCTCTTTTAATGGGGCCTTGGTGGGCTGGGCTTTCTGGGAAATACCCGGGAGGGCATCATATTCGCCTAGAATGCTGATTACGGGTTTTCCGGAACCGTAGGTGGCCGTAAAGGCCGTAGGGATGCCGGCTACCCCCGTGTTACCTCCAAACCGTTTTTCTCCGCATAATCGGCAAGCACCCGGAAGGAAGTCGTTTCATTGAAGGCTGTTTCAGCCAGCCCCCAGATAGAATCACTCAAAGCGATCAGGGCATCCTGATGTTTCTCAATGGATGCAATGACAGCCTTCTTTTCCGGCGCTCATTTTTTGCGATGTGGCCGGGACTGCGATCAGTAAAAGGAGGCCAAAAAGTACTTTCTTCGTCATGGTTAGTGTTTTATATGGAGGTTATATGTTTTCCAGTTTTGATAGGTATTGGTGATGATCTGCCGCAGGACTGCTGTGTCCACCTCATCCAGCCTTCGGATATAGAGGCACGATTTTCCACTGTCGTGGCGACCTAATTTTTCCAGCAACGGTTTGTTTTGTGTCGAGTTAGCCCCGATATACAGTTCCAACTTGCCCTTCCACGGTGAAAACCCCACCTGTAGCATATCGCCTTCCCGCCCGGATTCGTAACGGTAGTGGTATTTTCCGAAGCCAATAAAACTGGGACCCCCCATCACCGGATCCTGCCCCGTAATTTCTTTCATAAACCTGATCAGACGGACGCTGTCTTCAAGCTGTTTTGGGTCTTCCAACCCCTGCAGGAAGTCGGGAACCGGGGCATTTGTGGGAACTGTCTTATTTCCGCTCATCGGGACGTGGATCAAATTTTAAAGATAATGATTTTAAGGGGAAGAAGAACAAGGCCAATTTCGGAATATCCCCGGAACGGGACGGGACCAGGACGGGAAATCCGGGCTACGTCCGTTCCAAAATTAGGGTGTAACACAATTTTTACAGCTTCTATCTGTTTATTATCTAGTAGTTTAACCGGATACGACCCCTGGTCGGCCCAATTTTACCAGTCCCATGAAAAAACTTAACCTCATCCCGGGCCTGCTGTTGCTTACCCTGACTTTGGGAGCATGCAGTGCCACCAACCGGCTTACCATGAATGCCACGCAACCCGCAGCTGTTTTCCTTGACCCGGAGATACAGAAAGTGGGGATAATTAACAGAAGTATGGCTTCTGAAGGCTTTGACGCCGTAGACAAGATTGACCGGATCCTGTCGGCCGAGGGAATGAAACTGGATGAAAAGGGGGCAGCCGCGGCTGTAACGGCCCTGAAAGATGAACTGGGTGCCGATGATCGTTTTCAGGAAGTGGTAATTATTGACAGCCTGCCCCTGAAAAATAAAGGGCTTGGCGTCTTCCCGGCGTCGCTGGACTGGGAGGTGGTTCGCAATATCTGCGAGGCAAACGGAGTAGATGCCCTCTTCGCCCTGGAATTTTACGATACAGACACCCACGCGGTGTACCAGATCACGAACAAGCCGCTGCCCAATGCCCTGGGTGTGAAAGTGAATGTGCCCTACCACCGGGTTACCCTGAATACCTTCATAAAAAACGGATGGCGGATCTATGACCCCTATACCAAAACAGTCCTGGACGAGTTTGCATTTCAGGACCGGATCAGTTCAACCGGGGAAGGCCTGAACCCGGTAAAGGCCGTTGAGGCCGTTGTGGGAAGGGACGAGGCCGTTGTGGAGGAGAGCAAATACCTGGGGACCCAGTATGCCTGGCGGTTGCGCCCGGTCGTGAAAAGGGTCGCCAGGGACTATTTTGTAAGGGGCACCGAGAATTTTGAGATTGCCAGGCGCAGGGCACAAACCGGCGATTGGGACGGAGCTGCAAAACTTTGGGAAAAGGAGCTGGATCACCCCAAAAGAAAAGTGGCAGGCAGGGCCTGCTACAACATGGCCATCATCAACGAGATCCATGGCGATCTGGAAAAAGCCATCGAATGGGCGGCGCGTTCCTATACCGACTACAGGACCAAAGAGGCCTTGCACTACATGCAAATATTGAATGGCCGGGCGGCCGAACAGGCCGAGCTGGACCGGCAGCTATCGCGCTGAGCTTACCCCACGGCAGCTTTGTAGACCTCAAGGCAACGTTCCCTGGCGGCTTTGTGATCCACCATGGGGGCAGGATAGTTGTCCGTGTCCAACTCAGGCACCCATTCCCGGATAAACTCCCGGTCCTTGTCGAATTTTTCTACCTGGGTCATGGGGTTGAAGATGCGGAAGTAGGGGGCGGCATCCACTCCTGACCCGGCTGCCCATTGCCAGTTGCCCACATTGCTGCTCAATTCGTAATCCAGTAACTTTTCGCCGAAATAGGTCTCCCCCCAACGCCAGTCGATGAGCAGGTGCTTGCAGAGGAAACTGGCTACCAACATCCGCACCCTGTTGTGCATATAGCCTGTCGCATTGAGCTGCCGCATGCCTGCATCGACCAGGGCATAGCCGGTTTTCCCTTGCTTCCAGCGATCAAATTCCCCCGGGTCATTGCGCCATTCGATGCGATCATACTTCTTTTTAAAGGCTTCATGGACGGTGTTGGGGTAGTGCCAGAGGATCTGCATAAAGAACTCCCTCCAAATAAGCTCGTTCAGGAAGGTTTCATTTCGGACAGACATGACCTCCCTGACGATTTCCCGGACAGAAAGTAGCCCGAAACGCAGGTAGGGCCCCAGGCGGGAAGTGCCTTCGCGCGAAGGGAAGTTCCTGTTTTGTTGATAATCCCGGATCATCTGGGGCTCCAGGTCGTATTCGGGCAGTTTCAGGGAAGAGGACGAGAACCCCAGATCGGCCAGGGACGGGTGGGGCAACCTGCTATGGGGGATCAGGTTTTTCAGGTGATCCTGGCTGGGATAGGTTTTCGGGCCACCGGATTCTTTGAGGGCCTGCTTCCATTTCCTCATATAGGGTGTATATACCACATAGGGGTCCCCGTCTTCCTTCACCACTTCGTCTTTTTCAAACATCACCTGGTCCTTAAAGGTATGGAAGGGGATCCCCATTTTATCCAGCCATTGGCCCACCTCGGTGTCCCGCTGCCGGGCGTAGGGTTCGTAATCGTGGTTGGTATAGACGGCACGTATCTCAAAATCCTTGGCAAGCTGCTCAAAAACCGGGATTATTTTCCCATGAAGGAGTGCAACTGAACTGCCACATATATGCTGTAACTTCTTGCGCATCTCCTGCAGCTGCCCGTAAATGATGGTAACCCGGGCATCGTCCCCGGGGAGGCCATCCAGGATTTCGGGGTCGAAGATAAAGATGGGTAACACCGGGTACGGGCCCTGCAGGGCTTCAAAGAGGCCTTGGTTATCCTGCAGGCGGAGATCCCGTCGAAACCAGAAAACAGAGACCGGATTATCCATATCAGCTTATGTTAAGGGACGACATCCCGCCGTCCACCCCGAAGACCTGTCCGGGACTCCGTTTTGCACGTCGTAGGGGAGGTGTTTTACCTGCAGGGTTTCCAGGTCCCTGAGGGTACGCGAAAGGACGCAGACCGAATGGTGATGATGTAATTGCCGGGCAATAGCCAGCCCGATTCCATGGGAACCACCGATAAGTACAATATTCTTTTTCATATTACAGGGAACTAATGGTTACGGGAAACCCTTCCGGCCGCTCCGGGGCACCGAAGATCGCTTCCAGCTTCAGGCTCCGGTACCGGAAGATCTGGTCCAGCCTTTTTTTTATGAGCCACCCGTGCAGCCATTGCCCAAGGACACCATAGGGCAGCTTGTAGTCCACCACATCTTCCATCCATACCCCGTTGTCTGCAGGGGATAAAAAGTGTTTGTGGTGCCAGAGGGCATAGGGCCCAAACCGCTGCTCGTCCACAAAATACCGGCCGTGTTCCACATGGGTGATCTCCGTGACCCACGAAATGGAAAGGCCCGGGAAAGGAGCCACTTTGTAGTGGATGATCTGGCCCGAAAAGATTGGCCGGTCTGCTCCGGAAAGGATACTGAACCCCATGGTATCGGGTGTAATCTTCTGCAGGTTTCTGGGGTCGGAAAGGAATTGCCAGGCCGTCTCCATGTCGGTTGGCAGCAATTGGCGGCTTCGCAGTTGGTAGAGTTTCATCCGCCCGCTAAATTAGTGGTATTATTGTTTAATAAAAAATTGATATTGTTAAACAAAAAGTTAAAATTAAAACGCTTAAGGCCACGGTTCCGGGGATGGAAAATGGGGAACTCGTCTGATTTTCCAAACCATCAATCTGAAATATTGGGGTTGCCTTGTCCCCATTTTGTAACTTCCGGGGGATGAAAAATTCCATAGTCCAGTTTTTATGCCTGTTGCTGTTTTGGGCGACCTCCCCTTTGCTTGCGCAGCAAGCGGTAGAACTGCTGGGAAGCCTCCTGCCGAAGTGCCCGAATCTTCTGGATTGATATTCTATAACGGCCATCTCATTACCCATAACGATTCCGGAAACGAGCCATTGCTCTACGAGGTGGATACCACCAGCTTGCAGGTGGTGCGGAAGGTACGGGTGGTAAATGCCGTAAATACCGACTGGGAGGACCTGGCCCAGGATGATTCCTTTATCTACATGGGAGATATTGGAAACAATGCCGGTAACCGGGCAAGCCTGACTATTTATAAGGTTTCAAAGCAAGACTTTGACGCTTCTGAGGCTGTAGTGGCGGAAGTGATTTCCTTTGTCTACGAAGACCAGGTGGATCTGAATCCGGGGCCTAACAGCGATTGGGATGCCGAAGCCCTTCTTGCGGCCGGTGGACAATTACTAGTCTTTACCAAGCAGTGGCAAAGCCTGGGCAGTAAGGCCTATTCCCTGCCCACCACCCCCGGGACTTACCAGGCCCGTCTGCTGGGAAGCTTCGCTGCGAACGGACTGGTGACGGGGGCTTCCTATCGCGAAGGCGATGGGGTTGCCTACCTGTGCGGTTATACCCAGATCCTCCGCCCATTCCTTATCCGAATGGACCATTTTGATCCCGGCCAACCGTTTGCAGGCAGCCCTCAATTTATCCTCCTGGATACTGGTTTAGCGCAAATTGAAGGAATTGCCGGAAGCGCCGCGGGGAGGTATTTCCTGTCTAGCGAGCGATTTACACGAACCAATCCGCCTATCGAGCTAACGGCGAGCCTGTATGCGTTTCAAAGAAATGATGCCACGAGGGAGCCGGAACCAGAGGTGAACCCCCTACGGATGGGGGACCGGACAAATCGGAACTGAAGATCATAGCGCCTTTCGGTAGCCGGTCCGTATTCTATGAGCTCAACAGGGAAGAGCCCGTATATGGCCGCGCCATATTCGACCTGCAGGGCAGGCGAATCCGATACACGGCTTCCCCCGATTTTGATGGGGACAACATCGACCTGGCAACCCTGGGAAGTGCCGTGTACTTCCTTACCTTCTACCTGGAAGGAAAAACAATCTCCAAACCGTTTTTCCTCAAATAAGGTGACGGCCACTCCTTGATTTAAGGAATTCTTAACAATTGGTATTTGTCGGTTATAGCTAGCTTTGTGAAAACCTAAAATCCATTGGAAGATGAAGAAACTATCGTTATTCATTATGCTTTGCCTTGTCTGCCCCCGGGCTACAGGCGCAGATAATCACCCCGCAACCCAGTCCGAATGCAAGCCATGAACCAGGATGTAGGGTCTAACCCAGGTATCCATTGCCTATTCCAGGCCATCCGTACGGGGCAGGACCATATACGGGAACCTGGTTCCATTTGACCAAATATGGAGAACCGGGGCCAACAGGAACACCACCATCACATTTTCCGATGATGTCACCGTTAGCGGACATGCCCTAAAGGCCGGCACCTATGCGCTCTATACCAGGCCGGGGAAAGACTCCTGGAAGGTTTATTTCTACACAGATACCGATAACAGCGGTATCGCCGGATCCATGGGAGGCATCCAAGATAGCCGCCGAGGTAACGGAAAGTCCAGAGCAGCTGTCCAGGACCGTTGAAACCCTCACCATTGGGATCGACGACCTGAGTAATAGCGGGGCAACCCTGGGAATCAGCTGGGCTAATACCTATGCCGGGGTCCGATTTGGCGTGCCTACGGATGAAAAGGCCATGAAAAGCATAGAGACCGTTATGAACGGCCCGAGCGCATTTGACTATTATGCTGCGGCTGCCTATTATTTTGAAGAGGGAAAGGATCTTCAAAAAGCGAGGGAATGGATAGACAAGGCCGCTTCTATGAATGATGCCTATTGGATACTGAGGAGGCAGTCACTGATTCATGATAAGATCGGGGACCGGAAAGGCGCTATAGAAGCAGCTAAAAAATCAATGGCTGCTGCGGAAGCCGCAGGCAATACGGATTACGTAAAATTAAACAGGGATTCCCTGAAAGAGTGGGGGGCCTTATGACCCGTGTCCGTGGCAAGAATTCAGACTACCCGGGGTTTCCCCGGGTTTTTTATGCTTCCAGCCTGGGGCTTCTCAGCATGCGGTCGAACCCTTCCAGGATACAGGCAAAAAAGATGATCAGCGCGCATCCGAACGCATTCAGCCATAAATAGGACATCCAGTCCAGATACCAGCCAATGATGACGATGATCTGGGTAAAGATGGCAGCGATAAAGACAGAATTCCCACGGATGAACTTAAAGAAGAAGGCGAGCAGGAAGATACCCAGGACATTCCCGTAAAATATGGATCCGATGATGTTCACCAGTTGGATGAGGTTGTCGAAAAGGTTCGCGACACAGGCAACTGAGATGGCGATAGCGCCCCATAAAAGGGTGAATCCTTTGGAAGCCCAGACATAGTGTTCCGCGGTAAAGGCACCTTTCTTGTTGCGTTTGTAAAGGTCCAGCGCACTGATGGTTCCAAGGGCGTTCAATTCCGATGCCGTAGACGACATGGCCGCAGACAGGATTACAGCCAGGAGCAGCCCGATAAGCCCCCTGGGGAGATTATGGAGGATGAAATGGATAAATACATAGTCTTTATCATTGGTCTCGACGGTGCCGTCTGCTTTGGCGATCAACATCCGCGCCGCTTCCCGGTTGTTCTTTTCTTTTTCATGGATGGCACCTATCCTTTTTTCAGCTGCGATGATGGCGTCATACTCTTTGAGTTCCAGGGCCTCTGAGAATCGTTGCTGGGCCATGCGTTTTTCCTCTTCGATAAGTTGATGGTTGTCTTGCAACAATTTGTAGTCGGTTGGAATAACCCGATTCATCACTGCATCGGTCGCAGCCGGATTAAAATTAAGGGGCGAGGGGTTGTACTGGTAAAATACAAAAACCATGACCCCCACCAGGAGAATAAAGAACTGCATGGGGATCTTTAAGATAGGCGTTGAAGATCAGCCCCAACTGGCTTTCTCGTACGGATTTCCCTGAAAGGTAGCGCTGCACCTGGCTTTGATCTGTTCCAAAGTAGGCCAGGGCGAGGAACAGCCCGCCGGTGATCCCGCTCCAGAAGGTGTAGCGGCTGCTGGTATTGAAATCGAAAATCCAGGATATCCAGTTTACCGCTGGCACCGGCTATTTCTAGGGCCTTCCCGAAATCGATATCCGCGGGCAGGTACCCGAGGATAAAGAAAAAAGCCACGAACATCCCGGTCATGATAATGAACATTTGCTGTTTTTGGGTAACACGGACAGCTTCGGTTCCGCCGGAAACGGTATAGATGATCACCAGGATGCCAATAATGATGTTCAGGGTCCTGAGATCCCACCCAGCACTGCCGAGAGGATAATGGACGGGGCAAAAATGGTGATCCCCGCTGCCAGGCCCGCGTTGTACCAGAAACAGAAAGGCGGCCAGGGACCGTGTTTTAAGATCAAAGCGGTTTTCCAGGAATTCGTAGGCCGTGTATACTTTGAGCTTGTGGAAAATGGGGATAAAGACCAGGCAGATGACGATCATAGCCAGCGGGAGTCCGAAGTAGAACTGCACAAATCCCATCCCGTCGTGGTAGGCCTGCCCGGGGGTGGAAAGAAAGGTAATGGCGCTGGCCTGGGTGGCCATTACCGATAACCCTATGGTCCACCAGCGGGACGTATTCCTGGCCAGGATATAATCGTCAACATCCTTATTCCCGCGGGTTCTCCAGACCCCATATCCGACAATGAACAGCAGGGTTCCACCAAGTATCATCCAATCCAGTGTTCCCATATCAGCTGTAAGCGGTCATCACGAAATAAAAAATAAGAATATAGAGGGCGTTGAGGATCAACACCAGGGTGTATTCTCTTTTCCAGACGGTTGGTTCTTTCATATTATCCTTTTACGGCATTCGCATTTTCCGCCTTATGGGAGCCAATAGACAGCATGTTGGCGAAAAGTTTATAGGCTCCCGGGACTCCGGCCGGAAGCTCCCTGAAAAAGCTCAGTCCGGTATAAATATAATAGCCTTTGCCATACGGCGCTACCAGGAGGCTTCCTTTTTCGGGATCTTCCCCTGTGTCGTGCATGGACAGGACGGGGGTAAAGGCAGAATCCCAGGAATCCGGAAAATACAGGCCGCGTTCCTGCACCCAGCCTTTAAAATCGTCGGCCGTAATGTTGTTCGGATATTGCAGAAGGGGATTGTGGGCAGCCAGGAAGGTCACATCCGAATGCTCGTCCACCACCCGGTCCCTCGAAAGTTCCAGCTTGTAGGGGGCAATGTTGTCTATCCCGATCCCATCCCGCCCAACGGTATTGTACTGGACGATCAGCGTCCCGCCGTTCTTTACATAGTCAAGCAGGAAATGTTGTTTAAATTTGAGTTCGTCCACTACGTTATAGGCACGGATGCCTACCACAATGGCGTCGTAAGGATCCAGGCTCCCGGCGTGGATGCCAGCGGGGTCTACCGGGTGGACTATATAGCCGATCTGCCTGAGGCTCTCCGGGATATTATCGCCGGCCCCGGCAATATAGCCCACATTCTCCCCTGTTTTCTGGATGTTTAGCCGGACTACCTTGGAGGAAGCAGGCATGAGTACGTTTTGTGTCGGGATATGATCATAGGCAATGGTGATCAATTCTTTAGAGAGGGGATGTCCGTCTACCGTCAATACCGGGCGGATCTCGCTTTCGCTTTCCCCGGGCGGAGGGGACAGGGTGAACATAAAGGTTTTTTCGTCCCCTTTATTGGCAACAGACACCGGGTAATCCTGTTCTTGCACCTTCCATCCATCCGCCACCTGCAGGGCCAGCTGGCCGGTGAGGTTATCCATGTTCGCCTTGACGGTCACCGGGATTTGTCGGGACCGGTCGTCGTTGAAGATCAGCACCGGATCGGCGATCTTTACGGTAGCTTTCGGCAGGATATTGAAAGGCTCGGTGAGTTCACCCCTGTCGGGCCTGGCGTATTTATGGTGGAGGGGGGCGGTCAGGGTAATTCCGTATCCATCGAATTCCAGTTTGAAACTGGCTATGAAGGCGGGAGGGGTCTCCGGTTTGCCAATCAGCTGCTGCCGGTCTACCTGGTACATCCCCAGTGTTCCTTTGCTCGTCTAGCCAATATGGGTTGGAATAGGCAGCATCCTCCGGGATATGGAGGCTAAGGTCTATAGTTTGCTTTTCATTGTCCGGCAAAGGGGTGGGGGTATTGTAGGTGGTGGCGGAGCCGATTTGTACCGAGCTTAACACCAGGTTTGCATCGCTCCTGTTTACCGCTTCCACATGAACCGGGATATCCTGGCCCGGGTAGGCGGAGGCTTCCTCCGTATTTGCCTCCAGGTAAAGGCCGCAGACCGATGCGATCAGGGATTCGAGTTCTGCCTTTTTTTGACTTTTCCAGGGTCCGTCCGGGAGTTGTTACCAGCCTCTTATGCGCTTCCAGGAGTTGGGGCAGGTGGGAAGCCGGGTCCCTGAAATTAAAATGGTCCTCCAGGTCATACAGGATCTCTCCAACCGCTTCCCCGCCATCAATCCGGGACCAGGTGGTGTTTATCCCCTCAAAAAGGTCAGTGGTGTCTGAGGGCATTTCCCCCTTCAATAATTCCACATACTCCGTCTCACTCCCTCTTTCCATTCGCCTGCCAAATCCCTGGCAGCGGTGCTGGCTGCTGGCGAGGGCGGCAATTTCATTGTTCGATAAACCTTTCAGGGGATAATACACCCCAACATCGAGCCCCAGAATACCGGATTTATCTGCCTTTTCAAAATTTTCGGGGCTGCCGTAGAACCACCAGGAGGTATTAAAGAAGGCCCTTTTGGGCTGCCAGGGATCAGTATATTTTAATTGACCGGGGTAGGCCTGCGGATCGCCGGCCAGGTCGAATGCCTCCATGCTGAGCATGGCGGAAGAGGTGTGGTGCCCATGCGTGGTGCCCGGCGTCCGGTGGTCAAAGCGGTTGATGATCACGTCGGGCCTGAAATTTCGGATGACCCAGACCACGTCGCCCAGAACGGCCTTTTTGTCCCAGATCGACAGGGTTTCATCCGGATGCTTGGAATAACCAAAGTCCACAGCCCGGGTAAAAAATTGCTCGCCCCCGTCAACCCTACGGGCTGCCAGCAACTCCTGGGTACGGAGTACGCCAAGCAGTTCGCGTAATTCCGGACCGATCAGGTTTTGCCCGCCATCCCCCGGGTCATGGAAAGGTATCCGGTCCTCGCTTTCACATGATTGGAGAGGTAGGAGATCAGCCGGGTGTTTTCGTCATCGGGATGTGCCGCTATGTACAGGGCATTCCCGAGGAAGTTAAGCTTTTGGAGCGATTCGTAGATGGAAGCGGAAGATGCCTTTTCAGGTATCTGGGCGAGAATACATTGACAACTCAGGAGGATTCCCGTACAGAATACCAGAAATATTACGCATGTTTCGAAGTTTTGTCGGTAACCAAATATAGAAAGAATAGGCCCGGAGAGGCAACATTTAAAAATTCTTTAACAGCTTAGAGCGCCTCACTGCCTTCCCGGCCATGATCGGCCGTTTCTATCAGGGATACGGCTTTCTGGAGCATCAGGTTGTTCGGGTAGGTCATAAGTTCACCGTCTTCTTTCCGCAGGTGCAGGTGATAGGCGCGGATATCCTCAATGATATAATTCCCGTCATAGTTGATATCCTTGTCCTGAATTCGGATGCGGTCGCCAATTTTGTAGGGAAAAGTAAAAAACAGGATAATCCCGGCGGTAATGTTACTGAGGATGGACCACTGTGCGAACAGGGCCACCCCGATTACGGCAAATACCGACGAGAAAATGAGGCCGATCTCCCGGATATTGACCCCCCAGACAAAAACCAGCCCGACCAGGGTAAGGAAAAGCAGCCCGTAGGAAATGTATTTTACGATCAGCCGGGTGCGGGTCTCATTCAAATCATTGAACCGTCCTACACGGCGTACCATTTTATTGGCGATAAAACGCAGGATGAGGAAAACGACGCAAACGGCCAGCGTACTCAGAATCTCTCTTTGATACGCTTCAATGAGTGCTTCCATGGGCAATTACAATCCTAAACTATCCCGCAAAATTACATCCTTAATTCCGTTTTTCTGCCAATAGGCCGTCTTTAAAGTTTTGATCCTTTTGGCGGTAGTAGTCATTTGTTTCGCATCGGGCCCGAAGCCGCTCCGGTACGTATCAGACCAATTGTCTATGGTGTAAGGGAAAGCCGTATCGAACTCGATGCGAAGGCTGCGTTCGAGCTCGGGGTACTGAAGTTCATAAACACTCAGATCCCCGTCCCGGGTCAATGTTGCCGTGGCTGCATAGGCTTTCAGATCCTTATGACGAAGGCGGATATATTCCAGGGAAGGTAGCATATGGAAATTACCGGTGGGCAATTCCGAGGGGTCCATCCGAAGCTGGGTCCACAACTCATCTTCCATAGGGCTTTTGGGAAGCCGGAGTTTCTGGTCCCCTTCCTTTTCAAAATACGAATGGGATTCAATTTCATAGGCCGACCGGTTGTTGAGCTGGGTGTATACGTGCCCGCACCATTCCTGCACCGATGTGGAAAGTTTTATGGCATGCTGCCGGTTGAAAATGGGATAGAAAATACTGGTCATGATAGAATAGGGGTAAATCCCTGTAATGAATTTTTTAACCCGGTTGAGTTTCAGGACCTGGATATTGTCCGGATGCGATTCGTCTGCCTTAACCTGTTGGTCTGGCCGGAAGGGTTCCGTCACATAGACAAGGACGGCATGGCCATCCCGGTATTCCCCGTAACGCGCCTGCCGAAGCTCGTAAGAAGTTATCTCGGCCTGCCCTGCAAACCAGTAATCCTTAAATGCCGCCGGCAGTTTCCTGGGTTCGTTTTTGGAATCCGGATCAGGTGGGCCGGGGTTTTGGTTGCAGGAAAGAAGCAGGAAAAGGCTTAGGAATACAGGCCGGGTAAAAGGCGGGAGAGAGCGTTTCATTTTGTCATTTTCCCAAAAATACCCAAAATGCTTCAGCTTGCCATGGCTCTTAACAATTCGTAGACCCCGGCCGTTGGCAGGCCCACCACATTGGTATACGAACCCCGGATCTCTTTAATCCCCACCAGCCCGATCCATTCCTGTATGCCATAGGCCCCGGCCTTGTCCCAGGGTTGGAACTGTGAAACATAATATGCGATTTCCTCCTTCCTTAGTTTCCGGAAGCGCACCCGGGTCGTCTCGTGCAGCAGTTGTTGCCGGTCTTGTTTTGTGCAACAAACCGAGGTGATGACCTCATGCCAGCTGTCTGAAAGGGAGAAAAGCATGTCTTCTGCTTCTGCGGCGCCCGCCGGCTTGCCCAGCAGGCGACCCTTGTGTAATACGACCGTATCGGCCGTAAGGAGGATATCTCCGGCCCCTAAGCTGTTTTCAAGAGCTTTTGCCTTTGACCTGGCAATAAAATTTGGGATTTCCGCGCCGGCGAGTGTGTCCGGAAAGTTTTCATCCACAGCCGGCACACGGACCTCAAATACCAGCCTCATTTCTTGCAATAATTTCCTGCGACGGGGAGACCCGGACCCGAGAATGAGTTGGTATCCGGACAGGAGTTCCTGCAGCATGGGCTCAGCTCTTTGCATCGAAATTCCCATTCCAGTCGCCCCGTACCTTTAAAACCTGCTCAATAATGTCTCTAACGCACCCTTCTCCGCCATTCCGGTGAGACACATAGCGGCTGATGGCTTTTACTTCCGGGGCGGCATTCTGCGGACAGGCCGGCAGGGCAACTGTTTCCATGGCCGGGATATCAGGGATGTCGTCCCCCATATACGCCACATGGTCGGCTGCGAGGTTATGGATATCGAGGTATTCCTGAAGTTGTTCCGCCTTATGGAGCACGCCGAGGTATATGTCGGTAACGCCCAGATCCCTTAGTCTTTCCCGGACCCCGGGGTTGTTTCCCCCGGAGATCACGCAGACATGGTAGCCCTTTTGCATGGCCGTTTTTAAGGCATACCCGTCGCTGATGCTCATTTTGCGCAATTGTTCCCCCTGGGTGGTAATCAGCACCGACCCATCGGTCAGGACCCCGTCCACATCAAAAATAAAGGTGGTAATATCTTTGAGGTAGGCTTTATAGCTTTTTTCCATAGGTTTCTAGAATAGAGTTACTTAGCAGGCTGTATATAGTTTTGAATGATTCTTTGTCCAGGAGCCGGAGGTGTTGTTCCATGCTGCCTTTATCGCCCCGCCTGGCCGGTCCGGTTTGTGCATCGAACGGATCCATCTCACCGATCTTCAGGGCCGTCTCGTGGATGAGGGGCCTCAGCAGGCCGGGGGAGAGCCCTGATTTGCGCATCAGTTCATAGCTCAGCGTATAGAGGTGGTTGGTGAAATTGTTTGCGAAGACAGCCGCCAGGTGGAGGTGCTGCCGTGTTGCGGAATCCAGTTCTTGTACGGTATCCGACAGGGAATTGGCCAGGGCATGCAACATGGGCAAATCCTGTTCCTGTTCCGCTTCCAGGAAGAAAGGTACTTCCCTTAGATCAGGATCGCGGCCTTCGCTGAAGCTTTGCAGGGGGTAACATACGCCCTTCCGGTGCCGGGCTGCGAGGGCATCTATTGGGACCGCCCCGGACGTATGAACCACCAGCTTATCAGATGACTTAACCCACTCAGAAACAGAAGGTATGGCATCATCACTTACAGCAATTAAATACATATCTGCCGAGGTGGTGATCCCCTCCGGAAGGGCAACGGGAACCTCCTCTTTGACCGTCGAGAGGGCCGCCGGATCCCTCCCGACTACCTGGACCACCCGGACCTTGCCAGAATGCCTCAGCCCATGGAGCAGAGCCCGTGCCACCTTCCCCGTACCTATGATCGCCAGTTCTATCACGGCGTAAAAGTACATATATATTTTATTTGGCAGGAGCCGGAGAACCGGAATGCGGAATGGAATCCGGACATTGGGAAACTGAATGTTAATTCGCTTCTTTATCCCCATAATTCCCGTACTTTTGCAATCGGAAAGTGCAATGCATCCCTCAAGAATGACAAACATCTTAAAGAAGTTTTTCTTCTCCACGCGTTTAACGGCCTTCCTGTTTATAGCGTTTGCAACAGCCATGGCTTTCGGGACCTTTATTGAAAGCTGGTACAGTACTGAGACGGCCAGGATTTGGATCTACAACAGTTCCTGGTTTGAACTGATCATGGCCCTTTTTGTAGTCAATTTCATAGGCAATATCTTCAGATACCGGTTGCTGCGGAAGGAAAAGTGGGCGGTTCTGGTGCTGCACCTGTCCTGGATCTTCATCATCCTGGGGGCATTCGTTTCGCGATATATAAGCTTTGAGGGGATGATGCCCATCCGGGAGGGGAATACGGAGAATGTATTTTACTCAGACAAAACATACCTGACAGCCTACGTGGATGGCACCATTGACGGCACCACCCAGCGAAAAGTCCTGGAAGACAACCTGATCGTTACCCCGGAAGCCATCAAATCTAACCTTCCCTGGAATTCCGATTTCAACGGACAAGACTTCCGAATTGCCTATGCGGGATTCATCAAAGGGGCAAAGATGGGCCTGGTCCCGGACGATACGGGCAAATCGTATTTAAAATTAGTAGAAGCGGGGAGTGGGTCCAGACAGGATCACTACCTGGAATCCGGGCAGGTTGCCAATATCCACAACGTACTTTTTGCGCTGAATAAACCGACGGATGGAGCGGTCAATATTTTTGCGACAGACAGCACGTATACCATCCGTTCACCTTTCCCAGGGATGTTTATGCGGATGGCCGACCAGTTTCAGGGGCAGGTGGCCAGGGACAGCCTGCAAAAATTGCAGCTCCGCTCCCTGTACACCATGGGCGGGATGCGATTCGTGATCCCGGATTCCTTGAGCCGGGGCAGGTACGAGGTGGTTAAGGTTCCGGATGACCAGGTCACCAAGGCTACCCAGGACGCCTTCGTGGTGGAAGTGAGCAGCGGGGGGGAGACGGTCACCAAAAAACTCCTCGGGGGCAAGGGCTCCCTGAATTTCTCAGACCCTTTCAAAGTAGGGGGGCTCGAATTCAGGATGGGATACGGATCAAAAGTGTATCAACTGCCGTTCAGCATCACCCTCAACGATTTTATTGCCGAGAAATACCCGGGTACCGAAAAAGGCTATGCCTCGTTCATGAGCAAGGTTACAGTGAACGATCAGCGGACTTTTGACTACGACATCTATATGAACCATGTGCTGGATTACCAGGGTTACCGGTTTTTCCAGGCGAGTTTCGACCCTGACGAACAGGGGACCGTACTTTCGGTAAACCATGACCGCTGGGGAACCTGGATTACCTATACCGGCTACTTCCTTTTGTATATTGGTTTGATGGGGATCATGTTTTTCGGCAAGACCCGGTTTAAGGACCTGGGCCGAATGCTTGAGGAAATCAGGAAGAAGAAGGCAGCCCTGGCCACCGTTATTTTCCTGGTGGTTTACCATGGGTGCCCGGGCACAACAAGCCCACGAGCATGTGCCGGAAGTTCCTAAATCGCGATTGGATTCGCTGCTCGAATCGACCATGGTACCGGAAGATCAGGCCATAAAATTTGGGAAACTGGTCATCCAGGACAACGGCGGCCGGATGAAACCGATCAATACCTTTTCCTCCGAACTGCTCAGAAAACTCAGCTTTAAGGACACCTATGAGGGCCATAGTTCAGACCAGGTGTTCCTGTCCATGATGATGAACCCGGCCCTCTGGTACAACCTCGACTTTATTGCCCTCGACAAAAAAGGCGCTAATGACAGTATTCGTAAAGTCATCGGCGTCCCGGATGACCAGCGTTATCGTAAAGGCCACTGATTTTTCAATGAAGAGGGGCAATACAAGCTTGCGCCTTACCTTGAAAAAGCCTACGCCACTAGC
This sequence comes from uncultured Flavobacteriaceae bacterium, assembly GCA_963721045.1. Lineage (GTDB taxonomy): Bacteria > Bacteroidota > Bacteroidia > Flavobacteriales > Flavobacteriaceae > Zeaxanthinibacter. The sequence goes on from CAVRHQ010000021.1 coordinate 33,196, forward strand.
AACCCCAACCAGTTTGAACAGGATTTCAGGGACGTCGACCTTCGGCTGGGCTTGTTAAACCGGGCGCTTAGTGGGGAAATAATAAAGATTTTCCCCTTGCTCCACGACGAGAACAACAAATGGATCTCTGCTGCCGAATATCAGACAGGGGCGTACCAGGTATCCGATTCGCTATACGCAAATTTTATAAAGAATTCGCTTCCCTACTACCTGATGTCTCTCCGGAAGGGGAAACAAACCGGGGATTATTCCGAAGCTGATAAAATACTCGCGGCCTTTCCACCAAAACCAGAAAAACCACGGGAGCGAAGTATTACCTCCCGCCCGGAAAGTTGATATTGAGGTCACCTACAACAAGCTGAACATTTTTAATCGCCTCTACAAATATTATAGCCTGGCGGGGCTTCCTGATGTTCCTGATCCTGATTGTCCGCATTTTCAGGGATCGCAAGATATGGCGTATTGGAACCTATTTCCTCAAAGGGGTCATTCTCATATTCTTTCTATGGCATACTGCCGGACTTGCCGTGCGATGGTATATTTCGGGGCATGCCCCCTGGAGTGATGCTTATGAAAGCATTCTCTATGTTTCCTGGGCGACCATGGGGATGGGATTGCTGCTGGGCCGGAAAAGTGAACTCACCATTTCGGCATCCGCCTTTGTGACGGCCATGCTTATGTGGATTGCCCACCAGAGCTGGGTGGATCCGGCTATAGCTAACCTCGTGCCAGTGCTCGACAGTTACTGGCTGATGATCCATGTGGCGGTTATTGTGGCCAGTTACGGGCCGTTGACGGTTGGCATGATCCTGGGCGTGGTGGCCCTGATTTTATCATAATGACCAATAGCCGAAACAAGGAACGAATGGCTATCAACCTAAAGGAACTCACCATTGTAAATGAATTGGCGCTGACGGTGGGCTTGATCATGCTTACCATAGGCAATTTCCTTGGAGGGCAGTGGGCCAATGAAAGCTGGGGCAGGTATTGGGGTTGGGACCCAAAGGAAACCTGGGCCCTGATCTCCATCATGGTGTACGCCTTTGTGGTACATACCCGTTTGGTGCCCGGGCTCAGGGGAAAATGGGCTTTTAATTTTCTGAGCGTACTCGCTTTCGGCAGCATTATGATGACCTATTTCGGGGTTAATTTTTATCTGGTGGGGCTGCATAGTTATGCCAGCGGCGAGAAGGTGATTACTCCGGCTTTCGTCTGGTATACCCTGGCAGGGGTCCTTATCCTGGGGGGGATCAGTTACTGGAGATACAAGGTACATTACGTGAAATAACGGGTTCCCCGATTTTGATTATTTTTGCCTTAGCCAATTATGACTGCAAGGAAGATCAAATGGAATTCGGAACGCCTGCTCAGCCTCACAGCCATGGGGATGAGTTTTATAACCCTGGTTATTTTCATATGGCAGACCAACCTAATGAGCCGGCAAAATTATCTCTCCATCCTTCCCTACCTGCAGTTATCAACTTCCGATGATCCTCACTCTCACAGTTTTGAATTGCGGTTAAAGAACCACGGTGTGGGTCCGGCGATCCTGGAATCGGTGACCATGGAGTATCGGGGAACCCGATTCAACCTCCGCGATTACGACGACCAAATCATGAAACTGCTGGCCACCTTCAACCCGGAGCTAGACAGTATCCATTTCACCTATTCTACATTGAATAATGGAATTGCCATCCCGGCCAACTCGACGTATATCTTCCTCACCATAGAAAATAGCCCAAAGGATTACAATCTGATTACGAAGGCATTAACGGAGCTCCAGGAGAAAGGCCTGAAATATGAGATCGTATACCGCTCCCTCCTGAACGAGCGGTGGCTACTGCAAAATGATTCTGCAGGCCCGGTGAAGCTCGACTAAAGTATCAGCCCGCAAAAAATCCAAAAATCCGACCGGTTTAAATGAAAAATTTGCATCTTTGAAAGGTTGTGAAGCACTAGAATTATGTTTACAGCTGATGTTATTGTGGCGCCTGCCATCGTGTAAAGCCCCTTCAGAGGGCTTACCCTGACATTAGTACCATCCGTTAACATAATTTGCTTCTTTATGCAACCTTCCAATACACTTTCTTTTAAAAAGTTATACCGGGCGTTTATTATAGCGATCAGCGGCCGGGAAACAGAATTTACCTCCGGCAGCATCCGCAAGGCCATTTTTATGCTTTCCATCCCCATGATCCTTGAAATGATGATGGAATCGATATTTGCGGTTGTAGATATCATGTACGTTTCACATGTCAGCGTGAATGCGGTGGCTACTATCGGGCTGACCGAAGCCGTGATCACCCTGGTATATGCCCTGGCGATAGGGTTGAGCATGTCCGCAACTGCGGTGGTCGCACGCAGGGTTGGCGAAAAAAACCTGGAAAAAGCCCGGGAGGCTGCGGTGCAGGCTATTCTTCTTGGAATTGCCATGTCGTTGTTCATCGGCCTTTTCGGGCTCCTTTATTCCCGTGAGATCCTTACCCTTATGGGCGGTGATGCCACCCTTATCCGGGATGGCCACGGTTACACCAAATGGTTGATAGGCGGAAACATTTCCATCGTTTTGCTTTTCCTCATCAATGCGGTCTTCCGGGGAGCCGGGGATGCTTCCATGGCCATGTGGAGCCTGGTTTTAAGCAACGCCATCAACATCGTTCTGGACCCGCTCTTTATTTTCGGATGGGGCCCGGTTCCCGCGTTCGGGGTAATGGGGGCGGCCATCGCCACCAATATTGGCCGGGGTACTGCGGTATTGTTCCAGTTAGGGATCCTGTTTTTTGGATACAGGCGGATACGGCTGCTCCTAATCGATGTGGCAGTGAACTTCAAGGTTATGTGGAACCTGGTCAGGGTTTCCCTGGGGGCGATCGCACAATTCCTGATTGGTACATCCAGTTGGGTCTTCCTGATGCGGCTGATGTCTGAATTCGGGAGTGAGGTTCTGGCCGGATATACCATCGCCCTTCGTGTGATCATGTTTACATTCCTTCCTTCCTGGGGGATGAGCAATGCCGCGGCCACCCTTGTAGGTCAGAACCTGGGGGCCCGGCAGGCAGAACGGGCCGAACGCTCGGTGTGGGTCACCGGGAAATACAACGCTATCTTTATGTTGCTTGTTTCCCTTTTCTACCTGTTCTTCGCCCGTCAAATTATCCTCTGGTTCAACACCAGGCCGGAAGTAGTGGAAAACGGGGCTCTCTGTTTGCGAATTATCGCATCGGGCTACATATTTTATGCCTATGGCATGGTGATTTCGCAGGCTTTTAACGGGGCAGGGGATACCCGGACGCCTATGAAGATCAATTTGATCGCTTTCTGGCTGTTCCAGTTGCCCTTTGCCTACCTGGCGGCGATCCATTTGAATTGGGGCGCCAAAGGGATTTTCCTCGCCATCGTGTTGGCGGAGGTATTGCTGTCTGTTATGGCAATACTTTGGTTTCGCAAGGGAGACTGGAAGAGGGTAGAGGTATAAGCTAATTTTGTACCTTTGGGATCGGCCAATTCTTTACAGGATGGATAAAAATAAATACGGATTGAATACGGTTTGTACCCATACCGGTGAAGTCATGGATTCGGTATACAAGGGGGTGGTATCCCCGCTATATATGGGGACTTCCTATGCATTTGAGGATGTGGACGTCAAGCGATACCCAAGATATTTCAATACGCCGAACCAGGAAGGCCTTGGAAAGAAGATCGCTGCCCTGGAGCATACGGAAAAAGCCCTGGTCTTTGGAAGCGGGATGGCGGCCATAAGTACCACCCTGCTGGCATTCCTGCAGGCGGGGGACCATGTGGTGCTTCAAAAAATGCTGTACGGGGGCACCTACGCCCTGGTCACCGAACAATTTGAACGGTACGGGATAGAGTATACTTTTACAAAGGGAATGACCGCGGCTGATTTTGAAGATGAAATCCAGGACAATACGCGGCTTTTCTACCTGGAAACACCATCCAACCCACTGTTGACCCTAACGGATTTGAAGGCGGTGTCCCACCTGGCGAAAAAGCGCGGGATCCTGACTGCGATCGACAATACCTTTGCCAGCCCGGTAAATCAGAATCCGGCGGATTTTGGCATCGACCTGGTCATCCACAGCGCCACCAAGTATATGGGGGGGCATTCCGATATCGTGGCAGGCGCCGTAGCGGGGTCCGCGGATCATATCACAAGGATTTTCCACCTGGCCAGGAGCCTGGGCGGCAACCTGAGCGATTATACGGTTTGGCTTCTTGAAAGGAGTATAAAGACCATGGGGATCCGGGTGCGGGCACAGAATGACAATGCAGGCAGGATGGCCCGCTTCCTGCAAGCCCATCCCGATATTGAAGCCGTGTACTACCCCGGACTTGAATCCCATCCGGGTCACGAAATAGCCCGTGCCCAGATGAAAGGATTCGGGGGGATGCTTTCTTTTGAATTAAAAGAGGGGCTTGATGCTTCGCAATTCCAGCACCATCTTCAACTGGTCAAATCGGCCATGAGCCTGGCCGGCGTTGAAAGCACAGTGCTGACCCCGGCCAAGACCTCTCATGCCCTTTTGCCGCCGGAGGAAAGGAAGAAGGTGGGTATAACCGATGGCCTCATTCGGTTCTCCCTGGGAATTGAGGATTTCGAGGATTTGCAGGCCGATGTGTCACAGTCGCTTAAAAAACTGAATACGAGCAAAGCGGTTTCCTCCTGAGGCAATCCGGAAGGAACGGCTGGATCGTGGCGGACGCGAAAGGTTGAACGCCATCATCCGACCAATAACATCCATTTGAAAATACCTTCATGAAATTAGATATTTTAGTATTTGGCGCTCACCCGGACGATGTGGAATTGAGCGCGGGGGCTACCATTGCCAAAGAGGTGTCCCGGGGCAAGAAAGTAGGCATTATCGACCTTACCCGCGGGGAATTGGGCACCAGGGGCAGTGCAGAGATACGGGACAGGGAAGCGGCTGCATCCGCAAAAATTCTGGGAGTCTCGATACGCGAGAACATGGAATTTGCCGATGGATTCTTTACAAACGACAGGGAGCACCAGCTGGCCCTGATCAAAATGATCCGCAAATACCAGCCCGAGATTGTTCTTTGCAATGCCGTGGAAGACAGGCATATAGATCATGCCAAAGGCGGCAGCCTCGTAAGTGATGCCTGTTTCCTTAGTGGCCTGGTCAAAATTGATACCCAAATGGAAGGGGACGATGTCTGGCAGGATCCCTGGCGGCCCAAACAGGTGTATCATTACATTCAGTGGAAAAACCTCAAGCCGGATTTTGTTGTGGATGTATCCGGGTTTATGGAAAAGAAACTGGAGGCTATTTCGGCTTATGCCTCTCAATTTTATGATCCCAAAAGCAAGGCGCCTAATACCCCAATTAGCAGTGAAAACTTCCGCCAAAGCATTGAATACCGTGCAAAAGACCTCGGCCGGTTGGTGGGGGTTGATTATGCCGAAGGGTTCAACGCCGAACGGCATGTGGCCGTTAGAAGCCTTGACGACCTTATTTAGGAGGCCTGGCTATATTTATTCTGGGCTTTGGGAAGTGTGAAATAGAAACAGCTGCCAATCCGAAGTTTGCTTTCCACCCAGATAGTGCCACTGTTTTTTTCCACCATTTCCTTGCAGAGCGATAGCCCCAGCCCGGTACCCTTTTCGTTGTTCGTACCGTAAGTGGTGATATTGGAAGTTTTGGAGAAGAGTTTTTCGAGCGTGATCTTATCCATCCCCACGCCGGTATCCTGTACGGAAATTTGCCATTTTTCCTTATGTTCTTCGGCCTTCAGGGTTATGATCCCGTTTTCGGGGGTAAACTTCAGCGCATTGCTGATCAGGTTCCTGATAACGATATCTATCTGGTTGCTGTCTGACCACACCTGGACATTATCACCTATTTCGTTCTTAATTTTGATGGCTTTGTTCTTGGCCACCTCAGACAACAGGTTGATGTTTTCGGTAACCAGGGACTCCAGGCTGACGGAAGCAGGCTTGGTAACCGCCCCGTTCATCTGGGTCTGCCCCCAGGAAAGCAGGTTGTTCAGCGTAAAGAAGATATGGTCTACATCATCGGTTAGTTTGGGCATGAATTGCAGGAATTCGTTATTGTCTATCTCCCCGTCCTTAAATAGTTTCAAGATGCCCTGCAGAGCGCCGATCGGTCCTCTCAGATCGTGCCCGATGATTGAAAACAATTTGTTTTTGGTCTCAATGTTTTCCCGAAGTTCCTTTTCCCTCGATTCGAGTGCCTCTTGATTGACCTGCAGCTCCTGGTTGAGTTTTTTCTGGATCTTTTGCCCGCGATGGACCAGCAGGGTAATCACGATAAAGATCAGGAGGGTAACCAGGGCGATATTGATATAGCGTTCCTGCCGTGCCAGTTCCTTTTCGTTTTTCTCTATGAGTTGCTGTTTTTGTTTGTCGTATTCAATCTTGGTCTTCAGCAGGGTAAGGCTTTTACGGTTTTCATTCCGGCTCAGGGTATCCGACAGGTTCTGGTAGAGTTCGTGGTAATGAAGGGCGGCCTTGTAATCCTTTTTGTTTTTATTGATATTGTACAGGGTTTGGGCACATTTTTGAGTCCCTTCCATAAACTGGATCCGCCTGGAAATTTCGTAGGCCTTGAGCGCATATTGCTCTGAGGTACTGTCCATTTTCATCCCGAGGTATGCCTCAGCCATTCCGTTAAAGAGGTCGATCCTTCCGCGGGCATCATCGAGCTTCTTGTGTAACATTTCACTCTGGTTGTACCAATACAGCGCCCATTTATAGTTTTGTTGGTTGAGGTAGACCTTGCCCTTGATTTCATAGGCGTAGGCCAGCCAGTCACTGATATGGTGCTTTTCGAAGATGGCGATACTTTTGTTGATATTGAACATGGCATAGTCCAGATTGCCCATGTCTGCATATACCGAGGCCAGGTTACTAAGGGTTTCGGCGATGTCTACTTCCTTTCCGACCTCAACGTTGATTTTCATGACCTTCTTGAAAAACAACAGGGATTGTTCATAGTCTTTCTGGGAGGCGTAAAGGTTGGCGATGTTCTCATTCATAATGGAAAGCATCTCTTTGTCTTTAGCTTCTTCGGCCAGGGCGATGCCGTCGAGGTAACCGCTCAGGGCTTTGGCATAGTCCCCCATATAGGCATATTCACCTGCCAGGTTATTGAGCGTGCTGAGCATCAGGCTTGTAAGGTGGTTATTCTTGGCAAGCTGATATCCCCTGCCGTAATAGCTAATGGCTTTGGCAAGTTCTCCCTGGTCTGAGTGGTAGTCTCCCAGGCGTACAAGGGCTTCGGTCTCCCCTTTGATATATCCTGCTTTTTTGCTGTACTCCAGGGCCTGTTTGGCGAGGATCAGAAGGCTGTCTGCTTCATAAAACCGAAGTTGGTTCCCCAGTTTGAGCAGGGCATCGATATAGATCGAATCCTGCGTGTAGTTGGTGCTTGCTTGCTGTAGTTCAAATATTTCTTCCCGAACTTCATGCCCTGCTGTCTGTTTGGGCGTGGCCAACCGCCAATAGAGCAAGAAGAGCAATAAGGGCGTTCACGCTTTTCAGGTAAGAGCGCAGCAGGTCGAAAAGGGCGTCTGGTTGGAGCATATACCTAATCGGGATTAGGAGATTAAATTTAGATGCTCATATGCAGGCTTAATAATTAATGTTGTGAAATGGCAAAATTTGTGTGTTTTAACGAGATAATTGTGTATTTCACCGATGATTCATACGAATTGGGAAGGCCCAGTGGTGGCGGGGGAAGTAGGGGAATACTTACATGCGCAAAAGTGCTTTAAAAAATTGAGGCTTTTATTTTGAGGCTAAGAATAAAAAAAAGTACCTTTGCCAGCGCTCCTGAACAGCGGAAATCCCGGCTTATAAAATAGCCTGGAAGCCCTTTTTAAAACGGGTTTGGGAGTGGCAAATGGTGGTTGTAGCTCAGCTGGTTAGAGCGCTGGATTGTGGTTCCAGAGGTCGCCGGTTCGAACCCGGTCTTCCACCCACCGTTTAAGAAAAACCCTGTCCTTTCGGATGGGGTTTTCAGTTTCAGGTTTTCCTGGACCGGGTGAGAAGTTTACCCCTTGCGGAGCCAAGGGGAACCCGGTCTTCCACCCACCGTTTAAGAAAAACCCTGTCCTTTCGGATGGGGTTTTCAGTTTCAGGTTTTCCTGGACCGGGTGAGAAGTTTACCCCTTGCGGAGCCAGGGGGAACCCGGTCTTCCACCCACCGTTTAAGAAAAATCCTGTCCTTTTGGACGGGGTTTTCAGTTTCAGATTTTCCTGGACCGGGTGAGAAGTTTACCCTTTGCGGAGCCAGGGGGAACCCGGTCTTCCACCCCCCGTTTAAGAAAAATCCTGTCCTTTCGGACGGGGTTTTCAGTTTCATCTTTTCATAGGCTGGGTGAGAAGTTTACCCCTTGCGGAGCCAGGGGGAACCCGGTCTTCCACCTATGGTTTAAAAAAACCCTGTCCTTTCGGATGGGGTTTTCAGTTTCAGGTTTTCCTGGACCGGGTGAGATGTCGGCGCCCGGTTGGAGCCCAGGGGCCATGCTCCCCTCCCCGGTTACAATGTAATCCGGGGTACTGAAAAAAGCAATCAGGAAGGTGGGTGGAATCAAAGAGAGATCCTGAGTGTGCGTTGCGTTGCGGGGAATCCGGGTAGGGCAAAAAGATATGGAACCAAACAAAAAGAATATCGCCCCGTGTCCATGTTTCCCCTCCACAAGGTTCTGATTTGGCGAGTGGCTTTGAAGATGAATGAACTTTTAGTTCCGGCTATGGGGCCGTGCCCCCTCCCCGGATACAATAAAAGCCTGCGAACCGAAATATGCAAACAGGCAGGAAAAGGGCGATACCGTTCGCCTTAGCGGGTAGCCTTATCAACCAGGACACGATCTTGCCGGTTAGCCAATTCCCAGGCGGTATAAAAGATCAACTTGGCCCGTTTGGCAAGCAGGTCATAGTTGATTTTATCCGGGGTGTCCGTTGGCCGGTGGTAGTCTGCATGTGTGCCATTGAAGTAAAAGATGATGGGAATATTGTTCTTGGCAAAATTATAATGATCACTGCGGTAATAGAACCGGTTGGGATCGTTTTCGTCATTGTAGGTATAGTCCAGTTCGAGTTGAGTATACTTCCGGTTTACCGCCTCCGAAAGACGATGCAGTTCCGAACTTAATTTATCCGACCCGATAAGATAGACGTATTCCCTGCTGCCCTGGCGTTTTGGATCGGTACGGCCGATCATATCAATATTCAGGTCGGCCACTGTCGCGGAAAGCGGAAAGATGGGAGAGACATCGGTATAGTATTGAGAGCCCAGCAACCCTTTCTCTTCTCCTGTCATATGAAGGAAAACCACAGATCGCGCCGGCCCGTGGCCCTCTTTTGCCGCCTGTTCAAAAGCCTCTGCAATCTCCAGCATGGCCACCGTTCCCGATCCGTCGTCATCTGCTCCATTATTGATCTTCCCATCGTCACTAATCCCTATATGATCCAGATGGGAGGATATGATCAGGTATTCGTCGGGTTTCTTGGTTCCCTTGATGATGGCTGCCACATTCTCTGAATCAATGGCTTCATTCGTGCTTTTTATATTAAAAGAAATATGGGCAGGTAACAAACGGGGACGGTTGTCAGTTACAATTCCGGGATCGATTTCCCGGACCAGGTTCTCGCGCAAGACTATAAGCGGGGGAAGGGTATCACCTGCTTTTAGGCTCATACTTCCTTCATCATTGGCTGACAGGAAATCAAAAGCCCGCCGGTATTTGTTGTAATTGGCGGGGTCGAAATACAGGATAGCCCTGGCACCTTTCCCGACCAGGATGTCAGTTTTCTTGTCGACTGATTCCGCCAGACTGCTCCATACCGAACTCCTCCGGTCGCCCGAAATTACGTAGGTGCCATCGGGATTCACGGGCTCGCCAGCCTTGATCAGAACCACTTTTCCCGTTACATCTAGGTCCTTATAATCAGAATACGATTCGTCTTCAATTCCGTAACCTGCATAAACGAGCTTCTGAAATATCGCCCTGAAAAGGGGAAAAGGCGAGAAAGTCATCTCCCTGGGAAAAGGAATTTCCACCTGCAATGAGGTTTCCAGTTGGTACATGGGCAATCTCCAGCGGTACTTTCTGAAAATAATCCCCGTTCGCCTGTGCGGCCGGAATCCCCAGTTTGCGGTATTCCGCCCGCAGGTATTCAACGGCTTTCTTCTGCCCGGGGGTTCCGGTTTCCCTTCCTTCGAATTCATCTGAAGCGTAAGTATATAGATGCTCCTTTAATTCGCTTTCGGTGATGGTATTGGCGAAAGCTACCGGTCCTTCATCGGATACCCTGGCCGGTTGGGAAGTCTGCTTTTGTGTGGCATTGCAGGCCAGGATGAGGCCGAAGAAGGCCAACAGGAGTTTTTTCATCAATGTTTTGTTTATGAGAATAAAATTCCCCAAAAATAGGTAAAAGATTACGAACATTCTTCCTAACCGGTGTGGAAAGGAATTAAATCCCTGCCAGCATTCTATTTAACCAATTTGGGGCTGTTCTAAAAGAAGTGTAATTTGCAGGAATAAACAGAAACCTATGGAATTTCGTTGGGAGGGGGTGATGCCGGCTATGACCACGGCCTTTACCCCGGGGGACGAACTGGACCTCGAAACGTTTAACCACAATCTCATGGCCCAGGTGGAAGCCGGGGTAAGTGGGATCATCCTGGGGGGTACCCTGGGTGAGGCCAGCACCCTCAAGGAGCAGGAAAAGGAAGTACTGATCCGCAATGCCGTGGAAAAGGTCAGGGGAAAAGTACCTGTAATTTGCAATATAGCGGAACAATCAACCAAAGCAGCGGTACGCGCTGCTCAGGCCGCCGAAGGACAGGGGGCTCAGGGCCTTATGCTGTTGCCTCCCATGCGATATAAGGCCACCGACCAGGAAGTAGTGGCTTATTTTAAAACCGTGGCAGGGGAGACTTCCCTCCCCATCATGATCTACAACAATCCCGTGGATTATGGCATAGAAGTAACGTTGGATATGTTCGAAGAACTTTTAAAATGCCCCAACATCGGGGCCGTTAAGGAGTCAACTCGAAATATTTCCAATATCCATGGGATCAAAACCAGGTTCGGGGAACAATTGCGTATCCTCTGCGGAGTGGATACCCTGGCCCTGGAGAGCTTCCTGCTGGGAGCACACGGGTGGGTAGCTGGCCTGGTATGTGCCTTTCCCGCAGAAACGGTGGCCATCTATGAGCTGTACCGGGCAGGCCGGCTGGAGGAAGCGCTGTCCATCTATCGTTGGTTCATGCCATTACTCGAATTGGATTTGAGCCCGCAATTGGTGCAGAATATTAAACTGGCGGAAGTGGCCACCGGTTTGGGAACTGAAAACGTACGTCCGCCAAGACTGCCATTGGCAGGGGATGCCCGGATGAAGGGTGCTTGCCCTGCTCGAGGAGCGCCTGGCCTGCAGGCCGGCCTTACCGGATTTCGACCAACAAAGGCGGTGGCCAAGTAATTAATTTAAAAGAGAAACGAATATCATGCTTACAGGAAAGAATTTTATAGGAAATAACCCGATGCCAAAGGCAACAAAAAATACAGGACATTTAACCCGTTGTTAAACCTGGAAAACGACACCACTTTTTACGAAGCGACCCCGGCGGAAATCGACGAGGCGGTTGCCCTGGCCAAGGCTGCCTTCGGGCCGTATTCCCAAAAATCCGGAAGCGAAAGAGCTGCCTTCCTGAGGGCCATTGCCGACGAAATCCTGGCCCTTGGCGAACCTTTGATCACAACATACTGCTCGGAAACAGGTTTGCCGAAAGGCCGGGCAAAGGGGAAAGGGGCCGTACCATGGGACAGTTGAGGGCCTTCGCCGACTTGCTGGAAGAAGGCTCATGGGTAGGCGCTACTATCGACAGGGCCCTTCCCGAACGGGAACCCATCCCCAAACCCGACCTGCGGAAGGTGATGGTGCCGCTGGGACCGGTGGTGGTTTTCGGGGCGAGTAATTTTCCCTTTGCCTTTTCCACGGCAGGAGGGGATACGGCCAGTGCTCTGGCTGCCGGGTGCCCGGTACTTTTAAAGAGCCATCCGATGCATGCAGGCACCAGCGAAATGGTAGCCACGGCAATCCTGAAGGCCGCAGCATCCACCGGGATGCCGAACGGCGTATTCTCACACCTGAATAGCAGTGGGATCGAGGTAGGGCAGCAGCTCGCCAGGCATGAAGGCATCGCTGCCATTGGATTTACAGGGAGCCACCGTGGCGGAAGGGCCCTCTTTGATCTTGCCGCCAAACGCAAGACACCCATCCCAGTATTTGCCGAGATGGGAAGTATCAACCCCGTGGTCTTCCTGCCTGAAGCCCTGGAAGAGCAGGGTGAGAGCTGGGCCCGGAACTATGCGGGGTCTATCACCCTGGGCAGCGGGCAATTTTGTACGAATCCCGGCCTACTCCTTGGAATTGCAGACAAGGGCCTGGACAACTTTATGAAAAAGCTTTCATCCGAGATCCTGTCGATAGCGCCCACGAGCATGCTGCATCCGAATATCCAGGGAGCTTTTGAAAAGGGCAAACAAGCGGCTGCCGCACAGGAACAAACAAAGGTTCTTGCCGATTACCGGGAGGAAGTGGAAGCCAATTTTGGCCGCCCACTCGTGCTGGGTGTTGAGGGCGAAACCTTTTTGGCCAATCCGGCCTTGCACCAGGAAGTATTCGGACCTTTCGCCCTGGTGGTCAAATGCCGTGATAAACATCAGTTGCAGGAAATCCTGTCTGCACTGGAGGGGCAGTTAACCGGAACCATCGTGGGTACACAAAAAGAATTGCCTGCGTATACCGAGGTTACAGAGGCCCTGAAAGGAAGAGTAGGGCGCCTAATTTTTAACGGTGTCCCAACCGGCGTGGAAGTTACGGCTGCGATGCAGCACGGAGGCCCCTATCCCGCGACGACAGACAGTCGGTTTACTTCTGTGGGGACACATGCCATCAACCGATGGGTGCGCCCGGTAAGTTTTCAGGATTGCCCGGACAACCTCTTGCCTGATGCTTTGAAAAACGCCAATCCACTGGGCATCCTCCGGATGGTGGATGGCGAAATGACCCGTTCATCTCTATGAAATAATACATGGCAACACATGAATTCCGCTGTATAGATGGGCACTGTTGCGGCAACCCTGTGCGGGTCGTGGCCAGCGGGGCCCCTGATTTACAGGGTTCCAACATGAGCGAAAAAAGGCAGCACTTCCTGAAGGAATACGATTGGATCCGACGGGGCCTTATGTTCGAACCCAGGGGGCACGACATGATGAGCGGGAGCATTTTCTACCCGCCCGCCGACCCTAAAAACGATGCGGCCATCCTCTATATCGAAACCAGCGGATGCCTGCCCATGTGCGGGCATGGCACAATAGGCAGCATTACGATCGGTATACAGGAAGGGTTAATTCAACCGACAACCCCGGGGCAGGTGCGGCTGGAAACACCGGCCGGACTGATCCTGGCTGAATACGGGATGGAAGGGCAGCGGGTAGCCTGGGTACGATTCACGAACGTACCATCCTATCTGGCGGCGGGGGAGCTTTCCGTCCACAGCCCGGACCTCGGCGATATCCACTTTGATGTGGCGTATGGAGGTAATTTCTATGCCATTATTGATGAACAGGACAACTTTCCCGGGATTTCAGAATTTACAGCCGGGGAGTTAATCAGGCTCAGCCAGGCGTTACGCCCCCTTATCAACCTCCAGTATCCGGGCCGGTTTGTACACCCGGAAGACCTCTCCATCCGGGATGTCAGCCATATTATGTGGACCGGGAAACCGCTATCTGAAAAGGCAGCGGGGCGGAATGCGGTTTTCTATGGAGACAAGGCCATTGACCGATCGCCCTGCGGGACCGGAACATCGGCTCGAATGGCCCAATGGCATGCCCGGGGCTGGCTCAGGCCGGGCGAACCATTCATTCACGAAAGCTATATCGGGTCACAATTTGTCGGGCGAATTGAAAAATTAACCACCCTTGGAAATTATGAGGCCATCATTCCCAGTATCCAGGGGTGGGCCACGGGTTTACGGTCATAATACCCTTACTATTGAGGATGATGACCCCTTCGCCCTTGGGTTTCAGGTATTGTAGCGGTCTTGCGCCCCGTTCTGTTCCTGTCCAATTCTTCCATTTTCTCCCCGATCCGATAGCCGATTTTAAAGATTACGCTATGGCATACCCCCTTTTGAGCTGTATGTACTTGCTGAAGAGCAGGAACAGCGCACCGCAGGACAGCCAGGCCGGCAGGGTCACAAAAGACAGGAATACCCCGTAGTGTACCGAGATAAAATAAAAGACACCAAAACTGATCGCCCAGGAAAAAAATACCGCCGGATTGTAGTCCAGGCCGGATTTTTCGGCAAAATTGGTCACTATACCCGCCTTTGAGGCGAAGAAATGTTCAAAGACAATTATAGCTCCGAAAGGCGCCAGGATAAAGCCATATAGGGCCACAAAATCAAGTAATTTCATAGCAAAGGCCGGGAAAAGGCCTGCGAGGGTAGCCACCGTACCCGCCAGGATGGTCACCCAGAAGGTGGAAGCTTTCGGGATAACTGCCTGGAAGGCCAGCCCGGCCCGGTAAATGGTGGGATTGGCGGTGGTCCACCCGGCGAGCACCACAGCAATGATCCCAAATACCCCAAGGGCGTTGTAAGCCAGCGGGCCCGGCGCAACCGGAGGCGCTTCCCCTGAAGAGAGGAAGGCCTGGGCTTCAGGCGAACGCAGGTAAACCGCATATAGCAGGGCCGCGGCGATCCATGCCATATAGTGGCCTACATACATGCCGGCGGCCGTGGTCCACCCTGAATTCTTATTTTTCGCAAACCGGAAAACGGAAAGGTCAGACATACCAATATGCATGGCGGCATTGGCAAACCAGGACCAGATGACCACATGCCAGAAGGTATATTTGATCTGCCCCGGGAAGGGGTCGGAACCCGTTGCCCCAGATGTCCCAGAATCCTTTGAAACTAGTTACACCCAGCTGATTCAGGGCTACGATCCCACACGCCAGGAAAGCCAGAACAATAAGGGGCGACATCCAGTTTGCCGCCCTGGAGACCATGTCGTATCCCTTGGAAGCAATCAGGGAAATGAGTGCACCTACGGCAAGAACCACCAGGACCCAGGTGAGCCCGTTGGGGGTGGTGTCTGTAAGCTTGGGCATCTCCATATCAAAGGGGATTCCCACGGCTGTGGCAGAGACGGTTATCATCGCCCCGGCAAGGAAACAGAAAAGGATTCCATTGGCCAGGTTATAGCCGATCACCAGTTTTTTGCCGCAGATTTTCTCCAACTGGTAATAAAGTGTCAGCCGTCGCTTTACCGCGATCTCGGCGGTGAGGAACCGCCAGCTCAGGACGGCCAGGAGATTCCCCAACAGCAGCCCGATGATCAGGTCGAATGCGCTGACCCCGGCGGTCAGGAACAAAGGGCCAATCGTAAATTCGGTCCCTGCAGCATGCTCTCCTGCATACATCCCGAGGAAACTCTTCCAGCCTTTAAGGTTGGAAGCCGGGACGGGCTGCCTTTCGAATTCTCCTCCGGCTATTTGTTCAATGTCTTCCTGGATATTATATTCGGTCATGCGGTTGCTATATTTGATGTAAAACTTTAAATAATAATTCTATTATGCTAAATATCAGATAATTCAATCAATTTCTAAAGATTCTGGTTCCCTTAGGGAAAACAAAGACTTCAGGCCATTCGCATCCACTGAAGTTTTGGATATGGCCAGGGCTGCTCCCAGGGCAGATCCCATGGAAGCATCCGCGATCTGTAATTCCATTTCGGGTAAAAGATAAGCCAGCAAACCGGTATAATGGTCATTTTTGGCGAATCCCCCGTCGACAAATATGTGCCGAACGGGTTGCTCCCTGGCCAGGAACCGGATATTGGCACATTGCCAGCGGACCAACTCCACCATCAGGTAATGGTAGGCCTCCCCAAAGCTATGGAATGGAAAAGCCTGTTTCGATGAGACCTCCAGGTTGCCCGGGATTTGAAAATAGGATCGGCCTGTATTTTGGCGGAGGATCTTCCTGTATAATTCCGGATCCACGCGCACAGAGCGGTGACTTTCCGGAGGTGCTCCATAGAAATAGGCCAGGCGGGTTATTTGACGTTCGTAGGTGTGGCCCAGGAAGATTCGGGAAGCGGCAACCGGCTTCCCGTCGGGCTGCAGGTAATATAAGCCATCATTTTCCAGCAGGTACGGGTCTGGCCGCTCAAACGCATTGGGGTTCAGGCACACGCTCCAGGTGCCGGTGGAAACCAACAGGAAGGGCTGCGGGTGGCCGTGCAAATACGGCAGCAGGGAGGCAGAACTGTCATGGATACCAACCCCTAAACGGATCGTTTCCCCATATAGTTTCACCCGGGTTGTGGTTGTTGGAGGCATGATGGGAGCGAGCAGGGATTCCAGCCCTTCCTGCTGTACCCAGCTGTGGTATGTTTTCTCCCCGAAATCCCACAAACCTGTGTGGCACCCCAGGCTGGTGTAGTCACTCGCCTTTTTGCCGCTGAAACAATAGCTTAAGTATTGAGGGAGGTGCAGGCTGGTGTGGATCCTTCCAAAGAATTCCGGCTTATAGCGTTTTAACCAGTATAACTGCAGGCCCGAATTCAACATGCCTTCAGGGATGGCCCCCGTTTTTAAGGCAAAGTCCTCCACAGGTCCGTAATTTTCCAGGAAGGACTCAAGGACGAAGGCTGGGAGGGGTTTGGTATAGTCGTAAACCGGGGGCAGGGCATCCCCTTTGGCATCCAGGTGTACCAAAGTGGCGCCATAGGCGGAGAAATTGAGGGCTTCAATCTGGTATTTACCGCCTTCCGCAGTCCTACGCAGGACCTCCTTTTCCCATTGCGCGAGGGCGGGGAGGTTTTCACAGGGATATCCGTCTTCGTCTTCCAGGGAGGGCAGGGTGATCGTTTCGCGGTGGACGGGCTGCAGGTTTCGGTCAAAAAGAAAGAATTTTTTGTTCGTTTTGCCGATATCGAAAATTGCTGTTACCCGTTCCCGCATGTCGTATTATTAAAGTCCGGTGGCTACCGAGTCCGCTCCCCGATCCCGGATCAGTTGGTTGCGAATTCCCAATTGGCGGTAGGCGCGCAAAGGGTGCAGGGCAGCGCCCTGGTCCAGTCGGGATTTTTCCAGCAAGGGCCTCACATCGGTGCGATAGGCCTGCTGCAGGATCTCCTGGCACTGTACCACATCGTGCTCCAATTGGGCTTCCCTTAAGGCTGGCTGATCAATCAACAGGGCTTTGGCAAAGGCTTCCAGGATAGCTTCCAGAGACTGGAGCAGGTCTTCCAGGGGATCCTTGATATTGTGACTGGCATCTATCATCCAGGCCGGGAACGGGTTTTTGGGGTTGTTGGCCATGCCATACACCAATTCGTTGAAGATAAGGAACAGGGCATACGGTTTTATGCTGCCCACGGTAAGGTCGTCATCTCCATATTTACTATCGTTGAAATGGAAGCCTCCCAACTTCCCCTGCAGCATCAGGGTGGCGACGATCTGTTCTATATTGGTGTTGGGCAGGTGGTGCCCGAGGTCAACCAGGGTATAGGCTTTAGGGCCACAGGCGTTGGCCAGCATAAAAGAGGTACCCCAATCCTGTATAACCGTGCTGTAGAAATTCGGTTCGTAGGGCTTGTACTCGATAAATAGTTTCCAGTCGTCAGGTAATCCCGCATAGATCTCTTTCAGGCTTTCCGTCGTCAGCCGGAGGGCTTGCTGAAAGTTGGATTGCCCCGGGAAGTTTGCACCATCCGCCAACCATACGGTGAGGCTTTTGGAACCCAGTTTCCGGCCAATATCAATGACCTCCAGGTTGTGTTGTATAGCCTGCTGACGGGCCGCATCATCCGTATTGCTCAGCGATCCGTGGCGATAGCTGATAGTGGCATCTTTCTGATCCTGGAAGGTGTTGGAATTGACCGCGTCGAATACCAATCCGTGGGACTCCGCCAGTTCGCGAATGGCCCCGAAGTCTGCCGGCACATCCCAGGGGATATGCAGGGAAATGGCCCCGGCAGTTCCGGTCAGCGCATGTAACAGTCCCACGTCGTCGATCTTTTCCTCGAGGTGGCCAGGTTCCCCCTGAAAAGAAAAGCGGCCGAAACGCGTTCCGCCGGCTCCCAGGGCCCAGCTGGGGATGGCCACCTGGAAATCTGAGAGCTTCGCCTCCAGGGTATCCACGTCTATGCCCTCCTTGTCCAGGCTATGGGTCAGGTGGTTGTACCGCTCCATATGGTCGGTAAGTTCCTTCTTATTGATGGATGCTATCTGGTCTTTCTCAAGCCGCATGGGTACAGGGTATTTGCAGATACCCCTGCCGGCACGGGGATGACAGGGGTAGCATTAGAGTTAGGGTTTTCTTTTAAAATCATCTGCCTGGATTAACGAACAAAGGCATTGGCCATCCCGCCATCCACATTGATCATATTCCCGGTAGACTTGTCCAGGACCGCAACCAGGGCAAAAACCCCGTTCGCGATATCCGCGGGGTAAATAATTTCATTCATCAGGTTGCGGCTGGCATAGAATGCCGGAAGTTCCTCTACCTTTATTCCGTAGGCTTTGGCCCTTCCTTCTGCCCATTTTCCCTCCCAGATCTTGCTGCCTACAATGACCCCGTCCGGGTTCACCGTATTTACGCGTATCTTTTCGGGGCCCAATTCGGCCGCCAGCAAACGCACCATATGTTGCTGTGCCGCTTTAGCCGTGCCATAGCCCACATTATTGGGCCCGGCCACCAGGCCGTTCTTACTGGCTATACTGATGATATCGCCGCCCAGTGCCTGCTTTCGCATGATGGTGACTGCTTCCTGGGCCAGTTCAAACTGCCCTTTTACCAGTACATCCTGTAGCAGCCCCCAGTCAGCCTCCGAGGTTTCACCCAGGGGTTTGGAAATTGCCAGGCCGGCGCTGTGCACCAGGATATCCACCCCGCCAAATTCGAGCACGGCTTTTTGGAATGCAGCCCGAATGGTTTCCCGGCGGGTAACATCACAGCTTGCATAGATAGCCACGTCGCGCTTGTACCTGGATACCGCTTCTTTAAGGCGGTCTTCAGCAATATCGGTCAGCACCACATTGGCACCCTCGGCAGCCAGCTTCTCGGCAATGGCCTGCCCAATGCCCCCTCCGGCACCGGTGATAAAAGCCACTTTTCGCGATAAGGGTTTTTCCTTTGGCATTCGCTGCAGTTTGGCTTCTTCGAGCAGCCAGTATTCGATGTCAAAAGCCTCCTGCCGGGGTAGGGCCGTATATTCCGATATTGCCTCCGCCCCGCGCATGACATTGATGGCATTCACATAGAATTCGCTGGCAACCCGGGTGGTTTGCTTGTCTTTCGAAAAACTGAACATCCCCACGCTGGGATACAGGATGATCACTGGGTTGGGATCCCGCATGGCCGGGCTATTCTCATGTTTGCAGTTTTCATAATATGATTTGTATCCTTCCCGGTAATGTTCAAATGCGGGTTCCAGCTTTTTAAGGATTGCTCGGCGTATTGGCCAGGTCTTCCTCCGGGGAAAGTTCCAATACCAGTGGCTGTATTTTAGTTCTCAGGAAGTGGTCCGGGCAGGAAGTACCCATGGGGGCGAGCCTGCTCAGGTCATGACTATTGATAAATTCCAGCACCGTTTCCGAATCCGTAAAATGCCCGATCATACGTTTTTCAGAAGAACACAGCCCGCGGAGCACGGGAAGAAGCTGTGTGGCCTTTTCTTTTCGTTGCTCTGGGGGGAGGGATTGGACCTTCTGCCCCCCGAAGACCTGTCCGTTTTCCTTCACTTTTTTGGCGATATACGCCGAGGCCATTTCGATAACTTCCAGGCTGTTGATGTAGCATTCATAGCTGGTTTCACCCCAGGTGAATAACCCGTGGTTGCCGAGTACAATGCCTCGTATCCCCGGATTTTCTTCCAGGCAATTCTCGAGTTGCAGCCCCAGGTCAAACCCGGGTCGTTGCCAGGGAACCCATCCCATGGTATCGCCCCAGACCTCCCGGGTGATCTTTTTACTGTCTTTGGCGGCAGCTACCGCGATCAGCGCATCGGGATGCAAGTGGTCTATATGCTTAAATGGAAGCAGGCCATGCAAAGGAGTATCGATGGATGGGGCCCTGCTGTCCAGGTCGAAAATACAGTGGTTGAATAACCCGACCATCCGGTCTTCGTCATGCAGGCCTTCATAGACATTTTTCAGGTTTCGCAGCCGTTCGGTATACAGGCCGGCAATCCCGGCGTCGGGTCAGGGTGCCGATGTCTCCCCCTGAGCCCTTGATCCACATTACTTCCACTTCTTCATTTGTCAGGGGGTCTTTTTCAAGGGTTTTGCAGCTGGTGTTCCCGCCCCCGTAATTAGTGATGCGCAGGTCGGCGCCGAGGATATTGGAGCGGTAGAGGAAGAGCGCCACCTGGTCATCACCCATGGCAAGTGGCTACTTTCCTCGTCCCACAGATAATCCACATATTGAATGTTTTCGTATCCATTCTAAGTATTTTTACTATAATTACGCAGCTAAAGGTAGCCTTCCCATTTTCCAGGTGTTCTGTACTGTTCAGTAATGCAAAGATATGCATATTTCCATGCTTGAATTTATCGATATTAAAGAACATTCCAAAGTACCGAAGTATAAACAAATCGTCGATTCGGTTTTATCGGCAATTGAAATGGGGAAAGCGAAAACGGGGGGACAAGCTGCCATCGGTCAACGAACTGCTCATTGATTTTGATATTTCCAGGGACACCGTAGTGCGGGCTTACGACCAACTGAAAGATTCGGGTATCATTGATTCCGTGCCCGGGAAGGGATATTATATCCGGAACGACAACCTTAAACTGAAAGCCAAGGTATTCCTCCTGTTCAATAAACTCAGCACGCATAAGAAGATAATCTATGACGCCTTTTCCCGCGTCCCTGGGGCAAAAGGCCACTATAGACTTCTTTATCTACGAGAACAATTACCGCCATTTCAAGGAGCTCATCCGGTATAGCCAGGGCCGGGACTACAGCCATTATGTCATAATCTGCCATTTTGAGGAAGGGGGTGACGACCTGGTACATTTCCTGAGGGAGGAAATCCCGCTCGAAAAACTCATCATTCTCGATAAGAGAATCGAGGCCATTGCCAGCAGGGTCGGGAACCATTTACCAGGACTTTGAAAAAAATATCTACGACGCCCTGGTGGAATTAAACCCCCAGCTAAAGAAGTACAGAAAATTAAAATGATTATGCGGGAGCGGACCTACCACCCGAAAGAAATTAAATAAGGATTTATCCGCTTCTGCGGGGAGTATGCCTATGATTTTGGCATGGTGGGGGAAATTGAAAATGAAACGCTGGAAAGAATACCGTTTATATCAACCTGATGGAGAATGACCTGGTGCTGTTGCTGAAGAAACTGAACCAAACCAACCTGGTCCTTGGCAAGGATATCGGGATCATTTCATACAATGAAACCCCTGTCAAAGAGATTTTAAGAGACGGTATCACGGTGATCTCCACTGATTTTCAAAACCTTGGCCAAAGGCTGCCGAGATGATCCTGGAGAAAAAATCCATGCAGACAGAAAACCCGTTTTATGTCATCAGCAGGAATTCCCTTTAATCAGACCATTCCCTAAATAAAGCCGCCATCACCCCAGCATACAGAACAGTACAGAATGGGATTGCCTTAAGGGTTGTCTATCATTGTTTCTTACTGCAGCGCTGTATTCCGGAATATGACCCGATTTGTCGTCAATGTATGTTTTGCAGGCTTATTTTACGATCTTTAATGCAATAACCAATTTAAGAGGCAATGAAACCACTCCTCCTTATCCTATTCCTGGCCCTTTCCCTGCCGGGGCAGGCCCAACTCAGGGTAACCGACACCTATGTTGAAAACAAAAAATCACCGGCTGCCATTGTTTCCCCGCATCCCCGGTTTACATGGATCCTGGATTCGGATACCAGGGGTGCTGGTCAGACCGCCTACCAAATCCGCGTCTTCAACACTACTTCCGCCCTGAAGAAAGGCCAGGATGTGGTTTGGGATTCGGGGAAAGTCTCTTCCGAGCAATCTGTTCAGGTTCCCTACGATGGTCCGGCCCTGACCTCTGCTACGACATATTTCTGGCAGGTTCGGACCTGGGACCAGCGCAGCCGCCCTTCCAAATGGAGCGCCCCTTCCCACTGGCAAACGGGTCTTATTCATCCGGAACAGGAATTCGTTGCCCGTTGGATCGTTCCCGGATTTGAGGAGGATACCGTTAACCGGCCCAGTCCGTATTTCAGGAAGGAATTTACCCTGTCCTCCAACGCAGCGGTCAGGAAAGCCACAGCCTATATAACGGCCCATGGGATGTACGAAGCAGAAATCAATGGCAGCAGGGTGGGGGATGCCTACCTGACCCCTGGATGGACCAGTTATAACAAGCGCCTTCAATACCAGGTCTACGATCTCACTGACCAATTGCAACGGGAAAATGCCGTGGGGATAATCCTCGGGAACGGCTGGTACCGCGACTACCTGGCCTGGGGCGACAGCCGTGACCACTACGGTTCTGATATCGCCCTGCTGTTCCAGCTTGACATAGAATATGAGGACGGCAGTACCCAGCAAATCGTTTCAGATGGCAGCTGGCTTTCAAATACCGGGCCCATCCTGAACTCCGAAATCTATGACGGGGAACTGTATGATACGCGCAGGGAACTGGATGGATGGTCCAGCCCGGGCTTCAAAAGCAGCGGATGGCTGGCCGCCAAAGAACGCGATTTTACCAAAAAGACCCTGATCGCCACCGAGAATGAGCCGGTGCGGAAACATGAAACTTTCCGGGTGGTTAAGGTTATTGAAACCCCTGAGGGCGACCTGGTGGCCGATTTCGGGCAAAATCTCGTCGGTTGGGTGCAACTCAATTATTCCGGCTCCGCCGGACAAAAAATAGAACTCCGGCATGCCGAAATACTGGACAAGGAAGGTAACTTTTATACAGATAATCTGCGGGCTGCCGAGCAGCTGGTCACCTACATCCTCGATGGAGGGCCCAAAAGGGTCCTGGAACCCCATTTTACCTTCCAGGGGTTCCGGTATGTGAAGGTCACAGGCCTCCGCAAGGAAGAAATCGCGGATGCGCTGACCGCAGTCACCCTTTATTCAGATATGGAACCTACCGGGACCCTGACAACTTCCAATGAATTGCTGAACCAGCTGCAGCACAATATACAGTGGGGCCAAAAGGGGAACTTCCTGGATGTGCCCACGGATTGCCCCCAGCGCGATGAGCGGCTCGGGTGGACAGGGGACGCCCAGGCTTTCTTCCCCACAGCCGCTTACAATATGAATGTGAATAATTTTTTCGCC
Source organism: uncultured Flavobacteriaceae bacterium (assembly GCA_963721045.1). GTDB lineage: Bacteria > Bacteroidota > Bacteroidia > Flavobacteriales > Flavobacteriaceae > Zeaxanthinibacter. Next base: position 56,587 of record CAVRHQ010000021.1, read on the forward strand.
AAATGGCTGAAGGATGTGGCCGCCGACCAGCTCGAGAACGGGGCCGTGCCATTTGTGATACCCAATGTCCTGGGGCCCGATGCGGCTGCCAGCGCCGGGTGGGCAGACGTGGCCACCATCATCCCCTGGGAAAGCTATGTGCTGTACGGCGACCGCCGGCTGCTGGAAAATCAGTATCCCAGCATGAAGGCCTGGGTGGAATATATGCGTTCAAAAAGTAATGACTTCCTGTGGAATACAGGCTTTCACTTTGGGGACTGGCTGTTCTACAGTCCGGATAACGACACGGACGGGCGGGCAGCAGTCACGGATAAATACCTCATCGCCCAGTGTTTCTTTGCGCATTCGACCCAATTGTTGATACAATGCGGCTACTGCCCTGGGTAAAGAAGAGGAGGTAAATGAATACAGCCAATTACTGGAAAAAGTCAGGGAGGCCTTCCGCAACGAATACCTGACCCCCAATGGCCGGCTGGTATCCGGAACCCAGACGGCCTATGTGCTCGTCCTGCAATTCGATATGCTCCCACCCGCACTGAGAAAGCAGGCTGCGGCCAGGTTGGTTGAAAATATCCGACGGTATGACAACCACCTGACCACTGGGTTTTTAGGGACGCCCTACCTGAACCATGTCCTCAGCGAGAATGGGTATGCCGATGTGGCCTACCAACTGCTGCTCCAGCAATCCTATCCTTCCTGGTTGTACCCGGTGACCCGGGGGGCAACCACCATCTGGGAACGCTGGGACGGGATCAAACCCGACGGCGACCTGCAAACCCCTTCCATGAACTCATATAACCATTACGCCTATGGGGCCATTGGCGACTGGATGTATCAAAATATTGCCGGGATCCGGGCCCTGGATTCCCATCCCGGGTATAAGGAATTTCTGATACAGGTGGTTCCGGGCGGTGACCTTACCGAAGCCCGCGGCAGCCTGAAAACCTATTACGGGCAGATTGAAAGTTCCTGGAAGCTTGGGGATGGGTCATACCGTCAGGAGGTTAGAATACCTGTAAATACAATGGCCCTGGTAACCTTGCCTTACGGGTCTGTCAATACTATCAGGGAATCGGGTTCCCCCCTCGCTCAAATAAAGGGGATCTCCATCCTTTCCAGGGGGGAGGGATCCGTTCAGTTGCGCCTGCCCTCGGGTAGGTATGAATTTGAGGTACCCCTATCCACAGAATGACGGGCAGCGTAACTAAAATGCAAAATCAGACGTGATAAAAAATTTAAAAATAATATCTAAAATACTGGAAGTAAAAATGACCAACGTATGGGTTAATCGCCAGATTGGCGATGCCCAGCCCGGGGTAGACGGGAAGATTACCTTTACCACCATGCCATTTTACCAGGCCGATGCGGAATTATGACCATCCGGGCTGCTTGGGCTGGTGAAAATACTTTTGGTTGAATGATGAACTATTGTAAATGAATGAAAATATGGAAGCTAAATGGATTTATAAAGTCGTGACCTGCTGTGTATGCCTCTTCCTTGCATGGCCCTTATTATCCCAGGAACCCATCCATCTCTACAAAGGCCCGGCACCGGGATCTGAATCCTGGGATTGGAACGAGAAAGTAGCGGAGACTCCGGGAGGCCGCATCATCTCGGATGTTACGGAGCCGGTGCTCCTTCCTTTTCCTGCAACCGATCCAACCGGTGCTGCGGTAGTGGTGGCCCCGGGGGGCGCTTTCCATGTCCTGGCCATTGATAATGAAGGTATCCAGGTTGCTAAGTGGTTGAATCAAAAGGGTGTTACGGTATTTGTTTTAAAGTATCGGTTAGTCCATCCCAATCCCGAATAAACCGGAACACGACTTACGCATCCTCATGCAAAACAGGGATTATGCCACTCTCGACTCCATCAATGCCCCGGTGGTTCCCCTCGCCATGCAGGACGGGCTGAAGGCGGTGGAATATGTGCGCAAACATGCGGCTGAGTACAAAATTGATCCTTCCAAAATCGGGCTGATGGGCTTTTCGGCCGGGGCTACCCTGACCATGTCTACGGTTTATAATGCAACCGATAAGGACCGCCCTAATTTCGTGGCGCCCATTTACGCGTATGGAGGGGCCATCCTGGGTTCGGACGTTCCGCAAGCCCGTACCCCGATCTTTATAGCCGCGGCCAGTGATGACGAACTCGGATTTGCATCCCATAGTGCAGCGATCTACCTGAAATGGCTGGACGCGGGACAGCCGGCCGAATTGCATATCTTTCAAAAAGGCGGGCATGGCTTCGGGATGCGGGAACAAGGCCAGCCGGTGGATCACTGGATTGAGCTCTTTTATCGCTGGTTGCAGGCAAATGGTTTTTGAGGCCGGCTGGGGAGCTCGTTTCCTCCTTTTCCGCCGGCCCTGTTTTTCGGATTAACCAACCATAGGACAACCTCAGAGACCGTCTGTGTTAAAGCTCCATGTCCAGCAGGGAAGACGAAAGGGATTTGCCGTGCTTATCCAGGGCCAGCGACCGGGTCACACCTCCTCCAAGGGCATCGTAGAGCACAAAATTTAAGGCGCCGAGCAATGGAAGTTCATAGCGCACAACCTCCCCATGGACAATTTCGCGGAAGTGGGCCTTTACCCGTTCGGCGGTAATTTGCTTCAACCAGCCGGGGATAGTCTTCCTGCCGGTAGGCAATGAGCGATATGTTGGATATATTTCCTTTATCGCCGGTACGGGAATGGGCAAGTTCTCTAAGCTTCATCTCAGGTTTGGGTATAGTGATTCTTTATCCGGATCAGGGATTCGTCAATAAGTATGGATTGCACGGCCACCACTGCCTGTACCGATTTGGTCACCCCGCCACCGCCGGCAGGTCCGTTCGTATACAGGGTCTCAACCTCATTGCCTATGGCGGAAGCGGTCTCAGGATCATCCGTCCGGCCAGCGACCCTCACCCTTACTTCCTTGGGGCTTCCTTTGGCAAGGCGATTCCCCGTAAAGTGAATTATACCCGATCAGGTCAAATCGGACTTCTCTGAATTCCTGTCCCGTTAGCCTGAAACGCTTCCCGAACGATCTCCAGGCCCAAACGGGCCCGTTCCAGGGCGCCTGAACCTCCGTAGCTAATCTGTCCCTCACCGATATATCCGTCTCTGTAGCCTACCGAAACCTTAAGTTTTCCGGTTTTTGGCCGGCCCATGCCGCCCGTTACCTTGACCACGATCCCTGGCAATTTCCTCCATGGTAACCCCTGTAAAATCGGCTATCACATCGGGGGTCAGGTAGTTTGCCGGGTCGTGAATCTCATAGAGTAATTGTTCCTTACAGCCTGGCCAGGGTCACCTGGCCGCCGGTATCCTTCAGCTTGGTGATCGTAATGTCGCCTTCGGAAGATGCCTCGGCAATGGGAAAACCCAATTGTGCCAGGTTGGGAACGTCTTTATAGCCAGGGTCGGCAAAATAACCCCCGGTGATCTGTCCGGCGCATTCCATAAGGTGTCCCAGCACGATTCCCTGTCCCATCAGCCGGTAATCCTTCATATCCCATCCGAATTCCCAAATCAGGGGTGCGGTGAATAACACAGGGTCGGCAACCCGCCCGGTGAGGACGACATCCGCCCCATTTTCCAGGGCGTCCACCAAGGGCGCGGCCCCCAGGTAGGCATTGGCTGAAAGCAGCCTTCCTTCAAGTATTGAAAGGGGAAGGCCGCTCTCCATAAAACTGTAGTCACCTCCCTCTAAGGCTTCCAGGACATCATCTCCCGTAACAGCCGCGATTTTGAGGCCTTCCAATCCCAGCTCACAGGCAATTTGCGCGACTTTGTCCATGGCCGCTACCGGGTTGGCTGCCCCCATATTGCTTATGATCTTTACCCCATTTTTATGACAAACCGGCAGGATGGCTTTCAACCGTGCTTCCAGCATGGGATCGTACCCCGAATTGGGATCCCGCGCCTTCTGTTGCTGCGCAAGGGCAATGGTACGTTCCGCCAGGCATTCAAAAACGAGGTAGTCCAGGCCGCCTTTTTCGGCCAGCTCCAGGGCAGGCTCAATACGGTCGCCGGAATAGCCCGCACCTGAACCCAGGCGAATGGACGAATTGTTTTTCGGTGTCATAGCAAATTATTGTGATTCAAGGGATTTTCTGAAGTACGATTCCCAGAGGCTTAACTGCTCCAGGTCAGGAAGTTCCCTGGAGGCCATATGAGTATCGATGACCATGACGTTCGGGGCTTCGGGCCCAAATGGCTCCCATTCAGGCAAACCGGGGCCGTTTGGATCGTCGTCTTTGGCAAAGTTGACCCAATAGTCTGACATCCGGTCTGCAATTTCCCGGTCCACCTGGTCCCAGGGCCTGTCAAGCGTATGGAGGTTGTCATAGGCATACACAATCTCGCTGGAATGGAAGGCCCCGAAATCCGAAGCTTCATCATTGGCCGGGAGCCTCCGGTTGAAGTTGTATACGAAAACATCAGATTCCGGAAGGATACTCTGGAATTTGGCCCAGGCATATCCTTGTACAGCGAAAGTTTCATCCCGGCTCATCTTGCGTTGAGATTGCCGCGTCTGTTCTGGGGTGGAGTGGGGATATGCCGCGAGGAAAGCAGGGGCCAGTTCCCCGAAACGGGTCTGAAGGTTCTGCTCAAACTTATCAGTACTTTTGTCATCCACCACAACCAGGTCGTTCGCGTTCCATCCTACGATCAGGGGCACCCCGGCCTGTTCCCCCCGGGCATAGCTATGGTAAATATCCGATGGGATCACATAGCCGTCCACTATCGGCCAGCTGGTTCCTCCATTAGCCTTAAGGATGGCATCGGCGGGGAGTGCCCGCAACTCCTCTACGGACGAACAATTTAAACTCTTGGCCAGCTCTGTCCCTGCCCTTTCGGCACCCAATAGCCCCATTGTTCGCCGCCCGCGGGCGTTGTAAAAGTTGCCGCCACTTTCCGCGATCGCCTTGTGGAAGAGCCCCCGTGCCAGGGGGGAAACCGTAAGGTAATTAACCGCAAATGCGCCGGCCGACTGCCCCGCGATAGTTACATTATCCGGATCACCACCGAATACGGATATATTGTCCTGTACCCATTTCAGGGCCGCGACCATATCCAGCAAGGCGTAGTTTCCTGAGGTTTGTTGTTCGGATTCGGCGGTGAGCCCCGGGTGTGCCAGGAAACCAAACAGCCCAACCCGGTAATTGAAGCTTACAAAGACCACGTCTTTTTTGGCCATGGCCGTCCCATCATAAATCGGGCAGCCAGCGCCGCCAGTGCGAAATCCTCCCCCATAGATATATACGATCACGGGTTTTTTGTTTTTGAGATCGGTCTCCTTCGTCCATACGTTCAGGTAGAGGCAATCTTCACTGATCGGGCTTTCGGGGATCAAGAATTCGGATGACCAGAACATAAACGGAGCCGGTTTGGGCTGTATGGGGCTGGGACCGAATTCTGTACACATTTTAACGCCCTCCCAGGAATCCGCGGGTTGCGGGGGTCTCCACCGCAGGGAGCCTACTGGGGGAGCGGCAAAAGGGATGCCTTTAAAGCTCAGGATGTGGTTCTCATCCATACTGCCCTCCACAAGGCCGTGGTCTGTGGTAACCTGGGGGTTTTGTGCAACCAGCAACAGCGGCCAAACGGGCGCCAGGAACAAAAGAACTATTTTCTTCATCTTTGACCGGTATTTATTTGCCTGTTAGGATCACTCTCTGATATCGGGTAAGGTTGGGGAATTGCCCGTCGGTGACCGATACAATAATATGAATATTTTCCCCTGGTTTCAGGTCGTCGGGGATCTGAATGCGCAGGGAAGGCATAAAGGGTCGCAAAATATCTACTGTGCCGGGATAGGAATCTGCCTCCCCATACTGCCACCAGGAATAGGAGAGGGGATCGCCGTCAGGGTCCGATGCTTTGGCCGTGAGGGATACGGTTTCTCCCGGGCTCACCTCGAGGGTTGCCTCTTGTTCGAGGGACACCTCGGGCGGGTGGTTGGCTTCAGCATAGGGTTTCACACACCATCCAGCCCTTGCGGCGAACTCCAGTTGCAGCGCTTCCAGCCACCGGGTCTGTGGATAGGCCTGGTCCATTTGTTGGGTATAAGGGTTGAAATCGGCCACCTTTTCCCCGTCCTCCCAGCGGTTTGGCAGGGAATCGGATTGTTGCAGGCGTCCACCCCAGCCCCCGTATTCGGGGTGCTCCAGGTTGTCCAGCCCCACATTTACCAGGTGGAAATAGGCCGGGGAATCCCCTTCGGAAATAAAATCATATTTCTCAAAACTGCCCCATGGGGTATCTTTCATCTTTACCGGATCCCCATGGATATGCTCTTCATCACCTTCCTGTTTCTGGCCGTCCCCGTAGCTGTAATATTTTTTGGTAAGGGGTCCATGGTCATTGATTATGTTCGGTCCCATAAAGGTTCCTTCCAAATAGGGATGCAGGGCATCGGCCACTGCCCGTTTCCAGGGGTAGGCCAGGCACCAGAACTGGTGGGAATTGTAATATACCTTAACATCCGGCCATTCCTTCGAAATATAGTTGCGGTAAGTGGCATCCTGGTCCAGGATGGTATACAGGATGGCTTTCCCGCATACCTTTTGGTAAACCTCCTTCCATTGCCTGCTGTCCTTGTATTGATCTTCTATGGATTTCAGGGCGCGCGCGATGGTATTGGTGCCCCCCCAGACCTGCAGGTAAAGCGGCTCCATGTTATCGTCCAGGAGTTTCTTTTTAATAAAGTCCGATCCTTTTGTGTCCTTTTCCATTTCACCTTCAAAGTCGATATTCCCGACATAGACAATGGATTTAAGGTATTCGGGCGTCGGAAAGCCGTCGGCATGGGTTTTGAGGGTGGGGTAGACCTTCCCGTATGCTTGGATCAGGTCTTGCATCCAGTTGGTGCCGGCCCAACGCAAGTCGGTCCGCGCGCCGTATAGATTTTTGGTCATTTCCATTTCCGAGGTAAAGAGGGTCCCTTTGCCATCCCCTTTGTAATGCCACATGGAACTGCTGTATACCAACCCTTCCAGACGGAATTCGTTTGACATCAGTAGCATGCGGATAAAGGAATCCACATCGTCGATCTCCCCGTCCGTGGTTACGATGGTCCTCGGTTTGCCCGGGCCGGAAACGGCAGGATAGCAATGGCATGCCAGGATGAAAGTGGTGATAATTACGAAGATTGATTTTGTCATTCCGGATGAATTTTATGGTTTACCTAATTAGGTGCCACAATGACCTTAATTCCCCAGGATCCGAGGTCCAGGGTGCCATTTGCTTCCACGGCTGTTCCTGATAATAGTTCCTTTATTATTTCAATTTCCTTCTCCAGCCAGTCATAGGGAATGTATTCATCATAACAGGCAACCCCGTGTAGAAGGGCGTCTGGAGACAGGTCCTGTCCCACGCAGAAAAAAGGCTTACCCCAGGCGGCGACCAGGGCCAGGAGAGACCTTCTCCAAGGGCCGATCCCGTATCGGATGATTCCTATGCTAAATAATATGGAGGAGCAGCGCATATCTTTTTCTGATGCCGGGCCGGGCTGGTGTTTCATATGTTAGACTTATTATATTGCGATGGTTCCGATCAATACGGCTACAACAGTCATTACCAGGGTAGTTAAAAATGCATAAATAAATGTAAAACGTTGGTGCTCAGCCAGATCAACCTTGGCCAGTCCGATAAGCAGGAAGGTAGTGGCCGTTAACGGGCTTAACGGGAAGCCTGTGGTCATCTGCCCCAGCACGGCCGCCTGTCCGACTGTGATCGGGGCGATCCCCATGGAATTACCTACTTCCGACACAATGGGAAGCACTCCAAAATAAAAAGAATCAGGGTCAAAAACAAGGCTGAGCGGCATGCTGCACACGGCCATGATGAGGGGGATGAACCTGCCGGATGCCGCCGGGATGGAGTCGGCCATGGCCGTTGCCATCTCCCCGATCATCCCGGATTCCTTCATAATGCCTGTAAATACCCCGGCAGCCAGCAGGATACTGGCCATGAGCAAAGCGGCTTTGGCATGAGCATCGATACGCGCTTTCTGTGCGTCGAGCCCTGGGTAATTGACCATTAGTGCCAGGATGGCTGCGATCATAAATATGAGTGCTGGCGCTGCTACCCCTGTGACCAGGAAACCGATGGTCGCGACGGTCAGCAGCACGTTGAACCAGAACAGTCGGGGTTTTCGCAACTGTAACTCCTCCGGGCTTAGATCGCGCTTGTGCGCCCGGGCTATGGTAGTTTTACCAGGGTTCCCGAGCCGGTTGTACTCGCGTCTTCCCAGGTACCACGCTATGCAAAGAACAAAAAGAAGCCCGGCCAGTTGTGGGATCATCACCGGGGTATAAAATTCGGTTATGTCAACCTGCAGGGCACTGGCAGCCCTGAGTGTTGGCCCGCCCCAGGGAACCAGGTTCATAGTACCTGCCCCCAGGGCAACAACGCAGGCCAGGACCCTTCGGTCCATATCCAGTTTTTCAAAAAGGGGCAGCATGGCCGGCACCGCGATCAGGAAAGTAACCGCCCCCGAACCGTCCAGGTGGACTATCATGGCCAGCAGGGCGGCGCCCACCGTAATCTTTCTGGGGTCGCTGCCCACCATTTTGAGGATGGCGTTGATGACCGGGTCGAACATCCCCGCATCTGTCAGGACCCCGAAAAACAGGATCGCAAAAACGAACATGGCGAGAACCGGGGCTATAGCCCTGATCCCGCTAAGGGCAAATTCGGCGGTTTCCCAGCCAAATCCGGCTATCAGGGCCCCGGCCACGGGTACTATGGTCAATGCCGACAAAGCGCTCAACCTTTTGGTCAGGATGAGCACGAGTACCAGCAACAGGATCCCGATGCCGGTTCCCAGGATCAAGGCGTGTAAACCTTGTCATGAAAGAGGTAGCGCGCATCCGAAGGTGCCGCTACGCTACCACTTTCCACGTTGATTACCATAACCGGCGGATGGGCATCCGCAGCTTTAGCTGCAGGCCAGTTCGGAAGGCTGTCGCCATTTGGGTTCCCTGTTTTTACAAAATTGGCGAAATACGCCTGCATCGTTTCGGAAACGGTATAGTCATCTGCTGTCCAGCCGTAATCTGTTACCAGGGGCAAGTTGCCCATACAGTATTCTATTTCGCTGGCATGGGGTGCTCCAATAAGTGCAGGGGGTGGCGGGGTATCCGAATCTCTTTTTACCGTCCCGCCTGCCAGGCCCGGGGCCATGCTTTGATCAACCAGGGGCGGGCGGATCCTGCTGAACAGGTAGCGGTATACCGGCTGGTCGCTGTTCTTCCTGTGCAGGTCGAACCATTTCCAGGTGCTGTACACTATGAACCTGTCCGAAGCCAGGGAAGTGGCAGACCTCTCTACTTCCTGGGCAGTGCCATGGGGATATAGCCCGAGCACCTCCTCGTATTTTTCAGGATAGGCCTCTTTTACCTTAGCTTCAAAGTTTTCGGGTGTATAGGCCTGTCCCTGCATAAACGCCATGCCCGGGATTTCTGCAGAATTCCAGCCCAGTAGCAGGGGCACCTGGGCCTGTTGCCCGGAACTGAAGATTTCCGTGAGCGATTTCGGGAGGAAGTATCCGTCGATCACCATAGGAAACCCGAAACGTTTGGATTCGTTATAGATTTCGTATATATCCCTGGCCGGCAGTTTACGTAATTCCGCAATGCCCGAATAGCCTGCCTTTTCTACGAATTCCTTTCCTGTTTTTTCCGCCTCTTTCAGGGGAACGGGTGCCATGGTGGGATTGATAGCAGCCCCGCTCTCCCCAATGGCACCGGCAATCAGGTCTTTAGACAATGGCGAAGCCATCTGTACGCTTACGGCAATGGAACCGGCAGATTCTCCGGCGATGGTAATTTTACCCGGATCCCCCCCGAAGGCCGCTATGTTGTCGTGTACCCATTGGATGGCTGCCTGCTGGTCCAGGGAGCCGTAATTCCCGGATGCCTTGTAAGGCGCTTCCGCACTTAAGTCGGGATGTGCCAGGTAGCCAAAAATATTGAGCCGGTAATTGCTCGTTACAACGACCATGCCTTTCTTGGCCATGCTCTCGCCATCGTACCGGTACTCGGATGCGTCGCCGGCCACATTTCCTCCGCCATAGAAATATAGTAGCACTGGCAGGCCTTTGGTATCTCGTTTGGCTGGGGTCCATATATTAAGGTACAGGCAATCTTCACTCACCCCGGCCGAACGCGATTTCATATCCCCGAAGACCATGGTCTGCATGGGGCGAGGCCCAAATTCCTTGGTGATTTTTACTCCCTGCCAGGGGTCCAGGGGCTGGGGTGCTTTCCACCTGAGTTCGCCAACCGGGGGTTTGGCAAATGGAACCCCAAAGTAGGTCTGGATGTCGTCGAGGGTGTTGTAGTTCCCTTCAATAATCCCGTTGGCCAGATGCACCTGTACAGGGAAGGCATCCTTGTCCTGGGCGTGCAATTGCTGGGCTGCGATGGCCAGGAAGCCGAGGCCCGCGATCAAAATTTTTTTCATGTCGTTGCTGTTGAATAAAGTTATTGTCTCAATTTGTTACAATAATACTTTGTTTTTGTGAATTTTTCCCATTTCTTTGGAAAAACTTCGCCGATTGGAAATGGAAAGTGTGAGGGAACTGCCCCTGGCTGAGGACTATATACCGAACCTGGCTTACGATTCTGTAATCTTTGGTTTTAACGGTAAGCAATTGAAAATCCTGATCCTGGAATATCATAACACGGGCCTGTTCGCCCTGCCGGGAGGATTTGTAAAGAAGGATGAAAATTTGAATGATGCGGCCAGGCGGGGTTTGAAGGAGCGCACCGGGCTCGAACAGATATTCCTGGAGCAATGCTATACCTTTGGAGACAACAGGCGGATGCGGGCCGACCAGATGCGGACCATCATGGAAGCCAGCGGGTTCGGGACCGTGGACCGGCACTGGATGCTCGACAGGTTCGTGACCGTTGCCTTCTATGCCCTGATCAACTACAACGAAGTGGACCCCAAGCCCGATGCATTATCGGATTCCATAAACTGGTATGCGATTGATGAATTGCCGCCGCTGATCATGGATCATCGCGCAATAGTTGAGAAGGCACTCGAAACTTTGAAAGAGAACCTGGATAAAAAGTTGGTTGGCATGAACCTGCTTCCTGAAAAATTCACCATGAAAGAATTACAGCAGGTTTACGAAGCTGTCCTTGGCAGGCCCCTGAGGCGAACCACCTTTCAACGCAGGATCCTGCACATGGATATCCTGGAACGCCATGAGAAATTGTTTTCGGGTAAGGCGCACAAGGCGCCTTACCTCTATAGTTTTAAACAAAACCAAAAAATACCAGCAGATGGATAGAAAAAACTTTATGCAGCAACTGGGGATGATCACCTTTGGCGGCGCCCTGTACAGCAAGTCCATGATGGCCAATATGTCGGCTGCTTCCCCGACAGCCCTCCTGAACAAGATTGGTGTACAGCTCTTTTCACTCCCGGCTTCCCTTGAAAAGGATTTTGAAGGTACCATTGCCATGCTGGCGGGGATGGGGTACCGGGAAGTCGAATTGTTCGGTCCATATCCCTACAGTGCCCAGTCGGCAAAAAAATCCTGGGATGCCATTACACCTATGCTCGGTTTTAAAGGCAGCGGCTACTTTGGCCGTACCGAAAACCAGATCAAAAACCTTTTCCGGGAATACAAGCTTAGCATACCATCGGTTCATACTGACCTGGACACCTTGATGAATAAGATGGAACGGTTGGGGGAAGCCAGTGACGTTTTGGGTTTTCAGTATGCGATCTTACCGGCTATTCCTGAGGACCGCCGAAAAACCCTGGATGACTACAAGAAAATGGCCGAAATTTTCAATGGTATCGGAGAGGAAGCCCGGAAGGCAGGCCTTCGTTTTGCCTACCACAACCATGGGTACGGGCTGAGCGAGATGGAGGGACAGATCCCCTTGCAGCTACTTTTTGACCAGACCGATCCGGACCTGGTGTTCCTGGAAATGGACCTTTTCTGGACCATTGCAGGCAGGGCGAATCCCGTGGAATACCTTAAAAAGTACCGGAACCGTTACCGCCTGATGCATGTAAAGGATATGAAACAGATCCAGACGTTTTCAGGGGACGGGGGAGATCCCAGCCAGTGGATGGAATTATTCCCCAATATGACCTCGGCGGGCGAAGGGGCGGTAGACCTGGCAACCATTATCCCGGCAGCAAAGAAAAATGGGGTGAAGCATTTCTTTGTAGAGCAGGACATCGTAAAGGATCCGGCCATAGCCCTGAAAACAAGTATTGATTATTTGAAGAAATTATAGGGATACGGTTCCGGGCCGGCTTGATTATATAGCATTTCCATACCAGTACGGAACAGCCGTGCCCATAATTTGCCATACACTTGTTTTCCGAATGAACACGGAGAACATCCGATTATGAGAACACAAATTCATTTCATATCCATCCGGTGCCGCATACCCATAGCATTCCTGATGCTTCTGAATCTCAATTCGATGTCCGGACAGGTTGGGGTGGACAGCCTAAAGGTAGAATACCAGAGGGAACCCCTGGGCCTGGACGCACCCAATCCCCGCTTTAGCTGGCAGATGGTTTGTGAAGGCGACCAGAGGGGGCTGTCCCAGGAATCGTACCGGCTCCGGGTCACGGCTCCGGGAAAGCGGCTGGTTTGGGATTCGGGCCGGAAACCGGGTGATTCCTCCCTGGGCATTTCTTATGAGGGAGACCCTTTACTGCCCAGGACTGAATATGAATGGGAAGTGACGGTATGGGATCAGGAGGGAACCCGCCATGAGGCAGATTCCCGATTCGAAACAGGACTTATGTCCGGAGACCCGGACTCCGCCGTTTGGCATGGGGCCCAATGGATCGGTGGGAAAACGGAAGACATCCCCTTTTATTCCCATTACCTCTCGGTTTTCAAATTAAATTGTACCCTGCAACTGGACCGGCAAACTAAAAGTACCCGTGCCGCATTGGTATTGGGTGCCAATGACCCCAGGCTGATGGACCGGAACCTGAATGTGCAGGGAGTGGCCAGTGGCAAAAACAGGCATTATATTGCCTTTGAACTCGATATTTCCGCCCTGGACAAAGCAGGAGAGGCCCCTGCCCGGTTACGGGTGTTCCGGGTGGGGTATAGCCCGGAGGATAGTGCTCAGAAACCATTCCGGGCCTTTGATATCCCCACGGACCTCATCAGTGAGGGGAATAAGTATGAGCCCCACCAACTCTTTATCAAGGCTAATTTCGGGTTGTTTGAGCTCTTTTTGGACGGGACCGATGATGCCCATCGCATCTCTCAAAGCGATGATAACAGGCCCCCGCCCTATGGCAGCCCGGGATTCAACCTGAACCCGGTTGGATCCGGGAACAACTACATCAGCTTTCCCATGCTTGGCAATATTGGTTTCAAGTTGGAAAAGGGACAAAAAGCCTGTATTTCTGAGATACAGATCCGCAATTTCAGGGAACCTTCCAATGTACTTTACGCAGAGAAACCCGGATCTATACCATCCCAAACCAGTCTCTTTTCGGGTGTAACCGGGGAGAAAGGGATCACCTTTAATGAGCGGGGGCTTCACCTTATGGGGGTGAGCAGGGTCTGCTGATCACAGCGGATCCCAGCAGAAATGCCATGCCGATGTTGCGTGCAGATTTTACCACTGCAGACAAGCCGGTCAGCAAAGCCCGGATTTACAGTACGGCCAGGGGTATTTACGAGCTGTATCTCAACGGAAAAAGGGTGGGGGACGATTATTTCGCGCCGGGGCTCACCCAATACAATAAAACCCAGCAATACCAGACCTATGACGTAACCGCTTCCCTGAAATCCGGCACAGAGAATACAATAGGGGCCTGGTTAGGCGAAGGCTGGTGGAGCGGGAATATCACCTATAGCGGCTCCAACTGGAATTACTTTGGGGATCGCTCCTCCATCCGCACATTGCTGGTGATTACCTATGTCGATGGTACTGAACAGCTGATCACAAGCAGGCCTGAAAATTGGAAACTGTTCACAGACGGCCCACTGCGGTACGGGAGCTTTTTCCAGGGGGAAGTGTACGACGCCACCCGGGAAGAGGCTGTCACAGGATGGGCGAAGCCCAGACTTCGACGACAGCAACTGGAAAGAACCGGTGGAAGTACCCACCCAGGGTACCACCTATCCGGGATTGTCTTTTGACAGCCTGCAGCTGATCGCCCAACTGGGCCACAGTCCGACGGTTGTGAAACAGATGCCGGCCCGGTCGGTTGAGGAGGTGAGGGACGGGGTCTTTGTTTATGATATGGGACAGAATATGGTGGGTTTTCCCCGGATCCGGATCGATGATGGCCGGAAAGGCGATACCCTTATCCTTCGCTATGCCGAGGTTCGTTATCCCGACCTGCCTGAATATGAAGAACTCTCGGGAATGATCATGCTGGAGAATATTCGGGCCGCACTCACCCAGGACCTCTACATCCTTAACGGCGGCCCCGAAACCATCCAGCCGCGTTTCACTTTTCACGGCTTCCGTTTTCTTGAAATAACGGGGATAGACAATCCAATCCCGACAAACCATATTACCGGGCAGGTAGTTAGTTCCGTACAAAGCTTGGCCTCTTTGTATGAGACATCGAATCCCCTGGTGAATAAACTCTGGGAAAACATTACCTGGTCACTCAGGGGGAATTTCCTGTCGATTCCGACAGACACGCCCGCCAGGAATGAACGCATGGGCTGGAGCGGCGATATCAATGTTTTTTCGGAAGCCGCCGTATACCTGACCCAGGCCGACCGGTTTTTAACCCGGCATCTGCGCGCCATGAGGGATATTCAACGGGAGGATGGCCGGTTTACAGACGTTGCCCCGGTTGGCGGCGGGTTCGGCGGAACCTTATGGGGGAGTGCCGGGATTGTCATTCCCTGGGAGGTTTATCAGCAATACGGTGACAAACTGGCGTTGGCAGACCATTACCAGGCCATGAAGCGCTATATGGCATTCCTCGATTCAAAGGTTGACACCACCTCTGGACAACTGGTTGAAGGCCCTCTGGGCGACTGGCTGAGCCCGGAAGGTTCCAGGAATGACAATACGTTGTTTTGGGCGGCCTACCAGGTATATGACCTGGACATTATGGCCAGGGTTGCCAAGGTACTGGACAAACCGGGGGAAGCAGAATTCTTCCGGAAAAAACAGCAGGAACGCAAGGCGTATTTTAATGCCACCTATGTAGACCCCCGCAACCATAAAACCAGGCATTCGGGCTATGAAGGGGCCATGTTCGGGCCACCACCTCCGGGCTATGAGAAACCGCGGCCTGGCGACCTGGTGGATACCCAGGCTTCATACGCCATCCCGCTGCACCTGGAGGTATTCAATAAAGAAAACGAACAGTATGCCGCAGACTACCTGGCTGCCGCCGTCGCACGTAAAAACACAGATGATCTGGGCATCACCCGCCCGGAAAATTCACTCATGACGGGCTTTATCGGGACTGCCTCCCTTAATCAGGCCCTTTCTGAGAATGGCCGGGATTCCCTGGCCTATACACTGTTGCAGCAGCAAACCTATCCCTCCTGGCTCTATTCGGTTGTAAACGGGGCGACCACGATCTGGGAGCGCCTGAATTCCTTTACCAGGGAGGACGGCTTCGGAGGCAACAACAGTATGAATTCGTTTAATCATTATTCCTTTGGCGCAGTGGCTGCCTGGATGTACAATCATTCCCTGGGAATTGAGCGGGATAGGGACCATCCTGCCTTTTCACATTTTATCTTGAGGCCTGTGCCTGACCCGACGGGGAAAATGACCTGGGCAAGGGGGTATTATGACAGCATGTACGGCCGGATAGAAAGCGGGTGGAAAGTACTGGGCAGGGAAACGGAATACAGGATAACGGTGCCCCCCAATACCACGGCAACCCTGTTTCTCAATGCCGGATCAGCTGCAGCGGTCACTGAAGGCGGGATGAGCCTGGAAAAAGCCAGGGGGGTAAAAGTGGCAGGTGTAAGCCGTAAGCGCTTGAAACTGGAGCTTGCTTCAGGGTCTTATTTGTTCCTGTTAAAGAATAAACCAAACTAGTTTAATTTCAAATCCATGAAGAGGAAGCAATTTATTGGGACCACTGCCGCCTTTACCGCCGGGAGCCTGATCTTGCCCGGCTTTTCCTGCAAAAGGACCGGCGCAAGCCGGCTTGAGGAAACGGGCCGTAAAAACTGGGCCGGAAACTATGAATACAAGGCCAGGTACCTGTATGCCCCAGAAAGCACGGCAGAGGTCCGTGAACTGATTGGGGTACTGGATAGACAAAAGGCCCTCGGCACCCGCCATTGTTTTAATGACATGGCAGACAGCCCGGTGAATCAGATCTCCACCCAAAATTTAATCAGTCCGATGGCGATTGATGAGAAGGCCATGACCGTGACAGTAGGCGCCGGTTCCCGCTACGGAGATATAGCCCCGGAGCTAACGGCCAGGGGCTATGCGCTCCACAACCTCGCCTCATTGCCACATATTTCCATTGCCGGGGCTTGTGCCACTGCCACCCACGGATCGGGGATGCAGAATGGGAACCTCGCCACCGCTGTTTCAGGATTAGAAATAGTAACCGGGGAAGGGAAGGTGCTTGAAGTAAAGCGTGATACGCAGGCCTATCCCCTGGCCGGGATGGTGGTCCACCTGGGTGCCCTCGGTATCCTTACCCGAATGACCCTGGATATCCAAAAGGCCTATGAGGTACGGCAGGATGTGTTCCAGGACTTACCCCTGAAGTCCCTGCAGGAAAATTTCAGGGAAATCATGGGTGCCGGGTATAGCGTCAGCCTTTTTACGGATTGGCAGGATAAGAAGGTAAGCCAGGTCTGGATCAAAAGGAGGATGGACCGCAACCGGAAGAATTGGGAGGGGACTTCTTCGGCGCGAGCGCGGCGACCAGAGACCTGCACCCCATAACCCGCCTTTCAGCGGAGAACTGTACCCCGCAAATGGGGGTACCCGGGCCCTGGTATGAGCGATTGCCGCATTTCAAAATGGGGTTCACCCCCAGCAGCGGGAAGGAATTACAGTCAGAATTCTTCATTCCACTCGAAAATGCCGTAGATGCCATCCTGGCTGTTGAGAAAATGGGAACCGCGATCGGACCAGAACTGGAAATAACCGAAATTCGGAGCATTGCCGCTGATGATTTGTGGATGAGCCCGTGTTATCAGCAAGACTGTATCACCATCCATTTTACCTGGAAGCAGCATCCGGAAGCAGTTGGAAGACTGATCCCAAGGATTGAAAACGAATTGAAGCCTTTTGGAGTACGCCCGCATTGGGGTAAACTTTTTACCCTGGATGGGGAATACCTTAAGACCAGATACCCCAGGCTTCCAGATTTTTTGGAGCTGGCGAGGAACTGTGATCCGCATGGAAAGTTTAAAAATGCCTATTTGGAGCGAACTATTTATTTATCTTAATCTAAAATTATCCTTATGAAAAATCGAATCCTTACACCCTTAGTAATCCTTCTTGCCCTCGTCCAGGCGGTTGTAGCCCAGGAACTTCCCATCCAAACCGGGAAGGATGTGGCCGTGACCAACACTGAGTCGGGCAAAGTGCGCGGGTACATCCACAATGGAATCTTCACTTATAAAGGGATCCCCTATGCCACGGCCGAGCGGTTTATGCCCCCGGAAAAACCGAAACCCTGGGAAGGGGTACGGAGTTCAACCACCTGGGGCCCTGTGGCCCCGCTTATGAAGCCGACTACCCATGTTACGGATGAACCTGAATTCGTATTCGATCATGATTGGGGGTATACGAGCGAGGATTGCCTCGTGCTGAACGTCTGGACGCCATCCATTGCCGATGGGAAGAAACGCCCCGTCATGTTCTGGATCCACGGGGGCGGGTACACCGCCGGATCCAGTCAGGAATTGCCGTCTTATTACGGGGAAAACCTGAGCCGGAATGGCGATGTGGTCGTAGTATCGATTAACCACCGCCTCAACGTACTGGGATTCCTAGACCTGTCTGCCTACGGCGAAAAATACAGGCATTCTGCCAATAACAGCATGCTCGACCTGGTGGCGGCGCTGCAATGGGTCAAGGCCAATATTTCGAACTTCGGGGGGGACCCTGGAAATGTGATGATTTTCGGGCAATCTGGTGGAGGGGCCAAGGTAAATACCCTGATGGCCATGCCGAAAGCAAAAGGGTTATTCCATAAGGCTGTAAATGAAAGTGGGGCGATCCGTGGTGCTATCCTTGAACAGGAAGATACCCGCAGTATTGCCGCCGAGACGCTGGTGCAATTGCACCTGAGCCCTTCCCAGGTAGACAGCCTCCAGACCATTCCGTTCCAGGCCCTGGCCGATGCGAGTTCCAAGGCCATGAAGGTGATTGAGGAACGAATGAAAAAAGCCGGGAAGCCAATAATGGGCTTCGGCTTGGGTTGGGGCCCGAGCCGGGATGGAAATGACCTGCCATACCAGCTGAATTCGGAAGAAGCCTACCAATTGTCAAAAAATATTCCCTTGATGATAGGTACCGTTAAAAATGAATTCGCCCCTTTTGCCAATATGAAGTACGACGGAGCTTCGGAACAGGATATTTTGGCCCATATCAAAGAACAGTACAAGGAGAAAGCGGATGCATATATTGCAGCCGTTAAAAAAGCCTATCCGAAGGATACGGACCCAAAAGACCTCATCGATGTGGATACCAGCTTCCGTCCGGGCGCTGTTGCCCAGGCCAATGAGAAGTCCGCCCTGGAGGGGGGGGCCCCGGTGTACATGTACCTATTCACCTGGCAATCCCCCGTTTTTAACGGCAAGTACAAAGCCCTGCACTGTATGGAACTCCCTTTTGTGTTTAACAACATAGACCGGTGCCAGCATATGACCGGAGGCGGGGAAGATGCGCAAAATATTGGCCGGCAAGATGAGCCAGGCATGGATCAACTTTGCGCGTAACGGCAATCCGAACCACCCGGGCCTGCCCAATTGGCCGGCCTTTACCGCTGCCAATACGGCAACCATGCATTTCGACACCAAATGTGAAGTGCTCCCACAATTGGATAAGGAACTCTTTGAAATTGTAAAGGAAAATCAAAATTAGTAATCAGGGGGATTAAACCTTTTTCACAATTAGGTATCCAAGTGGCAGGGAATTCCTGTCCGCTTGGATCCCCTTCCAACTTAAACGAAATATATGATTAAAAAGATTGCCATTGGATTACTGGTCGTGCTGATCGTCATCCAATTCTTCCGTCCGGAGAAGAACAATTCAAACGACCGTACGTATGACATAGCCACCTCCTATACGGTTCCGCAGGAAGTGCACCAGGTATTGGACGTGGCCTGCAATGATTGCCACTCCAACAATACGGAATACCCATGGTACTCGAAGGTACAGCCCGTAGCCTGGTGGTTGAACGACCATATAGAAGACGGCAAGCGACACCTGAATTTCTCTGAATTCACCAAACTCCCTATTGCCATACAAAACCACAAGCTGGATGAATTGAAGGAGCAGGTGGAAAAAGATGAAATGCCACTGCCATCCTATACCTATTTCGGGTTGCACAGCGGGGCAAACCTCAGTGAGGAACAGAAGAATATGTTAATGGACTGGGCGCAATCCCAGATGAATTACCTCAAGGCAACCTACCCGGCAGATAGCCTGGTAATGCCTAAACGGAATGGCTCACCTCCTTCCAGATAAGGGTCTTTCCTTTTGGATGGCCATCGGCGGATTTAAGGCAAATCACCATCCTTGCCGCGGGGGAATAGAATTTATTCCAGCCCTCACCCCCCCCGGGTTGAAGGGTAGGTCTGATACATTTGAACTTTGATAAACCGATTATTTTCCTTTAAACCTTTAAACAGACACTTATGAAACGAGTAACATTATTTTGGGCCTTTTTGGCGGGAAGCCTGTTCCTGCACGCACAATCTACCTGGAAGGCCGACGGGGCGCATACCAACCTCAATTTTGCGATTTCCCACCTGGTGATTTCCGAAGTGACCGGTCACTTCAATGAATTTGAAATTACCGCCCAGGCAGATGACAGTTTTAGCGACCCTGATTTTATGGCCACCATCCAGACGGCCAGTGTCGACACCGGCAATGACCGCCGCGACGGCGATCTCAAAAGCGATCGCTTCTTCGATGCTGAGACCTATCCTACCATGACATTTAAAAGTACTTCCATCGAACATACGGGGGAAAAGACATTCAAAATGACCGGAGACCTTACCATTCACGGCGTGACCAAACCCGTTACCCTGGATGGGAAACTAAATGGGATTATCACTGACCAACGCAGCCAAAAACTCAAAGCCGGCCTGAAATTTACGGGGGTGATCAACCGTACCGAATTTAATGTGGGCGGGGCCATGGCCCCTATAGGCGACGAGGTCGTCCTCACTATAAACACGGAAATGGCGCAGCAATAAGGCCTGCTGCCAGTCTACTCATAATTAAACATCATGAGACGCTTTAAACCCAATTTGACCCTACGCTATTCTACAATATTCGGCATCCTTTTTGGCTTCATCCTCATCGGGTGCCAACCTAAATGGACAGAGACTGATAAAGATGGATTCCATTTTGTTGAATAATGAAGGGGGAAGGCAACTCGGCTATTCGCCGGCATCAGGGGTAACCCTGCTTAACCGATAAGGGTTTTGCCTTCAAGGACCTGAACAAAAACGGGAACTGGATCCATACGAGGACTGGCGGCTGCGCGCGGAAGAACGTGCCCGGGACCTCGCCGGAAAAATGAGCCTGGAGCAGATCGCAGGCCTGATGTTGTACAGCGCCCATCAATCCATCCCAGGGGGGGGGAACCGCTTTTTCGGTCCGGTCACATATGACGGAAAACCATTCGCTGAAAGCGGGGCCAAACGCAAGCGACTTATCGGATGCCCAAAAAACATTTCTCTGAGGAAGATAATCTCCGCCATGTGCTGATTACGCAGGTTGAATCGCCTGCGGTTGCTGCACAGTGGAATAATAATGCCCAGGCCATGGTGGAAGGGATCGGGATGGGAATCCCGGTAAATATAAGCTCGGATCCCAGGCATGGCAGTGATTCCTACGCCGAATACAATGCAGGGGCCGGAGGCAGGATTTCCATGTGGCCGGGCACCCTGGGTATTGCTGCATCCTTCGACCCGGGATTGATGCGGCAGTTTGGCGAGATTGGCTCCAGGGAATACCGGGCGCTGGGGATCGCGACTTCCCTTTCCCCACAAATCGACCTGGCCACGGAACCGCGCTGGAGCAGATTTGACGGGACCATGGGGGAAGATCCGGATCTCGCGACCGACATGGCCAGGGCCTATGTGGATGGCTTTCAAACTTCTTCCCCGGAGAAGGAGATTTGCAACGGATGGGGGTTTGAGAGCGTCAATGCCATGGTGAAACACTGGCCCGGGGGCGGCCCGGAAGAAGGAGGGCGTGATGCCCATTTCGGGTATGGAGAATATGCCGTATACCCCGGTGATAATCTGAAAGATCACCTCAGGCCTTTTACCCAGGGCGCCTTTCAATTAAACGGACCCACCCAAAAAGCAGCAGCTGTAATGCCCTATTATACGATTTCCTACGGACAGGATCCGGAGAATAATGATAAGGTGGGGAACAGTTACAATAAATACCTCATAACCGATTTATTGAGGGGCACCTATGGCTACGACGGCGTAGTCTGTACCGATTGGGGGATTACCCGCGACGTATCGGCCATTGATAAGTTTGAAGGCAAGAGCTGGGGTGTTGAAAACCTGACTGAAGCGGAAAGGCATTACAAGGCTATCGAAGCCGGGGTGGACCAGTTTGGGGGGAACAATGATATGGACCCGGTCCTGGAAGCCTATAAGATGGGGGTAGAGGAACATGGGGAGGAAGCCATGCGAGCCCGTTTCGAAGCTTCGGCTGTGCGTTTACTGAAGAATATATTCAGGGTTGGCCTTTTTGAGAATCCTTATCTGGATCCCGCCGAGACCGCAAACATAGTGGGGAATCCCGATTTTATGAAGGCTGGTTATGATGCGCAGTTACGGTCGGTCGTCATGCTGAAGAATCACCAGGACGCGCTACCGAGGAAAACAAAACAAAAAGTATATGTACCCCAGCGGTATGTGGCAGCAAGCACCAATTGGTTCGGGATTGAAACGCCGGAAAAAACGGAATATCCATTCAATATGGAGGTTGTTGCCAAATATTTCGAACCTGTTGAAAACCCGGCGGAAGCCGATTTTGCCCTGGTGGGCATCAAAAGTCCGAACGGGGGTGTGGGCTACAGTGGGGTAGATGCAGCAGAGGGCGGCAACGGGTATGTGCCCATTAGTTTACAATACAGTCCTTACACGGCTGAATTTGCCCGCGATACAAGCATCGCCGGCGGAAGCCCCCTGGAAGATTTCACCAACCGTTCCTATAAAGGGAAATCGTTTACGGCTTATAATACGGCCGACATGGAATTGGTGAGGGACACCCGGGCTAAAATGGGCGGAAAGCCGGTTGTGGTAGTGGTTAATGTATCAAAGCCGATGGTCTTTAAGGAAATTGAAGGGGATGCCTCCGCGATATTAATCCATATGGGAGTTCAGGATCAGGCCCTTATGGATATTATCTCAGGTGGGGTAGAACCTTCCGCCATGTTGCCGTTCCAAATGCCGGCAAATATGAAAACGGTGGAAGAACAATACGAGGACGTGCCCCTGGATATGGACGTATATACAGATTCGGATGGGAATGCATACGATTTTGGTTTTGGCCTGAACTGGAAAGGTGCCATCCATGACGAACGTAACTCGAAATATGTAAAATGAGCCCTGCTTATCTTTTCCTTAGCCTTTTTTAGGATTTGGATAATCAGGTTGATGATTCCTTAAGCTAATTGGCATTCCTTTAACATGTAATTCTGTGAGTAAGGCCTAATTTTATCGCAAGTAATTTCCCGGATTGACGCGCCTCCTTGATAACGGCTTAAAAGGTGGCCCAAGGTCCGGGAAATTCTTGTTTATCGCCCTTATCTGCCCATCGTCATGGTATCATGAAGGCCTTAACTTTCCAGTCGGCGGTGATATTTTTTCAGCAACTCTTTGATCCGCTCCTTTAAGGATTCGGGTTCCAGGATAGTAGCATAATCCGCAAACATCAGGTACCAGCGGGCAAATCCATATACCAGGGAATAAGTGCGGAAGGTCATTTCCACCCCATCGGGTCTTTCGCATTCCGAAACAAAGCCGTATTGCCTGCGGGAATTTTTAAGATACCGGGCTACTTCCCGGTCTACCAGGATGCGGACCGTGGTTTTGTTTTCCGGATCCTTTCTCTCCCGGTAGGATTCCAAACTTCCATGCTCCCGTGTAAAGCCCTTGTTAGTTCGGCGTATGCCTGCCATCCGGTCTGTCCGGAATTGCCGGTAATCCTGCCGGAGGTGACAATACGCCATCAGGTACCAGAAATTGTTTTCGTGAAAGAGGCCAACCGGTTCGATGTCCCGTTTAGTAACTTCCATAGTATTAAGCGATTGGTACGTGAGGGCCACCTGTTTCTTTTCGGCTATGCTTTCAAACAGGATTTCCAGGGCATCGGGGATCGCTTTATTGAAAAGTTCCTGTGCCGGATCGATGACGACTTGCGATTCCAATGCCTCCAGCCAATCCTTATCCTTGCCCCTCATCACGGATTTTATCTTGTACATGGCCGACTGATGGTAAGCCCCCAGGGACTTGTCCGTGAATTTCTGCATAAGTTTTTCAGCGGCTACAAAGCTGGATGCCTCCTGACGCGTAAACATGATGGGGGGCAGGCGATACCCCTCCATAATCGAATAGCCCACCCCGGCCTCACTGATGATGGGCACCCCTGAAATTTCCAGGGTACGGATATCCCGGTACACCGTCCTCAGGCTAACATCAAAACGTTCGGCCAGTGCCTGGGCCGTTACAACCCGTTTTGATTGCAACTGGATCAGGATGGCCACAATACGGTCGAGCCTCTTTATGGAATCTTTACCCATGCATTTTATATAGAGTTCATAAAGATAGGATTTCCACTTTTTTCGCAAATGCCGGTTTGGAAACATGTTTTGTAAGTGTCCCATTATTCTTTTGATACCATCTGAATCCCGTTCCCGGGGTACAAAGAAACAATGGGGCGCTGACAACGTATTGTCAGCATGTTCCCGCGTCCCAAATATTCTGCATTTCACCTGACACCCAAAGCGGATTTCCAGGACAGATAAAAAAATTTTCATGTTTTTGAACCCATGCTGACATTAGGCTGTCACTTAAGGGGAATATCTTTGGGGCAATAAACAAATATTCGAATCATAAAAATCGACTAAAATGAATCATTCAGACACACAAAAAGCACAAAAACAGGTGATTACACCCGAGGAATTATTGAAACACTGGCTGGGCCACAGACGAGTCACCCGAAAGGTTATCCAGGCATTTCCCGAAAAAGAGTTTTTCGAATACTGTATCGGCGGGATGCGGCCATTTTCCAAAATGGTACTTGAATTGCTGCGGATAGCCGGCCCCGGGATGAAAGAGATTGTGAGCGGGAAAATGACCGAATACAAGGAAGAAGCTACAGAACCGGAAAGTAAGGAAGAATTTCTAAGACAATGGGATTTAGCTACCGGCCAAGTCCAAACCTGTTGGTCTGAACTCGAGGCAGGTGATTTCCACAGGAAGATAAAACTATTCGGACAATATGAAGGTACGGTGATTTCCTCCATTCAATATTTTATAGACAATGAAATCCATCACCGGGCACAGGGCTATGTCTATCTCAGAGCCCTGGGAATTGAACCCCCTGCCTTCTATGACCGATCGTAAATATTAGGAATTAAGCTATATGAATCCAATTTTCGTATACAGGACCTCGGTAAGCGGGGAGGCCGAAGTTCTGCGGCTACAGCCGGTGCTTAACCGGCTTGTTAACGCCGGGGGCCGGTGGAATTTTGACCTGGAGGATTCCGATAACATCCTCCGGGTTGAATCTGCCGGACTGCCTTCTGCAGCCATTGTCAATACCCTTAAGGGGGCGGGATTTGAGTGTGAGGAATTACCCGATTGACCCAATTCGCCCACAAGACCTGAACGGGTTTGGTTTTAGCCCTTCCAGAGTTTCCAGGGGGCGCGGTATTCGGGTTTCAGATACTCCACAGCATCATCAAAATTGGTAATGCTGCCACTTGATTCCTGCCATTCCAGCTTTTTCCCGCTTCTGTAGGCAATATTCCCCAGATGGGCCACCAGGGCGGCATCTCTGCCCATTTCTATAGTACAGTGGGTAGGTTCCCTGCTTTTTATGCATTCCAGGAAATTACGGGTATGGGCGTCCAGCCCGCTTTGGGTGCTATACCTGGGGGGCATGGGACTCAGCCAGGTATTTCCCGTTTTCCTGCAGGGGCAGTACCTGCCATTGCTTTCTGTTGATCGCCAGGATGCCATTCTCCCCGATAAAGGCTACTCCCGGTTCGCCCGGATCTTCCAGGTAGGGAGACCGGCCCATAGCCATAAATTGTTCCCAGATAAAACTAAAATCCCCGAAATCGTATACCGTGGTCAGGGTATCGGGGGTCTCCGCTGCATTGTCCGGAAATGCGAGTTTCCCCCCAATGGCCATGACCGACATTGGAGCCCGGGCGTTCATCCCGGCTAGGACCATATCGATCATATGTACGCCCCAATCGGTCATGAGTCCCCCGGCATAGTCCCAGAAATACCGGAATGATCCGTGAAAGCGGTTTCGGTTGAAGGGGCGCTCGGGTGCCGGGCCCAACCAGCGGTTGTAATCCACCCCGGCGGGGGTGGGCGAATCGGGCAGGACCTCAAATCCCCGCCCGTAGCTTACATCGGCCCATGCCTTGACCTGCCTTATCCTGCCCAGGGTGCCCTTGCGCAGGTATTCCAGGGCGCCTATCCAGTGAGGATCGCTCCGCTGCCATTGTCCTACCTGCACTACGCGTCCGTATTTCGCGGCGGCCTCTACCATCAGGTTGGCCTCATAGATACTGTTGGCTATGGGTTTTTCAACATAGACATCCTTGCCAGCCTGGCAGGCGTCTATCATCTGGATGCAATGCCAATGGTCTGGGGTGCCGATGAATACGGCCTGCAGCCCGTCCGCCTTAAGAAATTCCCTGTGGTCACCATAAGTAGCAGGCCTGTGGCCGGTAGCTGCTTCCAGCTCGTCAGCACGGCTTTCAAGCAGCGGATGGTCCACGTCGCACAGGGCTATGCAATGGGTGCCGGGATTCTTAAGAAAGGACATCAGGTCTGCCCATCCCATGCTGTGTACCCCAATCAACCCTACCTGTACTGCGTTTTCGGTTTCGTATTGTGGCCCGTTGCCCCTGCTGCTGAATGGCAGGGCCGATGCGAGGGAGACCGCCCCTAAGTTTTTGATAAATGATCTTCTCTTTGCCATACCCTGGATTTTTTATGAAAATATGGATTTTTGACGAATACTATAACCGGGCCTTTTTTTGGCCTTTCGGGAGTCGGAAAGGGGTTGAGGGCAGGGGAGAACCAAAAAAAAGCCGGCGGGAAGGCCGGCTTGTATAAGAAGTGGGCGGAACTATAAAATTACCGAAACCCTATTTTCTTCAGGTTGTCATGGCTGATCTTTATGGCTTCCATGGGTTCCATTCCGTCAAAGGTGCGGTCCTGCTCCACGATGTAATATTTCATGCCGGCCTTTTTCTTAGCCGCGAGAATACGTGCAAAATCAATCGTTCCTGTGCCCACCGGGGCGAAACGCCCTTCTTTATCCATATCCTTCACGTGCCAGATCTTAAAACGTCCCGGGTATTTGTTAAAATAGGCGATAGGGTCAACGCCTGCCTTGGTAATCCAGTACAGGTCCATTTGAAAATTGACTACATCCGGATCCGTGTGTTCGAGGAAGTAGTCATAGGGGACGACCCCATTTTCATTGGCCGTGAATTCAAAGTTATGGTTGTGGTACAGGAGTTTAAGGCCGGCTGCCTTGCACTTTTTCCCGAGCGTATTAAGGATATCGGTAATTTCCTGGGGGGTTCCGCTCATATTCATGGTCTGCGAGGCCGCGTCATAATGGAAATGCCCCATAGGAGGTACCGGGATCACGAAATACTTGAACCCGGCTGCTTTCACGTCGGCGATCATGGCATCTGCATTTTCCAGGGTCACGGAACCCTGGTGCGTGCTGAGGGGAACCAACCCCAAACTGCTTAGGTAGTCCTTGAATTCCACCGGGGTCATCCCATAGAATTTTCCATCTTTATAGCCAGTGGCTTCAATGTATTTGTACCCGATATCGGCAATTTCCTTCAGGGTCTCCTTCGGGGTTTTATCCATTTGATCCCTGACGGTATACAGGGTCATGCCCCCGAACTTTTTCTGGGCATGCCCCGGGATGGTTATGGCCAAAAACAGGAGTATACACAGGATTTTAAGGGGATTTTTTAAAGAGATTGTCATGTTTATCATATTTAATTCAACTGCGAGATCAATATTGGGATAAATGTAACAATTTGAATTCGAAAAGCCCTCGATTGACCTTAAAAATACCTTGCTTCCCTTCGGACAATTTACACTATTCTGCATGCTTCCTGCGGGTGTATGGCATAGGTTCGTGCCAGCAGGATTCAGCTATGAAACGTACGATCCGTAAACAACACGATGCTACAGACTGTGGGGCGGCCTGTTTGGCTTCTGTGGCCGCCTATTACAAAATGGATGTTTCCCTGGCCCGGATCAGGCAGTATGCTCATACCGGACGGCAAGGGACCAACGTCCATGGGCTGCTTCAGGCCGCCCGGAAATTGGGTTTTGACGCCAAGGGGGTCCGGGGTGACTCCCATAGTTTGAAGGGTATTCCCACCCCGGCGATAGGGCATCTTCAGCTGGGGGCCTCACGGCATCATTTTGTGGTCGTCTATAAATTTTCCGGAGACCGGGTCCTGGTAATGGATCCGGCGGAAGGGAGGCTGCTCCGATGGTCTGTGGAGGAATTCAGGGCGAAATGGACGGGTGTCCTGGTTTTGCTATCGCCCGGGGAGGGGTTTCGGGAAGGCAAATCCAGGGGTTCGGTGTGGCAGCAGTTCTGGATACTCCTGCGGCCTCACGGGCCCATCCTGGCACAGGCTTTCGCCGGGGCCCTGGTGTATACCCTCTTAGGGTTCTCAACCTCCCTCTACCTCCAGAAGCTCACCGACTTTGTTTTCGTCGGTGGAAATACGCGCCTCCTGAACCTCCTTAGTGTGATTATGGTGTTTCTCCTGCTGTTCCAGACTGTAATAGGCACCTTCAAAGACGTGTATATCCTGCGGACGGGGCAACTGATCGATGTTCGCCTGGTAATGGGGTATTACAGGCACCTCCTGAGGTTGCCGCAATCCTTCTTCGACCGGATGCAGGTGGGCGAAATCGTAGCTCGCATCAGCGATGCCATCAAAATCAGGAACTTTATAGGCAACGTGGCACTCAGCCTGGCCCTGAACCTGATGATCGTTACATTTTCCTTTGCGCTGATGTTCGCCCTATTTTGGAAACTGGCCCTGGTGATGCTGGGTATCATCCCCATTTACCTCACCGCATATGTTTTGATGGACCGTTTGAATAAGAAAACAGAAAGAGAGGTAATGGAAGCCGCAGCCGGTTTGGAAAGTCAGTTGGTAGAATCCCTCAGCCTGGTCAAAACCATCAAGCATTTCGGTCTTGAAGCGCAGGCCGGCCAAAAGACGGAGGCCCGTTTTGTAAACGTATTGCAGAAGGCCTATCGCTCTTCCATTAACCAGCTCTTTGGGATGAACGGGATGTTTTTTACAACCGGTCTTTTTACCATTATCATGTTGTGGACCGGTTCCTATTTCGTGGTCGGGCATACCATCACCCCGGGGGAATTGATTTCCTTTTACGCCATCCTGGGATATTTTACCGGGCCTGTTTCCCGTTTGTTACAGGCCAATAAAGAGATACAAAACGCCATGATAGCAGCCGACCGTTTGTTTGAGATCATGGACCTGGAACGGGAAGGATCCCGGCAAGGTGATTTTATCCAAAAGGAGCTGGGAGGCGAGATACGATTTAGTGGTGTTCGCTTTGGTTATGGCGGCCAGGCCGATCTTTTCGTGGATTTGAATCTGCGACTACATCCCGGACAAATTACGGCCATCGTGGGAGGTAGTGGTTCCGGGAAATCCAGCCTGGTACATATACTTCAAAAGCTGTATCCCATAAAGGAAGGGCAGGTCACCATAGGAGGAACGGATATCAAGTATTTGGACACTGCCTGCCTCAGGGATCAGATAGCCGTGGTGCCCCAGCAGATACAGCTGTTCGGTGGCACCCTTGTGGATAATATCGCGCTGGACGATCGGGCACCTGATATGGAACGGATATTGCAACTTTGCAGCAGCCTGGGGTTAGGGGATTTTCTGGAAACCCTGCCCGACGGGCTACTCACACAACTCGGGGCAAACGGGGCCCGCCTTTCCGGCGGTCAGCGTCAACGCATTGCAATTGCCCGTGCGCTATACAGGGATCCGGGCATCCTGCTGATGGACGAAGCTACCGCCTCCCTTGACAGTCATTCGGAGGACTTTATCCATAAGGTCCTGGCCACTCTCAGGAAATCCCGGAAAACGATTGTATGGGTTTCACACAGGCTAAGCAGCGTTAGGCAAGCCGACAGGATTATCGTGCTCCATCAAGGCAGGGTGGTGGAGGAAGGCACGCATGCCGACCTGCTATTTCATAAGGGACATTATTGTAAATTATGGCAACGGCAGCATCCTGGCGGGGTATCCCTGGTTTCATCATAGGAAGGCGCGAAAGGGCCGCGGCCTGTTTTGGAAGGCCGTCTCAAAGGCATTCAGGATATTCGGAGGGTTCGGGTAGTTGGGTCGACCACTTCCAGCTCAATGTGCCTGGCCGTTTCCGGCAACAAATTGGGGATCCGCTCCGGCCATTCCACAAAGATCCATGCATCCTGATCCAGGTAATCTTCGAATCCAAGGTCGAGGGCTTCGGTCTCATCCTCAATCCGGTAGAAATCAAAATGGTACGCCAGTAACCTGCCCCGGGCATCGTGATATTCATTGACCAGGCCAAACGTGGGGCTGCTTCCTGCATCCTGTGCACCCAATCGCCTGATCATGGCTTTGATGAAGGTAGTCTTCCCTGCCCCCATCGGACCATAAAAAGCTAATATTTTGTTTTCTTTTTCTTCCAAAACCCGCCCTGCGACGGCTGCAATCTGTTCCTCCGTGAATGTAAATTCCATAGGGGGCGGCTTTAGCGGGGTTCCATTACGACGAACGGGATGATCATCTCTTCCAGGGATACCCCCCCGTGCTGATAGGTATTCCGGTAATAGCTAACATAGTGGTTATAGTTATTGGGGTATGCGAAGAATAAATCATTTTTAGCAAAAATAAACGTGCTGCTCATAGCGATGCTGGGCAAGTGGATCCTGGATGGGTCCCTTGCTTCCAGGACATCCTTCTCCTCATAGGTGAGGCTCCTCCCGGTTTTGTAACGCAGGTTAAGGCTGGTTTCTTTATCCCCTATGACTTTGGAGGGCTGTTTGACATTTATGGTGCCATGGTCTGTGGTGATGATGAGTTTGAAACCCATACCCTGGGCCTGCTGCAGGATCTCCAGGAGCGGAGAATTCCGGAACCAGCTCTGGGTTAGGGATCTGTATGCCTTGTCGTTGGATGCCAGTTCCTTGATAACTTCCATTTCGGTCTTGGCATGGGAAAGCATATCGACAAAATTATATACGATTACGGTAAGGTCGTTCTTTTTCTGGGACCGGAAGTTCTGAGAAAGGTGTTTCCCCTGTTTCAGGCTGCTGATCTTATGGTATTCCCAGTTCAGGTCGAGCCCCAGACGCTTGATCTGGGCGCCCAGGAATTGCTCCTCAAAGAGGTTTTTCCCACCCTCATCGGTATCGTTCTTCCACCATTCCGGGTATTTTTTTTGCATATCAAGCGGCATCAGTCCTGAAAAAATGGCGTTCCTGGCGTATTGGGTTGCGGTTGGGAGGATGCTGCAATAGGGCAATTCCTTCCGCTTTTTATAGTAAGGGGTCACAGAATCCTCAAAGGCATACCACTGATCGTACCGCAGGTTGTCAATTACCACCAAAAGGGTGGGGGACCCGGCCAGTTCCGGGACGATCCATTCCTTGAAAAGGGTATGGGACATCACGGGCCCTTCCTGCCCGTTGAACCACTGCGCGTAGTTTTTATCCACAAATTTTCCGAACTGGCTGTTCGCCTCCACTTTCTGAGACTCCAGGATCTCAAACATACCCGAGTCCTCGATCTGTTCGAGCTGTAATTCCCAATAGATAAGTTTGCGGTAGAGATCGGCCCAGGCTTCATAGCTGTTGGCCATGGACAGGTCAAGCGCGATCTTCCGGAATTCCTGTTGGTAGGTGGCTGCGGTCTTTTCCGAAACCAGACGGGAGGTATCCAGGTTCTTTTTCAGGGAAAGAAGGATCTGGTTTGGGTTTACCGGTTTGATGAGGTAGTCTGCAATCTTGGAACCTATGGCTTCTTCCATGAGGTATTCCTCTTCACTCTTGGTAATCATGACGATGGGCAGGGTGGCATCGAGTACCTTGATCTCGTTGAGTGTGTCCAGCCCGGATAACCCAGGCATATTCTCATCCAGGAATACGATATCAAACCGCCGTTGCCCGATTTCTGCCAGGGCCTCCTGCCCGCTCTGGCAGGTTACCACTTCATAGTTTTTGCCTTCCAGGAAAAGGATGTGAGGCTTAAGCAGATCGATCTCATCATCCGCCCAGAGGATCGTAATCTTGTTCATTTAGTACGTATATTTACCCGGTAAAGTATAGTGAATTTGCGAAGATCCGACAAGCTCAAATATTTCAATGATCCAATTTACGGATTTATTGCTATTCCGGGCCCGCTTATTTTTGATCTGATAGCCGAGCCCTATTTCCAACGCCTGCGGCGGATTTCACAAATGGGGCTTTCGTATCTGGTCTACCCCGGAGCGCATCATACCCGCTTCCATCACGCCCTGGGCAGCATGCATCTTATGGGACTGGCCATTCAGGTCCTCAGGATGAAGAAAGTGGAAATTTCGACGGAGGAGGAACAGGGGCTGCTGGTGGCTATCCTGTTGCACGATATCGGCCACGGGCCCTTTTCCCATGCAATGGAGAATAGTTTGGTACCCGGGATTCCCCATGAGACAATTTCCATCCATTTTATGAATGCCCTGAATGAGAGCTATAAGGGAAAACTCGATACCGGGATCGCGATCTTCAGGGGCAGCCACCCTCGTAAATTTCTCAACCAGCTGGTATCGAGCCAGTTGGATATGGACAGGCTGGATTACCTTAAACGAGATAGCTTTTACACTGGTGTGGCCGAAGGCAACATCAATGCCGAGCGCCTGATCACCATGCTCAACGTACACAAAGGCAAGCTGGTAGTGGAAGAGAAGGGGATCTACTCCGTGGAGAAATTCCTGATGGCCAGGCGGTTTATGTACTGGCAGGTGTACCTCCACAAAACTGGCCTGGTGGCCGAGCAGTTGCTGATCCATACCCTGAAACGTGCCCGGGAATTGTTCGACAGGGGCCAGCGGCTGGATGGAAGCCACCCCCTGAGATTTTTCCTGGAAAACCGGATTTCGCCCGGTGGGTTTCACCCGGGAAGTATTGCAGAATTTTGCCCAACTGGACGATGTAGACGTGCTGGCGGCTATCAAATCCTGGCAGGAGCACCCGGATTTTGTATTGAGCAACCTCTGCCGTATGATCCTGAATCGCCGGTTGTTACATATCAAATTAAAAAATAAACCAATAAGCAGGGAGAAGTACCGGGAACGATTTGATGCTTTCAAAAAAGCCCACGGCCTTACAGAAGAGGAAACCAACTATTTTGTATTTGAAGGAAGCATAGGGAACAAGGCCTATGACGCGGAGCAACAGAATATAAATATCCTGCGGGATAAAGGGAAGATCACGGATGTAGCCAGGGCATCGGACCAGCTGAGCCTGCAGGCGCTCTCCAAGACGGTCACCAAACACTATCTCTGCTACCCCAAAAAATCGTTCTAGGATTGTATCCCCGCTGTGGGGGGATCGGGTGGGAACGGCCTTCCCGTATGCTCCTTTGACTGCGTGGATAAACTATGATTCCATTCGCCAAATTTTCTTACTTTTGTCAGCACTATTGCAAAATGTAGTAAAACGGGATAACTTGGAATTCACTGCGAGTCAGATAGCCGGCATCTTGGAAGGCGAGGTTGAAGGAAACCCCGAAATTGCCGTTCATAAACTGGCCAAGATAGAAGAAGGGGAGAAAGGATCCCTAACCTTTCTTGCCAATCCCAAATATACCCAGTATATATACAGTACCGAGGCGTCTATTACCATTGTCAACCGGGATTTTGTCCCGGAACAGGCGCTCACCACCACCCTCATCAAGGTTGAGGATGCTTACAAATCCTTTTCCAAGCTTTTGGAATATTACAACCAGGTAAAATTCAACAAAACCGGGATAGAGAACCCGGTTTACATGTCCGATTCGGCCCGCTACGGGAGTGATTTCTACCTCGGGGCCTTTTCGTATCTGGGCAACAATGTGAGGATCGGGAAGCAGGTGAAAATTTTCCCCAATGTTTATATTGGCG
The DNA here is from genome assembly GCA_963721045.1 of uncultured Flavobacteriaceae bacterium. Lineage (GTDB taxonomy): Bacteria > Bacteroidota > Bacteroidia > Flavobacteriales > Flavobacteriaceae > Zeaxanthinibacter. The sequence goes on from CAVRHQ010000021.1 coordinate 90,207, forward strand.
ACAATGTACAGATTGGTGACAATGTCATTGTTTTTGCAGGCGCCAAAATATATTCTGAAACGAGGATAGGGAATAACTGCATTATCCACAGCGGTGCTATTCTGGGTGCGGACGGATTCGGGTTTGCACCAGACTCCAATGGCGAATACAGCAAGATCCCGCAAACCGGGAATGTGATCCTGGAAGACAATGTGGATATAGGTGCCGGAACGACCATTGACCGGGCAACCCTGGGCTCCACCATCCTGAGGCGGGGCGTTAAGCTGGATAACCAAATCCAGATCGCCCACAATGTGGAAATTGGCGAGAATACTGTCATTGCAGCCCAAACCGGGATCGCCGGTTCTACCAAGATCGGGAAGAACTGCATGATCGGTGGCCAGGTGGGCATTGTGGGGCATATAATCATTGGCAACCGGGTGAAGATTCAGGCGCAGTCTGGGATTGGACGAAACATCAAGGATGATGAGGTACTCCAGGGTTCGCCAAGTTTTAATTATGGTGACTTCAACAAATCGTACGTGCATTTCAAAAACTTGCCTAGCATCGTAAATCGAATCAGTGATTTAGAAAAAAACTCCAACCGAGAGTAAGTACATGGCAAAACAAAAAACCATAGCGAAGGAGGTCATCCTTACTGGTGTAGGATTGCATACAGGGGAAAATGTGACCATGAAATTTGTGCCTGCGGCGGAGGACCATGGATACGTTTTTAAGCGGATCGACCTGGAAGGGGAACCCCAGATAGAGGCAGACGTGAACTACGTGAACAATACCCAAAGGGGGACCAACCTGGAGAAACGCGGGGTGAAGATACAAACCTCGGAACATGTGCTCGCTGCCCTGGTGGGGATGGACCTGGACAATGTGCTCATTGAGCTGAATTCTCCGGAACCCCCAATCCTGGACGGATCGTCCAAGTTTTTCGTTCAGGCCCTGGAAGAGGCGGGCATCGTGGAACAGGATGCCGAAAGGGAAGAATATGTGGTCCGGGAAGTGATCAGCTATAAAGATGAATCCACGGGAAGTGAGATCACCGTAATCCCCTCCGAAGAATACCAGATCACTACCATGGTCGATTTTGGCACCAAGGTACTGGGGACACAGAACGCGACCCTGGATCATATCTCCAATTTTAAAAAGGAGATATCCAGCGCCCGCACCTTCAGTTTCCTGCACGAACTGGAAATGCTTCTGGAAAATGGGCTGATCAAAGGGGGCGACCTGAATAATGCCATCGTGTATGTAGACAAGGAGATTTCCGATTCTACTATGAAGAAACTCGAGAAGGCCTTCAAGAAAAAGAAACTATCCGTTAAGCCAAATGGCATCCTGGATAACCTGACGCTGCACCAACCCAATGAGGCTGCGCGCCACAAGCTTCTGGACGTGGTAGGAGACCTGGCCCTGGTGGGCACCCGGATTAAGGGCAAAGTAATTGCCAACAAGCCGGGACACTATGTTAACACCCAATTTGCCAAGAAGCTCTCCAAGATCATCAAGATGGAGAAACGCAACAAGGTACCACAGTACGATTTGAGTGAACCCCCACTGATGGATATCCATCAGATCATGGCCATGCTGCCTCACCGCCCGCCTTTCCTCTTGCTGGACCGGGTGCTGGAATTGTCGGACCAGCATGTGGTGGGGATGAAGAACGTGACCATGAACGAGCCTTTCTTTGTAGGCCATTTCCCGGACGCACCCGTGATGCCCGGGGTCTTGCAGGTGGAAGCCATGGCCCAGACAGGTGGGATCCTGGTGCTGAGTACGGTGCCGGATCCTGAAAATTACCTGACCTTCTTTATGAAGATCGACAATGTGAAGTTCAAACAAAAAGTGCTGCCCGGCGACACGCTTATTTTCCATTGCAGCCTGATCACCCCGATACGGCGGGGGATCTGCCATATGCAGGCCTATGCCTATGCCAACAATAAGTTGGTATGCGAGGCGGAAATGATGGCGAAAATAGATAAAAAGAAATAACATGAACCAGCCGCTGGCGTATATCCATCCGGGAGCTAAAATTGCAAAGAACGTAGTGGTGGAACCCTTTACCACTATTCACAATAACGTCACCATTGGTGAGGGTACCTGGATCGGCTCCAATGTAACTATCATGGAGGGGGCCCGGATCGGCAAGAACTGCAATATATTCCCCGGGGCCATTATTTCCGCCCCTCCGCAGGACTTGAAATACCGGGGGGAAGAGACTACGGTCCAGATTGGGAACAACACGACTATCAGGGAATGCGCTACCATCAACAAGGGTACCTCAGACCGTATGAAAACCGTTATTGGCAAGAATTGCCTGATTATGGCCTATTGTCATATAGCGCACGACTGCCTGGTTGGAAACAACTGTATCTTTTCCAACAATTCCACATTGGCCGGGCACGTAACCATCGGAGACAATGTGGTGCTGGCCGGCCTGGTTGCGGTTCACCAGTTCGTCTCCATTGGCAAGCACGCTTTTGTTACCGGGGGCTCCCTGGTAAGGAAAGATGTCCCGCCCTATGTCAAGGGCGCCAGGGAACCCATGTCTTATGTGGGGATAAACTCCGTAGGCCTGAGGCGGCGGGGATTTGCCGCGGATAAGATCCGGGAGATCCAGAATATCTACCGCATCCTGTACCAGCAGAACTATAACAACACCCAGGCCGTGCAGATCATTGAAGCAGAGATGGAGGCCACCCCGGAGCGGGACGAAATCCTCCAGTTTATAAGGGACTCCCAGCGGGGGATCATGAAGGGATATTTCAGCAATAATTGATTCTAATATGGCAAACACATCCGATATCAGGAAAGGCCTGTGCATCCGGTATAACCACGACATCTACAAAATCGTTGAATTCCTGCATGTCAAACCAGGGAAAGGCCCGGCCTTTGTCCGCACAAAATTGAAAAGCATTACCACCGGAAAGGTGCTGGACAATACCTTTTCCGCAGGGCACAAGATCGATGATGTCCGGGTGGAAACGCGTTCCTACCAATATTTGTATTCGGAAGGGACGACCTACCATTTTATGAATCTCGATGATTACAACCAGATCAGCCTGCAGGAAAATGCTCTGGATTCCCCGGATTTGCTAAAAGAAGGAGAAGTCGTAACCATCCTTTTTAATACGGAGGACAGCCTGCCCCTTTCTGTGGAAATGCCGGCTCATGTGATCCTGGAAGTGACGCAGACCGAACCGGGGGTAAAAGGGAACACAGCCACCAATGCCACCAAACCGGCCACGGTGGAAACCGGGGCCAGGGTGAACGTCCCCCTGTTCATCAATGAGGGCGACAAGATCAAGATCGACACAGAGAGTGGCAATTATATGGAACGGGCGAAGGAATAGGCTTCGCTTCCACGCCGGGGAACTCCAAATTCCCGTTGGGGTATACTGCTTGATACAGGGACTTTAACAGAAAATTCAATTTATGAAATTCCCAAAAGCAAAGACGCTGAAGCAGATTGCTTCCATTATTCATTCGGACTATGTAGGACCGGATGATTTTCAGGTTCTGGGAATGAATGAGATCCATGTGGTTGAACCGGGAGATATTGTTTTTGTGGATCATCCGAAATACTATGATAAAGCACTCCGCTCTGACGCCTCTGTGGTGCTGATCAATAAAAAAGTTGCCTGCCCGGACGGCAAGGCACTTTTAATCTCGGATGACCCTTTCCGGGATTTTAACGTACTAACCCGCCATTTCAGGCCTTTTGAGCCAGCCGGGGCACTCATATCACCCAGTGCAAAAATTGGAAGGAATACGCTTTTACAGCCTAATGCCTTCATCGGGAACCATGTAGTGATAGGAGAGGATTGTACCATCCATCCCAATGTCACCATCTACGACCATTGTGTGATTGGCAACCGGGTTACCATTCACGCAGGGACCGTATTGGGATCGGATGCATTTTATTATAAAAAACGCCCGGAAGGGTTTGATAAACTGATTTCAGGGGGCCGCGTGGTCATTGAAGACGATGTCGAAATCGGGGCCTTGTGCACTGTTGACAAAGGAGTTACCGGAGATACGACCATCCGAAAAGGGGCCAAACTGGACAACCAGGTACACGTAGGCCATGACACAGTGATCGGAGAGCGCTGCCTGATCGCCTCCCAGACCGGTATTGCCGGTTGTGTGGTCATAGAAGATGAAGTAACCCTTTGGGGGCAGGTGGGAATTGCCAGTGCCGTAACCATTGGTAAGAATGCGATAGTCCAGGCACAAACGGGAATATCCAAATCCCTGGCAGGCGGAAAAACCTATTTCGGCAGCCCTGCCGACGAGGCCAGGGAGAAAATGAAGCAACTCGCCAACATTAAGAAGATCCCGGATATCATTAAACAACTCGGGGAACAATAGGAGGGGAAAATTGTTAAAATAATTTTCAATCCCCTATTTTTGTACGGCATATTAAACGAACCGAACCAACATGAGCGTATTAGTAAATAAGCATTCCAAAATAATTGTCCAGGGATTTACAGGAAGTGAAGGTACCTTCCACGCCGAGCAGATGATTGAATACGGCACACAGGTAGTGGGAGGGGTCACTCCTGGAAAAGGCGGGCAGGAGCACCTCGGAAAGCCTGTATTTAACACAGTTGAGGAAGCAGTTAAAAAAGTGGGGGCGGATACGACCATTATTTTTGTGCCACCTGCATTTGCGGCCGACGCCATCATGGAAGCGGCCAGCGCAGGGATCCGGGTGATCATTACCATTACCGAAGGCATCCCGGTTGCCGATATGGTCCAGGCTTACAATTATATAAAAGGCAAGGATTGCACCCTCATCGGCCCCAATTGCCCCGGCGTAATTACCCCGGGGGAAGCCAAAGTGGGGATTATGCCCGGGTTTGTATTTGAGAAAGGACATGTCGGGTTGGTATCAAAGTCCGGGACCCTTACATATGAAGCCGCAGACCAGGTGGTACGCCAAGGGTTGGGGATCAGCACGGCTATTGGTATCGGAGGTGATCCCATTATAGGGACAACTACCAGGGAAGCCATGGAATTGTTAATCAACGATCCGGATACCCATTGCGTGGTTATGATAGGGGAGATCGGGGGACAGCTGGAAGCGGACGCCGCCCGATGGTATAAGGAAAGCGGAAGTAAGAAGCCCATCATTGGCTTTATCGCAGGGGAAACAGCGCCTGCCGGAAGGACCATGGGGCATGCCGGGGCCATTGTCGGGGGCAGTGACGATACGGCCCAGGCCAAAAAACGGATCATGCGGGAATGTGGGATCCATGTGGTGGATTCCCCCGCGGAGATCGGGAAAAAAGTCAGGGAAGTCCTGGGTTAAATCCAGGGGCTTCGGAAAAGCTGTTGAATGGGTTTAAAATGATTCACTTTAGGTCGCGTATAAGCAAGGCGCGGCCCAATCAATATACATAGGCATGAAATTATTGGAAGGGAAAAATGCAATTATCACCGGAGCCAGCAGGGGCATCGGAAAGGGCATAGCAATTGAATTTGCGAAACACGGGGCCAATGTGGCATTCACCTTCAGTTCCAGCGAAGCTCCGGCAAAGGAACTTGAAAAGGAACTCAGCGGGCTTGGAGTTAAAGCGCGGGCATACAAGAGCAATGCGGCAAGTTTCGCCGAGGCGGAAAAGCTGGTGGATCAGGTACTTGGGGAATTTGAACATGTTGATATCCTGATTAACAACGCGGGGATTACCAAGGACAATTTGCTTATGCGGATGACGGAAGAAGATTTTGACTCGGTTATTGAGACCAATCTTAAATCGGTCTTTAACATGACAAAGGCCTTATTGCGCACCTTCCTGAAACAACGAAGCGGATCTATCATCAACATGAGTTCGGTGGTGGGGGTAAAAGGGAATGCCGGGCAGACCAATTACGCGGCTTCCAAGGCAGGGATACTTGGATTTACAAAATCGGTTGCCCTGGAACTGGGGTCCCGCAACATACGCTGCAATGCGATCGCCCCTGGGTTTATCGAGACCGAGATGACCGGCAAACTCGATGAAAAGACGGTACAGGGATGGCGGGATGCCATCCCGTTGAAAAGGGGGGGCACACCACTCGATGTGGCCAATGCCTGCCTTTTTCTCGGGTCGGACCTTTCCACTTATGTTACCGGGCAGGTGCTCCATGTGGATGGCGGGATGCTTACATAAAGTATAAATTACTGGTATTTAATTATTTATATCTTTTTATTTAAATTTTTAAATAAATAAAATTTCCGGTCCTAAGGCTTCGTTAAGTTCGTTGCTTCCTTGCTGATTTTTTTGCATATTCCCAAACCTTGCAACCAGATAAGGATGCCCGAAACCTGTTGCCAAAATGCAGCAGCCGAGAAACCATTCACATGCAGACCGGAACCTTTTTATGGATACTTCTTGCCCTTACGGCGGCCATGCTCCTGGCCCTTTACCAATATGCCTACAGGAGCCGTCTCCCAGGGAAACTTTCCGCCCTGCTCGTTGGCCTTCGCTTCCTTACCTTAGCGGCCCTTCTCATCCTTTTGATTAATCCGAAATTTACCCGGACCTCCTATCGCATTCGGCCCCCCAACCTGGTGATTCTTGCCGATAACTCCTCTTCCATGGCCGACAGTGCAACCGCATCTGCGACCCGAACGCTTTTCGACCGACTCCGGCGCAATGAATCCCTTCAGCAGCGATTCCGGCCGATAGGACTGCGTTTCGGCACCGGGATGGTGGTGGCGGATGACCTCGATTTCAAGGAAAGCACCACTGATATTTCCGGAGCTTTAAAGACGCTGAATGAGACATATGGGCAGAGCCCCACGGCGGTTGTCCTTCTTACGGATGGCAACCAGACCTTTGGAGAGGATTACGAGTTTATATCTGGCAACAGGCAACTTCCTGTCTATCCCATAGCATTGGGGGATACCACCCGATATGAAGATATTCGGATAGAACAGGCGAACAGCAATGCCTATGCTTTTCTGGATAACCAATACCCCATAGAGATCTTTACAGCCTATGATGGCCCTGGCCATATAACCAGTCAACTGCAAATAGCAATGGATGGGAAAAGAGTGCACGAGGAAAAACTGGAATTGTCTCCCTCTAGCAGGAGTAAAACCATTCGCGTTCTGCTAAAGGCAACTGAAGTGGGGCTGCACACCCTCAGGATTTCCCTAAGCCCACTGGCCAATGAGCGCAATACCTCAAATAATGTAAGAACTTTGGCTGTTGATGTAATTGATGAAAAGACCGATGTAGCTCTGGTATCCCGGGTCCTCCATCCCGATCTGGGGGCTTTGGAAAAAGCAATTGAGAGCAATGAGCAACGCAGTGTCCGGATCCTGAAGCCCGACGCACCCCTTTCGGCACTGGAAGCTTCGGATATCTTCATCCTCTACCAGCCCGATCCTTCCTTCAAAAATATATATGAGTACCTGGCCAAAACCGGCAGCGGCCTCTTCACTATCACGGGGCCTCAGACAGACTGGGATTACTTGAACGGTATCCAATCCGGGTTCCAGAAAGAAACCATGGGGCAGTCTGAGGAGTTTACTCCAACGGTGAACCCCGCCTTTTCACTCTTCGATATCAGTGATTTATCCCTGGATGGGTATCCCCCCCTGGAAGGGGAACTGGGGGATGTACTGATCACCAAACCTTACGAAGTACTGATAGGACAACAGGTCAGGGGTGTTGATATAAGCGAACCCCTGCTGGCCCTTATGGATGATCCCGACCAAAAGGAGGCAGTGCTTTTTGGCGCTAACTGCTGGAAATGGCGCATGCAGAGTTACCGGGATCACCAGGATTTTGGGAATTTCGATAATTTGATCGGTAAGATAATCCTCTTCCTTGCCAATTCGTCTACCCGGGATCGCTTCAGGCTGAATTACCCCACAGTAATGAAAGGCAGCAGGGAAGCACACATTCGAGCCACCTATTTCGACAAAACCTTTGTCTTTGATGCCGGGGCCACCATCCTCCTTACGATCCGTGGGAAGGATTCCGGGAACACAAGGGAATTTCCCATGTTGTTGGGGGAAGGGTATTATGAGGCAGACCTCAGTGAACTTCCACCGGGCGACTACACCTTTACGGCGGAAGTCAGGGGAGAGGAAATTTCAAAATCCGGCCATTTTACTATCCTCGACTTCGATGTGGAAAAGCAACTGATCGCCACAGATTACCGCAAGCTCGGGAGGCTGGCCGCCAGGACAGGCGGGCGGCTGTTCTACCCGGCAGAAACCAGTCGCCTGATGGACACCTTGCTCGCAGACCAACGGTATATGCCGGTCCGGCAAAGCGAACAAAAAGTCGTATCTTTGATCGATTTCCGATGGCTCCTTGTCCTTGTCGCCGCAGCTTTGGCCGGGGAGTGGTTCACCAGAAAATATAACGGATTAACTTAAGAAATTGAAATGGACAAACTTCCAAAAATTGCCCTTCCGGCCGTATTTATCCTAATTGTATTGATCATCCTCATCTCCAAGTCTGCCGTGACCATAGGTTCCGGAGAGGCCGGGGTGCTCTACCGTACCTTCGGAGGGGGGGTGGTAACCGATGAACCTCCGCTGGATGAGGGCTTTCATATTGTTGCCCCCTGGAATAAGGTATTTGTTTACGAAGTGCGACGGCAGGAGATCTTTGAGAAGATGAAGGTCTTGTCTTCCAATGGGCTGGACATTCAGCTGGATGCCTCCGCCTGGTACAAACCTGCCTATAATGACCTGGGGAAACTGCACCAGGAAATAGGGGAAAACTACCTGGAACGGATCTTATTGCCCACCATCCGTTCGGCAGCTAGGAGCGTGGTAGGCCGCTACACTCCCGAACAATTGTATTCCAGTAAAAGGGATGCCATCCAAAGGGAGATTTACGAGGAAACAAAAAAAATCATCCAAGACCAGTATATCGTACTGGACGAAATACTGGTGCGCGATGTGACGCTCCCGCCCACCATAAAGGATGCTATCGAACGCAAATTGAAACAGGAACAGCAATCCCTCGAGTACGAGTTCCGGTTGGTAACGGCCGATAAGGAAGCTCAGCGACAGCGTATAGAAGCTCAGGGGAAGGCCGATGCAAACAAAATTTTAAGCGCCTCCCTGACCGACAAGATTCTTCAGGACAAAGGGATAGAAGCCACCCTGAAATTGGCCGAATCCCCGAACGCCAAAGTAGTGGTGGTGGGATCAGGGAACGATGGCCTGCCATTGATCCTGGGAAATAATTAAAGGGATAAAATTTTGAGAAATAAAAATAAATCCTAATTTTACGGCGTAATGAACGCAATGAACGTACATCATCATTTCTACCCTTGCCCTCAAGCGAGCTAGAAATGTATTGTTGTATTTCAAGATATATCTAACCCGTTTGAGCGATCAAACGGGTTTTTTAATTTATCCCATTCCGCGAGGCACGACAGGCCCAGGCCATCCTGGGTTTGTTCCCACGGAATCTGAACAGAATTTATATGGAAAAAATAAAGATTGCCATACAAAAGAACGGCAGGCTGAACGAAGACTCCCTGAGGATCTTGATGGATTGCGGTATTTCCATTGACAATGGGAAGGACCAGCTGAAGGCTTCCGCCAGGAACTTTCCCCTGGAGGTATTGTACCTTCGCAATGGTGACATCCCTCAATACCTCCGCGACGGGGTAGTGGATACAGCTATTATAGGGGAGAATGTCCTGGTTGAAAAAGGCCAGGACATTACCGTGGCGGAAAAACTGGGATTTTCCAAATGCCGGGTGTCTCTGGCCATACCCAAAGGGAAGAAATACAATTCTATAAAGGATTTCCAGGGAAAAAAGATTGCCACTTCGTACCCAAATACGGTGCGAGCCTTTCTGGAAGAGAACGGGGTGACGGCAGACCTGCATATCATTACAGGATCTGTGGAGATCGCCCCGAACATTGGCCTGGCCGATGCCATTTGCGATATAGTTTCCAGCGGAAGCACCCTTTTCAAGAACAACCTCAGGGAGGTGGCTGAAATTCTGAGCAGCGAAGCAGTACTGGCTGTTTCCCCCTGTATTGAGGTACAGCAGCAAAAACTGCTCGGGCAGTTGCGATTCCGGATCCGGGCGGTCCTGGAAGCCAGGAAATCCAAATACATCCTGATGAATGCCCCTAACGACCGGCTGGAGGCCATCATCAAAATCCTTCCCGGGATGCGCAGCCCTACGGTTTTGCCCCTTGCGGAAAAAGGATGGAGTTCGGTGCATACAGTGATCAACAAAGAGGCATTCTGGGAGGTGATTGATGAGCTGAAAAAGGCCGGGGCCGAAGGGATCCTGGTATGCCCTATAGAAAAAATGGTATTATGAAGATCATAGAATGCCCTCCCCGGGATCGCTGGGAAAGCCTGCTAAAACGGCCTGTAAAAACCGTTGCGGACATTGAGGAAACCGTCCTCAGGGTTTTTGATGCCGTACGGGCAGAAGGCGACCAGGCCATAAGGGGATTTACCCGTGAATTCGACGGAGTTAGCCTGGATGATTTTGACTTGACTGACGAAGAGATCCGGGAGGCATCGGCTAATGTCGCTCCTGCCTTGAAGCAGGCGATAGGACAGGCAAGGAGCAATATCGAAAAATTTCACTCGGCACAGCGCAGCGATAAAGTCCAGGTGGAGACCATGCCGGGGGTGTCCTGTTGGCAGGAGAAACGCCCGATTGAGAAAGTTGGTCTCTATATCCCCGGCGGATCCGCTCCCCTTTTTTCGACTATCCTGATGCTGGCGGTCCCGGCGGCAATAGCGGGATGCAGGGAAGTGGTTTTGTGCAGCCCTCCGGACAAAGAAGGGAAGCTGCACCCGGCCATTATAGATACGGCGGTTCAATGCGGCATTCGGAACATCTATAAAGTGGGGGGGATCCAGGCGATTGCGGCCATGACCTTTGGCACTGCGAGCATCCCGAAAGTTTACAAAATATTCGGACCTGGAAATCAATATGTTACGATCGCAAAACAACTGGCAACCGCTTATGACGTCGCTATTGATATGCCGGCGGGCCCCAGTGAGTTGCTGATCGCCGCAGACGAATCGGCCAATCCGGCATTCGTGGCCGCCGACCTGCTGAGCCAGGCCGAGCACGGACCGGACAGCCAGGTAATATTGGTGAGTACATCCACCGGTTTGCTGAATAAGGTAGGTGAAGAGGTGCAGCGCCAAATGCGGGATCTTCCCCGGGCAGACCTCGCCACCAGGGCTATGGCCCACAGCCGGTTTATCTGCGTTCCGGATGATGAAACCGCCGTGGAACTTGTCAATGCCTATGCCCCTGAGCATTATATAATCTGTTGTGAACGAGAAAGTTATTATTTGGAACATACCCGTAACGCAGGATCCGTATTCATAGGCAATTTCACTCCTGTAAGCGCAGGGGATTACGCTTCAGGCACCAACCATACCCTGCCTACCAATGGCTATGCCAGGCAATACAGTGGTGTAAATCTGGACAGTTTTATGAAAAGCATCACCTTCCAGAAAATCACTGCCCACGGGATCCGGGACCTCGGCCCGGCCATAGAGACCATGGCGGAGGAAGAAGGCCTGTTAGCCCATAAGAATGCGGTCAGGGTGCGCCTGGACGCCTTAAAAACCGGTTCGAAATAGAAAGTCAAGGTACAATGGAAAAGAAGCGGAATAAGTTGACGATAGAGGCGCTCGTAAGGGAGAATGTTCGGTGCCTGAAGCCCTACGCTTCAGCAAGGGACGAATACGTCTCAGACGGCAGCCCCATGGTTTTTCTCGACGCTAATGAAAACCCGTTTGAAAATGGGTTGAACCGATATCCGGATCCCTGGCAGCGGCGGGTAAAATCCTTGCTGGCATCAAAAAAAGGAATCCCCGAAGCGCAGATCCTGTTGGGTAACGGCAGTGATGAAGTTCTGGACCTGATTTACCGCGCATTCTGTGAGCCGGGGGTAGACAATGTCATCACCTTGCCCCCCACATATGGCATGTATGGGGTGCTGGCAGCTGTGAATGCCGTGGAAAATCGGGAGGTGATCCTTACTAATGGCTTTGAGCCGGATGTGGAGGGCATCCTCCGGGCTGCAGACAGGAACAGCAAGCTGTTATTTCTATGTTCCCCCAACAATCCCACCGCAAATAGTTTTTCCAGGGAAAGCATTGAAACCCTGTTAGGTAATTTCGGAGGCCTGGTGGTAATTGACGAGGCCTATATAGATTTTTCGGGCGGCCCGAGCTGGTCGGAGGCGATAGCCGCCCACCCGAATCTCATAATCACCCAGACCCTATCCAAAGCCTTTGGAATGGCCGGGATACGAATGGGGATCTGCTATGCCTCTGCCGAAATCATCAGTGTATTAAACAAGATAAAACCACCCTATAACGTCAATGAGTTGACCCAGCAAAAGGCTTTTGAAGTTTTGAGCGACCAAACGGGAGCGGTCGATCGCATGGTAAGGCAGATTTTAAAGGAACGCGTGAGGCTCGCATCTGCCCTGGAAAATATGGAATGCGTGCAGAAGGTCTTCCCTTCGGACTCAAACTTTCTCCTGGCGCGTATGGACGATGCGGGCCAGCGGTATGAACAATTACTCGGGAAGGGGATTGTGGTCCGAAACCGTTCGGGCCAGCCGTTGTGCGAAAATACCCTGCGGTTTACCGTGGGCACACCTGAAGAAAATGAAAAATTGATAAACGCTCTAAAAACATTGCCATGAAAGGAGGGACACAATCAAAAAAGGTCCTTTTTATCGATCGGGACGGGACGCTTATTCTGGAACCCAGGGACGAGCAAATCGATACCTATGACAAGTTGGAATTCTACCCGGGGTATTCACCTGGCTGGGCAGGATTGCCCGGGAACTTGAATACGAACTCGTAATGGTCACCAACCAGGACGGATTAGGAACTGATTCCTTCCCGGAAGATACTTTTTGGCCGGTGCACAATTTCATTCTGAAAACCCTGGAAACTGAAGGGATTCATTTTTCTGAAGTCCATATAGACCGAACATTCCCGGCCGATAAGGCTCCAACGCGTAAGCCAGGCACCGGGATGCTCGGGCACTATCAGGAAGATGGATATGACCTTGGTGCATCCTATGTGATAGGCGATCGACTGACGGACATGGAACTTGCCAAAAACCTTGGCGCAAAAGGGATCTTCCTGAACAACCACACCCAGCTGGGCGTCTCGGAAATCAGTGTAGCCAGGGATGCCCTGGAAGACAGTATCAGTTTGGAATGCCGTGACTGGCAAAAAGTGTATGAATTCCTTAAAATGGGTTCCCGCGTCGCAGAAGTACCCGAAAAACACGGGAAACCGATATTTATGTCCGTCTGGACCTGGACGGTCGGGGAACAAGCGATATCCATACCGGGCTGGCATTTTTTGATCATATGCTCGACCAGCTGGCGCGGCATGGTCACATGGACCTGACCATCAAAACTAAAGGGGATCTGGCAGTGGATGAACACCATACCATTGAAGATACGGCTATTGCCCTTGGAGAGGCTTTTTCCAGTGCCCTGGGAGATAAATTAGGGATAGAGCGATATGGGTTCTGCCTGCCTATGGATGATTGCCTCGCCAGGGTAGCCCTGGATTTCGGGGGCAGGAACTGGTTGGTTTGGCAGGCGGAGTTCAAAAGGGAAAAAGTGGGGGATATGCCTACCGAAATGTTTATGCATTTTTTTAAGTCATTTTCAGACGGTGCCAGGGCCAATCTGCATATCCAGGCCGAAGGTACCAATGAACATCATAAAATAGAAGCCATTTTCAAAGCCTTTGCCAAGGCGGTTAAAATGGCGGTGAAAAGGGATCCAGACAGGTTGGTACTCCCCAGCACCAAAGGGATGCTGTGAATGGAACGCTCTTGTAAGGGATCCGATAATTAATAATGAATCGTATAGCATGAAACTGGTTATAGTCAATTACGGGGCAGGGAACATCCAAAGCATCCGGTTTGCATTTGAACGGTTGGGGCTGAGGCTGTCTTAAGCGATTCTCCTGAAATTATTTCGGGTGCAGACAAGGTTATTTTCCCCGGAGTGGGGGAGGCGAGTTCGGCCATGCGAAAATTGAAATCCGCGGGTTTGGACCAGACCATCCCCGGGACTAACACAACCCGTACTGGGCATTTGCCTGGGGATGCAGCTCATGTGCCGAAGTTCGGAGGAAGGCAATACCCGGGGGCTTGGTATTTTTGAGGCGGATGTGCTTCGGTTTGCCCCTGGCTTGAAGGTACCCCAAATAGGATGGAATGCGATCAGGGATCTGCGATCATCCCTTTGGACGGGATGGAAGAGGCCTCCTACATCTACCTGGTGCATAGCTTTTACGCGCCGCTCTGTGAAGAAACCATCGCGATTACCGATTATGGATGTGAATATAGTTCCGCCCTTCGGAAAAACAACTTTTACGGGGTACAATTCCACCCTGAGAAAAGTAGCCTGCGTGGGGGAGAAAATCCTTAAAAATTTCCTGGAGCTATGAAAGATCACTGGTTCGACATATCGGATGACAAAAGCAAAATTGGATATTTCTTTAATCCATACGTACCTTTCCGGAGGAATCTTACTGGGCGAGGGGAAGGTCAATGGATGCTGTGCTGCGATCCATTGAAAATTCTTATTGTTTCGGCGCGTATCTGCCCGATGGGAGGCAGATCGCCTTTGCAAGGATGGTGACGGATCAGGTCGTATTTGCCTGGATCATGGATGTTTTTGTGGTCCTGGAATACAGGGGCATGGGTGTGGGGAAAGAACTGGTGACAGCGGTGTTGGCTCACGAAAGTTTACGCCAGGTGAACGGGATCGGATTGCGGACCCGGGATGCCCACCGGCTTTATAGGAGTTTTGGATTCGAAACCCTGCCCGAATCCGATACCTGGATGTACAGGAAACAAACGGTTTTTAGCTGAAAAAAAGGGAAAGAAGCAATATATATAAACAGATGAGGATCATCCCGGCAATTGATATTATAGAAGGCAAATGCGTCCGCCTCACAAAAGGCGATTATGAGACAAAGAAGGTCTACAATGAGGATCCCCTGGAAGTGGCCCGGCAATTTGAAGCCCATGGCGTGCGCTACCTTCATCTGGTAGACCTGGACGGGGCGCGTGCCAGTCATATTGTCAACTATGGCGTACTGGCCACCATAACAGCCAATACCAGCCTGCAGGTCGATTTTGGCGGGGGGCTCAAGAGCGATGAAGACCTCAAAATCGCTTTCGACAATGGCGCCACACAAGTCACCGGTGGCAGTATTGCGGTCAGGGACCGTGAGACCTTCTGCCGGTGGCTGGAAACCTTTGGGGCGGAAAGGATCATATTGGGAGCCGATGCCAGGAATGAAAAGGTCGTTGTTGACGGTTGGCAGGAAGATTCCGGGAAAGACCTGATGTCCTTTATCCTTGGGTATCAGCAAAAGGGGGTCCGCTACGTAGTTTGTACCGATATCTCGAAAGATGGCATGCTCGAGGGGCCGTCCTTTGAATTGTATTCACGGATCCTGAGGAAAACCGCCCGGATAGAAACCACGGTGGGGATGAACGGCGTGGAAGACAAGTGGGTGAATGGGATCTGCCTTATTGCAAGCGGGGGGGTAACAAGTGTGGACGACCTACACAAACTTCGGGCGATTGGCTGTGAAGCCGCCATAATTGGGAAAGCTATTTATGAGGGCAGGATCAGTATGAAGGAATTGGAACAAGTAATACCCGAGCTATGAATAGGGAAACGGAAGAAATCACCCTGGAATTTGCCAGAAGTGCCTGCTACAGGATGGATCAAAGCCTGGGGATGATCCGAAAAAGCCTGGACCACCTGGATGAAAAGGAGGTTTGGCAACGCCCCAATAAGAGTTCGAACAGCATCGGCAATTTGCTCCTTCATCTCATTGGTAATATTACCCAGTATGCGATTGACGGCCTGCAGGGACTCGAAGACAGGCGGGAACGCGACCGGGAATTTGATACCCCCGGGGGATATGACAGGGAAGAATTATTCAGGCGATTGCAGGAAACTGTAGAGGAAGCCAAACAAAGTATATCCGGCTGCAACGGAGATGGCTTGCTAAGGATCCGTGAGGTCCAGGGATTTCAGTTGTCCGGCCTGGGTATCATCGTGCATGTGGTGGAACATTTATCCTACCATACCGGGCAAATAGCCTTCTGGACGAAGGCTCCTGAAAAATAAGGACCTGGGCTTTTATGATGGGATCGACCTGAACCTTAAAAACAGCTAGTACCATGCTCACCAAACGCATCATTCCCTGCCTGGATATTCTAAACGGGCGCACGGTCAAAGGCGTGAATTTCGTGAACCTGAGGGACGCCGGCGATCCGGTTGAACTGGGGGAGATCTACGCCAGGGAAGGTGCGGATGAACTGGTATTTCTGGACATCTCCGCGACGGAAGAAAAACGCAAGACCCTGGCGAGCCTGGTAAGGAGGGTGGCTTCCAGGGTGAATATCCCCTTTACAGTTGGGGGGGGCATTGCGTCTTTGGGGGATGTGGATCTCCTGTTGCACAATGGTGCAGATAAGGTATCCATTAATTCCTCTGCCGTTAGGAACCCCGGGCTTATTGACGAACTGGCAGCCAAATTCGGGTCGCAATGCATTGTAGTGGCTATAGACGCCCGGCAGGTGCAGGATAGCTGGAAGGTGCACCTGGTTGGGGGTAAGGTCCCCACCCGGCTCGAACTGTTTCAATGGGCCAGGGAGGCGGAAGAACGGGGGGCCGGGGAAATTTTGTTTACCTCCATGGACCATGACGGGACCAAAAACGGTTTTGCCAACCGGGCATTGGCCCGCCTTTCTGCCGAACGACAAATTCCGGTGATTGCCTCAGGGGGTGCCGGCAATATCCAACACTTTGCAGACGCTTTTCAGGAAGGCAAGGCCGACGCGGCCCTTGCCGCCAGCGTGTTCCATTTCGGGGAAATTAAGATCGGGGCCCTAAAAATCGCTTTGCAGGAACAAGGGATTCCTGTCCGCATTGAAAATCCCGACCGTTAATAACGCTAGCCGATTTAGGCAGAGCGTTCAAAAAAACAATACACCATGAATCTAGATTTTGATAAACAACCGGACGGACTGGTACCAGCGATAATCCAGGATCAACTCACGCGGAAGGTCCTTATGCTGGGTTATATGAATGAAGCCGCCCTGGCCCGTACCCGCGAAAGCCAGCGGGTAACCTTCTACAGTCGGAGTAAAAAACGCTTATGGACCAAGGGAGAGGAAAGTGGCAATTTCCTGAGGGTGGTTGACATCAAAGCTGATTGCGATCGGGATACCCTGCTGATACGGGCAATACCCCAGGGGCCTGTGTGCCATACGGGAAGCGATACCTGTTGGGATGAAGTGAATAGCCAGGGGTACGGCTTTTTAAGTCAGCTTGAGGAAATTATTGAATCACGGAAACAGGATGTGGATAACCAAAAAAGCTATGTTGCCTCCCTTTTTAGGAAGGGTATAAATGCCATTGCCCAAAAGGTCGGGGAAGAGGCTGTGGAAACCATAATTGAAGCCAAGGACACACAGGACGACCTTTTCCTGAATGAAAGTGCCGACCTGCTTTTTCATTACCTCATCCTACTGAGTGCCAGGGGGTATGGTGTGCAAGACGTTGTGAATATCCTGCAGAAACGCCACATGGCCTCCTGAGCACCCCCGTTAAGTTTTCTTTAAAAACTGGCGGCCTAGCTCTAAATGTCTTATTTTTAGGTTATGGCTATGATTCAAAGAAAAGGCTTCCGGTTCTCATCCTATGAGGCACCGGACCAGACCCCCTTCGAAAAACTGTTTGAAATATTTCAGGAACTCATCACCCATACTTCGGGTGATGTGGAAGAAGCATTGGATTGGCTGAGGGAGTTGGATAAGGAGTACCAGCTCACGGATGAGGATTATACCATTGACGATTTCATCGAAGACCTGAAGGCTAAAGGGTTTATACGCGAGGAATTTGAAGATGGCGGAGGGGATGGAGAAGGCACCGAAGGCAAAGGAGGGCTTTCCATCACCGCCAAAATGGAACGGATAATACGAAAGCGGGCCCTGGAACAGATTTTCGGGAAATTGAGGCGGAGTGGCAGGGGAAGCCACCGCACCGGGAAATCTGGACTGGGGGATGAACATACAGGCGATTTCAGGGACTACCGTTACGGGGATCCTATTGAACGAATCTCCGTGACCGAAAGTTTAAAGAATGCCCAGGTAAATCACGGGATGGACGGGTTTTCCCTTACCGAAGACGATCTGGTAGTAGAGGATACTCATCATAAGGCTCAGATGAGTACGGTCCTAATGATCGATATCAGCCATAGCATGATCCTATATGGGGAAGACCGGATTACCCCGGCCAAGAAAGTGGCCATGGCCCTGGCCGAGCTAATCACCACAAGATATCCGAAAGATACGCTTGATATCCTGGTATTTGGGAACGATGCCTGGCCCATCCCATTGAAGGATATTCCCTATCTGAGGGTAGGGCCCTATCATACGAATACGGTAGCCGGGCTGCAATTGGCAATGGACATTTTGCGCAGGAAGCGGAATACCAATAAGCAAATTTTCATGATCACAGACGGAAAACCCAGTTGCATCCGCCTGCCGGATGGAAATTACTATAAGAATAGTGTAGGGCCTTGGACGACTTTATCATTGAAAAGTGTTATATCATGGCCCGGCAGGCCCGGAAACTCCATATCCCGATCACCACTTTTATGATCGCCCAGGATCCTTACCTGATGCGCTTCGTCCGCCATTTTGCCGAGGCCAATAAAGGAAAGGCGCTGTTTACCGGGTTGCAGGATTTGGGGGGAATGATTTTTGAAGACTACGAACAAAACAGAAGAAAGCGATTGAAATAAAATGGACTCCCCAATCGGCGAAGGCCTGCGATACGGCCATTACAGCAGAAAATATATGAAGAAGGAATACAGTAAATCAATTCTTAGGGGTCTCTTAAAAAGGCCGGATATAAAAGCAAATCCATCAAGGACGAATTGCGCGACAACCTGCGCGAAAAAATACGGGAGGGGGAAGCTACTTTTAATGGGATCTGGGGTTATGAGAATTCGGTAATCCCCGAATTAGAGCGGGCTATCCTCTCCCGGCATAACATCAACCTCCTCGGGTTCAGGGGGCAGGCGAAAACAAGGTTGGCCCGCCTGATGGTAAATCTTCTGGATGAGTACATCCCTGTGGTGGAAGGTTCGGAAATCAATGACGATCCGCTTGCGTCCGATTTCCCGGTATGCCGGGAACTTATTAAGGAAAAAGGGGATGACACCCCTGTTAGTTGGCTTCATCGCGAGGACCGCTTTTATGAGAAACTGGCCACCCCGGATGTGACTGTGGCGGACCTGATCGGCGATGTTGATCCAATTAAAGCTGCGAACCTTAAACTGTCTTATGCCGATGACCGTGTGATCCATTTCGGGATGATTCCAAGGGCGAACCGCTGTATTTTTGTTATCAACGAACTTCCCGATTTGCAGGCGAGGATACAGGTTTCCCTTTTCAACATCCTGCAGGAGGGCGATATACAAATCCGGGGGTTTAAGCTGCGCTTGCCCCTCGATCTGCAATTTGTGTTCACGGCCAACCCTGAGGATTATACCAACCGTGGAAGTATTGTCACCCCACTGAAAGACCGCATCGGTTCACAAATCCTCACCCACTATCCTGACGCGATTGATACCGCAAGGAAGATCACCGTGCAGGAAGCCCGACTCGATCCCCGGCAGGCGGACCATATCCATGTCCCGGACCTGGCCAGGGACCTTTTGGAACAGATCAGTTTTGAGGCCCGGAAAAGTGAATATGTGGATGCAAAAAGTGGGGTGAGTGCCCGTACGAGTATCACGGCTATCGAAAATCTTGCTAAGTACGGCCGAACGGCGGGCCCTTTCAACCGGTTCCGAAATGACCATCTGCCCGCCTCAGTGACTTTATGGGGGTCATTCCTGCCATTACCGGCAAGATCGAATTGGTGTATGAAGGGGAACAGGAAGGCGCGGACACAGTGGCTTTGATCCTTCTAGAAGATGCGATCAAGGCCCTTTTCCCGGAGTACTTTCCTAAGATCCAAAAGTTGGAGCACAAGGATGCCCAGAGTCCTTATGACGCGCTGATCAACTGGTTTTTTGAAGGGGAAGGATTTGAACTGCAGACGACTGCAGCGACTGGGAATACCGGGATGCACTTGAACAGCATTCCCCCCTGAACGCCCTGATCAGGAAATATCAGCCCGATTATGCCGAAGCGGATGTCTGCTTCCTTAAGGAATTTCTGCTATGGGGGCTGGTTGCCCAAAAAAAACTCAGCAAGCATCGCTTTATCAAGGGATATCAGTTTAAGGACCTTTACGGTAGCTTTATCAGCAAATTATAAATTGAAAACCCCGGTTATTGCCGGGGTTTTCTTCGCCATAACACGGCCATATGCCTATGGCCAGGGATCAATATTTCCGTTGATATTGTCAAAATTGTACAGCCCCACTTTTTCCTTGCGATGCATAAAAGTAATGACGGTGAGGAAAAGTAAAGACACCTGCAGGATCAGGATCAAAACACCCATCGGGAGGAAGGTGGAGGGGATGATAAGATCGGCATATTCCCTATAGCTCATCAGGATATATACGGTATCCATTAGCTTAAAGAGGTACACCAGGCAAATGACATAGAGGGCGTATTCCAGGTTTCGCATCGGGGCATCCGTATATTCCTTTTCTCGGATCTTGAAGGCCATTACATACAGAAAGGTGAAATGCACGCAGGTGAGCACCGGAAAAATATAATTATCCGGCTTAAGGATGTAAAATTTATTGGTGTACAGGCCGTAAAAGTTCAAAACAACCAGGGATACCAGGACGATGATCGATAGCCACAGGCATCTTTTCCAATTGAATATGCTAAGCATAAATTTCATACAAGCAGGTTTCCTGGATTTTGGGAGATCCATTTGTAAGTGAAATAACAACGCCTTCGGCTTTCCATTTATTTTAAGTCATTCGACGAACTGCCGCGAATGTTGGGTAATGATACATTCTTGTGGTAAACGCCTTGCAGAAACAATTTATAAATTTATTTCGATAAGTCATCAGGAAGCATATAAGGGGTGTTCAGGACCAGGTCGGAAGCTCGGGCAATGAAGGTGGGGACGTCGCTATCCTGGTAAGCTGAATCTTTTGGCATAATTCCTTAAGGATTCCAACCACTATGCAAGCTTTTTTCATTATTCGAGTATAATTTGAGCCTGGGGGCGGGGGGGCTTGCCTCCTAAAGGTTATGCGATAATATTTCCAGGATGAACCAATGGAGCGGATCAGCTGAGTATCGAAGGTTGTCCAAGATTCTTAAAAGTATGTGCATGCATGCTTTTTTAATCCCCCTTTGGGTATTTAAGATCCGGGGGGAGGGGGCATGCTCCCCCGCTACCCACAGAAACCCAGACCGGCTCTTCATGCCCTGCCACCTTGCCGTAACTTAACCCTGATAACTTCAGCCTTCCTGATGTCCCGATGGTCCGGAAGGCGGCATAGCCGATTTCGGGATACCGGGTAGCCCCCCAGCCGACATTATCTTGAAACAATTCTGCCGATGGTTCTTACCTCCCAGGTTAAAATATGCTCCCGCCGTCTGGCCGGCACCCTACACGTGGGCAGAGCGGCGGCAATTTCCCATGGATTGGACTATATTTATGGGAAATGTACCGTATGCGAAAACCTAATAACTACCTGATTTCTGTTCAGTATCTCGGGTTCCGGTATAGCGGCTGGCAACAGCAGCCCGGGAGGAAGACCATAGAATCAATGCTTACCAAAACCCTGCTTTTTCTGTGGCCGGGAAGATCATTTAAAATATTGCCGGCCAGCCGGACAGACGCCCGCGTCTCCGCACTCCGGAATGCCTTCGAACTCTTTCTTGACGGCGACCCCCTGCCTGATACCGGTGGATTCCTTCTCGAAATGAACAAAAACCTGCCCCAGGATATTCGCATTATCGATCTGAAAGAGGTAGGAAATGACTTTAATATCATCAAAAGTTGTAGGGAAAAGGAATATGTTTACCTGTTTGCATTTGGCCAGAAAATGCACCCATTCTGTGCTCCTTTTATGGCCGGGATTCAGGAAGAACTCGATATTGACCTAATGATACAACAGGCCCCTATATATGAAGGAAGCCACGATTTCAGGGCCTATACAGCCCGCGAAGAGCGCCCCGCGACCTTTAACAGGCACCTGCATCGGTGCCGGATTCAGGCCAATACCCTTTTGAAGGCCAATTTCTTTCCGGAGAAATCGTATATGCTGTGCGTGAGGGGAGGAGGATTTATGCGCTACCAGGTACGGATGATTATGGGGGCCCTTTTCAACCTGGGCATGGGTAAACTTAGCCCGGCACAAATTAAGGAATCCCTTGAACCGGGTAACCAGACCATCCTGGATTCCATTGCCCCTGGCTCGGGCCTGTTGCTCCGACAGGTAAATTTCGAATAGTTACACCCTTAGTTTTTTTATATTTATAAAAATTAAGCATGAAAAACCCGAACCTCCGCCTCCACCTGAAACCCAAACGTGTCCCCAAACTTTTTAAAAAAAGGGGGAAGGCACCGGGCACTATCATTTATGTCGGCCAGCGGGAGGGCATGCCCAGCACCCTCAACATCCTCGAATATACGGAAGAGGAATTCCTCGATAATACCGATCAACCTTTCTCGGCGGTGCGGGAAAAGAAAAATAATGGTAAGACCTCCTGGATTGACGTCCTGGGGATCAGTGACGAACAATTTATTGAGAAGCTCGGGATGGAGTTCGATCTGAATGCCCTGGTTTTGGAAGATGCCATTAATACCCAGCAGAGGCCGAAGATCGATGAATACGATGGCTATATTTTCGGGGTGTTGAAAATGCTGTACCTGAATGAAAACCAACAAATGGTGGTGGAACACATCGCGTTGACTTTGTTTGACGACATGGTACTGGTCTTTCAGGAACTGAAAGAAGATGTCTTTCAGGGAGTTCGCGACCGCATCCGCACCAAATCGGGCCGCATCCGGAGCAGGGGAGCGGATTACCTGTTTTTTGCATTGATCGATGCCATTGTAGATGGTTATCTCGAAGTGGTGGAGCATGTGTTCGAAAGGATTGAAATGCTTGAGGAAGAAGTGTACTACAATCCTAAACCCGAAACCGCCCGGAGGATACAGGACCTTAAAAAGGAAGTCATCCGCCTTCATAAACATATTTTTCCTGTTAAGGAGTTGGTGCACCGGCTGATCGAGACCAAACATCCCCTGATCAGCAAGGAAACCAAACCTTTTTTCCGGGACGCTCTCGACCATTGTATGGAAGTAAATGAAAACCTGCAGATTTACAGGGAATTGTCCATCAGCCTTATGGAGATGTATATGAGCAATATGAGTAATAAAATGAACGAAGTGATGAAGGTACTTACCATCATGGCTTCCATCTTTATCCCCCTCACCTTTATCGCCGGGGTCTATGGGATGAATTTTGCACATATGCCCGAATTACAATGGGATTATGGCTACTACGCGGTGTTGGGGATCATGTTTCTTATCCTCCTGCTAATGTTAATCTTTTTTAAAAGGAAGGGCTGGCTTTAACATCTATTAAGTTAATAAGCCTCAATTCCTGTTAAAGCCCGTTAAATGGCTTGACTCCGGTGGATATTCTTTTAAATTGATAATAGAGATCGGCAAGAATTCTACTTCCGGCCGCCATCATACGACCTGGTGAAACCCCACCCGGGATACAATTCTTTCCTTTTTATTAACAAGTTTAAAAACCTAAAGATGAATTATTTGAATATAAATGAAGAAAAATTACTGCCGGTAGTGGTGGAACTCAACACCCTATTGGCCGATTACCATGTTTACTATCAGAAACTGCGCAATTTTCACTGGAATATATTAGGTGAAAATTTCTTCGACCTCCACGAAAAATTCGAAGAATTGTATATCGATGCCAGGGCGAAAATTGATGCCATTGCAGAACGCATCCTCACCCTGAGATATCATCCGATGAGTAACTACAGCGAATACCTTGAAGCTTCCTCCATAGAGGAAAGCAGCCAATCCCTTGAGGATACGGAGATGGTGGATGCCATCCTGGAAGCCCATGGAAAACTGTTGAAGCAAATGGCACTGGTTGTGCAGAAAGCCAGTGATGTTAAGGATGAAGGTACGGTTGACCTGATCGGGGCCTATATCCGGGAACTCGAAAAAACAAGCTGGATGCTTGATGCGTGGAACAAGGATAAAACCGAACACCGCAAGCCAGCCGCATACGCATAATTCTTAAAGGAACGGCATGCAAGGCGTATAGTCCGGGCCGTTTCGTAAAAATGATTGATAATTTTAAAAATATACTAACAATGAAACAATTAAAAAGCATACTAAGTATCCTGGGGGCCTTCGCCCTTTGTAACCTGACAGCTCAGGTGAACCCGCAGATGGATACTATGCATCCTGCGGACGGCGGGATCGCTTCAGAGACCACTGTAAAAACCTATAAGCTGGTTAAAGGCGATGAGGTTATCCGGAATTCGGTGAAAATCAATACCACCACATCCGAAGAACTCCTGCTGGACCAGTCGGATAAAGGGATGGTGAATCAGGATCAAAAGATTCCGAAAAAAAACATCGTTAAAACCATAAAGATCGATAATGATGGGGATGATGCCTATGATGAAATGATCAAATTCCGGTACCGTGCCAACACGACATCCGACTTCGTTCTGGTTACCAATGACGATCAGATAATGGTGGCCCTGGATGATGGGGATAACCTAAGGATCCTGGAGGACCAGAGCTTTAGCAAAGAAGATGTTGCCAATGGCAGGGAATCCTATGTTTTTACCGATAAAAACGGGAAAGAAGTGAACTTCTTTATCGATGATTATGAGTCCCTGAATAATACCGCTTCCAACTAGATCCGTACCCGGGTCTCATACCCATAACCGATATTCAAAAGAGTGCCTCCGGGCGCTCTTTTAATTTTTGGAGCCGGGTCGTTTCCCCGGTAGAAGCAGGAAACGGAACTAGGCGTGCCTACTCGAAAAGATCGGATGAAAGGTAACGATCGCCCCGGTCGCAAACGATACATACCACTACCCCTCGCTCCAGGCTATCAATGAGGCGGAGGGCCGCGGCGGCAGCTCCTCCGCTGCTCATGCCTGCAAATATACCTTCCTCCCTGGCCAGCCTGTGCGCGGTTTCCTTTGCCTGCATTTCATTGACCTCCAGCACCCGATCTACCTTGGCAGGGTCGAAAATCTTTGGCAGATATTCCGGTTTCCATTTCCGTATTCCCGGGATGCTGGCTTCATCATCGGGTTGTACCCCCACGATTTGCACTGCCGGATTCATTTCCTTTAAATAAGTGGATGTGCCCATGATAGTGCCGGTTGTGCCCATGGCCGACACGAAGTGTGTTACGCCACCGTTTGTATCCCTCCAGATTTCTGGCCCGGTGGTCTTGTAATGGGCCCGCCAGTTATCATCGTTGGCAAACTGGTTCAACATAAAATAGCCTTCTTGCCGAACTTTCGCCTCTGCATAATCCCGTGCGCCTTCGATCCCGTCTTCTGAAGGAGTAAGTATAACTTCTGCCCCATAGGCCCGCATGGTTTGCACCCTTTCTTTGGTAGCATTCTCGGGCATCACCAGCGAAATATCTAACCGGAAAAGCCCGGCTATCATGGCCAGGGCAATCCCGGTGTTCCCACTGGTTGCTTCTATTAATTTCGTATCCCTTTGGATCGTACCCCGCTCCAGCCCGCTCCGGATCATATTGTAGGCAGCCCGGTCCTTAACGCTTCCGCCCGGGTTGTGTCCTTCCATCTTAAAGTAAAGGGTTACATTTTTGTTCCGGTTCAGGGCTTTGGACTCCACCAATGGCGTATTGCCTAATAAGGTCCACCAGGCTATGAGACATGCGGAACTCGTTTTTATTTTGATCTCCGGGCTGTGAAAAACGGTCGAATTCGGAGGTACCGATGCCGTAAGCCAGGCATTTCCCCCGATCACTGAATTTTCACCAATAATCGTATCCCCGCCGAGGATGGTGGCATTTGCGTATATGGTGACATTATTTTCTATGGTCGGATGCCGCTTGGTTTTTTGCAGGTTTTTGGCCACATAAAGTGCTCCCAGCGTCACCCCCTGGTAAATTTTTACATTGTTCCTGATCACGGCTGTTTCGCCTATGACCACCCCGGTGGCGTGGTCAATGAAAAATGAATCCCCGATCTGTGCCCCTGGGTTTATATCCACTCCGGTCTGCCGGTGGGCGTATTCGGTCATCAGGCGTGGAACAAGCGGGAAGCCATATTTGTAGAGTTCATGGGCCAGCCGGTAGATCGCTATGGCGTAAAACCCGGATAAGCCATATAAACCTCTTCGATGGAAAGGGAGGCCGGATCACAACTGGCTATAGCCTCGGCATCCAAATTGAGTTTTTCAAGTACCACCGGGAAGTTTCTCAGTATAGTTATCCCAAACCGCGCGCAGGATTTATCGACATCCCAGCATGCCAGGTCCACAAGTTCATCGAAATAAGTTTCCAGGTTTCCGAGATTTTCCTCAACCGGGGTCTCTATATCAAAAAGGGTAAGAAAGAGTAGATCCGTGAAACCCTCCACTTTGCTTTTTAATCGGTATCTCAGGTTGGGCTGTTTTTTGTTGTCGTTGATCTTTTTATAATCGAGGATCTATCCATAAAGGGTTACTTGTTAATCCAAAATTAACCAATAATTAAAAAGAGGCTTCCCCAAAACGGTTAACTTTAGCATAAAATTACTTAGTTATTGTCGAATGAAAAACGTACACTTACGAATGAAGTATTGGATTTCCTTAAACAAGTTGAAGAAAACAACAATAGGGAATGGTTTCGGGAGCATAAAAAAACCTTCAAAGCACTGGAAGGCAAAGTAAAGGCATTTTATAACTACGTCCTGGAGCGGATGCGCGGCCATGATGAGATCGATACTATGAAAATGTTCAGGATTTACAGCGATATTCGGTTTTCAAAAGACAAAACACCCTATAAGCCGCATTTCGCGGGGTCTTATTCAAGGGCGGGTGCCGAAAGGCGCGGGGGGTATTACCTGCACATCAAACCGGGTGGCAGTTTTGTCTCCGCGGGCTTCTGGGAACCTAACCCCCAGGATCTGCTCCGGATCCGGAAAGGAATTGGAACTGGATGCATCACGGTTCAGGGAAGTAATCGGCCAGCCGGATTTGAAAAAATTTGGGGGGCATTGCAGGGGGAAGAATTGAAAACGGCTCCCAGGGGATTTCAAAAGGACGATCCGAATATCGACCTGATCCGAAGGAAGCGCTTTATTTTTGTCCATCGGTTTACGACCGCGAGGTCACAGCCGAGGGTTTGCAGATCAAGTGAATGCATGTTTTCAGGCCGTGCGACCATTTTTCAATTTGATGAGTGAAATTCTCACCACGGATCTGAACGGGGAATCCGTATTAGACTAGGACCAGCGGTATCAAAAACCTGCACCTGGTCTTTGAGCCGCTCGATGACCGTGTTCATCATCCTTTTGTTCAGGGCTGAGGAATTGCGGATATAACACTCGTACTCCTCAATGGTAAACTGCCCGATAATCATTCCTTTCAGGGAATTCCGGAATTTGATATCCTTATGAATGGCATTTTCTATAAAATCCATTCTTTTTTCCGGCAGTCAGGTCGTGAAATCCGTTTTTATGCTTGCTGATATAGTTGGCAAAAGCAGCTATACAGCAATGGATTCTGGAATTTGATGATCGGGCGGAGGGTCTGGTTCTGGAAGCGCTCATCATCGGTCATGTTGTCGGAAATTCGGGCGGAGGGAATCTCTGGGCGGAATCGCAGGAGATCATTCGATCTGTCGTTCATCACAGAAGTTTTCCTAAAGTTAGGAAGAATGCTTTCCGGCCTGGGGTCTGCAAATAATAACTTTTTAACCGGTTATGAACATGGGCCTGGTATTGGTTTCATCCGGTGAACGGCCTGGCAAAGGTTCGGGATTGCGGGCACCTTCAAGAATCAAATGGACAAAAAATTGAGGCCCTACCGAACGAAGCGCCCGAAGCAAATCCGTAATTTTAAGAAAAGATATCAGGGATGAAGAAATCGATAAACCCATATACAGGAGAACTGCTCTTCGAATTCGAAGAACTTTCGGAAGGTGCCATGGAAGAGAAGGTGGCCAGAGCCGAAACAGCCTTTGAGGGCTGGAAAAAAACAACTTTTGAGGCACGGGCGGTACTGATGCGAAAAGCGGCAGCCGATCTAAAGAAAAATGCGAGGGATTATGGGCGAACCATCAGCCTGGAAATGGGAAAACCGATCAGCCAGGCTATAGCCGAGGTGGAAAAATGTGCCTGGGTCTGCGAATACTACGCAAGTAATGCCGCCTCCCAGCTGGCAGATGAAGTCATTGCGACCGACGCGGTCCGCAGCCTGGTAAGGTATGAACCACTGGGCCCCGTCCTGGCGATTATGCCCTGGAATTATCCTTTCTGGCAGGTGTTTCGCTTTGCCGCCCCCGCATTGATGGCGGGGAACGTCGGCCTGTTGAAACACGCCTCCAATGTTATGAAGTCTGCCATCAACATAGAGGAAATTTTCCTGAAAGCAGGGTTTCCGGAAGGGTGTTTCCAAAACCTGGTCGTGGGCAGTGAAAAAGTCGGCAAGCTCCTGAAAGACCCGGTTGTACGGGCGGTGACCCTTACGGGCAGCAAGCCGGCAGGCGCCTCTGTAGCCTCCCTTGCCGGTAGCCAGATCAAAAAGTCCGTTTTGGAACTGGGCGGGAGCAATGCGCTGGTGGTTTTTGATGATGCCGATTGGCAACACACCCTGGAAACCTGCCTGCATGCCCGCTTTCAGAATACGGGCCAGAGTTGCATTGCGGGGAAACGCCTGCTGCTTCACAAGGACATCGCTGCAAAATTCACTACAGATTTTTTGAAGGCTATGAAGGGATTGAAGAGCGGCGACCCAATGGCAGAGGACACCTACATAGGAGTTCTGGCAAGGGAAGACCTGGCACAGGACCTGGAGAGGCAGGTGGCGGAATCGGTGGCACAGGGAGCCACCCTCCTTGCCGGAGGCCACCGGAAAGGGGCATATTTTGAACCGACCCTGGTGAAGGATGTCACTCCTCAAATGCCTATGTTCCGGGAAGAGACCTTTGGCCCGGCTTTGGGCATTACTATCTTTGGATCGGAAGAGGATGCCATTGAGTTGGTCAACGCCTCGGCTTTTGGCTTGGGAGTATCGGTCTTCACCAATAGCCCGAAACGGGCGGAACGCCTGATCCCGGAATTCTACGAGGGGGCGGTATTTGTCAATGAACTGGTAAAAAGCGATCCAAGGCTGCCTTTCGGGGGTGTAAAAACCTCGGGCTATGGCCGGGAGCTTTCCACCCATGGGATTCGGGAATTCGTCAATAAAAAAACCGTTTATATCAAATATCCATAATATAATTTCCCCTGTCCTGCCCCCTGTTTTTTCCGCCCAGGCGACAGCCCGGTATTCCATCTTCGCGGAGGTTGTAGCACAGGCCAGCCCCATGGGCAAAGAAAGTTTCGGGATCAAAGTGCATATTCCGGGAACTCAAAGTAAATTTGCCGGGAAGAAAAGCCGGACGGATTACCGTGTTTCCGGCGGTAAAAGGATTTCCAAAACTGAGAAAAATGAGATTTCATACGAGAAAATGGGTAAAACCCGAGGACCTGAATGCCAATGAGACCCTGTTTGGCGGCCGTCTGCTGAGCTGGATCGATGAGGAAGCAGCCCTGTATAGCATCATTCAACTGGAGAATAAAAGGGTGGTCACCAAATATATGTCGGAGATTAATTTCATGAGTACTGCGCATCAGGGCGATATCGTCGAGATTGGCATCGAAGTCCTGAAATTCGGGAAAAGTTCGCTAACCCTGAAATCGGAGGCGCGGAATAAAATGACCCGTGAAACCATCCTCACGGTAGACCATATCATTATGGTGAACCTGGGGGCCGATGGAAAGCCCAAACCTCATGGTAAGACTAAGATCGAATATGTGAAGGACCGCCTGGGGGCCGAGGATTAGGGTTGCCCCGATTCCCCCGCAAGCTTTTGTACTTCATCCAAAACCCGCAGCAGGTTGCCACCCCATAGTTTGGCTATGTCCGCTTTGGAATAGCCCCGCTTTACCAACTCCAGGGTTACATTGAAGGTTTCAGAGGCATCGGACCACCCTTCAATACCGCCTCCTCCATCAAAATCAGAGCTGATCCCCACATGATCCACGCCCATGCGGGTTACCATGTAATCGATGTGATTGGCCAGATCCGATACATTTACGGCGGGCAGCGCCTCTTCATCTTTTGCAGCCTCTCTATCTGCCAGGGATTTTACCTTAGGGTAGTTTTCCATGTAATTTTCCATTGCTGTGGTATTCAACGTATCGAGTGCAGCGGTATCATACCAGGTTACGCCAAGGGAATCCGCTACTTTCCGGAACAGTCCTGCCATGTACCGGGACCGTTTTTCGCTTTTTTCCTTATCCAGGAACTGGTCCAGCGCAACTACCTGCACCACTCCGCCATTTTCCTTTATTTTACCTAACTGCTCATCATCCAGGTTCCGACTCTGGTCACACAGGGCCCGGGCCGATGAATGGGACGCGATGACCGGGGCCTTCGTATAGTCCACAATCTGCATCATAGACGCTTTTGAAATGTGAGATATGTCGATCATTATACCCAATCTATTCATTTCATTTACAGCGCTTTTACCAAGTTCACTTAAACCATTATATAACCATTTCCCATCGGCTTCCCCGGTATGGGAATCACAAAACTGGCTATGGCCGTTATGGGCCAGGGAAATATACCGGGCCCCCAACTCATGGTATTTTTGAAAATTTGAAAGGTCGGTGCCCATGGGATAGGCATTTTCCACCCCGATCATAGCCACTTTCCGCCCGCTTTGATGGATACGTCGAACATCGGCTGAACTCATGGCCAGGCCGATCTCATCCGGCGCATATTGTTCACAAAGGCGATGAATGGCTGCAAACTTGTCCATAGCGTTTTTGGAAGCTTCCCGATATCCTTTTTCATTGAGGGAATCCTGAGGGGTGAAGACGATAAACCAGGCGACATCCAATCCGCCTGATTTCATTTTTGGTAGGTTGACCTGGGTTTCCAGATCGTTCCTGTAGTTCAGGCTATCCGTAAAATTTTTAACCAGGATATCCACGTGGGTGTCGAGTGTGATTACCTGCCTGTGGATTTCTCTGGCCCTTGCCATCAGGTCTTCGGGCGGTTCGGGTTTGGTGGGTTGGCAGGCAAGCACGGGCAGGAAACATATTATCGGAAGGGAGGTACGCATAGGTTGTGTTTTCAAACCTACAAATAAAGCAATTTGACAACAGATACACCGGGATAGGTAACAATTAATTGGCTACGGCCCGGGATTTAAGGAAATTTAAACCTTTGGAAATGGTTAAAAATCCATTTTCGCGACGAACCATTACAGCAGTTATAATTGTAGAAACCCCAAAATCTGAAGCCACTTGAAACCCAAAAGCCTGCTTTCCCAATTATCCGACCTGGAGTCCAGCCTGAATTCGTTCTCTTTTGAGGAGTTGTCATCAGAAGAGGCCACCCGCCTGCAGCATACCTTTCGGCAATTTAAATCCCAGTTGGAACAAAAGGTTTGGGGAGAGGAGCCTTCAGACGCGGAAGAAAAAGGGACGGCAGAGGATGCTTATCCCGCAAGCCCGAATGATTCGGGCACCGATTTGCGCCGTTTCGCCCTTGCCTGCCAGCAACTGAGGACGCCGCTCAACGGGATCATTGGCCTTGCGGACATGCTGAATGAAGGCCAGTTAACCGAAAAGCAACAATATCTTGTGCAATCCATCCTGACCAGTGGGAGGGAACTTCTGAATGAAGTGGTGGAATTAACCGAATTTTCGCGGCTCTGCGCCGGGTTGGAGCCCGTGGAAAAGGTGCCTTTCAATTTCAATAACCTGGTCCGTGACGTGGCATACCTTTGTACTACCCTGATCGTAGACAAGCGCCTGGAATTGTCTGTGGATATGGATCCTGCCATTCCGAGGCAGCTAACCGGCGATCCGTCCAAGGTATCGCAAATCTTGTTACACCTCCTGGGAACTGCCGTAAAACAAACATATGATGGTCACATTTCTTTGGAAGTCGATTTTCATCATGAGGATGGAAACCAATTCTTCCTGGAATTCACGGTCCGGAGAGAGGGCAGGAGTTCATCACCCCCGGAAAATAAGGGGACAGTTTCCAAAGGAATTGTTGCGGCCGCCGGCCGGATCCCGATCGAAAGATCCGGACTTGGCCTGCCGATCGTTCAACAAATCGTGAAGAAACTTGGCGGTGAAATGCAGGTCCACAAGCATTCGGAATCCTTTTCTGAATATGCCTTCCGCCTGCCATTTGAAAAAGGGGAGGAGCAGCGTAACCCTCCCGGGACGGCTTCGGATGCTTCTCCGGAAGGCATGCGGGTCTTGCTATTGGACAGCAATCCGGATACCCGGACGATGACCGAGCGCCAGCTCAGATCCTGGTCCTGTATCCCGCTATTGGCCGAGAGCGCCGTACGCGGGCAGCAGCTTTTGGAACGACCGGTGGATGTTTTGTTGATCGACTTAAAAAATGGGGAACCGGCCGGGCTTTCCCTGGCCCGAAGGATTCGTGAACATAGCAATCCAATGCTCAGAAAAATACCCGTAATAGCTTTAACGGACGCCCTCGAGGCACCGGAATGGTTGCGGCTTCAAAAAGCAGGGGTAGACGACTATATTGTAAGACCATATGGGGCAGAAGAACTACGGTCCAAGCTGATGAAATTAAGGAAAAGCATGCATTATGGATTGCATGAGTGGCCCTCTTCCCTAAACGCTGATGAGAATCGGGCTTCCATTGGAATAAAAATTGATCTCCTCCCTGTGCTGGACGACTGCATGGGAAAACTTGAAACCCTGGAAGAACTCCTGCAATTGTATAAACAAAAAACGCTGGAGTTTGTGGGTTCAGTAAAACTGCACCTGGACCGTTCTGATTTTAAAGGGATTGCCTTCGCATGCCAGAAAGTCTCCAGTAGTCTTCGATTAATGGGCACCAACGGCCTGTCCGAGCTGGCAGACCAGATTTACTTTACCTGCCGTACGAATCAGGATATCAAACATTTACGGTTTTTGCACCAGTGTTTTATGGAGGAATACCTGCAGGTTGAAACGGCACTGGACCGCGCAATGGAAGCTCTTAAAAACGACCAATAATTTAAAAATGGTAACGATAGCCCCCATCCAGCTTATCCTGAATTCCCGGTTTCTCTGGGAAATACGGGACCTGAGTCCATGGGTGTTGCTCGCCCTCCTGGGTATCCCGGGCGTGATATTAATCCTGAATCTATTACCCCTCCCCGCAGTAAAGGGTTTAGAGGTTCTCCATATTGGCAGGACTGCCATAAATTCCGTAATTTCGTCTATCAAAAGCCAGATATTGAATCGCCACGATACAAAATTGGAATCCGCATGGAAGCCAGGCGAGCCTGAGGCAATCCGTGGAGGAGCCACAGGCCTTGCCGAGGTAGGGGAAGTCCTTTTTCCCGGACAGGCGCCCTTCGCAGAAGCGTTGTCCCGAACCTATTCGGAGGTGGATGGGGACGAGGCCCTTTATTCCTATTGTGGCAGGCAGGAAATAGAAGACATCCTGCGGGATACGTTTCGGGAAACAACGGAATTGCAGACCTGGCTGGAGCATGAAGGCCCGGATTCTGAATCTGCTGTAGTAGATGCTGAAATAAAGGATCCCGATTTCCCGGAGGCTGAAGTTGACTGTAGGCAAGACCGTGTGTTTGAGCCGGATGAAACCACCCATGTGCCTGTACCGGTAGATACTGAAGTGGATGAAGATGTTGGGCAAATAGTGTCGGAGTTGGAATTCCTGTCGCTTGCCGGCGTACCGGAGCCCAATCCGGATGAAGTAGGCGGCCTCAGCATGGATAAACCTGAAGCACCGGCCGAACAGATCGGGCCGGGGGTTAGCATTTTCGACGCCCTGCTGTCTAAGTGCGACGAGGAAGCCAAGTTGATCATACTGCCCGAAATCATGGCCGTTGGCGGTCAACGGGAACTGGCCCTTCTCGAATTCCTGGCATCACACGGGAGCAGGCCCGTGGCCAAACTGGCTGGAAAGCTGGGACGCAAACTGCGTGCCCGGCTCAGGGCCGAAAATACAATTGCCCCTGCAAAATCTGGCACTTCCCACATGGGGCACGATCAAATTCCGGAAGAAGGCAAACGTGCCCTGGAGTTTTATTTCCTGGACGAGGAGGTGCAGTAGGTGATCCGGGTTATCCCCCGACAACTTTCCAAAAGCTATCAGACTCCCTTTGAAAATCAAGGCCTTTACAACAAAAATTTAACCATACACCACAATTTGTTGTCGTAAAAACAGGGAAATCCTAAGTTTATCTTGTTTTACTGAGTCCCAAATCGCTTCCGCCCAAAGCCGGGAGCTAAACAAATCGAACCATGCTATACGACACCTACGGTGAGGAATACCTGGTTTTCCTCAGAGATCTGAACGAAATTTTAAGCTTGAATGAATTGACGGAATTGGACTACTTGTAGGCCCAGCCGGAAATTTCAGTTAAAATTGCAACTATGGCAAATCAAAATCAGGATAATGCAGCTTACATGAACTTTATCGAAAGCCTGAATGAGATACTCATGGATTTCGATATCAACCGACTGAATTGTTCTTAGTTACTTTTATAGTTCGGAAAGTCATTGAAAAGGGAGCGAATCGCTCCCTTTTTTTATTCTTTACATTTGGATTCCCTACCCGAGATAATTCTTCAACAGCTTGGAGCGGGAATTATGCCGAAGTTTGCGGATGGCCTTTTCGCGAATCTGACGTACGCGTTCCCTCGTCAGGTCGAAGGTTTGGCCAATTTCCGCCAGGGTCATGGATTGCTGGTCGCCAATTCCATAATACAGTTTCACTACATCCGCTTCCCTGGGCGACAGGGTATCCAGGGCACGGTTGATCTCCGTATTCAGCGATTGGCGCATCAGGTCCTTATCTGGTTTGGGCGATTCACCGGAACGCATCACATCGTACAGGTTGGAGTCTTCCCCTTCTTTCAGGGGGGCATCCATAGAAACATGACGTCCGGAATTCTTGATGGATTGCTTTACTTCGCTGACACTCATATCCAGTTCCTTCGCAATCTCTTCCGCAGAAGGCGGCCTTTCGTGGGCCTGTTCCAGATAGGAGAAGGTTTTTTTGATCTTGTTGATAGAGCCAATCTTATTCAGGGGAAGGCGTACCACCCTGGATTGTTCGGCCAGGGCCTGTAAGATGGACTGCCGGATCCACCACACTGCATAGGAGATAAACTTAAACCCCCTCGTCTCATCAAACCGCTTGGCAGCTTTCACAAGGCCCACATTACCCTCGTTGATAAGATCGGGAAGCTTCAATCCCTGGTTCTGGTATTGCTTGGCAACGGAAACCACAAAACGCAGGTTCGCATTGGTAAGCTTTTCAAGGGCCTGCTGGTCGCCGGCACGGATACGCTGCGCAAGTTCTACTTCTTCATTGGCAGTTATTAATTCAATCTTGCTGATATCCTGCAGGTATTTATCCAGTGATTTTGATTCCCTGTTCGTTACCTGCTTGATAATCTTTAGTTGCCTCATATATACTGATCGGATTTAAATTAAAGTTACATCCTCTCATTATACATTATTATTCTGTCATTTCCAAAGAGATGCGACTATTCTTTTACATAATTTATGAGAATTTTATGATATGCCCGGACCGCCCGGATGCTACCCTTTCATGCCCGCCTTTCCGGGCATTCCGGTGCCCCGGTAGTATTGGCAGGATATTCTTATCTTCGGGCTGTGAGCAAGCGAGCCCTGAAAAAATATGTCGTGGAAGTACCCAAAAAGGAACTGGAGTTGCAGGTCCTGGACCTGTATGAGCGGTTTCCTGCCGTGAAAAGGTACTATGACTTTGTATTTAATCCCAGGGAAGAGGAAATGGTACAGGAAGCCAAAGCGAAAATCAAAAATGAATATTTCCCGACCAGGCGGAAGAGGCCGAGGGCCCGCCGTTCGGTGGCGCAGAAGTTTATCAAGCAATATCGCAGCCTGGGCATGGATCCTTCCTGGGTGGCCGAACTCATGATTTTTAACCTGGAGACGGCCGTGGCGTTCGAGGCAGGGCGCAGGGTGCCGGAGGCATTCTTTAAAAGCATGTCCAATTCTTTCAGCGAAATGACGCAGTATGTTTCAACCCATCAATTACTGATCCAATTCAAACCGAGAATCCTGCTCATATACCGAGCGGTACTTGAGGGGAAATGGCCCCAATCCACTGAATTTTCCCGGGCCCTGGATGTGCTCGACTAACCAGGCTGGCTTTAGATAATTTCATGTTATGGCCATTGTAATCATCAGGCAAGACGATAAAATTGAATCCTGGATTGAGGCCTTGCAGGCCCGGTCTCAGGGTATTCCGATTTATAATTTCCGGGAAGAACATCCCCGGGATGAGATAAAAATGGCGATGGTGTGGAAACATCCCCCCGGCAGCCTGGGGAATTACCCAAACCTCAGGTGCATCTCTTCCTTTGGGGCCGGGGTTGATTTTATATTTGACGACCCCGCATTGCCTGCCAATGTGCCCGTCACCAGGGTGGTAGACCCCGTTCTGGCCAGCGATATGTCGGAATATGTACTGGCGCACATCCTGGGATACCTGAAGCATATTCCTGCTTATGCCAGGGAACAGGCCCAACGGGTATGGCATCCGCGCGATTACCAAAGGATAGGGGATGTTACCGTGGGGATCATGGGGCTGGGCGCCCTTGGAACCGTACTTGCAAGGGATTTGAAAAAGATGGGATTCCGGGTGATGGGATGGGCGACTTCAGGCCTTAAGGAAATCGATATCCCGGTATTTGCGGGCCAGGAAGGGCTGCCCGCCTTTCTGCGGCAGAGCCGTATCCTGGTTTGCCTGCTGCCACTTACCAATGCCACCCGGGGCATTCTCAACAGGGACCTTTTCCGGCAGTTGCCGGAAGGGGCTTTCGTAATCAATGTGGCCCGGGGGGGCCACCTGCAGGATGAGGATTTGCTTGAAATGCTAGACAGTGGCCACCTGGGGGCCGCTGCCCTGGATGTTTTCCATCAGGAACCCCTGCCGGTAAACCATCCTTTCTGGGCACACCCCCGTATTTTCCTCAGCCCGCATGTTGCCTCAATTACAAATCAGGCCTCGGTGATCCCACAGCTTCTGGAGAACTATGAGCGGCTGGTTAAGGGACTCCCCCTTAAAAACGTGGTTTCTAGAGCGAAAGGTTATTAGCTTCCAGATTTCGGCTTCGAAATTTCATTAAAGGCGAAAAATCGTATAGTTTTGCAAATTGATGCTGCGGCAAGCCCTCGCCGGGCAGGCTAATGATATTAATCGATTTGCGCTATTGGAATTGAGGACGGAGAATATAGAAAAAACGCTTTACGATTACCAGGTTGAAGATCTGAATGCCATCTTCGACTACCTTGAGGAGGCCCCAGAAAATGTGAACCTTCTCTATCAACTTCCTACAGGGGGCGGCAAAACCGTTGTCTTTTCCGAAATTGCCCGCCGCTACATCCAGAACACCGAAAAAAAGGTAGTGGTGCTTACCCACCGGATCGAACTAAGCCATCAGACTTCGAAGATGCTTACCGGGTTCTCGGTTAAGAACATGATCATCAACAGCGATGTTAAGGAATTAATAGACCAGGATGAATACATGTGTTTTGTGGCCATGGTGGAAACCCTCAATAACAGGCTTCAGGACGGGATGGTGGCGCTGAACAACGTGGGCCTTGTGATTATCGATGAGGCCCATTACAATTCGTTCCGCAAACTCTTCAAATACTTTGAGAAAAGCACGATTCTGGGGGTAACTGCCACTCCTTTGAGCTCCAATATCAAATTGCCCATGAAAGACAACTACAAGAAGTTGATCGTGGGCGAATCCATCGAATCCCTGATCAATCAAAAATTCCTGGCCAGGGCCAAGATGTATTCTTACGATGTGAGCCTGCGATCCCTGAAACTTGGGATCAGCGGGGATTATACGGTAAAGTCCTCAGATGAGTTGTACGGGAATTACAACATGCTGAATAAACTGCTGGGCGCATACGAGGAAATCGGGAAGGATACCAAAACCCTGATTTTTAACAATGGGATCAGTACCTCCAAATTCGTTTACGAAACGTTTAAGAAAGCCGGGTACAATATCCGTCACCTCGACAACAAGAATACAGCCACGGAACGCAGGGACATTCTGGACTGGTTTGCCGAGACCCCCGATGCCATCCTCACTTCGGTTAGTATCCTCACCACAGGCTTTGATGAGCCTACGGTGGAAACCATTATCCTCAACCGCGCAACCCGCTCCCTGACCCTCTACTTCCAGATGATCGGCAGGGGTTCCCGTATATTGGAAAATAAGGATGAATTCAACGTGGTGGATCTCGGCAACAACATGGCCCGGTTCGGGCGTTGGGATGCTCCGATCGACTGGCAGGAGATCTTCCATTTCCCAGACTTCTTCCTGGAGAACATAAAGAATGACGAGGACATTGAACGGGAATTTGTTTATGAAATGCCCCAGGAACTGAGGGATAAATTTAAAAATTCCGAAACGCTCGAATACGACGTCAAGGAGGAATATAAGAAAATCTTTGCCCAGGGCCTGCGTTCAAAAACGGTCCTGGAGCGCAGCATCGAACAACATGCACAAATCTGCGTGGAGAACAGCAAAGATGTATTTGAAGCACGTCACCTCGCCAAACAGCTGAAAGAAGAGATTGCGTACAGGGTAAAGCAATATTCCTATTGCATCATGAACAACACCAAAAACTATAAGGAGTGGTTGGAGGAGGATTACGAACGCAAGCTCCGCCTGAGCATTAGCCAGAAATTTGCCGCCCGCATGTAATTACCTTCGCCCAAAATTCTGGCTGGCCTTCCGGGGCCGGGGGCACCTGGCAACTAAAGACAATCCACGCGAGAATGAAACCGGCAC
This sequence comes from uncultured Flavobacteriaceae bacterium, assembly GCA_963721045.1. GTDB lineage: Bacteria > Bacteroidota > Bacteroidia > Flavobacteriales > Flavobacteriaceae > Zeaxanthinibacter. The sequence continues at coordinate 129,316 of CAVRHQ010000021.1, forward strand.
GTATGTTCATCATCGGCCAAACCTGGCCCGAACCCGACAGCACCGCTGCAGGCTACCGGATGATGCAGCTTGTTCGGTGTTTCCTGAATGCAGGCTACGATATCTGTTTTGCCAGTTGTTCTGAGGAATCAGCGCACAAAGGGCATTTGAAGTCCCTGGGGGTTAACACAGAAACAATCCGGCTCAACCATGGCTCTTTCGACCTTCGGGTCCGCGAACTTCAACCTGATTTGGTCCTGTTCGACCGGTTTATGAGCGAAGAACAGTTTGGTTGGCGGGTTGCTAAACAATGCCCCCGTGCCCTTAGGATTTTGGATATGGAGGATTTGCATTCCCTCCGGTTGAGCAGGGAACAGGCACATCAGTCGGGGGTGGCTTTCAGCACCCAGGACTGGCTCCTTCACGAATGTACCCTCCGGGAACTGGCTAGTATCTTCAGAAGCGATATCAGCCTCGTCATTTCCCCCTTTGAAATGCAACTGTTGCAGGAAATAGCCGGGATCCCGGTAGAAAGACTCTGGTATCTCCCGTTTTTAATCGAGCCGCTAAACCATGCCGACTTTGTGCCGTATGACCAACGTTCCGGTTTCATATTTGTCGGTAACGGCAGGCACCGACCGAATATTGACGCCCTGCAATGGCTGCGGCAGGAAATCTGGCCGGCTGTCCGCCGGCAACTTCCACAGGTAGAACTCCATATTTACGGCGCTTATCTGCCAGACAAGGTGAATGCCATGCACGAGCCCCGATCTGGCTTCCTTATCAAAGGCCGGACCGAAAATCTCCGGCAGGTCATGGAAGGGGCAAATGTACAGCTGGCACCTTTGCGATTCGGGGCTGGGATCAAAGGGAAACTCATTGATTCCATGCGTTTCGGCACGCCCTCTGTAACCACTCCTATAGGGGCCGAAGGGATGCATGGATCCATGCCCTGGAATGGCTTCGTTTCTGACGAATTGGAAGGCTTTGTCCGGGATGCGGTTCGTTTATACGAAGAAAAGGATGTGTGGCAACAGGCCCAGAGACAAGGGGCGGAAATTATTAATCGCATTTACTCAAAGTCTCTCCATGAAGGCAAGCTGCTGCACCGGGTCGCAGAATTACGGGATGAGTTGGAGCCGCAACGTACCCGCAACGTCCTGGGGCGGATGCTGCTACACCATCAGATGGCGAGTGTGCGCTACATGTCCAAATGGATCGAAGCTAAAAACAGTTGAAGCGGCAATCTACACTCGATATCCGGATTTAGTTGGGCTATCGGGAACTTCTGTGAGAAGGTTTCAGGATAGGCCATAAACCTTGTTTCAGCCTTTGTTGCCAGTTTGGTGCCAGGGGAAATCGTCATTGGCAGGGCCCGGTAACCGGCAAATGTTGGCTGCTGCTAGTTTCGTATCTTTACTCCGAAACAAGTTGATTCAGCATGGAAAAACCCAATTGGAAAACAGTGGGGTCAGGTTTACCGATATAACCTATAAAAAGGCTGAGGGGGTGGCCGAATAGCTTTCAATCGTCCGGAAGTGCGAAATGCATTCCGCCCAAAGACCACCAGCGAATTGTACCAGGCCTTTACCGACGCGCGGGAGGATACCTCTATCGGGGTGGTCCTGTTATCCGCGGAAGGCCCATCTCCCAAAGACGGGGTATATTCGTTTTGCAGCGGGGGCGATCAGAAGGCCCGCGGCCATAAGGGTTATGTTGGGGAGGATGGCTATCACCGCCTGAACATACTGGAAGTCCAGAGGTTGATTCGTTTTATGCCGAAAGTAGTGATTGCCGTCGTCCCTGGCTGGGCGGTAGGAGGGGGGCACAGCCTGCATGTGGTATGTGACCTGACCCTTGCCAGTAAGGAGCATGCTATCTTTAAACAGACAGACGCAGATGTAACCAGCTTTGACGGCGGTTATGGATCCGCCTACCTGGCAAAAATGGTGGGGCAGAAAAAGGCCCGTGAGATTTTTTTCCTCGGCCGCAATTATACCGCCCAGGCGGCATATGAAATGGGGATGGTCAATGCGGTGGTGCCCCATGAAGAACTTGAGGATACAGCCTACGAATGGGCCCGGGAGATACTGGCCAAATCCCCCACATCGATTAAAATGCTCAAGTTTGCCATGAACCTGACCGATGACGGGATGGTGGGCCAGCAGGTGTTTGCCGGCGAAGCTACCCGCCTCGCTTATATGACAGAAGAGGCCCGGGAAGGGCGCGACGCCTTCCTTGAAAAACGGAAACCTAACTTCGGCAAAGACAACTGGATCCCAGGCTGGAAACCGGCGCGGGTTGGGTATGGGGAACGCCTCTTCCCATTTTTTTCAGGATAATATTTTTGGTGTGCCACAAAAAATGCGCGAATTCATGGAGGGATCCTGAGCATAAACCAGACCAGATCTTTCAGCTTTTTAGATAAACCTTAAAAGCAAGTACGATTGCATTCCTGAAACGATTCAAACCAAAAAGAGCCCTGTCGGTTAAGATCAGGGCTCTTTCACGAGAACACTATATGAAAATGAAAAAATTAACTCCGTATCAAATACATGGTAAACATACAACCCATGACGTCCCGAGGGAAATTTTTGTTGTGAGCAGGGCCGCAACTGTTGTGAATGGTATTAAAATTGATAATTAATGTCATTTTACAACCCATTTTCAGCTGTTCAGAAAGTCCCAGGGCTTCCTCCAGCGAGAAATCGGGTGGCGATTTGCAGCTGTTTCCCGGAAACGGCAGCCAGACCTTTAGGTACACAGGCTATCCTCCCCGGGTTCGGACTGCCCACTCATCTTTATGAACTGGCCGGATGTTGGGGAATGCAGGTACTTTTAGGGAAACCTGCCTGCAGATTTTGGATATATTGTATTAGGCCAATATCCGCGTGGTAAATAAAATTGGGCGCCAGGTCCTGCAGCCAGCCTGACTTAAGGGATGGCATCGACGACTTTCCTTAAAAATTTGTCGATATCAAAATCAGGGGCTTCGGCCAGCCCGGTTCGCACAACGACCAGATTTTTGGAGGGGATGATGAAAACATATTGCCCCTGATACCCGTTGGCAGAAAAAAGGTCTTTGGGTACGCCAGGGTAAATACCGCCCCGGTTCAGCCAGAAATGGGCGCCATATCGCCCGTTGGAGTGTGCCGTTGGCCGGGTTACATAGGTTACCCACCCGGGATCAAAGATTTGTTCCCCGTTCCATTGGCCCTGGTGAAGGTAAAGCAACCCGAATTTGGCCCAATCCCGCGTACTGGCCCAGCCGTAAGAAGAACCGACAAAATTCCCTGCCATATCTGTTTCCAGGATCATGGAATGCATCCCCACCTTATCAATCAGGGCTTTGTAGGGAAAATCCAGGTACTCCTGGTCATTCTCAAAACGGCTTCGGAGAATGCCAGACAGCAAATTGGTGGTACCCGAGGAGTAATTCCAGATTTCCCCTGGCCTGGCCACTGCCTTTTTTCCTAACTGTACCCGGCTCATATCAGCCTCCATGAACAGCATCCGGGTGACATCGGAGATTGAAGTATAGTCCTCATCCCATGCTAGGCCGCTTTGCATTCGCAGCAAGTTGTCGAGCGTAATTTCCTTCCGCTCGTCCCCCTGCCACCCTGGGACGGGGGCGGGTTTCATAACGTCTATTTTTCCCGCTTGCTGTAAGATACCGTATAGGGTGGCGAGGATGCTCTTGGTCATGGACCAGCCCAGTACCGGAGTGTCTTTATCGATACCTTCCCCATAGCGTTCGGCCACAATGTGATCCTTGTATGCGATCAGCAGCGTTCGGGTACGCTGGGTATCATTGTTGAGGAATGCCTGGTCCACTGCTCCCTCCAGTTTTGCATAATCTATCTCGGGGAAAATAGTGTCTTTCGGGTCGTGGTCCCCGTATGGAAAATAGAGGCTGTCTTTTGCCGGAAAACGGTGTGGCCTGAGGGTGGTATCCCGTTGATCCCCGCCTAAAGGTACCAACGCACAACCAACCCCCCCTGTGCAAATGGCTTTCCGTTCCATAAGCCCAAAGACCCTGGCTACCGCACTCCGGTGATCCGTTGCCTCCCGCGTTGTCGCCAGGTCGATGAGGGGCACCTGGTGGTCATTTTCATTGACGGATGCCGGGCTACGACCGGCTATAAAAACCGTGGAAGCCATATTTTTGGCTGCGTAGCCGGAAATAATATTCAGTTTGCGATAGTTGAATCCCACCAGGGTAAGGACCACAACCAGCAAAATGGCCAAGGTCCATTTCAGGTATTTCATAACCAATAAACTATAAATGTTGTAACTTTCACGAGCGAATATAACCATTTACACCTTGCAGCCGCAAGCCCTCTGGCCAGGCAATTTGCAAGTTGAACCAGAATACCGAAGCAGATCGAATAGCCCATGACGGAAACTTCCCTCCCGAGATCCCCTGCTGGTAAAGCAGCGCTTATAATATTTTTAACCGGCCTCCTGTTCTCCTGCCAGCCTTCAAGGGAAAAAAAGCAGGTGGCTTTGTACGAAACCTATTGTGCGGCCTGCCACAAAGCACCTGAAAGGAAGGACCTTCCAAAAGCCATATGGGCCGAAAAGGTGCTGCCTGAGATGGGGGCCAGGCTGGGCATCCGTGAAAATGGTTACAGCCCGTATGAAGGGATTTCCCTGACGGAAGAATACCAGATCATACAATCCGGCATATTTCCATCCAAACCGATTATTAAGGAAGAAGACTGGCAATTGTTGAAAGAATACATCCTGGCTGGGGCACCGGATTCCCTGCCCGGAATAGAGCGGAAAACCGCCTTCACGCCTTCGGATCAATTTACCCCACACCCTTTGGTTCTGGACACCCTCAAAGGGAGTATGTACACTTTTTTAGAGCTGCAACCCCCGGGACCGCACCTGATGGTGGGTGACTTATACGGAAGACTATCTACCTATGACTTTTCGAGCGGCACAATCAAAGACATAGGGAGGTTCGGGAAGGGGGGGATTACGGATTATACGGCAACAGACAGTTGCGCCTATGTAACCTCCATAGGCTACCTCAACCCTTCCGAAATGTCGGCAGGCAGTATATTCGTTATGGGAAAGCGACATATTGAAGCCCTGCCGGAAATCCTGCACAGGCCTGTACAAACGACCGTACATGATTTTAACGGGGATGGAATAGATGAACTGGTTGTCAGCGAATTCGGAGACCTGAGAGGATCGCTTTCCCTCCTTACACGTTCAGGTGACGGTACGTATAAAAAGCGTGTATTGCTGCAGCAACCGGGGGCAATCCGCACCCTGGCAAGGGACATGGACGGGGACGGCAAAGACGACCTGGTGGTATTGACCTCCCAGGGGGATGAAACGATCACCATCCTCTTTCAAAAGGGTCCCCTCGAATTCGAACCCCGGCAGGTAATAAGGTTCAGCCCGGTTTATGGAACCAGTTGGTTTGATACCATGGACTATGACGGGGATGGCGACCTCGACCTGGTAACAGTCAACGGGGACAATGCAGACAAATCATTCGTAAATAAGCCATATCACGGGATGAGGATACATATTAACGACGGAGGTGGTAAATTCCACGAAGCTTACTTCTTCCCGTTTTATGGAGCCACCCGGGTAATCGCCTCCGATTTCGACCAGGATGGGGACGTGGATTTCGCCCTGCTGTCGACTTTTCCGGACTATAAACATCGGCCGGTATTGTCCTTTGCCTACCTGGAAAACCGGGATGCGGCCCAATTTGAATTTCAGCCACATAGCTGGGATCTGGCCGGGGAGGGCAGGTGGTTCCTTATGGATTCAGGAGATATAGACGGCGACGGGGACGAGGACCTGGTGCTGAGCTCCTTCACCTACTATTTTACTCCCGTACCTGAAGACCTGAAAAATAAATGGCTTCAGAATCCTGCGGACGTGATGGTGCTTGAAAATACATTGAACGATAAGGATGAATAAGATGTTCCTCCATGCCGGATGCCTCTTCCTTGCTATTCTCTTGCACGCCTCCTGCAAGAAACCGCAGGACCGCTATTACTGGAAAAGCATGAAGGTTTCCGTTTCGGCTTATAATTCGGTTCCCTGGCAGACAGATTCCCTGCACGCCATTGCAGCCTGGGGGGATACCCTAAAACCAGGGATGAAGTGCGTGGCTGTTTCGCGAGACCTGGTCCGGATGGGACTACGATACAATATGCCGATCCGGATCGAGGGCTTGCAGGGCATGTTCCTGGTCAAGGATAAAATGCATCCCCGCTGGCATCGAAAAATCGATATTTACATGGGCGTGGACATAAAGAGGGCGCGGACCTGGGGCAGAAAAAAATTGACCATCCGATACCCGGTAAAAAGAGATAGCACGGAATTATTGAAATAGAACACCCTGAAGACCTGTGGAAACTTCATTTGCAGCAACACAAACACCGAATTCTCTGCTTCCCGACACCCACAAACCCTGGGGATATGGGCTGGTGGTGTTCCTGATCTGTTGCATGGCCTCCTGTGCTTCCAGCCGGGTGATTATAAACAAGCCTATCCAATACGACCAGGCGCGCAAGGCACTGAGCGTTGAATATTTGTCGGACCGCTATGGCATTGATGAAGAGATACCCACAATAGATCCGAAGATAATTGTACTTCATTACACCGTCATCCCCACCATGCAAGGCACGTACGAAGCATTCTATCCCCCTGAGCTCCCCGATACAAGGCCGGAAATCCGGGGTGCGGGAAGCTTGAACGTCTCCTCTCACTATCTGGTAGACCGCGACGGGACAATCTACCGGCTGATGCCGGATACGCTTATGGCAAGGCATGTCATTGGGTTGAACCATTGTGCCATTGGTATTGAGAACGTCGGGGGTACGGAAAGCCTGCCACTTACAAAAGCGCAGCTCAAGGCAGATATATGGCTGGTCAGGCAGTTGAAGGAAGAATACCCAATTGAGTACCTGATCGGACACTATGAATACCAGCGATTTGAGGGCCATCCCCTGTGGATGGAGAAGGATACGGGCTACCGGACCGTAAAGTATGACCCGGGCAAAAAGTTCATGGAAAAAGTGCGAAAGGCTTTTAAAAATGGTACTTTTAAGCCCGTACCAAAACCCCAGGACCCATGAACAAGTTGTGCGCCCTCCTTTTTATCGCCACCTTCCTATTACACGCCTGTCTGGCACAGGAGGCTGCTACGGATATTACAGATTCTCTTTTTTCGACTTATGATTCCTACCGGGAACCAACTTTGTCTGACAGACGTATCAAATACAGTGACCTGCAGCCGCTGTTCGAAGAATACAGCCGGGACCCTGCCTTCACAGTACAACAGGTAGGAACCTCCATTGAAGGAAGGCCTCTGAACCTAATCAGCCTGGGCCGGGGCGAAACGGATGTCTTTTTGTGGTCGCAAATGCACGGGGACGAACCCACAGCCACCCAGGCCATTTTTGATATCCTGAATTTTTTCCAGAGTGGGGATTTCCAACCGGAAAAGGAGTCGATACTGAGCAAGCTGCGACTCCATTTCCTCCCGATGCTGAATCCGGACGGGGCAGAGGTTTTTCAAAGGCGGAATACCCTGGGGATCGATATAAACCGGGATGCCCTTAGGCTGCAGTCACCGGAGGGCCGCACCTTAAAAAGGGTACGCGATAGCCTGGATGCCGATTTCGGGTTCAACCTTCACGATCAAAGTACTTATTACAATGCCGAACGCAGCCCGAATCCTGCCACCATATCCTACCTGGCGCCGGCATATAATTATGAAAAGGAGATCAATGAGACCCGGGGTAACGCAATGCGTATCATCGTGTTTATGAACAATATTATCCAACATTATGCGCCCGGGCAGGTTGGGCGGTATAACGATGATTTTGAACCCCGTGCCTTCGGCGACAATATCCAGAAGTGGGGTACCGGGACCATCCTGATTGAATCCGGCGGCTATCCGGATGACCCTGAAAAACAATTTATCCGCAAGTTGAACTATGTGTCTATCTTATCAGCTATATACGCTATCGCGACCGGCGCATACGAGGAAATCCCCCTTGCGGATTACGAGAAGATCCCTGAAAATGACCGGAAATTGTTCGACCTGAAGCTGGTTGGGCTTACCTACCCGCTTTTGGGGACGGATTACCTGCTGGATGTGGGGATTCAGAAGCAGGAAATTGACAAGGCCGGGCATGACGACTTTTGGTATAAAAGTATTGTTTCAGACCAGGGCGACCTGTCTACTTATTACGGCTACCATACCCTGGATGCCAGCGGGTACAGGGCTGTGGGTGCAAAAGTTTATCCGGAAACCCTTTCCTCCCTGGAGGAAGCGAAGAAACTGGATCCGATGGGCTTACTTCGTTCGGGTTATGGCTATATCCGCCTGCAGAACCTGCCGGCCGGAACAGAGCAATCGCCCCTTCCACTGCATCTTGTTGCGACAAATTTCAAAGTTCCGGACCTACGCCTCAACGTGGGGGTTAATCCCACTTTCTTCCTGCAAAAGGATGGGGTGCTTCGCTATGCCGTCATCAACGGCTTCCTCCTTGACCTTCAGGATGGTACCGGCGAATTTGGCAATGCCCTGATCCTGCGCTAGGATTTAAGTTTCAATAATATATACGGTATATAAAATCCGTCCGCCTCCCATTAGGGGAACGGACGGGCCATTATCTCAGTACCCGTAGCTGGCCGTCAGGTGGGGTGCATTCAAAAGCAGGGCCACCAGCATAGTGAACAGCGCTAGGACAATGGAAGAAAAGATGGAAAGGAACAGGCGTCTATAGCCTTTAGACAGCTCGCCTATGGGACTTTCCCTGATGATTTCGTTGATAACATCCATGATTTCCGTTTTTTGAGTTATACATCTTTGTCAGTTTTTAGGATGTTTTTGTATCAACCGGTTGAAGGTCTGTGTATAAGGAACAGTTGGGAAGTAAAAAACCCTACCGGGAAGGGTAGGGTTGTTTTGTAATGGCGGCAGGCCAGGGTCTCTTTGATAAGCTTCTGAATGGGTATTAACAGTAAAACTAATACGGTACAGGTTTGGGGGTTTATTCGCAGCCTCCTGTAAAACCTTTCGCGCTGAATTTCGTCTGTACGGCGCCCTGGCGGTTTCCGTCTTTCACCTGTATAGCCAGGTTATTTTCGCCGCTGCCATCGCGTTTGGGACTGCAGTATTCAAAAAGGTAATAACTATTGGCCTGCTGGGAAACGCGATATGAAATATCGTTAAAAGTGGTCTCAAGTTCTTCCTTGTTGCCCGCAAAAACACTATAGGTCTTTCCGATATCGGATAACACCTCAGCGTCGATTTCCGCACCCAACCCGATGCTGAAAAAGGAGATATTTGAGTTCGCATTTTTCACTTTGTCCAGGGCGGCCGATTCTGTATAGCGGGAAGCCTGGTCCGTCCCATCGGTGAAGATTACCAGGGATGCCGCTCCAATAATGTTATCACTACTGCTGTCCTTAAGGAGTTGTGTGGCAATGTCTGTCGCTTTGATAACAGCACCGTACAGGTCTGTGGAGGGGTCTTTGCTGATGTCCTGGTTAATTCCTTCAATTGCGGCCGTAAGTTCTGCTTTGGAAGGCGTCAAAGGGTTGAGCAGGTGTAGTTTGTCCTCTCCGTCAAACCAGTAAATCGCCATTTGAAAAGTGGGGGATTCCACCTCCGGCATCACATTGTCTATAAAACTTTCCGAAGCCGTCTTAAGCTCGTCCAGGCTACTGCTGAGGACACTGTTACTAAGGTCGAGGATCAGGAGGGTATTGTTATTGAAGATTTGTGAATTAGGCGAGATACGGGCCTGGGATTCCGTTTTGGAAATGGTGCTGAAGCAGGCATCATTCCTCCCTTGTTCATAGATTGTGAACTGGTCGGCTGTTAAGCCAGGCACCGGATTTCCATTGGTATCGCTTACCCTGAAGAAGATGGAGACTTTCCCAGGGAGGGTGGTATATTGATCCTGAATGGAAAGCAGCAATTCATTTTCGCCCAGGTTTAGGCATTCGTCAACGGGTTTGCCTTCTCCGAGATCCCCGAGATTCGGGTCGAAGCTAACATCGTTATCGGCATTTCCACAGGAATAAGTTACTAAGAAAAGCCCTGTAAGAGCCAGGGCGGCAAATCGTGATTTCATGTACATATAGTTTTCAGTTCCACTCACAAAACGCACAAATGTCATCAAAATTATAGCAGCCTCAAAAAAGTTATGATTGTGGGGTCCGACTTAAAACCAGAGCCAGGAAATTTTGTACACTTCAACCTTCCGCATTTGAAGAAAGGATTGGCTCTCTGCTTTTGAATTGCCGCCATATCCCATGCGCAATGAAGTAAATGCCTTTTATATTGGTCAGGTTCAGATAGCCGGGCCCCGGACTGAATAAATCTGCGGGGCAAGTTTGACCGGGGATATTTTAAATGTCAAATTTTAATACCTTATCAGGATGAAAAAACTTTGGTTACTTGTTTTGGTGCCTGTGGCCTTTGGTCGCAGGAGTGGAAGCCGCTTTACAACGGAGAAAATATGGACGGATGGGAACACGTGGGCGACGGGAATTTTATTATTGAGGATGGGATCCTGAAAAGCCAGGGGGGAATGGGCCTGTTGTGGTATCCCGCACGAAAATTCGGGGATGTGAAACTTAAGGTTGTTTACAGGGGGGCAGACAGCAACAATGCCGGCGTATTTATCCGCATTCCTGAAAAACCCGAGGAAGCCTGGATGCCAGTTAACAAAGGGTATGAAGTACAGATCGACGACCGGGAGGACGAATTTCACAAAACAGGGGTGCTCTATTCCCTGACCAAAGCAAAGGCGAGTCCGGGAAAAGCCGGCGAATGGAATACCATGGAAATTACCCTCGACGGCAACCGTACCGTGGTATATGTCAATGGCGTATTGGTTACCGATTATACCGAGGGGATGCCTGTACCGGAAAAAAAGGAGACTTATGAACCGGATCGCGGCCCAAGACCGGATACGGGATACATCGGGCTTCAAAATCATGGGGAAGACGACTCGATCGAGTTCAAAGAGGTGAGTTATATGGAATTGAAGGATTAGTGAATAGGCTGTGAATTAGATTTAGTAATAATGACGGAAGAATTTGATGCGATTGTAATAGGCTCAGGAATCTCAGGTGGCTGGGCAGCCAAGGAATTATGTGAAAACGGCCTCAAAACCCTGGTACTTGAGCGGGGTCGTCCCATTCAGCATGGAAAAGACTACCCCACGGCCAATATGGCGCCCTGGGAATTCAAATACCGAGGCAGCATGAGCCGGGAATTCCTGGAAGAAAACCCCCTCATCAGCAAAGCCGCGGGATTCGGGGCAGATACCGCCCATTTCTTTGTTGAGGACAAGGACCACCCTTATGTACAGAAAAAGCCATTCGACTGGATTCGGGGTTACCAGGTGGGAGGCCGTTCCATCATTTGGGGCCGTGCCTGCCAGCGCTGGAGCAAGTATGAATTTCAGGCGCCTCACAAATTTGGATATGGGATTGAATGGCCGGTTGATTACGAAACCATGGCTCCCTGGTATTCGCATGTCGAAAAATTTGTTGGGGTATGCGGGAATAAAGACGGGATTGAAGCCATGCCTGACGGGGAATTCCTGCCGCCTTTCGATTTCAATTGCGTGGAGGAACACATGCGCGAAGTGCTCGAAGAGCATTACCCGGACCGGCACCTGGTACATGCCCGATGGGCCCATCTGACCGAACCGAAAGCCATACACCTGGAGCAGGGGAGGGGCAAATGCCAGGCCAGGAACCTGTGCATGCGCGGCTGCCCTTACGGGGGCTATTTCAGCTCTGTTTCCTCAACGCTTCCCTGGGCAGACAAGACCGGCAACCTTACCGTCCGGCCGTTTTCGGTGGTTCATTCCATCCTCTTCGACGAAGAGAGCGGAAAGGCGTCCGGGGTAAAAGTCATCGATTCTAAAAGCGGGGAGGAATCCATATTTAAAGCCAGGATCATCTTCCTCAATGCGTCGGCGCTGAATTCCAACCTGATATTGCTGAATTCCAGGTCAGCCCGCTTTCCGGACGGATTGGGCAATGACAATGGCCTGCTGGGCAAATATATCTGCTTCCACCTGTACCGGGGCTCCGCCGGGGGCAGGATGCCCGGATTCCAGGATACTTACCGCTACGGCCGGAATCCCACGGATCTCATCCTGGCCAATTACAGGAACCTGGGTCAAAAGGAAACGGACTACGTCGGCGGCTTTACCACCTTCTGCGGGGCATACCGGGAGCGGAACCACCGGCTGGACAATAGTGAGGTACAACTGGGGGCCGCTTTTAAAAATGCCCTGAGTGAGGCAGGGGACTGGCATATCTATATGTATATGCAGGGGGAAACCATCCCCAAGGAAGCCAACCGGGTATATCTTAGCCCCGATAAAAAAGATCAATGGGGGATACCCCTCCTGGTCACGGATGTGGGCTACGATGAAAACGACGATAAAATGGTGGCCGACTGGCTGGAACAGAGCGTGCAGATGCTTGAGAAATTCGGCTGTACGGATATTGTTTCTCGTGATAACCACCAGGCCCCCGGCCTTGATATCCACGAAATGGGTGGGGTTCGGATGGGCAAGGACCCTTCCACTTCCCTCCTCAATCAATGGAACCAATTACACCAGTGCAAAAATGTATTTGTAACGGACGGGGCCTGCATGACCAGCACTGGAAATCAAAGTCCGTCCATCCTGTATATGGCCCTGACCGCCCGGGCCGCGAATTATGCGGCTTCCGAATTCAGGGAAGGACGCCTTTAAGAGAGTAACTTGAACATGAAAACTAAAGTAGGCATAGGATTGGTCGGGTCGGGATTTGTTTCCAGCATCCACGCGGAAGCCTTGAAATCGGTAGGCAGGGCCGAAGTCCTCGCCGTTTGTTCCCCCACAAAAGGGAAAGCCAGGGAATTTGCCGGAAAGTATGTCATTCCGAACCACTTTACCGATCTAAATGATATGTTGGCCCTCGACTCAATAGACCTGGTGGTCATCGGCTCCCCGAATGATACCCACTGTGAGATCGCAATGAAGGTGGCGGCGGCAGGGAAGCACCTGGTGGTAGAGAAACCGCTTTGCCTGAACCTGGAGGAAGCGGATCGTATGATCAACGCCTGCCGGCAGGCCGGGGTAAAACTCATGTATGCGGAAGAACTCTGTTTTACCCCGAAATACGTGCGGCTGAAAGGCCTGTTGGATGAAGGCGCCCTGGGCCGCCCCGTTATGCTCAAGCAATCCGAAAAACACGACGGGCCCCATGCCGACCATTTCTGGGATGTGGAGCGATCCGGCGGGGGGGTGACCATGGACATGGGGTGCCATGCCATACAGTTTTTCAGATGGCTGAATGGCAATAACCCGGTGAAATCGGTCTATGCCCAGATGACCACAGGCGTGCACAAAAGCAAGACGAAAGGAGACGACAATGCCATAATCATCCTCGAATTTGAGAATGGCGTCCTGGGGGTGGCCGAAGAGAGTTGGACAAAACTCGGAGGCATGGACGACCGGGCCGAAATCCACGGGACGGAAGGGGTTGCCTATGCCGACGTACTGCAGGGTAATTCCATCCAAACCTACAGTTCCAAAGGAGTGGGCTATGCGGTTGAGAAAGCCGGCAATACGGTGGGGTGGAGCTTTACCATGTACGAGGAGATTTGGAATTACGGGTTTCCCCAGGAATTTGAACATTTCGTGGATTGTGTTCTTCACGATGGCCAGCCCCTGGTTACCGGGGAAGACGGCAGGGCTGTGCTCGAAATAATCATGGCCGCCTACGAATCTGCAGGATCGGGCAGGAAGGTTTACCTGCCGTCCGAAAACCAGGCCGACAAGCCTTTTAAACTTTGGAAAGAAAAGTAGAAGAATCATGAAAAGAAGAAACGCTTTAAGGCTGACGGCAGTTTTGATGGGGGGAACCATCGTTGGATCCGATGTTTTCCTTTCGGGATGTACCAATGCGCCCTCAACAAATGCTTTGTTCACGGATAAGGACATCGCCCTGCTCGACGAAATTGGGGAGACAATTCTGCCCGAAACGAAGGAATCACCCGGCGCGAGGGCCGCAAAAATCGGCGACTTTATGAAAACCATCGTCACGGATTGTTATTCCGAAAAAGAACAGACCGTTTTCCTCGACGGCCTGGCAGGGATCAACGCCCTAGCTGAAAAATCCTTTGGCGGGGAATTCAGTTCTCTTGGGACCGAAGACAAAATTGCCTTTTTGAACGGGTTGGATAAGGAATCCCGGGCTACCCCCGAAGGTCAGCTTCATTATTTCGGGCTCATGAAACAACTTACCATCTGGGGTTACTTTACATCCGAACCCGGCGCTACGCAGGCCTTGCGTTATAACCCGGTGCCCGGACGCTATATAGGCTGTATCCCCTATAAAACAGGAGACAGGGCCTGGGCAGAATGAAATATATAGCTTGCAGGGATTATGATGAAATGAGCCGGCAGGCCGGTGCTGCTCTAATCGGGGACATTCGCAGGTTTCCACGGCAGGTCCTGTGTACCGCCACGGGGAACTCCTGCCAGGGGCTCTACCAATGGCTGGCGGCCCGGCACAAAGAGGATCCCTCCCTATTCAAGCAGCTGGGTATTGTGAAACTGGATGAATGGGGCGGGATGGATGAAACTGACCCGGCCTCCTGTGAGGCCTATCTCCGCACCCACGTTACGGGGCCTTTGCAGATCTCCGAGGATCGGTATATCGGGTTCAGTAACCGTAACCCATCCCCGGAAAAGGAGTGTGAACGGGTTGACCAGGCTCTTGCCAGACACGGGGGGATTGGCAGTTGCATCCTGGGCCTGGGGGTCAACGGGCACATCGGCTTTAACGAACCGGCAGACTTCCTGGTGGCCAACAGCCATAAGGCATCCTTGAGCCGATCCTCCAAAATGCACGGGATGCTCCAGAAATCAAATGGTACCCCGGAATTTGGCCTGACCCTTGGGATGGGGACCATCATGAGATCCCGTAAAGTAATCCTGCTATTGACCGGGGATGGGAAACGTGCGGTTATCGAAGAGCTCCTGGAAGGCAGGATCAGTACCCGCCTCCCGGCCTCCTTACTTTGGATGCACCCCGACGTTACCTGCCTCCGGGATATGGAATCCACGGGCTAAGAATTAGTTTAGGGATTCAACCCCTCCGTAAAATAGCTTCCTTGCTCTGGCCGCTTTCTTTTAAAATATTGTTAAAAAGGAATGTGAACTGTTAAATCAAAAATACGGCTGTTCTTTTTTTGATAACTTTAGTAGGTATGCATCCTAAAAACAATTGGAATATGCCTTCTTATCAGCTTACAGTTAACGGTCAGTCCCGCACGGTAGATGTCAGTGAAGACACCCCCTTACTTTGGGTATTGCGAGATCACCTGGATTTGGTGGGCACCAAGTACGGCTGTGGGATCGCCCAATGCGGGGCCTGCACCATACACCTGGATGGTAATGCGGTGAGGAGTTGTTCCCTTACCCCCGCCCAGGCAGAAGGGAAATCCATTACCACCATCGAAGGCCTTTCTGAGGACGGTTCGCACCCGGTCCAAAAGGCCTGGGTCGAATTAGATGTCCCCCAGTGCGGATATTGCCAGGCCGGGCAGATAATGACAGCTTCGGCGTTTCTGGAAAAAAACCCCAACCCGTCCGAAGTCGAAATAAAAGAGGCTATGAACGGGAATATCTGTCGTTGCGCTTCTTATACACGCATCCTCAAGGCAGTTTCCCTGGCAGCTTCTGAAATGGAATAAACGGCAAGCCCGGTATCCCTTTCATCCATGGATACCCGGCGGATACGGGACATATTCAATGATTAATAAATTTAATTATGGCAACTTCATCATCAACTATAACCTTCAACCGGAGGGATTTTATGCGAACGACTTCCCTGGCAGGGGGAGGCTTGCTCATAGGGTTCAATTTCTTTACGGCCTGCAAGCCAAAAGTGAAGCCACCGACCGACCTGGCTTCTTTGGATTATAAAGATTTCAATGCCTTTATACAAATTGCGGAGAACGGGGCCGTAACGATATTTTCACCCAACCCCGAGGTGGGGCAGGGGGTGAAAACCTCCATGCCTATGATCATTGCCGAGGAGTTGGATGTCCCCTGGGATCGGGTATATGTCAGGCAAGGCATCCTCGATACCGAACATTATACCCGGCAGGTAGCCGGGGGAAGCCAGTCTATCCGTTTCGGATGGGACCCTCTCCGGCAAACGGGTGCCACTGCGCGACAAATGCTCGTAAATGCGGCGGCGGCACGCTGGGGAGTAGACCCCGCCTCCTGTTCGACCAACCAGGGCGTCGTCACCAGTTCAAGCGGGGAGACCCTGGGATACGGGGAACTGGTACAGGACGCGGCAGCCATGGAAGTCCCTGAACAGGTACAGCTGAAACACGCAAAGGATTATACCATCATCGGCAAGAAAACCACCAATGTGGACATCGGTAAAATTGTTACCGGCAAACCCTTGTTTGGGATGGATTATAAGGAGGAGGGCATGGTCTATGCCTCGGTTTTGAGGCCACCCGCCTTCGGTCAGAAACTGGCATCTTTCGACGACAGTAGCGCACGCGCGATAGCCGGGGTGTCCGATGTCTTTCAATTCGGGGATAAAATAGCGGTGCTCGCCAAGGATACCTGGACCGCCATGAAGGCAAAAAATGCCCTGCAGGCAAAATGGGAAGAGGGTAGTGAAGGGGAATCTACCGAAGATCATGACAGGATACTACTGGGCCTGCTTGACGGGAAGAAATTTGAGACCCTAAGGGCCGACGGCGACATCAGCAAGGCCTTTGCCCAGGCCGATAAGGTATTGGAACGAACCTATGAGTCGCCATTCCTTCCGCACAACTGTATGGAGCCCATGAATTTTTTCGCCCATGTGACGGACGACAAAATTCGGCTGGTGGGACCAATACAGACTCCGGAACGCACCGCCAAAAGTATTGCTGAGGAATTGAACCGGGATTTCGGGGAGGTACATCTGGAAATGACCCGGATTGGCGGGGGATTTGGCAGGCGGCTATACGGTGATTTCGCCCTGGAGGCGGCCCTGATCTCCAGGCAGGCTGGAAAACCGGTCAAAGTGGTATTTTCCAGGGAAGACGACATGACTGCCGGCACCTACAGGCCCGCCATCAAGTATCGCATCAGTGCTGCTGTAAAAGACGGAAAAGTAACGGGCTACCACCTGAAAGAAGCGGCTATCAATTCCTATATGTACGGTCTGGTACCCAATTTCTTCCCCGCAGGGGCTATCCCGAACTATCAGGTAGACGTGGCAAAGTACGACAGCAACATCACCACCGGTGCCTGGCGGGCACCCTATACCAATTTCCTGTCCTTTGCCGAACAAAGTTTCTTTGACGAACTGGCCGAATTAATGGAAACGGACCGTGTGCAGTTGCGTTTAGACTTGCTGCAGAATGTCAAGGGCACTACGGACGACCGAATCGAATATTCCCCGGAGCGCATGGAAAAAGTGATACGGACAGCCGTCGAAAAGTCTGGCTGGGGTTCACAGCCAAAAGGGGTTTACCAGGGATTTGTAAACTACTATTGCCACAACAGCCATGTAGCCGAGGTGGCTGATGTGCACATTGAGGATGGGGAACCCCGGGTGAAGAAAGTTACCTGCGTGGTAGACTGTGGAATCGTTGTAAACCCTTCGGGTGCCGCCAATATGGCCGAAGGAGGTGTACTTGATGGCATCGGCCACGCGATGTACGGGGACTTTTCGTTCGTTTCAGGAAAGCCGCAAGACAATAATTTTGATACCTACCGTTTGATACGCATCAAGGAGGTGCCCGATGTGGAAGTACACTTCATACAAAATGAGCTTTCCCCGACGGGGCTGGGGGAACCCTGTTTGCCCCCGGCAGGAGGTGCCATTGCCAATGCGATCAAAGCGGCCACAGGGAAGCGGCTGTACAGGCAACCATTTACCAAAAACCCGGATTGGATGAACGTTCCGGCTCAGGAAATAATCGGTTAACATGAACATTTTGCTCTTCGGAATTACAAGGGATATAGTGGGTAGTAATACCTTATCCATGCCTGTATCCAAAAGTCGGGAACTCCATACCGTGGGTGCCCTGAAAACCTATCTTGGCAAGACGTATCCAGGGCTAAAGGAACTTTCGTCCCTGGCCGTTGCTGTAAATAATTCCTATGCGGTTGATTCCCAACCCATCACCCATTTTGACGAAATTGCATTAATCCCGCCGGTTAGCGGGGGCTAAAAATTTTCATGGAAAGAGAATAGGCCGTATCTTTAAGGCGAGGTCACCTGCGATATGTCCGGAATTGCCTTAACAGGATAATCCGGCAAGCGAAGGAATTGGAAAAGACAAGATGCTGATAGACAACCATAACAGGACTATAAACTACCTCCGGTTGGCTGTAACGGATCGCTGTAACCTGCGTTGCAACTATTGCATGCCGGCAGAAGGGATCCGATTTGCCAAAAGGGAAACCTTGCTTACCCTCGATGAGCTTTCCATACTATCCACACTGATGGTGGAGCAGGGGATAGACAAGATTCGCATAACCGGCGGGGAGCCTTTTGTCCGTAAAGATCTGATGGGGCTCCTGAAACACCTCGCCAGCCTGGATGGCCTGGGGGATATTTCCATCACCACCAACGCCACCCTTATCGGGCCGCATATAGAGACCCTGAAAGAGTTGGGGATCCGGCACATCAATGTCAGCCTCGACGCCGTGCAGCGGGAAACCTTCGGACGCATCACCCGCAGGGACCAGTACGATACGGTGTTCAGTAACCTGAACCGGCTCATTTCTGAAGACTTCAACGTCAGGATCAATTTTATCGTCCTGGAAGGACAGAACATTGAGGATATCCTGCCAATCCTGGAACTGCAGAAAAATCACCCGGTATCAGTTCGTTTCCTGGAGGAAATGCCTTTTAACGGAGGCAGTAAAAATTTCGACCGGATTACCTGGAACTACGAAAAGATCCTTGAATATATTACCAATGCCTACCCGGATGTGGAACGCCTCTCCTCGCCTGAAACTTCAACTTCCATCAACTATAAAATCAAAGGACACAAGGGTAGCTTCGGGCTTATTCCGTCCTTTAGCAGAACTTTCTGTGGCAGTTGCAACCGGCTGAGGATCACGGCCACCGGCGACGTGATCACCTGCCTGTATGGGAAACCTAAACTGAATATCAGGGATATTATGCGGGGGCCAGACCGGGAAGCCAACCTGAGGTCGGCCATAGGGGACGCTATAGGTTCCCGGGCGCGAACCGGGTTCGAAGCCCAGCGTGAGCATGAAGGGGTGTTTGAGAATTCAATGACATCCATTGGGGGGTAAATTGGACACCCCCCACAAATTACCCTTTGAATAATAAAGCATGCAGGAAGATAATCTACATACGACAAGCGACAGCAAGCTTTACGGCCTGGTCCTCTCCGGGGGCAAGAGCACCCGTATGGGAAGGGACAAAGGCTCCCTAACGTACCATGGCAGGCCGCAACGGGAATACCTGTACGAAATGCTCCGGCCATTTTGTGATAAAACCTACCTCAGCATACGCTCCGACCAGGAAGGAGAAATAGGAGACCGCTGGGAACGGATCGTCGACATGGATTTGGGAAAGGGCCCCCTGAACGGCCTCCTGAGTGCCCATGAAAAACATCCTGATGCAAGCTGGCTCGTGCTGGCTTGTGACCTGCCCCTTATCAATGTTCAAACCATACGGCAATTAATTGAGGCGCGCGCGGTGCGTAAAGATGCTACTGCCCTGGCCACTCATGAAAGCGGGCTGCCCGAACCCCTCGCTGCCATCTGGGAACCCCGCGCCCTCAGGAAAGCCAAAAAATTCCTGCTGGAATCAGGGAGTAGCTGCCCCCGTAAATTCCTGCTTCAATCCGATACCGCCCTGGTCTTCCCCCACAATGACCAGGATTTGTGCAATGCTAATTCCCCCGAGGAATACCGGGAGGTAATTTCCAAATTATCCAACTGATGAAGGAAGAGCGCTACATCCGCCAGACCACACTGAAAGGTTTTGGCCCGGGGGCGCAAGGCCGCCTTCGGGATTCGAGTATCCTGGTTGTGGGTCTGGGAGGGCTCGGGATACCGGCGGTCCAGTATCTCAACGCCATGGGGATCGGCACCCTGGGGTTGGTGGAAAAGGATGTCGTGGATATGACTAACCTCCACCGTCAGGTGCTCTATACCGAAGGGGATGTGGGTCGCCCGAAGCTGGATGTGATCCTGGAATTTCTGACGGCCCAGAATTCGGAAACGACATTACAGCCATATGATACCTTCCTTACCCGGGAGAACGCACTCGACTTGATTCGGCCGTATGATCTGGTGCTGGATGCCACGGACAATTTCCCCTCCCGATACCTGATTAACGATGCTTGTGTCATCCTCGGGACACCATTTGTTTATGGAGCTCTCCAGGGATTTGAGGGGCAGGTTTCCGTCTTTAACTTCCGGCAGGGGCCCACTTACCGCTGCTTATTTCCCAACCCGCCGACCCTCCACGAGATCCCCGATTGTAACCGCAATGGGATTCTGGGCGTGCTTCCGGGGATTATCGGGAACCTGCAGGCCCTTGAAGCGGTCAAGGTACTCACAGGAATTGGCGAGGTACTGTCTGGCAGGTTGCTCCTCTATGACGGACAGAAGCAGGCTATGCAGCAAATCCGTTTCCCCAGGAGAGAGGAGGCTGCCATCCGCGAACTGAAACCACACTATGGCGTACCCGGCTGTGCCACTGCCTGTACAGTTAGTATGGCAGAACTCCTTAATCAGATTGAAGAAGGGAAACCCATGCAGATCGTCGATGTGCGGGAACCAGACGAATTTGATGCCTTCCACCTGCCCGGAGCCATAAATCTTCCGCTGGAGGTACTTACCAAAGGGAAGCATAGGTTTGATCCCCAAAAAACTGTATATTTAATTTGCGCTACCGGCATCAGAAGCCTGGCAGCCATTGATTGGATGCATGAACACCAGCCAGAACTCACCGCCTATCATGTGGAAGGCGGGATCCGCAAACATAAAAGCCTCTGTCCCTGATGGCTCGTTCCGGGCACCGCCGGAAGCGGGAAGTTACCTTAGGCAGTCTTCCGGTGCCGGAAAATACTTTTTGACAACACATGATCCCTTTTAAAGAAGCATACCGCCTCATCCTGGATGAAAGCCGGGATTTTGGCAAGGAAAAGATTCCCCTGCAGGAAGCAGTTGGCCGTGTATTGGCTGAAGATATCTTTGCTGACCGGGATTTCCCTCCCTTTGACCGGGCCACAAGAGATGGGATAGTCCTGAACCACCAAGCGGTGGAGAAAGGGCGGACTGCTTTTGAGATCGACGGGGTCCTCGCCGCAGGGCATGCTGCCGCCGTCCTGAGACACGAGGACTTATGTATGGAGATAATGACCGGGGCGGTCATTCCTTATGATGCCGATACGGTGGTGATGTATGAGAATTGTTCCATAGACCATGGGATAGCCCGCCTGGATGGCATTCCCAAAAAAGGACAGCATATCCACCGCCGTGGCAGTGACCGAAAAAAAGGCGATATGGTCCTGAAAGCTGGCCGCAGGATTGCAACTGCAGATATCGGCATTCTGGCCTCAGTGGGAGCCTCGGTGATTCCTGTAAAAAAATTACCCAGGATTGCCGTCATCTCCACCGGGGACGAACTCGTTGAAATCGATGAATTCCCGATGCCACATCAATTGCGGAAGTCCAATATCTATCAGCTTTATGCTGCATTGCGAGAGGAAAATATCATTCCCTTATTGCTCCATGTTTCAGATGATGAGGATATCATCCGACAGAAGCTGAGCTACGCAATCGACCAAATGGACGTGCTGCTCCTCAGTGGTGGGGTTTCGCGGGGAAAGTTTGATTTTATCCCTAAAGTGATGGATGAATTGGGGTTGGAGAAAATATTCCACAAGGTTTTGCAACGTCCGGGGAAGCCATTTTGGTTCGGGAAACAAGGACAGTCCGGGACGCTGGTTTTTTCCTTTCCGGGAAACCCCGTTTCCACCTACGTATGTTACTATCGATATTTCAGGGATTGGCTCCACAGGTCGATAGGCCTTCCAATTAAGGATTTTCATGTAATTTTAAGCGAAACATTTATGGTTCAGGGTGACCTGACGGGGTTTATCGACGTGAAAACCAAATGGGAAAGGGGATGTTTGATGGCGTCAAGGGTTGACGGCAACGGCAGTGGGGACCTGACCAGCCTGGCCGAGGCAGATGGTTTTGTATGCCTGGAACCGAGGGACGAACCGTATTATGGCGGCAATGCCGTACCCTTTATTCCCACCCGAAAATTAGTATAGATGACACATGAATTCAAAAAAATAGTCCAGGCTTGTGAAATGGCCGCCAGGGAGGGTAAACAAGGCTGTCCTGGCTTCCGTAGTGGCCCTTGAAGGCTCGTCCTACCGCCGGCCCGGGGTGCGGATGCTCCTGCTGGAGGATGGCCACATGACCGGGGCCGTAAGCGGGGGCTGCGTGGAAAAGGAAATTTTCAGGCAATCCGAAAGTGTTTTCCGTACAGGCATCCCCAAAATGATGACCTATGACGGCCGCTATCGTCTCGGGTGTGAAGGCATCCTGTATATTTTGCTGGAGCCGTTCCGGCCCGCCTAAAGGGTGGCTCGACACGTTCAGGGCATGCATGGAAGCACGGGACCCCTTCGGGTTGGTTTCCCAATTTGAGCACCAACACGGATCGGAGAAGAAATTATGGCAGTTTCTTCCTGTATAAGGGGCAAAAACTTCCTCTTAGGGAGGGACTGGATGAGATTGAAAACCTGTCAAAATTTGAAGAAACCCTTGCACCCTGCTTTCGACTGATCATCCTGGGCGCTGAACACGATGCCGTACAACTTTGCGGGTATGCGGCCATGACGGGCTGGGATGTGATAGTCGTGGCGACACCCTCGGAGGAAAAGAGCCCGGCCGACTTCCCAGGAGCCGCAGAACTACACCAAACTGCTCCTGAATCCTGGGATCCTTCGGGGATAGATTCCCACACGGCCGTGGTGTTGATGACCCATAGTTTTGTGAAGGATTTGAAATTCCTGCTGGCCCTGAAAGCTACTGAACCGGCTTACCTGGGCCTGCTCGGCCCGGCAGCCAGGAGGGAAAAACTCCTGAATGAATTTCTCGAACACTGCCCGGATGTTTCTGATCGTTTTTTTGAAAATATCCACGGCCCGGCTGGTTTGAACATTGGAGCCGAAACGCCACAGGAAATAGCTATTTCAATACTTGCCGAGATCCTCTCCGTGGTGCGCGGTCAAAAGCCGATGCGACTCATGAACAAAAAAGGCGCCATCCACAGTTGAAATCACCGGACATCGCCATATTGCTGCTTGCTGCCGGAGCTTCTTCCCGTATGGGGACCCCCAAAGCAATTACTGCCCTGGAAAGGAAGCAGCGTTATTGAACACCTGGTTGAAACGGCCGCTGCCAGTAAAGCGGCAAATGTACTGGTAGTCCTGGGAGCCGGAGCCGGGCAGATCAGAAGCCAACTGGGTGAGGGGACTTTGGTTATTGAGAACCGGTCCTGGCAAAAAGGGCTGGGTAGCAGCGTCGCCTGTGGCCTGGAACATCTCCTGCAAAAACAGGAAGAATTGGGGGGCGTGCTGGTCATGCTGGGAGACCAACCCCTGGTGGATACAACGTATCTGGATAAAATGATAGAAAGCTTCAGGAGGGGAAAGAAGGGGATCGTTGCGAGTAGTTATGGTTCCGGGGCCGGGGTACCTGCTATTTTCGGGGAACGATTCTTCCCTGAACTCCTTGCCCTGGATGAAGATTCTGGCGCAAAAAAGCTGATGAAAAAGCATGCTAAGGAAGTGCAGCTGCTGCATGCGGGGATTCGTGTCAGGGATATCGACATCCCCCAGGACTATGAACGCCTCCGTGCCTACGGCAAGGGGTAATACCACTAGGCTACATGGAAAACCTGTTTGGGACGGGAGGTTGTAAATACAACCCCCTGGGCGCATTTCCTTTAAAATTTGAAACGATCTGAACTTAACTAATCTCCCATGCTGAAAAACATACTACCACTCCTTTTTGTCCTCCTGGCCGGTGTCCCGGGTCTGGCGCAGGAGATGGATTTTGAATCCTATAACCCGAAATCCACCCTGGTTGTGCAGGGGCATGAGGTAAAACAGGCCAGATACCCATTCATTGATGTGCATAGCCATCAGAATAGGATGGCGACGCAAGACCTGTCTGAGCTTATTGCAGACATGGACCGTCTGAACGAGGCCATTATGGTGAATTTAAGCGGGGGTTCCGGAGTGCGCCTGCAGCAGGAAGTAGCTAATATCCGGGCCCATTACCCCAATCGCTTTGTCGTCTTTGCCAATGTGGACTTTACCGGTGTGGGAACCCCGGGCTGGGGGGAGGCGGCAGCCTGGCAGTTGGAAACCGATGTGAAAAACGGAGCGAGCGGGCTGAAGGTTTTTAAAAGCCTGGGGTTGAGGGACCGGGATATTAACGGGAAACGAATAGCCGTGGATGATGCGAGACTGGACCCGATCTGGGAAAAATGCGCCGAATTGGGGATCCCCGTCCTAATCCATTCAGCCGACCCCGAGCCATTCTGGGAACCAATGGATAGCAGGAACGAACGCTGGCTCGAATTGAAGACCCACCCCGGAAGGAAACGTAGCGATACAGACCCGGTACCATGGCAACAAATCATCGATGAACAGCACCGGATGTTCAGAAAACATCCGGATACCCACTTCATCAACGCCCACATGGGCTGGTATGCCAATGACCTGCAAACCCTTGGGCAATTACTTGACGAGATTCCCAACATGTCTGTGGGTATAGCCGCCATCATAGCTGAACTGGGCAGGCAGCCCCGAAATGCAAGGGCCTTCTTTATCAAATACCAGGACAGGATCCTGTTTGGCAAAGACAGCTGGCAGCCCGATGAATTTCCCACCTATTTCAGGGTCCTGGAGACAGCAGACGAGTATTTTCCATATCACAAGAAATATCATGCATTTTGGGCGATGTATGGAATGGATCTCCCGGATGAAGTCCTTAGAAAAGTCTATTATAAAAATGCCCTGGCCCTAATTCCCGGCCTGGATGCCTCCCTTTTCCCCTGAAATTTTGAGGAAGGTCAAATTTTGGCAGATTCCGGGAAAGAACCGAACTTAGTGATCGGAACCCTGATCTTACAGATATATGTGCAATACCCGACCTTGTTATATAATTCCACCCTATGTACTGGAAGGCCTGGCCAGGAGGGGTAGCCTTCCTTGCAAACGCGCCCTGAACGACACCAGGCGGATCCTGGAAAAGAGAAAGACAGCCCTCAACGGTCTATTGCTACGAGGACCGGTATCTGCCCATGGCGACCGAACGGTATACGATTCCGGCCATACATATAAACAACGGGTAACCCAGGTGCGACAGGAAGACGGGATCCCCTCCCAGGATCAGGTTGCGAACCAGGCCTTTGAGGGATCCGGTTTTGTGCGGGATTATTACAAGGCAAGCTTTGGCCTTGATTCCATTGACAACAAGGGGATGCCCGTCATCTCAAATATCCATTATGGCGTGAAGTACAACAATGCCTTTTGGGACGGGGATGAAATGACCTACGGGGACGGAGACGGCGTTGAGTTTATCAATTTTACGAACGCCATCGATGTGGTTGCCCATGAGTTGACTCATGGGGTAACCCAATTCATTGCAAATCTGGAGTACTATGGACAATCCGGAGCGCTTAACGAACATTTTTCGGATGTTTTCGGAACGATTATCAAACAGAAATACCTGGGTCAAACACCTGGGGAGGCCGATTGGCTCATAGGGGATGTCTATTGTAACCGATCGTTTCCCGGGGAAGGCGATCCGTTCAATGAAAGCCCCGGGTACCGCTAATGAATTTGATATACAGCCGGACCATATGGACCGATATAATTCCGGATGCTGCGGACAACCAGGGGGTCCATATCAATTCTGGAATCCCAAACAAAGCATTTTATCTGGCTGCAACAGCCATGGGGATTGAAGATGCTTCCCAAATCTGGTTTGAAGTACTCGGGCAGCTTTGGCGGACAGCAGATTTCTCCGATATGCTCAGGGAATGCCTTGAACGTAGCCAAACGGCTATCAGGGGAAGGACGTGTCCAGGCCGGGGCCGAATCAGCCATATCCGACAGTTTCTCCGCCGTTGGGCTTACCATTGAGACGGTGTGAAATATAAAGTGAGCATAGAAGGAGGATTTAGCGGCATCCCGCGCCTGTACCAGGGAGAGTTGTCCTGGCAAGGGGAGGATGCCCGTGCTTTACTGGGGGCACTGGACAAGGCCGGTACAATGGGGCACAAGAACTGGCCGGACATGCAGGAGTATCATATCGAAATTACCGAAGGAGATGAAACCTGCCAGGCACGAATTCCGGAAAGCAACCTTCCCCGCATCGTTCGCAAGTTCATCGACGCCGTACGCGATGAAAGCCAAAGGAAAGGCCGGCCCTGAACAATAAACGGAATATCAGCGATTCCTGCCCTGCTCCCGGATCTTGCCTTGCCCTGTAGAAGAGTCGTATTCCTGGAAAATCCCACAGGAATATTGTTTACGAATCAGGGAAGCCTGTTCCTTTTGCTTCAAAAGCCGCTCTATTTCTTTGGAGAGATAGCTCATAAGGTTTTAGGAAGAAATTCAATCTTCCCGTATAAAGGTATAACAGCTTCAGGTAGAAAAAAGTATTCTATTTTGTGATTTTTTGACGCAATGCCATACCAATTAGCCAAAGAACCATTTTGAATGGGCAAGGAAGAAGACTTCGTGAAAAAGATTCGTGATAACGAAGGGATTATTTTCAAGATAACTACCATCTATTCCGATAATCAGGAAGACCAACAAGACCTGTACCAGGAGATAGTCTACCAGCTATGGAAGGGATTCGACAGCTTCCGGCAGGAAGCAAAGTTCAGTACCTGGATGTACAGAGTGGCATTGAATACGGCAATTGGGAGACTAAAGAAACAAAAAAAGAAACCGGACTCGGTACCTATAGACCAGGTGGTTCTGCGGATGATGGAACAAGACGATCCCGTTTTTGAGGATCGGCTCAAAATGCTATATCGCCATATTATCGGTTAAGTGTACTCGAAAAGGGGCTCATCCTCTTGTTACTCGAAGGCCGGAAATATGATGAAATCGCTGAGATTACAGGGTTAACGCCGACTAATGTCGGTACCCGCCTCTCGCGGATCAAGGGAAAACTAAAAGAAGGCATGACCAAAGAAGTATAAAGATGGAACTGGAAGAACTACAAAAGGTGTGGTCTGAAATGAGCGACCAGCTGGAACATCAAAAAAAATTAACCCATAAACTAATCATGGAAATGACACAGGTAAAATATGGAAATAAATTCAGAAAATTCCTGCAATACGAGGGGCTGGGGGCAGTGAGTATGCTTCGTAATGGCCCTCCTCCTGCTACTTAATTTCGCCAAATTGGATACCTGGTACTTTATTTTGCTGGGCATTTTGGCACTTGTTTTTCTTATCGGTCTGCCCATATTGGTTCTACGTGCACTTATCCGGATCCGATCGATCGATATAACGGGCGGTAATTACCGGGATACGTTGATGCAATATGCCAGGAGCAAGAAAAACCTTCTTTTTATACAGCGGCTGGTTATATACCTCAGTTATGTATTCGTAGTTATCAGTTTGCCCCTGGCCGGAAAGCTCCTGAATGATGTAAATTATTTTCAAAGAGACCTTTCCTGGCTGTGGTTTATCCCCGCCATGGTCTTCGTTCTCTATTTTGTGACCCGCTGGGCCTACCGGCATTACGTCCGGGCGACCGAAAGGGCTGAGGAATTGATCAGGGAACTTCAATAAGCTCCCGCTGCCGGTTTACAATGCCGGAAACCATCAGCCCATTTCCAGGGAAAGCACTAACTTACGGCATGGCCGCTACAGGATATTCGGGAACCCCGCTGGTAAAAAAATTAGGCATCCGGGAAGGATATAAGGTTATTTTTTGCCGTGCCCCTGCCCATTTGGATAATTTGCTCGGGGATATGCCCGAAATACAGGAACTTCCGCCTTCTTCCCAAAATGCGGCTGATTTTATACTTCTTTTTTGCAACACTCTTGAACAATTGGAAGCGGAGTTCTTGCGACTTAAAAAGGCTCTGAAACCTTCCGGGATGCTCTGGGTATCCTGGCCCAAGAAGGCGTCTGCCCTCCCTTCCGACCTCGATGGGAATATCGTCCGGCGGTATGGCCTTTCACAGGGGCTGGTAGACGTAAAGGTCTGTGCGATTGACGCGGATTGGAGCGGCTTGAAATTCATGTATCGTATCAAAGACCGGCAAGCTCTGAAAGAGTGACTTTAATTAGAAGTTGGTTCTTCTTACCCACCGTATATCAAACTTTTTAAGCTATCTTTAAGGGAGGTTGCCCGGCCGGGGCAGCCCAATGCTATGAGGAATGAAACTGGCATATACGGGATCTTCAGGTTTCCGGTAGCCCTGCCGGGCTATTGGATTCCGGTTCTGGCAATTATATGTTCAATCGCGGGCTTCTCACAGGAACCGTCCTGTACCTCTCTAGTCTACCCTGAAGCCGGAGCCACCGACGTACCGGTTACGACCGAAATCAGTTGGCAACCAGTACCAAACGCCATCCGTTACTTTATCAGCCTTGGGACAATGCCGGGAACAGGGGATGTGGCTGACCGCCTCGACACAGGTAATGCCCTCAACTTTTTGCCGCCTTCGGGTCTGCTTCCCGAAACCACCTATTACCTCACCATCACACCCGCGAACAACAGCGGGGATGCCATTGGTTGCCCGACAACCCAATTCACCACCGGTCCCGGGGGAGGCGCCCCGGGATGTGTCACCCTGCTGTATCCGGAAAATGGAAGTTATGGGATTGCCCCCGACACGGATATCAGCTGGTACCCGCAATCAGGGGCCGCCGGGTATCTGTTGTCCCTGGGAACGAGTTCATCGACCGCCGATCTCCTGCCCGAACAGGATGTGGGAAATGTGACCAGCTTCTCATTGGCGAGCCCGCTTCCATTCCTTCAGCAAGTGTTTGTGCGGATAACCCCGTATAATCAAGAAGGGGAGTTGGCGAACTGTTCGGCCAGGATCTTCAGAACACGGGGAAACAGGGCCCCATTGTGTACGGAATTTATAGATCCGCAGGACGGGGCACAGTTTGTCTCAGTGACTGCTAATGTAACCTGGATCCGGGATTTCAACGCTGCTGGGTACCGGATGACCATAGAAGAAAGGGCTCCGGGCGGCACCCGTCTTTTAGACGATGAGGACATTGGAAATGGCACCAATTTCAAACCTCCTAATTTTAAGCCCAACACTACATATTACATGACCCTGGTTCCCTATAACGATCTTGGGGCCCCGGAGACATGCCCGGCTATATCCTTCACCACAGGGAATGCGCCTGATCCGCCCGGGTGCACTATGCTGCTTTTACCGGGGGATGGCGATATGGAGGTGGCGACGGATACCGGCTTAATGTGGGAAACCGTCAGTGGAGCCAGGGGATACCTGCTATCTGCCGGCACTGCGCCGGGAAACAGGGATTTGGTGAACAGGCAGGATGTAGGCCTTAGTACTTCCTATACTTTCCCTGACAACCTACCGGCCGGGCAGCGTATTTATATAAGGATCATCCCATATAGTAATTGGGGGGAAGCGGAAAATTGTCCGCTCTGGTCATTCACCACCAAAAAGCCGGTATTCCCGGCCTTGAATATGGCTATCCCCAGGTTTTTTACGCCCAATAATGATGGGTACAACGATACATGGGTGGTGGAATCCACGCCCGAAATAGCCGTAAGCCAGGTTTTTGTTTTTGACCGCTACGGGAAACTCCTGAAACAACTCAAACCCGGACAGGCATGGGACGGGAATTTCCGTGGCCATCCCCTGGCTTCAGATTCCTATTGGTACCGGATTGATACGGCGGATGGCCATTCCCTCACAGGCTTTCTGCTTTTAAAACGGTAATGGGGCCTGGCCTGGGATTGTGAAGCGGCCAGTGCACAAAATCATAGGGCAATCCCATTAAAATTAATAGTTTTTGGGGAACTGCCTGGCTAATTATTTAGTATCTTAAGGAAATGAAATTGAGGCAAATAGGTTAAATCTCCGAAGATTTATCAAGGCCTGCGAAATTTATTTAAAATCAAAACTATGAAAAAGGCGATTGTATTTTGTTTTATGTATGTGTTTGGTTCGGCCCTGTTGCTGGCACAAAAAGATGCCACGGGCAATATGAAAGAAGCCAGGGCAAACAGGAGTTACGAAGCGACCAAAACACTAATTGAAAGCGGAAAGTATGAGTTTGTGGCGGACCGGCTTATCTCCAGTACCGGCTATTCGAACAGTTTAACCACCAACCCGAGTACACTTCGCCTGAATGGGGACCAGGTGCGCGTATACCTGCCCTATTTCGGGGAACTGCATGCCAGTGCTCCGTATCAGGTAGACGGAGGCATCAAATATAAAGGCCCCGTTGAGGATTACTCGGTGGAATACAGGGACGACAAACGCAGGATCGTCATCAAATTCAATATAGACCGGGGCATGGAAGTACACAATTTTATGATGACCGTCAATAAAGACGGATTTACCCGTGTCACCGTAATCAGCAGCGGCAGGTCGAGTATCAGCTATTATGGCATAACCTCAGCACCGGATGAGGTCTGGGCAGATTGATTAAAGATAGCCCGTTCCAATAATTAATATAATGTCCGGAAGGAACCAATCAGGGAAGACCCGCGACTTGTGGCGTGCACCTAAATGCGCGGCCAGGCCGGGGTCTTTGTTATGGCTTTTTCTGCCATTTTTATGCCTGTTGGCCACGGCACAGGAGAATTTTGACCTCCAGAGGGCTCAAATGGTCCGGAACCAGCTTATGAAGAGGGATATCCGCGATGCAGCCACCATACGGGCGATGGAAAAGGTGCCCCGGCACCAGTTCGTTCCGGAAACGGAAAAAGATCGCGCCTACACAGATGCCCCATTGCCTATAGGTGAAGGGCAGACTATTTCCCAACCCTATATTGTTGCCTTTATGACCCAGGCCCTGAAGCTGCAGCCCCAGGACAAGGTTTTGGAAATCGGCACAGGATCCGGGTATCAGGCTGCGGTGCTGGCCGAAATTGTCCAAAACGTGTATACCATGGAAATAGTTAAGTCCCTTGGATTAGCCGCGGAAAAGAGGCTAGAGGGAATGGGGTATTCCAATATACACGTAAAAATAGGCGACGGCTATGGGGGATGGCCGGAAAAGGCCCCATTCGATGCCATTATGGTCACCGCAGGGGCAGAATCCCTGCCGCCCGCGCTTTTGGGACAGCTAAGGGACGGGGGCCGATTGATCATCCCGATCGGACCGCACCATGGGATTCGCCAGCTGAAACTCTACCATAAGAATGGGGCTAAAGTAAGGGAACGCGATCTCATGGCCGTTCGTTTTGTGCCCTTCAAACGGTCCGGGGACTAAGAACCCATAGCTTTATATCAAACAACACTTCCTCGAGTTTTTGGGCATACAGGCACTAAACAGGGGCCTCCTGCGTTCTATACCCTAAACCCAATATCTTTTAATTATGAAAAAATTGCACGACGTATGTAAAGGAATGGCTTTCCTTGCGGTAGCGACTTCCTTAATGTTAAGCTGTAGTACGGACAGCGATTCCAACCAGGGTGACAAAACGCCCCTGAGCCAGGCCGAACTGCATACCATACTGCAGACCGACGATGTTTCCGGGTCGGTGGATATGGTCATGGCGGAATTGTATTCAAATGACAGCAGCACCGGGAAGATTGCCAGTGAATGTTATGAGGTGGTCAATACCGACAAAGGGTTTACCGCTACTTTTAACAATTGCGTACTCAACACCACCGATAATGTAAACGGTACCCTGAACGTGGTATATGAAACCGGTTCCCAGCAAGCTGTATTTACAGCCACATTTTCGGATTTCTACATTGGGGATATAAAAGTGAACGGCAGCCGCACCTATTCGATTGGCGCCGGTGCCGCTCAGAGTTCCGTTGAATTTACGGTTGTCAGTGATATTGAACTGGTCCTTGCGGACGAATCGGTCATTGAGGAGGTTGGTACCAAAACCCTGGCATTCACCTTTGGCGAAACCCTGGAAACCAGCACTCTTGCAATTACAGGGAACTGGACCATCGAAATGGACGGCAACACCTATGTACTGGAGGTAGACGAAGATCTGGTGGGTACTTTCGGATGCGACAACCTGGTAAGCGGGTTACTGTATGTGGGGAAAAATGGGCTGGGTGTAACAGTGGACTTCGGCGATGGGTCCTGTGATAATCTGGCTACCATTATTTATCCCGATGATACGCACGAAGAGATCACCCTGGGCGACTAAACCCGAGAAGTCTGCATAAAATAAATTAACCCCGCACTTTAGGCGGGGTTTTTTATGTAATAAAAAAAGGCCCTGGGATGGCCTTTTTTCATGGTTTATAAAGTGTTGACCGGGGGTGACCTTAAACAAACTTCCTGCTTTCGGTCCAGCGTACACGTTTGCTATGTTTGAAGTTCGAAAAGTAAGTAAACCTTCGGGCTTCTGTGGGCAATTGGCAATTAATGGTATTCATGTGGATAGAGATTTTATCGATTTGTATATCAATTCTGGTGATCGTTCCCTGAGGGATAATTACAGGACATACTGCCTGTGCTCGGACCATCGTACCCGTTTGCATTCCCTGAAATTTGAGAAAACGGAGAAGCGTCTGGCTTCTGTGGGCGAAAGGTGGATTATTTTTTTCATGGTGTTTTGTTTTATTGTTTTATTGTTGATTTAATTTTTGTTGCTTAGAGCGTATGTTGCCGGGCTTCAGCCCATCGAACGCGCTTGCTGTCCCTGAACCCGGAGAAATATGAGAATCGCCTGGTTTCTGTTGGTAAAGTGTGTGTATACGTTTTCATGATTTCGCTTTTATTTATTGATGATTAAAGTGCCGTTTGTTTTTTGATGTAATTTCCGGATCCTTCCGGTCCACCCAAATCCGATACTGGGATAGGTCATCTTGGATTTAAAATTCTCTTTGTTTGCAATCATGGTGGTTTTGTTGTTGTTCTTACCTGATAGACGACGAATATTTTAATTTGTTACAGTACCTTGTTATAAATAGTACCGTTTTAAGCAATATTTAACATATTTTAAGGAATCAGGGTAGGGGATGCAGGCAGGATCTCTCATCGTATCTACCGGGGAAAGTGTGCGCAGGCTCGGAGCCGGGCCGAATTTTAGGGAAGCCTTAGCATGGAAAAAACCCAAAAATGTCATATCTTGAAAGGGCACATAAAAAATGGCCCCTTACGGCGATAAGAACTCCTGGTTTATGAAAATATATGACAATAAGCACATCAAAAATGTGGTCTTTGTTGGTGCCCATGCCAGCGGAAAGACCACCCTGGCAGAAACCATGCTTTTCGAGGCGGGGTTGATCAACAGGCGTGGCAGCATAGAGCAGAAGAATACCGTTTCCGACTATCACGAAATAGAGCATGAACGCGGGACCTCCGTTTTTGCAACCCCCTTGCATACCGAATGGAGGAATTATAAGATCAACATTATAGACACCCCCGGACTGGACGATTTTGTTGGGGAAATCATCTCTTCTATCCGGGTGGCTGATACCCTGGTTACCGTATTGAATGCCCAGCAGGGGGTGGAGATTGGGACGGAGATCATCTGGAACTACATTAGTGCTTACCACAAACCGACCCTCTTTGTAATTAATCAGATTGACCATATTAATGCGAACTTCGATAAAAGCTTCAGCAGCGTCAAACAGCTCGTAGGGAATAATGCCGTGCTGGTACAATACCCTTTAAAGCTAGACGGCGCACAGTGTATCGTAGATGTCCTCAAAATGAAATGTTACAAGTTTGGCCCTGACGGCGGGAAACCCGAAAAGATCCCAATCCCGGATTCCGAACAGGTAAAAGTGGATATCCTGCACAATGAACTGGTGGAGAAGGCGGCCGAAAATGATGAAACCCTGATGGAATTGTTCTTTGAAAAAGGTACCCTGAATGAAGACGAAATGCGCAAAGGCATTAAGTTAGGCATGCTAAACCATGAGTTGTTCCCCGTTTTCTGCATCTCTGCCCTGAAAGATATGGGTAGTGGACGGTTGATGGGTTTCATCGATAATGTGGCCCCGGCTGCGGCAGATCTGAAGCCGGAACAAACTCTTGAGGGAAAAAACCTGGAACGGAAAAAGGACGCCCCGACTTCCCTGTTTATATTTAAGACCATTTACCAGCCCAGTTTGGGGCAGATCACCTTTTTCAAGGTAAAATCCGGTACCGTCAAGGTGAATGACAAACTGGAGAATTCCCGAAACGGGGAAACTGAAACCCTCAACCAGCTGTTCATCATGGATGGAAAAAAACGGGAACCCGTTAACAGGCTGGATGTGGGCGATATTGGGGCAACCCTGAAACTCAAGCATACAGAGACCAACGATACCCTCCATAAAATAGGCACCCCTCTCACTATCAAACCCATACAGTACCCGCAACCGCGAACCCGCAAGGCGGTTTCTGCCTCCAAACAACAGGATGAGGAAAAACTGAGCGAGGCCCTGAGGAGGATACACAGCCAGGACCCGACGGTGATCGTTAGCTATTCCAGCGAGTTGAAACAACAAATTTTAGCCTGTCAGGGCGAGTTGCACCTGGCCACTATCCAATGGGCCCTGGAAAATATATACGGGGTGGAAGCGGAATTCTCGGCCCCCAGGATCGCATACAGGGAAACCATCCAGCGTTCCTCAACCGCAAACTACCGGCATAAAAAACAATCCGGGGGCGCCGGGCAGTTTGCCCAGGTACACCTGAAGATTGAACCCTGGTATCACGGGATAGAAGAGCCGCAGGGACTTAGTATCCGGGGTAGGGAAGAAGTGGACCTGCCGTGGGGCGGGAAATTGCTATTTTACAACTGTATCGTCGGAGGCGTTATAGACCAGCGTTTCCTCCCTTCCATAAAGAAAGGGATTCTGGAAGTAATGGAATCCGGGCCGCTGACTGGATCCTATATCCGGGATGTCCGGGTGATGGTATACGACGGGAAAATGCACCCTGTGGATTCCAATGATATAGCATTCAAAATTGCCGGGGCCCATGCTTTCAGGGAGGCCTTTCTAAATGCGCGGCCTAAATTGTTGGAGCCTATACAGGAGCTGACGGTTAAAGTCCCGGAAGATATGGTGGGAAGCGTAATGACCGATTTGCAGAGCCGCAGGTCCATAATCCAGGGGATAGACAGTGTAGACCACTACCAGATCCTGCGTTGTGCCGTGCCAGAGGCAGAACTCTTTGGCTATTCCACGAACTTGAGATCACTTACCCAGGGGAAAGCTACTTTTAAATCGGCATTTGCCTCTTTCCAGGCCGTGCCAAACAATATACAGGAAACACTGGTAAGCCAATAAAGGCCTGCCTTCTTACATATCTCATCTTTGTCTCCCCCATACCCCTATGAATTACTTAAGTGTTGCCCTCCAGATCACCGTAGCCATGAGCATCATAAACGTTTGGCTGATCAATTACAATCAGGAATCCCGCTGGCGGGGCGGAAAGGCAGCGACTTTAGCCCAGGAGTTTAAGGCTTACGGCCTTCCGGACTGGTCTTTGTACGTGGTGGGTACCCTTAAGGTTCTATTTGCCATCCTGTTGCTGCTGGGTATCTGGTACCCGTTTCTAAGGGAACCATCCGCGCTGGTGCTGGGCCTGTTCCTGGCCGCTGCCGTTTTCATGCATTTCAGGATCCACGATCCATGGATCAAATCATTGCCTGCTTTCATATTGTTACTCTTATGCCTGGGAATTGTATATATGGCTTGATGCCCTGGCTTATACAATTCAGGATGCCTGCTGATACGAACCCTTCCGGAAACTGACACGGCCGCAGGCAACCGGACGACCCGTCAGACATCGGTCATTTTAACATTCCCTTAAGGCATTTCAGCTGCTTTTAAGCGCTGAATTAAGTAAATTGAACCCCTCACTTAAATACATTTTACCTATGAATCGAATTATCCCTCTCCTTTTAATCGTTGTATCCATTTTCCTGCCTTTCTCCAGGGCCGGGGCGCAAACAGATACCACTAAACTAGACGGGCTCAAGTTTCGTTCCCTGGGACCCGCCACCTTTTCGGGCCGTATTGCGGATATCGCGATTGACCCGGCCGATGAAAGTACCTGGTATGTAGCTGTGGGCTCGGGAGGGGTCTGGAAAACCGAGAACAACGGAACCACCTGGAAGCCTGTTTTCGATCATGAGGGCAGTTATTCCATCGGATGTGTGACCATTGATCCGGTTGATCCGGCCACTGTCTGGGTTGGCACCGGCGAAAACGTCGGAGGAAGGCATGTCGGCTTTGGA
The DNA here is from genome assembly GCA_963721045.1 of uncultured Flavobacteriaceae bacterium. Lineage (GTDB taxonomy): Bacteria > Bacteroidota > Bacteroidia > Flavobacteriales > Flavobacteriaceae > Zeaxanthinibacter. The sequence goes on from CAVRHQ010000021.1 coordinate 165,800, forward strand.
GACGGGGTGTACGTAAGCCACGATGGGGGAAAGAACTGGAAGAATGCCGGCCTTAAGGATAGTGAGCATATTTCTAAGATTATCGTACACCCGGAGAACCCGGATACGGTATGGGTAGCAGCTCAGGGGCCCTTGTGGAGCAAAGGCGGTGAACGGGGGCTGTACAAGACCACGGACGGTGGAAAAACCTGGAAAAAGACCCTTGGGAATGATGAATGGACAGGGGTGACAGACATAGAACTGGATCCCAACAACCCCGATATTCTTTATGCGGCAACCTGGGATCGCCACAGGACAGTGGCCGCCTATGTGGGCGGAGGCCCCGGTACAGGTATTTATAAAAGCACCGATGGGGGTGAGACCTGGAAGGAACTCACAGAAGGCATCCCCGAGTCCAATATGGGTAAAATAGGGCTGGCCATATCGCCATTCGATTCCAATACCATTTTTGCGGCCATAGAATTGGACCGCAAGAAAGGAGGCGTTTTTATGTCGACAGACCAGGGGGCAACCTGGACGAAGCAGTCCGATACGGTATCGGGGGGTACCGGCCCGCATTATTACCAGGAACTCTATGCCTCGCCACACCAGGAGGGCCGCCTGTACCTGATGAACAATTATGCCTTGATTTCTGATGATTACGGCAAGACATTCACTCAGATGAATGAGGATAAAAAGCACGTGGACAACCACGCAATGGCGTTCAAGGCGTCCGATCCGAACTTTGTGCTTTTTGGAACCGATGGGGGCCTGTATGAATCCTATGACCTTACCAAAACCTGGAGGTATATCCCCAACCTGCCGGTAATGCAGTTCTATATGATCGGGGTGGATGATGCAAAGCCCTTTTACCACATCTATGGGGGCACCCAGGACAATGGCTCCCTGGGAGGTCCTTCCCAGACCTTCGCCAAGGATGGCATCCTTAACTCGGATTGGTGGAAAACCCTGGGCGCAGATGGGTATGAGTCTGCTACCATCCCCGGGCACCCAGACCTGACCTATGGGGAGTATCAGCAGGGTGTCCTGTTCAGGATCGACCAGAAAACCCGGGAAACAGTATATATACAGCCACAACCCGGCCCCGGCGACCCTTATGAGCGTTTTAACTGGAATGCCCCGATCCTGGTAAGTTCCCACAGCCCCTCCCGGGTGTATTTTGGATCCTACCGGGTTTGGAAGTCCGATAACTACGGTGATTCGTGGGAGGCCATTTCCGGCGATCTCACCCGGAACGAAGAACGGCTAACGCTGCCCATAATGGGAAAACAACCCAGCTGGGATAATGCATGGGATGTGTATGCCATGTCTGATTACAATACTATTACAGCCATGACCGAATCCCCCGTCCGGGACGGGATCCTGTATGCAGGGACCGATGACGGCTTGTTGCAGGTAACCGAGGATGGAGGCGCCAACTGGAGGAAAATTGCCCTTGGCAACATCCGGGGGGTACCAGACCGGGCCTTTGTAAACGACGTTCGCGCAGATCTCTTTGATGCCCAAACGGTTTACCTGGCTGTCGACAACCACAAAGAAGGCGATTTCAAACCTTACCTGCTTAAAAGTACGGATATGGGGAAGACCTGGACTTCGATCACCGGCAACCTGCCCAAAAGGACGATTGTCTGGAAGCTGGTCCAGGATTCGATTAAAAAAGACCTGTTGTTCGCCGCGACCGAATTCGGGGTATATATGACCCAGGATGGCGGGGGTACCTGGACCCAGCTGAAAGGAGGGATGCCAACCATCGCTTTCCGGGATATTAAAATCCAAAAAGATGAAGACGACCTGGTTGCGGCTTCATTCGGAAGGGGGATTTACATCCTGGATGATATCAGCCCGCTACGGGATTTTTCTGTAAAGTCGCCTCCCCAAGAAGCTACGCTGTATCCCGTGAAAACGGCTGAACTATTTATACCCCAGGAAGTCCCGGATGGCCATGGGAATACCCAGTATCTGGGGGAGAACCCTCCCTTTGGGGCGGTATTTACCTATTACCTGCCCGAGAAGCTGAAAAGCATCCGGGAAGAAAGGCGGGAAAGGGAAAAAACCCTTAAGGAAAACAAAGCCAACTTACCCTTCCCCGGGTGGGAATCCCTGGAACAGGAAACGAACCAGGAGCACCCTGAGATTGTACTCACCGTTAAGGATCCTGGCGGGAAGGTGGTCAATATCATTAAAGGAAGCAATAAGAAAGGCTTTAACCGGACTGCCTGGGACCTCACCTATGCCTCCAGGGAAGGGGTGCCGCTAAAAAAGAAAAGCGAAGAGGAAGATGAGGAGGAAGGCTGGAATCACCGGAACTATTATGTAAACCCGGGATCATTCAGTGTTACCCTGTCCAGCCTGGTCGACGGGAAGTTAACCCAACTCGACGGCCCGAAGTCGTTCCAGGTGAAGAAAATCCAGACGGGAACACTCAGCCCGCAGACGGATGAAACGATTGCCGCCTTCAGGCAGCGTTTCCAGGAGTTTCAACAAGACCTGCTGGCCGTTAATACCTCTCTGGAGAAAGGGCTTTCCACGGTCAGGGCTATGGAGACGGCCCTGAAACAGGCACCTTCCCCTTCCGCTGATTTGTTTATGCAGATAGAGGATGCGCGCGACGCCCTCCTGGAATTGAAAAATGTCATGCATGGCAACCCGGCCAAAAACCAAATTGGAGAAGATAACCCTCCATCACCACAGGAGGCGGTCACGGTAGGCTCCCGCGTACTCAGTACCACCTACGGGCCTACGCCCAATCACCTGAAGGCCTTGTCCAGGGCGGAACAGCAGTTAAATGGCGTGGAAGGGCGATTGCAAGCGCTAACGCAACAAACCCTGCCCCAGCTGGAGGCGGCCCTTAAGAAGGCAGGAGCCCCCTGGATAGAAGGGGAGGGACTCAGGGAGTGAGAGGGCATATGGCATATGTTCCACAGGGGACCTTCCGATATCACGCAGACATACGGATGGGTTTCCAGCCTATATTGTGTATTTTTAAGAATATCAACCTAAACATGAAAAAGTCCTATGAAACGCAGAATGTTTTCTTTTCCGGCCCTGGTAATTTTAACCGGATCACTTCTTTTTGGCTGTAAGGGCGAACCCAAAAAAGCAGTTGCAAGCCCTCAAGAAGAAAGCGGGGTTCAGCTTAAGGGTGAAGAAGTAACGTATTCCACGGATTCCACCCAAATGAAGGGATACGTCGTGTATGATAGCTCCCTGAAAACAAAAAGGCCCGGCATCCTGGTAGTGCATGAATGGTGGGGCCACAACGCTTACAGCCGGCACCGGGCCGACATGTTGGCGGCCCTGGGATATACGGCCATGGCAGTTGACATGTACGGAGACGGGAAGCAGGCCAGCCATCCGGAAGATGCAGGAAAATTTTCAAGTATGGTAATGCAAAACATGGATGTAGCCAGGGCCCGTTTTGAAGCAGCCATGAAATTGTTAAAATCACAGCCTACCGTAGACCCCGACAAGATAGCGGCCATCGGGTATTGCTTCGGAGGCAGCGTGGTGCTCACCATGGCCGACGCCGGGGAGGACCTTGATGCCGTAGCGGCTTTTCACGGCGGCCTGCAACTGCCCATTATGCCCAATAAGGACCTGAAAGCCCGTGTACTGGTATGCAATGGTGCGGACGACCCCTTTATACCCAAGGAAGCGGTAACTGCCTATACGAGGGCCATGGACAGTATTGGGGCCGACTACAAATATATCGCTTACGAGGGGGCGAAACATTCTTTTACAAGCAAAGCCGCAGATTCCTTAGGGAAGAAATTCAATCTGCCGCTTGCGTATCAGGAAAAGGCGGATAAGGAATCCTGGCAGGAATTGCAGGACTTTTTAAACGAAACTTTTAAATAGTGTTTACACTTAATCATATATCAATTTAAAAACAATTAAATATGAAATTTACCAGAAAAGCCGGGGCACAGTGGAAAGGCAGCGGGAAAGAAGGGTCGGGCACCTTATATAGCAACAGCGGGGTATTAAAGGATACACCCTATTCGTTCCACACCCGGTTTGAGGACCAGCCGGGGACCAATCCCGAAGAACTCGTGGGCGCGGCTCACGCGGGATGTTTTGCCATGCAATTGAGTTTCCTTCTGGGGGAGGCAGGCTTTACGCCCAAAACGCTGGATGTAGCCGCGAACGTTACCTTTGAGGACGGAAATATCACCCGTATTGATCTGGATCTTACCGGCGATGTGCCTGGGATAGACGCAAAGAAATTCAGGGAAGTAGCTGACAAAGCAAAGTCCATCTGCCCTGTATCCAAGCTCCTGAAAGCAGAAATCGCACTCTCAGCTACACTCAAATAAGGATAATTCTCGACATTTTTTAAGGAATAAGGGGGCTTTAAGCCTCCTTTTTTGATTGGAACACGCCATGCAAGGAGGAAGTATTTCATCGAATTGCTGCGTATATTTTCTCAAAAAACATGCTGCGCAGGTATCTTTACCCTTCTGTAGCCTTGAATTGGATGGTGAAATTAAAATTGAAAAGATGAATAATCCTGCAAAATTTTGGTGTATGCTGGGGGCTTTTATTTTGCTGGGTAGCTGCAGCTCGGACGGGGACCATTCCGCCCGGGAAACCGGGAAAGTAGTGGTACGACTGACGGATGCCCCATTTCCATTCAGCATGGTAGCCGAGGCCAATGTAACCATTTTTAAGCTTGATGCCCGTATGCTTGCGGAGGATGGCGGGGAAGAAACGTCCAATGAAGGAATGGATGGGGCTCCATCTTATCAAGTGCTAATGGAGGAAGAGATGCCATTAAACATTTTGCAGCTGTCTAATGGGATTACCACCGTACTGGCTGAAACCGATTTACCGGCCGGATCCTATGACCTTGTTCGGGTTTATGTAAAAGGGATCAATATAGTGCTAACTGATGGGACAACCTACGATCTGAAGGTGCCCAGCGGAGCGGAATCGGGAATTAAAGTATTTGTTATGCCCCATTTGTTGGTGACGGGGGGTCTTACTTCCGACCTGTTACTGGATTTTGATGTGAGCCGGTCTTTTGTGCCCAAGGGAAATGCTTCCAGCCTTGATGGTATCCTGGGGTTCAATTGTAAACCCGTCATCAAAGGGATCAACAATACCTTTGCCGGTACCCTGGCCGGGAATGTGGCAGCCATTCAGGAAGATGACTCCCGCCTGGGACTTGAAGGAGCGGAAGTGGATGTCTATGCCGCTGATACGCTGAATACCACCACTTTTACGGATGCGGATGGAAATTACATGGTCATGGGGCTGTTGGAAGGTACTTATGACGTGGACGTTACCCTGGACGGGTATGAACCTGCCTTTGCCGAAGACGTGGACATAGTGGCAGGCAACAAAACACAACTCGGTTTTGACCTTACTCCCTTACCCGAAGAACCCAACACAGGGGGATAACAGAGAAATGCCGGAATTTATGAACAGGCGGGCCCGGATGCCCGCCTGTTTTATTTTTTTGATTTTCTGCTTGGCAGGCTATCATTTTCGGGCTGGTGAATATTCAGGCGTAATTAAGCACATTCTTCAAGGCCAATCCGGGGATTATAAGTAATATTGGATCGTTTTTCAGAATCAAGGTTCCATGGCGAAATCCGCACCGACTCCCCTGATCCTCCTCGCATTCTTCTCCATCTATGTGATCTGGGGCTCCACCTATCTGCTCAACAAGGTTGCTGTGGCCGAGCTGCCGCCTTTTATGCTGGCATCCGTACGTTTTACCGTGGCCGGCCTCCTTATTTTTATACTGTGCAAGATTTTGGGCATTAGCTTGAAAATAAGCTGGGTACACTATAAAAATACGCTGATCGCAGGGTTTCTATTCCTCACTTTAGGGAATGGGATTATGGTTTGGGCCCTAAAATACGTGGATAGCGGTTTTGCAGCTCTGGTTATTGCGGCCCAACCCCTGATTATCCTGATTATGATGCGGGTGCTGGAAGGCAAAAAGATAGAAGCCATGTCCGTGCTGGGTGTAATCCTGGGTGTTTTGGGGATTTACCTGCTGGTGAGTCAGGATCAGCTGGTGGCCGGGGAACATGCCGGATTGGGCTTGCTTATGATTTTTATTTGTATGCTCAGCTGGTCTTATGGTAGCCTGTTCGTAGCGAGGGTACCCCTGCCCGCCAACTACTTTGTCAATACGGCATATCAAATGGTATCAGCCGGGGTTCTCCTGATGGTTTCCAGCCTGGCCATAGGGGAAAACTGGACTTTACCTTCGTCCTGGAGCGGAGCTGTGCAGGTTTCTATGATCCTGCTGATCCTCTTCGGAAGCATTGTAGCCTTTACCTCCTTTAATTACCTGCTAAAACGCGTATCTCCGGAAAAAGTGGCAACATCTACCTATGTAAACCCGGTGGTGGCCCTCCTGCTGGGTTGGTATATCCTGGATGAATTGATTACACTCCGGTCTGTAATTGCCGCCGTAGTCCTCCTTACAGGGGTTTATTTCATTAATTCGAATAAAAAGAAGATCCTTTTTTCGCGTTTCAGGGGACGACTGGGTTGGGGTAAAATGACGGACTGAACCATCCCGGGCCCGCTCCCTGCGCTTGTCCCTTACTCCATGACTCCCTGCTCCGGTTTCAGACTGGTGGGCAATTCGAATATTTCCAGTTGAAAATATGGAATAGCGGCAAGCAGGTGGTCAAAAATATCGGCCATGATGTATTCGTAATTCTCCCAGCGCTTATCACTGCTGAATGCGTAGATTTCTATGGGCAGTCCCTGGGGTGTGGGGGCAAGTTGCCGGCTCATTAGGGTCATCTTCTTATTGATGGCCGGATGGTTTTCTAAATAGGTTTCCATATACTTCCTAAAAACGCCCAGGTTAGTGAGATTTCTCCCGTTTAATGCCAATTCCCTGTCGATTCCATGCTGTTCGTTATACTCCCTGATAATTTGGGTTCTCTGGTTCAGATAATTGGTAAGCAGCTGAATTTTTTTGAGGGAATTCACTTCTTCTTCATCCAGGAAACGGACAGAGCGTTGGCGGATGATCAAAGCCCTCTTAATGCGGCGTCCCCCGGCTTCTTTCATCCCGCGCCAGTTCTGGAAGGAATCGGAAATCAAGGCATAGGTGGGGATGGTGGTGATGGTTTTATCGAAATTCTGCACCTTGACGGTGGCCAGGTTGATTTCGATCACATCCCCGTCTGCACCATACTTTTCAAACGTAATCCAGTCGCCAATGCGCACCATATCATTGGCGCTGACCTGTATACTCGCCACCAGGCCCAGGATGGAATCCTTAAATATCAATAATATTATAGCGGAAGCCGCCCCCAGGGCTGTAAAGAACTTCCACACCGTCGTTCCCGTCAGCAGGGCAAATACGGTTAGTATCCCGGCCACCCAGGCGAAGATCATAAACACCTGTATATAACTGTCCACGGGTTTGTCGCGGAACCTCGGCAGGGTTTTGAAATAATCTCTCAGGCTGCTCAGTACGCTTTTGGTGATCTGCAGCACCAGGATCACCGCCAGGATTTGAAAGATACGGAGGATGAGGGAGCCGGAATATGGGTAATCCGCGAAAATCATGGGGATCCATTCCAGCACGAGCAGCAGCGGAAGGATATGGGCCAGGTAACGCGGGACCCGGTTGGCTACCAGGATATCGTCGAAATTGGTTTTGCTCCTGCGGGCCAGATTGGTGGTTACCCTTCTAAGGACCTTCCAGATTATCCAATCGAGCAAAATGGCAAAAAGCAGGCTGGCTACCAGTAAAATGGCCAGGTTTCCGTATCTCGCCCAATTTTCACTGAGCCCGATTTCCCGTAAATAATCAATGATGCCGTGCGCAAATCCTTGCTCCATCCCGTCTTTCTGTTTAGACAAAAGTACAGCCTTTTTTGAGTTAGGTGAAAGGAATGCGGATGACGCTTTATGTCCCACAGGTCACATCAGTTCCAGACTTGCCTGTTTGTACGCGAAGCCACAGGCCTCATTCGGACACTAATCCCAACTATTGGTCCGTGATCTTTCCCCGGCTTGTAAAAAATATTGTTAGTTGTGCCATTGATATACCTAAAAAGCCATAATTATTAACTAAAAACTTTAACATGAAAAAAAGATTGACACTAATTGCCGTATGCCTGCTAACTTTTGTTAGCTGGTCCCAGAAAAAGAAAAATGGGACCATTTTTATTGAACATCCCGCCATAGAAACTGTAAATGCTTTTACGACTGCTTTTGTTGCAGGCGACAAGGAAAAAGCAGCTGGTTACATGGCGGAGGATTTCAAGGCCTATAACGGTACCAACGCCGATAAGGATGTGAAGGGGCAGGACAAGGAAGATTGGCTTAACCAGATGGACTGGTGGTCTGCGAACATAAGTTATCTCTCAATTAAACCCTCCAAAGGTGCATATCCCGATGCCCTGGAATATAAGGATAGTGGTACCTGGGTACAGACCTGGGAGCATATTAAAGGCGTTCAGAACAAGACCGGAGTGAAACTGGACATGCCCGTTCACCGGCTGTTTGTAGTTAACGATGAAAATAAGATCACCTCCCTGATTTCCTATTACGATATGCGGATTCCTCAGGAGATCAACCGCAGCTATTCTGACCGGAAGAATGGCACCATTTATAACAACCATGATAATATTAACACAGTACGGCGGATGATGCATGCCTTTGAATTCGGAGATTTCGACACGGCTTACAGCTTTTATGATCCGGCTGCCGAATTCACGACCCTTGAACTCCCCGAAGGTGAGTCCATGACCCTTGAACAGGTCAAGGCCAGGAATGCAAAGCTTTGGGAAACCTATGATTTCACAAGCATTGACGAGGTGGGTTATCCGGATTACCTGGAATATGACCTGGGAGACGCAAAAGTAGTGCAGTCCTGGTGGAAATTCAGGTTGCTGCGGAAATCGGACAAAAAGGAATTTGTAATCCCTGCCCTCTATATCCATGATTTTAATGATGAAGGGAAGATAATCAGGTCCAGTGCTTATATAAGCACCAAGATACTGGATGCCAAGTGAGGGGTTGAGATCCAATTCTAAATTTAAAATAGTGCCACAGGCCACAGGTAAATCCCCTGTGACTGTGGTTTTTTTAATTTAAGGTACCACAGCCTGCCGGTATGCTTCCTATTCACGGCCCCAACCCATCCGGATATTGAACTCAACCTGTTCCTGAAGCACTTCCTTTAGGGTTCCCTTAAAAGGTTGGGGGGAAATTTGATTTGGTATGTTGGACGTTTCAGACTCCCTTTTGGACGTTTCAGTGAGGTTCTTTCCCTACCCGGGGTAGCCTTGAAGTACTTTTGACCCCGGATACCAGAAATATCCCGAAATCAAATAGCATCAAAAGTATTTTAAAATGAAAACAACTAGTTTACTGACACTGACTGGAGTACTGTCGATCGGAATGCTGACTTTTCTGAAGCTCGACGACAGACCGACCCATAAGCAGGCCAACCCTGCACATATTAACAGGGTGCTGCTTGAACCGTTTAAGGAACATCCTTTCTATCCGGAATCAACCAGCTTTCCGGCCAAGGAAACATCTCTTGCAAATCAAAAGGCAGCTACCAATACACAACCTGCAATGGCTGACTATTGCGATGCCGATACTGCAGGTGCCTCGGCGCTTTGCCTGGATGATATTGTGTATCTCGAAACAGAAGAACCGATCGAACTGGGCTTTGATGTGGACGAATACCTGCCTGCAGATTTCGACCCGTATGCATCAGCAAGCCCGGATATAAACACGGGAAACATACAATTCATTGAGGATGAAGAACCCGTGGATCTGGGATTCGATACCGCGCAATACCTGCCCGAGGACTTTGACCCCTATGCGGGGATGGAACCAGACCTGAGTGAGATCGTATATATAGAGGAAGAAGAACCGGTTGACCTGGGCTTTGATACCCGTGTCTACCTGCCCGAGGGGTTCGATCCCTATGCACAACCTGCATTACAGTTGGAAGACATTGTGTACCTCGAGCCGGAAGAACCGGTGGAACTGGGGTTTGATGTGGACGAATATTTACCCGCGGATTTTAACCCCTATGCGGCCGCTGCCTTTGATCTGGATCAGATCCCTTATATGGAGGTGCAGGACGGGCAGATCTGGGATGAACTCAAAAGCCTTAAGACCACATCCGGTATTGATTTCTAAGAAATCATGAACTGACAAAAGGCTCCCGGCAGCAGGCTTGGGGGCCTTTCTTATTAGGTATGGCTCCGGATTCTGCCCTGAGCATTTTTAATGTAAATTTGTAAACCAGCATAGCAAATCAAGGTGAAGTGAAACAGGTTAAACAATCTGAACTGTGGAGGATAGCAGGCCTGGTCTCCGTATTGGTGAACCTGCCTGTCACCATTGGGCTGTTCCATATCCCGGCTTTTGCCGATGCCCATTTGCCTGAATTTTCGGTCAGCTATCTCATCATACGCCTGGTCTATTTTTTTGGATTTTCGTATATGGTTTTGCAATTCAATGCAAACCTCAAATACAGGCTATACCGATTTTCTGAACCTATAAACCGCTTACTCACCGTCCTAATCAACCTGGGGATCTATGCGCTTACCCTGGTGATAACCTTTGCTACCTATAGCCTGCTGGAACGGATAGGATTTACGAGGGGCGAAGAGCGGTTCCTGTACTTCAATTTCGGGATCATCCATATCATTATGCTTTTTGTTGCCCGGATTTTGCGGTTACTGGTCATCCGGCAGGAAAACATCCTTGAGAACGAGCGCCTGCAACAGCAAAACCTGCAAAAGGAATTATCCGCACTCAGGAACCAGTTAAATCCGCATTTCCTCTTCAATAGCCTGAATACCCTCAATTCTCTGGTCCGGGATAACAAGGAAGCGACTCAATTCGTGAACAAGCTTTCCCATATGTACCGGTATATCTTGCAAAGCGGGGACCGGGACCTGGTCTGCCTGAAGGATGAGATCAAATTCCTGGAAAGTTATGCCTTCCTGATAAAAACCCGATACCACCGATATTGTTTTACTATCGATATGGACATAACGGAACGTCATTTGAATATGGAAATTCCCCCGATGGCCCTGCAACTCCTGGTAGAAAATGCTGTAAAACACAATGAAATTTCAAAAGGCTGCCCCCTGAGTATTAAAATCTATTCCAAAGACGATTTCCTGGTGGTGGAGAACCGGATTCATCCGCGTACCACCCCCATTGACGGAACCGGAAATGGCCTGCTGAACCTGGACAAACGGTACTTCCTGCTTCGAAAAAAGAAAATCGTCATTTTTAAGGACGAATCCACATTCAGGGTGCAATTGCCATTAATTTCAGGAACGTGAAAGTAGTCATCGTAGAAGACGAACGGGCTGCCAGTGAAAACCTGGTTTTCCTTTTGAATAAGCTGGACCCCGATCTGGAAATCCTCGAGGTGCTCGATTCAGTTAAAAGCGCCGTTGCCTATTTTTCCCGGTCGCACCCCGTTGAATTGGTTTTCATGGATATTCATCTTGCTGACGGGCTTTCTTTTGAGATTTTTGAGAAGGTAGACATAGAAGTCCCCGTAGTCTTTACCACGGCCTATGACCAGTATGCCCTCAAAGCCTTCAAGGTACACAGCATTGATTATCTCCTGAAGCCCATAGATGAAGAAGAACTGGGCGCAGCCCTGGAACAATTCAAAACCCAGATCCACGGCCCGGCGGGTATGACCCGGCAGATGGAACGATTGCTAAACATGGTCAACCTGAGGAAGAACCCCTATAAAACATCCCTGCTGGTTGCAAAGGGGAATACCTGGATCCCCCTGAAAACGGATTCTTTCGCTTACCTGCGTATCGATGAAGGGATTGTAAAACTGCATACCCGGGACAACCAGGTGTATTTTCCCGAAGGGACCCTGGAGGAAATGGAAGAGGACCTGGACCCCGCGGTATTCTGCCGGCTGAACAGGCAATATATCGCCCACCGAGAGGCTATTACGAATATTCGTCAATATTTTAACGGTAAGCTGGTCGTATCCCTGCAGCCCCCCGTTGCGGAAAGGGTAGTGGTAAGCAAGGCCAAAGCCCGGGAATTCCGGGAATGGCTCAATACATAAGCTGTATTCGCACCATTGTTTTACGCCCTAATGGGGATTTTAAAGTATTTTTATGGCAACCGCCCAATTTCCGGTTGGGATGTCATTAAAATACTGGGAAAGATGAAACCATTACACAAACCAGCCCTTATTGCGCTTCTTACCTTCATTTTGCTGGGGATGCAACCGCCCGATTTGATTGGTAAGGATACCCTGACCGCCGGGGAGGTGATTGCCAGGATCAAAAACCATGTGACCGTACCCTGGCAGCGGGAAACGGTGGATACTTTTAAAGGGGGAAGTGCGGATATGGCCGTAACCGGGATCGCCACAACTTTTTTGGCCACCATGGAGGTTTTGGAAAAGGCCCACGCGGCTGGCCTGAATATGGTCATTACCCACGAACCTACCTTTTATAACCACCTGGATAAAACCGACTGGCTGGAAAGTGATTCCGTCTTCCGGGCCAAACGCGATTTTATCAGGGACCACCATATGATCGTTTTCCGTTTTCACGACCATTTCCATCAAACCAGATCCCGATGGGATCTATAAAGGAGTAGTTGCCCAATTGGGATGGTCCGGATATGAAACCCGGCAAAGGCCTTATGTATACAATATATCCCCAGACTGATCTAAAAGCGGTTGGCCGGGATTCCCAAACAATATATCCTACGGCGAACATAAGGGTAGTCGGTGAACCCTGAAATGTCCCTAGTCAAAGTCGGGATGGTGCTTGGGGCCGCAGGCTCGGAACGGCAGATCGCCGCCCTGGAACGGAAGGAGGTGGAAGCCCTGATCATCGGAGAAACCCAGGAATGGGAAACAGTGGAATACGTTCGCGACGCTGCGGCACAGGGCAAGAAAAAAGCACTTATTATACTGGGGCACGCCATATCCGAAGAAGGTGGGATGGCCTACTGTGCGAACTGGCTTAGCGAATTTGTCCAGGAAGTGCCTGTGAGATTTATTCCGGCCGGAGATCCTTTCTGGAGCCCCTGAAGTGCCGCCAGAGCCTGTTACTTCATGGAGGGTTGCAAGCAGGCAATACAGGAACGGAACTTGCCTTCGGAATTCCAGGATTTTTCCCAGATCATTCGCTAAACTATTTCATAATGCCTAATTTTGCAATTCATTTAAATTGATAACCTGATAGATATAGCAAAAGCATGAGCAAAGTAAAAGCAAACGACACGGTTGAAGTGCACTACACAGGAAAGCTTAAAAACGGACAGGTATTTGATAGCTCCGAGGAGGCGATTG
>CAVRHQ010000022.1:0-236233 GCA_963721045.1 uncultured Flavobacteriaceae bacterium
AACCTACTATTTTTTACCAACAAGTAAAACCCCTGCTATATTTTTTCATGCGCCGGGACTTTTTTCATATTTCTATAGTGATCTGCTCCGGGCAGATACGACTACCAGTTCAAAAAGTTTGGTTTCAATTTGGAAAATTGCTACATAATATGTAGTATTGCTACATTAAAAATAGCAATTATGGACATTACCTGTTCCCGGAAAACCGGTACGCGGTTCGAAAAGCGGGGCTCCTGTAATGGCCTTGTTCGACTTACTGGGCAGGAGTTGGGCGATGGGGATCGTCTGGCATTTGTACAAAGGGCCGAGTACTTTCAGAAAGCTGCAGGACTATTGCCAGACCATTTCACCCACTACCTTAAACCAAAGGTTGAAGGAACTGAGGGACTCCTATCTCATTGAGCGGACGGTGGAAGGCTACGTGCTGACCAAAGAAGGGGAGGAGCTCTATGAACTCATTGAACCCCTGGGGAGTTGGGCTAAAATATGGGCAAAAAAATTCAAAGGTGGTAATGATGCGAAAAATTGATAAACCCATTCCCGGGGAGTACCCGGAATATTCCAAAATCTATATGGACCTGCTGGAAGACGACGGAAAGGTCCTTGAACATTTATGGGATAATTTCCTGGCTATCAGGGATTATGTCCGGGGCCTCTCCGAAGAACAGCTGCATTATCGCTATGCGCCGGGGAAATGGACCATCCGGGAAATCCTCGTACATCTGATAGACGATGAACGTATCTTCGCCTACCGGGCATTGCGGTATGCCAGGAACGACACGACCCCGCTCCATGGGTTCGACCAGGAAAGATATGCCAGGTATTCCCGGGCCAATGAACGCGAGCCTGGACAGCATTTTCGAGGAATATGAAGCCGTAAGGAGGTCCACTATCGCTCTTTTTCAATACCTCCCGGAAGAAAGCATGTTGCGGGACGGGTCGGGGATAGACCTGGACGGCAGTATCGTCAATAAGCGCACCGTTCGCGGCCTGGCATACCATATTGCGGGACATGAATTACGCCATTTCAATATCATCCGGGAACGCTACCGGCGTCGGCGGTAGCCAAAAGAGATACATGAACATTCAAAAGGAATATATTTAAATTGCATTACATTGGGTAAATTTCGAGGAGTAATAGCCTCGTCTTACCCAGGAGATGCAACCATAAAATAATTTCCATGATTGAAAGGATCTGGCATGGATATACCAGCCTCGAAAACGCCCCGAAATACGAGGCATTGCTTAAGGGAGGAAGTCTTTGCGGGAATTGCGGCAAAGCAGGTAAAAGGCTATAAAGGGATCCGCCTTTTAAAGCGGGAACTCAAATCGGAGGTGGAATTTGTCACTATCATGACCTTCGACAATCTCAGGTCAGTGGTGGAGTTTGCTGGGGAAGACTATGAAAAAGCCTATGTCCCCCCGAGGCCCAATCCCTTTTGTCCCGCTTCGACCCGCACTCGGCACATTATGAAGTAATCGAATCCAGGGAATACCCATAGTATTCCCAACCTAACAGCCTGGGGACGCTGTTTCAGTCTTTGCCACACGCAGCATTCAACAGACGGGCGTTTTGAGATCCAATTATATAGCGAGTCTACCTGCCCGGGCACGGAAAAAATTGCCATGGAAAATTTCATATCCGCCAATGATCCTTTATCTTGACCGTTCTTCAAACAACAAATAGTAACCGGATTTATTAAGGAAGTGTGTTATGTCATTCAAAAATAAAACCGCCCTGGTCACCGGGGGTGCCAGGGATATAGGAAAAGCCATTGCCTGCCGGCTGGCGGCAGAGGGAGCCAGGGTGATCGTTCATTATCACCAATCAGAACAGGCGGCCATTGCTACCGTGGCCGATATAAAAAAGGGAGGAGGGGAGGCTACCGCCTTTAAAGCCGACCTGACACAGGCGACAGAAGTAAAGAAATTACGGGCGCATTAGTATGAAGAAACCTTCGGGGAGATGTTGCATATCCTGGTGAACAATTCAGGCGGACTGATCGGACGCAAAAAATTGATGGATCAGGATGAGGCCTTCTACAACGAAGTGATGGATGTTAATTTCAAATCGCTTTTCCTGGTCTGTCGAAATTTCACGGATCTGATCCCCGTGGAGGAGCGATCGTAAACCTTTCTTCCCTGGCCGCCCGCGACGGGGGAGGGAATGGTTCTTCCCTGTATGCGGCTTCCAAAGGCGCCATCAGCACCTATACCCGGTCCCTGGCCAAGGAACTGGGACCGGCAGGGATCCGGGTAAATGCGGTATGCCCGGGCCTGATCGATACCACCTTTCACGATACCTTCACCCCGGATGAAGTCCGCAGGCGGGTAGTGGAGGCCACGCCTTTGAAACGGGAAGGGACGCCCGGAAGATGTGGCCGACCTGGTGCTGTTTTTGGCTTCGGAACGGGCTTCCTTTATTACAGGTGTTAATTACGACATCAACGGAGGGTTGGGGTTTTCATAGAACTTCTGGTACAGGGCGGTTTTTCGGGACTTTTTTATTAAAATATTTGCGTAGTCACATAACTACATATATATTTGTAGTCAAATATCTACGCAATGAATTTAAGACGAGACGTATTCCAGGCCATTGCCGAGCCCACAAGGCGGACCATCCTGCTGTTACTGGCCTCTCAATCCATGACGGCCGGTGCTATCGCGGCCAATTTTGAAACGGCCAGGCCAACAGTTTCCAAACATCTGCAAATTCTTACCGAATGCCAATTACTCAAACAGGAACAGGTGGGCAGGGAAATCTATTATCATTTGAATCCCGACAAACTCAAGGGTATTGCCGAGTTCATCGAACCATTTAGGAAGTTCTGGGACGATCGTTTCAACCGCCTGGAAAGCCTTATGAAAAAATACGATCCGGACGCCAAACAGAATATATAAGAGGTATATATGGAACTTAAAACGCAAGTCCATGCCGAAGATGGCATGCAGGAATTGATGATTACCAGGGAATTCGACCTGTCCCTGGAGCTGTTATTCAGGGCATTTGCAGAACCCGAACTGGTAGAGCAGTGGATGGGGACCAGGGTGCTGAAACTGGAAAGCCGCAGAGGAGGGGAGTGGCAATTTGAAACTGCCGATGCAAAGGGAAAAGTCGTTTTCCGGGCACACGGGGTTATTCATGAATTTGACCCGGATCAAAAGATAATCCGGACGTTCGAAATGGAGAACGCCTCTTTCGGGGTGCAGCTGGAAACCCTTGAATTCGAAAAACTCTCGGGCCACAGGAGCAGGCTCCGCATGCATTCCGTGTTCCAGTCGGTGTCGCTCCGGGATGCCATGTTAAAACTTCCCTTTGCCCAGGGCATCAATATGGCGCACAACCGCCTGCAGGAGATTATTGGAAAATTAAAAAAACATCTATGAAAAAAACGAAACGCGACAAGATTATCTATTGGGTTTCAACCCTTTGGCTCGCCCTGGGGATGGCCTCTACTGCCATGGTGCAACTTTCCGGCGGAGAAGCTGGGCCCGGCGCCGGCAACAGTATGGCCCGTTTGGGGTATCCTGCATATCTGTTGGCCTTCCTGGCCGTCTGTAAACTTGGCGGGGTACTGCCCTTTTGATCCCGGGGAGGCCTTTACTCAAAGAATGGGCGTACGCGGGCTTTATTCTTTATCATGTCGGGAGCGATTTATTCCCATATAGCTGCCGGGGATGCCGCCGGGGAATCGTTCCCTGCATTTCTGCTATTGATCCTGACAGGGATATCCTGGTATTTCAGGCCAAGGGAACGTAAAATAGATATGTTGAAACCAAAATCGAATTGATGAATCCCAAAGTTGATTTTTATTTTGAAAAAGAAAAGAAATGGGGGGAGGAAATGGCATTGATGCGTACCATCGCCCTGGATTGCGATTTAAAGGAGGAATTGAAATGGGGTTGCCCGTGCTACACCCATCGGGAAAAGAACATCGTGTTGATCCACGGGTTCAAGGAGTACTGCGCCTTCCTATTTTTTAAAGGCGCCCTGATGCAGGATCCGGAAAACATTCTGATACAGCAAACGGAGCATGTGCAGGCCGCGAGGCAGGTCCGGTTTACAGAGGTGGGCGAAATTGAGGAATTAACCGAAGAATTGAAAGCCTATATCCGTGAAGCCATAGAAGTGGAGAAAGCCGGTTTGCAGGTAGCCTATAAAAAGACTTCGGAATTTGAGGTTCCGGAAGAATTTCAAAGCAAACTGGAGGCGGACCCCGATCTGAGCACCGCTTTTAAAGCCCTGACCCCGGGCCGGCAGCGGGCCTACCTGTATTATTTTTCACAGCCCAAACTGGCAAAAACCCGCAGTTCCCGGGTTGAAAAATATATCGGGCGGATCCTGGACGGGAAGAGGAATGAATGATTAGTGGCGATTTCTATTTAAGTGAGAACAGTAGTACAGTCAGTCATGCAGGTCGACCCCGGATTCGAGCAGCAGTTTCAGGACCAGGTCATATTCCCGGGCGTTGAATTCCCCGTCGGAATTGGCCATTTCGCGCAAAAGGAGGGCCATTCCCCTTTTTTTCTCGTCGGACATGGCCTTCAGGATGGCTATGGCTTCTTTGCGCGGTTACTTCCCGGGCGTCTCTGATCAGGGCATAGTCAAATTTAATCACCTTCATGAGTTCCTCCAGGAAATCCACTTCGCTTTCGCGGATTTTCCCATCGGCCAGGAGCACTTCATCTATAGCCTTGATAATAGCCAGTTTTTCAGCCAGGTTGTATTGCATTTGTTAGATCATTTGAAGTACAAATAAAAGAAAAATGCCCCTTGTAATGTATGCGGCTTTTGAATTTTATGGATGTTCACGTCGCTATCCGTTTCGGATACAGGAAGGTGGGAAAGTCAGCGGCCCTGAATTTTAGTTAAGGCAACTTGGTGATACCCAGCCCAAATAAGCGTATCTTTGCGGCTTATTTGAAAATATGACATTTAAAGAACTCGGCTTGGCCGAGCCCATCCTTCGCGCGCTCCGCGCGGAAGGTTATGAAAACCCAACCCCCATACAGGAACAAGCCATCCCCATTCTCCTCAAAGGAAAAGACCTATTGGGGGTAGCGCAAACCGGAACAGGAAAGACGGCGGCATTCGGTATCCCTATCCTTCAACATTTGTATAACGCACAAAACGGCCAGCAGGGAAAACGCCGCCTGAAAGCGCTTATCGTAACTCCTACGCGCGAACTGGCCATACAAATTGGAGAAAGTTTTACTGCCTATGGCAGGTTCACGGGCTTGCGGAACACGGTTATCTATGGTGGCGTGAAGCAAGGCAAGCAGGTACAGGCGCTGAGCAATGGCGTTGATATATTGGTTGCCACCCCGGGCCGGTTGCTCGATTTGATGCAACAGGGCTACATATCATTCCGGGACCTGGAATATCGTGGTACTGGATGAAGCGGACCACATGCTGGACATGGGCTTTATCCATGATATCCGAAAGATCATTGCCAAACTGCCCCCAAAACGCCAATCCTTGTTTTTTTCGGCAACGATGCCCGAATGATATCGTGGCACTTTCCCGTAAAATCCTCGGAAATTTTGAGCAGGTCACCATCCGGCCGGAACAGGCCACCGCAGAAAAAGTGGAACAAGGAGTTTATTTTGTAAGCAAGGGCAACAAACCCAGGTTATTGGCAGACCTCCTGAAAGGGAGGCCGGAAGATTCCGTGCTGGTTTTTTCGAGGACAAAACACGGAGCCGACAAGATCGTTAAAAAATTGCTGCAATCGGACATCCGGTCCGCAGCCATTCACGGAAATAAATCGCAAACAGCGAGGCAAAGAGCCCTTGGAAGTTTTAAGGATGGCCATCTGAAAGTATTGGTCGCTACGGATATTGCAGCCCGGGGCATCGATGTGGAGGAACTTTCTCTTGTCGTGAACTACGACCTGCCCAATATCTCAGAGACCTATGTACATCGCATCGGCCGCACGGGGCGGGCAAGTGCCAGCGGAATGGCTGTATCTTTCTGCGACCATGAAGAACGGTCCTATTTGAGGGATATCGAAAAACTGATCAAACAAGAGGTGCCCCGTATGCCCGAACACGAGTTTGCCGATGGCGCAGTGGAAGCCGAAACCAGGACCGCACCAGTGCAACAGCGACCGCAAAATCAGCACAGGAATAGAAGCCAACACTGGAATTCGAACGGTAACCGGTCTCAAAACCGGAACCGCAACCGCAACCGGTTTAACTAACAAACCATTTAAAGAGGCATTCAGGCACCGAATTGCCTCAAATGGTGGTCATTGTGTTTATACGACAGCTGCCCCAGTTGGTCGCGGGTCATTTCCCCGAAGAACCAATGGGTGTATTTCTCCTGGAAATTATTACCATATCCTGAAATAAGGGACTTCCACGCGGACAGTTCATTTTCCAGGTCACCCTCCGTGGCCTGAATGATAAATTCCCCGGCAGTGGGGGCGTTACGGTTCATGGGTCGGTCATCATTAAGGAACCTTCTGAGTAATTCTGGTCCGTTATGCAGGTGGATGTGACCGGGGATTGCCACTGGCAGCTCGCCTTGATAGTGCCTTTCTGCCAGCACACAGTGCCGTACCATTTGATACAGGTTCATCGTACCCCAGAGCGGTTTATAATCCTTACGGAGCGTATCGATCCTGTTTAGGATTTCCTGTTGCACCCCGGGTTGAAAAGCGATTTCATGAAAAGGAGGTTAATGGCAGACAGAAACAAAGTTAGAAACTCCCGCGAAATTTAATGGGCAATAGTCCCTATATCCGATAAAGCCCCGGCGAAACATTTGTTTGCCTGTTAAGTAATCACTTTGCCTTTAAACGCCCATTCCATTTATGCAACGCGGGCAGGCCAAACCTAAAAATATTTCATTATTTTAGGGCATGAAGCAACAACCGCCACTTTCCTAACATGTTTATCGGACACTTCGGGATCGGATTAGGGGCTAAAAAGTCCGGGGCCAGGGTATCGCTTGGGACCCTCTTCCTGGCATCGCAGTTGCCCGACCTGCTTTGGCCCACTTTTTTATTATTGGGGTGGGAGGATGTCGCGATCCGGCCTGGAATCACAAAAATGGCCCCCCTTGATTTTACCTATTATCCCATTTCCCATAGTTTGGTCATGACGATTATCTGGGGAAGTATCCTTGGGCTTGGCTATTATCTTTTTAAAAAGGACCGCAGAGGGGCCATTGTCGTTGGCCTCTGTGTCCTGAGCCACTGGGTACTGGACTTTTTGGTACACCGGCCAGACCTGCCTCTTTTCCCGTGGAATACGCCACTGACCGGACTCGGCCTTTGGAACCACCCCCTTATTGAGGTGGTGTTGGAAGGCGGCATCTTTGTCGGTGGATTGCTGCTATACCTTCAAACTACCAGGGCCAGGAACAAGGTAGGGAAATGGGCTTTCCTGGCTTTGATTCTATTCCTGGTGCTGATTTACATTGCCAATCTATTTGGTTCGCCACCCCCAAACGTCACCGCTATAGCCTGGGCAGGGCAGGCGCAATGGTTAGTAGTCCTATGGGCCTATTGGGCCGACCGGAACCGTATGAATAGGCAGGGTTCTGCATCGTAAAAAGCTTTTGATATCTGCATGTAATCGCCCAGATCAGGGCCAGGATCGGTAATCTTCATTGATTTACTACGCAAATAGCCTCTTACAAAGATCCGGTGGATGTTTGAAATTGTTGGCGGGATGAAGCGTTGGCAAACGTTCTGTTCCTGGCGGATCAGAACTGATTTTATTTACAAATAGCTGAGCTATACGCAAATTGCGTCTATAGGCCGTTTTACACAAATAGAAATATTTTGTTCCATAAAGAATTTCCTTTTACATAATATCTGACGATATGAGCCTGAAGGCAGTCATATCTGATATTATGCAAAACAGCATAGCTGTACGGAAATTCTAATTGATACGCCATTTTACACCGACATCCATATTTGACCCATAATTTATATTATGTCAAATAGAAAATTTGAAGGCCCAAACACCCTGAACATCCACCAACCCTTACTGATCCTCCTCATTTCCCGTTTTCTACAGATCCTTACCTTTCCGGTACATACTAATTAAATTGATTCATTATGTCTGACGCAAAATGTGCATCACACACCTCCAATGTGGTTTATGGCCTGGGGTTTATTGGCGCGGCCATTTATTATATTCAAATGGCAGCTGGGTTCTGGGCCGGCGTGGTTGGATTTCTAAAAGCGATCGTATGGCCAGCATTTTTAGTACACGATGCGCTCCGGTACCTGGGTACCGCCTAAAATCAGGTAAGGATCTATCTTTAACAACCTGGCCGGCAGCGCCCTTGATTGAATCCTTTTCTAATTATTTGTAAATAATGTATTCGTATGATATACAGTATGTTACAACGTACTACCTGTATATTTTATTGTAGTCTTTGAAGTTTAGATCAACGGCCTGTTCCCCTCAGGTATGCCGGTACGTTGCGCACTTGGGTGCGATGCATAGGGCCCGGTTCCCATATTTCGCTATCTTTTCGGCATAACCAACCCGTACCGATACGACTAAATGACCAAAACCACTCTTTTTATTGCGGCGCTCCTTATGACTATTTCTGGGTTTGCCCAGAATTATGTTGATATCGCAAGGATTTCCTATGCCTCCACCCCGGTTAACGACTTTGAAGGCGCCCCGGGTGGCAGCCACATCGGCGACTGGGCACTGCAATTGAATATCCCGGTCCCGCTTAATGATAAACTCGTCCTGTTACCTGGGTTTTCCGGGCAGGGGACCCGTTTACGTCTGAAACCGGGGGCGGCAGACCCCACCACCCTCTACTCTCTGGCAATCGAACTGGGACTGAATCATAGAATGTCCGGTCAGTGGGCCGCCACCTATATGATCATCCCGAAGGTAGCGTCCGATCTCAATGAATCCCTGGGCCGGGGTTTCCAACTGGCCCTGCTTTCCCTGTTTACCAAAACCCGTTCGGAATCCCTGGGGTTTTCCTTTGGGCTCTATGCCAATACCGAAGCTTATGGCTTGCAATTGGTACCCCTGGCCGGACTTTATTACCTGGCCCCCAGCAGGCGATTCGAAGTCAATCTCCTCCTGCCGGTCCGGGCCGAGCTTCAATATGCCCTGAATACCACTACCAGCCTGGGGATGAACTTCGATGGCCTGGGTACCAGCTATGCGCTGAATAATTCCGGCTTTTCCGACGCCTATGTCAACAAAACCTCTAACGAGTTGTTTGCTTACCTGCAGTACCGCCTGGGTCCTTCCCTACTGTTGCGGATGAAAACCGGCTATGCCTTTTTCCGGGCCTATAAAGTTTACGATGAAGATGATAAAATAAGCCTTTCCCTGGCTTCGCTTTATTTCGGGGATCGGCGCAACGTATTAAACCCGGGGATTCAGGATGGGGTGATCTTTAAGCTGGAAGCCGTGTACCGGCTTCGTTTCTGATCTTACCGGCGTGTGGTTACGGATATTCAGAGGAAGCAGCAAGGCGATACTTCACCAATGTTTTTCCTCAGTACGGCTTCCACAAATGGTTTCCACGAGTTGCTGCGGTCACCACCTCTCCTAATAGGATTCAGGGTTCAGGCATATGGACAAAGTACACCCCGTCGCGTCCTTGCTTCAAAATTCTTTGATTCGTTAATTCCGGGGCTATTAACCCCGCCCCACGTATAAGGTATATCATTTGAGTGCAACAAACCAGCAGTTTAAATGGCCAAGGTCAACCCATGATCGTTAAAAGACGTGGAAGAACAGTACTTCATAACACGTATTTCGTACATCTGTTTTCGTGCCTCCCTTCGCTACCCTGCGTTGTTATCGCCACCACTTACCGCCTTTTCCACCCGCACTTTAACCGACTTGCTAACGGGCGTCCTGCTCCTTTCAGCATACTGGTGATGGGGTATCAGCACGTTGGTTTCCGGAAAATAGGCAGCCATATTCCCCCGGGGGATTTTATAGGGAACCACTTTGAAATGGGTCGCCCGCCGGATTTTACCATTGTAGGTGCTGGTCAGGTGTACCACATCTTCTGATTCCAGCCCCCGGGCCCTCATATCAGATTTGTTCATAAAAACGACACGCCTTTCATTGTATACCCCCCGATATCGATCGTCAAGCCCATAAATGGTGGTATTGAACTGGTCGTGTGACCGGATGGTCATCAGCATGAGTTCATCCTCCTTCAGATTATGTTCCGGGAGCTCGTTTAGGGTAATCCTGGCCCTGCCGTTGGGGAGTCTGCTGAAATCACCTTCCCTGGCATTGTTGGGCAGGTAGTACCCCACCCCTTTGGAACGTTCGCCGGTTTTTTCAAAGCCTTTCGCCACCAGGTCGATCTTTTCCCGGATCTTCTCATACTCGCTGCCCAGGGACTTCCAGTCCACCGGGTGATCCCCCTTGAAATAGGCATGTGCGATCCCGGCTATAATAGCGGGTTCACTTCTTACCGTGCCTGAGGCCGGTTTCAGCAAACCCCTGGACCGCCTCACCTTTCCCATACTGTTCTCCACGGTAACAAACTGGGATTGGTTGTCCTGCCTGTCTTTTTCGGACCGGCCGAGGGTTGGGAGGATCAGCGCCCGTTTCCCGGTTATCAGGTGGCTCCTGTTGAGTTTGGTACTCACCTGCACGGTCAGGTCGCATTTGTTAAGTGCCGCCGCCGTATAGGCAGTGTCGGATGCAGCCATGGCAAAATTCCCACCCAGGGCCATAAAGAACCTGGCTTTTCCTTCGTATAAGGCCCTGATAGCACCAACGGTATCGTGCCCTTCCTTATCCGGCGGTTCAAAGCCCATATATTGCCGGATCCTTTGGTTGAATTCCTCGTCCACATAGTGCATGATCCCAACGGAGCGATCCCCCTGTACGTTGCTGTGCCCCCGAACGGGGCAGGTGCCGCAACCCGGCTTGCCTATGGCCCCCTTTAGCAACAACAGGTTCACATATTCCCGGATGGTCTCCACCCCATTCCGATGCTGAGTGAGGCCCATGGCCCAACAGATGACGATTTTGTTCGTACCCGCGAGCCAATCGGCCGCCTGGTCGATCCGCAATTCCGGTACCCCACATCGCTGCAGCAATTCCAGGGTTTCATACCGATCCAGATCCCGGACCAGTTCCTGAAACCCTTCCGTTTTCGCCTGTATGAATTCGTGATCCAATACCATCCTTGATCCGGCATCCCGTTCCAACAATTTTTTCATCAGCAATTTTACCAGGGGGATGTCCTGGTTGATATGAAGCTGCAGGTGTAGATCGGCGAGCACCTCCCCCCTGCCGATCCAGCCCTTTAGTTTCTGCGGATCCATAAAGGTTTTCAGGCCGCTTTCTTCCAGGGGGTTGATGCTAATTATATGGCCGCCCCGTTCCTTGCATTTTTCCAGGGCCGATAACATCCGGGGATGGTTGGTACCGGGGTTCTGCCCGGCCACAATGATCAGGTCTGCGGCGTGCAGGTCCTCCAAAGTAACACTTCCCTTCCCGATCCCCAGGGTTTCCGAAAGGGCAACCCCACTGGATTCGTGGCACATATTGGAGCAATCCGGCAGGTTGTTGGTCCCCAGGGCCCTGGCAAACATTCCATAAAGGAAGGCCGCTTCGTTGCTCGATCGGCCGGAAGTATAGAAGATGGCTTCATCCGGGGAGGCCAGCCCGTGTAATTCCTCCGCGATCAGTTCAAATGCCTTTTCCCAGCTCACGGGCTCATAGTATACCGACCCTGCCCTGAGGTACAGCGGCTCCTGCAAGCGTCCCAGTTTATTGAGTTCGTAGTCGCTAAGCCGTGACAATTCTTCGACCGAATGTTTTTGGAAAAAAGCAGCCCCGATGCCCGAAGTGGTGGCTTCATCGGCCAGCGCTTTTGCTCCATTTTCGCAGTACTCCCCTATCCTGGAAGGGTGTTCCGGATCTGGCCAGGCACAACTGGGGCAATCGAACCCAGTTTGCTG
This sequence comes from uncultured Flavobacteriaceae bacterium, assembly GCA_963721045.1. Classification (GTDB taxonomy): domain Bacteria; phylum Bacteroidota; class Bacteroidia; order Flavobacteriales; family Flavobacteriaceae; genus Zeaxanthinibacter. The sequence continues at coordinate 11,934 of CAVRHQ010000022.1, forward strand.
GTTCATGGAGAAAAGGGTGCGCATGGCACGCAGTACGCCCATTTCCTTAAAGCTATGCTTTAGGGCCTCCCGGACACCCAATGCCCCGGCTGCCACCTCAACGCGTTTCCCCAGGAGCAGCCCGGTGAAGTCATCCGGCCCCCACGGGGATATGTCTCTGCCTTTCTTCTTGCCCATAATCTGCCGGCCGGTTTTATACCGTTCAGTTGCCAGAATTAAAAATACAACAAATGGGTGGATGATAAAACAACCTGCTACCCTGGGGGCAGGCCATAAGCATCAATAATTTCCATTTACCACAGGAAATTATGTCCTACCTTTAGGTAAAAACCGGAAGATGAAAAACCTTGTACGGGCCATTGTAGCAGCTGTAGGGGCCAAAAAATTAAGTGGTGGTCGCTGCGGCTGCATAGGAACGCTGATTTTATTCCTGATCCTCTACTGGCTGCTGGGATACGTCTTTGATGTGTTTTAACAATCAGCTAACGCATTCCGTTTGGGCCAATCCATTGGAAACGGCTACTTTTGCGGGGTGTTAAAAAACAAGCCCTCCCAACTCGAATTCGTCGCCCTCATGGCGGCTCTTATGTCTATAGCCGCCCTGGCCCTGGATGCCCTGCTTCCGGCATTGGATATGATCGGGGCAGCTGTGGGCACCACAGACATCGCGCAGAACCAACTCCTGATAACGTTATTTTTCCTGGGGCTCGGATTGGGGCCCCTTCTTTTCGGCCCGGTGTCTGACAGTATAGGGCGCAAGCCGGTGGTGTATATCGGCTTCGGCGTCTTTATCCTGTCGAGCTACCTTTGTATCTATTCTACCAGCCTGGAGTGGATGCTGGCGGGGCGGGTGCTGCAGGGGATGTCCCTTTCTGCGCCGAGGACCATAAGTATTGCCATGATTCGGGACAGTTATAGTGGGGACTATATGGCCCGCATTATGTCGTTTGTCACCGTGGTGTTTATCCTGGTTCCCGTCATCGCCCCGGCCACGGGCAAATGGATACTCGACAGTGTCGGATGGCAGGGGATCTTCCACGTCCAGGTGGTATTCAGCCTGTTGGTTTCATTCTGGTTCTGGCGGCGGCAGCCAGAAACCCTGCCGCAGCGGAACCGGAAGTCTTTCAGGGCCGATGTGTTTATCAGGGGGTACCGGGAGCTCCTGAGTTACCGCCAAACCATGGGGTTCACCTTTATCTGGGGCCTGGTTACGGGCTCTTTCCTGGTATATCTCAGTACCGCCCAGCAGATATTCCAGGAACAGTATGCCCTGGCGGATGCCTTCCCCTATATTTTCGCTGCCCTGGCCATCACCATAGGGGCGGCTACCTTGCTGAACGGAACGCTTGTAATTCGTTATGGGATGTTGCGGCTGGTCACCATCTCGCTTAGCCTGTATGTGCTGACGCCACTTGTCTATGTATTATTTTACAGCCAACAGGGCAACCCTCCGCTCTGGATCCTGATGCTCTTTTTCGGGGTTCAATTTTTTGCGGTAGGCTTCCTTTTCGGGAACCTTCGCTCCCTGGCTATGGAACCCCTGGGCCATATTGCGGGGATCGGTGCCGCACTTACAGGTTGCCTGGCGACTATTATGGCTGTCCCGATCAGCGCCTTTATCGGGCAATTCGTGGTAAGCTCCGTTTACCCTATGTTTTTAGGGTTCCTGATTTGCGGCCTGCTGGCTATGGGAATTCTGCTTTTTATCTATAGGTATATGGCCAGAAGCAGGATACAACTGGCTGGGGACAGCCAATAAAGCCTTATCCGGTTTTAATGTGTTCGTCTGGATGAGTCCGGTATGTCCTCTGGCTTTATTGATCCGGGCTAGTCCCGTTCTGACCTTCGGCCACTACAATCTCTACCGGTTGAATCCCCGGCTTTAGCTTCCTGTATGCGCGTAATTGCGGCCGGGTAAGAATATTGGCCATCTCTGCTGTTTCCTGATCGGATAGTTCCCGGAGCATATGCAACTTCTCCTTTACCGTCATATCCAAGGCCTTAAGTTTTTGGCGGCGTATAATAAATTCTTCTGCCTTGTTCCTGAAAAGGAAGGCCTGTTCCACCTGCATCCCCAGTTCCTGCTGGTAATATTGCATCAGCCGGTTGGCCTGTTCCCTGGCTTCCCGATTCCCGTGCTGAAGATAGGGATCCTGGGCTTGCACAGGCCCCGAACAACAACAGGATATCAAAAGCAGGAGGATGGAATACTTACTACATATATATTTCATGTTATTAGTTAATAAATATATTTTATACTATTGTTTATCAAATACTTATACTTAATTTTATTTAGCCGATCATCAATTCCGTAACCCATCACCGGCCATGGTTGTGGCCGGGTAATAAGACTCGGACCGGGCCAGTACACACAATACCTCAAGGGAGGATTTACCCCGTTCGGATCCTCATTAAAGTTTAGTTGGATTTCCGGGCCCCCACCCCCACCCACGTTCAATTTAGGGTTATTTACTGCCGAAAGCATGCAAGGTATCATCTTTAGGATAAGCGCCGGGTGAAATGGGAGCAATGGTAGCATTGATTGGCTGCTTTCATTTCTGATGCCAGTCGATTCAGGTCTTTCACACTATCCCCTGACTGCGCCGGTTATGTAACGGCCAGCTTTTCCCGGAAATCATTAACCACCCCGCCTTTCAACAGGATGTCCACCTGCCGGCTGCTCAGGCTATGGACTACCTTGATTTTCCTCGTTTCTCCTTTACTTTCGATTTCCAGTTCTATAGGTTCTTTTTTGGTAATGGCCTCGCGTAAATTTCGCAAATGAATGATATCGCCCTGCTCCAGGGCCTTCAAATCTTCTGTTTCCATAAATTCCAGGGGAAGTATCCCGAAGTTGACCAGATTCTGCCAGGCAATCCGCGCATAACTAAGAGCAATGACCGCAACCTGGCCCAGGTACCTGGGTGCCAGGGCCGCATGTTCTCGGCTGCTCCCCTGGGCATAGTTTTCCCCGGCAATGACGATATGGCCCCCGTACTTATTTTTTGCCTCCAGGGCGCGGTCATAGTACGTTTCGTCAATTACAGTATAGGAGAATTTGCTGATCTCAGGGATATTACTCCTGAAAGGCAGTACTTCTGCCCCGGCCTTCAGGATTTCATCCGTTGAGATATTATCTCCCATCTTCAGGATCACCGGCACGTCATATTCGGATTTTAATGGCTCAAATTCGGGAAGTGAGCTGATATTGGGCCCTTTTATCAATTCTACCTCCTCCCCTTCTTCAGCCGGCGGGACCAGCATGTCAGTATTGATGATCGACAATTCCGGCTCCTCAAACACCGGATAGTCCATCCCGTAAAGTTTTTCCAGGTCCCGCGGATCTGTTATTTTTCCGGTTAGGGCAGACGCGGCAGCTGTTTCCGGGCTGCAAAGGTAGACCTGATCGTCCTTGGTGCCGGATCGGTCCGGGAAATTCCGCGGCATAGTGCGCAGGCTGATGGTATTGGAAGCGGGTGCCTGTCCCATCCCAATGCAACCCATACAGCCCGACTGGTGGAAACGGGCGCCGGCCTTGATCAGGTTGGCAAAGGCCCGGGTATCGATCATATTTTGAATGATTTGCCGGGAAGTCGGGTTGATGTCCAACGAAACCTCAGGGGAAACGGAGCGATCCTTTACAATAGCTCCCGCCATCCAGAAATCCCGAAGCCCGGGGTTGGCCGAAGACCCAATGACCGCCTGACTGATCGGTTTACCGGCGACCTCCCTGACGGGAACCACATTCCCGGGGCTGGTGGGGCAGGCAATCAGGGGCACCAGCTCATCCAAAAGGATTTCGTCTTCCAGATCGTACGTACAACCGTCATCTGCTTCCAGGGGTATAAAATCCGCTTCCCTGCCCTGGGATTTCAGGAAACGCCTGGTTTCGTTATCACTGGGAAAAACCGTGGCCGTGGCCCCGAGTTCCGCGCCCATATTGGCAATCACATGGCGGTCCATAGCACTGAGCTGTGCAAGGCCCTCCCCATGGTATTCAATGATCTTCCCGACGCCACCTTTCACATCATACCTTCTGAGCATTTCCAGAATGATGTCTTTGGCGCTAACCCATTTTGGAAGTTTCCCATGGAGCCGCACACCCATTATCCTTGGCATTTTTACAAAATACGGCTGCCCGGCGATAGCGGCAGCCACATCCAGGCCGCCAGTACCGATCGCCAACATGCCCAGGGACCCGCCGGCGCAGGTATGGCTGTCCGATCCCAAAAGTGTTTTTCCCGGAATGCCGAATCGTTCCATATGTACCGGATGGCTAACTCCATTGCCGGGCCGACTAAACCATAGGCCAAATTTACGGGCAGCGGATTTCAGGAAGATGTGGTCATCCGCATTTTTAAAGTCGGTCTGCAGCAGGTTGTGATCCACGTACTGCACGGCTACCTCAGTCCGGGCCCTGTCCAGTTCCATGGCTTCCAGCTCAAGCTGTACGAGCGTTCCTGTAGCGTCTTGCAGAAGAGCCTGGTCTATCCTCAGGCCAATTTCGGCCCCCGGTGTCATCTCCCCCTGGAGCAGGTGACTTTTAATTAATTTCTGGGCAACATTCAATGGATTCATCTCTCTGTAATTTCAGGTTAATTGTTTGGATTTTGCATAGGTGATCTTTAAAATAAGGGTTTCCCTCAACAGGAATGGGTGCAAACGATTTATTTTTTAATTTCTTCGGTATACATCCCGTTCCGGGCCTGTCCGGTACGCAAACGATTCTTATCTTTGGCCCTTAAAATTGCTATCCATGTGGATCTGGCCCTCCTTTATTTTACTGATCATCCTTTTCCTTTTGCTAGATCTGGGGGTTTTCAACAGGGAGGACCATGTGATCCGTTCCAAGGAAGCCTCCTTATGGACAGCCTTGTGGGTAACCGTGGCCCTGGCATTCAGCGGGGTGATTTACTGGCTCTATTCCGATGGGCTCATTGCCAACCCCGGAGGCCTGACCCCGAACCGGGCCGTCCTGAAATACATCACCGGCTATTTGATCGAATTATCCCTAAGCGTGGATAATGTATTTGTGATCGCCGTAATTTTTTCAGCCTTTTCCATCCCTCCAAAATACCAGCACAGGGTCCTTTTCTGGGGGGTACTGGGCGCCATAATCTGCCGGGCTGCCATGATACTGTTTGGCGTGGCCCTGCTCAACCAATTCGACTGGATTATTTATGTATTCGGTATTTTCCTGCTATATACGGCCTTTAAAATGCTACGTACAGAAGGGCCCAATTACAACCCCAAGAATTCCTTTGTTTACCGGCAAATCAAAAAAATATTCCCGCTGACAAAAGGGATTCAGGGAAATGATTTCTTCGTTCGCCGCATGGGCGTCCGCGCGGCTACCCCGCTTTTTGTTGTCCTGATAGTAATCGAACTAACGGATATCCTGTTCGCTCTGGACAGTATTCCCGCTATCCTGGCTATCACCTCCGATCCCTTTTTGGTGTTCAGTTCCAACATCCTCGCCATCCTGGGGTTACGATCCATGTATTTTCTGGTTTCCAGGATGCTGGCAAAATTCCGGCACATCCATTATAGTCTTGTGGTAATCCTGGGATTTGTCGGGGTTAAAATGTTGCTGTCAAATGAAATCGAAGTCCCTGAATGGCTTTCCCTGGCAGTTATCATGGTTTCCCTTCTTGCCGGTATTCTGATTTCCATCTTCACGCGTGGAAAACCCTCCGAGAATTAACTCCTCTGCCCTATCCGTGCAGTTTTACCCGGCCAATATATTCCACCACCTGTATTTCCAATTCGTTGCAGGAATCCAATTGCTGGTTGTACCGCTCCTGCTGGATTTCAAAAGCCAGGTTTTTATTATTTAACTCTTCTATAAGTTCAGTATTCTTACGCTGTAATTGCTCGAGCCGCTCTTTCAAATATTCAAATCTTTCAAAAAGAAGGTAGGTCCTGGGCTCGCAGATGTAGGAACGAAGTTTTTCCCGCAGGTGGCGCAATTCCCGGTTGCTTCGCTCCAATCGCTGTACAATTGGCCCGGCGGTTTTGGGCAACTTTCTTCCGATGGATTCTTCGGTAGTCATGACGCTTGCAGATTTTTGGAGAATTAACGTAGGAAACCTTTCTTAAGATACGAAATTCAATTAAATTTTTAACCCGGAAAACAAGCATAACAGACTTTAACTTTTTCTTCGCACAAGCTTAACAATCCTCACCATAAATTCGGGGGAAAGAAGCTTTAAAATATTTGGAATTGGAATTAACGGGGGTTATCTTCCCCCTAAACCTGTACTCCCATGAATATTAATTTTGAATACGATCAAGTAAAGGCCAGTGGGCGGCTTGAAGTTTATGCAGCTAAAAAAATAGAGAAATTGGTGAACAAGTACGATTTCATCGTGCGCTCTGATGTTTTTTTTAGCAACGAAAACACTTCAGATCCGGATACAGGCAAAATTTGCAAAATACGGCTCAGTGTCCCGGGACCCCGCCTCTTCGCTGAGTCGAGCAAGGGCACTTTCGACCAGTCGGTAACCGAAGTGGTGTCCGAACTGGAACGTCAGCTGAAGAAACGAAAGGCAAAAATGAATACTCATTAGGGATGAAAGAGGAAGATATGAGCGTACTATCCAGCAATGACCGTCAGCTTACGCTGATATACAACTCCCGTTCCAGCCTGGGCAAACAAACCCTGGGCTATGTTCAAAGTTCCGGGGAAAAGGTGCAGACTATTGATATTTCAAAAACCAAACTCGGGGATACCGTCTGGGTGAGCATTGCCGAGGCCCTGGAAAAACCTCTTGGCGATTTATTTGCAAAAGAATTACCGGAAGTCCCCAATGTGGATACGTCGGATTTTGAGACAGGCGACTGGTTAAAACTCCTGAATAACAACCCGGCCCTGCTGCAACACCCCATCGCAATCAATGGCAAAAAATATATGCAGGTTAAAACACCCTCCGAGGTATTGAAATTCTTTCAGGTAGATTCGGCAGGGCTTGAGAAAACCAAGGCAGGACAATCCCCCACTACCCGGAACCAGGCAGAAGGCGACAAGTTTGTCTGAATGCCATTCGACGCGATCTGAAAGCCCCGCTATTCAAGCATAGGAAAGCGTCCTTCCCGCTTTATAAATCAGTAGCCAGGCGTTTTCTTTCAATCAGTGCCACCGCGTCCCGCACCGTTTGCATGGCATCCATATCCTCATTCTCAAGGACAATATCAAACTCATCCTCCACATCCAGGACGATATCTACCAGGTGGGCTGAATTAATATTGAGTTCATTTACAAAGTGACTGTCCATACCGATGGCGTCGGCCGAAACATCTTCGGGCAAATAAGGGCTTACGATGGTCTTGAGCTTGGTATAATATTGTTCTTCATTCATGGTTTCAACTGGAATATCGCTTAAAAATAACACAGGCATTCACATCTCCAAAACCAAAACTGGCTTTGGCCAAAATATTCAGGGTACAAGGTTTCGTCTGAACTGGCACTTTTTCCGGGGTGATACGCTCGGCGATCCGTGGGTGCAGGTCCTCGCAGTTCCTGTTCCCGAAAACCGCCCCCTCGCCGAATTGCAGTAGGGCCCCTACGCATTCTATACTCCCGGCCGCTGCCAGGCAATGGCCTATTGTACCTTTAAAGGAATTCACAAAAGGAAAGTCAGTACCGGAACGGCCCAGGGCCAGGCACCAGTTTTCGATCTCCTCGGCATCTTTGGATGTTGCCGTAAGGTGCCCGTTAATACTGTCGATTCGTGACGGGTGGACCCCGGCCCGCTCCAGGGCTTCTTGAATGCACCGTTGTACGGCCACGGGATTGGGCGCCGTCATACTGCCCCCCTGCCTTTGGCCCCCGCAATTCACGGCCCCTCCCAATACCTCCGCATAGATCCTGGCACCCCGCCTTTTGGCTGAATCCAGGGATTCCAGCAGGAGGGCACCGGCACCGCTGCCCGGGACAAAGCCCGCTGCACTGGCGCTCATTGGCCTGCTGGCCGATTCCGGGTCGTTATTGTAATTGCGCGGAAGGATCCGCATGGCGTCGAAACCTCCCCAAATATAAGGTCCCGAATCACTGCAACTCCCTGTGAGCATGCGCTCGGCCAGGCCACTCCTGATCCTTTCCCAGCCGAGCAGCACCCCTTCGGTGCCGGTAGTGCAGGCGGATGAATTGGTGCTTACCTGGTTGCCGCAGCCCAACTCACCGCCCAGGAAGGCGCTGATGCCACTGGCCATGGTTTGTATAACAGAGGTACTCCCTAACTTGCGCACCTGCCCCGCGTCTACGTGATAAACGGCTTCCCGGAATTTATCCACTCCCAGCAGGCCGGTTCCGAACATGATGCCGCTTTCCCAGTCGGGCGGACCCTCCGGGACCGGATCCAGGCCGGCATCGATCCAGGCATCTTTCCCGGCAATCAGCCCGTATATCAGCCCGCTTGCCAGCAAGCCTTTCCGTTGTACAGGCGTAAGGTAGCCTTCGATCATGGCCGGTTCAATTTCCGGTTTTCCGGCTACCTGACATCCAAAGTTCAAAGCTTCCAAATCCGGTTGAAACCGTATTCCACTGCGGCCTTCCCGCAGTGCCCGGCCAAACCCTTCAAGGCCAATACCGTTTGGGGCACATACCCCCATCCCGGTGACCACCACCCGTCTATTCATGATCTTCAGGTATTAACATTCCGGCCAGGATGCCCTTGCAAACAACGGCATTCCTTGCATTGTACATCCGTACCCCGCATTTCAGCTTGTTAAAGCGGAAGTAATGCAACTGGGAACGTACCTTCACTGTTTCTCCCGGATAAACCGGAATAAAAAATTGCATCTCCGAACTGCTCAGGGCAAATGCCTTGCCCGTGGTCTCAAGGGAGCGTATAAGGTATATCCCCAGGCAAACCAGCCCGATCTGGGCACAGCATTCTGTCAGCAAGACCCCTGGGGTTATGGGGTTATCCTTAAAATGGCCCTGGTAGAAGGGCAGGTCACTGCGAAAGGTGAAGCTGCCTTCCGCGCCATCCTCATCCACTTTCTCCAGGCTATCCACGAAGAGGAAGGGCTTCTGATAAGGCAATTGCTCCAATATATCCTTGTATTTCATATTACCTCAGGCTTTCACCCCCATCTGCCCTGATGACTGTCCCGGTAATCCAGCCGGCTTCCTCGAGGGTAAGCAGGTAAGCGGCATTGGCTACATCCGTAGGCCGGGTGAGCCGCCCGGACGGGTTTCGTTTCTGGGCGTGTTCCCGGATCCGTGCACTATTGGGGATCCGGGCAAAAGACTCCGTCTCCGTCACCCCTGCCTGAATGCAATTTACCCTGATGCCCAGAGGCGCCCATTCTACCGCCATTTGCCTGCTGATCGCTTCCAGGGCCGCCTTGGCTGTTCCGACGGCGCCATAATAGGGCAAGACACGGTTACGTCCTTCACTGGTAAAGGCAAGTATCCTGGTATCCCTGGCCAGCAAATCACACCGGATCAGCGCCCGGCTCCAGGTATAAAGGCTTACAGCCATAGCATCCAGGGTGAGGAGGAAATCCTCTCCGGATAAAATGGGTTCAGGCCCGGACATGGGTTTTAAATTCCCCCTGGCAATACTGTGGACCACCACGCGTATGGCCTCTTTCTTACCCAGGATCGATTTAATTTTTTCCAGGACTTCCTTCCTCTTTAATGGATTAAGGGCATCGCAGTTATGGGTGATGCACTCGCCTCCATAATTGCGAATCTCGTTAAAATTAGTTTCAATTGCCGGCATGTCCGATCTCCTGTCGCGATGGACAATGACCAAGTGGTACCCGTGCCTGGCAAGCTTCTCCGCCGTGGCGAGGCCAAGGCCCTTGCTGCCTCCCAGGATTAGGGCCCACTGTCTGCGCTTGTCCGTTGCCTGCCTTGTTTCGCTCATTGCATTTGAATTTGTTCGCCTACCACTCCAGCAGTACCCGTTGAGCTGTAAAGCCCGGCCCGTAACTTAGCAACAGGCCCTGTTCGCCTGGGGGAATGTCCTTTTCCATAAATCGTTCGAGCACATACAGTACGGTGGCACTGCTCATATTTCCGTATAGGCGAAGTGTTTCCCGGGTATCATCAATATTTTTCCCCAAGGGCCTGAACCGATCCTCAACGGTTTGAACGATTTTACGCCCCCCGGGATGGAAGACCAGGTGTTTCACCCTGGAAATATCGGTCCCGCACTGACTGAGGAACGGGAAGAGGATATCATCGAAATGTTCGGAAATCATTTCAGGCACCGCCGGATCCAGGATCATCCGCAATCCATCATCGGTCAGGTCGAAACCCATCAGGTGGGTGGCATCCGGGAAATGATACATCCCTTCCCCAATGATACGGGGTCCGGTGGCTTCCTGTTCTGACGAAAGGAGCACACAGGCAGCCCCGTCTCCAAAAATGGCGGCGCTTACCATGTTGGCCATGGCAAAATCCCCATGCTGGAAAGTGGCGGTCGGACTTTCCACAGCCACCAGGGCAATCCGTTTCCCTGGATTTGACCGCAGGAAGTTACGGGCATAAATCAATCCGGATACCCCGGCAGCACACCCCATCTCGGTTACCGGTAAACGGATGATATCCTGCCGCAAGCCCAGGCTGTTTACCAGATAGGCATCCATAGAAGGGATCATGATCCCGGTACAGCTTACGGTAATGATATAATCCAGGGATGTTGGATTCCATTCGGCCTGCCTGAGGGCCTTTCCGAGCACAACCTGCCCCAGCTCCCGCACCGCGGTGGTATACCTGGCGTTCTTTTCCTCAAAGGAAGTGGGGGTGAATACCTCTTCAATATCCATGATCCCATAGCGGGTATCCACTGCAGCCCCTTCAAATATCTTCAAAACCTTCCTTCTGAAACGCGGTTCCTGGTCTCCCAGCCAATTGGTTATATACGGGAGGATTTCTGAGGTACTGCGGCTATAGGGCGGTAATTCCTTGGTTACCGCTACGATCCTGGTTTCATTCATGTAAAGGGTTGGCTTTGGCTTGCATTACCCAGAGATAACGGAATACCCATCGCCATCGGATCCGGTGATGGAAGTTCGGGATTCCCAGGCTTAATTCGAGCAATTCCTTTTTGGAAAATCCGCGCCGTATGGAGATCAGTCCGTCTTCTTTAGCAATTTTTGTTTTTATAAAAATACGGCTAAACACCTGAAAAAGGTAATATGCGATCCGATTTCTTTGGAGATCATTGATGATAATACCCAGAGAAGCCATCCTCCGGAAGCGGTCGAGCACCTGGGGGGCTTCTGTCTCGTTAAAGTGATGTAAGGTAAGGGTGCACAGGAGGATCTCACATGGGAATCCCTGCCGCCCAGGTCCGGGAGGCTGGCCTGTTCGTAGCGTATTTCCGGGTAGTCGGCGGGAGCGCTGGGTAGCTATTTCCAGGGCTAAGGGGCTGCCATCGATCCCCAGAAAGACAGCCTCAATCCCATCCCTCCGGCATTGCACCGCCAGCCGACGCTAAAAGGTTGCCATCGCCGCAGCCCATATCGACAATACGGTAAAGCCTCCCGGGAAATCGGGCCAGTAACTTTTTTACGGCCCGGAGGGTTATATATTGTCCGCCGAGCAGTTGGTTGGTCCGGTTGAGGTCATCGAATACCCTGCTCGAATTCGCCCACCGTCCTTTCCGGGTGGTCCATGGCTTCTTCGAGATAGCACCTGTTTCTGAAGTTCATACGGTCACTGGTTTTCCATGGGTGGCTTCAATTAATTTCCGGAGCAACCAGGGCGTTCGGGATAAGGGCCCTAAAGCCAGGCCTGACAGGTTTTCATTTAGCAGCAAACCCTGCAGCCAGCGGCCAACCTGCAGCCGTCTTGAAAAGACGGCCTGCCAGCGACGTTTATACTCTTTTTCGAGCGCCTCCTGACTGAAGGTTTTCGCTCTCAGGTGCTCAATGATGCATTCTGCGGCTATCTTTCCCCCATGCAGGGCCATGGCCATGCCATTACCACACAACGGATGGATCATTCCGGCTGAGTCCCCACACATCAGAATGTGCCTGTATACGGCCTCTTTCCCGCCGAATGAGACCTGTGCGATGGTAAGCGGTGCTTCAAAGATCATTTCCGCTTCGGAGAGGAAGTGCTTTAAAAAGCTATTTTGAGAAAGCACCTGTTGCTGATAGCTGTCGATGGAACCATGAGGCCGGAAACTTTTGAAGCTGGCCAGGTAGCAAAAATTGCAGGCCCCGGATTCGGTCCTGCTCAGGCCGGCATAGCCGCCCCTAAAGGGAAAGAAACCTACCTGTTCCCCGGGCCATGACGGGAAAGCATAATGGGCCTTCACGGCAAGCCACGGAGACCGCTGGTTTATAAAATCCCGGCCCAACTCCCGGTCCAGGGATGCCCGTTTTCCATAAGCACCGATGACCACCTTTCCATGATAAGATGCCTCCGAAGTGGTATGCACTGTAAAGCCCGGGGATTCATAATCCACTTTTATGACGCTTTCAATCCGCACCTCCACACCAATTCGGATTGCCTGCAAATACAAGGTTTCGTCAAGGGCATAGCGGCTGATCCCGAAACCTCCAAGCGGGAGGTCTGCATACAGACTTCGTCCGGCCCTGGTGGTCAACCGCAATTGCCGTATCGGAACGGCAGCAGGAAGGGATATCCCCAGGGACCGTAGGTAAGGCCCAATTTCATTGGATACATATTCCCCGCATACTTTGTGGCGGGGGTACGGGTGCTTTTCAAAGAGCAGGACCGACAGGCCCTCTCCGGCCAGGTGAATGGCTGCGGCTAACCCGGCGAGGCCCCCTCCTACGACGATAGCATCATACTGATCCATTTGCGGAAGATACTATTTTAATAACAAGGTTTTGGGCGGGTTGTGGAAGCTGTGCTGCACGACATTACAGCCATGTAATATTCCGCAGCAGTACTGTGTACGGCAAAAAGATCACAAAAAGTGCCATCCTGGGTAAGGCTTTCCGCTCCATTTTCCCCAAAAAAGCGGTTTAGTCGCAGGTATTAAGAAGAAAGGCGACTCTTTGCCCTGGATGGCACTGAACTTTTGCGGGACCTGGTCCCTACCTCCCTATCCCTTGGTTTTTTCCTTGGCTTCCTCTTTCAGGGCATCGCTGGCAACTATCCCCAATTCCACCCTGCGGTTCTTGGAACGGCCTTCGGGCGTTGAATTATCGAAACGGGGCTGGGACTCGCCGTACCATTTGGTTGTGAACCGGCCGGCATCGATCCCCTGGTCGATCAGGTAATTCGTAACTGCCTGGGCCCGTTGCTTGGAGAGTATCATGTTATAGTCGTCCCCCCCGGTACTGTCGGTATGGCCTTCGATCAGGATATTGGACTTGGGATACTCCTTAAAAATTCCTGCCAGGCGTTGCAGGGTTTCTGCCGATTTTCCCTTGATGTCGCTTTTATTGATATCAAAGTAAACCCCGCTTTGCTCATCGAAAGTAACGTTGATACCTTCCCCCACGCGGGTGACTTCGGCCCCGGGGACTTCTTCTTCAATCCGTTCGGCCTGCCGGTCCATTCGATCGCCGATGTACCCACCGGCCACCCCGCCGACAACTCCGCCGATTATGGCACCCAGGACGGTATTTCCCTTGCCGACGTTGTTTCCAACCACGCCTCCGACCACGGCTCCCCCGGTGGCACCGATAACAGCGCCCTTTTGTTTGTTATTCGCATTCTTTACAGCATTGCAGCCCAGTAAAAGGCCGAATGCCAGTAAAAATGCCGTGCTTTTCAGTGTCAGGTTTTTCATTAGTTATTGTTTTTTAGTGAATTCATATACTACGGTAACCATTTCGCTTCCTACCCGGGTATTGGATTTCAGGGTCATGCTCTGGGGTGTCAGGCTGGTGATATTCAGGCGGTAGCCCAGGCCTCCCCCAATGTCCTTGTTTTTGGCATCGATAAATTTGAACTGCAGCTGGTTGGTATAGTTTTCGGGCCGTTCTACAATAGACCAGCGGATGTAACGATCCCCTCCCGTACAGAGGCTGCCATCTTTCAGGGTATACCGGCCCGTGCTGTTGTTTTCCCTGAAATACCATTCACTGTCTTCAAAGCAAATGGCATCCGCATCATCGAAAAGGACGGCCTTGAAAGATCCCTGATTTCCTTCATAGGAAATGTTGTCCAGGTTCCAGGTTCCGCTGAGTGTTTCGCGCTGTTCCCTCACCGCCCTTGAAATAGAGCATGAGCATAGTAAAAAAGCAGCAAGCAGGATGCCTGCAATTGATTGTTTCATAGGTGAGTTATTTTGATTTCAATATCTATATATACGTTGGGCATAGTATTTTTGGCCGTTGGTTCCAAAAATGTTATCAGGTTTTGCGAAAAGATGCTAAAATCCGGCCAGGATTCCGTGTTCTATAGCTTCTAATGTTAATTCTATCCTTAGTAGGCCCATAATTCGGCGAGGGCCGCGGCAAAACGTTTCCTGGGCAGATAATTTTCTTCCAGGGCTGGCGCAAAAGGAACAGGTGTTTCAAGGCTTCCCACCCGGCGAACGGGTCCATCCAGGAATTCAAAGCAGGATTCCGTTACCAGGGCAGACAAATCACTGGCCAAGCCCCCAAAAAGGGTGTCCTCATGAAGAATGATCAATTTGCCGGTTTTCTTGACGGAGCGGAATACCGCCTGCGTGTCCAGGGGTTGCAGGGTCCTCAGATCGATAAGGTCTGCTTTAATTTCCGGGGAGGAATCCAGGGTCTCCAGCGCCCAGTGCACACCGGCGCCGTAGGTGACAATACTGATGTCTTCCCCTTCACGGAGCAGGGCGGCCTTCCCGAAAGGCAAGGTGTAATAATCGGTTGGGACATCCTGGTAAATGCTGCGATACAGGCCTTTATGTTCGAAGAACAGCACGGGGTTAGGATCGTTGATCGCGGTGATAAGCAGCCCTTTCGCGTCGTATGGGAAGGCGGGATATACCACCTTGAGCCCCGGGGTCTTTGTAAACCAGGCCTCGTTGGTCTGTGAATGGAAAGGTCCGGCCCCTACCCCAGCCCCGCAGGGCATACGGATCACCACATCGGCTATAGCACCCCAGCGGTAATGCACCTTGGCCAGGTAATTTACGATGGGGTTGAAGCCGCTGCTCACAAAATCGGCAAACTGCATTTCCACCACCGCCTTCATGCCATTGAGTGACAGGCCCATGGCGGCAGAAACCACGGCTGATTCGCAGATGGGTGTGTTCCGTACCCGGTCTGTGCCGTAGGTTTCGGCCAGGCCTTCTGTCACTTTGAACACCCCGCCGTATTCGGCAATATCCTGCCCCATTACAATCAGGTTCTCATGATGTTCCATGGATTGTTCCAATCCCTGTGCCACCGCATCGACCAGGCGAATATTTTTAACTATGTTGCTATGTTTAACTATTTGATAATCAAATTTATGATAAACATCATGTAATTCTTTTGTTTCATTAAAATTTACCGGCCCTTCGGCGAACGCCTTGCGGAGGTTTTCATCAATTTCCTCCTGAAATTCTGCCCGCATGGCCTTGAGTGTATCCGGATCAAGCAGGCCTTCCTTCAGCAGGAACTTCTCATAGTTGGCAATAGGATCTTTTTCGGACCAGGAATGTAAAAGGGAATCCGGGACGTATTTGGTTCCACTCGCTTCCTCATGGCCCCGCATTCGAAAAGTCTTGAATTCGAGCAATACAGGCCTGGGCTTCTCCCGCATGCTCCTACAAATATCCGCTACCCGGGTATAGACCTCCAGGATGTTGTTCCCATCGAGCAGGTGGGCTTCCATCCCATATCCGATCCCTTTGTCTACCAGGTTTTCACATCGGTACTGCTCCTTCACCGGGGTCGAGAGCCCATAGCCGTTGTTTTCGATGCAAAAAAGCACCGGCAGTTGCCAAACCGCAGCCAGGTTCAGGGCCTCGTGGAAATCCCCTTCGCTGGTAGCCCCTTCTCCCGTAAAAACAGCGGTCACACGCTTCTCCTTCCTTAAAAGACCAGCCAGTGCGATCCCGTCGGCAACCCCTAATTGAGGGCCCAGGTGTGAAATCATCCCGATGATCCGGTACTCCAGGGTCCCGAAATGGAAACTGCGGTCCCGGCCGGAAGTAAAGCCGGAAGCCTTGCCCTGCCATTGAGCGAACAGGCGGGATAAGGGGACTTCCCGGCCGGTGAAGACCCCCAGGTTCCTGTGCATGGGAAGGATGTATTCCTCATCGTTGAGCGCCTTGACAACCCCCACTGAAATGGCTTCCTGCCCGATCCCGCTGAACCATTTGGAAATTTTACCCTGCCGGAGCAGGATCAGCATTTTTTCCTCTATCATACGGGGTTTTAGAAGCGAACGATAAAGGCCTACCTGGAGTTCCGAGGACAAGCCGGCATTCTTGTATTGCATGAGTTGGAAGAAGATTTGCCGGTAAAATTATACAAAAAGAACCGAATCTCTGCAGGTGTGCGCTCCCCAGAATGCCTTATATTTTATTACCTTTGGGTTCCTGAATTCGAGAAACTATGAGTGGAATCCCAAGTGTCGACCTGAAAAATTACCTGTCAGGGGACTTTGTAAAAAAGGAAATGTTTGTAAAGGAGCTGGGGACGGGCTTTGAGGAAATCGGATTTGTCGCACTGAGCGGACATTTCCTGTCTGACGAGCTCGTGGAGGAACTCTATTCAGAAATAAAGAAATTCTTCGAACTCCCTCAGGAGGTCAAAGAAAAGTATGAAATCGAAGGTATTGGCGGACAACGGGGCTATACCTCCTTCGGGAAGGAACACGCCAAAGGCAGAAAGGAGGGCGATCTCAAGGAATTCTGGCATTTTGGGCAGTCCGTGGAGGACAATCCCGTACTGGAGGCGGAATACCCGAGGAATGTGCAGGTAGAAGAATTGCCCCGGTTTAACGAGGTTGGGAAAGAAACCTTTAAAATGCTCGAGAAAACTGCCCGCTATGTACTTAGGGCGCTGGCGATCTATCTGAAACTGGAAGAAACCTATTTTGATGATTATATTAAGAATGGGAATTCTATCCTGAGGCCCATCCATTACCCCCCTATTAAGGAAGAGCCCAAAAATGCCGTCCGCGCAGCGGCGCATGGGGATATCAATCTGATCACCCTCTTGATGGGGGCGCATGGGAAGGGGTTGCAGGTTAAAAACCACAAAGGCGAATGGATAGATGCTATTGCGAAACCGGACGAGTTGATGATCAATGTGGGCGATATGCTCTCACGCCTGACCAATAACCGCCTGAAATCGACCATCCACCAGGTGGTCAACCCGCCTGAATCGGAATGGGGAAAGTCCCGCTATTCCATTCCTTTCTTCATGCACCCTGTGAGCGACATGCCTTTGGATTGCCTGGAGAACTGTATAGACGCAAAACACCCAAAAATGTTTCCCGATTGCACGGCCGGCGAATACCTGAACGAACGCCTCATCGAACTGGGGCTTGTAAAAAAATAGGACTGTAATAGGCGTGCTAAGGAAACAGGGAGGAACAAGGAAGGCACTTCGACGGAAGCCGGCCGGATTTAGTTCAGGGAGTCGCGCTTGTTTTAACTCCCTTTAAAGCCTTGTTTTTATTGCCCCCATCCCGTAATTTATGGATAAATGGATTTAAAAGACCAGCTGCAGAAACTATTCCCCGATCACGAATCCCCGGAGCCCCGCACCCGAAAAACTTGAAAAGGGCCTTTGGATGCAGGAGGACCCTATCCTTTGCAAATATGAAAAAAGACGGGGTAAACCCATCACCATCCTCGAAGGTTATACCGGCGCAGAATCGGATTTCAAGGCCCTGGCGAAGGAACTAAAGACCTCCCTGGGTGTTGGCGGGACGGTTAAGGACGACACGGTGATAATACAGGGGGATTACCGGGATCAAATCATGCAGATGCTGGAGGAAAAAGGCTTCAAAACCAAACGTGTAGGGGGGTAAATTCTGTTAATAATGTTTTGTCGTTTTTGATTAAATGTTACCTTTAGGGGTTATAAACTAAACGACACTGAAAATGAGATCCCAATTGCATATCACCAACGGGGATACCTTTACCCAAAGACTTCAGAATTTAAAAGTAAAGGGCGACATTATCACCTGGCGGGAAATGCTTTGCGAAGGGAAAACAGAAACCAATGTCGGGAGTGAGTCTTTCTGGAAGACCCGCTTCGAATTTCTCCATAAAAACTACAATGTCAGCAAGTCCTGGTTTGTCGAAAAAACACTGAAAGAATACCGTTCCCTGTGCAACCATAAACAACAGGACCAGATCATCCTCTGGTTTGAATTCGACCTTTTCTGCCAGATTAACATGCTGGCTGTGATCAGCTGGCTAAAGACCAACCGCCGGCATGCCGAAATTTCATTGGTCTGCAGTGGAAATGAAGATGAAACCGACAAACTCTACGGGCTCAACGAGTTAAATGATGAGCAGTTGATGGCCCTATATGAAAAGCGGACTTTCCTATCTCAGGACGACATAGAGTATGCGGATTACGTGTGGCAATTGTATTGCAGCGACAACCCGATCCGCCTGGAAAACCTTACCGATTTTGAAAATTACCAGTTCGACTACCTGTCTGAAGCCCTGCTGGCCCACCTGAAACGCTTCCCCAGCATCAAGAACGGACTGAATGATCCCGAAAACAGGATTTTGGAACTGGCAATCGTCGATAAGCCGAAAAGCAAGAAAGCCTTACTGGCCGATATCCTGGAGAACCAGGGACGTTATGGGTTCGGTAATACCCAATACGAGCGTATCCTGGGAAGCCTGAGGCCTTTGTTCTCCTCCTTCAACCCCGTGCGACTCACCAAAAAAGGAAAAGAAATCCTCGACGGGCAAACCAGCTATTATTCACATATACGTGACAATGAGGCGTATTTGGGCGGCGCCCTGAAGTACAACTTCCTTTATAACACCGAATCGGGTAGAATCCTGAAGCTATAGCATGCCGCTGAATGCCTCCGAACTGATCCTCCACGAAGACCAAAGCATTTACCACCTGAAATTATTGCCCGAAGACCTGGCGGAAACCGTTATCACCGTCGGGGACCCTACCCGCGTACCACAGGTCTCAAAATATTTTGACCGCATTGAGTTGAGGAAAGGGAACCGGGAATTCATCACCCATACGGGCTACCTCGGAACCCGACGGATTTCGGTTATTTCAACAGGGATCGGAACAGACAACATAGATATTGTATTGAATGAACTGGACGCGCTCGTCAATATCGATTTTGATTCCCGTTCCGTCCGGCAGAGATTAACCCCGTTGCAAATCATCCGGATTGGAACTTCCGGGGCCCTGCAACCGGAAATTCCGCCCGATACGCTGCTGCTCAATGAATATGCCCTGGGGTTGGACGGGCTCCTGCACTACTACCGGCATCCCGGGCCCTGGTTCCCAAAGATTGAAGCAGAATTTATCAAGCACCTGGAATGGCCACGGGAACTCGCCTCCCCCTATGTGGTCAGCGCCGATCCCCTGCTTGTGAAACACCTGGATTCGGACCAACTACTCAGGGGTTTTACCGCCACCGGCACAGGATTTTACGGGCCACAGGCGAGGCAATTACGATTAGAAGCTGCGGTAACCGGAATGATGGAAAAACTTAAGGGTTTTAGGTACGAGGGTCTGAAGATAACCAACTTTGAAATGGAGACCTCCGCCATTTACGGACTTTCGCAGTTGATGGGTCACAGGGCCATTTCCCTTAACTGCATCCTTGCTAACCGGGACACGGGGGTATTCTCCCGCGACCCCGGAAAGGCCGTGGAAAACCTGATCGAATATACACTGGATAAACTGATATCTGCATGAAAACGGTACGTGTTGCCGGCGTTCCGGAGCATTTTAACTTTCCCTGGCACCTGGCCCTGGAAGAAGGGGCTTTTGCCGAAGAGGATATCGGGATCCAATGGACCGATGTGCCGGAAGGGAGTGGAAAAATGTGTGAAATGCTGCGCCGGGGGGAAACGGAGATCGCTGTTGTCCTTACCGAAGCTGCCGTTAAAAGCAGGATTGAGGGCAACCCCATCCGAATTGTCCAGGAATTTATCGGAAGCCCATTACTTTGGGGCATTCATGTGGCCGCAAGTTCCCCCTTCCGGAAGGTGGCGCAACTGGAGGGGCACAAAGCCGCGATCAGCAGGCCGGGTAGCGGAAGCCACCTCATGGCATTCCTGCATGCGCGGCACATGGGATGGGACCCCCATCACCTGCAGTTCGAAATCGTGCATCAAACGGAAGGCGCTGTACAAGCACTTACCGAAGGGCAGGCCGCCTATTTCCTCTGGGAGCATTTTACGACGAAACCCCTGGTAACCCAAAAAATATTCAGGCGCCTGGGCGATTTCCCCTCCCCCTGGCCCTGTTTTGTTCTGGCCGTGCCAGACCATTTTTTGAAGGCAGACCCTACCGCACTTAAAAAAGTGCTGGAGGTGCTCAATCGCTATTCGGGCAGAATGCAGGAAATCCCGGGTATAGACCGGATTTTGGCCAGGCGCTACGGCCAGGAAGCAAGCGATATACACGAATGGTTGAAGCTCACCCGATGGAGTCAATCACAAATAGAAAGCAATATTATTGACAATGTGGTAAATAGCCTTTATGATCTAAAGCTAATAAATAAGGTTTCACCCGCTGAGAAACTGCTCCATGCGATGATGTAGGTACCTTAATATTACCAGTCGATGGGCTTTTTCCCCTGCTTCTTAAGGAGGGCATTCGTTTTACTGAAATGTTTATTCCCGAACCACAATCCGCGGTTGGCGCTCAGTGGAGATGGATGGCCACAGGTGAGGATATGGTGTTTTTTCTGGTCGATCAGCGTGATTTTTTTCCGGGCATATCCCCCCCATAAAAGGAATACCAGGCCTTCTTTGCCCCTACTCAGGCTTTGGATCACGGCATCTGTGAACTGTTCCCAGCCTTTGTTCTGATGGCTGCCAGCCTGCCGCGCCCTCACCGTAAGGGTGGCATTCAGCAGCAGCACCCCCTGGTCTGCCCAATGTTCAAGGTTCCCGCTTTTGGGATAGGGCTTCCCCAGGTCATTTTCCAACTCTTTGAAAATGTTCATTAGCGAAGGGGGGTGGGGGATCTCCTCTCCTACCGAAAAGCAGAGCCCATTTGCCTGCCCGGGACCGTGATAGGGGTCCTGCCCGATAATAACTACTTTGGTGTCTTCAAAGGAAGAATGGTCAAAAGCCGCAAAAATGTCGCTGCCCCTGGGAAAACATCGGTGCTGGGTATATTCGTTGCGCACGAAATCGGCCAATTGATTGAAATACGGCTTTTCGAATTCTTCCTGCAACCGGGATTTCCAGCCTGGCTCAATACTTACGTTCATCGGAAAAGGGCTATTTTTGTAGCACTAAAATAGGCCTTTACCAAACGATGGACAACATCGCGCAAAAAACCCTGCAAGATCTGGAGTTTCCTTCCGTGCTGATACAAGTGGCGGCCCGCTGCCTTACCGAATTGGGCAAGGAACGGAGCCTGGCGCTTTCTCCCATCGGCCGGGAAGAGCTTTTGCTGGAGACCCTGGGGCAAACTTCGGAATACCTGTCCTCCTTCACCACGGATAACCGCATTCCCAACCATGGATTTGAGGCCATCCATTCAGATCTGCAGTTATTGCAAATAGAAAACTCCCGACTGGAAGTGGACGGTTTCAGGCGGATCGCAGGCATTTGCGATACGGTGAAGGAACATCGGCAATTTTTTAAAAAATACAGGGAGTATTACCCCCTGCTCTCGGATTTTGCGGCAAAACAGGAACTGCGTCCGGAGATCCCGGAACAGATCCATAAGGTCATTGACCGTTTCGGGGAGATCAGGGACCTTGCCTCCCAGGAACTGAAACGAATACGGCGGGAGCAGCAGCAGGTCAGGGCCGGCATCAACCGGAGCTTTTCTATGGCCTTAAAAACCTATATCACGTCAGATTACCTGGACGATATCCGTGAATCGGTGGTGGAAAACCGGCGGGTCCTGGCGGTCAAAGCCATGCACCGGAAGAAGGTGCCCGGAAATGTCATGGGCAGTTCCAGGACCGGCAGCATTGTTTATATAGAACCAGAAGCAACCCTTACCCTGGGGCGGGAGCTCAACAACCTGGAGTTCGAGGAGCGGGAAGAAATCCAGAGGATACTGAAAAAACTTACAGACGGCATCCGTCCGCATACCCGGGAGCTTCGGGGATATCAGGAATACCTTACCCAAATAGATGTTATTTCGGCCAAAGCCCGGTATGGATGGGAAATGGGGGCCATATTTCCTGAAATCAACCGGGAACGCCAGCTGACTCTGCGCGACGCCTACCACCCTTTGCTCTACCTGACCAATAAACGCCAGGGGGAAAAAACCTGGCCTCAAACCGTGCACCTGCATCCGGAGAACAGGATCATGGTAATCTCGGGACCGAATGCGGGCGGGAAGAGCATCACCCTTAAGACCATCGGATTGTTCAGCTAATGCTGCAGAGCGGATTATTGGTGCCCGTACATGAACGAAGTTCTTTTTGCCTGTTCGGACAAATCCTGACGGACATCGGGGATAACCAATCCATAGAAAACCACCTGAGCACCTATAGCTACCGGCTAAAGAACATGAACCGATTTTTAGCGCAGTGCGATCGACATACGCTTTTCCTGATTGATGAATTCGGAACCGGAAGCGACCCGGAACTCGGAGGGGCCCTCGCAGAGGCCTGCCTTGAAGTATTTTACGAACGGGAGTCATTCGGGGTGATCACCACCCATTATGCCAACCTGAAGTTGCTGGCCAACGAATTGCCATTTATGGCCAATGCCAATATGCTTTTTGACTCCGGCTCCCTGGAGCCCACATACCAGTTGATGTTGGGCCAGGCCGGAAGTTCGTTCACTTTTGAGGTGGCACAGAAGAACGGCATCCCATTTAACCTCATAAATCGCGCTAAGAAGAAGATAGAGCGTGGGAAATTACGTTTTGATGCAACCATAGCCCAAATGCAGAAAGAACGCCGCAAAATGGCTCAAAAAGGTTCCAGGTTACAGGAAGAGGAAGGCAGGCGCGGGAGGAAGCCCGGCGCCTTGAAAACCTGAATGCCCGGGTAAAATCGAAACTTGAGGATTACCAGGAATCTATACGACCACAACCAGCGGATGATCCATTTAGGGAACAAGGTCGATTCGGCGGCGGAAAAATATTTCCAAAATAAAAAAAAGCGCCCGTTGGTATCTGAATTGTTACGCATAGTGGAAACGGAGAACAGCAAACGGAAAGAAACAGACTGCCCGGGAAGCCAGGGAAGGCAGGCAAAAGAAAGCCGGGCTGTGGAAGCGCGGGCTAAAAAAGAAGCGCGGGGACTTCAGAGAAAAAAAAATCCAGGGGGCCAAAGGATCAAAAAAAACAGCTCATGGTACCCGGCCCGAATTCAGGGTTGGAGACAGGGTACGACTTCAGGACGGGAAGGCGGTGGGCAGTATCGATCAATTGGAAAAGGGTCGGGCCACAGTAAATTACGGGCAGTTTACCACGGACGTGGCCCTGGATCAACTGGAGTTGGTGGAAAAGGGCAAATAACGCAGCGAAATGGGGATTGGCGAAGGTATTTGAGTTAGCTGGGGTCCCGGTTCAATGCAAAAGACGGGTGTCAAAGCTGTGCGACCTTTCGCTATGGGCGGGTTACCGTTGGGTAACAGCATCAGGGAAGGGGTTGGGCAGATCCCGTTGTTATGGCCTTCCCCGACCCCAACCCACCTGAATCTTTTTTTCGGGGGGCAAAGCCTCCCCCACCCCCCAACTACAATTTAAGCTAATAACCTGCAAAATGCATGCAGGCAATCTTTCCAAATTTTGCATGCCAGGCAGAACCGGTATTCGAAAAGCAATTGAGTGTAATATTTATTTTTAAATAACTATTTATTAAATTTTTATTGTATTTAATATAAACATTTACTTCACATAGTAAAATTGGGGCGAAATACGGGTAACCTGTGCTTATCGCATGACCAGGGCCTTCACTCCCCTGTAGCCAACTGGGGGATTTGGGACGGGAACTTTTTTATGAAATCCACCTGTTGCGATCCTATAATAAATTGAGGATGTCCCGGGACTGAGATGTATCTTTGACGGATGGAATTGCCACCGGATAAACTCATCCTTCTCTTCGACGGGGTCTGCAACCTCTGCAACCATGCCGTACAGTTCGTCATTCGCCATGACCGTCATGATCGATTCAGGCTGGCAGCCCTGCAGAGCGAGATCGGGCAAGAACTGATCCGGGAAAGGCATATCAATCCCTCCAGGGTTGATTCGATTATCCTGATCGACCCGGGAGTTGCCTATTATTTAGAATCGGAAGCCGCGTGGAGGATCACATGGGAATTCGGGGGTGGCTGGAAGTTGTTAGGTGTTTTCCGATGGTTGCCCGTCCGTTTAAGAGATGCCCTTTACCGCTGGATAGCCCGTAACCGGTACAAGTGGTTCGGGAAGCGGGAAGCCTGCATGCTGCCTACGCCCGAAATCCGTAAAAAATTTCTATAATTTCCGGCGGTAAGGCTGCCGCATTTATTTTAGTTCGTCCAGGTGATCATCCCACTCCTGCACATGCGGCCGAAAAACCCTGCCCAGGGACTTGGCCACCATCATGGATACCGTGGCATCCCCGGTTATATTAACTACGGTCCGGCACATATCCAATGGCCGGTCCACGGCAAAGATCAGCGCCAATCCGATCGCCAGCTTGTCGGGCGGAAATCCAATCGCTTCCAGAACAATCACCAGCATCACCATCCCCGCACCCGGGACCGCGGCTGAGCCGATGGAGGCCAGCAAGGCGGTAAGCACAATGGTCAGCTGATCCGGAAAGGAAAGATGGAAGCCCAGGGCCTGTGAAATGAAAACGGCCGCCACGCCCTGATACAGGCTGGTCCCGTCCATATTGACCGTGGCGCCGACAGGCAGGACAAAGCTCGTAATGTCTTTGTCCACCCCTATATGTTCTTCCACCCGCTCCATGGTTACGGGCAGTGTGGCCGCACTCGAGCTGGTTGAAAAGGCCAGGAGCTGTGCCGGACTTAACTTGCTCAAAAAGGTCCAGGGGCTGTAACGGGTAAAGGTGGCAACCACCAGGCTATAAAATAGGATCATCAGCAATAATCCCAGGATCACCACGCCGGAGTATTTCAACAAAGCCAGCAACAAGTTGGGATCGCCTGAAGTCACCACCACATTGGCCAACAGGGCAAAGACAGCGAGCGGGGCCGTTTGCATAATCAGATCGACCATCTTCAAAACCACATCATTCATAGCATCAAAGAACTCCTTCAGGGGGCGGGCTGCCTTTTCTCCGATAAGCAGCATGGAAATCCCCAGGAAAATTGTAAAAAAGATCACCTGCAGCATCAGGCTGTTATTTCCCAGCGCCCCGAAAGCGTTGTCCGGCACCATGTCTTCAAGAAACTGCAACGGACCTTGTTGCGTCTGCCGGGAAGCTTCCGCAAGTTTGGAGGTCACTTCGGCGTTGTTGGCATAGGTCTCGGTAAGCTGGGCCACCGTTTCCGGGGAAATGCCCTCCCCCGGTTTCAGAGCATTCACCAGCAGCAGCCCGATAGTGATGGCCACCACGGTAGTGGATATATAGATCACGATGGTGCGCAGGCCAATGTCGCGGAACTGGGAAATGTCTTTCAGGTCCGAGATTCCCTTGACCAGGGAAGCTAAAATTAGAGGGATTGCGATTAATTTTAGCAGTTTTACAAAGATCGTCCCAAAGGGATTGATCCAGTCCTGTACAAACCCGCTGCCCCAATCCGGACCAGTCATGATAAAGCCGAATACAATCCCGAGCACCATGCCGATCAATATCCTCCAGTGCAGTTCTAGTTTTTTCATAAATTGAGTATAGGTGACTGATTCAAACCCGATATCCTCCGGGTCTTTGCTCCCCTTATAATTTCACGCTGCGGTTGAGCAGGGTAAAATCGGCCAGGACCAGGGCTGCCATGGCTTCCACAATGGGCACGGCACGGGGTACCACACAAGGGTCATGGCGGCCTTTGCCCTGGGCCGTCACTTTCTTTCCTTCCTTATCAATGGTTTCGTATGATTGCAGCAGGGTGGCAACCGGTTTGAAGGCCACGCGGAAATAAATATCCATTCCGTTACTGATACCCCCCTGAATGCCCCCGCTGTAATTGGTTTTAGTACTCCCGTCCGGGTTGAAGCCATCGTTGTGCTCGCTGCCTTTCATTGCAACCCCTGCAAAACCACTGCCATATTCAAAGCCCTTTACCGCATTGATGGAGAGCATGGCTTTCCCCAGCTCGGCATGCAGCTTATCGAACACCGGTTCGCCCAGACCGGCGGCCACTCCACTGACGACGCAGCTCACCACGCCTCCGGTGGTGTCCCCTTCCTTCCTCACTTTCTTGATAAAACGTTCCATGCGGGAAGCGGTATCGGGATCCGGGCATCGAACGGGATTGGATTCTGTCTGCGAAAGGTCCAGTTCGGCATATTCCTTATCCAGGATAATGGATCCTACCTGGGATACGTATGCACGGATGCTCACCGGATGCAGCAATTGCCTGGCTATGGATCCGGCAACCACCCGGCAGGCCGTTTCCCTGGCAGAACTCCTTCCGCCTCCACGATAATCCCTGAAGCCGTACTTTTCGTCATAGGTAAAGTCAGCATGGGAAGGCCTGTAGCTATCCTTGATATGGGAATAATCCCTGGATTTCTGGTTGGTGTTATGGATAACAAAACCTATGGGGGTCCCGGTAGTCTTCCCCTCGAACAGGCCCGAGTAAAAAACCACCTGGTCTTCCTCCTTGCGTTGGGTAACTATGGCCGACTGTCCGGGTTTGCGCCGATCCAAGTCGCGCTGCACGGCCTCAATATCCAGGTTCAGCCCGGCCGGGCACCCGTCGAGCACGCCTCCAATAGCAGGGCCATGTGATTCCCCAAAAGTCGTGAGTCTGAATAATCTGCCGAAGGTATTTCCTGCCATGGACGTCGTTTGATCGGGTCTGGAATCGGAACAGGCCGCCCATCGCCACCTGCCAAAGATAAATTTTAATTGAAGAGTATCCAAGGGGCAGGATTTAATGTTGGCTTAACAATGGCGGAGTGCTTTTAATCCAATCTTAACCTAATCATTAATAATTATTCACCGTGGTTTGTATAATTTATATACCTATAGGTTTAATTTTGCAATAGATTTAAACGCGGTCCGGTTTTGAAAAAACGAAAGTTGGATGTAGTGGTGATATCAGATGTCCATCTGGGCACATATGATTGTCATGGGGAAGAGCTTCTGGCCTACCTGAGCAGTATAAAACCGGCGACGCTGGTCCTGAACGGGGATATAGCCGATGGCTGGAAACACAGTAAAAGCTTTTTTCCCCCTCCCACCTAAAAGTGGTAAAAAAAATCATCAGTATGGCCGAAAATGGCACGCGGGTATTTTATATCACCGGTAACCATGACGAAATGCTGCGAAAATTCTCCGGTACCGCCATTGGCAATTTCAGCATTTGCAATAAACTGGTCCTGAACCTCGATGGCAAGAGCTGCTGGTTCTTCCACGGGGATGTTTTCGACCTTTCCCTGAGACACTCGCGCTGGCTGGCCAAACTGGGGAATTTCGGATACGCTTCCCTCCTGCTGTTCAACCAGGCCTTCAACTGGGCGTTGCTCAAAACCGGGAAGGAAAAATACTCCCTTTCAAGAAGAATCCGGAACAAGGGCGGCAAAGGCGTTAAATACCGAAGGAATTTTGAGAAGACCGTATCCGAATTGGCTATTGAAGGCGGCTATGATTATGTGGTCTGCGGGCATATCCACGAGCCCGGGAAGGAAATTTTTGAAAACCGGAACGGGCGCTGTACCTACCTGAATTCCGGGGATTGGCTGGAACATCTTACCGCCCTGGAATATTCCTTTAAACGCTGGAAGGTATATAACTATAGCCACGACAAGCTCTCGGCCTTCTATGCTGATGAAGAACTTAAGGAAATGGACATCAACGAATTGATTGCCAATATCATCGACCTGAAATCGACCCGGGATAAATCCTCGGAAAAAGACGGCGGATCCAGGTTAGATTAAGGCTTCCCTGAGCACGCTTACTGGATGCAGGGCGGCACGTCCCGTTCCATCTTTGATCTGATGCCTGCAACTGGTGCCATTTGCCGCGACCCGTACCTCCGGGTCCATTTTCCGAATGGCCGGGAACAACCGCTGTTCCCCTACCTTCATGCTGATCTCATAATGTTCGGCCTCATACCCAAAGGAGCCTGCCATCCCGCAACAACCTGAATTGATTAAAGCCACCCGGTAATTGACCGGCAGGTTCAACAGGTCGAAGGTCGCCTTCTGATCCGACAAGGCTTTCTGGTGGCAATGGATATGGATCCGGATCACCCGTGCAGCATCCGTAAAACGATCTGCCGTAAGGGTCCCTGCTTTGATTTCCCCGGCCAGAAATTCCTCAATCAGGAAACAACTTTTGCCGATGGTGGCCATCTCCTCCGTCTTAAATCCCATCCTGTGGTATTCGTCCCTGAAAGTGAGGATGGCAGAAGGTTCCAACCCTGCCAGTATCCATCCTTCACGTACTTTTGGCAATAAACGTGTTACATTTTTTTCCGCCAGCTTTTTGGCCTGCCTTAAAAACCCTTTGGAAATATAGGTGCGTCCGCTTTCCCCATAAAACAACCCTACTTCGTAGCCCAGACCGGTGAGCAGGTCTATGGCATCCCGGCCCAGGGCCGTATCCATATACCTGGTAAATTCATCTATATAAAGCAAGACCTTTTTCTGCCCGGGATTCACAGTAGGCTTCCTCTTTTGCAGATAGGCTGAAAAATTAAAACGGCTTACTTCGGGAAGCGATCGGTCCCGGGCTATGCCCGCGGCCCTTTTCAACGTCCCGCCCAACCATCTGGAGCGGTACATAGCATTGGTAACTCCCGAAATCCGGCTGCCGGCCCGGTTGATCAAGGTATTATAGGCGAAGAGTTTATTCCTCAGGGGGTAGCCATTGGCTTCCTGGTACTGGTACAAAAATTCGGCCTTAAGCGTTGCGACATCCACATTACTGGGGCATTCGCTGGCACAGGCTTTGCAACTGAGGCACAGGCCGAATACTTCCTTCAATTCCTCCCTGTCAAAGGGGTTCTCCTTTCCTCCGCTTGTGAGGAACTCCCGCAGGGCATTGGCCCGACCGCGGGTCGTATCTTTTTCGTTCCGGGTGGCATGGTAGCTTGGACACATGGCCCCGGCCATCAACTCCGTCTTGCGGCAATCCCCACTCCCATTGCATTTTTCTGTTGCCCGCAGGATTCCCTGGCTGTCCGAAAAGTCCATAAAAGTGCCAATTTCCGGCTCCTTCCGGTCCACTTCATATCGCAGGGACTGGTCCATGGGGTAGGCATCCACAATTTTTCCCGGGTTAAAGATCCCCTCAGGGTCGAAATAGGATTTTATTCTCCTGAGGAGGGCATAATTCTCCTGCCCTATCATCATGGGGATAAACTCGGCCCTTACGATCCCGTCTCCATGTTCGCCACTGAAGGAACCCCGATAGTGCTTGGTGAGCTCGGCCACCTCTGTGGTAATTTGGCGAAAGAGGGCCACATCCTCAGATTTCTTCAGGTTGAGAATGGGTCTGAGGTGTAACTCCCCCGCACCCGCATGGGCATAGTATACCGCTTGTTGGCGATACTTCTCCATGATGGCCGAAAACTTCCCGATAAAAGGTTTCAGGTCTTCCAGGGCCACGGCCGTATCCTCTATACAAGCCACGGCCTTCCTGTCGCCTACCATATTTCCCAGCAAGCCAAGGCCGGCTTTCCGCAATTCAACGGCTTTTGAGATGTCTGCACCGCGCAGAACGGGCTGGGCATAGCTGAGCTTGGATACGGCAATGGTTTGCAGCAGGGCTGTCAGTGATTTCTCCAATTCGGCTGCCGAACTGGCGTTGAGTTGCAGCATCAGCAGGGCCGCCGGGTCGCCATCCACAAAAAACCGGTTAGCCAGTTGGGCGCGGTTGTTCCTGGTGCAGTCCAGGATCACCTTGTCCATCATTTCGCATACCTGCAATTCGTGCTGCATCAGGGGCACCACATCAGAAAGGGCATCTTCCAGGGTACGATAATGGGTTACCACCATGGCGGCATGTCGGGGGAAGCGGATCCAGGCTCAGGCGGATCTCCGTTGTAAAGGCAAGAGTTCCCTCACTCCCGCACAATAATTCGCACAGGTTAACAGTTTCCGCACGGCCACCAAACAATCGCGAATCCCAGAGGGCGTCCACGGCATAACCCGTGTTGCGCCTGTGGATCTCAGGTTTGGGAAATTCTCGATTAATATTTTCCTGTATCTCCCTGACAGAAAGTTCTTTAAATATATTTTTATAAATATTTCCTTCAAGGGTATCGAGCTCACATTTCTCCAGGAATTCTTCATTGGAAAGCGTTTTGAATTCCACTTCAGACCCGTCAGAAAGAAGGGTTTTCAGGGCCAGTACCTTGTCGCGTGTCACACCATACCGGATGGAGGTGGTTCCGCTGGAATTGTTACCAACCATCCCCCCGATCATGCAACGGTTAGAGGTAGAGGTGTTGGGGCCAAAGAAAAGTCCGTGAGGTGCCAGGAAAAGGTTTAGTTCATCCCGGATTACGCCTGGCTGTACAAGCACCTCCCGTTTCTCCGTATCGAGGTGAAGGATTTTGGTAAAATGTTTGGATACATCCACTACAATCCCCTCCCCTACACATTGCCCGGCCAGGGACGTCCCGGCGGTCCGGGGAATAAGCCCCACCTTATTTTCCCCGGCAAAGGCAATCAACTTGCGGATATCTCCGGCAGATGCCGGAAACGCTACCCCGAGCGGGTTTTTTTTATAAACAGAAGCGTCCGTCGCATATAGGGCTTTGCTCAGGTCGTCGTAGTGGAAAGTCCCTTCCAGGTCATCCTGAAGCTTCTGCAGCAAGATTTTATTCAAGACAGAACAATTTTGTGCGCTAAATTAAGTTTTTATTACCCAAAGGGCCATAGGATTGGCCTATTTTTGAATCGAACTAAAAATATGAAAGATGAAATTATTTAAACTTTTTATTGCCCTGTTCCTATTTGGCTGTTTCAGCCTGAGCGCGCAACATATCTCGGAGCATGCCCTGGGGCTGAGACTGGGTGACAGCGACGGGTTTGGTGCGGAGATCTCCTACCAAAAATCAATCGCGCGTTACAACCGGCTGGAACTGGACCTGGGGTGGCGAGACAGCCGTCATTACGATGCCTTCAAACTGGCCGGTCTCTATGATTGGGTGATGCCGCTCGATGGAAATTTCAATTGGTACTATGGGGTTGGTGGCGGCCTCGGAAGTGTTGATTTTCAACCTGTAACAGTGGCCGGCGGAAACCACTCAATCCGGATGGCGGACTCTTTATTTTCGGAGCCGGGAATATCGGGGTGGAATACGATTTTGACATCCCGCTCCTGATCTCCCTCGATTTCAGACCCGAAATAGGTTTGGTAGGGTACGATGATTTTTCGGATAATTTTGATTTTGATATAGGTCTCGGGATCCGATACCAGTTCTGATCCCGGAGCTTTTAATAGTATATATAGTCCTTGGCATAAGTGTATGTTAAGGACTTTTTTTATTCTCGTGCAGTTACCTATCTTTGCGTCCTTAAATTCCCGGAATGAAACGATACAGCATACTTGCCCTTTTTGCAGCCCTGGTAGCCTGCCAATCAAACCCCGGAGGTTATACCATCAATGGGACTGTCACAGGGGATCTGAAGGATGGTACGGCGGTATACCTTAAAAAAGCCAACGATCAAAACCAGCCTGTGGATGTGGATACGGCCCTGGTTAAAAACGGCAGTTTTACTTTTACCGGTAAGGCCGAAATGCCTGAACTCCATTACCTCTTTATCGAAGATACCCGGGGGAATATCCCCCTGGTCCTGGAGGAGGGAACCATTGAAGTGACTACCCAAAAAGACAGCCTGGCCTATGCCGATATCGAAGGGACACCACAGAACGACCTGTTTGCGGATTTCCTGAAATCGTCCAGAGACCTGTCCAGGAGGGCGCTCTCCATGAACGAGGATATGC
This sequence comes from uncultured Flavobacteriaceae bacterium, assembly GCA_963721045.1. Taxonomy (GTDB): domain Bacteria; phylum Bacteroidota; class Bacteroidia; order Flavobacteriales; family Flavobacteriaceae; genus Zeaxanthinibacter. Next base: position 44,002 of record CAVRHQ010000022.1, read on the forward strand.
GGGATGCCACCATTCACCAGGACACGGCCGTAATGAATTCCCTACGCGACGAATATTTTGAACTGCAGGAAGAAGCCAAGGATTTTGAGCTTAACTATGCCAAAGAAAATCCCGATGCCCTGATCTCCGCGCTTATCATCGACAAGATCCTTACCACCGGCTCCCTGCCCAAAGAGGAAATTCAGAAGCTTTACGACGCCTTAAGCCCTGATATCAAAAAAACCAAGGTGGGCCAAAAGATCAAAGACCGCCTGGAAAAAGAAGCCAAGGTATCCATTGGCTCCAAGGCTCCCAATTTCAGTGCTCCCACCCCGTCCGGGAAAGAACTGGCCCTGAACGACGTGCTGGGGAAAGTAACCATCCTGGATTTCTGGGCTGCCTGGTGTAAACCCTGCCGGGCGGAAAACCCCAATGTCGTCCGGATTTATAACAAATACAAGGATAAAGGGTTGAACATCCTGAGCGTTAGCCTGGACCGGAATGCGGACGACTGGAAAAAGGCCATACAGGAAGACGGGTTGGACTGGAACCATGTTTCCAATGTTCAGTATTTCGACCAAATTGCAGAACTCTACAATGTAAATGCCATCCCCGCCATCTTCATCCTCGAATGATAAAGGGATTATCGTCGCAAAAGACCTCAGGGGTGAAGCGCTTGACCAGAAAATCGGCGAATTGCTACAATAAGCCGATCGCTCGTCTGCCGGTGACGCTGGACTGACCATCAAGATTTTATGGAATCCCGTGCCGGCTGGCCAAAATCCTCAGATCTTCCCCATTTTTTCCATTACAAATAGCAATACGATCGGAATGGCAAGGAGTAGTACCATCAGGGTGTCTGTGACCATAAGGTCTGGTTTGAAGAGCAGGGTGGTGGCATAACCCCCGATAGCACCTCCAAAATGCGCGGTATGGCCGATATTACCCAGCCTCCTTTTCATCCCGTATATCGAGTATAAGCAGATATCCTACGCCAAGGATATATGCCGGGATCCCCACGGTTGGCAGGAAAATAAAGTACAGTGGATCGTTTGGTTGCAGAAGGATGGATCCATAGAGGATGCCCGTTACTGCCCCACTGGCGCCAACCGCGCTGTAATACGGTTCATCCCGGTGGAAAAACAACGCCAGGAGGCTGCCCGCAATCAGGCTGACAAAGTAAATGATCAGAAATTTGGCCGGCCCGAACCAGTTGATCACCACATCGGCGAAGAAATACAGCGTAAACATATTTAAAAAAAGATGGGCCAAATCTACATGGAGGAAGCCGGATGTCAGCATCCGTTCTTTCTGTCCGGCCTGTATGGCCGCAATCCCGAACTTGTATCGCTCAAAGAAACCGTAATCGTTGAAACCTTTTAGGGAAACCAGCACGTTGGCAGTGATTACAGCAATAGTGGCAAGGTCCAAATTCATGTTCACCCGAATTTTTACCTGCCAAATATAGCTATATTTGTGCTAGTAATCATCCGCATGCAACGACTGATCTACCTTCTGTCCTACCCTTTCCTCTGGTTTATATCCCTGCTTCCCTTCCCAATGGTATATGCCTTTTCAGATTTCGCCTATTTACTGGTTTACCGCATTTTCGGCTATAGAAAAAAGGTGGTGCGCGCCAATTTGAGTCTGGTTTTCCCGGATGTGAAGGAGCAGGAACTCCTCAGGATCGAAAGCCGTTTCTACCACCATCTTTGCGACATGTTCCTGGAAAGTATAAAGACAATGAATATAAGCGAAGCCAGTCTGAGGAAACGCTACCACCTGGAAAACCTTTCCTTGCTGCAGGAAATGGAAAAGAAAGGTTCTGTACTCGTGCTTTTCTCACATTACGGGAACTGGGAGTGGAGTATCCTGGTGAACCGCTTCCTCAGTTCCAAAGGGTACGCGGTATACCAGAAGCTAAACAATATCTATTTCGACCGGCTGATCAAAAGGATACGCGGGCGGTGGAATACCACCCTCATTCCCCAGAAAGAAGCCGTGCGTACCGTGATACATAACGAAAAATCCGGGCAGTCAGGCGTTTACGGCCTGGTGAGCGACCAGTCGCCCCAGGCACACAGGGCACAATACTGGGCCCCGTTTATGGGAGTCACCGTACCCATTTTCAACGGCCCGGAATCTTTGGCCAGAAAACTGGGGCTGTCCGTGGTTTATGCCCGGGTCAGCAAAAAAAGCAGGGGGCATTATGCCCTGGAATTCGTCCCTATCTGCAAGGATGGCAGGCAAACCCGGAACCATGAGATCACAGACCAATTCCTCAGGCTGACCGAAGCACAGATCCGGAACGATCCGGCCTTTTACCTCTGGACCCACAGGCGGTGGAAACACAGGGACAAAGTCCCAAAATCGGCCAAAGAAGCATCTCCTCTCTCCTGAAGGGTTCAGCTCCCCGCGAGCTCCCTGATCTCCTCCAAAAAACGATCGGCCAGCGCATCGGCTTCGGCCGGGGAACCGGCCTCCGTGTAGACCCGGACAATGGGTTCTGTATTGGACTTCCGAAGATGGACCCACCCCTCGGGGAAATCAATTTTCACCCCGTCAACGGTAGAAATATCCTCGTCTTTATACTTCCTTTCCATGTCCTGAAGCAGCGTATCCACATCCAGTTCGGGCGTTAAGGCTATTTTTTTCTTGCTCATATAATATTGAGGATAGCCATCCCGAAGTTGCCGTACAGTGCCTCCCCTTTCGGCCATCAGCATCAGGAAGAGAGCCGTACCTACCAGGGCATCCCGTCCGTAATGGCTTTCCGGGTAAATGACGCCTCCGTTGCCCTCCCCGCCGATGATGGCGCCTGTTTCCTTCATTTTGGCCACAACGTTGACTTCCCCCACGGCCGCAGCATAGTGCCGGCCTCCATGGCGCTTTGTGACATCCCGCAGCGCCCGGGAGGAAGAAAGGTTGGAAACCGTATCGCCGCCAGTCTTTCCCAGGACGTAATCTGCACAGGCTACCAGGGTGTATTCTTCCCCGAACATTTCCCCATCGTCAGAAATAAAGGCAAGGCGGTCCACGTCAGGATCCACAACAATCCCAAAATCGGCTTTTTCCCGGACCACCCATTCACAAATGGTGTCCAGGTGTTCTCGCAGCGGTTCGGGGTTATGGGGAAACTTGCCGGTGGGTTCGCAATACAGGGGTACCACTTCCACTCCCAGTCGTTCAAGTAATTGTGGGATGGCAATCCCTCCCGTAGAATTCACTGCATCCACCACCACCTTAAACCCGGCCTGGCGGATGGTCGTCTCGTCAACCAGAGGCAGATTCAAAACCGCTTCAATATGTTTACGGATATAGGTATCATCCCTGGTCACGGAGCCCAAATGATCTACTTCCGCGAAATCAAAATCCCCATTCTCGGCCAGGATCAGAATGCTGGCCCCATCCTCCGCACTTAGGAATTCACCTTCTGCATTTAGCAGTTTCAGGGCATTCCACTGCGCCGGATTATGACTCGCCGTCAGCACAATACCCCCATCTGCCTTTTCACTGGCCACTGCAATCTCCACGGTTGGGGTGGTTGACAACCCAAGGTCGACCACGTCAATCCCCAGTCCGCTCAGGGTAGACACCACTAAATCCCGGACCATTTCTCCGGATATCCGGGCATCCCTTCCAATGACCACCCTATGACGGGCCTTTCCCCCCTTCATCTTAAGCCAACTGCCATAGGCCGCCGCATACTTTACAATATCAACCGGAGTTAAGTTCTCATGAGGGGCGCCGCCAATAGTTCCGCGGATCCCGGAAATGGATTTGATCAGGGTCATTTCTTGAAAAGTTTTAGCAAATATACGGCACCTGCCCGTTTTGCCAGGGTGCTTCTTTGTAAATTGGGCCGGTAATCCTCCTGGAGCTACTATGAACTTCCTTGCACATATATATCTATCCTTTAGCGATGAGGAAATCACCCTGGGAAATTTTATCGCAGACAGCATCCGGGGGAACAAGTTCAAACACCTGCCCGACCGGATCCAGAAAGGCATCCTGCTGCATCGGGCCATAGATACCTTCACCGATGCCCACCCCGTACCCCGAAGGAGCAGCAAACGCCTGCATGCGCGGTACAGCCATTACAGCCGGGTGATCGTCGACATCTTTTACGACCATTTTCTGGCCAAAAACTGGAACCGGTATTCGGATATCCCCCTTGAAACCTATGTAGCGAATTTTTATGTCCTGCTTCAGGAAAATTTCGAACTCCTGCCCACAGGGGTCAAACGTATGATGCCGTACATGATCGCGGACAACTGGCTGCTCAATTATGCGGGGGTCGAGGGGATCGGGCGCGTACTGAATGGAATGAACCGGCGCACAGACCACAAAAGCGGGATGAACATGGCCGTGGAGGACCTTACGGATCATTATGAAGCTTTTGAAGCAGAATTCACCGAATTTTTTAGTGAATTGGAACCCTTTGCCTATCAAAAATTCAAACAGCTATGCGAAAATACTTCCTGATTCTTTTACCGATTATCCTTCTGTGGAGCCTGCAGGGCTGCAAACCGGCACACGCCGCCCCAACCGGGGTCGTTTCTGATACGGCCATGGTGGTTTCGGCCCGGCAGGAAGCTTCGGCTATCGGCAGCGACATCCTCCAAAAAGGCGGAAACGCTTTCGATGCCATGGTAGCCACTGAACTTGCCCTGGCCGTTGCCTATCCCTACGCCGGGAATCTGGGAGGTGGCGGGTTTATGGTATACCGGAAGAGCAACGGCGAAACCGGGGCTTTGGATTACCGGGAGAAAGCTCCAATGGCTGCAAATAAGGATATGTACCTGGACTCCCTGGGAAACGTAATCCCGGGCATGAGCACCCGGGGAGCAAAGGCTGTGGGCGTGCCGGGCACGGTGGCAGGCATATTTGCCGTGCATGAAAAGTTTGGGACGCTTCCTATGTCGGAACTCATTGAACCGGTCATCCGCCTGCTCGAAAAGGGAGTCGTGGTCACCAGGAAACAAGCAGCCCGACTGGAGGCGCACCGGGAAGAGATCCTGGAAGAGAACGGGGAAGATACCTGGTTCTTCAATCAATGCACAGAAGGAGATACCATCACCTACCCTGCCCTGGCTCAAACCCTAAGGCGCATTCAAAAGAACGGAAGGGACGAATTCTACAAGGGGGAAACAGCCGGGATACTGGCCGACTTCATTCAGGCGCATGGCGGCTTCGTCACCCGTGAAGACCTGGCCGCATACCAACCCGTCTGGAGAAAGCCCGTTGTCTTTAAATATTGGGATCTCAGGATCATTTCCATGTGCCCCCCGAGCAGTGGCGGGGTAACCCTGGACCAGATGATGCGGATGATGCAGCCGTACGACCTTTCTGCCATGGGCCATAATTCCGCAAAGTACATCCAGCTTTTTACGGAGGCAGCCCGCAGGGCCTATGCCGACCGGAATTACTTCCTCGGGGATCCCGACTTTGTGGATATCCCCCTGGACCAGCTGCTGAGTGAAGCTTATCTCCGCCGGCGAATGCGCAGTTTTTCATTTGACCATGCCACCCCCTCCTCCGAGGTAGAGCACGGGAATATACAGATTAAAGAAAGCATGGAAACGACCCACTATTCCATTGTAGACGGATTTGGGAATGCCGTTTCAGTGACCACCACGCTGAACGGTGCCTACGGGTCTAAGTTGTACTGTGATGCCCTGGGCTTCTTCCTGAACAATGAGATGGACGATTTCAGTGCAAAGCCCGGGGTGCCCAATATGTTCGGACTGATCGGTGCAGAAGCCAATAGTATTGCACCCGAGAAGCGAATGTTGAGCAGCATGACCCCTACCATTGTAGAGAAGGACGGAAAGTTATGGATGGTGGTGGGAACGCCCGGGGGCTCCACAATTATTACTGCTGTTGCACAGGCCATCCTCAATGTACAGGCCTTCGGAATGAGCATGCAGGAAGCGGTAAGTGCGCCCCGCTTCCACCACCAGTGGCTTCCGGATGAAATTATCTTTGAGCCCGGAGGGTTTTCGGATGAACTGAAAAACCAGCTGCAGGCCAAAGGCTATCATATCAATGAAGATCGCACCCCGGTCATAGGGAAGGTGGATGCCATCCGCATCCTGGAAGACGGAAGGCTCGAAGGTGGAGCGGACCCCAGGGGAGACGACACGGCGGTAGGATACTGACAAAAAGTGCGTTTATCCCTTTCACCCGGGTCAGGATTTACCCAATTGTTTCTTTAAATCATTCATGGATTCCTGCAACTGCCTTAGCAGGCCTTTTTCGGTAGTCGCATCCACCCCGAAGGTAATTTTGCTACTAACTTCCCAGAGTTCCTGTACGTCCTCTGGATCCACCTCGTACGGCGGATAGGAGTCATTAAGGGAAATAAGGATTAGCCGTGATTTTCCGGGCGGGAATTCCAGTTTCTTTACCAGGACGGCATCCCGGAGCACCACTACATATATTTTATTGGTGCTGAGCCCCTCGAGGGACTCCATGGCCCTCGCCAGCACCCAATCTCCCGGCTGCAGGTTGGGCACCATGCTATCGCCTTCCACCTGAAACCCGCGGTAGGTGGCATTTCGGAATTCGGGAAGGGGCAGATCAAAGGCCGGTAATTGTCGATACCAGCTGGTATCCTGGATATTCTGGGGATAGCCCGCGGCAGCCCTGACATTTACCAACAACATATTATCCCTTTCGGCAGAATCTACCGTAACCACTTTGGGGATTACGCTGGTCCTGGACGTTTCCAGGTATTGACGGTCACTTTCCCCAAAAAGCCATAAAGGGTTGATCTTGAACTGTTGCAGGAGCGTGGCCACTACCCTTCCGGACAACTTGGTACGCCCCCTTTCAATATCGGCTGTTGTACTGGCTATGCCCAGTATTTCGGCCATCTCTGCCTGAGTATATCCCAGTTCCCTGCGCAAATCCGTGAACCTCTTAATGGTAATGTCGTTTTCCATAACTCGATCTTAACCGGTCCCCTATTCCAGAAAATCCGGGGGCCATTGCTTCTCAAAGATACAGATTCTGGAATATTTCCAAAATTTTATTTGGATTATTTCCATATTTTGGAATATATCCATATATTTGGAATCTTTACAAGAGAGGTTATGTTAGCAAAGAATCTTCAACAGGAATTGAACCAATGGGCGCAGAAAGGGGTACGGGACAGCACCGGAGAGCCTGTTGCAAAACCCGAATCCTACAATGCCCGGCCCTCCCGGCTGCCCCGGGGCAGGATCACTGCCCGCCCATCTATAAAACAAGGCGTACAACTCAAATTATTTTCAACATAATGGAACCTTCAAAAATTCTGGTTTATGACGGGAGCTTCAACGGTTTCTTAAGTGCCGTCTACACAGCTTTTGACCATCCTTTCAGAGTCGCTGATATATCCGCCGACCGCGAAAAGCAAAAATCCCTCTTTGCAGAAACCCTGACTGTGGAGACCGATCTCGTTAAAGCCAAAAAAGTCTGGGGCGGAATTGAAGACAGGCAGTACCAGGCGGTCAAAAAAATTTATTTCGCCTTCCTCAGTGAACGGAAGGGCGTTGAAATCTTACTTTTTCGCTATATAGCCGCCCTTTTTGGCAGGGCTACAGGTACAGAACATACAAATTCAGAAAGCCTTCTGGCCAGGATTGAACCGCTGGCCCTACTGGTTGAACAGGAAAAAAGGCGGGTCGAGGCAGCCATGAAGATGAGGGGGAGGGATGGGCAATCCAACTTTCTGGCATTACAGCCGCGATATGACATCCTGCCGTTGCTTACGCGTAACTTCCGTACACGTTTCCCCAACAGGCCCTGGCTGCTCTACGATGAAAAAAGGCATTATGGCCTGTATTACCATAACAGGGGCATGCGGATCCTTAGGTTAAACCAGAAGGAAATGGAGCCTTTCCTTCAGAAGCGCGTGGACAGGCCTTCCTCATTTGGGGCGTATCCTGCCCCGTCCCGGGCCTGGCCATCCGTTGAATCCCCTGCCCCTGCCCCGGGGCTGGCAGATGCGCAAAATTCCGTCTTGCTTGAGAACAGTGCTGCTTAGGGAAATGCGGGGGCCGGCCACCTGGTGAACCCTTACATTCGGATGATGGTCGGATGGCCTTATTATGGATTATAGAATCCTTCTAATTAACAGAATTGGGAAAGGATCTCCCTTCCTTTTTACAGGTCAAAATCGTAACTTAGCGGTTTTGTTTGCCGGAAATGATATCGTACGAAGAAAATATAGAGGTAAGGGGGGCAAGAGTTCATAATCTGAAGAATATCGATGTCACCATTCCCAGGGAAAAATTGGTGGTAATAACAGGCCTGTCCGGCAGCGGAAAGTCGTCCCTGGCCTTCGATACTATCTATGCCGAGGGCCAAAGGCGTTATATCGAAACCTTTTCTGCATATGCCCGGCAGTTCCTCGGGGGCCTGGAACGGCCGGATGTGGATAAGATCGACGGGCTTTCCCCTGTTATTGCCATCGAACAAAAAACCACTTCCAAGTCTCCGAGATCCACCGTAGGGACCATTACCGAAGTATACGACTTTCTCAGATTGCTCTTTGCCCGTGCGGCAGATGCCTATAGCTATAATACGGGCGAAAAAATGGTCAGCTATAGCGACGTGCAGATCCGCGACCTGATCGTCAGCGATTTCAAGGCAGTCGCATCAATATCCTGGCCCCGGTGGTCCGTTCAAGGAAAGGGCATTACCGTGAGCTATTCGAACAGATAGGCAAACAAGGCTTCGTCAAGGTACGGGTCGACGGCGAAATCAGGGACCTGACCAAGGGGATGAAAGTCGATCGCTACAAAACACACGACATCGAAATCGTGATCGACCGCCTGCAGGCAGGGGATTCTGCCGAGACCCAGGCAGGTTAATGGAATCTATCAATACAGCCATGTACCATGGTGACAACACGCTGATGGTGCTGGAGGAAGGGGAGCTACGCCCAGTTATTTCAGCAGGGACCTGATGTGCCCTTCCACCGGGATATCCTACCCCAGTCCGGAACCCAACACCTTTTCCTTCAATTCCCCCAAGGGGATGTGCCCGGTTTGCCATGGACTGGGCCATATACACGAAGTGAATGTCGGAAAGATCCTGCCCAATAAGAAGCTTTCCATACAGGCAGGCGGCATTGCACCCCTGGGGGAGTATAAGAAATCATGGGCTTTCAGGCAATTGGAAACCATCGCCCGCCGCTATGAATTCGAACTGACCGACCCACTTTCCAAATTCCCGGAAGAAGCCATGCAGGTTATCCTGTTCGGAGGAGAGGAACACTTTGCTGTGGATTCGAAATCGTTAGGGGTGAAACGGGAGTATAAAATAGACTACGAAGGGATTGCCAATTTCATTAAGGCACAATACCAACAATCCGATTCCTCCTCCATCCGCCGTTGGGCCAAGGACTATATGGATAAGGTGGTATGCCCCGAATGCAAGGGATCCAGGCTGATGAAATCATCCCTGTACTTTCAGGATCGGTGGAAAGAATATCGCGGAGCTTGCTACCATGGATATTGCCGAACTGGCGGCCTTTTTCGATGCCCTGGACGATCGCCTCGAAGGCAACCAGAAAATTATTGCCTCCGAGATCCTGAAAGAAATCCGGACCAGGATCCAGTTCCTGCTCGACGTGGGCTTAAATTACCTGTCCCTGAACCGCGGGTCCAAGACCCTGTCCGGAGGGGAAGCCCAGCGGATCCGGCTCGCCACGCAAATCGGCTCCCAACTGGTAGGGGTTCTCTATATCCTGGACGAGCCCAGTATCGGCCTCCATCAACGCGATAACCACCGGCTGATCCGTTCCCTTAAATCCCTGAGGGATATCGGCAATTCCGTAATCGTGGTAGAACACGACCGGGAAATGATCGAGAGCGCGGATCATGTAATCGATATTGGCCCCAGGGCCGGCAAGCACGGCGGGGAGATCATCTCGGAAGGGAGGCCGGAAACAGTTATGGAACAGCCCACGCTTACGGCAGAATACCTTCGGGGGGTACGGGAAATCAAGGTGCCTTCCACCCGGCGGAAAGGCAATGGACATAAGCTGATTTTAAGCGGCTGCACAGGCAATAATTTAAAAGATGTAACCGTTGAATTCCCGTTGGGAACCATGATCGGTGTGACCGGGGTTTCCGGGAGCGGAAAATCAACCCTGGTCAACGATACCCTCTACCCCATCATGAACGCACACTATTTTAACGGGGTCAAAAAACCTCTTCCTTTCAAAGGGATTAAAGGGTTAGACCATATTGACAAGGTCATTGACATCAACCAATCCCCGATCGGCCGGACGCCGAGGTCCAACCCGGCCACCTATACGGGGGTTTTCAGTGAAATACGTTCACTTTTTGCCAGGATACCGGAAGCGGCCATCCGGGGTTATAAACCCGGACGTTTCAGTTTCAATGTAAAGGGTGGCCGCTGTGAAACCTGCCAGGGTGGAGGTCTTCGGGTCATAGAAATGAATTTTTTACCCGACGTCTACGTGGAATGTGAAACCTGTAACGGCAAACGCTTTAACCGGGAAACCCTCGAAATCCGCTACAAGGGCAAGTCCATTGCCGATGTCCTGGATATGACCATCAATGAAGCGGTCGAATTTTTCGAGAATATCCCGAAGATCCACCGGAAACTCAAGACGATCCAGGATGTGGGACTTGGCTATATTTCCCTGGGGCAACAATCCACTACCCTTTCCGGAGGGGAAGCCCAGCGGGTAAAACTGGCCACGGAACTCTCAAAACGGGATACGGGGAATACGTTTTATATCCTGGATGAACCTACCACCGGTTTGCATTTTGAAGATATCCGCGTTTTGATGGAGGTTTTGAACAAACTGGTAAAAAAAGGAAATACCATCCTGGTCATCGAACACAACCTCGACGTAATCAAGATGGTAGACCACATTATCGATATAGGCTATGAAGGCGGCCGGGAAGGCGGCTGCATTGTCGCCACCGGAAGCCCGGAAGAAGTGGCGACCAACCCAAAAAGCTATACCGGGCAGTACCTGAAGAAGGAACTGAAATAGGAGAAGCCGTGGAAGCCCGGGGATAAAACCACGGCAGGTCACTACACAGGATTGCCAGTAACAATACGACTATGAGAAAAGAACAACATCACAAAGGATGGAATGAGATCAAAGCCAACGATTCCTGGGCCATTTTTAAAATCATGGGCGAATTCGTCAATGGATTTGAAAAAATGAGTGCCATGGGACCTTGTGTCTCCATTTTCGGGTCGGCCAGGACCCGCGAAGATGGAAAATTTTACAAACTGGCCATCAATATTGCCAGAAAGGTAACCCAGGCCGGGCTATGGAATCATAACCGGCGAGGCGGGCCGGGCATTATGGAAGCGGGGAACCGGGGTGCCCACCTCGCCGGGGGCACCTCCGTCGGCCTGAATATAGACCTGCCTTTTGAACAGCACGACAACCCATATATAGACGAAGATAAATGCCTGGATTTCGATTACTTCTTTGTGCGAAAAGTTATGTTTGTAAAGTATTCGCAGGGATTTATTGTCCTGCCCGGTGGATTCGGTACCCTGGATGAATTATTTGAGGCCATTACCCTGATACAAACCAATAAGATCGGGAAATTTCCCGATCATCCTGGTCGGTTCGGAATTCTGGCAAGGGATGCTGGATTGGTTAAAGACGACCATGCTGGAAGCCGGCAATATCAGCCCCACGGACCTGGACCTGATCATGATCGCCGATACTGAAGATGAGGTGGTGGATCTTATTAATGCCTTTTACAAGGGACATACCCTTAGTCCAAATTTCTAATAATCTATGGCCCACAAAAGGTCTTTCCCTGGTAATATACTCCTGCTCTTTGCGATTTATCTGGCTTGTTCCCCGCTTTGGTCTCAACACAGCAATACCCTGACAGCCGATCTGGATGGCGACCTCAAAGTGGTTAAAATCCAGCAGGAATTCATTTACGCAAACGACTCCCGGGATACCCTCCACGAACTGTATTTCAATGACTGGGCCCACGCCTATTCCAGCAAGCACACCCCTCTGGCACGGAGATTTGCCGAAGATTTCAAGAAAAGCCTTCACCTGGCGCGCAAAAACGAAAGGGGATATACGGATATCATCAGCTGCGTCGACGATGAGTACCGGGGCATCTCCTGGAAACGGGTTCTGGGAAAAGACATCGTTAAGTTCGTATTGAACAAACCCCTGCCCCCGGGAGGATCGGCCAAACTCTTTATCACCTACGATGTTCAACTGCCCCCGAACCGCTACACCCCCTATGGCTATGGCCCTGATGGCGGGTATTATTTAAAGGACTGGTACCTTTCGCCGGCGGTCTATGATGACAGCATGGAAATTGTATTCCAACAAGAACCTGGAAGACCTCTATACGGATATCACCAATACCTTTGTGACTTTGAATTTTCCGGATTCGTTATACCTGGGAACCAATTTCAAAGAAATCAGTATCCATTCATTTCCCGGCAGGCAATTCGCAAGCCTGGAGGGAAGGCGACGCAAAAATTGCGACATCATCCTGAACCCCAGGAACCGGTTTGTTAAACATGTAACTCCCTACCTGATCATCTCAACAGACATTACGGCCAACAATTATGACCAGATGTCCCAGGAAATTTCAATAGAACGGATCACCCGGTTTATTCATGAATCTCTGGGGGATTACCCCTTTGAGCAGTTGCTTGTCAGCAACGTCGATTTTAACAAAAACCCGCTCTACGGGCTTAGTCAGCTTCCCTCCTTTATAAGGCCGTACGAGGAGAAGTTTTTGTTCGAGATGAAATTTCTAAAGACCGCCCTGAGAAGTTACATCCGAGAAACTATTTTTCTGGATCCGCGAAAGGACAAATGGGTTAGCGATGCCCTGGTGAATTACCTGATGATATCATATGTGGATGCCTTCTACCCGGATCAGAAATTGCTGGGAAAACTGTCGAATATCTGGGGGGTTCGCAGTTTCCACCTGGCCCAAATGGATTTTAACGACCAATATTCGCTGTTGTACATGCTGATGGCCCGCAAAAACCTGGATCAGCCACTCACCACGCCTAATGATTCCCTGATTAAATTCAACCAGAAGATTGCCAACACCTATAAGGCAGGGCTTGGCCTGGCCTATTTGGCAGACTACATGGGGGAGGATAAAGTAAAGCAAAGCATTCATGAGTTCTACAACACCTATAAATTGAAACCCGTCACCCCGGAGGACTTCGAAAAAGTGCTCAAATCGAATGCCGACAGGGATATCGATTGGTTTTTTGATGCCTACGTATCTTCCAATAAGCGGATCGATTTTAAAATCAAAAACGTAGAAAAAGGGGAGGACTCCCTGCGGGTGACTATAAAAAACAAAACGGGTACCAATGTGCCTATCTCGCTTTTCGGGGTTCATGAAGACACCATCTTTTCCAAATACTGGTACAAAGATATTGTGGATGAAAAAACCGTTACCATTCCCCGGAAGGGGGAAGAAAGGCTGGTATTGAATTATGACCAGATGATCCCCGAATTCAACCAGCGCGATAACTGGAAATCGCTCAATGGTTTTTTCAGCAGTAACAGGCGACTGAAATTTCAATTTTTTAAAGATGCCGAAGACCCATATTACAACCAGGTATTTTATATGCCGGTGGTCAATTTTAACGTCTATGACGGCCTGACACCTGGCCTCCGCCTCACGAACAAAACCCTGATAGAAAAGCCATTCCTGTTTGATTTTTCCCCTTCCTACGCCGTAAAAGAAAAGTCGTTTGTAGGATATGGCCGGTTTAATTACCGACAGTACCATGGGAAAAGTGGGATGTATGTGACCAACTATTCCCTGCGTGGCTCCACGTTCCACTTCCAGGAAAATTCACGTTATTCCACCCTGACCCCTTCCATATCTTTCGGTTGGCGGCCGGCGAACCTGATCTCCAACCGGCAGCAGTCCCTCATTTTGCGCCATGTAAATGTGTTCCGGACAATAGATGAATCCCTGGGCAACCTGGAGACAGATCCCGATTATAGCGTAATTGATGCGCGTTTCACCTCATTTAACAATGGGATCATCAACTATTTAAGCTGGTTTGCCGATGCCCAGGTAGCGAATAACTTCGCCAAGCTCGCCTTTAACCTGGATTTTCGTAAACTGTTCGAGAATAACCGTCAACTGAACCTCCGCTTCTATGCCGGAAAATTTCTCAAGAACGATACGGGCTCGGATTATTTCAGTTTCGCCCTGGACCGCCCCACCGATTACCTTTTCGATTTAAACTATCTCGGTCGGTCGGAAGATACCGGTATTTTCAGCCAACAGATAATCATAGCGGAGGGCGGGTTCAAGTCGAAACTCCCGGACCCTTTCGCGAACGACTGGCTGGTAACGGCAAATGCCAGCATGAACATCTGGAGGTGGATAGAACTGTATGGCGATCTGGGGGCACTCAAGAGTACGGGGGAAAATACACGTTTTGTATATGATTCGGGTGTACGCCTGAATCTGGTGACCGATTATTTTGAATTGTATTTTCCCCTCTATTCCAATAACGGCTGGGAAATTTCCCAATCTGAATACGATCAGAAAATTCGGTTCGTGGTAACGCTCAGCCCGAGGACCCTGATTGGGCTTTTTACCCGGAAATGGTTCTAATTATTGAATTATTCTCAATAAAAAACGCGATATGCTGTTTGAAATTGTGAAATATTGATTTCATACTAGCTTTTATTATCATATTGTTAGTTATTTGGAATTTTAGTAATTGCAATAATCATTCTAATTTGATACTTTTGTAAAAAACCTATTTAGCCCTCATGAAAGAAGCAAAGCTTGAAACCGGCGAAAATATTTCCTTCGAGGACTTCAGGGCGCAGATACTACAGGATTACAAAATTGCCATTACCAGCAGGGAATGCAGCCTTCTGGGAAGGCGGGAGGTACTTACCGGCAAGGCAAAATTTGGGATTTTCGGCGACGGGAAAGAACTTCCACAACTGGCGATGGCCCGGTCTTTTATGGATGGTGATTTCCGTTCGGGCTACTACCGGGACCAGACCTTTATGATGGCACTCGGGCTCCTGAACCCAAGGATTTCTTTCACGGACTTTACGCCACCACCGATATTCATCTGGAACCCATGAGTGCCGGACGGCAGATGGGGGGGCATTTTGTCACCTACAGCCTGGATGAGCAGGGCCAGTGGAAGGACCTGACCAAACAGAAAAACAGCAGTGCGGATATTTCGTGTACGGCCGGGCAAATGCCCAGGTTACTTGGCCTTGCCCAGGCCTCCAAGCTTTACAGGGAATTAAAAGGGCTGGATTCAGCCAAATTTTCGGTAAATGGCAACGAAGTGGCCTGGGGCACCATTGGCAACGCTTCCACCAGCGAAGGCCATTTTTTCGAGACCATGAATGCGGCAGGCGTCATGCAGGTACCTATGATCGTTAGTGTATGGGACGATGATTACGGCATTTCCGTACCGGCCAAATATCAAACCACCAAGGAAGATATCTCTGAAATCCTCATGGGTTTCCAGAGGGATGAAGAGCATCCCGGTTTCGAGATCCTGAAAGTACAGGGATGGGATTATACAGCCCTGATCCATACCTACGAAAACGCAGCAGATATGGCGCGGGAAGAACATATCCCGGTCCTTATCCACGTGACGGAACTCACCCAGCCACAAGGCCATTCCACCTCAGGATCACATGAGCGCTATAAAAGCGAAGAGCGGCTGGAATGGGAGAAGGTCCACGACTGCAACCGGAGATTCCGCGAATGGATCCTGGAGAATAATATTGCCGGCGATGAAGAACTGACCTCTCTGGAGAAAGAGATCCGCAAGGAGGTACGGGCGGCCAAAAAGGAAGCCTGGGCCGAATTCCTGGCCCCGCAACTCAAGGCAAAAAAGAATTTGGTCTCCCTTTTGGACCAGGCGGCAAAGGGAAGCTCCTCCAGGGGATCGCTCACCCGCCTAAAAAACGATCTCATCGCCATAGAAGAGCCCCTGAAAAAGGATCTGGCTTCCAAATCGCGCCAGGCATTGCGCTACCTGCTGGGCGAAAAATCAGATGCCAAAAGCCAATTACAACATTGGGTTACCCATTTCCTCGAAACCGAACAGCACAAGTACAGTTCCCACCTCTATAGCGAAATGCCCGATAAGGCGACTGCCATCCCGGCGGTTCCCCCGGCCTATGGTCCTGAGCCGCAGCTGGTGGATGGCCGGATTATATTACGGGATAATTTCGACAAACTATTCCGTAAATATCCCCAGGCCCTTATTTTCGGTGAAGACAGCGGCGCCATCGGCGATGTAAACCAGGGGCTGGAAGGGCTGCAGAAAAAATATGGAAGCCTCCGTGTGGCCGATACGGGCATCCGGGAAACCACCATTATCGGACAGGGGATCGGGCTGGCCCTCAGGGGGCTCAGGCCTATAGCCGAAATCCAGTACCTGGACTACCTGGTCTTTGGGCTTCAAACCCTCACAGATGATCTGGCAACCTTGCTTTACCGGACCGTGGGGAAACAAAAGGCACCGCTTATAGTCCGTACCAGGGGGCACCGCCTGGAAGGGATTTGGCACAGCGGATCGCCCATGGGCGGACTCATCCATCTGCTTCGCGGGATGTACATCCTGGTTCCAAGGGATATGACCCGTGCCGCCGGGTTTTATAACACGCTCATGAAAAGTGACGAACCTGCCCTGATCATTGAGAGCCTCAATGGGTACCGCCTGAAGGAAACTATGCCCGACAATTTGGGGGAGCTTTGCACCCCTGTCGGCCGGGTGGAAATAATGAAAGAAGGCAGCGATATCACTTTGCTCTCCTACGGTTCCACCCTGCGCATTGTCCAGGAAGTAGCCAGAGACCTGCTGGAAGTTGGGATCGATGCCGAGGTCATTGACGCGCAAACCCTGCTGCCGTTTGACCTGGATCACGAAGTAGTGAAAAGCGTCCGGAAGACCAACCGGCTCCTGGTCATAGACGAGGACGTGCCCGGGGGTTGCGCCGCTTATCTCCTGCAGGAGGTATTGGAAAAACAGGGGGGCTACCGATATCTGGACAGCCCGCCACAAACGCTTACGGCCACCGCCCACCGACCGGCATATGGCACCGATGGGGATTACTTCTCCAAACCCAATGCCGAGGATATATTTGAGAAGGTCTATGCCATCATGCACGAGGCCAACCCCGCCGATTACCCGAAACTCCGCTAATGAGGGATTTCGAGTCTCCCTGATATCCCAGTTTCCCGGACAGTTTTCCCTGTTCGCCCGCTGCCTTTCATCCACCTCTATCCCCTTGGTATGAATACTCCAGTTACAGGGACGGTAACTACAGGAATGTCAGATTTTTCAAAAAAAACTTTACATTTACGAGGAATCCAATCTTAAAATGAATGAAAACTTCCCTCAAAAATGATGTGGGCCTGGCTTTGTTAAGGATCCTCCCTTCCGTCATGCTAATGACCCACGGCATCCCCAAATTACAAAAGCTGCTGGCCGGCAATATGGAGTTTTTTGACCCGATCGGGATCGGCCAGGCGCCGTCCCTTTTCCTTGCTGTGATTGGGGAAGTGGTTTGCCCCGTCCTGATGATCCTTGGGTATAAGACCCGATGGGCAGCCGTACCTTCTGCCATCACAATGGCCGTAGCCGCCTTCATCGCCCAGGCTGGCCAGGCTTTCAGTGATAAGGAAAAGGCTTTGTTATACCTCTCCTTTTTTATCGTCATCATGCTGGTAGGCCCGGGGCGGTACAGCATCGACCGCAAATAGCACTACATCACCCGCACCAGTAGTTCCTTGAGCAAATCGGACTGGGAAATGTTGCTGGCTCCTACCCCTTTTCCCTTCAGGTCTAATTCCCGGAGGGTACTTATGATACGGCTGACATTTTTCATGGGATAATTGCGGGCGGCTGTCTGATATTCGGATACAAAATACGGATTGATATGCAGGGCGCTGGCCACGCTTTTGGGCGAATGGTCCTGTAACCCATGGTATTGCAGAAGCTGCGTAAAAAAAGTATGCAAAAGGGTTACGGTAACCACAAAGGGGTTGTCCTTGGGGTTTTCCGCAAAATAATGCACTATGCGCGCAGCCTTTTTCATGTCCCTCTCCCCTATGGCTTTTTTTAGCTCGAAATTGTTATAGTCTTTGCTGATCCCGATATGTTCCTCGATTTCAGCAGGGCCTATTTCCGTTCCCGGAGGCAATACGATCTGCAGCTTGTCCAACTCATTGCTGATCCGGCTGAGATCTGTCCCCAAAAATTCAACAAGCAAGACACTGGCCTTGTGGGAAATACTGTAACCTTTCCCCTTCAGCAGGGACCTGATCCATTCAGACACCTGGTTTTCATATAGCTTTTTGCTCTCAAAAACCACGGCATGCTGCCGTAAGGCCTTGTGCAACTTCTTGCGCTTGTCGAGCTTTTTATATTTATAACAGATAACCAGCACAGTTGAAAGCTGGGGATTTTCAGCATAAGAGGTCAGGTCCTCTATGCTGCGCGACAGGTGCTGGGCTTCCTTCACGATCACTACCTGCCTTTCGGACATCATGGGGTACCTTTTAGCCATCCCCAGGATATCGTCTATGGAGACCTCCTTCCCGTAAAGCACCATCTGGTTGAAGCCTTTCTCCTCCTCGGAAAGGATACTGTCTGCAATAAAATCTGAAAGCCTGTCTACAAAGTAGGGCTCCTCCCCCATCAGGAAATAAATGGGTCTGATGGTCCCCTCCCTGATATCCGCAACGATCTGTTTAACTTCATCCATCCAAAAAAAAGTAGCATTTTTGCCCTATGCAGCAACTGAATTTTCCGGGCTATGAATTCCGCATTAAAAATAGCGAAAATAGCCGGTACATTTTTGACCCTATCAGGAAAAAGTTCGTGCTGTTGCAACCGGAGGAATGGGTCAGGCAACATGTTATCCAATACCTGTTGCGCGATAAAAAGTATCCGAGGAACCATCTGAACGTCGAAAAACAGATTCGGATCCACGACCTGTACAAGCGTTATGATGTGGTGGTTTACAGGGCTGACGGTTCCATATCCCTATTGGTTGAATGCAAGGCGCCCGGGCAGAAGATCACCCAGGACGTGTTCGACCAGATCGCCCGGTACAACCTCCGCTTGCAGGCCGGTTTCCTTATGGTTACCAATGGCCTGGACCACTATTTTTGCCGGATGGACTACGATGGCAAACGGTATGAGTTTTTAAGGGAATTACCCGGATATGGCGAAAATTAATTCGCGCCCATACCCCTTAGTCGATTTGTATAATCGCAAAAATGGTGCATCAAAGGCTATGGCAGCAGTTCTAAAATATTTCTTTACTTTGTCAGCTTTTAACCCAACCCGAATGAATACCCATTCCAGAATGGCCGTATCCCATGTCTAAGATTGCCGTAATCATACTCAACTGGAACGGGGAAGCCTTGTTGGAGCGCTACCTTCCTTCGGTGGTCGCCTACTCCGGGGGTGCGGATCTGTATGTGGCCGATAACGCGTCTACCGATGGCTCGGTGGCCCTGGTCAGGGAAAAGTTTTCCCAGGTACGGCTTATCAGGAACCCGAGCAACGGGGGATTTGCCGGGGGGTATAATGAAGCATTGAAATCTGTTGACGCCGACATCTACTGCCTCCTTAATTCGGATGTGGAAGTGACTGAAAACTGGCTGCAGCCCGTGATGAAACTTATGGCGGAACATCCCGAGGCAGCCATCGTGCAGCCGAAGATCCTGGACCTCCTCAACAAGGAACAATTTGAATATGCCGGGGCGGCCGGGGGGTTTCTGGACCAGTTAGGTTACCCCTTCTGCAGGGGCAGGATATTCCAGGCCCTGGAAAAGGATACCGGGCAATACGACGACGAAACCGAAATTTTCTGGGCCTCCGGCGCGTGCATGTTTGTGCGTGCGGAGGTATTCCGGGAACTGGGGGGGTTTGATGAACGCTATTTCGCCCATCAGGAGGAAATCGACCTGTGCTGGAGGGCCCGAAACCGCGGATATACCATATTTTATACAGGCTTTAGCGCAATATATCACCTGGGGGGATCCACCCTGAGTAACATGAACCCAAAAAAAACTTTTCTGAACTTCAGGAATTCGTTGTATTCCATCACCAAAAACCTCCCGGGAAAACGTGTTTTTGGCATTATCCTGCTGCGCCTGATCCTCGATTTCGTCGCCGCCGCCCGATTCATTCTGCAAGGCAAGTCGCGGCATTGCCTGGCTATTTGCAAGGCCCATTTGAGTTATTATAATAATTTTTATGACATGTACAGGTCTCGCAAAAAGGCTATCTTTAGGAGAAATTACTATATAGCGACGTCCATAGTATGGTCACATTTCGTAAATCATATAAGAAATTTTAACGATTTAATAAAAGATTAACGAAGACACCCCCCGCAAGGATTGTTAAATCTATAATTTTGCTTCGATTTTAACTAAAATCCGATTAACACCGGAATCCATTAACAACAATTAAATATATACATCCAATTATGAAGAAAGTCATGTACGTTGCCATGGGGCTGACACTTTTATTGTCGTCCTGTGTATCTCAAAAGAAATATGCCGATCTGGAAGCGAAACAGAAAGAAACTCAGGACCTTCTGAATTCTGCTACAGTGAAGTTGAACAGCTGTCTTGAAGAAAAGGCGACCACCACTTCAAAAATGAAGACACTGGAAGACCAGGTAGCTTTTCTGAAGGCCAATAACCAGGAGCTTATTAATAATATGGGCAACCTCACCACCTTAACGACAAAAGGTGCTGAAAACCTGGAGAAGTCTTTGGAGAGCCTGCAGGAAAAAGACCTTACCATCCGCAAGTTGCAGGATGCCATTACCCGCAGGGATTCTGTTAACCTGGCCCTGGTTCAAAGCCTGAAAGGGGTATTGGGCAATCTGGATGATGAAGATATCCAGATCAGTGTGGAAAAAGGAGTAGTATTCGTATCCATTTCAGACAAACTGCTCTTCAGCAGTGGAAGCTATACGGTAACCAATGCCGCCAAGCAGGTACTGGGCAAAGTAGCCCAGGTGGTAAACAACAAGCCTGATTTCGAATTTATGGTGGAAGGCCATACTGATAACGTACCCTATCGTGGCCAGGCTGGCGTCCTTTTGGACAACTGGGACCTGAGTGTCAAACGGGCTACTTCTGTGGTTCGCATCCTCCAGAATGATTTTGGAGTTGACCCGGCCCGTATGACCGCTGCCGGCAGGAGCTACTATATCCCGCTGGTGGATAATGATACCGCCGCCAATCGTGCCAAGAACCGTCGTACCCGTATTGTGGTACTTCCCAAGTTGGATCAGTTCTACAGCATGATAGAAGAAGGGATGAAAGATCCGAAGATCAACAACTAAGAAAAAAGGCGGATTAACTCCTGACAGTTGTTCCTGCAACGGCTGTTTTGTATCCTAAGACTAACCACGACTGAGAATGCCTCTCGTCGTGGTTTTTTATTAGTCTCTGGTCGGCAACTTATAGGAGTATTGAGAATTCCGCTACCTTTACAAATGGGTCGATGAATTTTAGCTGCCCGGAATCAGAGCATGCCCGGGACGGTTACCCCGCAAAAAAGAGCCGGCCCAGGGTAGAATAGGACGATACTAATTTCAGGAACCAATCGTTGATAGTGTATGAGATATTTTCTTGTCGCCCTGATCATCTTTCCACTGCTAACTTCCTGCAGCACGCTGGGCATCGGATCTGCCGCCGCAGCAAAGTCCGGCAACAAGGCCAGCACCCACACCCTGTCCAAGTCGTTCGATAAAGTCCTGGGAGATGATGTCGTCTCCCACAAAGGGTTGTTCAACATACACCAGTCTGGCTCAACCTATTATTTTGAGATCCCGGATTCCATCCTGAACAGGGAGATCCTAGTGGTCACCCGCTTCATCAGGACCCCCTCCGGGGCCGCCAACTACGGGGGAGAAGAGATCAGCGATAAGACCATTATCTGGGAGAAAGGGCCGGATAATAAATTGTTCCTGCGCATTGCCACCCTGGTCAGTGAGGCCAATGAGACGGATGCCATTGCCAGTGCCGTCAAAAATTCCAATGTCACCCCCATCCTGGAGGCGTTCGATATCAAAGCCCGTAATGAGGATAACGCGTCCTCCCTTATCGACGTAACCAGTTTCATCAACAGTGAAAATCCGTTACTCGCACTCAGCAGCAAGCAAAAAGAATCCTACAAGCTAACCACCCTGGAGACTGACAGGTCTTATATCAAAAAGATTTCCACCTATCCGATCAATACCGAAATCCGGACGGTAAAGACGTATGCGGCCAAGACATCTGTGGATCCGGACGATGGGATCCCCGCAATCATGATGTCCGGGGTGGTCACCATGGAAATCAACAATTCATTCGTACTCCTGCCTAAAGTACCTATGACCAAACGGCCTTATGACCCGAGAGTGGGATATTTCGCCAGTTCCTACCTGGAATACGGGGACGACCAACAAGGTGTGGATAAGAATGTATACATCCACCGCTGGAAACTGGAGCCCAGGCCGGAAGACCTCGAAAAATGGAAAGCCGGGGAACTGGTTGAACCCCGGAAACCCATTGTATTCTACCTGGACCCGGCCACCCCAAAAAAATGGCGCCCGTACCTCATCCAGGGCATTAACGACTGGCAGAAGGCTTTTGAACAGGCCGGGTTCAAGAATGCCATTGTTGGAAAGGAATGGCCGAAAAACGCCCCGGATATGAGCCTGGAAGACTCCCGGTTCTCGGTATTGAGATACTTCGCTTCCCCCGCCCAGAATGCTTATGGCCCCAACATCACTGACCCCCGCAGCGGGGAGATCCTGGAGAGCCATATTGGCTGGTACCACAACTTGCTAAACCTACTCCATAACTGGTATATGGTACAGGCCGGGGCCGTAGATGAAAGGGCCAGGAAAATGGATTTTGATACGGAGCTGATGGGCCAACTGGTGCGGTTTGCCTGCGCCCATGAGGTGGGACACACCCTGGGGTTACGCCACAATATGGGGGCCAGCTTTGCCACCCCGGTTGAAAAATTACGGGATTCTGCCTGGCTTGAAAAACACGGGCATACCAGTTCCATCATGGACTACGCCCGCTTCAATTATGTCGCCCAGCCGGAAGACAGCATCCCGGCCAGGGACATTATGCCCAGGATAGGAGACTATGATAAATGGGCCATTCAATGGGGGTACGGCCCCCTTCCCGATGATATAAGCGCCACGGAGAAAAAGGAGGTCCTGAACAGCATGATCATTGACAGTGTGGGGAAGAACCCCCGACTATGGTTTGGTGGTGAAGGCCGTGATTTCGACCCCAGATCACAACGCGAAGACCTGGGAGACAACGCCATGCTGGCGAGCAACTACGGCATCATGAACCTGCAGCGGATCGTCCCTTTCCTGACCCAGTGGACCAGGGAAAGGGGAAGTGACGACTATTCGAGCCTGGATGAACTTTACAAAACCCTGGTCTCACAATATGAAAACTACCTCTTCCATGTTGCCAAGAATATTGGGGGGATCTATGAAACTCCGCGCACCATGGCCGAACAGGGGGAAGTATTTTTACCGGTTTCCCAGAAAACCCAGAAAGAAGCCCTGGCCTTCCTCAACAACCATATCTTCAAAGAACCGGAATGGTTGCTCACCAACGAGATCCTTAACAAGATCCAGTCGCCACAGTATAAGGAAGCCGTAACCAAAACCATGGAGAGTGTACTCCTGAACCTAATGGGTGCCAGCCGGATCAGCAGGATGCAGTTCATCGCGCAGCGCTACCGGGATACAGACACCTATACTCCGGAGGAATACCTCGATGACCTGAACCACTTTGTATGGGGCAATCTCAATGTTTTCTACCAGGCCGATACCTACCGGCGGGAGCTGCAAAAGGCATATGTTGACAATCTGATTACCCTCTATAAACCCTCTGAGGCTTCCGGACTTGTTGGGGGCATCCTGGCCAAACTCTCGGAAGAATATACCGCCAATACAGACGTTCGCTCCCTGGCCCTGAGCCACCTGATCCAGTTACAGGGCAAGATCAAACGGAACATTCCCGTAATTACAGACCGGATGACCAAAGCACACCTCCAGTACCTGGAAAGGGAGATTGAAGATGTTATAGGCGAAAGCAAGGAGTATGACCAGTACAACCCCCCCTATAACCCCGATATCTCAATAAAATCGGAGGGGCATAAATAACCGGCAGGGCACCTGCCTTATAGGATATCCAGGCTGCCCTTCCCCTTCCGGACCAGGCTGGGTTGATCCCCGGACAAATCGATTACGGTAGAAGCCAGGTTACCTCCATATCCACCGTCTATAACCACATCAACCAGCTTTTCCCATTTTTCATAAATCAATTCCGGATCCGTTGTATACTCCAATACATCGTCCTCATCGCGGATGGAAGTGCTCACGATGGGGCGCCCCAATTCGATGACCAGGGCCTGGGCAATGGCATTGTCAGGAATCCGGATCCCGACTGTCTTCCTTTTTTTGAAATCGCCCGGTAGGTTGTTGTTGCCTGGAAGAATAAAGGTATACGGGCCCGGGAGTGCCCTTTTGAGTATTTTAAAGGTGGGGGTGTCTATCTGACGCACGTAATCGGACAGGTGGCTCAGGTTCGGGCAGATAAAAGACCAGTTGGCCTTGGCCACTTTTTCCCCCTTGATCCTTGCGATGCGCTGAAGGGCACGGGAATTGGTAATATCACATCCCAGGCCATACACCGTGTCTGTGGGGTAGATCACCAACCCCCCTTCCCGTAAGACCGCCACCACATGTTCAATGGCCTTTGGGTTCGGGTTTTCTTCATATATCTTAATAAACTCCGCCATGGGTATAGGTTTTTTCTTGATCCATCCCACACTACATCAGTAAGCAGGCGTGAGGCCTCTGTTAGGGCAGTTGGTACACTCTCACGTAATCGATTTCAAAGACGGCCGGAAAGACCCGGTCGTCCACCCCCTGTTGTCCGCCCCAATCCCCCCCAACCGCCAGGTTCATCAGGATATAGAATGGGCGGGAGAAAGGCCAGGCATCCGCATCGCCCCCCTCAGGCCTGGAGAAGTCCAATTTTATATTCTCTGGGGAATCAACATAAAATTTCAATGAACGGTCTGTCCACAGCAACCCGAAGGTGTGGAATTCTTCCTCCAGCGTTTCAAGGGCCACCGGACCGGATGTGATCTGCGTACCGTTTTTATGGTTATGGGCCGTGCTGTGTACCGAGAAATGGATGGTATCCGGTTCATAACTAACATTTTCCATAATGTCGAGCTCGCCACAGGCGGGCCAGCCTACTTCAGAAATATTGCTTCCCAGCATCCACAGGGCGGGCCAAAGCCCGTTTCCCTTGTTTTGCGGAATGCGTGCCCTGAACTCTATTTTTCCGTAGGTAAAATCCTGGCGGCTGTGTAAACGGGCAGAAGTATAATCTCCAACCCTTTGCCCCTCTCCTGTCTTCCTGGCGATGATCTTCAGGGTTCCGTCACTCACCTCCACATTGCCGCCTGCTACGTAATTCTGCCACTCGTGGTTACCCCATCCATTGGCTCCGGTTTCGTACTGCCACTTGCTCGTATCTAAAGCATCCCCATTAAATTCATCGCTCCACACCAACCTGGCTCCTGCCCAATCCGGGTTGGTCCGCTCGATTTCCATTTGCTGTTGATCTGCCGCCACAGAACGGCCAAGGCCCTTTCCGCTCCTGTTTCCGCATCCCGTCAGGGCAACTAATATCAACGTCAGGATGAACCTCACCTCATTTAAATTATAAATATGTTTTAATATAGCCATTCTAAAAAATTAGGGGATTGGGGTCAGACGTATGGCAAAGCCGCCCCCGGGTGCCATGGCCAGATTTAATCCCGATCCTGGTTTTACCCGTTGTTCCTTAATCTCATAGGCTGCAGGGTTCTCCTCCCAGTCAGCGTCTTTGGCATCGCGGTATATGGTGGCCAAATAGGTTTGCCCCTGAGTCAGAAAATCAAGCTGCACCTTCATGTTCCTGGCTAATTCATCCGTAATTCCCCCTATGTACCAGTCCTCGCTATTTTTATCCTTCCGCGCGATCACGACATAGTCCCCCGGCTCGGCATCCAAAATCCGGGTGTCTTGCCAGTCTACCGGAACATCGACGATAAACTGAAAAGCATCGAGATGTTGCCTGTAATTTTCAGGAAGGTCGCCAGCCATCTGTAAGGGGCTGTATATGGTGACATACAGGGCCAGTTGTTTGGCGAGGGTCGTTCGCACTTCAGTGGTCCTGCTGGGTATGAACTGGTTCAGTTTAAAATGAAACATCCCGGGTGTGAAATCCATAGGCCCACCCATAAGACGCGTAAATGGAAGGATCGTTTGGTGTTCGGGTGTAATTCCCAGGGTCGGGGCATTGTTGAACTCATTCCCCCGGGCTGCCTCGTTGGCAAGCCAGTTGGGATATGTCCGCTGCAGGCCTGTTGGGTGTGAGGGTTCATGCGCCTCCACCATAATTTTGTACTCGGCTGCTTTTTGGGCCACCCGGATATAGTGCCGGTTCATCCATTGCCCGTCGTGGTGCTCCCCTCTGGGTATAATCCTTCCAACATAGCCGGTTTTCACGATATTCATCCCGTAATGCTTCATATACCGGAAAGCACTATCTATCCGCCTTTCATAGTTTGTAACGGAACCGGAGGTCTCGTGGTGCATGATGATTTTTACTCCCTTTTTCCGGGCGTATTCCGAAAGAAGGGCTATATCGTAATCCGGATATGGCGTTACAAAATCAAAGACGTCTTCCTTCCAGTTGCCGAACCAGTCTTCCCATCCCACGTTCCAGCCTTCCACCAATACGCCGTCGAATCCAAATTCCGCAGCAAAATCAATATATTTCTTTACGTTTTCGGTATTGGCCGCATGCTTGCCACTGGCCATGTCCCACGAGCCTTTTCCGATATGCATCTCCCACCAAACCCCGATAAACTTTTGCGGTTTTATCCAACTCGTATCTTCCAGCTTGCAGGGTTCGTTAAGGTTCAGGATCAATTTGGATGCCAGGATCTCCTCAGGTGAATCGCTCACGACGATCGTTCGCCAGGGGGTGTGAGCCGGGGTATGCAGGTAGCCCTTGTTCCCCACGGCATCCGGCACGAGATGGGTGGTAAACGTGAGGCTTTGCTTGTCGAGCACCAGGTCCATGGTGCTGTAGTCTGCCAGGGCGGCCTCATGCAGGTTGATATACAAGCCATCCTCGGTTTTCAACATTAAAGGAGTCTGTACGGCATCGGGGCCTATCAGTGAGGGAAAGGCTATATCCTTCTCCTTCGCCGCTGCGGCAGGGCATCAATCTCGCTCAACTTAGTCGTATTGTAGAGGTATTCATTGCTGTCGTAGTCCCCGGGGATCCAAAAGGCGGTATGGTCGCCCGCCATGGCAAATTCCGTTACTTCCTCCCGTATTATGAAATACTTAAGGGAATCCTGCCCGTGAAATTCATATCGGAAACCCAGTCCGTCATCAAATAGTCTGAACCGTACCCAAACCAGGATACCTGAACCCTGGGTATCCTTCAGTTGCAGGGCCAGTTCATTGTAGTGATTGCGGATGCTGCTCACCTCCCCCAAAACAGGTTTCCAGGTATTATCCCATTGGGTTTGTTCCGTATTTATAACCTTAAAAAACTGGAGGGCCATCTCGGGTTTCTCCAATAAAAATCCCATCCTGGATGGTTTTATCACCACCCGGTTTTTGAAGGTAAGGGAATAGGCCAGGCGGTCGTCATCATTCAGTGCCACATTCAGGTGTAATCTGCCATCCGGAGATTCCAGGGTATAGCCTTCCTGTGCCCCGGCTATGCGGAATATTAAAAGAAAGAACGCAACCGGGAGCATCCATGACCGATTCATATATAGCGGGTTTGGGAATTCAATATACAAAAACGGCGCCATTCGGATAATGGGCCATGTTAGGAATCCAATACCTCCAGCCTGGCAAACCGAAGGAGCAATTTTTTCATATCGCCCTGTTCAAAGCGTATCTCTGCCTTCTTATCGTTCCCCGCCCCTTCAATGCGCAGCACCTTACCCCTGCCAAAGCGACTGTGATTTACCAGGGAACCAACGTCCAGGTTGGGATCGATTACATCGGTATTTCCTACCGGATTCCCCAGCTGGGGTTTTAATTTCCGGAGTTTGCGCATATGGTTTTCATTGGGCCTCCCCATAGGCGGCGGGATGCCCGGGGTGGGTTTATTTTGTCTCAGTCTGCTTTTATCCACCTCCCCGAAAATATCGGCATCGATCAGTGGCTTGTAGCGGTAGGAACTGGCTGCAGTGAGGTTTTGGATATACTGCTCGTCGATCTCTTCGATGAACCGGCTGGGTTCCGCGTCGATGAGTTTCCCCCATCGATATCGGTTCTGGGCATAGGTAAGGTATGCCTGTTTTTCGGCCCGGGTGAGGGCCACATAGAACAAACGCCTTTCCTCTTCCAACTCACTGCGGGTGTTCATGCTCATGGCTGAGGGAAAGAGGTCTTCTTCCATCCCGACAATATAAACATAGGGAAATTCCAGGCCTTTGGCCAGGTGAATGGTCATAAGGGCAACCCGGTCATCATCGCCGGTATCTTTATCCTGGTCTGTTGCCAGGGCCACATCTTCCAGGAATTCGGCCAGGTCGCCGCGGGCATCAGCCAGTTCCTGCTGCCCTTCCACAAAATCCTTGATCCCGTTGAGCAGCTCTTCAATATTTTCCATCCGTGCGATGCCTTCGGGGGTACCGTCTTTCTTGAACTCCTGCAACAGCCCGGACTTTTTGGCAACATGCTCCGCGAGGCTGAAAGCATCGGCCGTTTCGTTCATAATGCGGAAACTCTTGATCATGGCAACGAAATCCTCCAACTTCCGTTGGGTACCCGCATGGATTCTGAGGTCGGTCGCTTCCAGGTTTTCCATGAGTTCGAAGATCGCGATCCCTTTTTGGTTCGCTGCCACCGTGAGACGGTCTACCGTGGTTTGCCCGATCCCCCTGGCCGGGTAGTTGATGACCCGTTTCAGGGCTTCTTCGTCCCGTGGGTTGAGCACCAGCCTCAAATATGACAGCACATCCTTGATCTCCTTGCGCTGGTAAAAAGACAATCCGCCGTAAATACGGTAGGGAATGTCACGCTTGCGAAGCGCATCTTCGATAGCCCGGGACTGGGAATTGGTGCGGTACAACACGGCAAAATCCGAATTGGCGAGTTGCTTTTGCATTTTGTTCTCAAATATGGAACCCGCCACAAAACGCCCCTCTTCCGCATCCGTCACGCTGCGGTGGAGCAGGATCCTGTCGCCCTCGTCATTAGCCGTCCATACCACCTTGGCCAATTGGTTCTTGTTCTTGGCGATGACTGCATTGGCCGCGTTCACGATATTTTGGGTAGAGCGGTAATTCTGTTCCAGGCGGAACACCGCCACCTCGTCATAATCCCGCTGAAAATTCAGGATGTTACTGATGTTCGCCCCGCGGAAAGAGTAGATGCTCTGGGCATCATCGCCTACCACGCAAATATTCTGATACCGGTCAGACAGGGCTTTTACGATCAGGTATTGCGAATGATTGGTATCCTGGTACTCGTCGACCAGGATATACCGGAACCGGTCCTGGTATTTCATCAACACTTCCGGGAAGCGGGTAAGCAATTCATTGGTACGCAACAGCAGATCGTCAAAATCCATGGCTCCGGCCTTGAAGCAGCGGTCTACATATTCCCTGTAAATATCCCCCAGCCGTGGCCTTTTGGCCATGGCGTCGGCTTCCTGGAGTTCTGGATTCTGAAAATAGGCACGGACCGTGATCAGGCTGTTCTTGAAGGATGAGATCCTGTTCTGGATTTGTTTGTATTTGTAAACATCCTTGTCCAGCCCCATTTCCTTAATGATGGAGGCGATCAACCGTTGGGAGTCCTGGGTGTCGTAAATGGTGAAATTGCTGGGGAAGCCCAGTTTATCCCCGTCGTAGCGAAGCAGGCGGGCAAAAATGGAATGGAAGGTCCCCATCCATAGGTTTTTGGCCTCAGAAGCCCCTACAATTGTGGCGATCCGGTTCTTCATTTCCCGGGCAGCCTTGTTGGTAAAGGTCAGGGCAAGGATATTGAACGGGTCTACCCCTTCCTGCATCAAATAGGCGATGCGGTAAGTGAGGACTCGTGTTTTACCCGACCCTGCTCCGGCGATGACCATGAGGGGGCCTTCCTTGTGGAGTACCGGGCGTTTCTGGGCGTCGTTAAGTTCTTCGAGAAAATTCTTCAACGGCATAGGTGTTTATCAGCTTCCCAGTGTGAATTTAGCCATAAATACCCTTTTGATAAAATAGTGTTTACAATATCTGACAAATAATATTCCCGCCCGGCTACCGGGCCAGGTGGCATAAATATGATGGGATGCTTAGGATTGTGTGGCAATTTGAATATCTTTAAAACCTCTTGCTATAATGATGGGAAGAAACCGAAGGTTGCAAGGTGTTATTTTATGGGCGGGCTTGCTGGGTATGCTCCCTTTGACCGCTCAGGAAGCCGGGCCGGTAATCGGGGAATTCGGAAAAGTTTACCAGGTAGCATCTCCGGATATCCCGGATACATCCGATCAAAATTTTATGGCGGTATTCGATGTGGGCGACAGTCCCGGTCAGGGGACCGGAACCAATGCCCTGCTCGAAACCGCTGCCCGTTTCCTGAACGTGCATGCCCAGAATGGCATTTCCCCGGAGCGGCTGCAAGTGGCTCTCGTAGTACATGGCAAGGCCACGGAAGATCTTCTCACCGATGAAGTCTACCGGGAAAGACTCGGGCACGATAATCCGAATTCAGCTTTGATATCGGCTTTGTTGGATGCGGGGGTACAGATTGCCGTCTGCGGCCAATCGGCCAGTGCCAGGCAGATTCCCAGGGAGGCAACCATTCCGGGCGTACAATGGGCCCTGTCGGCCATGACGGCCCTGGTCCAGTATCAAAACCAGGGATATCAATTGATAAAATTTTAAAACTATATAGTATGAAGTCCTTTTTCCTATTCCTTTCCCTTTTCATTTATACCTTTCTGAATGCACAGCAATTGATCCCGGAATCAGAGTACGCCGGCATTGAGGACCAGGTGATCACCTGGCGCCGGGATATCCACCAGCATCCGGAACTTTCAAACAGGGAGTTCAGGACAGCCGAGAAAATCGCCGACCACCTGAAGTCGCTGGGTATCCCAATAGAGACTGGCGTGGCGCATACGGGCGTTGTCGGGGTGCTAAAGGGGGATTACCCCGGGAAGGTGGTGGCCCTGCGGGCCGATATGGATGCGCTTCCCGTTACAGAACGCAATGACCTCCCCTTCCGTTCGGAAGTGACCGCCGATTTTATGGGTGAAAAGGTCGGGGTTATGCATGCCTGTGGCCACGACACCCATGTGGCCATCCTGATGGGCGTGGCGCAGATCCTGTCAAAAAATAAGGATAAGATCCATGGTACCGTCAAGTTTATCTTCCAGCCGGCCGAGGAAGGGGCCCCTCCAGGGGAAGAAGGTGGTGCCAAACTTATGGTAAAGGAAGGTGTCCTGAAGAACCCGGACGTGGATGCCATTTTCGGGCTTCATATCAATTCGCAAACCCCGGTGGGTGTCATCCGCTACAAATCCGGCGGGGCAATGGCCGCCGCACAGCGGTTTGAGATCCATGTAAAAGGCAAGCAAACCCACGGGTCTCAGCCCTGGTCCGGTATAGATCCCATCCTGATAAGCGCGAAGATCATAGACGGGCTCCAGACTATTATCAGCCGGGAGGCAGACCTGACGAACGAAGCGGCCGTGATCTCGGTAGGCAAAATCCAGAGCGGGGTTCGCTTCAATATTATCCCGGAGAGCGCCGAAATGATCGGAACAATCCGTACCCTGGATTACGATATGAAAGACAAGATCAACCGCAGGATGGAGGAAATGGTCCCCACCCTGGCACGGGCATATGGCGGGGAGGCAACCATAGAAATCACCGAGAGTACGGACATTACCTATAATGACCCGGCACTGGTAGACCGGATGCTGCCAACATTGAAAGAGGTTGCAGGCGATGAAAACGTGCAATCCCAGAAGGCCGTAACCGGGGCAGAGGATTTCTCTTATTTTGAAAGGGAAGTTCCCGGGTTTTTCTTCTTTTTGGGAGGCATGACCCCGGGGACCACCGAATCATATCCCCATCACACTCCGGATTTCAAAATTGATGACAGTGGCTTGCTCCTGGGGGTCAGAGCACTTACGGAAATGAGCCTGGACTATCTGAACGGTACAAGTTCCTAACGCCTACCCGCCAATCAAAAATTCGCCCGATAGCTTGGTTAATTGCACAAGCGGGTTATTTTTGCAAAATCCGCAGACGGAGCCTTTATTATATGAATTCCAATACCAAGACTATGAAACAATTTTTTATCCAAACATATGTGCCTTTGCTAGCCTTCATCCTGATGGCTCCGGTTTCTTCCCTTAAGGCACAGAGCAAAAAGGAACTCCAGGCACAGGTAGCCGATTTGAAATCAGAACTGGCCGATACCAAAGCCGAACTCACCCAATCCAAAAAGAATGAGGCAGTTAGCAGTGCCCGGGTCAGCGCGATCGAAGCCGAGTTGGCGGATGTGAGAAATACCAATGCTACTCTTTTGGCCAACCTGAACCGCATTACGGAAGAATCGAGCAAAAAGACCGCAAGTATTAGTGAATCACTCACCAACATCCAACGAACCGAAAGGCAACTGCGATCTATCAGTGACGGGCTTACCAGCAATGATTCCACCACCCTCGCCATCCTTACGGCCCTCAAAAAAACCATGGGGGAAGATGCGAGGTTAGGGGTCAGCAACAATGCGGTAACCGTGGCCATAGACAATCAAAGCCTGTTCGGGCCCGATGACAAGGCCTACCAGATCGATACCACCGCCACTGCAGTCCTGCGCAAGGTGGCCGAAATCCTGAAAACGTATCCGGAAATGCAACTGCAAATCGATAGTTACGCCAATGCCCTCGAATTGGGCAAAGGCGCCCCGGCCGATAACCTGGAACTCAGTGCCTTGCGGGCTACCGCAATTGCCCGGAAAATGAGCAGCGAGCTCGCGGTCAAGGAGAGCCGGATCACCGCATCCGGAAAAGGGATCGAAGGGCTCAACCTGGAGACATCCACCCACTTCACTTTCCGCCCCGATTACGCAGCCTTTTACAAGTCGCTGAAGGAATCCATCAAAAATTAAAGCCCTGCCTGGCTCCGGCAGCAGCGTGTCATACTTTTTAACGAATTCGTTCGTTCTTGCAAATGAAACCTCCTAAACACTCTTTAGCATGACAGGAAACGACATCTTCCAACTTTTTGCCTATTTACTTCCTGCCATTGTCACCGGAGCGGTGGCATTCTATTTTTTCAGATTACATACTAACAACGAAGAGGGCCGCAGAAGGTTCCTGTTGCATAAGGAGTCCCAAAAAAGTGCTTTGCCCCTAAGGCTTCAGGCCTACGAGCGCATGGCCCTCTTTCTGGAGCGCATTGCAATCCCGAGCCTGGTGGTGCGCATTGCCCCGAAATCCTCAGATAAGGCCGAATACGAAAACCTGCTGATCAGGCATATCGAAAATGAATTCGAGCACAACCTTTCCCAGCAGATCTATATGAGTGATGAGTGCTGGAATATCATCAAGGCGGCCAAGAATGCCACCATACAATCTATCCGCAAAGCCGGGATGAGTGCCAGCGATTCCCCTGACAAATTACGGGAGGATATCCTGAACGAGACCATGGACAAACAATCCCCGTCCACTACTGCCCTGGCCTTTATCAAGAAAGAGATCGGGGAACTCTGGTAAGTTCTATTCCGGTTCTATCTGGCTTATTTCCTGGTTCTTGGTCCTGGCGTAGTTAAAGCCACTTTCCCACCAGGCTGTCATCTTCTCCTTTTCAAAGATCAGCGAATTGGTGGTAAGCACCGTGGGTGTAAAGTAAAAATTGATAATAGCCTGATTGTGCCGGGCGACAAATTTCCCGATCCGTATATTCTGTTGCTCTATTCGATCGAGCATAAAGCTGAACATACTGGTCAGGAGGGAAAATACATTCTTGGCTGGCAGGCGGTTAAAGTGGGTCACCTCCGTGTGCAAAATTATCGCATCCACCACGGTGGCGCCCCGTTTCAAGGCTTCTTCTATAGGGACCATGCTCCCCAGCCCGCCGTCGGCATATTCGCAGCCTTCCTTGCGGACCAGGCTCATGAAAGGCGTGTAGTTACATGAAATCCAGATCCATTCACAAAAATCCTCATATGAAAAATCGTTGATAGATTTGTATTCCACCTGGTTAAGGGAGAGGTTAGACACAGTCACCACGATATCCTTGGGGCCCTTTTTTAAGGTCTCGAATTCTTCCTCATCGAGGGTTCGCCGGATCAGCTCAAGCAAATTGTGGCTTTCCCCGAACGTTTTGCTCCCCCTGTAAAAATTCTTCAATACGTTCCAGTGATTGATCCCGATGGTGGCCGCCCCATATTTGTTGTGGATGGTGAAAGGGCGGTTGCTGAAGATGCTGTCCTGGTTTACAGAGGTATACACGTCCCGGATTTTTTTGATCTTCTGCAAGGCCAGATGTGAAATGAGGAGGCTCCCGGTGGACGTTCCCAGGAAGAGGTCGTATTGGTGCCGGCGTTCCTCCAGCAAATACTGCGCTACCCCTCCTGCGAAAGCACCCTTGCTTCCACCGCCGGAAATGACCAGTGCTCTCATTCTGTCATCAGTTTTTGGTTAATATAACGTAAATCGGAAACTTTAAGTTGTTTGGTGATCTTTTCCAGCCTTGTCCGATATTCCTCTTTTTGCAGCAGTTCGTCCAGCAAACTCCTCGCAAACTTCCGGAATTGCCAACTGGGGTGTACAGTGGCTCGTATCAGGTCTTTAAGGCTGGCATCCGGAAAGGGGAAGGCTTGCTCCAGATACTGAAATGCCAGTTGACGGGTTTCGAAACCGTATTTAGGGGAAGTGTACCCACTTAATTCCTTAAAATATTCCTGTTTCCGATCGACATCGTAATTGGGAGTCAACACCGCCAGGCTTAACCACAGCATGCGCAAATTCCTGTTCGGCAGGCCCTGTATATCCCGGCAGCGGTCCAGATAGCGTGCCCGGTCTTCATCAAAATAAACCCATAATTTATATAAAGCGGCTTCCCGGGTTACATAACTCTGATCGGACAGCAAGGTTTCATAGCCCGTCTTTAAAGCTGCAGGGATCTGCACGGTTTCTTCAGCCACTGCCTGGCGGACCTTCAAATCGTGCCCGGAAAGAACCTCCCCGATCAAGTCCTGAGGGATGGATCTGAAATAAGCCCGCACCACTGCTTCTTTCAACCGAGCCGAGTTTACCTGCCCCCAGTACTTCCTGATAATAGGTCCGCCGGAACCCGCATCGGCAGTCAGCTCCCCCTGTAATTCGAGGAAGGCCCTCAGGCTGGCACAGGAGTTTTTAAGATAGCCTATGGCCTCGCTATAAGGAAACACCGTCCCGTCTAGCCATTCCTGCCTAAATCCTTCCAGGGAAGTCCCGGAACTGGCTTCAAGGACCGACAGCAGATCGGAGACCGTGGCATTGCCATAGGCATGTTTTGTAAGGAAGGAACGGATCCCCCGGGTAAAAGCCTGTTCCCCGATCCGTTCACGAAGGGCGAAAATGGCCCAGGCGCCTTTCTCATAGAAGGTGAGGCTCCCGGCCCCCGGATCGGTTAAGGCCTCTCCCCCGTCCTCATCCGACATGCGGGCCAGGGCCAGGGCCGTTTCATAGAGCTGCCAGTAATAATGCTCTTCCCCGAAAATATCCTTTTCTGCGAGATAGGCAAAGTAAGTAGCAAACCCTTCGTGCAGCCAATGATGCCGACCCGACTGTTCCGTGACCAGGTCGCCAAACCATTGATGGGCCAGTTCATGGGCATTGATGTTAACATAATTCCGGTCTTTAAATGCCACGGAATCTATCATATACCCCTCTGAAAAAAGGGTACAGGCAGAATTTTCCATCCCTGCATACAGAAAATCCCTGACCGGGACCTGCCGGTAGACTTGCCATGGATAGGGAACGCCTATCCTTTGTTCCAAAAAATCGAATATCCGTTCGCTGTAGCGGTACGTGGGTTCCACTTTCAGACTGTCCTCCGGCTCAAAATACATAATTAGAGGCACGCCGCTCCCACTCCGCCTGGTTACATTCCGGTATTTTCCAATAGCAAATGCCAGCAGGTAGCTGCTCATAGGATGCTTCATTTCAAATTGCCAGGTTTTTTGGTTGCCTGACAGGGACGTCTTGACCAGCCTGCCATTGGCGGCCACTTCATAAGCCCGATCAAAGGTGATGTTCAGGTCAAATATCACTTTTTCGTTCATATCGTCAAACGATGGCACCCAATGGCTGCTGTACTTACCCTGTCCCTGGGTCCAGACCTGGTTGTTGGCGGGCAGGGAATCCCCCCATCCCACAAAATAAACGGTTTGACTGGGGTGGACTACATATTCCAATGTCAGGTCATAGTGCCTCCCGGCTTTAAAACGCCTATCCAGATAGAGTCTTTTTCCGTCGTAGTGATATTTTACCTTATGGCCATGTAATAATACATTGTTGAATGTCATCCCCACCGCATCTATAGCCACGGAGTCGATTTTTGAGTGAACCTCAAAATCATAGACCACCCGCCCCCGGATGGCCTGTTCAAGCGTATCGATCTCAATGGAAATGCCGGCATGCAGGAAGTCGACGGCCGGGCTGTTCTGCCCAAGGGCATACCCGCCCCAAAAAAAGGATGCAAGAATCAGGAGTCGTCTCATGGTCTGAACTGGATGCAAATTACGGTAAATTTACCATTTTGACTTGTTGCAGGTGAGGGGGGTAACCGTTATTTTAGTCGGATGAACGCCAGTTTCCTCCAGACCCCGATCACCTATTTGAAAGGTGTTGGACCCAATCGGTCCGGCCTGCTGGAATCGGAATTGGGGATACAGACCTACCGGGACCTGCTGCACCTGTTCCCCAACCGGTATATAGACAAGACCCGATACTATAAAATCGGTCAATTGGAACGAACCCAGTCTGAAGTACAGATTGTGGGCCGGATTATCCACCTGAAAACTGTGGAACAAAGACGGGGCTCCCGCCTGGTGGCCACCTTTGTCGATGATACGGGCGAAATGGAACTGCTCTGGTTCCATGGCCATAAATGGCTTCGCAACAACCTGGAAATCAATGTCCCATACGTGGTATTCGGACGCATTCAGTGGTATGCAGGGCGCTTTTCCATGCCCCACCCGGAAATGGAATTGCTTGCGGAACACGAGCAAGGGCTGCGGATTTCCATGCAACCGGTATACCCGTCTACCGAAAAGCTCACGAAAAGAGGGGTTACCAACCGGGTGCTCAATAAACTTATGCAGCAGTTGTTCACCGAATGCAGGGATCCATTCCTGGAAACCCTGCCGGCAGACCTGCGCAGGGAACTGCGGTTGATGGGCAAGAACG
Source organism: uncultured Flavobacteriaceae bacterium (assembly GCA_963721045.1). GTDB lineage: Bacteria > Bacteroidota > Bacteroidia > Flavobacteriales > Flavobacteriaceae > Zeaxanthinibacter. Next base: position 81,525 of record CAVRHQ010000022.1, read on the forward strand.
ACGCCATGCTTCAAATTCACTTCCCGGAAAACCAGGCCATGCTGGCCCGCGCACAATTCCGACTGAAATTCGAGGAGTTCTTCTACCTTCAGTTACAACTCCTGCTCAAAAAACAATTGCGGAAGCAAAAAATAAAGGGGCATGCCTTTGAAAAAGTAGGTCTCTATTTCAACCGTTTTTACTCTGAACACCTGCCATTCGACCTAACTGAAGCGCAAAAGAAAGTAATACGGGAGGTACGGGCCGACCTGGGAAGCAAGGCGCAAATGAATCGCCTTTTGCAGGGCGATGTAGGTTCAGGCAAGACCATAGTGGCCCTGATGGCCATGTTGCTGGCGGTGGACAATGGATTCCAGGCCTGCCTCGTGGCCCCGACCGAGATCCTGGCCGTACAGCATTTCAACGGGATCACGGAACTCCTGAAAGGGATAGACATCCGGGTCTCGCTTTTAACCGGGTCTGTAAAAAAATCGGAACGATCGGGCATACACCGGGACCTGGAAGAGGGCAGCCTCCATATTTTGGTGGGTACGCATGCGGTACTGGAGGAAAAGGTGCGCTTCCGCAACCTCGGACTCGCCGTCATTGACGAACAGCACCGGTTTGGGGTGGCCCAGCGTGCGAAACTGTGGTATAAAAACCAGATCCCACCGCACATCCTGATCATGACGGCCACCCCTATCCCCAGGACCCTGGCCATGAGTTTGTACGGGGACCTGGATATTTCCGTTATCGATGAGCTTCCCCCCGGCCGCAAACCGGTCAGGACCGTACACCGGTTCGATGCAAACCGGCTGAAGGTATTTGGCTTCCTCAGGGAACAAATCGGGAAGGGCCGGCAGGTATATGTGGTGTACCCCTTGATCCAGGAATCAGAAGCCCTGGACTATAAAGACCTCATGGACGGGTATGAAAGTATTGCCAGGGAATTTCCCCTCCCGGACTACCGGATCTCTATTGTACACGGGAAAATGAAATCGGAGGACAAGGACTATGAAATGAACCGGTTCGCACGGGGGGAAACCCAGATCATGGTAGCCACCACCGTCATAGAAGTGGGGGTCGACATCCCAAATGCGTCTGTTATGGTCATTGAAAGTGCCGAGCGCTTTGGCCTTTCTCAACTGCACCAGTTACGTGGCCGGGTGGGAAGAGGTGCCGATCAGAGCTACTGCATCCTGATGACCGGCCGCAAGCTTTCCACGGAAGCAAAGACCAGGCTGGAAACCATGGTGCACACGAATGACGGATTTGAGATTGCCGAAGCAGACCTTCGTCTACGCGGCCCCGGCGACCTGATGGGGACCCAGCAAAGCGGGGTGCTCAACCTTAAGATTGCCGATGTGGTACGCGACCAGGACATCCTGAAATCGGCAAGGCATTACGCCTTGAAACTACTCAGGGAGGACCCGCAGCTGGCCATGGAAAAACACGGGATGGTAAGAAACGCCTATACCCTGCTCAGCCGGAACAAGAACCTGTGGAAATATATCAGTTAAAAGCCGGGCTTTTGCCCGGCCTTATCAACAACAATTAATAAAAACAAAAGGTATTTAATTGATATCCTGTCCGTTTTCCAGTTTCTCGAGGTTCATGGCGATGGCATCCTTGTTGATCTGATCGGGAGCGCGTCCCTCGGCAATCTTCAGGTGCTTCAGAGCTGTCTTGTAATCGCCGTTGGCTGAGTAACCCCTGGCCAGCCCATAGTCCACAGGCCAGGTATTTTTGTGATGTTCGGCATTCCATTTGAATATCGACAGGGCTTCCTGGTCTTTATCCTGGGCGATCAATTGCCTTCCATACTGATGGATCTCAAAAACGGTTCCCAGGGGAAGCGCCTCGTCTATCAGGGCTTTTGCCTCACTACCCTTGCCCATTTTTTCAAGGATCTGTGCCTTGAGCTGCAGGTTGCTGAAGGTTTTCTGGCCTACGAAAGGACCTGAAATAGCCGTGTTCACCCAACTCAGGGCTTCATCAAGGTCTCCCCCGTTATTCAGGGAATAGGCGGCAGCCTGCTCCCAGCTTTGCCTGCTGAATCCCGGAGAATCCTGAAGCTTACGCCGGATATCCTGCATCACTACCTTGGGTACATCGACTTTGATGGTAAAGGGAATTTGCTTTTTCTCCCAATTGAGGGAAGCCACTGCCGAATCGGCACCAACTTCTTCGAAAGAATAGGTTAGCAGTTCGGTATGGGGGATTTCCCGGGTGGTTACATCCACCCGAAGGGCATCTTCGGAAGGATCGTAGAAGAAGCTGCCCCAGGCCGTGTGATTTTTGGAAAAAATTACGGTGGCCCGGTCATCATCATACAGGATCATGTGGAGGCCATAACTGCCTGCTGGCAGGGGTTGGCCCTCAATAGTCACCGGATCGCTGAATGTGATCACCGTATTCTCATTGGCACCGGCCCGCCAGGGTGATTCCTTGGCAGTACCGAAACCCAGGTTATTCATTCCGTAAGGCACCAATTGCCCCCAGATAGGTCGCCCTTGCACACTGGGCCTTGAGTAGGTGATGCTAACATCGGTTATCCCGATTCGCTGGGATACACTGGCCATCTGGCTGGCCCTTGGAAGGTCGAGTAATTGCCCCTGTACGGCAGGAGATACCAGGAGTGCACATGCGAGCAACATTCCTGAAATGGTGGCGTAAACTTGTTTCATTTGCGAGAGTTGATTGTGAGTTGTTAGTTTGTCTAAATATAGAGAACCCGCGCACCCGAATTCGTTATTGGAATGTTAAACTATTTTCGCCTGCTGTTAAAGCCGGGAATTCCCTTGGCCTCTTAATCCGGGCTTGTAGCAGGATATAAAGGCCGGGCACAGTTGGATTGAAAGGGGCCCTGAACACAATTATCAGATTGATTTTCAACATGGTATAAGAAGGTGACCTCCCTTGAACATCGTAATTTAATACTTCCCGTGGCTGGCATGGCACAGGTGAATTTTGTATTTTTGCTACCCTGTTAAACAGCAAGAACAAGAAGAACACATCCATGAGTAAGACATTATTTGATAAGGTATGGGATTCACACGTGGTGAAACGGATCGAAAATGGCCCGGAAGTCCTGTTTATTGACCGCCACCTGGTCCATGAAGTGACCAGCCCGGTGGCTTTTCTCGGGTTGAAAAAAAGGGGCATCAAGGTGTTGCACCCTGAGCGCACCTTTGCCACGGCAGACCATAATACCCCTACCCGAAACCAGCATTTGCCCGTACAGGATCCGCTTTCAGCCAACCAACTGAGGGCCCTGGAACAAAATGCCCAGGAACACGGCATCCCATACTGGGGCCTTGGACACGAAAAGAACGGCATTGTGCACGTGATAGGGCCTGAAAACGGAATTACCGTCCCAGGGGCCACCATTGTGTGTGGTGACTCCCATACTTCTACCCACGGTGCTTTTGGTGCCATAGCCTTTGGCATCGGGACCTCCGAAGTGGAGATGGTCCTGGCCACCCAATGTATCCTGCAGCCGAAGCCCAGGAAGATGCGCATCAATATAAACGGCCGGCTGAACCGTGGCGTAACCCCTAAAGACGTGGCCCTCTTCATTATCTCCCGCCTCACCACCTCCGGTGCCACCGGGTATTTTGTTGAATATGCCGGGGACGTCTTTCAGGACATGTCCATGGAAGGTAGGATGACGGTCTGCAACCTGAGCATAGAAATGGGTGCCCGGGGCGGGATGATGGCTCCCGACGAAAAGACATTCAACTATATCAAGGGCAGGGAATTTACCCCTAAGGGTGCCGACTGGGATGCCGCCATGGAATACTGGAAAACACTGAAATCAGATGAAGATGCCCGTTTCGACAAGGAACTTACCTTCCATGGCGAAGAGATTGAACCCATGATCACTTATGGCACCAACCCCGGGATGGGGATAGGCATTTCCAAAGGCATCCCCCTTGCCAGCATGGTGGAAGGCGGGGCATCCAGCTACCGAAAATCATTGGAATACATGGATTTTCACGAAGGGGACAATATGCTGGGTAAAAAGATCGACTTTGTCTTCCTGGGCAGTTGCACCAACGGCCGGATTGAAGATTTCAGGGCATTCGCCGAAATTGTAAAAGGCCGCAAAAAGGCCGATGATGTAACGGTATGGCTGGTTCCCGGTTCCCACAAAGTTGAAATAGCCATAAAAGAGGAAGGCATTCTGGATATTCTTCACGAAGCGGGATTTGAACTTCGGGAGCCCGGTTGTTCGGCCTGTCTGGCTATGAATGAAGACAAAATCCCCGCCGGGAAATACGCCGTCAGCACGTCCAACCGGAATTTTGAAGGCAGGCAGGGACCCGGGGCAAGGACCCTGCTCGCCAGTCCGTTGGTGGCTGCGGCCGCAGCCGTTACAGGAAGGGTCACCGATCCCCGTGAACTGCTGGCCCTTGAACCCGTTTAACCCAAGTAATAAGAAACAAGCATGGCATACGATAAATTCAATATCCTGACAAGCACTGCAGTCCCCCTTCCTATAGAAAATGTGGATACGGATCAGATCATCCCGGCCCGCTTCCTCAAGGCTACAGAACGCAAAGGCTTCGGCGAGAACCTCTTTCGCGACTGGCGCTACCACCCGGACCAAACTCCTAAAGAGCACTTCGTCCTGAATAACCCAATCTATTCGGGTGAAATCCTGGTTGGAGGGAAAAACTTCGGATCGGGCTCCTCGCGCGAACACGCTGCCTGGGCTATTTACGACTATGGGTTCCGCTGCGTTATATCCAGCTTCTTTGCCGATATTTTCCGAAACAACTGCCTGAATGTGGGCGTACTCCCGGTACAGGTCAGCCCCGGGTTCCTCGAAAAGATATTCGAGGCTATAGAGGCCGATCCCAAGGCGCGTTTCGAGGTAAACCTTCCCGAGCAAACGGTAACCATCCTTTCCACTTCGGACAAGGAATCTTTCGAGATCAATAGCTACAAGAAGGACAACATGATGAACGGGTTTGATGATATAGACTTCCTGTTAAACCTTAAGGACGACATAAAAGCCTTCGAAAAGGAAGCACCACTTTAAACCACATATTTGCTGTATATTCCCGCCGGATTCAGCTTCCCTTAGCAGGAAGGCCCCTATACCATGCGTAGCACAGCCATCAAACCATGAAAAGGAGAACGATTGAAATTATGGATACCACCCTCAGGGATGGTGAACAAACCTCCGGGGTATCCTTCTCGGCTTCCGAAAAACTAACGGTGGCTAAACTGCTGCTGGAGGAACTGAAGGTAGACCGCATAGAGGTAGCCTCGGCCCGGGTGTCGGAAGGGGAGTTTGATTCCGTACAACAGATCACCGAATGGGCTTCTTCCATGGGGTATTTGGAACGGGTGGAAGTGCTGACCTTTGTAGACAAGGGCCGCTCGGTGGAATGGATGAAAAACGCCGGTGCCAAAGTTCAGAACCTGCTTACCAAAGGGTCCCTGAACCACCTCACCCACCAGCTTAAAAAAACTCCTGAACAACATTTCCAGGAAGTATCCGAAGTCATTGAACTGGCTCGAAAACAAGGCTTTGTGACCAACGTTTACCTGGAAGACTGGAGCAATGGGATGCGGAATTCACCGGCATACGTATTTGATTTCCTGGATTTCCTAAACACCCAGCCGGTAAAACGCTTTCTGCTGCCGGATACGCTGGGTATCCTTACCCCTTCCGAAGCTTATGATTTCGTTTCCAAGGTCCGGGAACGATATCCGGACCGTCATATTGATTTTCACGGGCATAACGATTATGACCTCAGTGTCGCCAACTTGCTTGAGGCTTTAAAAGCGGGCTGCGACGGCCTTCATCTTACGGTGAACGGCATGGGGGAACGGGCCGGTAATGCCCCCCTGGCCAGCGCAGTAGCCGTCATAAACGACTTCCTCCCCGACTTAGCTATCGGGGTCAATGAAAGCTCCCTCTACAAAGTCAGTAAGCTGGTCTCGAATTTTACCGGCTTCACCATCCCGGCAAACAAACCAATTGTCGGTGAAAATGTATTTACTCAAACTGCTGGTATACATGCAGATGGAGATAATAAAAAGAATCTTTACTTTAACGATTTACTCCCGGAACGATTTGGCCGGAAGCGCAAATATGCCCTTGGGAAAACCTCGGGCAAGGCAAATATCCAAAAAAACCTGCAGGAGCTCGGGCTGACGCTGAACGAAGAAGAATTGCGCAAGGTAACCGAAAGGATCATCGAGTTGGGTGACAAGAAGGAACGGGTTACCCGGGAAGACCTCCCTTATATTATTTCGGACGTGCTGGACAGCGCTACCTATCAGAAGAAAGTCCTGGTACGTTCCTATGTGCTCACCCATGCGAAAGGCCTGAAACCCTCCACTACCGTCTGCCTGGAGGTCAACGGGCAGTCCCATGAGGAAAACGCCCAGGGAGACGGGCAGTTTGACGCCTTTATGAATGCCCTGCGCAAAATATACCGGCAACAAAAAATGGATCTTCCCTTGCTCGTGGATTATTCTGTGCGCATCCCGCCGGGAAGCAACTCGGATGCCCTATGTGAAACCATTATAACCTGGCATCACAACGACAGGGATTTTACGACCCGGGGGCTGGACAGTGACCAAACCGTCTCTGCCATCAAAGCCACCGAAAAAATGTTGAACATTATATAATAATTTCGAAATAGATACCGGATGAATTTGAAAATTGCCCTGTTGGCCGGAGACGGCATTGGCCCCGAGGTTATTGCCCAGGCCGTAAAGGTTTGCGACGCAGTCGCCTCGAAGTTCGATCACAACATCACCTGGAAGCCCGCACTTACCGGAGCAGCGGCCATTGACGCCGTTGGCGATCCCTACCCGGATGAAACCCATGAAGTATGCCTGGCATCCGACGCCGTATTGTTCGGCGCCATTGGCCATCCGAAATTTGACAACGACCCCTCTGCCCCCGTACGGCCGGAGCAGGGACTTCTTAAAATGAGGAAAAAGCTCGGGTTGTTTGCTAACGTCCGGCCTACTTTCACTTTTCCCTCCCTTATTGATAAATCGCCCCTGAAAAGGGAACGGATTGAAGGGACAGACCTGGTTTTCCTGAGGGAGCTCACAGGGGGCATCTATTTCGGGAAGAGGGGTCGGGAAGATGATGGCAACACCGCCTATGATACCTGCACCTATACCCGATCTGAAATTCAAAGGCTGGCCAGGCAGGGATTTGAACTGGCCAGGAAACGATCTGGGAAGCTCTGCTGTGTGGACAAAGCCAATGTACTGGAATCCTCCCGCCTGTGGAGGGAAACCGTACAAGCCATGGAAAAGGAGTACCCGGACGTGACGGTAACCTATGAATTCGTCGATGCCGTAGCCATGCGGCTGGTTCAATGGCCCAAGGCGTATGACGTCCTGATCACGGAAAACATGTTCGGGGATATCCTGACAGACGAGGCATCGGTTATTTCAGGATCGATGGGATTGATGCCCTCGGCATCCGTCGGCTCGGATATCGCCCTCTACGAGCCCATCCACGGGTCTTATCCGCAGGCTGCCGGGAAGGATATCGCCAACCCGCTGGCTACCGTCCTTTCCGCTGCGATGATGTTCGAAGGTTTTGGCCTGATGGATGAAGGCCAGGCCATCAGGGAGGTTGTGAATAAATCCCTGGCCGCCGGCGTGGTCACCGAAGACCTTGCCGAAGGCGGTAAATCATACAAGACCAGCGAAGTGGGCGATTGGCTGGCCAAAAACCTATAAAAAACCCGCCTGGTGCGTTTGCCCAATTGCCCCTATCGAGTCGGGGGAGCTTTATAGCCCGGCGGGTGATTAATTCTTCCTGTTCGTTTGTGTGATGTTCCATCCTAACTGTTAAAAGCAAGTCTGCGATTTTCAGCCTTGCGCGATCCCCTCATGATACGGATTACGGCGGCAATCCCAACGCCCGTGGCGGCCATCGCCGCCCCAACCAGGCTGGCTGCCTGGATCCCAAAACCAAAGGCAATGGGTAACCCGGCCAGATAGGCCCCGGAGGCGTTCCCCATGTTAAAAGCGCTTTGGTTCATGGAAGATCCCAGCGATTCGGAACCTTTGGCCGTATTGATGATAGCCATTTGTATGGGAGTGGCTACCGTGAAGGCCACCACCCCGATGATAAACGTCAGCACCAGTACTGCCACCGGGTTGACCGCTGCCCAGGAATTTAATAAAAGGACGGCTATCATTAAGGAGAGGCTGATCATAACCGCTTTGAGGGGCTGTATCCATTCCGCCATTTTGGCCCCCAGGAAGTTTCCTGCAACCATGCCGAGCCCGGCCAGGATCATGGCGTATCCGACCATATCTTCCGGCCAGCCGGCCACATCGGTCAGCAAAGGCGCTATATAGCTATACCAGGCGAAAAACCCACCGGTCCCTATAGTTGTGAGCAGGATCATAGCCCAAAGTTCTGCCCGCCTGAATACCTGTACATCCGCCCCAAACCCTTTTCGGCTGGACCTGGGTAATTTGGGCATCCACAGGTAAATACTGATCATGGTGATCAGGCCGATTACGCCGACCATCAGAAAGGAGGCACTCCAATTGAAATGATGCCCCAGGTACGTTCCTATGGGAACCCCGATCACATTGGCCACTGTGAGGCCTGCAAACATTGTGGCTATCGCCTGGGCAGCTTTCCCTTCCCTGGCCAGTTTCCCGGCTACCACGGCTCCTATCCCAAAAAAGGCCCCATGTGGCAGCCCTGAAAGGAAACGCAGAGCCAGCAGGGAACCGTAGCCCGTGGCAAATGCCGAAAGCGTGTTGAAAACCGTAAACCATAACATCAGGGTCAAAAGAACTTTATGGGCAGGCCACTTCCCCCCCAGAACGGTCAACAGGGGGGCTCCAACCACCACCCCGAGGGCATAGGCTGCAATAAAATGCCCTGCTTCAGGAATAGAAATACCCAAACCGGATGCTACATCGGGCAGGATGCCCATGATGACGAATTCTGTCAGGCCAATGCCAAAACCTCCTATAGAAAGGGCAAGCAGTGCTTTTATGTTTGTTTTCCTTTCCTTCATTCAACTTATTTTGATACCCCGGCGGACTTAGCCGCTGCAGGTGTAAATTATATCACAAAGGTAAGGGGCTGTGGAAGTGAAGTACTATACAGGATTACCCAATATATGTGGGATATTAACCAATCAGAAATGAATATTAATTATCTGATGTTAATTTAACATATATTTAAAGTGGATAGTCAGAAGGGGCAGCCTTTTGTGGTCCGGGTTTACAGGATATAGTCTGTGCTGATAAAATTGGAAAGTTTGGATTCCAGGAGCTGCTCGATGGTTTCCGTATTCAACTCGTTATCCTTGAACGCCACAAAGGTGCGGATGGAAAACGATCTCAGGGCATCGTGAACACTCAGGGTCGACTGGGCAGAATCCTTTCGCCCGGTGAACGGGTATACGTCTGGTCCTCGTTGGCAGGAACTGTTCAGGTTTACCCTGCAAACCAGGTTGACCAGGGTATCGATCAATGGCGCCAGGGTATAGACATCCTTGCCAAAGAGGCTCACCTGTTGCCCGTAGTTGCTTTCCGCCATGTCATCCAGCGGTTCTTCGATATCCCTGAAAGATACAACCGGGATTACCGGGCCGAATTGTTCCTCCTGATAGGCCCTCATCTCCTTGGTTACCGGATAGAGGACCGCCGGCCAAATGAAATTATCGGTTTGAACCCCGCCTTTTTTATTGACGATTCGCGCCCCTTTCGCCAGGGCATCGTCTATAAGTCCCCGGATATATTCCGGTTTATCCGGTTCGGGCAACGGGGTGAGTTTTACATCCTTAACCCATGGATTGCCATATTTAAGGCTGTCTACCTTCCTGGCAAATCCTTTCAGGAATTCCTCCCGGATATCCTCATGCACATATATGATCTTCAGGGCCGTACAGCGCTGCCCATTAAAGGAAAGCGTCCCCGCAATGCATTCATCTATGGTTAATTCCAGGTCGGCATCTGGCAATACGATAGCCGGGTTTTTGGCCTCCAGCCCCAGCACCAGGCGCAGGCGGTTGCTTTTAGGATGCTGGTCCTGCAGGGCATTGGCAGACTTGCTGTTGCCAATAAGGGCAAGGACGTCTATTTTTCCGGTCTTCATGATGGGGCCAGCCACGGCACGGCCCCTGCCGAAGAGGATATTCACCACCCCTTTCGGGAAACTACTCTGAAATGCTTCCAGCAGCGGAGTGATCAGAAGCACCCCATGCTTGGCGGGTTTAAAAATGGTCGTGTTCCCCATCATGATGGCGGGGATCAGCAGGGCGAACGTTTCATTCAGGGGATAGTTATATGGGCCAAGGCAAAGGACCACCCCAAGGGGACCACGGCGTATATGCGCATACACCCCTTCGTTTTTCTGGAACTTGGCCGAATTCCGGTCGAGCTGCTTGTAATCCTCAATGGTATCCTTGATATACTCAACCGTCCGGTCGAATTCCTTTTCCGAATCAGGCAGGGATTTCCCTATTTCCCACATGAGCAGCTTTACCACTTCTTCCCTTTTTCCATTCATCTGGCCGACGAATTTTTCCATGCATTCGATACGGTCACTCACCCGCATGGTAGGCCATACCCCCTTGCCCTCATCATAAGCCTTCAGGGCAGAATCCAGGGCATTGAGGGCCTCCGGCTCACCCATATCCGGGACACTTCCCAACAAGGTCGGGGCATAGGTCTCCGAAGTGGAGATACTGGAAAACACTTCGGTCGTCTTTCCTTCCCAGCGTTCCAGTTTGCCATTCACCAGGTAAAGGGCATGATGAATCGGTTCCCCGATTTGAAACTGTTTCGGTATTGTGGCCGTTTTGGTCGTCATAAGTGGTCGTGTTATCAGGTTGCGCTTCCGCGAAGGAAGCCAGTGTTGGGTTATCGTATAGGCTTCATGGCGGTCATGGAAGCGCGCAACCGCGCCCCGACCTTTTCTACGGGGTGTTCCCGAATGACCTTGTTCACGGCGATCAGCCTGGCATTGTCCACTCCGGCATCCTTGCCGGCCCCATAGGCCTTCCCGATCACGTCTGACCCGACCCGACTCATAAAATCAGCCAGGAGCGGTTTGCAGGCATGGTCGAAAAGATAGCAGCCATACTCCGCAGTATCAGAAATAACCCGGTTCATCTCAAAAAGCTTTTTCCGTGCAATGGTATTGGCAATTAACGGGGTTTCATGCAGGGATTCATAATAGGCCGATTCCCCGATAATACCCGATTCGATCATGGCCTCATAGGCCAGTTCCACCCCGGCGCGGACAAAGGCTACCATCAGCACGCCTTTATCGTAGTATTCCTGTTCGGATATCTTATCCGATCCGGCAGGGGTTTTCTCAAATGCAGTCTCCCCTGTTTCCGCCCGCCAGCTCAGTAGATTCTTGTCGTCATTTGCCCAGTCTTCCATCATGGTTTTGGAGAAATGTCCGCTCATGATATCATCCATATGCTTATAAAACAAAGGCCTCATGATCTGTTTCATTTCCTCGGAGAGCTCGAATGCCCTGATCTTGGCCGGATTGGACAGGCGATCCATCATGTTGGTAATGCCCCCGTATTTAAGCCCTTCCGTAACTGTTTCCCATCCGTATTGAATGAGTTTCGAGGCAAAACCGGGATCAACGCCTTCAGCGATCATCTTGTCGAAACAAAGGATGGAACCGGTCTGCAGCAGCCCGCAGAGGATGGTCTGTTCGCCCATCAGGTCTGACTTGACCTCGGCAACAAACGATGACTCGAGAACACCGGCCTTGTGGCCTCCGGTGGCAACAGCATACGCCTTGGCCTGCTCAAGCCCCTTGCCTTCCGGGTCGTTTTCCGGATGTACGGCGATAAGCGTGGGGACCCCAAAGCCCCTTTTGTATTCCTCCCGTACTTCGGAACCCGGGCTTTTCGGCGCCACCATGATCACGGTGATATCTTTTCGGATCTGCATCCCTTCCTCCACAATATTGAAACCATGGGAATAGGAAAGGGTGGCCCCTTTTTTCATAAGGGGCATCACAGCGTTTATTACCCCGGTATGTTGCTTATCCGGGGTCAGGTTGATCACCAGGTCTGCCGAAGGGACCATTTCCTTGTAAGTTCCCACCTTAAAGCCGTTCTCGGTGGCATTCTTATAGGAAGGGCGCTTTTCCTTAATGGCGGCTTCCCGCAAGGTATAAGAAACATCCAGCCCCGAATCCCGCATGTTCAGGCCCTGGTTTAGTCCCTGTGCACCACATCCCACGATCACAATTTTCTTTCCTTTCAGCGCAGCCACGCCATCAGTGAATTCACTGACTTCCATAAATCGGCATTTGCCAAGTTGTGATAGTTGTTCCCGTAACGACAGGGTGTTGAAGTAATTTGTCATGGTAGTGTTCTCGTTTTGATTCTAGTTGGTAAAGGTTTATTTGTGTTCAAATTCTTTAAGGAGGGCCGAAATCCGCATTTCAGCCTTACTGACAGCGATGCGGCCCGATCGTACGAATTGCATGATGCCGAAAGGCTCCAGGCGGTGATACATCTCATCGATCTCCTCCCTGCGGCCGGTTTTGGCCAAAACAAAAAAGTCCCTGGACACGGTCACAATTTGTGCGTGGCTGTCCTTGATGATGTTCTGGATACGGCGCTCATCGAAAAGCAGGTGGGAGGCGATCTTAAACAGTGCCGATTCCTGGTAGATGGTTTCGTCGTCAGTATGATAGAACGCCTTAATGACCTCAATTTGCTTCTCAATCTGGGCCACGATGCGGCGGGTCCAGTCTTCCGTGATAAACACCACTACAGTGAACTTGGACACGCCTTCGATCTCAGACTTGGAGACGTTGAGGCTCTCAATATTGATGTGCCTTTTCAGGAAAATCCCCGAGATGCGGTTAAGCAAACCGACATTGTTCTCCGAATATACGGAAATGGTAAACCACTGCTTTTTCATGCTGTTTATTTTAATCGGATATCGGAAACGGAAGCACCAGAGGGGATCATGGGGAAAACATTATCTTCCTTTTCCACTTTTACCTCCAGGAAATAGGGTTCCCTGGATTGGATCATTTCTTCCACCCGGGCCTTCAGTTCTTCCCTTTTCACGACCCTGCTGGCCCTGATGTGGTATCCTTCGGCAATTTTCACAAAATCGGGATTGGTCATGACAGTGGAGGCATAACGCTTTTCAAAAAAGAGTTCCTGCCATTGCCGTACCATTCCCAAATGGTCGTTGTTGAGGACCACGATTTTTATGGCGGTTTGGTTTTGAAAGATGGTTGCCAGTTCCTGTATGTTCATCTGGTACCCGCCATCGCCGATTATCGCCACTACTTCACGATCCGCAGCGGCCATTTTGGCCCCTATGGCTGCTGGCAATGCGAAGCCCATGGTCCCGAGTCCGCCGGAGGTGATGCTGCTTTTGGTCTGGGAAAAACGGGCATAGCGGCAGGTAATCATCTGATGTTGCCCCACATCGGTAACCAGTACTGCACGGGATTGGGTTGCCTGATTGATGACTTCCACCACCTCGCCCATAGTGAGCCCTTCCTTGGTGGGATGTATATCATTTCGGATTACCGTTTCGAACTCTTCCCGGTATTTTTCCCTGAATTCCTCATGCCAGGCCTCATGCCGGTTCTTCCTGATTTTCGGTAGCAGGAGTTCCAGGCTTTCCCTGGCGTTGCCAAGGACCGCCACATCGACCTTTACATTTTTATTGATTTCTGCAGGATCAATTTCAAAGTGGATGATTTTGGCTTGTTTCGCATAGGTGTTGAGATCCCCGGTCACCCGGTCGTCAAACCGCATCCCGATCGCGATCAGCACGTCACAGGTATTGGTCAGCAGGTTGGGGCCATAATTCCCGTGCATCCCAACCATGCCCACGTTCATGGGGTGATCGCTCTCCAGGGCGGAGAGGCCCAGAATGGTCCAGGCAGCCGGGATACCGGCCTTCTCCACCAATTTTTTAAGCTGGGTTTCAGCCTGCCCCAGGATCACGCCCTGTCCGAAAACGATATAAGGCCTTTTTGCTTCGTTGATCAGCGCCGCAGCAGCTTCTATTGCTTTAGGATCGGGCTGTGGGTAAGGCTCATAACTTCGCACTGCAATACAGGGTGCGTACTCGAACTCGAGTTCATCGAACTGAGCATTTTTAGTAATATCTATGAGAACCGGTCCCGGTCGTCCAGACCTGGCAATATAAAACGCCTTGGCCATGATCTCAGGGATTTCCGAAGCCTTGGTTATCTGGTAATTCCATTTTGTGACCGGGGTGGATATCCCGATGATATCCGTTTCCTGAAAGGCATCCGAACCCAACAAGTGCCGGGTAACCTGCCCCGTGATACATACGACGGGAGTGGAATCTATTTGGGCATCGGCTATCCCCGTCACCAAATTCGTAGCCCCCGGACCAGAGGTGGCCACGGCGACTCCCACCCGTCCGGATACCCGGGCGTATCCCTGGGCGGCATGAACGGCTCCCTGTTCATGGCGGGTGAGCACATGGGTGAGCCGGTCCTGGAATTTATAGAGTTCGTCGTAGACGGGCATGATCGCCCCGCCGGGATACCCGTAAATCAAATCAACCCCTTCCGCCAGCAGGCAATGGATAAGGGCTTCAGCCCCGCTGATCTTCAGGGGGGTCTGGTTCTTGACTTTTATATTTTTTGCTTTTAGTGTTTCCATAAACCATCTTAGGAATTAATCGCCCTTTCCCGGGCGTTCAATTTCAAATTTCGTCTGTTACGCATCCCTGAGAAGCAGAGGATACGGTTTTTGCATATTTGTAGAGGCTGCCCCGTTGAACCTTTAGGGGAGGTTGTTTCCAGGCAGCTTTTCTTTTCTCAATTTCGGCATCGCTCAACGCAACGCTTATATTATTTTTCTCGGCATCTATGGTGATCATATCCCCATCCCGGATAAGCCCGATCATTCCGCCTTCCTGCGCCTCAGGCGAAACATGGCCCACAACAAAGCCATGGGTTCCCCCCGAAAACCTCCCATCTGTGATCAGGGCTACCTCCTTGCCGAGGCCGGCACCCATAATGGCGGAGGTAGGCTTGAGCATTTCGGGCATCCCCGGGCCTCCTTTGGGGCCTTCGTAGCGTATTACGACCACATCCCCTTTTTTAACCTGTCCCTTCCCTATCCCTTCATTTGCTTTAAATTCGTCGTCAAATACTTTGGCAGGACCCGTAAAATGCAACCCTTCTTTCCCCGTAATCTTTGCCACGGCACCGTTTTCTGCCAGGTTGCCATAGAGGATCCTCAGATGTCCGGTGGCCTTTATGGGCGCATCCAGTGGCTTTACCACCTGCTGTCCCTCGGTCAGCCCGGCTACTTCTTTGAGGTTCTCTTCCAGCGTCTTCCCGGTTACCGTCAGGCAATCCCCGTGCAACATGCCGTTTTGTAGCATGAATTTTAATACGGCCGGGGTACCCCCCGCTTTATGGACATCTTCCATCAGGTATTTCCCGCTGGGTTTCAAATCGGCCAGAAAAGGGGTAGTATCGCTTATCTTCTGAAAATCATCCAGCGTAAAGGGAACCCGGGCCGCTTTCGCTATGGCCAGGAAATGCAATACGGCATTGGTGGAACCCCCTAGTACTGTGATGAGCCTGACGGCATTCTCCAATGATTTCCGGTTGATAATATCGCTGGGCTTAATATCGTTTTCCATCAGATGCCGCAGGGCCTTCCCCACAAGCAGGCAATCCTCTTTCTTTTCGGGACCTACGGCCGGGTTTGACGAATTGTAGGGCAGCGCCATGCCAAGAGCTTCAATAGCCGAAGCCATTGTATTCGCCGTATACATCCCGCCGCAAGCTCCGGCGCCGGGACAGGCATTTTTGATGACCTGTTTGAACTCCTCTTCATCGATGGTGCCCGCCACTTTCTCTCCCCAGGCCTCAAAAGCCGATACCACATCCAGGCTTCGGTTGCCGAGGCATCCGGAGGCAATGGTCCCGCCATATACCAGGATGGATGGGCGGTCCAGGCGGATCATCGCCATGAGTGCCCCTGGCATATTCTTATCACAACCCACCACGGTCACGAGCCCGTCATAACTCATCGCCTGTACGACGGTTTCCATAGAATCGGCAATAATATCCCGGGACGGGAGGGAATACCGCATCCCATAGGTGCCCATGGAAATCCCGTCGCTTACGCCAATAGTATTGAAAATCAGCCCGACCAATCCGGCTTCCGTTACGCCTTGTTTCACATATTTAGCAAGCTCATTCAGATGCATGTTACAGGGGTTGCCCTCGTATCCGGTGCTCCCAATCCCTATAAAGGGTTTTGCCAGATCCTCCTCGGTCAGGCCCAGGGCGTATAGCATAGCCTGAGAAGCGGGTTGGGTGGGGTCTTGGGTAACGGTCTTGCTGTATTTATTCAATTCCATATAATTGTAACCAGGTGGTATTTCGTGTTCATTTCTTGTACAAAGAGCAAAGATAGGGGTTTGGCAGGGCCCGATTCCCTTATTAAAGGCAGGTATTTAAAGCCAAGGCGATCTAAAATTAGGTAACTTATTGAATTACAGTTATATAGATGAAAGTTTGCTATTATATTCAAGATAGATAAAAATCTCGGGGTAAGCCCGGGAGAATACTATTTCAAATGAAATCTGACCGTATCCCCCGGTCTTTTCTGGGCAAGGATACAAATTGCGGTGGGCGTAAGTTGCAGGATCCTGGGATAACCCCCCGTGGTTTGCCCATCCTTCATGAGGAGGATCAGTTTGCCTGCAGGAGTGTATTGCACGGTACCGGGGAGTGTGGCTGAGGTGAGCATAGAGATATGGTGGGGCGGGATGGATTCCTTCAACTGGTACGCCATCCGGTCGTTCTCCTTGGCAATAGTAAATTGATTGGCAAAAAGACCTTCGAGCTGTCGATCATCCAGGGCATCAAATTCCGGTCCACGGTGTACTTCCAGTACATGCTCCTTATGAAATGGTTCCGGGCTCAGGCTGGAAATCTTGGGTTCGAAATGGCGGGCAGTTGCTATGGGGATCTCCATCTGATCGCGGATGGTATGTATGGGCGTGATGTGTCTGTAAAATGATCGGCTGCCCATTACCTTCTCGGTGCCAAACCCGTCTTTGACGGCCAGGTAGGACCTGAATCCGTGCACCAGCTTCCCGAAAGAAAGGACATCCCCTTTGGCGACGCTGTGTACTTCATTGATCCGCACAGGCCGGTCATTCATCCTGGGAGAAATATCCGCTCCGCTGATCGCCAGGTAGGTAGCTTGCCCGAATTCGAGGGTGGGCCCGGTCATGGTCAGTTCCATCACGGCCATATCCTCTTCGTTTTCCAGCAGCGAATTGGCAATTGAAGCCGAATAAGCGTCCATAGCCCCGGAGACAGGCACCCCAATATCGCGGAACCCGAATCGGCCCTGATCCTGAATGGATGTAAAAAAACCTGCCTTTCGTACTTTAAGCATTCAAAGGTATCTTTTCAACGGCGGAAATACCTACTTCCGCCTGTATGGTGTGTAATTCATGTTCCTTCTGGCTGATGCCGTAAAACTGCACCTTATCCCCTACTCTAACAAAACAGGGGCTTTCCTTGGAGGAGTCGAATATGGGGATTGGGCAGTTGCCAATTATGTTCCAGCCACCGGGGGACTCCTGAGGGTAAATTCCGGTTTGTTTCCCGGCCAGGCCTACCGCTCCGGCGACCACTTTTAAACGGGGCACCTCCTTCCGGGGCACTTCCAGTTCCGAAGGAAGACCACCCAGATACATAAACCCGGGCAGAAATCCTATACAGTAGACCGTATAGGCCTGCCTCGTATGCAGTTGGATAACATCCCAGACTGTTTTCCCCAATCGACTGGCCACATCGTCCAGGTCGATGCCGAATTTAGGATCATAGCATACAGGAAGCTTCCAAAGAAAGCGTTCCGGGATTTCAGAGTCTTCCGCCTCAGCGTACCAGCTCAGCAATTCTCTCTTGACTTTGTGAAAATCGGGGATATCCGTCCGTCGAACCAGTGCCAGGGAATTATAAGCTGGAACCAATTCCCAGGCATCCGGATCCAGGCATCCGGTCCTGAGATGTTGGGAGAACTGAAGAATGTCGTTCAAAATTGCTTCTTCGACCTTCTCGGGCCATTCAATTAGCACGGCCTGTTCACCAAAAGGTTGTATGGAGATAGGAAAACGGCTCATTCCTTTAGATAAATACCATACTGAGGTAACTCTGCGGCAAGATACGTTAAAATTTGCAATGCGGCCGGGGTGTCCCCGTGAATACAAAAGGTAGCCGCTTCGATAGGCTGTTCGCCTTCCTCCAGGGTTTGGACTTTCCGATCCTGGTACATCAGCAGGAGTTGATCCAATACTTGTTCCGGGTCATTGATCACGGCCCCCGGCAGTTTTCGGGATGCCAATCGGCTTGCGGTGGCATACCTTCGGTCCCCGAAGGCTTCAAAAATAACCCGGAACCCCCTTCCCGCTGCCGCCCTGGCAATTTCCGAACCATACGGTGCATAAAGGGCACACCGGGTCCGGTAGGGCTCAAGGCATTCAAGATACCTTCCAGCCAGGGCCACATCCCCGGCCAAATCATTATAGAGGGCCCCATGGGCCTTGATGTGATGCAGGGAGGCCTTTTCTGCCTTCGCGATCTGTTGGAGCGTACTTAGTTGTTCCCGGATACTATGGCAGAATTGAGGTCCTGGCATGTCAACGGTTACGCGCCCGAAATGCTCCCGGTCAGGATAGGAAGGATGTGCCCCGAGTTTCAGCCTGTGCTTTTTTGCCAGCAGCACGATAGCCCGCATGGTTTCCGGATCCCCGGCATGACCGCCGCAGGCGATGTTACAAGAGGAAATAAAGGGGAAGAGCCTGGCTTCGTTCCCAATGCCCTCGCCCACATCACAGTTAATATCCAATATCCTTTTTCCCATTTACAGATTCCCTAATGCCAGTAAGATACTGCGAATTCCCAGGATAAGCGACAGGAGAATAATCAGCCCCGCTATAAGGTTCAGGCTCCAGCGGTTACGAAATTTGCCCATAAGGCCGGATTGGTTGACAGCCCAGAGGAGAAAAATGGCAATCAGCGGGAGCAAAAGCCCATTCGCTACCTGGGCAAACTGAATAACCTCGACGGGGCTGATACCAAACCCAAGGGAAATCACGCCCAAAAACAAGATAAGCCCCGCCACCATCCGGAACCTGTAATCTTTCATACCGGCATTCCAACCGAAACAGCTATTGGCCACATAGGCTGCGGCCAGAGGGGCTGTAATGGCAGAGCTCATCCCTGCCGCAAGCAAGCCAATCCCCATAAAATACCGTGCCCAGGCGCCATAAAGCGGTTCCAGGCCTTTGGCCAGGTCGAACACCCCTTTAACCTCCCCCCCTGGGATCGCAGCGGCACAAACCACAATCGCCATGGAAACGATTCCGCCCAATGAGATGGAAATCAACGTATCCCGACGGGCGGCAGGCAAGTCGTTGACCCCACTCCATTTCTCCTGCACCAGGGAGGTGTGGAGAAACAAGTTGTAGGGTACTACCGTAGTGCCCACCAGGGCGAGGATGGTCAGCAACCCGCCTGCCGGGATCTGAGGAATTAGCAAGCCTTTCAGGACGGGAATCCATTGCGGATGTGTGATCCAGGCCGTCAAAAGGAAGGAAAGGCTCATCAACAGAACAAGGCCCACGAAAAACCGTTCTAAAATCCTGTAATTGCCCACCCAAAGCAGGCTGAACGCAAATATTCCTATGATCCACGGATACCAGCCGACCAGAGACGAGCCAAAGAGGGCTTCCAGGCCAAGTGCACCCCCACCGATATTGCCCGCTTCATAAGCCGCATTCCCCACTACAATCGCACTGAATATAAGCCCCAAAATAACCCATCGGAACCAGGCGACCCCCAGACGAATCCGGATGATATCGGCTAGTCCGAGACGGGTAACAAGCCCCAGCCTGGCAGACATTTCCTGCAATACCAGGGTAGCCAGGATAGCCAACAAAAGCGCCCAAAGCAGGGAATATCCAAACCCAACCCCCGCAAGCGTGCATACCGTTACCGTGCCAGGGCCAATGAATGCGGCGGCGATCAACATCCCGGGGCCAATTTTTCTAAACATGAGGTTCCTGGTTTTTTCTATTCTAACCGTTGGCTCCCTGAGGGTCAAAATTCGGCCCGGCAGGGGACGGAAAATAAATGGATTTTCCCAACAAATTGTGCATTTCGTCTAAAAAATTGCCGTTCGTCTAAAAGTGGGGTTCCATACATCGATTAAATATACTAATACGTCAATATGCCGGTTATAATGCAGCTGAACAACTCAAAAATTTCCAAAGGTCCCCCATGAATACCTGTTTGGATTGTAATAAAACGCTGAAATCAGAAGTGGAAGCCAAAGCCCTTGAGGCCCTGGGAATCCCTTTATGTGAGAGGCATTTAACCCTTATTCAGCGACTGATGAAACGCCATGCCACTTCCCTGGAGGCGGTGCAGCTTTACTACGGACTTAAAAAGGCCGGGGCAGCGCCTATGCTGGAATGGTGGGATGGCACAAAATCTGTCGATATAGCGCTTTCGAGGGTAAAACTGAACCTCGAGGTCGCCACCGAATACCAAATGTTTACGTGCGATCAGGCTCCATACCGCCCTGGAGGAACGCACTTATTGTTTTAAAGATGGTTTTACGACCATCCGAATTCCGCACATGCTGATCCGGCAATGCCCGGCCGAAACCATTGATGCCGTCCTGGGTATCATGGAAGGGCTCAGGGCAAGGACCCGGGCTGTATAAGGAACCTAAAAATAAGACTATGGATACGACACACAATTACACGGAAACGTCTTACAGGGTTAGCAAAGTAATCCTGTTCCTGCTTACCTTCGCCGCACTGACCATCATGGTGAACATCCACCCATCCGTTTCGCGCTATTTGTTCGGATTGCCCATCCTTTTATCCGGCATCCTGGGGATTTACGGATGTTATTACCTTTTTAAAGGATATCACGAACCGTTCAATGAAAAAAAGGTCATCGCTATCACGGTAAACCTGGCCATGGTGCTGTTGATCCTGACGATCGTGGTTTCCAATACCCTGTATTAGAACCTGTTCCCCTGCCCTAACCCATTTTCTCTCAAAGGGAACCGCTAGCAGGCAACGGGACATCCGGCCTCCTTCCCCGGGCCCGGGGCCCTAATGGCTGACGCTTGTAAATACACCAGCCCGGTGCCTGTTTTTCCGGACCGATTTTGTATCTTTCTTGATGTAATAAGATCGGTATGAACCACATAGACCGAAGGCAATGGTTAAAAACCATAAGCCTTTCCGGCAGTTTTGCCTTGATGGGAGGCCTGGAGAGCATGGCCATGCAATTTCCGTCAAAACCTTCCCTTCCCGATTCCCCTGTTAAATTAAACGCCAACGAAAATCCCTATGGGCCCTCCAAAGCTGTTCGGGAGACGTTGAAGGCCACCTTTGATGACGCCTGCGGTATCCGTTCGCAACGCTACCCGGGCTCGTTAAAATGCTGGCTGAAAAAGAAGGGGTTCCCCCAGAGTCTATCGTGGTAACCGGGGGGTCGACGGAAGGGCTCAAAGCCGCCGGCCTGGTATACGGCCTGGCGGGGGGCGAGATTATCGCGGCAGAACCTACATTCCAGGCTTTGCTATCCTATGCCGAAAATTTCGGGGCCTTCGTGCACCGCGTCCCCCTGAACAGCCACCTGGAGCACGACCTTGATGCCATGAGCCGTCGTGTCACCGGCAAAACACGATTGATCTTTATCTGTAATCCCAACAATCCTTCGGGTACTATTTTAAACAAGGACGACATTAAGGGATTTTTGCAAAAGCCACGACGGCCAGGCGGTAATTTTCAGCGACGAGGCGTATTACGATTTTATCCTGGAGCCGGATTACCCCTCCATGATGGAACTGGTGAAGGAAGGTCGTAACGTCATTGTATCGAAGACCTTTCTCCAAAGTATACGGGATGGCCGGGTTGCGGATAGGATACCTGATCGCCAGGCCCGACATTGCCCGTCGACTGAATGATGCCGCCATGGCAAGCACAAACACCCTGGCAATCGCAGCGGCTATGAAGGCATTACAGGACAATGATTTTTATAAATACAGCCTCGGAAGGAATATGGAGGCCAAAACTCGGATATACCAAACCCTGGATGAACTCCGGTTTGCCTTATATTAAATCACATACCAATTTCATATTCTTCAAAAGCGGTCGGTCCATCCAGCAATTGGTAAAGGACATGCAGCGGGAAAACGTTCTTATTGGAAGGCCTTTCCCCCCCATGATGGACTGGGCGCGCGATCAGTACTGGTACTCTGGAGGATGTGCAGGCATTTTCCGACGCCCTTACCAAGGTGATGCGCACCTGAGCCGGCTGGGACTCCTATGGATAGATCTGTCGGGGCTATTTTTCCGGAAAGTCGCTTTTTTCTGCACTATAACAAAATTTCTGTGTCGGGAAGGAATATTCCCTTAATTTCACCCGCGTATTACTTAATGAAGAACTACTCTTATGCCTGGAGAACTTATTGTAAATTTCACTCCAACCGGAATGATCCCAACCAAGGAGATTGACCCCCCATGTGCCGGTTAGTATAAATGAGATTGTGGAAGATGTTGAACGGGCCTGCGAAAAAGGGATTACCATGGTCCACCTTCACGCCCGGGACGCAGAAGATGGCACGCCAACATACAAAAAGGAAATATATGCCGAAATAATTTCCGGCATCCGGAGATTTGATCCCTACCTTGTAATATGTGTTTCCCTCAGCGGGAGGAATTTCACCCACCTTGAAGAACGCAGTGATGCCTTGCTCCTCGAAGGGGATTTAAAGCCAGACATGGGGAGCCTTACCCTTAGTTCCCTGAATTTCAATAAAGTGGCGAGTATGAATGCCCCTTCCATGGTCGCGGACCTGGCACGGATAATGAAGGAGAAGGATATCGTTCCCGAACTGGAAGCCTTCGATATCGGCATGATCAATTACGCCAAATACCTGGCAAAAAAGAATTTAATTGAGGCCCCATATTATTTTAATCTCCTCCTGGGAAATATCGCCTGTGCGCAGGCTGACTTGCTGCACAGCGGATTGATGGTCAACGACCTGCCGGAGGAATCGCTTTGGAGCATGGCGGGGATTGGGAATGACCAACTGAAAATGAATTCTCTGTCTATCGCGGTTGGCGGGGGCGTCCGGGTTGGCCTGGAAGACAACATCTGGTTTGATGCGGATCGAACCCAATTGGCGACGAACCTGGCCCTCATCGAAAGGATCCACATGATTGCGGATGCTAACGAACGTTCCGTAATGACGTCCAGACCTTCCGGAAACAAATGCAGCTTGAGCCCGGCAATGGCCGCTACGGCAGGATATTTGGGAAATGAAACTGGATTCATGGAACGGGGAAAAGGAGGATTATACAGGTTTAAATGGTTCTGGAACATATTGAGGAACGGCCTCTTTTGGTATGGGGTGCGGAACGTCTCGAAAAGATCGGCCTGGATTTTGAACCCTATTACTGGGAGCTGGAAGGGATGGAGCTTGGGGAAGAACCCGCCATTAAGGGTGATGCCGGCCCATTTAGCCTTGAATTCCTCAAATTCGATGAAATCAAAACCCTGGCGAATGACCTGATTGGCCTGGACCAGCCGACTTTCCTCAGGGGAATCGAAAAAGGTCAGCGCTGCATTGCCCTGCGACAGGAAGACGGAGCCATTGCCGCCTATATGCAGATCGAAACCAATCCGTCAATACAAAAATCGGGTGGAATACCCTTGGCCCCGAATGAAGCCTACCTGTTGGGGATGTATACCTATGAGAAATTCCGCGGTAAAAACCTGGCCCCCTACCTCCGGTACAAGAGTTACGAATTACTGCATAAGGAAGGCAAAGACCGTCTATATAGCATTACCACATCCCTGAATAAATCCTCCCTTAAATTTAAAAGTAAACTGGGTGTAAAGCACCTGGCCCTGCGGATGCATATCGGGCTTTTCAAGACCTTCCACTGGAACTTTTTACTGAAGAAATACCCTGGGTAAACAGCTCATTTTAAGGCCTTTACCCTTCCGGAAGGACTCCTGTACATTTCCCCTGATCGCTTAGAATTTGCCTGGCAACATCGCCGATTCCCTATAAAAAAGGCCCGCCCGGATAAGAGGGCCCTTCTTTATACGTAACTCCGAAGGGTTTACTAGCGCACCATCTTCAGGAGGGTCGCCACATTGGCAAACTTAAGGTCGCGGGTAGCTAACCCATCGGTAATCGCCATTTGCTCGGCTGCTGTGAGGTTGCTATCACCTCCTCCTTGCGGGTTACCCAGGGCCTGGGCCATGTCTTTGTACATATCCACTGTAATATGGGAGGCATAGGTTGCACTCCCGATGGGCACCATAAACCTACCCAAGACCCAATGCCCACGTTTTCCAGCGTCTACTTCTTTTTGGTGCATCGGCTGAAATACCTCTGTTTCGGCCTTTTCATAGGCACTATAGTTATTAAGGTCTACTTTCATCATATTAATAACGGCAACGATACCGGGAGCCATTTTAAAATTATCTTTCGTAGTAGCAATCTGATCTATGAAAATCCGGACAGCCAAGTCCCGGCTTTTAACCGTGGCAGTGAACTTTTGGTTCAATTCCTGGTCGGTCATATTAGGATATGCCTTTTTAGCCGTTGCCATCAGGTCCGTTGCCTGAAACATCTTAATCGGATCGTCAAAAATGGTAACCGTCAGATACTGGTAGTTCTGATCTTCCCCGCCAGGCAGTAGGGACCACCAGTCCCATCCCAGGATTTCTCCATCTGCCACACGTTGCTGATGGATTTTTTCCCAGAAATTTTCGGTTTCCGCGTATGCGGATTCCTGTTCATTGTCTACATGCATCAATTCAAACACCAGATATAGTTTCTCAGGTAAATCCTGAGCAAACAACCGGGCCCCGAAGAGCATGAGCATCAAGAATAAAGATACTCGTCTCATAATAAAAAGTTTTTTGGTTATTAGCACTTATAAGTTACTGAATAATAGTGAACTATAGAGGAATATCCAGGTAAAAGAGATTTATGGAGGCAATTCCTACAAGCCTGGCCCGGTTAAAATCACTTCTCTTGTGAATGGTACCCTTTCGGGGTCACATCCAAGCAATGGAATTAGCTGATTTAGGACAGGGTTTACAGTATTTCCCGGCAGGAACCTATTATTTGTCGCGGGCCATAGCCACGATGTACCTATTAAACCTGGAATCGTCCTGCAGGATATCGAAAGAATTCGGAAATGTAGGATTTTGCGGCCTCGTACTGTTCCGCATCTTGAAAGTAAATACGGGTGCCGTCCACGATTTTCATCATGGCGGGCTTTCGATCTAGAAAGGCGTGGCGCACAAGCTGGTACAAATCCATGCTCCAATCGGTACTGCCCCCTGGTCCGAAGGCTGATTTTCACGTCTTTCCAGGTGGTGTCAGGGACCATATAAGACCATAAACCATTGTTGTAGGAGACTGTTTGGGCCTCCCCTTTCAAATCCTGAATATTGAGACGCAGCCTGACCCGCGAGGGGGCCATGGTATCGAAAAGCCGGTCACCGGAAGGGGCGGCCTGGGAATAAGCCGGGCCCGCCATCCACAGAAAAGCGAGCAGTATGGCATATTTAAAATAATTTTTCACCGGTACGAACAGGATTTAGTACGGGCACTTCAACCGGCGCGTCAGGCTATTGCAATAGCAGGAAAATAACATCCGGAAAGATTGCCACCTGCCTCCACCGGTGAAATACGCAAGAATTAAAGATACTATAATTTTAAAGGTGTCCGGACTGTAGGCTTAACATGGATACACAAAAAGTACAGCAGCCGCTGATCGCTCAAGCCGGCTAAAATCAGCATCTTGGATTCGGGCTTCCTAAACCACCCGGTTTTCTATAGGTTCACCCCGGATAAACTGCAGGATATTGAGGGCCGCCAGGCGCGACATTTCATCCCGTGCTTCCCGGGTAGCCGAGCCGATATGGGGAGTGACAGCCACATTTTCCATTTGCAGCAAGGGATTGTCCGGCTGCATGGGTTCCGGGTTGGTCACATCCAGTCCGGCGCCCCAGATCACCCCGTTCCGGAGGGCTTTGATCAGGTCCTGTTCATTGTGTATTGCCCCTCTCGCCGTATTCAGGAAGATCGCTGTCGGTTTCATTTTCGCAAAAGCCCCCATGTCCATGAGGTTTCTGGTATCGCTATTCAATTCCGAGTGCACGGAAACAATATCGCTGTGCCGAAGCAGGTCGTCCAGCTCAACAAATCTGGCTTGTAAGGATTTCTCGGCCGTGTCATTCCTGTGGCGGTTATGGTAGAGGACTTCCATGCCGTAGGCGCCCTTACAGCGTTTTGCGAATTCAGTCCCAATCCGGCCCAGGCCAATTACCCCCAGGGTCTTCCCTTTCAGTTCCATCCCCAGATGGGCCTGGGGGCGAAAAGGGGTCCAGTCGTCCCGGATAATTTTCTTGTGCATGAAAAACAGTTTTCGCGCCACTGCCAGGAGCAAACCGAAAGCGATATCCGCCGTGGCATCCGCCATGGCCCCGGGTGTATTGGCAACCGGGATTCCCAGTTCCTTTGCTTTGTCCACATCGATATTATTATATCCGGCAGCGAACTGGGATATCAGTTTCAAGTGCCGGTTGGCCTGAAGGAAAGCGGCATCAAGGGCGTAAATACTGGATGACCAAAGGATGTCGTGTTGCTGGCAGGCTTCATTCAGCTGTCTCTGGCTCATGGGGGTATCGTTGGACCAAACGGTAACCTCCAGCCCTTCGTCGCGGAGCATTTCAATGCCTTTTTTGGGAAAATTCAGGGAAACCAATACTTTCATATGTATTCAGAAATATTTCAGAATCTGGAACCTAAGATAGCGGATTTTGTCCCATTACTTAATTACCGTTCACATCAAGTCCAAATCGGGCACCCGGGCCTCATTTGGGGAATCGCCAACCGGCAGTTAATCTCTCAGGGATTATGTGCCAGGGCGGCATGGATGGTTTTCCTTTCCCTTTCCCTTAGGAGCCTACCACCCGCCCCATCAGCGCTTTTACGGGGTCGAATTGCTTTACCACAATTACGGTCTTGTCTACCCCTTTGGCTATTTCCAGGGGAATATTTCCAAAAAGGATGGTGGGGTAAATACTTTTTCCCGCAGCCCCTACCATTACCGCATCGTATTCATCCGCGGCATCGACAATCCCCTTCACCACCGAATCGCTCCGTATAATCTGGCTACGAACCTTCCCCAGCGCCGGTAGCTCCGAATTTTCATTTACCTTCAAAATACGGCTTCTGGCTTCCTCCAGGCGTTGATGTATTGGTTGTAGCTCGGCTTCCTTTAATTGTTCCGGTGCCACCTGGCAAACCGTAATTCCCCATCAAAATTACGGGCAAGGGCTACGGCATATTGCTCGGCGCACTGCGCATGTTCTCCTCCTGCGGAAGGCATTAAAATCGTTCGTGGCAGGGTATCCCCTACAAATTTAACAAACATGATATCCGAGCGTGCATGGGTAATGATTGCTTCCGTGATCTGCCCGAGGATCCGTTCACTTCCGGTGGCATATCCCTTCCATCCCAGAATAATCAAATCGCAATACCGTTCCCTCGACGTCTCCAAAATAGCCCTAGCAATGTTATGTCCCACCCGGATAAGGGCATGCGTGGGGATTCCTTCATTTTCAGCTACCTGGCGTACACCCCTTAACCATTGCTCCTCCTTTTCCACATCACTTTCTGAAAATGCGGTTGGAGGTAGCTGTTCCGGGACTCGGATAACCCGGAGGAGCAGGATTTCCCCCCCTTTGGCCCGGGCTACAGATACAGCCAGGCGGATAAGTTGTTGGGCGGTTTCCGGATTGGACAGGGGTACGAGGATCCTGAAGCGTTCCCGGTCTCGGGTGCCTCGTCCCTGGCTATGGGCGATATGTGAACTGAGGCCCGGGATTGCCGCTTCCTCAGCCTGAGTGCCTTTCCAGGCAATAAATGCAAACATCCCGAGGATCAGGGCACCTACAGCGAGTAAAAGGGGCAGCGGATGCTCGAAAATCTGTAATAATCAGGTAGCCGTTAGCGAAAATACCGAGGATGGGCAAAAGGGCACCAGCGGGTACTTTAAACGGGCGTTCGATATTGGGGTATTTTCTCCGATGGACGACCAGGGCCGCATTTACAAAAATAAGGCCAGGAGCAAGACGGTATTGGCAAAATATGACAGGTCTTCAAGAGGGAGGATGAGGGTAAATACCATCACCACCCCGCCCACGGCCAGAACGGCCATGATGGGTGTTTTGGTGCGCGAATTGATGATCCCTATTTCTTTGGGCATATGCTGGAGGTTGCTCATGGAGAGGATCACCCTGGAACCGGCCATGATAGAAGCATTGGACGCGGAAATCATAGAGAATATCGCCCCTGCAATAATTACGTACCCCCCGATAAAACCCAGATATTTCTGTGCCGCCTCGCCCATGGAGGCTTCTGTATAGGTATCAAGTCCGGCAAAAAGTACTACGGCCACGACCAGGGTATAAAGGATGGTTACCACAGCCATGGAAATAAAAATGGCCCGGGGTATGTTCTTTACCGGGTTCTTTACCTCCCCCGCCGAAGCCGCAATGGCTGAGAAGCCAAAGAAAGTGATGAAGACCATAGCGGCGGTAGTTCCTATTTTTACAATATCCGTACTAAGTTTTTCCAGCAACCCAGCCATTTCCACATGCGGAAGCCCGCCTATGATAAACCAAATCAACAGTAGGATTTTCACCCCGGTGACAATTACCTGGAATTTGCCGCTTTCCTTGGTCCCTTTGACATTAAGCAAGGTAAGGCCTGCCAGCAATATCAGGCCCGAAAGGACCTCCACGGGGGCTTCCCAGATAAACTCATTAAAATAGCTCGAAAGACTGGCAATATAGAAGGCGCAGCTGGAAGCATACCCCAGGAAACAGGGCCCATCCTACAAAATAAGCCAACGGGGGCGGGTAGGTCTTTCGCGCATATAGGTAGCCTTCGCCGGTGCTTGGATAAATGGATACAAATTCACAATAGGTCAGGGCCGTAAACAAAGCTACAATTGCCGCCAGGAAAAAGGAGATAATGGCCGAGGAACCAACATTGCGGATGGCCAGCCCGGACAGGGTGAAAATCCCGGCGGCTATCATGGTCCCAATGCCGATGGCGAGGGCTGAGGTAAGACCCAAATCACGGCTAAGTTCCGTTTCTACCCGGTTGTTGCCGAGTTCATTTTGCATTCTTTGCCAGAGTTTATGTAACTAATATAATTACTTTTACTACGATATGCCCCAGGTAGTATCAGGATTCCCGGGCCATTTCATTTCCAGATTGGGATGCAACTCCCCTATTTTTTATTCCGTTCACAAAATACATTTTCATCGTTCCTTTGTTCTTTACCTCGATTTTTCCCCGGTAATTACATATAAAATGGTCTTTAACCAGTTCGTAGACAGGTTCGGAAATATTGATCCTTCCGGCTACCGAACCAGATTCCATACGGGAAGCAATGTTTACGGTGTCGCCCCAGATGTCGTAAGCAAACTTTTTGAGTCCCCACCACCCCGGCCACCACGGGGCCGCTATTGATACCGATGCGCACTTCGAATGAACTCGATATATGAGTCGGTGGATTTTCTTTAACAGAGTTGACGAAATCGAGGATCTCCAGGGCGGCAGTAACCGTTTTTACCGCATGATCTGCCTCGGGGAAAGGCAGGCCTCCCGCACACATATAGGCATCCCCGATGGTCTTAATTTTTTCAAGCCCGTATTTTTGAATGATTGCATCGAAGTTGGAAAAGTAATAGTCTACCGTATTTACCAAATCCTGAGGGGATAAAGTCTCCGAATACTTGGTAAATCCCTTAAAATCGGTAAAAAGTACCGAAACGGATTCAAAATATTTGGCAGTGACTTTTCCGTTGGTCTTCAATTCCCTGGCCGTCGCTTCCGGGAGGATGTTCCTGAGGAGGGCATCGGAGGTATCCATCTCCCTTTCGATGATCTCATTGGTAGCTTTAATAAATCGGTTCCTGCGGTAAAGCCGAACGCCAGCAAGCCGATGAGGAACAAAGCCGTGATCACGGATATAACCAGGATGCGCTGGGTCTTTCGTTCCTGGTTAAGCAGGTCTACTTCAGCCTGTTTCTGTGCTACCTCATTCTTCCTCCGCATATCCGCCATCTGCTGCACGGTTGCAATGTTCCTTACGCTGTCCCTGAAAGCGATGTAACTCCTGTAATATTTCAGCGAAGCTCCCGTATATCCCGGTTTTTTCGTATAGTTGTGATAGTTTTAGGTAGGCATTCGAAATCTGTTCCTTCAGGCCATACTGCCTGGCCAGTTTCAGGCTTCGCAAGGCGTAGGTAAAGGCCGCGTCCCAATCCCCCATATCCGCATATATATCAGCCATATAAGTAAGATATACCGAGATAGGATAATAATCCTTTAGTGCGTCCAGGCGGCTTATCGCATCGCTAATTTTATCTTCGGCTTCCTCGTTGCGGCCCTAGCTGGGCATAAGCCAGGCCGGTATTTCCCTGATTGTAAGCCATTCCCTGCTCATGCTCAAGGGCTTTCCAGATAGGTCCGGATTCCTCGAAAATACAAGAGGGCGGAATCCGGTTTGGACAGGTATTGATATTGTATTCATCGCCCAGATTTTCCAGAGCTGTGGCGTATAACAAAGAGTCTGGCTTACCTTTGAGGAGACCTATGGCATTTTTATAATATTGAATGGTATTCTGCCGGTCGCCCATCGCCGAATATACGGCTGCAATTGCAATGTACACTTTGGCCAGGAGATCGGACCCTGGGGTAGCTTGTGCAATTTTGACCGCTGAGAAATACGCCTGTAGCGCTTCACTCAGATTTCCCATCAGAATAAGGGCATTGCCCTTGTTCAAAAACCCCTCGTATTGGTACTCTTGTAAATGCAGGGAATCCGCTGTTTTTAAAAGGGTATCGCTGTATGAAAGCGCCTTCTCGGGATTGGTCTGCTGTTTGATCATCTTATCCAGCAGCTCCAGACGGGCCGCCCCTTGAGAACCCCCTTTCAGATAAGCGCTTTCCAGGCTATCTGCGAGTGGCTGGTTCTGTGCGTGCAAGAGTTGCAGGCACAGACAGGCAATGCCGGCAATTATGCCGGTTCGGATGACGGATATTGGTCTGTACGTGGTAAAATATCCCATACCCCTTTCCCGGTCCGGACTATTATTTCACCTGGATCTTGGGATCTATGTGATACATGGCCCCGGTTGCGTCAATTTTAAAGGAAATCACGTATTTATAATCATCCCCGGGTTGCCCCTTGGTTATGGTCGCCTCCAGGGCCCGGTCCCCATCTTTCTCCTTGAAGGGGAACAGGTTCACCCCTTTTTCGTACTTGATCTTACGAATCTCAATCATGGTTTCAGGCTGGGAAGAAGAGACCCCGTACCAGCGGATGATATCCCCTACTTCTGCGGCAATGGTAAATTCTTCCGGGGGATCGCTGACCAGTACCTCGGTACCTTCCTCTGCCAGAAATTGACAGGAGGCGGAGGGGTTCCGGGGATCGAATTGCTCAGTATCCACACTTAGCGTGATCACATGCACGGTGACCTGGGCACTTATCGGGATGCAAAATCCGCATAACAAGAGCAGCAGGAATAATCGGCAATTCTTCAAAGATGTCATAAGTAATCTGTTTTAGTTAGTTGGTTTTCATTTCGGCGGATTGTATGCGAAGTCGTCACAACCCCTTCCGGAATCTTTGGTTTGTTTACAATGTAGCTCTTTTTCCTGTTATCCGGTTAAAAATCAATATGACCCGGGCCAAAATAGCATAGGTCATATTTTTTCGGAGATGGCCGGAAGTTTAGTCGTTCTCATTCAGGTACATGAGGAGACCGGTGAAATCCCCATAGATCTGTTGATACCGAATCTTGCCGTTTTCATCAAAATCAAAAGATTCATAGGTATGGATCACTGCTGATTTTGCCGCAGTGGAATCAGTGGCCGGACGGGTGATCTCCCAATCCCCATAATAGCGTACAGAGCCATCCGGTTCCCTGGTGTCCTGGTTAACCCCCGGCAATAAATTTACGGGATCCGTAAGCAATTTAAAGTCATAGGCTTTCCATAATTCCTTATCTGAAGCCTTCATTTCCTCAAGGCCAACGGAATCTTTTGCGGAGTTAAAACCGGTTTCTATCATGGCAAAATCATCAGCGTAGACAGAATAATCCAGGTTTTCATTCTGCCAGCCCTTCAGGTTGGCCAGGACAGTCTCAGAATTTTTCTGAAAGGCCATTTCGGCGGAGTTATCCTTTTTTTCTGTACAGCTCATTAAGAGAATGCTTAGTAAAAGGGGAATGGATAAACGTTTCATCACTTTGAATATTAATTGGTTATCGCCCATGAAGGTAGGCCAAAATTGAGGTAATGCCAACAGTTTACCAAATTATTTCAGGCTTGAAGTGCCTGCTTACTTTTTACCCGCATTCGGACAAAAATTTACCGCTTTCGTCCTACGGCCAGAAAAATAACTGTTGGATATCAATAGATTGAACCACTGGTCAGATGCCTTGATCATGGTATTGCCGGGTTTCGGGTCACCTTCGTTTTCGGCCTGGGACCTAAATGAACGGATTAGGGGCCTGATAAATTGAAATTCCAGCATAAAATCATGAAGAATGTACTGATAACAGGATGCAGCAAAGGGATCGGCCTTGAGTGTGCACTGGCCTTTGGCAAGGCTGGTTACAAGGTCTTTGCCACGATGCGTAATCCCGCGAATTCACGCCTGCCGGAACAAATCGTCAACCTCGGGGCAGACATCAGCATTGCAGCCATGGACGTGGATTCTGAAGCGTCTGTATCCGACACGGTTGGCAAGATTTTGGCAGAACATGGGGCCATCGATGTCCTGGTAAATAATGCAGGGATAGAACGCCACGGTTCTGTAGAGGAAATGAAAATCTCGGATTTCCGGGCCATCATGGAAACGAATTATCTGGGGGTTATCCGCTGCATCCAAAAGGTCCTGCCCCCGATGCGTGCCAGGCGCCGGGGTTGTATAATCAATGTAGCTTCTGTCGCCGGGCATATTAGCAATTCTCCCCTGGGGGGTTATGCTGCCAGTAAATTCGCCCTGGAAGCAATCAGTGAGGCATTGGCCCAGGAAGTAAAACCTTTCAACATTCGCGTGGCCATTGTAGAACCGGGAATTATTGATACCGGGATGGCCAGGGACATATCCCATGCCAGCCCGTCCATATACCCACATTCCAGACGTTTTGCAGGCCTTTTCACACGCCTCCCTCGAAAACCCCGTACTCTCCGGCACTGGTAGCCGATAAAATCCTGGAGATCGCTTGGATACCTCCTGGAAACTAAGGCACCCGGTAGGGCCGGATGCCGTGCCTTTCCTCGAATGGCGTGCCAGCCAGTCCGACGAGGACTGGATCGACTGGAATGCCGCAGATGACGAAACATGGTACAAAGCAGTGGAACATGATTTTGGATTGAATGCGGACTATCAATGGCGTCACGTAAACAGCCGAGAAAGGCAATCCAACAATTCGGACCATTCTGTTGGCTCTTTGCAAACGGAGATCAAATTCTTCCTGCTTCTCATGATAATATGGGCAGGTTTTTTTTATAGATTTAATATCGACAATTAATTAAACTTCCAATCGACACACTTTATGAAAAGATCACTATCTATTATGCAGTTTTGTATTGCTTCATGATCCTGGGTTTCAGTTGCCATGACCGGAGTACCACCGCTCAACAGGACGTTACTAAAGACCGGAATATGTTCGGTTTCAAATACAAGCGAGGCCTGATAAAAAATTCGGAAGGGCTGTCCCCAGGATACATCCTTTTTGCAGAAACGAATTCTCCATTTATCGACCTCATTAACCGTAAGGGCGAAGTGGTGCATCAATGGAAGAGCAATTACGGGGTGTTTAACGCCTATCTGCAGGAAGACGGTTCCATTTTTTTGGGCGCAAACGACCCTGATTACCCTGTCTTCGGTTTCGGGGGCCCCTATGGCCGTATCCAGAAGATTGCCTGGGATGGTAAAATGCTATGGGATTATGAACTGGCCAATGAACATGAGATCGTGCACCACGATTTTACCATTATGCCCAACGGCCATATCCTTGCCATCGTATATGAAGTAACTTCCCGGGAGGACGCCCTGGCATTAGGACGAAAAAAGGAACTGATGCCGGAATCCGGTGCATGGCTTGAAAAAATATTAGAAATAGTACCCCAGGGCCCCCGCGGGGGCGAGGTGGTATGGCAATGGCGCCTGGCAGACCATTTGATACAAGGGATGGATGACGGGAAGGCTAATTTCGGCAATCCGGCAGAACATCCGGAACTGATCGACTTCAATGTAGGCCAACCTGCACCTCCCGTCATGAACCAGGATACCCTGGATGCACTGATGGCCAAAGGGATGGCCGAGCGAAATCAGACCATCAACAACCGAGGGTCCGATCTTTACCATTTTAATGCTATCGACTATAATGCCGATCTGGACCAGATCGTATTCAGTTCCCCCCAGCTAAGTGAGATTTTTATCATAGACCACAGCGTCTCCACCGAGGAAGCAGCCGGACACCAGGGCGGCCTTGGAGGTAAGGGCGGCGACCTCCTCTACCGATGGGGAAATCCACAAAATTACGGACAGGGCGATTCCACAAGCCGGCAATTGTTCGGGCAGCACGACGTACGCTGGATTGCGAAAGGCCTGCCCGGGGGCGGGGACCTTACCATCTTCAACAACCACCCACCCGGGGATATCGACTGGTCCACCATGGGCAATACGGGTAGAAATTATTCCATGGTGTTTGAAATTACCCCCCCACAGGACCAGAATGCAGGATACATTTCGGTGGCCGGCAAAGCGTACGGTCCGGTAAAACCCACCTGGTTCTACAGGGCACCGGATACCCTCTCGTTTTACAGTAGCTTTATCTCAGGGGCACAACGCATGCCGGATGGGCACACTTTGATCAATGAAGGGGCGCGAGGCCGCTTTTTCGAAGTAACGCCTGAAGGCGAAACGGTCTGGGAATACCTGAATCCTTACAGGGGAAATATCCACGAACCCAACGGCGACCCGGTAAATCCCATGTTCATGCCCTATAGTACTTTCCGGGCAAATTTCATCCCGGAAAGCCACCCGCCTTGCCGGCAATAGAACTGACCCCACTCGAATCCGCAACCCGAGGTCTTCGTATTGCCTCCCCCGCCGGCGCCATGGCTCAAAAGCATTGATTTTGCCAGCAAATAGGAGTTAATTTTGCAAGATTACTAAAACGAATTGATTCAGCGATAAAACAGGCGTCATAGCCTGTTTTTTCTTTTGAATCTGGCCGGGGATCCCTGTTCCTTATTTTTTATTACTTTAGGATGCTACAACCAAACTCAACCGCAATGAAAAAAACAGTATTTGCCTCTCTCGTCTTTCTTGTTTCCATCCAAATCCAGGCCCAGGAAGTGGGTATCATTATGGGTACGGCCAGGCATCTCCTGAAGGATAATGTGGAGGAAGGACTCAAAAAATTACACGAAATGGGGATCAGGTATCTGGAAGGTGCCACGGGGTCCCGTAGCATGTCGCGGGAAGAATACAAAGCACTCCTGGACAAATACGGGTTTGATGTGGTAGCCGGGGGGACCTCTTTCGAAAAACTACAGAATCGCGACAGTATTCAGGCAATCATTGAAAACCTGAAGTTTTTTGGCGCGGAATACGCCGTATGCTATTGGATTCCCCACGACGGGGACAACTTTACCTTTGAGGATATGAAGAAAGGCATCGAGGTATTTAACAAGGCAGGGAAACAATTCGCCGAGGCGGGTATTTCATTCCTCTACCACGCCCATGGCTACGAGTTCAGGCCATATCCGGGTCCAGGGACCATGTACGACTATATGATGGAGCACCTGGACCTCGCTATGTGAATATTGAAATGGATGTATTCTGGATGCGGAACCCGGGGCAGAACCCGGCCGCCCTGATGCACAAATATCCGGGGCGGTACCCGGTTACCCACCTGAAAGACCGGATGATCGGTTCTGTCAGTAACCTGAATGGAAGGCAGGATCCCGGAGCGGAACGTCGTCCTGGGAAGCGGGGATGTGAATATCGCCGCAGTCATGAAAGCAGCCAGGGAAACGGGGGTGAAATACCATTTCATAGAGGACGAATCCTCACGGGCGGCTTCCCAGCTTCCCATGCACCTGGCTTTCCTCAGGACCCTGGACCTGGACCGGCAGGCACTGGAAATTACGGTGGAACAACTCCATAAGGCCATGGTGGCGGCAGATTCCGTACAACTGGCTAATTTGACATCTGACGAACTCACTTACGGGCATTCTACCGGGAGGATTGAAGATAAATCGACTTACATAGACAATGTATTGCACGCAGACCATTACAAGTCTGTAGATTTCACCGATCAGGACCTAACCATTGAAGGGAATGCAGCCTGGGTTCGGGGCATCATCCATATTGTCCTGATAGTTGATGGCAAGGAAAATCCCATAACGCTTAAAGTCCTGTATGTGTTTACCAAACAGGATGGTTACTGGAGGCTCTTATCCAGGCAGGCTGTCAAATAATCACCACTGCTCAAGCCAGGTACCGGACTGTATGCAGTATTAGCTTCTCCGATTTTCCCGGGTTTTTCCCAAGGCCTTATATTGGCTGAGGATGTGCTCTATCCGGGCGTTCTCCTCCGGATTGACCACCTTCCTGCCGGGTTCCGCATCCAGCCATTGCAAGGTCCTTTTGATGCCTTCTGAGAAAGGGATGGTGGCCCGGAAACCAGGGACAAACGTTTTGATCTTGGTATTGTCGAATATGACGCTCTCCGCCTTATCTGCCAACAAGGTCCCGGTATAGGAAGGCTCCACCTGGCAGATAAAATCCGAAGCGATATGAACAGGATGTAATTCACAGTCCAGGCTTTCGGCCAGGATAGTATAGATCATATTCCAGCTGAGGACCTCGTCGGATGTAATATGGAAGGCATGGCCAATGGCCTGAGGAAGGCCAAGCAGGCCGACCAGACCCTTTGGCAAAGTCATCCGAATGAGTAACTGTCCAGAGGGAAGTCCCGTCTCCATGGATGATGATTTCCTTCCCTTAAGGATTCGGTCGGCGGTGGTATATTCCTTAAATCCGCCGATGGCAATGGGGATTACCGTTTCATAGGTTAGATGAGGGGCGGACGATGGTGACTGGAAACCCCTCTTCCCTGTACGCTTTAAGAGCCGGTCTCTCACAACGGATCTTTTCATTGGAATAGTCCCACAAGTCATTGCACAGGGGGGTGGATTCGGTGATCACCGGATACCGCAGCGGTGTCTGGTAACAGGAGGCCGAACTAATAAAGATATATTGTCTGGTCTTGCCCCTGAATAAGGCCAGGTCCCTTTCGATGTCTCCGGGGTAAAGGCGATCCAGTTGACAACCACATCCCAGCTATGGTCCTTTAGGAGGGTAAGGGTTGAAGGGTTATTTATATCCCCGATTAAGGGTTTGAACGCCATCTAATTGCCGGTTGTGATTGCCGCGGTTCAGGTGGTACAGGTCAATTCCTCTTTCCACGGCCAGGCCGCTGGACGCGGCACTTATATTTCCGGTACCTCCAATAAATAATATTTTCATAAACCAAGCCTATTCCGGATTTGAAGATACACATATTGGCCCATACCCGCCAGGAATAGGCTCCCATATGCCTGTCTAAGGTAGTAACATGGCGCAAATATCAGATCGCATAAGTTCAGTGTCCATGGCGAAGTTATAAGGTCAGGGCTTAGCCGATAACTTCTTTCGCCGCTTTCAGGTTGTGGTTTTTGACGGGCAATTCCCGTATCCGTATCCCGGTGGCGTTAAAAATTGCATTGGTAAGGGCCGGGGCAATGCCGGGCGTGCTGGGTTCCCCCGCTCCACCGGGCCAGTGCCCGCTATTGATGATATAGGTTTCGATTTTAGGCGCCTCCTTCATCCGTACCATCTGGTAGTCGTGGAAATTGCTTTGGAAAACCGCCCCTTTTTCGATGGAGATTTCGCCGTACAAGGCTGCCGTAAGGCCGAATACGATCCCGCTTTCCATCTGGGCTTCGAAACCCGTTGGGGTGAAAGGCAAAGCCCGGGTCGGCCACACAAACCACCCGGTGGATTTTCAAACCATCCTCCAGCATTTCGATTTCCGCCACCTGGGCGACAATGGTACCAAAAGCCATGTGGAGGGATAACCCCCTACCCCAGTTGGGTGGCAGTGTCCCTCCCCAACCCGACTTCTCGGCGGCCAGGT
Organism: uncultured Flavobacteriaceae bacterium; assembly: GCA_963721045.1. Classification (GTDB taxonomy): domain Bacteria; phylum Bacteroidota; class Bacteroidia; order Flavobacteriales; family Flavobacteriaceae; genus Zeaxanthinibacter. The sequence goes on from CAVRHQ010000022.1 coordinate 119,884, forward strand.
CCAGGACCTTTTCGAAGCGCGGGGCATTGGCCAGTTGCCGTTTCCTGAATTCATATGGATCCTGTTTGGATTGGTGTGCGAGTTCGTCCATGAAGGACTCCGTGAAAAAAGCATGCATGGAAGAATCCACGCTGCGCCAGTAACCCCAGGGGACATGGGTTTGACTCTTGGCAAAGTGGATATACTGATTGGCCACATCATAGGGGATATGGGGGGCTTCCTCCGGATCGTGCTTAAAGAGGAACTGGTTGTCCCATGCCGCAATTTTCCCGTCTTTATCGAGCACAGCTTTAAATCGACTAATATTAGCTTCCCGGTAAAAATCCTGCCTCATATCCTCTTCCCGGGACCAGATCAGCTTCACCGGGAAATCCACTTCCCTGGCAATACGGACGGCCTGTACGGCCACGTCTACCTGCACTCTTCTTCCGAATCCTCCCCCCAGGTACTGGTTGTGTACCTCTACCTGTTCGGGTTCCAGGTCGAGCAGATCTGCGGCCGCAGTCGCAAACCCCAGCGGATTCTGGCTTCCGGCCCATATTTCGCATTTCCCTTCAGTTACATAAGCCGTACAATTCATCGGTTCCATGGTGGCATGAGCGAGATAGGGGACCCTGTATTCCGCCTCAACCAGCTGGCCCCCGGTATCCAAAACAACCTGTACATCGCCCTTCTTTACATCCTTTTTGTCGTCGCCTCCGGCTGCCGAGGCCTCCATATCCTTCACATATTGCGAATAAATATCGGCTTGCCCAACCGACTCATTGCCGCTTGGGTGATAAGTGACCTGTATCTTATCCAGCGCTGTTTTGGCCTGCCAATAGCCATCGGCAATAACGGCAACCGCTGTTTCAAAGGGAATCACCTTAATAACCCCGGGCATTCCAACCGCGGCGCTGTCATCCACCGATTTAATCTTTGCGCCAAATACGGGAGCGGCTTTAATTGTGGCATATTTCATGCCCGGCAAGACCACGTCAATGCCAAAAGTAGCAGTGCCGTCTACCTTGGCGGGAATATCAAATCGGGGGGGTGATGTCCCCATGATATTGAATTCTTCAGGGTTCTTAAGCCTGGGTTTAGCCGGTTGCGACAATTGGGTTGCCTGCAGGGCGAAACTCGCGAAGGGAGCCGAACGGTCACTTTTCGTATGGGATATTTGGCTGTTTTTGGCCTCCAGCTCCTCTATTGGCACCTGCCAGGTATCGGCAGCGGCCTGTAACAAGACGGCTTTGGCCGCAGCACCGGCAACCCGCATGGCATTCATGCCGGTAAAACGCACGGAAGCGCTTCCGCCTGTAATCTGAAGGTCCATATGCTTGGTTACCGTGAGGAAGAAACCATCAACGGTATCGATCAGGAATGCGGGGAATTCCTTCTCCCCCAGAATAAATCCCTTCCCGAGGGCATAATTTGCGTATTCCTTATTGGCGGGGGCCTCCATCATCCGCACCAGTTGCCAGTCGGCATCCATCTCATCGGCAAGCATCATGGGCAGCGTAGTATGGGTCCCCTGCCCCATTTCCGCATGCGGCACTATCACGGTCACCACATTTTCCTTTCCGATTTTAAGCCAGACATTGAGGACGGTTTCATCTTCCCCGGCAATAAGTCCCTTTACCTTTTTGGAACGGTTACCCGGGCGTATGGCCACTCCGATCACCAGGGCTCCGCCTGTAAGCACCCCGGCAGTTATAAATGCCCTTCTAGTCCATTTCCCCATGGCCTGAGTTTTTAAGGTTTTCAGATACAGCCATGGCAGCGGCTGCTTTTTTAATTCCGTTCTTTATGCGGGAATAAGTGCCGCAACGACAGATATTGCCGTTCATGGCTTCATCGATCTCCTCATCGCTGGGCGCCGGGTTGGCAGCGAGCAGTGCATGGGCGGTCATTAACTGACCCGACTGGCAGTAGCCGCACTGGGGCACCTGTTCTTCGATCCAGGCCTGCTGTAATACATGGTATTCCCCATTCCCGGGAGCAATCCCCTCGATGGTGGTGACCGCCTTTCCCTCTGCCGCCTGTAGCGGGGTCAGGCAGGAACGGACCGGCTGCCCGTCCAGATGAATCGTGCAGGCGCCACATTGGCCAATTCCGCAGCCAAATTTGGTGCCGGTCAATCCGCACTGTTCGCGGATAACCCACAACAAGGGTGTGGAAAGGTCGGCCGTGATTTCATACTCCCTGTTGTTGATATCTATCTTCATAGAAACGGTTTTATGGAGCTTTCCTTAGTGATTATCAGGATGGCTTAGATCCCTTTAAAACTACGCATTTTTTCCGGGAAGCAGGACGGGATTATGGCTGAAATTTCTCCCTGGTAAATAAGGGGGGTTCCTCCGGAAGGTAAGGCTACAAAGGGTTTGCGTTAAAGGTATCCCCCTGTGCGAGGTCGCCGGTTTCAAAGCCTTTCTTGAACCAGCGGATCCGCTGTTCGGAAGTACCGTGGGTAAATGAATCCGGTACCACATGCCCGGTAGCTTGTTTTTGAAGCCGGTCGTCTCCTATGGCATTTGCGGCATTCAGGGCTTCCTCGAGGTCGCCGGATTCCATTATATGGGTCTCTCTCCTGGGCGTAATGGGCCCAAACGCCTGCCAGGAAATCGGCCTGTAGTTCCAAACGGACAGAATGTTTGTTGTATTCCGTGGTGCTCAACTGGCTCCGGAGTTTCTGCATCTTATCGGAAATGCCGGTAATTTTCTGAATATGGTGTCCTACCTCGTGGGCTATGACATAGGCTTGTGCAAAATCCCCGGGGGCGTGCAACTGATGTGCCATCTCGTCAAAAAAACTAAGATCGAGATAGAGTTTTTCGTCTCCCGGGCAATAAAACGGCCCGGTGGCACTGGAGGCCGAACCGCAGGCTGATGCTACGGAACCGGTATATAATACCAGGGTGGGTTCCCGATAATTGGATAGCAGCTGATTCCAGACATCTTCCGTACTGGCCAGGATCGTTGCACTGAAATCGGCCAGTTCGTTTTCAGCTTCGGTACCCTGGTAAGGGGTCGTATTTTCTACCTGGTTATCACCTCCCACAAATATATCCCCCAGCAGGCGCAGGGGGTTATTTCCGGTAATAAAAGAGAAAAGGAGGAACAGGCCAACAATGATCAAACCAACTTTAGAAAATAGTAACCGGATCAGGGAGCCCAGTAACATGGGGTTAAATCTGCCCAAGCCGCCGCCAGCACCGGATTGCCCGCGACGGTCTTCTACATTTGAACTTTGCCGGTTACCTCTCCACTTCATATCAGTCTCTGTTTAATGGGAATAAATTTATAATTAAATTTAATGTTTATTTACGATATCATTATGGATACTTTTTAACGAAATGAAATTTGATTTACCATTTGTTCGATCTCAATTCCCGGCCTTTACCGAACCTTCCCTACAGGGATGGGCCTTTTTTGAAAATGCCGGTGGGTCCTATCCATGCCGGCAGGTAGTGGATCGTCTGACGGGATTCTACCTGAAAAACAAGGTGCAACCTTATTACCCTTTTCCGGCTTCCAGGCTGGCCGGGGAATTGATGGAGGAGTCCTATTCCAGGATGTCCGAATACCTGAACGTGGATAGTTCAGAGGTTCATTTTGGCCCTTCCACCACTCAAAATGTGTATGTGCTGGCCCAGGCCATGCGACCTATGTGGCAGGAGGGGGACGAAATCATCGTCTCCTGTCAGGATCATGAAGCCAATTCAGGTGCCTGGAGGCGGTTGGCAAAGCGGGGCCTTAAGATCAGGGAGTGGCACGTACACCCGGAAACCGGCCTCCTGGACGCAGGGGAACTGAAAAGCCTCTTTTCCGAAAAGACCCGGATGGTTGCTTACCCCCACTGTTCCAACCTCATAGGCCAGATCAATCCTGTCAGGGAAATCAATACAGTTATCCACAACCACGGGGCCCTCAGTGTGGTGGACGGTGTCGCCGGGGCCCCTCATGGATTCCCCGACCTGAAAACACTGGGGGCAGATATTTATCTCTTCTCGCTTTACAAAACTTTCGGGCCGCATCTGGGATTGATGTATGTGAATAAGGACTTGATGGGCAAAATGGAGAACCAATCCCATTTTTTCAAGGAGGGCGTCCCCCGCAACATGCTCACCCCTGCAGGTCCTGACCATGCGCAAATCGCCAGCGTGAGCGGTATCCTGGATTATTTTGACGCCGTTTACGAGCACCATTTTGAAGATGCAGCCGGCCCTGCCGAAAGGATGCGGACCTTGAACAGGCTCTTTCGCACGCAGGAAAGCATCCTCCTGGAACGGTTGCTGGCTTACCTGCGATCTCGTGACGATATCAGAGTACTGGGGACAACTTCTGTTGAAGGCAGGGCGCCGACCATTGGGATCATCCCGTTGAAAAAACAACACAGGGAGGTGTATGATGTACTGACCCGGCATAAGCTCATGCTGGGCATTGGTGATTTCTATGCCGTACGCCCCCTGATGGACATGGGGATCCCGCTGGATCCCGGGGCCTTGCGGATTTCCTTTTTACATTACACCTCCCCGCAGGAAATCGAGCAGTTGATTGCCGGGCTGAACGAAGCCCTGTGAAAGTTCGGCTGCACCCATTAACAAGCAAGCTTTGGGAGGAGTCTTTATGTCATTTGCCCAATAGCTACCCAATCTTTATCCAACCAAAAGAAAGTCCCTGAACGGCAGACCTGGGGCAACCTAATTACTTTTATGGCGCAAACATTGGGGTGCTTTCCCCTCCCCGGTCTCAAGGTATACGCAATTCATGCAAGAAGCTTGCAAGAAATCAACAGGCTCTAAGCCAGTGGGTTGCCCCCCCTCCGGAGCTTCTTGCCTGTCTTACAATCAGAACGTGCCTTACCCTTGCTAACAATGACCACTGGCTTCTGAAGAGAGCAAGGATAACTCGGCTTTTATCAGGCGGCTTAATTTTCCGGGTATCCAAAGCCTGACAAACAGATTCGCTACATGGCTAATGGGATACGGTTTGAAATAACGTGCCGCTTCCCTTATGGATTATTCCTTACCTTAGGAAAGACCAACCAACCCTTTCCTATCAATGAAGCCATTCTTTCGTAGCATCCGCAGGCATTACGCCGATGGTAACAAGCCTTTAAAATACATGAGATATGCTGTTGGGGAAATTGTTTTGGTAGTCATCGGAATATTGATCGCATTGCAAATCAATAACTGGAATGAGGACCGTAAACTTAGGAATGAAGAATTTAAAATCCTACTTGAATTAAGTAATGTCCTGGAAGGAGGTAAACTAGAAGGGGAACTGGAATTTCAAAAAGCCCAACTGGATAGAAACAAATTATCGCAAGCATCCTGTGAGTATATTTTAAGGTATTTTGAAACAGATCGCCCGTATAGTGATTCCTTACGATTTCATTTTGCCAATGCGCATACCAGGTATATTGCCCTTGTCAGGGACCAGGCCTATCAGCATGCGAAAAGCTATGGATTTGGCTTCATTGAAAACGATACGCTAAGAGAAGAACTGATACGAGCCTATGAAACCAACACCAAATGGCTTCTCGAATTGAATGAGCGAAACAATCTGTACGAAGCCCAGACCGTGGTCCCCCTTTTAACAGGACTTTTTGAAAGCGTTTTTACAGTGGATATTGAGGAAGAAAAATGGATGATCCCGCGCAACTATGAAGCAATTAAGGGCAATACTATCTATCGGAACATATTAAAGACCACCCTGTTAAAGAGGAAAGAATACATCGAATATGAGGAGGTTCGCTATCAAAGGTTGCTAAAAGTTCAGGAACTGCTTCAACGGGAAATTGAATCCAAAAGGCTATAAAACATAAGAAATGGATCGTGATTTATGATCCACGGTCTTCTTTCTTTACAGAAGCGGGATAATGCCCGGGCGGTCGTTTTGGGCAATATGTATGGTATTTTGGTCAAATACGGCCTCAATGATCCCGTATAAATCGGGGATCACGGTCCTTGCCAGCCTCGAATTATTGTTTAGCAGTACGCAAATACCAAGGTCAGAATCCGGAAAGATTGCGATTTCATTCCGGTAATTATTTACGCTCCCCCCATGGTGCCAGATAGTTTTCAGCGGCCCTTTCCCCCCTTCCCGGAAGGTATGTATCCTCCAGCCGAAGCCGTAGTAAGATGACACATGTCCGGGCCATCGCTGGTAATATTTGCTGTGGCCTTTAATTTCTATAAAAGGGGTAAAGGCTTCTTCCAAAGCCGGCTTGCTCATGACCTCCGGGTTATGCCCCAGTAAAAAGCGCATCCAACGGGCCATATCCAGGGCATTCGCATTGATCCCCCCGGCCGCGACCGCATTGTAGTAGTTGTCTTCCAGGCGCCTCGTTTTCCAATGGTTGCGGACGCGCACATGCGGGAGGGCTACATTTTCCGTGTGGGTGAGGGACTCATTATCCATGGAGATGGAACACATCTCCAGGGGCTTAAACAGTTTTTCCTCCAGCAAAGTCCGGATACCCTGCCCGGTGGCCTTTTGCATGATCTCCCCGGAAAGGGCATAAAGGGCATTCTGATAGCTGTACATTATCCCGGGCTTCGCGATGGGTTTTATATTTTTAAACCGTTCGGCAATATCCAGAAGCGGCATCCCGGCTTCCACCAGGTTGGTGTAGCTGTGGTAAGGTGCCCCTGAGGTGTGCGAGAGGATATTGGCCAGGGTTATGTTGTCGGAATTCGTCTGGCTCCCCAATTGAAATCCGGGGATATAGTCGTCTACTTTATCATCCCAGTGCAATTTGCCCTCTGTTTCCAGATCGGCCGCCAATATCCCGGCAAACCCCTTGGAAAGGGAACCAAGGCGGAAGATGGTCTGGCCATTGACCAGGGCACTGGCGTCGCTGTTCCTTTTGCCATAGCCATCAGACAATACGATGGAATCCCCTTTCACAATGCTCACCCCGGCCCCAACGATTTCTCCGGAGGCTATGGCCTTTTCAAAATAGGCCTGCACGGCTTTGATCAATTCCTGTTGATGCCATTGGTACTGTGCCAGCGCATTGGGGTCTGCCTGTCGTTTATGGGTCTCTGCTGTTTGGGGAGCATTTTTGGACGTTGGGTGCCCAATCCCGGAAATGGCCGCAAAAAGGGCGCCCATCAGGATCACGCTGCCAATGAAGATATTAAATCGCCGCACGGGTAGCTTCTTGTTTCGGTCAGGTTGATTGGGATGAATATAAAAATACATTATCTATAAAACGAATAATGTCCTGAATATTATGTATTTCAACGGCTTTTCTCCATAAGAAGGGACAAAAATTCCGGTTTTCACCATTGGGGTGCTGAACCCCACCCCGGGTTGAAGCTACATCGGATCAATGCATAAAACCAGCATTTAGACATCATTGATTACACCTAAAAGCTATGGGGTGGTTTCTCTGCCCCCAATAAATGCCGTAGGCCAAACATCCTTGATTATTGCCTGCCTTAGACCATACCAACCAACCATCTGCATTCCATGATCCGGTTCTTTCGCAAAATCCGCAGGCAACTGTCTACAGACGGCAAATTCCTTCAGTATTCCAGATATGCGCTTGGAGAAATAGTTTTGGTAGTCATCGGGATATTGATCGCCCTGCAAATCAACAACTGGAATGAGGAACGGAAAATGCGACAGGGAGATCGGGAATTTATGAATAATCTGAAAATTGAGCTAGCCGTAGATATCCATTCCTTAGATCGTCACATATCAGAATACAAGGGTAACAATGACAGCATAATAAACGTGATATGGTTATTCGAACAGCATTTGAAACTCCCCGAAAGTGCTGAAATTATGGTCGCGAAGGCGTTATCCAAATTTCAGGTACTCACCCCTTTTAATAAGAATATCAGCCGGGATGATGTGATTATCGCCGAGGGCCAACTGGACCGGGTTGATAAGAAACTAAACCAAAGTTATATAGCCTATCTGGAAAATGCCCAGTCGATGTATTCCCTATTTTCAAAGCTTGGTGACGCCCTGAAAACAATCGAAATAAATCAATTTCATTCGAAAGTGGATTATAACTATTATGGTAGTGTGCACGAAGGTGTAAAATTTGAATATCCCGAAATACGAGTCGACAGGGAAATCAAGAACGCCTTTAACAAATCAATCTATTGGCGAAGCATTTATATAGCGTCCATGCGACAAGAGGCTAAGGATGCAAGTGAAATTATTGGGCTAATAGATGAGATACTAAAACGCTGACCAGGTCGGGTTTCCCTGAATATTTGAGCACTTTGGTGTAAAATGCAATTTAATTCCAAAACCGCCAATCAGGGCAATTATAGGAAAATGTGCCTTTTTATTTTGAAATGCCAGCCTTAACCTGCAAGTACCCTATGGTTATTGTTTTTTACTGTTGCTTCCTACTGTTCGCTGTCAACCTCACAAATCAGAACCTTTTGGTAGTAAGCCCTTTTGGCGACAAAGAAGGGCCCATGACAATCTTAAAATCCACCACGCCAAGTACCAGTTCCTCATTGGTGATTACTTCCACCTTCCATAGCCCTTCCTTGACATTGCTTTTAAATGTATATCCCCGGTAGCCCCCATCGCGCCCTCCGGTGATATCGTAATCCAGGTCTTCGACAATTTCCCAGGCCCCGGTGGTTTCGTTGTACCATTTCCATCTGTGCATGACTGTTTTCTTCAGATCGGTCGGGGCGAAGATGGAAGTAAAAACATAGATGTCTTCCCCGGGCTTGTAAACGTATTTCAACCGGTTGTCCCGCCAAAACCTATACCATTCGTCGCTTTCGTAAGTAACCAGGTAGGTATGGTCTTCCACCGTAATGTGATGCGCCACAATGCCGTTGTCCAGTGCGAGCGGCACCGGGGGGATCAGGTTAAAAAAGTAAAACACATTGATGGTCGCATAGATTAACAGGATGATGCCCAGTAACCTGGCCAAATGGATCTCCGCCCGGGTACTTGGGCTCACCCAGTATATGTAGAGGATCAGGATGATGGTAGTGGTTAGGCTTACCAGGCCTGAGTACAGAAAAACCCTGGTGTTCATTTCTTTGATGAAGACCGGGATCATAAAAGTGAAAAACGTGAGGCTTATAAAAAAATAGACGCTGAACTGAAGGTATTTGTTGGAGATCCGCCTTTTCAGGAACTCATTGGCGAAGAGCAGGGCGACCAAAATGATAAAGAAGAAGACCGTTTTGGACAGGGATACACTGCGAAAGAAAAAGACTACATAGGCGCTTGACAACCCTCCGAAGAAGAACTGTATGGCCAGGGGTAAATATTCTTCGTAGCGTTCCAGCCAGGTATTTTTCCACCGGCCGTCATCCACCTTGTTATACAGGTAAATCGTAACCGTCAGGCAGGCCATGTGGAGGCACAAGGTAACCAGTCCGTACGGCCGGTCTACCCGCCCGAGGGTAAATGAATCGAAAATAAATCCCCCTATAAAAAATATGATCCCGGCATATTTTTCATGCCTTTGTATAAATCTCCGGACCCTGCTGTTCCGGAACCTCACCATTGTTCTTAGCATAGCGCGTCAATCGGATTTGGGAATCCCAAAACCTGCGTATGCCCTGGAGACGCGTGGCCATGGGATCCCTTTAGGCTCGAATATCGGCAATAATTCCACATGTTAATGCCTGCGGGAGGCCTTATGGTCTTTTGGGTTAAAAAGATCATTTTTCACGAGCATACCCGACCGGAGGAGGAATTCTATTTAAAACGTTCCAGGGATGATATATGGGATTTCTCACCCTCACTCCGTTCGGTTCAAAATGATAGAGCGGATTTGCATATCCTGCATTCACCCAGTTCCTTATTGGTCATTCCGACGGCCCGTATCACCTTGGTTTGCAAGCCGCTATTGCCAAATCTGTTACTATCTACAAGGGTACGGTCTTCAGTTCAAATATTATTCGACTGATTTTAAGTCTCTTATAATAATTCAGTACTTTAGGAAGAACAACCAACCACCCCCTTCCGATGATCCCATTCTTTCGCAAAATCCGAAAACAATTTGCCGATGACAACAAGCCATTGAAATACATGAGGTATGCCATTGGGGAAATTGTCCTTGTGGTGATTGGGATTTTGATTGCTCTAAGCATTAATAATTGGAATGAAAATCGAAAAAATAGGATTACTGAAAGAAAAATACTGCTGATCATTGCCGAAAATCTTGAACAAAATATTAATGATTTAGAGCAAATTCTGGAATGGATTGAACGAAATGACAGATCAGCAGATATAATATTTTCCGTTCTACGGGAAAGAATACAAGAAAATGATACATTAGGTTATCACTGGCATAAAGCAATTTTAAATAATGCGAATTTCACTTTATCCAAAGGTGGGTATGAAGCCTTGAAGAATACTGGAATTGAAATTATTAGTAATGAGAAATTAAAAACTGAGATTGTTAAGCTTTACGAAAATACCTATTTGATTTTGGAAGGACGCTTAAAATGGGGAACAGAAGTTAATCCATCATGGGACAAGTACATAATAAAGAACTTCCGACGAGGTGTTGGAGATGATGGAGGCGCACTTTATCCACGGAATTACGATTTTATTTTAAATGATGACTACTTCCTTGGACTGTTAGAGTTAGCGGCCAGTCAGAGGAGTTTCTTTAAAAGATTCATTAAAGAAAGTCTTGATAGTAGCCAAGGGGTTCTTCAACTCGTCCAAGATGAACTTGATAAAAATGCCTACCAATAAAAGATATCCGCACTTCGACGCATGTGAGACGATCACGCTCCCAAAGAGATTTCTTCGTATCACTCGGAATGAAGCTTCAATTGATTCTTGTTTATTGCTAATTGTTCATTGTTTAATACCCACTCTTCACCCCAACCACCCGTATTGAAATTCCAAATTCCAAATTCCAAATTCCAAATTCCAATATTTTTAAACAACTTCATCTCTGGAATTTGGTGCTTGGAATTTGGGATTTGCTTTTATCCAAGCCATCCTTCCCTGTCCAGGCTCCGGTACTGGATGGCTTCGGCGATATGTGCAGGCAGCAGGGCGGCCGTTCGTTCCAGGTCGGCAATGGTCCTGGCCACCTTTAAAATCCGGTCATAGGCGCGGGCAGACAGGTTAAGACGATCCATGGCATTCTTGAGTAACCGCAGGGACGCCTCATCCATTTTACAATATTCCCGGATCTGTTTGCTGTTCATCTGGGCATTGTAATGGATATTCGGAAGGTTTTCAAAACGGAGGGTCTGCAGTTCCCTGGCGGCCGTAACCCTTTTGCGGATAGCCAGGCTCCCCTCTCCTTTGCGGTCGTCCGATAATTTTTCGAAGGGAACCGGCGTCACTTCGATATGGATATCGATCCGGTCGAGCAATGGCCCGGAGATCCGGCCCAGGTATCGTTGCATATCGGTCGGGGAAGTGGTCACAGGGCCGCCGGGATCATTAAAATACCCGGAGGGGCTGGGGTTCATGCTGGCCACCAGCATAAAGCTGCTCGGGTAGGTCACGGTAAACCGGGCCCGGGATATGGTTACTTCCCGGTCTTCCAGGGGTTGCCGCATCACTTCCAGCACACTGCGTTTGAATTCGGGAAGCTCGTCAAGGAACAGCACCCCGTTATGGGAAAGGGAGATTTCGCCCGGCTGTGGGTAGGTCCCCCCTCCTACCAGGGCCACATCCGAAATGGTGTGGTGGGGATTGCGAAAGGGCCGCTGACTCATTAAGCCCCTGTTTTTGGTTTTTCCTGCCACCGAGTGGATCTTGGTGGTCTCCAGGGCTTCTTCCAGGGTCATAGGAGGCAGGATGGAGGGCAGGCGTTTGGCCAGCATGGTCTTACCCGCTCCCGGCGGCCCTATCAGGATAATATTATGTCCCCCGGCCGCTGCGATCTCCATGCAGCGCTTGATCCCTTCCTGTCCCCGGACATCCGAAAAATCGAATTCAGGGTTTTCCAGATTCTGAAAGAACTCGGCCTGCAGGTCTACCACGGTGGGTTGCAGGGGTATTCCCCGGTCGAAGAATTCAATGACCTGGCTTATATTGCTGATTCCATACACTTCCAGACCGCTGACAATGGCCGCCTCCCGGGCGTTTTCCTCCGGCAGGAGAAATCCTTTGAACCCTTCTTCCAGGGCCCGTATGGCTATTGGGAGTACGCCTTTGATGGGCTGCAGTCCCCCGTCCAGTGAAAGTTCGCCCATGATCACATAGCGCTCCAGGCTCTCGGCCCGGATCTGTCCCGATGCGGTAAGGATTCCCAGGGCCAGGGTCAGGTCATAGGCAGACCCCTCCTTCCTCAGGTCGGCCGGGGCCATGTTGATCGTGATCTTTTTAACCGGGATCTTGTAGCCGTTGTTCTGCAAGGCCGCCGCGATGCGGTAATTGCTCTCCCGGATCGCGTTATCGGGCAGGCCTACCAGGTGGTACCCCACCCCTTTGTCTATATTGACCTCTACCACCACGGTAGTGGCTTCCACCCCAAAGACGGCACTTCCAAATACTTTGGTGAGCATGGGCTGCTGTTTTACTGCCCAAAGTACGAAACTTTTTATAAATATAGAATATTTTCTACAATATAGTATTTATTCTACATTAAATAATTTCACCAGGGATATGGGCTGCCCTTCGGAGGTGAATCCCTGCAGGTTTATTTCATAGATCCCCGCCAGATCGGATGTAAACCAATGCACTTGTTTTTTTCCGCCAGACAGGGAAAGGTTGGGTACCCAATAGAGCTGCCGCCTGAAGTCAGGAATCCGCTCCTGTTTCCCGGTATCGTCATAGGATTGGAAATAATATGCTTTTGGGGTTTGCGGACGGAACAGGGGCTTTGCCTTCAGGAAATCCCTGTAAAAATTATCCGAATAGTCAGATGCGAAAGTTTCAAAAGCCAAAATCCCCTGGAATACATTCGCCCCTATTTGATACCGGTCCCGGGAAATAAAGATGTTTTTGATCTGCCGCGCCGGAAACCCGAGGATGTCCTTGTGGTTTTGAATATAAAGGCCGTCCATAAATACCATGGGAGGCATCCCGATCCCATCCAGATAGCCATCCAGCGGGCGCACCTGAAACATGGGTTGGCCCTGCCTGTCCTGTGAAAGCCAAACATGATCCACGATCTCCACCAGGGTTTCCTCAATGGTGTTGAAGCGGGTGAAGTCGTCCAGATGGTACCGCAACTGGAAATCCCGGTAGAACGGCAGCACCCTGCTTGGCTGGATCAGGGTATCGGCCTTCACTTCCACGTAGGCATTTTCGATCTGGTTCTGGATACTCCGGGTCCTGATCTCATCGGCCAGTTCATCGTTCAGGCTAAACTCGTAAAAATTTAACGACTCAGGTATTGGTACCATTTCCTCATCCATCCTGATATCATACCCCTTCCCCTCCTGGTCCAGTACCTGAAAAATCCCTTTGGTTGCATCGTAATCGCGGTCCAGGTTGAAATAAAAAGTACCCTGCTCATTGGTGCGGGCAATATCGAAAATAAAATCATCCCCGGTAATAGAAAAAGCAACCGGCAAATTATTTACAGGCATCCCTTCTTCGGGGGCCAGGACTTTTCCGGAAAGCAACTCCCCCCTCATTTCGGGTAAAACCGGCGCTCCCTGCCCGGTGTCTCCAAAGGTGGCAGTGGCCATGCGGATCGGCGCCGGCTCAGCTTCCGCCGGATGGTCCAAATCGGACAAGCGTCGCACCGACAATGAATAATGCCCGCCTGCTACCGTCTCATTCCCGGCTTGCAGGTAAAGCCGTACCAGGGCCCGCTTTCCGAAATTGGATTCATCCAGAGTAGCGGTAAGCTGGCCTGCGTCTGGTTCATGTTCCACTGGCGGAGCAGGATGTTTATCATTCGCAACCACCAGGGAATCATTTCCCAGGCTGTCCGGCACTGGCTTTTCCAGATAATTTTCAGACGTATCCTGATAGGGATTCACCAACACCACATCCGCCGTAAAAATCGGGCTCCCTTTCCCATTTTTCATCCAATTGGTATAGGCGATCAGCTTGTAGCTTCCTGTGGGAACGTCAGCCGGGACAAAAAATTCCCCCTGGCCCATTCCGTTTTCCAGCTTAATTTTATGCTGAAATACTGCCTGCCGATCCTTCCCTACCATGGCCACATAGGCCATCTTACTCAGAGAACTGGGTTTCCCACTGGCCGGGTTCATACAATACAGTTTGTAATAAAGCGTTTCCCCTGCGAACAACAAGTTCGAGTTCTGATGCACGTATACGGCTTCCCCCGGCATTGTCCCATACACATTATCTGCCTGCGTATTTTGTGCAGCTATTCGGGCGGCCACAAGGAAACTTATGATGATCAAAATGTTTGTCGTTTTCATACAATAGTACTTTATTCGGTCCAAAATTCCGGGACTGCGGTACTTCCTATTTCCGTACAATCGCCGCACACTCTTGGGACCACCAGGTAAGGTCCGGGACCAGGACTGAATGGCCCGGGTTGATTGTCACCGATATAACGTACCAGGTTTGCGGCTACCGTGTTTCGCAGAACACAACCCGCGGGCGATGAAAGTGGGGGGGCGGTTTCATTGCAGGCAGAAACGTATGGTGGTAATGGTTCTCCGGGGAAAAGGTCGTCATAATTAAAAAATATCCGCTTTTCGGTCACCGAAGCCACGTCAAAATACCCCAGCACTTTTTCTTCGGGGTCGTCTGCAGAAAATACATTCCCCTGGAGGAACCCTGGCTGACTTTGAGAAAACAGGCTTTCATCGCCAGATAACCTGGCCAGGGTTTCGAAATAAACATACGCGGCATCGGATTGTACCAGTTGCCGAACCAGGATGCTGTAGCGGTGTGAAATTATATAGCTTTTGCGGTTTATGAACCGCACGACAAAATCGGAAACCCGGTCTTCCGGAAATCCATTGGTTTCGGTGAGAATGATGTTATTGGACGATGCCGTGGCATAACAGGTATGCTCCTCATCTTCCCGTAAAATAATATCGAGATCACAGCCAGGGGCTTCATCCTCACCCGGGGGTGGCTCCGGTACCCTCAGGTCATAAGGCGTCCATTTGGGGGCGATTATCTTGTAAGTCTCATCATAGGTATAGCGGTAATTCCGGGCATTCCCCGACGGACTGCTGGCATCCACCACAATGGCCACGCCTTCCGCCCCATCCTGGTTTGTTGTGCGTTCCGCAGACACCTGATCTATCACGGCTACCGGGGTGAGTTCCACGATGTCGGATTCATATTTGCGGCCGTTTGAGGTGGTAACCTGCAACTTATAGGAAGTCCCGGGCAGGGCAGCAAAAACCGACTGGGACATGTAGGTCCCGGCAGCCTTTTCCTGAAACTGATAGGCATTGCCCTGCGAATCCGTAACGGTCACCTGAGCACTCCTCACCGGCTTGGGCCCGTCGGCCTCCAGGCGGTATGTACGGCTCAGAAAAACCTGCTGTTGCTTCATTTCATTGGTAATGGTCGCGTCGATCACAAGGGCACTGTCAAAAGTTATGGTTTCCGCTTCAAAGGGTTCCACACAAGCTGAAAGGCCTCCTAAGATACCCAGCCCTATTGCCAGGCGCCAATTTCTCTTTCTATTCACACTCATCAATTGAATTGTAATAAATACTGCATCTTACTCAATCCAGAAATCGGGCACTTCTGCACTTCCCAGTGCCGTGCAATCGCCACATTCTCTCGGAACCACAATGTATGGTCCCCCATCTCCCACCACCCCGTCCTTGTTCTCGTCTACATAGCTGATAGTATTTAATTCAACCAGCGGTTTTAAAACACAAGACGGCTCCTCAACCGGCCCAGAAGTGGCCCCATAGATTGCAGGGGCAATTTCAATGCAACGGTTTACATAAGGGGGAAGTGGTTCGCCGGGGAAAAAATCGTCATAGTTGAAAAATAATCGTTTTGATGTGACGGAGGCCACTTCAAAATACCCCAATACGTGCTCGTCAGGATTGTTAGCTGAAAACATATTTCCCTGGAGAAGGCCAGGTTGGGTTCCTGAAAACAGGCTTTGTGATCCTGAAAAATCATTCAGGGTCTCATAGAAGGTATACGCCTGGCTGGATTCCACCAGTTGACGTACCAAAATGCTATACCGGTGCGAGATGATATAGTTATCCCTCTTAATAAATCGCACGATGAAATCTTTTACGCGGTCTTCGGGAAAACTATTAGTATTGGTTATAATAATGCCATTTGAAGGCCGGGTAGCGTAACATGTATGCTGTTCCTCATCCCTGGTCACGACCAATACGCCACATCGGTCATCCGGATCAGGGATCAGTTTCTTCGGGGCCCATTTTGGCGCGATTATCTTGTAAGTCTCGTCAAATTCATAGCGGTAATTCCTCGCGTTCCCGGACGGACTTGAAGCATTCACCCGAATGGCCATCCCCTCAACCCCATCGCCGTTTGTCATCCGTTCGGCATAGACTTCGTTAATAGTGGCCGCCGGAGCGAGTTCCGCAGGCAGGGATTTATAGGACCCTCCGTTTCCCGTATTGACCAATAGCTGGTATGTCCTCCCCTGCTGTGCGGCAAAAACTGTTTCGGAATGGTAAATTCCCGGGGAATCTTCATGAAAGGCGAAGACGGAACCCTGATTGTCCTCGACCCGCACATCGGCATTTCGCTCGGGTTTTGGGCCATCTTCTTCAAAAGCAAAAGCGCGGCTCAGCTTAATTTCCTGTTCTTTCATTTCATTCGTAATACTGGCTTCGACCACTAGTGCATTTTCAAACGTCAGGGTTTGTGGCTCGAAAGTCTCTACACAGCCGCTGAGCAGGAAGGAAAAACATACGATCAGGCACTGCAGCACTTTTTTTTCTGGGCGGGACGGTAAAATAATTGTATGCATGCCCTTCAAAACTTAAAATTGTAGGTAATGGTCGGCACTGGGATAGAGAATATGGAACTCTTGTAGGCCTTTAATTCTCCGTCCTGGGTCACAAAAAATACAGAATAGGGGTTATTCCGGCCCAGTACGTTATAGATGGAGAAATTCCAGAAACTGTGCGCGAATTTCTTGATCTTGTGGTTCCCTTCCATATTAAAGCTCAGGTCTAACCGATAATAGTCGGGGATACGGAACTTATTCCGGTCGCTGTAAAAAACATATTCCGCATTGTTGAATTCATAACTCCCGATCGGATAGGTCACCGGCCGTCCTGTCTGGTAAACAAAGTTGGCCGACACGCTGAACCTCCTGGTGAACTTGTAATTGGCCACCAGGCTGAAGTCATGCGGTTTGTCATAGTTCGCGGGAAAGTACTCCCCGTTATTCACGCGTTCTTCCCGGTAGGGGCTGTCCAGTTTTACGAAGGAGCGGGAATAGGAATATCCCACCCACCCATTCAAAGCGCCTTCATTCTTCCTGACCAGGAATTCCACGCCATAGGCCTTCCCGTCGCCCTGCAATACTTCGGTTTCAATAGCATCATTTAGGAGTAACTGGGCCCCAACCTTATAGTCCAGGATATTCTTGGATCTTTTGTAATACCCTTCCAGGCTGATCTCGTACTTATTGCCTTCCAGGTTCTTGTAAAAGCCCAGGGCAACCTGGTTCGCTTCCTGGGGTTTGATATTGTAGTCCGATAGTTTCCAGGTATCGGTGGGCGATACCGTCGTATTATTGGATAGGGTATGGATGTACTGGAAGGTATTGTTATAACTCGCCTTCACCGAAAAGTCTTCCCCCAGGAAATAGCGGGCGGACACCCTCACTTCAGGCCCCCCATAGGTTTTGATGACTTCATTGTCCTTGTATTCCCGGGTTTCCACCAAAGTGCTGTTGTTCTTAGGTGCATTTTCCTCGTAGATCCGCTGGGAAGCAGCACCCAATGCCAGGTAAACGGAATACCGGAGCCCCGCATCGATCAGCAGCTTGTCGTTTACTTTCCAACTGTCTGAAAGAAAGGCCGCCGATTCCAGGCCCTGTTCTTCCGGGATGATTAGCGGGGTCACTTCAGATTGGTCTCCGGAAGGGCGTTTGCTGCCCGGGTCTACCCCATAATATTTCCGGAAGATATCCCATAATCCAGGGTATGGGCATCATTGAGCAGGTACTTCAGCCTGAATTTTAGTTCGGTCTCGTCTATCTGATAGCCCAAATCAAAATCATTGTTGGAATCCCCGTCGTATTCGATATTGAACTGGTATTGACTATTCGAAAGGATCAGGCTGCCGGTATGTTTGTCGTTAAATTTATGATCCCATTCCAGGGAGAGGAGCCGGTTGCTGTAATTGTAGAGCGAATCCGAGGTGATGCTGAAGGCGTCATGGCTGTAATATCCGGTTGCACGAAGCTCGTTGTTTTCGTTCAGCTTGTGGTTGTATTTTGCCACGAAATCGTAAAATGAGGCCTGGCTGTTGCTGAGTTCTTTCTCATCGAGGGAACGCAGGATCCAGTCTGAATAGGTAGCACGGCCCCCCACAAGGATCCCTGCTTTGTCCTTTACGATCGGGGTTTCCAGCGTCAGGTTGCTGGTAACGGGCCCAATGGAGGCCTCCCCGGCGAATTTTTCGGTGTTGGCATCTTCGGTCCGGATATCGAAAACCGAGGAAAGCCGGCCGCCGTATTCGGCCGGGATACTCCCTTTATAAATATTCACATCCCCTGAAGTAAAGGGGTTCAGGGCAGAGAAAATCCCAAAGAAGTGGGAGGGGTTATAGATCACCGCATTGTCCAGGAGGATCAGGTTCTGGTCGGTTCGCCCGCCACGGACATTATACCCGGCAGCCCCCTCCCCGGCGGTGGAAATCCCAGGCAGGGTTACAGCTGCCTTCAGGATATCCCGCTCGCCAAGCACCAGGGGGATATTCTTAATTTTCTCCACTTCGATAAGGGTAACCCCCGTGGCCGCCTGTTCCACGTTCCGGTTCTGGTTTCCTTCCACCACCACTTCCTCAAGGACCTCAAAACTTTCCTGTAAATCGAAGTTAAGCGTTCCGTCATTGTAAATGACAACCTTCTTCCGGCTACTTTCTATACCCAGGGCTGAAGTGGACAATATGTTCACCCCTGCGGGAAGTTCGAGTTCGTAATACCCGTCTGAGTTCGTGGCCGTCCCAATGTTGCTTCCCTCCACGACTATCGCCATTTCGGAAATGGGCTGCCCGGTAGTGGCATTCCGCGCAATCCCGCTCAGGGTATAACGGTGGCGCCCGCTGTTGCGGTCCTGCTTTCCAATCCTAACGGTTTCGAGCTCACTGGCCTGTTCGGAAGCCGCTTCGGAATAAAATAATGGGTTCGCGTTATTTTGTTCTCCCCCGGACGCCGCAACGGTGTCCTGTTCGCCGAAAAAGGCTTCGGGAAGCGTGTCTACAATGATGGCATTTTGGGTAAGCACCACTTTCCCGTCGTCCATAATATAAAAGTTCAGGAGGGTATCCTTCAGGAGGGTGTCCAGGACATTTTGCAGTGGTTCATCGACGAAGTTTCCACTGATCGAGCGATTGGGTAACCATTCTTCAACATAAAAGAATTCCTGGCCCGACTGCCGTTCCAGTTCATCGATAACTTCAGAAAACGGTCGGTCTTCAAACGAAAAGGTGATAGTAGGGCCTTCCTGTGCCAGGGCCATACCGCTGCAACAAAATAGGAATATCAGGAGTAATTTTTTCATCGAATAGGGTCGGTGTTTGGTTGGGGAAGCAAGCTTCCGATCCTTTGCATGAGGGCGATCGTAAATGCATGGGGATTGGTTCGGCGCTGTGCACGAGCACGGTTGTAAAATGCATTGATCGAGCCTTTCAAATCAGGGAACAGAGATATAATATCCCGTTTGGAGTCTATGGAATAATAGTGTTCCCCGTACTTAAGGATATAGGTTTTTTTGCCTTCCAGAAATTCATAATAAACACTTCTCCGGTCTTTGCGGCTAAAGAGTTTTTTTGAATACTTTGTGAGGAGGGTCAAGGCCGGATCCCGGTAAGAAGCCTCATAGAAGCCGCTCAGCTCCTGGTCTGCCCCAACATTAGTGATATGGACAAATGGTACCCCGTCTATGGTAAATTCAGAGACCTTGTCACTGAATAATTGCAGGGTGTTGCCACCCAGGCGGTTTTCCACTTTAAGCAGCAACTCATCCGCATATACATTAAATTTCAACAGGAGGTTGGCATACGGCTGCCCCTTGTATACCAACGATCCGGGCAGGAAATCTGGCGAACGGTAGAATTGGGTATTCTCGTTGATGGTACGGTATTGTTCCTTGTATACAATCCCTTCGTAAAGTCCCGTATTCTCAATCCCCACCTGCTTGTCAAACCAGTTATAGAACAGATCGTTATGACTTGCCTGCTGTCCCTGCATGGCCATACAGCCCAGGAGCAGCATCCCCAGATGCAACCCAACGTATTTCCTTTTCATAAGCGGTTCAACTATTTTACCTCCTTCGAGAATTTTATACGGGATTTGCGAAGAATTGCGGTTTCTAAATCTCCTTAAACCCCATGGTTCCCAAGCTTTGTTTAACCGGGAAAGTCCGGGTAATACATTTTGCCGTTTGGCCACCCTATTTGATCACGAACGAGTATATTCCAAAATACTTTAGAATATAATAATCTGTTTATTAATGTTTTATATAGCCTTACTTATATGTTGACTGTAATCCTGCCTGCTGCGGACAAAACAAAAAAAATGAGAATCCCATTCCCATATTCCCAATCAATCAATAACTAATGAGTTTTAAATATAAGTAAAGATTTCGAAGTAGATTGGATTTCGTCCCGATTGAGCATCATCTTCCGGAATTTCCCATGAACGTAAAGATCGGCCTGATCCTTGTAATGCGGGCTAAGTGGATTGCCGGACTCCCCAGTTGGAAGGATGCTCAGGCTATTCTCAACATCTGAAAAGTCTATGATCCTGCGGGTAGACGGGCCCGATTGCACCCAGTTCATCCCATCTTCCCTGTAGCTGAATGACATATTGTTGATCACTTCACGGGAACCTCTTACGGGAAAAGGGCCCACATTGAATCTGGATCGTAACGCGGCAACCCGGCCCAGTGGGTGGTGATGCTCCAGGAGGTGTACCCGGTCCCAGGTCCAGTACTGAGTTTCTTCCCCCAATTGCTCTTTCAATGCCCGGAAAGCCTGGTCAAAGGCCATTCCCACGATCTCTTTCTTGGTTTCCACATGACCCGGGGTCTTAACGTTATCCCACCAAACCGAAGTGTCCCTGGCGGCGAGTGGAGCAATCAGCCTTTTGTGAAAGTGAGTACTGAGCATTTGCCGGAAGCGCTCCGGCCCCAGTTCGTCTTCAAAAGTATCTTTAAGGAAAAAATAGATCCAGCGGTGAAAAATGGTCGGTTCAATGGATTTTAAGCGGTAATCGCCTTTCCAGTGGCTCAACAGGTCCAGTAACTTGATCTCCTCGTCTGAAAGCGCAGATACATCAATGGATTTGGACAGGTTGGTAACAATCCCGGGGTTGACCGGGGAGGTATCATCCAACTGCATGACGCTGATCGATTTTTGATCCCAGTTGTCCTTGGATTCAAGGATCTCCACGATCCGCCTGGCCCTGTTTTCGGGAAGGTAATATCCGGGATAGATCCTGCCATGAACAGGCTCAGGCTGGTTGTTTGCCGAATAGACGTAATTCCATGGGGGGTTGATGGCCTTGGGGTTTTGACCGAAATTGAGATAATGCGGCGCTACCTCCTGTTGCCCGGCCTCGATGATCATTTTTGTGTTCAGACTATCCGGAAGCGTATACAGGTGGGCGCTTGCCCACCAGGCGACATTCCCGGCGGAATCCCCGTACATGACATTCAGGCCCGGGGCGTGAAGTTTTGGCAGGACTTTTTCAAAATCCTGCAGCCCCTTTGCATGACTCATGCCGTAAAGTACCTCCAGGAGGTTGTTTTCCTGAGCCGTATACACCCATGACATGCTTACCGGCGTGGATTCCCGTATCGTTTCAACCAGGTCGTTCATTACCGGACCATGAATCGTACTCCTGTGGGTGAAGACCACAGCATCCCCTCCTTTCACGCGGATGGTATCGGAGGTGTAAGTATAAGATTCCCAACCCCCGGGAACCCCGTATTTACTGCTGTCTGAGGGGTGGCCTTTTTCATAGTAAAAATCCAGATCATCGTTTTCAAACATGGTCAGTCCGTAAGCCAGTTGCCGGTTATGCCCCAGGAGCGGAAAAGGGATCCCCGCCAGGTGAAAACCATACTTTTCGTATCCCGGAGCTGCCAGGTGTGCCTCGTACCAAACAGCTGGCTGCGCAAATCCGATATGGGGGTCGTTGGCAAAGATCACCTTCCCATTCCTGGTTTTAGGCGGCGCCAGGACCCAGCTATTGCTCCCGATAAACTGAGGGACCGGC
Organism: uncultured Flavobacteriaceae bacterium; assembly: GCA_963721045.1. GTDB lineage: Bacteria > Bacteroidota > Bacteroidia > Flavobacteriales > Flavobacteriaceae > Zeaxanthinibacter. Next base: position 142,181 of record CAVRHQ010000022.1, read on the forward strand.
AGGCCCGCAAGGGAAGACGCTACGGCCCGACTGATGTTGCTGGCCACGGTATCCCGGTCTCCCGGCAGGTAATTCCTGATACGTGTGGAAAGTGAGTCATATCCTGTTTCCAGATCCGTGAGATAGGCCGGACCCAGGCTGTCCCGGATGGTGGTGAGCAGGGGATCGGTTTTATGGGCCATGGCAAAAGAAAAAGCCATGTACCCTATAGAGTTGTAAACGTCTTCCAGCGTAAATGGTGTTTTATGGAGGCCGGTGAGGTAAAATTCAACAGGGGTGGGCCCGTTCTCTATAAAACGGTTGATTCCGTCCAGGTAGGCGCGGGCAAGCCTGACCTCTTCTCTGGTGGTGTCCAGGCGGGCAATCGCTTTTTTACTCGCAGCAGCGATGCCCAGCGACAAGAAAAATCGATCCGTATCCAGGAGGTCCTTCCCGAAGACCTCTGATAGGCCGCCCCTGCCCACCCGGCGGAGCAATTCCATTTGCCAGAGCCGGTCCTGGGCGTGCACATACCCCAGGGCCCTGAAAACATCTGCCTCGTTTTCCCCATAAATATGGGGTATGCCGTAATCGTCAAAATAAACTGAGACCTCCGCCGATAAGCCGGGTAATTCTTTGACACCATCATAATCGGGTTTTAATGATTGGTACATAAAAATGCCCGCCAGGAAAAGGAGGACCAGGAGTGCCGCCAATACTTTTGCGAATAGCCTAAGTATTTTCAAAGGGTTTGGTGTTTAGTTCGTTAAAGATAGGCTTAATCGGACGATAAAAAAAGATGCCTCTGCGGTTGCTAACGCGCCGGATCGGCCATGGATAGCTTGCGGAATTTTCGCAATCCGCTGCGAAGCCATTCCCGATAGTGTTGGCTATCCGTGTTCTGAATGGCCGGGTTGAGGAGTTCCAGGTCTGGCGTGAGCATCACGTAATAGGGCTGGGATGCCGCACCGAAATTCACGGTTTGGAAGGTGCCCCATTTTTGTCCGATTGTTTCAATGTTTTTCAAGTGGCCTGTGTCAAACCGGAACGTAAATTGCTCCTCCTCGGGCAGGGACTTCCGGTCGTCTATGTAAAGGGAAATAAGCACCACATCTTCCTTGAGTATCGGGTAAATGTCCGGTTCACTCCATACATTCTCTTCCATTTTCCTGCAGTTTACACAGGCCCAACCGGTAAAATCAAGCAATACAGGCTTGTCCACTTCCCGGGCATGTGCAATTCCTGCCTCGAAGTCTTTGAAACAATCTATTCCCAGGGGGCAATCACTTTCCTGTTGTATAACGCTGTAGAAATCTGGTGGGGGGAATCCGCTCAGCATTTTTAAAGGGATGAAGTGGAACAGGCCAAGACCCAGATATAGCGTGAAAAGGGCGCTAACCATCCCCGCGACCAATCGCCCGCCGGAAATCTTCTGCCGGGCCTCTTTTCGGTATATGCGGAAAAGGCCGAAAAGGTAACCCGTCATCAGCAATGCCAGGAGCGCCCAGGCCCCCAGGAAGATCTCTCTTTTAAGGAGGCCCCAATGGCCCACCAGGTCGGCATTGGATAAAAACTTCAACGCCAGGCCCAATTCGAGGAATCCCAGTACCCCTTTCACCGTATTCATCCAGCCCCCGGACCGCGGCAGGGAATTCAACCAGGCCGGAAAAAGAGCGAATAAGGCAAATGGCAGGCCCAGGGCGAGTCCGAAGCCCAGCATCCCGGCCGATAGGTTGGTAGCCACATCGCCAACCGCCAGGGTGGTACTCCCCAACAAGCCTCCCAAAATAGGCCCGGTACAGGAAAAAGACACGATAGCCAGGGTGAGAGCCATAAAGAAAATACCCGCAACGCCACCTGCCCTTGACGAGGCCCGATCCATGCGATTAGCCCAGGAATTGGGAAGGGTGAGTTCGTAAAACCCGAAGAAGGAGAACGCGAAAAACACAAAAACAACAAAGAAAAAAATATTCAGCCAGACATTTGTGGCGATCGTATTGAGAATTTGTGAGTCGACCGTATCAAAAAGGTGAAACGGCAGGCTCAGCAGGAAGTAGATCAACATGATGAAGAACCCGTACAATAAAGCTGCACGGATGCCGCCTGAGCGCGACTGGGAATGTTTGGTGAAAAAGGAAACTGTCAGCGGGATCATGGGGAATACACAAGGTGTCAGAAGTGCGATCAGCCCCCCTAAAAAGCCCAGGCCGAATAGCATCCAGAGTCCCGAACCGGCTTGTGCTCCGCCCGTGTTTCCCTCGTTCAGCAGGTCCTTGTTCCGGATATCGAGTTTCAGCGATTCCCCCAGCACCTGGCTTCTGCTATCCACTTCCTGCCCGGCAACGGTCACTTTGCTTCCGTCCAGCGAAAAGTAAAAGGTTCTCTCCTCCGGGATACAAACCTCCTTGCAAACCTGGTAAAAAAGTTCCAGTTGCACCTGCCGGAGGTTAGTGTCCAGGAGATGGATACGCTGGTGGAATTCGGCCCGGTCCTTAAAAAATGTTTCCTCTACCTCAAATACGTCATTATATTCCGTCACGGTTTCGCTTTCCTCCGTAGGTCCATCCAGTTCATAGGCCTTACCAGCATCCACAAAAGTGAATTCCGTAGGGAGGGAACCGCCCTCCGCCGTGTGTTGTGAATACACATGCCAGCCTTCCTCTATACTGGCCTGGAGGATCAATTCGTATTCCCCGGCCCCCAGGGTCTTAACCTCTTGTTTCCAACTCACCGGCGACTCGCCCATTTGGGCCCGGACCGGGATCAGTACCGATAATAGCAGTAAAAATGTAACCGCATTTTTCATGTTTGCCAGGTCATTTTCAGAATGGTACGGGTGGCATCGGTAACCTTGAACCGCTCGTCTGCCCGCCGGCCTGCGATCCAAACGATATCATCCCCAGAGCACAGAAGCCATTGATCTTCTTTGGCGATCAGGTCCATTTTCTCATCCTTGAAATATTTGGACACCTTTTTTTTCCCACCCATCCCCAGAGGATAAAAGTAATCTCCTTTTCGCCATTTGCGCAGGTTCAGTATGGGGTTTAACGTTTCTTTATCAACATATAGTATACTGGGGGAGCGTTCCTTCATGCCGCTTACCTTTTCGATGAGCAGGTTGCCGGGTACGGGTTTCCTGCCCTCCTGAAGCGGCACCAGGTAGGTACGGGCATCCACAGGCTCTAGCTCCTGCAGCAACAGGTTGTCCCGGTCCCTGACCAGTCGGTGTGTTTTGCTGTAAACCACTTTCCCGCTGCCTGCCGAGAGCAACGCCGCCACTTCCGCTACTTCCCTAAAGCCGAATCGGGCGAAAAGCAAATGAAGGTAAGCCTGCTGCGGCTGTAGGGATTCCAACGGCGCAACAGGGATGCGGAAGTGTCTGTTTTCCTTACGGAACAATTGGTCCCTCAGGAGTTCCCCATATTGCTCCAGAAGCTGGGAGCTTCCATATAGATAAGATTGTGTGGCCCGGAAATTATCCATAAATGTCGGGTGCAGTTCCTTAAGGATGGGCACAATTTCCATTCGGATCTTGTTCCTTAGGTATTTGGGGTCCTGGTTGCTGCTATCTTCGCGCCATTCGAGATTTTCTTCCTGTGCATACTCCAGGATCTGCCTTCGTGAGAAGGGCAGCAAAGGGCGGAAAATCGAAGGGGTATGGGAGGGGATCCCCTTAAGGCCGTCTAATCCGGTTCCCCTGGAGAGATTGATCAGAAATGTTTCCAGGGCATCATCGGCATGATGGGCCGTTAACAACAGGTCAATCTGATCTTCTTCCATAATTTCGGAAAACCAGCGATACCGGAGTTCCCGGGCAGCCATCTGGATGGAGATACCGTTTTTTTCAGCATAAGCGCGGGTATCAATACGGGTTGAATGATACCGGCGCCCCAGGGAATCGGCCAGCCCTGCTACCAGCTGCTCATCCCCTTCGCTTTCCTCTTCCCTCAGCTGGAAATTGCAATGGGCAATTTCAAATTGCAGCCCAAGGCGTTCGCAAAGATGGACCAGTACCATACTGTCAACCCCCCCGCTGCAGGCAATTAGCAGGGCCTGGTTGGCAAGCGCAGGGGCTTCCTCTTCTATATGCAATTTAAAGGCATCAAACATGGCCCAAAGATACCAAAGAATGTTTTAGAACGGGATCCATTGATGGCCGGGAACATTCCTGATACCCGGTTGTGTGGTTGCACATGCGCACCCCGTTTTCGGTATGGTCAGAAATTGGACAAAAACCGGTCCAGGGCTTCCCTGTGCTTAGCGGCCAGTTCCGCATTGATAATCCCTTTCGCGGGATCAAAGTTTTCATGGTATAAGGGTAGCGAGAAAGTCGCCACTACCTCGGCGCCGAAACGCGGTAACAGGGCATCGATTATACCCAGGGAACCGGATGCCCCCCTTTTGCCCCCGGAGGCAGCCATCAGAAAAACCTTGGTATTCTCAAGAAATTTCCGGTCCAGGCGGGAAAGCCAGTCGAGCAGGTTTTTGGTATAAGCTGAAGGATTGCTGTTATGCTCGTTCACGGACAGGATCAGGCCATCCGCGGCCCGTATATCGTTCCGAAGTTCAACCAGGGAATTCGAAAAGCCCTTTTCACGCTCATAATCCTCGCTGTAAAGGGGGAAGGGCATATTAGCCATATTCAGGAGTTGTACTTCATGCTGTTCGATAAGGGATACCGTGTATTTAACCAGGGCAAAATTGATGGATCTGGAAGAATTGCTTCCTGCAAATGCTAAAAAATGGGCCATAGGCGATGTTTGATCGGCATTGGTTTCCGACGAAAATACCCTATTTCAAACGTTATTGTGGGGAAATTGTATAATTTTGCACCTTTCGTAATCCAAAAGGACTGTTTTACAAGTATATAGGGTAGTCTATTATGAAACAACAAACGAACAGGCTTTATTTTATTGACGCCATGCGGGCGTGGGCCATCCTGATGATGTTGCAGGGGCATTTCGTGGATGGGCTGCTCGATCCGGCCTTCAGGGATGCTTCAGAGCCTGTTTACCAGGTTTGGTTGTATTTCAGGGGCATTACCGCCCCGGTCTTTTTTACGGTGTCCGGGTTTATATTCACCTATCTTCTAATCCGGGTACCCCAAACAGGCCTGCAGAACCCGAGGGTGAACAAAGGCCTTAAACGGGGCTTGCAACTCCTGGCCATAGGGTATCTCCTGAGGCTTAATCTTTTTGGCCTGCTCCAGGGAAAACTTTACGATTCTTTTTACCTGGTAGATGTACTGCAATGTATAGGTTTGTCCATCCTTGGAGTCATCGGATTTTACCTGCTGACCGTAGGTAAACGCCGGTGGGTTTTTCCGGCTTTGCTCCTGGGGAGTACCCTGGTATTATTTCTCCTGGAACCGGCATACAAACAATTGGCTTATCCGTTCCTGCCGGATGCGCTTGAAAATTACCTCACTAAGGTGAACGGATCGATATTTACCATCATCCCCTGGTTTGGGTATTCCACATTCGGGGCTTTCCTGTCTGTGCTTTTTACACGGTTCAAAAATGCCCGCTATCTTTATCCCGTGGCCATAGGGATTTCGTTGGTCTCGGGCTTCTTACTGCTTGCTTCTTCCCCGGCATTTGCCGCCATGGCGGAATGGACCGGTAGTTCCCTTTTCAAAGAGATTTTTAACAACAATTACCTGTTTATAAGGTTGGGGAACGTAATGCTGGTCTTTGCGATCTTTATGGCCTTGCGGCACTTCCTCAAAAGCCCTGCCTTGTTAAAGTTGGGCCAAAACACCTTGTCTATTTACGTCATCCACTTTGTAATCCTGTATGGAAGCCTTACCGGCTTTGGCTTGTACTATTTCTTTAACCATAGCATAGCGCCCATAGTAGCCGTCCCCGGAGCAATTGGTTTTATGATCCTTTGTTCTTATACTTCCCTGCAATATGCAAAACGCGAGGTGCAGATCAAGGGCCGGATCGTCGAGACCGGAAGGCAGTTGGGTTCGCAGTTGGAACGGGTTGCCCTGGATTCATCCCGGTTGATGAAAAGCATTAGCGAACGGGTAGTGCGCCTGGTCGGGCTTTTAAAGGCAAAGGCCCGGTATAATTCATAGACAGGACATCACCGTCCCTTAGATATGCAGGGGACGGCTGGCGGTTGCATCCAGGGCCGCTTCCTTTACGGCCTCTGCATAGGTTGGGTGCGCATGACTCATACGGGCTATGTCTTCAGCCGAAGCCCGGAACTCCATGGCGGTCACTCCTTCGGTGATCAGGTCGGCGCAACGCGCCCCGATCATATGTATCCCCAGTACTTCATCGGATTTTTCATCGGCGAGGATCTTCACAAAACCATCCGTATCCATACTGGCACGGGACCGCCCAAGGGCCCGCATCGGGAATTGCCCGACCTTGTATTTCACACCTTCCTCTTTTAACTGTTCTTCTGTTTTGCCCACAGATGCCACTTCCGGCCAGGTATACACCACTCCGGGGATAAGGTTGTAGTTGATATGGGGTTTCTGGCCCGCCATCAACTCGGCCACCATGGTACCCTCTTCTTGCGCTTTGTGAGCCAGCATGGCACCACGAACGACGTCACCGATAGCATAGATGTTCTCTACATTGGTCTGCAGCCGATCGTTCACTTCAATGCGACCCGTATCCCCGACCCTTACCCCGGCAGCAGATGCATTCAGGCCATCCGTATAGGGTTTCCTGCCAACGGAAACGAGGCAGTAGTCTCCTTTCAGTTCCATCGTCTTGCCTTTAGGGTCCTCGGCCTTAACAACCACTTCTTTCCCCTTTCGGGTAACTTCGGTGACTTTATGTGAGAGATAAAACTTCATTTTCTGCTTCTTCATCACCTTCATCAGCTCTTTGGAAAGGCTGCCGTCCATGGTGGGGATAATCCGGTCCATGTATTCCACTACAGACACCTCAGCTCCCAGGCGCTTATACACCTGCCCAAGTTCCAATCCGATAATGCCCCCGCCTATAATGATCAGGTGTTTGGGGATTTCCTTCAATTCCAGGGCTTCGGTGGAGGTTATGACGCGTTCCTTGTCTAGTTTGATAAAAGCAAGGCTGGCAGGCTTGGAGCCGGTGGCAACGATGATTTTCCCCGCCTGGATGGTCTCCTCCTTTCCTTTTTTCCCCTTAATGCTGATATGGGTGGCATCTTTGAAACTGCCAACCCCTTCGTATACGTCAATTTTGTTTTTATCCATCAGGAATTGTATCCCTTTGGTAGTCTGGTCTACAACCCCCTGCTTTCGTTCGATCATCTTTTTAAGGTTCACTTTCACTTCCCCCGGGATCTCGATCCCATGTGATTCAAAATGTGTCAGGGCTTCTTCGTAGTGGTGGGAAGAGTCGAGTAAGGCTTTGGAAGGGATGCACCCTACATTGAGGCAGGTACCCCCAAGGGTCGGATACTTTTCAATTATCGCTGTTTTCATCCCAAGCTGGGCACAGCGGATGGCCGCCACATAACCGCCCGGGCCTGAGCCAATAACGGCTACATCGTATGAAGTCATATTCGTGGTTTTGAAGTTGAGGGCACATGGCCCGTTCCGGCATATCGATTATGCCAGATACAAAAGTACGAATGTTTTAGGGTTGCGCAAGTAGGCGGGCACAGACGGCACCAGGGATTTAATTCCCGTATATAAAGCTCTTACCGGCAAAATGACCGGCATATACGCCAATGATCAGGGCAAGCCCGGAAAGTGCCTCAAACCATAAAGGCCCCTTGAGGACGCCCTGAGTGATCAGGGTAGTGGTCTCTACCAGGATCAGCAGGGAAATTACCGCATGGGGTAAGAGGGACCGCCCTTTTACCATGATGGAAGCTACCAGCCCGGACAAACAGGCGGCGATGAAGGTGGCAAGCCCGCCAAAGATGAGGTCCCCCCTGGGGGAACCGTAATAATCAATGCCATTGAACATTACCTCCTGGGCCACTGTCGTCAGCAGGATAAGGGCCAGGTAGCCCAATAGCACAGCCAGGAGGACACGGCCTGCCCATTTGATCTTTTGGCGTGTAGTGGATGGTGCGTTCATTGGAAAATATTCGCTCCGGAACCGTGGTCCCATATAAGGTAAGATACAAAAGATGTGGCCTGCGGGCAGCAGCTTTAACAGAGTTTTAGGTCTGGGCGGGGCCGGCAGGGATGGCCGTAGTGTACTTGATCTCACTGATTACAAAGGAGCTCTGCGTACTGCCGATATTTCTCAGGGCGGTCAGTTTGGTAACCATAAATTCCCGGTATGCAGCCATATCGGCTACGAGGACTTTGAGGATATAATCGTAGTCCCCGCTTACATGGTAGCATTCCACTACCTCCTCCAATTGCAGCACCTCCCTTTCGAATTGCAGTACGAAGGATTTCTTATGCTGGCTCAGCTTTACATGGCAATAAGCCGTAAAATCCCTTTGCAGGCGGGACTTATCAACCAGGGCCACGTATCGCGTAATCACCTGGTCCCGCTCCAGGCGTTTGATCCGCTCATAAACCGCCGTGTTGGATAGCCCAAGCCGATGGGCCAGTTCTTTGGTGGTCCTTTTTCCGTCGGCCTGCAGCAGGCCTAGCAACTTATGATCAATGACATCCATAATAGACAGAATAATTTTCCTTTAAGGTAGGATCAGAAACAAAAATATAGTAATTATTTCTATTATTATCGTATTTCCTAGTTTTATATTCTATATTATTAAATATATATTGATTAATATTCATTATAATTCTAATTTCGTAGACTAAAATTATGAATTTTGAAAGAGAACGCGGCTGACCGAATCCAGGAACTACAGTATTTTGGAGAATTTGGCGGGGTAAACCCCTCTATCTCCGATTCTTCGACCTATACTTTCCTTTCCGCTAAAACCATGTTCGATTCGTTTGAGGGGAATGCTGAAGGCTGTTACCTTTACAGCAGGCACTCCTCCCCTTCCGGCCTGTATCTGGGGGAAGCCCTGGCGGCCATGGAAGGCACCGAATCGGCCCATGTAACGGCCAGTGGTATGGGGGCAATCAGTGCCACCTTGCTACAGCTGTGCCGGGCGGGAGACCATGTGGTTAGCAGTCGTACCATATACGGGGGGACCTATGCCTTGCTGAAGAACTTCATGGAGCGGTTCCACATCCGTACCAGTTTTGTGCCCATCACCCAACTAAAAGCCGTTGAAGCTGCCATCACACCCGACACCAAGGCGATTTTCTGCGAATCGGTGAGTAACCCCCTGCTCGAAATAGCCGATATACCCTCCCTTGCCAGAGTGGCCCATCAACATGGCATTCCCCTGGTGGTAGATAATACCTTTTCCCCGCTGACTATTGCCCCGGCCCGTTTAGGCGCCGATGTCGTGGTCCATAGCCTTACCAAGTTCATTAACGGCAGCAGTGACTGCGTGGCCGGTGCAATATGTGGCACCAGCGATTTTTGCACCACCCTGAAAGATGTGAATCACGGGGCGGCTATGCTGTTGGGAAGTACGCTGGACAGCCACAGGGCCGCTTCCATTCTGAAAAATCTCAGGACACTGCATATCCGGATGAAAAAACACAGCGAAAATGCCGGCTTCCTGGCTCGAAAATTCGAGCGAGACGGGCTGAAAGTAGGCTATCCCGGGCTGTTGTCGCACCCCGGTCACCCCATCATGCGAAAGCAAATGGAGGCCTCATACGGCTTCGGGGGGATCCTTACAGTGGATGTGGGCTCTGCGGAAGCTGCCAATGCCCTGATGGAGCAGTGGCAGGCTGCGAATCTCGGCTACCTTGCTGTCAGCCTTGGCTTTTACAAAACCCTTTTCAGCGCCCCGGGAACCTCCACGGCCTCTGAAATCCCTGCAGCGGAGCAGCAGGAAATGGGGCTGAGCAATGGGCTGATCCGAATTTCCGTCGGGCTCGACCAGGATATAGAGCGTACCTACCTTAAAATGAGGAGGTGCATGGAAGAACTGGACATCCTCAGCCGGGAGGAATCCCTATACTAACCGTCCGGTTCACTGCCCATTTGCCCATCCTTATCCAATATCGTATTATTGCGGCTAACTTAAACTAGAGCGGATGTCGAGAACCCCCCCTTCTGGCCACAGAGAAGATGAACACATCGTAGACAATGTGGATCTGAGTATCTGGGAAGCCCTGATCCCCGTCATCGCCCTTATCGGGATGCTGGCTTATAACGTTTACGTCTTCGGCGATAATGCGATCAGTGGTTCCAACCAATTTATTCTACTGCTTGGTGGGGCGGTGGCTGCGGCAGTAGGTTTCCGGAAGAAGGTGACATTCAGTGAAATGCTGGCGGAAGTGGAGGAAAATATCAAGTCCACCACCGGGGCCCTCCTTATTCTGCTGATGGTGGGTGCGCTGGCCGGCACCTGGCTTATCAGTGGCATCATCCCGGCCATGATCTATTACGGGCTTCAAATCCTCAACCCCACCATCTTTCTGGCGGCCTGCGTGATCATTTGTTCTATAATATCTGTCGCCACGGGCAGTAGCTGGACCACTTCGGCTACTGTGGGGATTGCCCTGGTGGGCATAGGGAATGCCCTGGGCATCCCGGCAGGTATGACGGCAGGCGCCGTCCTGTCCGGGGCCTATTTCGGCGACAAGATGTCCCCCCTGAGCGATACCACCAACCTGGCACCAGCCATGGCCGGGGGGGACATCTTTACCCACATCCGCTATATGTCCCTGACAACAACGCCTACCATCCTTATTACAATCCTGGTTTTTGTGGTCCTGGGGCTAAGCCTTGAAACTACGGGTCAAGCCAATACGCAGGGGATTTTGGATGCCATCCGGACCACCTTCCATATCAGCGGATGGTTGTTCCTGGTACCTCTGGTGGTCATCCTGATGATTGTAAAAAAAGCGCCTCCCCTGGTGGCACTTTTAACGGGTACCCTGTTGGGTGGTCTTTTTGCATTGTTCTTTCAGCCGGATGTAGTAGTCGGGCTTACCGGGGCGGACAGCCTCACTTTCCAATCGGGGTATAAGGGGGTCCTGAATGCCATAACGGTTGAGACCTCCATTCCCACGACCCACCCGGTCCTCAGCAGCCTCTTTGTGGCCAAGGGCATGTACGGCATGCTCGGTACTATCTGGCTGATCATCTGCGCCATGGTATTCGGGGGGGTGATGGACGGAATCGGGGCGCTCGCCCGGATCACCAGGGCCCTGCTTAGCCTGGCAAAGTCTACCTTCGGCCTTTTTGCCAGCACAGTGGGGAGCTGCCTGGCGCTCAACGTAACCGCTTCTGATCAGTACCTCGCAATTGTGGTCCCGGGCAAAATGTTCTCCAGGGCGTATCGAGACCGCGGCCTGGCGCCGGAGAACCTGAGCAGGACCCTGGAGGATTCCGGAACGGTCACCTCGGTCCTTATCCCCTGGAATACTTGTGGGGCATATCAAAGCGGGGTCCTGGGCGTGCCGGTGGTGGAATATTTTTTCTTCGCCGTTTTCAACTGGTTGAGTCCGATCACCACCCTGGTCTTCGCAGCCTTCGGAATTAAGATCAGGCAATTGGGGGGCCGTCTGAAAGGGCAACGGGCATAGGTGTCCTTTTTTCATTGCTTTTTCCGGAATTCCCCTATTAATTTTATAATTTCGCGCCGAACTTTAATTCCACCGCTATGGCTACCGTCACTGGGAAGGGACAGGAAATGCATACCCTCGGCAAGCTCCCCGAATTGGGTTCCCGGGCACCCGGTTTCGAACTCACCAAAACCGATCTGAGTCTGGCCAGGTTGGAGGACTATGCCGGAAGGCAGGTGGTCATGAATATTTTCCCCAGTATCGATACCGGTACCTGCGCCACTTCTGTCAGGCGGTTCAACCAGGAAGCCGCGGAGCTCGAAAATACAGCAGTCTTGTGCATCTCGCGGGATTTGCCTTTTGCACAACGCCGTTTCTGTGGGGCCGAAGGGATCGAACAGGTGGAGATGCTCTCCGACTTCAGGGATGGAAACTTTGGAAAGGCCTACCAACTTGAGTTTACAGACAGCCCCATGCGGGGACTGTTGTCCCGGTGTATTATAGTGCTAAACCAGGAGGGCACGGTTCTGCATACCGAACAGGTAGCCGATACCGGGCAGGAACCCAATTATGAAGCGGCGCTAAAGGCCCTGTCCCATGACTAAGGAAAGTTTCTTCAGGAACCGGATCCGCAGTGTTGGTGTAGCGCTGCGCGGCGCCGTCCTTTTGCTCCGCACGGAAGGCAGTATCCAGATACAGGCGGCTATCGTCGTCCTGGTAACGGTAGCCGGATTTTACTTTCATATCTCGGCCACTGAATGGATGCTGCAGGTATTTTCCATAGGACTTGTACTGGGTGTGGAAGGCCTGAATACGGCTGTAGAAAAGCTCTCCGATTTTGTGCAGCCCAAATACGACAAACAAATTGGTTTCATCAAGGATATTTCTGCGGGGGCTGTCATGTGGGTGTCCGTGGCTGCCACCATTATTGGACTGATCATTTATATCCCTAAAATATTTTAGGGGATGGGAACTTATGGCTTCCTTTGTAAATTCGTAATTTAGCCCCCAAGACCCCGTGAATGAATGGCAAAAAAGAAGAAAAAATCCACCTCTGCATCCGCCAAAAAATCTCGTTCCCTAAGGCTTTCCAAACACAATAAGGTCATCCTGGGGAGCCTGCTGGTATTAGTGAGCCTGGCCCTGTTCTTTTCCTTCGGTTCCTTTTACCTGACCTGGCAGGACGATCAGAGTTTATTGTCTGAATTTGCCAACAGGAACGCCCAGGCCGAGAATTTGCTGAATAAATTCGGGGCCTCCATCAGCCATTTTTTCATGTACCGGGGTTTTGGCCTGGCCTCCTTTATCTTTCCCTACCTGCTTTGTATCACGGGGCTTTACCTTTTTTTGAGCATCCAGATGAAAGGACTGGTCGGGAAATGGGTCTGGGGCCTTGTCTTCCTGATATGGACTTCGATTGCCCTGGGTTTTTTTGCAAGCGATTACCCCTTGCTGGGAGGCCTGGTAGGGTTTGAAATGAATGATTTTCTCCAGGACTACATCGGGAAGATCGGGGTGATGCTTCTATTGCTCTTTGGCTTGACTGTAATCATGGTACGCCTGTTCAAGATCACGCCGGAAGACATCGGGCATTATTTCAGGCGTAAAACCAGTTCGGCCACACCAGATGCCAATCGCCCCCAGATGGCGACCACGGGTGACAACTTTTCCAGCGATGCCGATGAAGGCCCTGTGACCGTGGATACCTACACGCATAAAAAAGATATCCCACATCTGGACGGGGCAGTGGAAAATACAGTTGATGTTTCGGATGATGACGAAATCCAAATGGAAGTGGAGAAAATTAAAGATGAGAAGGAAGAATCGGACCTGCTTTCCGAAAAGCTGGTGTCGGACTTCGGGGAATTCGATCCAACCCTGGAGCTGCCGAATTATAAATTCCCACATCTGGACCTTCTGGATTCCCATGGAAGCAGTGGGGGCATAACCATCAACCAGGAAGAGCTGGAAGAGAACAAGAACAAGATCGTGGAGACCCTTAAAAACTACAAAATCGGGATCGCGCAGATCAAGGCCACCATCGGCCCTACCGTAACCCTCTACGAAATAGTTCCCGAAGCAGGGATCCGGATTTCCCAGATCAAAAACCTGGAAGACGATATTGCCCTTTCCCTGGCGGCCCTGGGGATCCGTATCATTGCCCCCATCCCCGGCAAGGGAACGATCGGGATAGAAGTGCCCAACAAAAATGCCACGGTGGTTTCCATGCGCTCGGTGATTGCTTCCGGGAAATTTCAGAAGGCCGAAATGCAGCTGCCCGTGGCCTTCGGGAAAACCATCAGCAACGAAACTTTTGTGGTAGACCTGGTTAAAATGCCCCACCTCCTGATGGCGGGGGCCACCGGGCAGGGGAAGTCCGTTGGGCTTAATGCCGTCCTCACCTCCCTGCTGTACAAAAAGCATCCTGCTGAGGTGAAATTTGTCCTGGTCGATCCCAAAAAAGTGGAACTCACCCTTTACAACAAGATCGAGAGGCATTACCTGGCGAAACTCCCCAATACGGAGGAAGCCATCATCACAGATAATACCAAGGTGATCCATACCCTGAACTCCCTTTGTATCGAGATGGATAATCGCTATGAGCTGCTGAAGCTGGCCATGGTGCGTAATATCAAAGAATACAATGCCAAGTTCCGGGCCCGGAAACTGAACCCTAACGAAGGGCATATGTTCCTGCCCTATATAGTTCTGGTCATTGACGAGTTCGCCGATCTCATCATGACAGCCGGCAAAGAAGTGGAAACCCCGATAGCGCGGCTCGCCCAACTTGCCAGGGCCACAGGGATCCACCTCATTATTGCCACCCAAAGGCCATCGGTGAATGTGATCACCGGTATTATCAAGGCCAATTTCCCGGCGCGTATCGCCTTCCGGGTTACCTCCAAAATTGATTCGCGAACCATCCTGGATACCCAGGGGGCCGATCAACTTATCGGAAGGGGGGACATGTTGTTTACCCAGGGTAACGATATTACCCGCCTTCAATGTGCCTTTGTAGACACCCCGGAAGTGGCCAAAATAACAGAGTACATAGGCTCCCAGCGGGCGTACCCGGAAGCCCATTTGCTTCCCGAATACGAAGGAGAGGATTCTGGCACGGGTGTTGATTATGATATAGCCGACCGGGATGCCATGTTCCGGGAAGCGGCTGAGGTGATTGTCACAGCACAACAGGGCTCTGCCAGCCTCATACAACGGAAACTGAAGTTGGGCTACAACCGGGCCGGAAGGATTATCGATCAGTTGGAAGCCGCCGGGATCGTTGGTCCCTTTGAAGGTAGCAAAGCACGGCAGGTGCTCATCCCCGACCTGGTAGCCCTGGATCAATTACTGAAAAATGAAACGAATTAATACCATGAAGAAAACACTAGTCCTCCTGGCACTGATCCTGGGCCTGGGCCCGGCATGCGCCCAGAATTCAGAAAAAGCCAAAGCCCTCCTCGACGAGGTATACAATAAGGTTAAAAGCTATGATAACATACAGGTTGAATTCAAATATGAGCTCAACAACAGTGAGGCCGATATCCATCAGGAAACCAGGGGCGATGTAACGCTGCAAGGGGACAAATACCTCTTTAATTATATGGGTTCCCAGCAATTGTATGATGGAAAAAAGGTGTATACCATTGTTCCCGAGAACGAGGAAGTGACCATTGAAGACAAATCTGATGATGAGAATACCATCACCCCATCGGATATGCTCACTTTCTACCGGGAAGGCCATACCTATGATTGGGATATCCTTCAGAACGTACAGGGAAGGAAGATCCAGTATGTAAAGCTGACCCCCATTGACAGCCATTCGGAGATCAAATCCATCCTCTTAGGCATAGACGCCGAAACCAAAAACATCTACAAGCTGATCGAAACAGGCAAAAACGGGACCAAAACCACCATTACTGTTAATTCTTTTAAAACCAACCAGCCATTGTCCCGAACCTTATTTACTTTTGATGAAGACAAATATAAAGACCAGGGGTACTATATCATAAGAAACTGACTTTGAGGATCTTAGACCAATATATTTTAAAGAGGTTCCTCTTTAATTTTTTCAGTTCGTTCCTGATCCTGATGTTTATTTTCATCTTCCAGACCATCTGGTTGTTTATAGACGACCTGGCTGGCAAGGGACTTGATATCATCATCATTGGTAAGTTCCTGTTTTACCTGATGCCGAACCTAACCGAAAAGGTACTGCCACTAACTGTACTCCTCTCCTCTATCCTGACCTTCGGGACCTTTGCCGAAAATTACGAGTTTGCCGCCATGAAGGCTTCGGGGATCTCGCTCCAGCGATCCATGTTGAGCCTGATCATCTTTGTAACCATCCTGGGCGGGGTCACATTTTATTTTGCCAATAGCGTCATTCCCGCTTCCGAGCAAAAGATCTTCAACATGAGGCGGAATATCGCCAAGGTGAAGCCCGCGGCGGTTATCGAGGAAGGCGTCTTCAGCGACTTCGAGGGCCTTAATATCAAGGTGGACAAAAAATACGGGGACAATGATCGCTTCCTGGATAACGTCATCATCCATAAAAAATCGCCTCTGCAACTTAACAATACGGTTATCAAGGCCGAAACGGGGGAACTTATCAGCAGCGAAGACTCCGAAATCATCCAATTGGTGCTTAAAAACGGGCATTACTACGAGGACATTAAACCCGATGCAGCCGACGAACAGAGGAAGTACCCCTTTGCCAAGGCGAATTTTGATACCTATACTATCAATATCGAAGTACCACAGAACAACCAGGACCTTGAGGAAGACCGGGAGATCCGAACCGACAAGATGAAAAACATCGCCCGCCTTACCAAAGACATAGATTC
The DNA here is from genome assembly GCA_963721045.1 of uncultured Flavobacteriaceae bacterium. Lineage (GTDB taxonomy): Bacteria > Bacteroidota > Bacteroidia > Flavobacteriales > Flavobacteriaceae > Zeaxanthinibacter. The sequence continues at coordinate 158,522 of CAVRHQ010000022.1, forward strand.
GCTTAAAGGAAACAATGTGGAGATTGTGGAGGCCTTTTCCAAAAACGTTGTGAACCGTGTAGGGGCCTTCCCTATTGTGCAGCCAAGGGATTCAATCCTTGCCAAAAGGGCAAGGAGAAGGGAAGCCGCCGTAAAAACCATGGACACCATGCTCGGCAAGAAGAAAGTGGTTATAAGGGATTCCCTGAACAGGAACCAAAATACGGACAGCATCCTGGGCCTCTATCAGGAATGGCAGCAAGTACAGATGTTGGGGGGTGCAAATAGTTCGGTCGCGAATATCCTGAATTCCATTAAAGGCAAGAAAGAAGACCTGGATAGGCGATACAAGATCTACTACATGCACATCCTGTCGCTGCATAACAAGTTTGCCCTGGCATTTTCATGTATCATCCTCTTTTTTGTAGGGGCCCCACTGGGAGCCATTATCCGAAAAGGCGGGCTGGGCCTGCCTATGGTTATCGCCATCGTCCTGTTCCTCGCCTATTATTTCATTGGCGTATTTGCCGGGAATTATGCTAAGGAAGGCAACATACACCCCATCCTGGGGGCATGGCTTTCTACGCTAATAATGTTACCTTTGGGTATCTTTCTGACCCGAAGGGCGACAGCTGATAAGGGTCTGATGAGTTTTGGCAACATTATAGACCGGTTTACCGAACTCTTCAGAAGGAAGGACAAAGATCCGGAATCATGACCACAACCAGGACCGCTTCCATTACTCTGAACACCATAGAAGAAGCCATTGCCGATATCCGGGATGGGAAGATCATTATTGTGGTGGATGATGAGAACCGGGAAAATGAAGGGGATTTTATTGCGGCCGCTGAGAAGGCTACGCCCGAAATGATCAACTTCATGGCCAAACACGGGCGGGGCCTTATCTGTGCCCCATTAACCGAAAAGCGCTGTGAGGAACTGGAGCTCAACATGATGGTTGAAAACAATACGGTCATGCACCACACCCAGTTCACGGTATCTGTGGATCTGATCGGCCATGGTTGTACAACGGGCATCTCGGTACAGGACCGGGCAAAGACCATAAAAGCGCTGGTAGACGAAACAACCCGCCCATACGACCTGGGAAGGCCCGGCCATATCTTCCCGCTACGTGCCAAAAACGGCGGGGTGCTCCGGCGGACCGGGCATACGGAGGCCGCTGTGGATTTTGCCAGGCTGGCAGGGTTCGCACCCGCTGGCATCCTGGTGGAGATCCTGAATGAAGACGGTACCATGGCCCGTCTCCCACACCTGGTGGAAGTCGCGCGAAAATTCGATCTGAAACTCGTTTCAATCGAAGACCTTGTCGCCTACCGTATGCGCCATGACAGCTTAATCGTCAAAAGGGAAACTTTTGATGTACAGACCCGTTTTGGAAAGTTTACCCTCCATGCCTACCAACAGACTACCAATGACCAGGTCCACCTGGCACTGACAAAGGGTAGCTGGAAGCGGGACGACCCTGTCCTCACCAGGATTAATTCCACCCTGGTGAACAGCGACATCCTGGGCACCCTTACCAACAACAACGATAAAAAACTGGACGACATGTTCCGCGCCCTTAACGGGGAAGGGCATGGAGCAATTGTTTTTATTAACCAGCAAAGCGAATCTTTGAATCTTCTCAAGCGGATTAAAGGCCTTAAGGAAAACCAGGCGAAAGGGATCTTCAAAGCCCCGAATATAGAAATGGATGCCAAGGATTTCGGGATCGGGGCCCAGATCCTGCACGACCTCAATATCAGCAAACTCCGGATCATGACCAATTCCTCACAGACCAAGCGGGTTGGAATTGTGGGCTATGGCCTGGAAATTGTAGAATATGTCCCTTACTGACCTACAAACGGGGGTTAGGTTGATTTTTTAAGGGCTTCAGCCATTGCCTTACCCCGGGCGGCAACCTCCTTTTCCGTCCACCCTAATTTGATCAGGCAGGAAACGGTCCGGCCCATCCACTGGTCCGAAGCACTGAAATCCCTGCGCGACTGGCTCTGGAGTGCTGCCTCCACAGTTTTCCCCAATGGGCTGAGCGAGTGTCCCTGCTTCAGGTGCTCCCAACGGCGGTGGTAATGCCAATTGTTGTCGAACCAATAGAAACACCCGTCGATCCCGGCTGCAGAAAGGGCTTTGTGTGCCTTACGTGCCCGGGCCTCATCCTCCAGGAAAAAGCTGAGGAAGGAATAATTTTCAACCCCGGTCTCCGGGACGCGCCGGAACCTGACCCCTTTAATATTGCCAAGGCATTGCCGCAGGATTGAATAATGCTTCTCATGAATCTTTAAAAATTCATCCAGCCTTCTCAATTGAGCCAGCCCCACCGCCGCGTGCAATTCCGAGATTCGGAAGTTGTACCCCATAAAAGGGTGGCTTTCTGCACCCCGGTCATTTCCCCTATGGTCGTGGCCATGATCGGAATAATGATCAGCCTTTCCGGTAGAGGGTTTCATCGCCCGTAATGATGGCTCCTCCTTCCCCGCAGGTAATCGTTTTGACATAATCAAAGGAGAAGCAGCCCAGATCCCCGTAACTGCCCAGGGGTTTCCCGGATAGGTTCCCCCTATGGCCTGGCAGGCATCTTCCACAAGCAGCAGTCCATGTTCCCACAAATGGATTTCAACGCCGCAAGATCGGCCATGGACCCGCACATATGCACGGGCATGACTACTTTAGTTTTGTCGGTCACAGCTGCTTTTACAGCAGCGGGATCCAAGGTAAGAGTATCATCAATATCCACCAGTACCGGTATGGCCCCGAGGGCCAGTACGGCTTCAAAACTTGCCACAAAAGTAAAAGTGGGGAGGATAACTTCGTCGCCGGCACCTACCCCTGCACAGGCCAGGGCAACGGTCAGGGCGGCCGTACCGCTGCTAACCAGCTGGGCATAGGGAACCTGCATCCGCCCGGCCAATTCTTTTCCAGTTCTGCCGCTTTCCAGCGGCCTTCCCGCATTCCGTCAAAGCCATAACGCATCAGCACCCCGGTATCGAGAACCTGCTGTACTTCCCTTCGTTCCTTATCCCCAAATAGTTCGAATCCCGGCATAGGTCTCCTTATCTTATTTCAATAATACTTTTTTCTACGGGCCGGCGTACCTTTTTAAATCCCGAAAAATGGTCATCTTCCGCCCGATAGCCAACAGGCAAGACCAATACAGAATTCAGGCCCAGTTCATCCAGGCCCAGGACTTCGTCATAGCCAGCCGGATCAAAGCCCTCCATCGGGCAGGAATCGATTCCGCGTACGGCACAGATGGTAAGCAGGTTGCCAAGGGCCAGGTAGGCCTGATTTTTGGCCCATGCCTCGATGGCATCACTGTCCCGGGAAGAAAAATCCTTAACCGAGCTCTTCCCGGAAGGGATCCAGGACTTCTTCGCTGGTACCCCTCACCTGTTGCACTCTTGAGAAATAGGAATGGATGTAGCCGCGATCGATCTTCTTTTCGGTACATAGTACAAGTACATGTGACGCCTGGGTAACCTGGGGCTGGTTATAGGAATACGATAGGAGTTGCCGTTGCAGCGCCTTATTACTGATCACAGCCAGTTTTACCGGTTGCAGGCCATAGGAGGTGGCAGTCAGGTTAAAGGCCTGTTTCAGGATTTCTACCTCCTTCTCTGGCAGGAGACGGTCCGCATCGAATTTCTTTACGGCATAGCGCCATTCCAAGTGTTGAATGATATCTTTCATCCGAAATCAATTAAAAAACCACAGCTTAACCGCCATTGCCAGAACCATAAGCGAACAGGAATCGCTTCACAAACCCATCGCCTTTATCTACGGAAACCCTGCTGGCGGTCCATGCCCCCAATCCGTTTCCGAGGGCAAGGACTCCGCCCACCTTCCAGATCACCTTGTCGTGAAATATGAATACACCCAGGGCAGCAAGAGTTGTAGATCAGGACCACTGCCACCTTGGTCGCGTTCGCCCTCACCAGGCTCAGATGATTCACGTAATGTAAAAAAAGTAGGATTATAAACCCAATCCCCGCGTTGATAAATCCTCCATATATTCCCACAAAGAAGAATGCACCAATGCCAATCCAAAGATATTTGCCCCGGATCCGTTCAACGAGGGTTTTTACGCTAAGATTCGGTTTAAAAGCTATGAGGACTACCACGAGCACCATGATGATGGCCAGGATCCTGTTAAACGTCTCCCCACGGATATCCACTGCGATATAGGCGCCCAATAAGGAGCCAAGGAGCGCGGATAAGCCCCAGGTAGACATTAAAGGGGAAGGTGGATACCCCCTTGCTTTTGAAACCGAGGACCGCCATGCTGGTCTGCACCACTATGGCCACCCTGTTGGTGCCATTGGCCACAGCCGGCGGCAACCCGAGGAAAATTAATACCGGGAGGGAAATTAGGGAGGCGCCTCCGGCAACGGTATTGATAAAGCCCACGACAAAACCCACGCCTATGAGCAACACATAATGATACCATTCCTCCATTTTCCAAAAATACGGGTCTCTGACAAATATCACCTATAAATTACCGGGGCCTTATCGGCTCACTCACTTCGTGCAGGATACCTCTTAATATTAGGTCCCGGATTATGGAACGGGATACCAGGCATGGCCCGACCAAAGCGACAGGACCGTGAATTGCCTTTTACTTCCCGGGTGACTCTCTGCTGAACTGCTTATATTTAGCCATAATATTTGTTATTTTCAGCATCCGGATGTACTTAAAAGGTCATTCGGCCCCTTTGGAGGAAGTGTAACCCATAATTTTATAACAATGAAGATAGCCATGCTCGGGTCGGGATTCATAGCGCGTTTACGCGGAAGCCCTTCATGCACAGAGACGGGTAGACCGCATCATCAGCTGTCTATAGCCGAACCCTGGAAAATGCCAAACAATTTGCGGTTGACTACGAACTGGGGCATTATACAGACCAGCTTGAGGATGCCATCCGATTGGATGAAGTTGAAGTTGTGATTATCTCCCTTCCCAACCATTTACACGAGGCGGCTGTACAGGCATGCGCCGAAGCCCGAAAACACGTCCTCTGTACCAAACCCCTGGGGCGGAACGCCGAAGAAGCCAAACGCATGCTCCACCTGGTGGAAAAGGCCGGCATTTTCGGGGGTTATCTTGAAGATCTTTGCTATACCCCCAAGTTCCTGAAATCTGTGGCCCGGGTTGAGGAGGGGGCCCTGGGCAGGATCCTTTGGGCGAAATCCAGGGAAACCCATCCCGGGCCACATAGCGATTGGTTCTGGGACCAGGAACAATCCGGCGGGGGTGCGATCATCGACCTGGGTTGCCACTGCGTGGAGATCAGCCGGAATTATATAGGGAAGAAAGTAAAACCCCTGGAAGTAATGTGCTGGGCCGACACCCAGGTACATCCCATAGAAGCGGAAGACCACGCGATCGGGCTGGTGAAATATGCCAACGGCGCTATCGGCCAATTCGAGGTAAGCTGGGCCTTTCGCGGGGGGATGGATCTGCGGGATGAGGTAATGGGTACAGAGGGAACAATTTGGGTAAACAGCTTCCTGAGAACCGGATTTGAAATGTTTACCACCGGGCAGGGCGAGGGCATACGTGGCTGAAAAAGCCGAAACAACCCAGGGATGGGTATTCCCGGTGGGTGACGAGGCACATGAACTCGGATATTCCCATATGTTTACCGATATGTTTCGGCCATAGAAGAAGGCCGCGCGCCACAGGAAACCTTTTACGATGGCTATGTCGTCAACGCCATCCTGGATGCCGCCTATAAATCGGCCAAGACCAAACAATGGGAACCCGTGGTACTCGAAGACTGGAGGGGCGACCCGGAGGAGGAACGAAAAATACTGGGAAACCTACGTACGATAATGACTACTACCTGATCAAGAAGGAAACCCTTCCCAACGGCGATCAGAAACTGATCCTGAAACACAAAAAAAGCGGGGAAATCTCCCAAAGGACTCTCAGTAAGCTATGCCTATTACTTTCGGGTTTTAATTTTTTCGGTGGTCCGGTCACGGTCTCCGGAGAGCCAGTCGCCGGAGCTCTGACTCGTCAAACCCCTGGCCGCGGCATTTTTAATGGCCTTCTGCCAACTTTCCAGGGGCGTATAGCTGGCGTGTTGTACTTCTTTATAAGGGACTGTTCCGGGCGGCATTATAACAACAAATAAGTGACCATCTCGATTGGTCCGAATGGTTCTGATCTGAACGATGCAAGATGTTGCAATCAAAGAAAAGTGGCGTCTCCCGGGTTCCATTTCACAATAGACCAAAGGAAATCTCTCCATGGCGATCTGCACCCGCTCCAGGTCGGCCCCCGCCTGGTCCCCCTTCAGGCCATGGTCAACCCGGCCCATACGCTGGGATCCCGGAGGACCTGAAGGCAGCCGTTTTCCCTGGTTGCCTTGTCCACGGCGATCGTAACACTGGTAAGCAGGGGTTGCAACAAACCAAAATTGTACCAGTACCCGTAGTCCTGATGCCAGGTCCACGCCCCCCCTACCCTGGCATCTTTAAGGATCATTTTGGAATGGTAATGGTAAACTTCCCCTTCCAGTATATCTTCTGCCGATTTTGACAAGGCGTTCACTGCGGGCAAAAAGCCCATAAATATTGTTCCCCGGGATGGTTCCATAGCGTAAGGCGAACCGTACCCCCTTCCCCGTCAGTCCCTTCCATAGGAACGTCGGTCCAGTTCCCGGTCGGCGACGGCCGCCTCTTTCAAGAAGGCGGATTTCCTCCTGATCAAAAAGATTTTTCAGTAACAGGTAACCGTCTTGGCTGTATGCCTGAATTTGATCTTTTGGAAAGCATATAAACCGGTTTATGGATACGGCTGTGTAAACACGGGCCATTCTATGTTTAAGGTACAATAGTTATAGGGATGGCCCAAGAGCCGCGGGATAAATTTTGGGGCGGAATCGCTGAATTTAGTATCTTAACCGTCAGGGTCCGAAGCCTGCCGGCATCTTAGAACCATGTGCCTCCTCGCGGTCCTGCGTTGTTTAATTTAAATTTTATCATTTCTAGCTCATGCAAAGACGAAGTTTTTTAACCCAAAGTTCCCTGGGCCTGGCTTCCGCCGGCCTCCTCTCCCAAATTACCCACAACTTTATTCGCCCGGGGTGCGGATCACCTGGTGAAGGTGCCTATTGGCTTCCAGTCCTATGTGTTGCGAAACGAGATCGGCCAGGATATTACGGGGACTTTGAAGGAGATGGTCGCCCTCGGGTACCAATATGTTGAAATGTGTTCCCCTTCCGGCTATATGGGTCCTTTTGAACCCCTGGCCAAATATTCCGGCAAGGAGCTGAAGGCACTTATAGAAGATTCTGGCATGTCGTGCATCAGCAGCCATTTTACGCTGAAGGAAATGCGGACCAACCTGGAGGAACGGATCGACTTTGCAAACCAATTGGGGCTGAAACATTTTGTGCTTTCAAGCGGCCTGGACGCGCCGTCCCTCGATGAGGTAAAGGCGAAATGTGCGGAACTGAACACCATGGCTGAAAAAATTACAAGGCAGGCCTGACGGCTGCCTTCCACAACCACGATGCGGAATTCAAGCACAGTTTTGACGGCCGCTACGTGTACGATATCCTGCTGGAAGAGCTCGACCCCAATTTGGTGAAAATGCAATACCAAACCCAGGTTATCACCATGGGGATAAAAGGCTCTACCTATTTCAACAAATATCCCGGGAGATTTATTTCGGCCCACTTGCAGGATTATGATAAAAACGATACCAGCAAGGAGATCGCACTGGGGCAGGGTATTTCGGATTGGAAAGACTTTTTCAAAGCCGCGGAAAAAGGAGGGTTGCAGATCGTATATGTTGAAATGGAATCGAACCCCGGGACACTGGCTGACAGTGTTACCTACCTGAAAAATCTTTAGGGGTCTGCAGAGCTGTGCCGGCATGAAGGTCCGGGTACACAGCTGTATCCGCATTCTAATTTACCCTTAGATTACAGAATGGGCAATCTCTGATGGTATGAACCCTGCACCTCCCTTACTGATTGTAATCTTCGGCCTGCCCGGGAGCGGGCAAAACAACCCTTGCCCGCGAACTGTCCGGGCGCCTGCACTGCCCCCATCTTAATACAGACCGGATCCGTGCGGACCTGGTAAAAAGACCGTTATAAGGATACAGACAAGGAATTCATTTATAAGGTACTTATGAAGGAAGCCGGAAAACTCAACTGGAAAGCGGCCAAAGCACTATCCTGGACGGCACTTTTTACCGGGAAGGCCTGAGGAGGATAGTGGAGGCCACTGCCGAAAAATTCCATGCGCGACTTAAATGGATCGAGGTACGGGCCGCCGAAGAGGTTGTGAAACACAGGGTGTCTGAAAAACGCGAATACAGCGAAGCGGACTTCGCCGTATATCTTAAAGTAAGTGGCGAATTTGAACCCCTGGCCGGGGCACACCTCGTTTTACACTCAGATAGCGAATCACTGCCTCAAATGATAGAAAAAACAGTCAAATACTGTTCCTCATGACAGAGGAAGAAATCACCCGGCTAATTGAACATAAGGCGGTTCCCCAGCCAACAAACTCCCTTCAACTGACGGAGACCCACATCTCCTGGGTACTCCTGGCAGACCGCCATGTATACAAGATCAAAAAACCCCTGGAATTCAGTTTCCTTAACTTTTCAACCCTCTCCAAAAGAAAATTCTTTTGCAGGCGGGAGGTGGCCCTCAACCGGAAATTGGCTCCCGGGATGTACCTGGGCGTCCTGGAGGTTCGCTCGCAAAAAGGGAGGCCGGTCATAGGGGCAACCGATGGCAACATCATTGATTATGCGGTATTCATGAATCGGATGGATGAAAGCAGGCAACTCGACACCCTTTTGGAACATGGGGCGGTCCAAAAAGAATCCATCCAACAGCTTGCCGACCGGATAGCCGCTTTTCACCAAAATGCCAGGGTGGTATCACAGGAGGAAACCTGGGAAGAACTCTTTGAGGAATTCAGGGACCTGGAAAGCGTTCTTGGATTTTTGGAAAATCATTTCGGGGAAGAAACAGCGGAGCTTTTGAAGGATTGTATAGCCCGGACCGGGCATTTTCTGAAAAGCATCAGCGACCGGATTGCAGAAAGAAACCAACAGGGATTTGTTATCTACGGCCATGGCGACCTGCATTGCCGGAATATTTTTATGACCGATCCCCCCTTGATTTTTGATTGTATCGAATTTAATGATGCCTTTCGAAAACTGGATGTTCTGAGTGAGATAGGTTTCCTGTGCATGGATTTGGAACGGTACGGGCGGGCAGATCTGGCGGCGGTTTTTTGCGAAAGGTACTTTTCTTTGAATCCCTGTATGATTACAGATACCGACAAAGCCTTGTTCAGATTCTATAAGCTGTACCGGGCCAATGTCCGCTTAAAAGTGCATGCGCTCCGGGCCTTGGAACAGGAAGGACGACAGGCCGTACGGCAGGAACTCGGACGTCATCCGGAGCTACCTGGATATCCTGGTTAAATACTACAGGGAGTGGTAATGCCCCTGTATCAGATCCCGTCAAATTCAACGAATTCGTATTCCGGGGAACACTCTATGAGTTGGCGGAGAATGGCGGCGTGCCCATTTCCGATAATAACCAAAATCCGATCCTGCGGGCCGGTCGTTATTTTCTGAATATTGCGGAAAATCCTGAGGTTACGGTCATACCACCAGGAAGCCAGTACATCCGCCCCGCGGAATTCACCTAACTTAAAATCGCCTACCAGGTATGCGCCATAACCATACCTATGGGACTCCGGGCTGTTCATATGGCTGATATACTCTTTCAGGTTAACTTTGGATACCAGCTGGTTCTCCCGGTTAACCCAGTCCCAAACGCGGGCGTTCATAGGATCTTCGTTTTTAAAATCAAAATCTTTAAAAAGGGCTGCCGTATAAACGCTGTCAAGTCTTTCCAGATCCTCGCTCATGGTAGTGGCGTCTATTGCGTAGAGCGTATCCAGTTGCAGGTCTGTTGCGATCCGCATCCCCAACTGGTACCGCTCATCCCTTTGGTCCCGGTAGGCGCCCTGCCGGTATTTTCTTAGCTTTTGAGTGGCATTCCCAGGCGTCAAATGCTTCAATGGCGATCTTGTTCGGGTGGAATCGCTCGATGTAGTTTACGAGTTCCGTAACTTCCGATTTTTTCGGCTCCTTCAATACGTCAATTTTGTCTTCCTCCCGGGCGTTGATGGCATCGAGCCCGGGATAATCAAAATGAAAGGTGCCGACTACGAGGATTTTTGCCTTTTCTGCCGGAAAATATTCCGAGGCCGGCTTCAACCCGGTATTTACTGTTTGTTTTCCGTCTTGCTCAATCCCCTGGCATGACACAGCCAACAGGACAAAAATGTATCGCCAATTCACAATAATTCGCATAATGGATCTCATGTATTTCAAATATTCACCTAGCCTGATTTTAATTTAGGATGATTCGCCAGCATTGCCGGTATTATTCTCAGATGCATACAGCCTGCCCACCAGTTTCCCGACCGTAAGTCCCTGAACCAGGATGGAAAAAACCACTATGACATAGGTTACAAATACCAGCAGGTCACGGGGCATTTCATCGGACAAGCCCAGGGCCAATGCTATGGAAATTCCTCCTCTTAGTCCGCCCCAGGTCATAACCAGGTGGGTGTTCGGCACAAAGGCCAGGCGTTTGCTGAAAAACGCGGATCGGCAGAAAAAGAGAGAGGTACCTCCCTAGCAATACGATAGGAATAGCCAGGAACCCAACGATCAGAAAGCTATTCTCATAGGATAATACCAGCAATTCCATTCCGATCAGCACAAAGAGGATGGTATTCAGCAGCATGTCTATCAGTTCCCAGAAGATATCTACATATTTTTCGGTTTCCTGGAGACATGGCCCTTTCCCTTATTTTATCGTTGCCAATCACCAGGCCCGCCGCTACCATGGCCAGGGGAGCCGAAATATGGAATGTATTTGCCGCCACGCGTTCCCGCCATTACTACCGCCAGGGTAATGATCACCTCAATTTGATGGTCATTTATGCGTTTCATAAACCGATAGGCCAGGTATCCCAGGATCAGGCCCACTAGCAGCCCACCCAACACCTCGCGCCCGAAAAGTTTGAGGATGCCTAGGACGTTCGCACCTTTACCCCCATCCCAGCTACCTCGAAAAGGGTCATAAATACAACTACCCCTACGCCATCGTTAAATAGGGATTCCCCCACGATCTTGATTTCCAGCTTCTTGGGTACCCCTGCTTTTTTCAGGATTCCCAGTACGGCAATGGGATCGGTAGGAGAGATAAGGGCGCCAAACAACAGGCAATAAAGGAAGGGTATTTTCAGGTCTAGCAGGAAAGAGCGTAAAATAAAATAAGGCCCCGATCAAAAACGTGGCACTAAGCACGCCCAGGGTTGCGAAGACTATAACCGGCCAGCGCTGCGCCTTGAGTTGCTCAAAATCTGTATGCAAGGCCCCGGCAAAGAGCATAAAACTTAGGAGGACATCGAGCAGCAAACTTCGGAAATCAATTTGGGAGAGCACATATTTTTCCGCGTTCAACAGGGCATCGTTAAAGTATCCAATCCCAAATACCGCCAGGGTGAAGAGAATGGTGATAAGCATAAGGCCAATGGTATTCGGCAACTTGAAGAAACGTACGTTGATATAACCAAAAGAGGCCGCCAGGACAACGACAATCGTGGCAATCACAAACAAATCCATACAGATACCTGGTATTTTAGTAATTCATTCACAGACATGAGGTAAAAAATACGATTTAATCGCCGATTCAAGTAACTAACGGGTAACAGAAACTTCCCGGGACATCAGAGTCATCATTCCCAAGGCTATGGCAAGCGGGGAACAGCGCTTTGAAACAGCCACGGGTTTTCATCCCGGAATCCATTTTTTAAAGAGTTAAAAATGGAGTTTCTGTTACAGTTTGTTTGCTCTTTCCTCCGCAGGACCGCACGCAAGGACACGATGTCATCGCAAGAAACTCTGCGATGCGGCAATTTCACGAATATGGCTACATGTACCTCCTTTCCCCGTTTTTGAGGCATTATTTCGCGCCCTTGAATTGATTTAGTTTCCCCATTCGGTTACCTTATGGCCCACAGGATTAATATCAGAACCTACATGTATGAATAAGAATTCAAACATTGCTATCTACGGTGCCATAGCTGCGAACGTCCTCATTGCCATAAGTAAATTTACCGGCGCTGTATTTACTGGGAGTTCGGCCATGGTGGCAGAAGGGATCCACTCGGTGGTGGATACCGGTGACGGCTTGCTCCTCTTGCTGGGAAAAAGGCGATCCGCCCTTGAACCGGATGAAGAGCATCCATTCGGACATGGAAAAGAAGTTTATTTCTGGAGCTTTGTGGTAAGTATACTGATCTTTGCCCTGGGGGGCGGGTTCGCCCTTTATGAAGGCATCCATTCCCTCAGGAACCCGGAGCCTATCGAGGCTGTAACCTGGAACTATGCCATCCTTGCTGCCGCCATCCTGTTTGAGGGAACCGCTTTACTGATATCCCTTCGGCATTTCCGGAAATCCGGCCCCACCAAAGGCAACCTTTTCAAGCGCATCGTGAAAAGTAAAGACGCAGCTACCATGGCCATTATAATTGAAGATTCGGCCGCGGTAGTGGGTCTGCTGATCGCCCTTGCCGGCATCTTCCTTTCCACTGCCCTGGAAAAGCCGATCTTCGACGGGATCTCCTCGGTAGCCATCGGACTGCTGCTCCTCACGGTCGCGACCTTCCTGGCGGTGGAGAGCAAGGCCCTGCTGCTGGGCGAGGCGGCACAGCCGGAAGTGTTACGGCAGGTGGATACCCTGCTAAAATCTGCCCCGGATATCAAAAACTGGAGGCGTCCACGGAGCATGCACTTCGGACCGGAAAATATACTCCTGGTGGTGGAAATTAGCTTCCATCGGGGCGTAGGGCTTCAGGACGCAGAGAAAAGTATCGAGGCTCTTCGCAAACAAATCCATGAACAATGCCCTGAAATACAATGGGTATACCTGCATCCTATTGGTCTAAGTCCCATGGAAAAACGCCCCAGTTGATCCTGGTATACAGGAATCAGGCCACTCCTGCCTCCTCCATTCGTGCCTGCCCGCCTGTGTCAATGGCATGGTAAAGGGCGGCAAAAGATGCCGAGATCCACATAGCGGAAATAAATACCCCGACCAGGAAACAAATCAGCCCGGCGATAATTACCAAAATGGCCAGCATAGCCATCCAAAACACAGTCCACGCATGGCCTCTGGTCATTTCCCAGCTTTTTTCAATGGCCGCAATGGGTTCCAGGTGTTTATCCATGACGAGGTAGGGGACAAAAACCAGGCGGCAACCCAAAATGATCCCTGGAATAATAAGAAAGACCAGGCCAATCCCAACAATGGCGGCGGTGAGGAAATTGGCCAGGACTATGTTCAGGTAATTCTCCCGGAATCCCCGGAAGAGCACCTCCACTTCCATCTTTTCGTCCCGTATCCCGCGCAGGAACAGCAAGTCAGCCCCATAATTGATCACCGGGAGCACAAGCAACCAGTAGGCAACAACAACCAGTTGGATGCCGATAACCGCCAGGGTAAGTTTCTCATCCGTATCCTTCAAGCCGGAGGTAAGGCTTTCCGCAAAGGCTACGATGACAGAAATGATCAGAAAATACACAAAATGCTTCCACAATTGTTGCCAGCCGAACCCATAACTGCCTGAGACGGTAGCAGAGGGTTTCCTGGAAGGGTTGACTAATTCCATAGGTCGGGGATTATTTTATACGGCGTAAAGATACAGGCGATGGAGAAGCCAAGCATCCAACTTTGGTAGTGTTTTTCAATACACTACCAAGGTAGGTAGTCTCTTTTCCCGCAATTCCATACTTTTAAAACCTTAGAAACCATACTTTGTTGAGCCCGGTATACATCCTCGCTTTCTTATTCTGCACGGCCCTTACAACGGCCGGTCTGTGGATCAGCTATAGGGGAATAGCCACCTTCGGATCTGTATTCCACAAACGCTATTTCTACTACCTTACGGCATTTTATGCCTTTGGCTTTTACGGTATCTGGGCCCAGATTGTATTGTATGCCCTGTTCCCGGATCAACCGGCCCGGGGTGGGTGGCCGGGAGGGATCGCCCACCTGCTGTCCGTACTCAGTGCCCCCTTCCTCTTTATTTCCTGGGTTATGCTTCTTAAACTGGGATACGCCCTGGCTGGCCGGTCTCCCCGGAGGAAGGAGGTATCCGGATATCTCGGCTTGCTGGGTGTTGCCGTAGGGCTTGTATGGGTATGGTTCTGGTTGGTCGCCACCCCGGAAGGCTTGTCATTCCGGCAATTCAGACTGACTGAAATAGGGATGGTCCAGGCCGGGGAACTACTACACCTGCTTCTATTTATATCCATCTCATTTTCGGAAGCAAAAAAATACAATCCCCCTGCAAAAACCCTGGTCGGGCGGTTTCTGTTGCTCATGCTCCTCGGGTGGGTTGTCCGGGCAGCTTCCCTGCCCCTTTTGTTTGCAGGGCCCTGGTTCCCAGCGCCCGCCTTGCTGCTCTATTTCCTGTCGAACTTCTTCCCGTTGATCTATCTCCGCCGGCATGCCACCATCTTGTTCCAACCCCTTGAATCTACCGCTCCTGCCGTTGAAAAGAACAGCCTTTTATTTGAAAAATATGGCATCACCCCGAGGGAGAGGGACGTGGTGCTAAAGATCTGCGATGGGAAGTCAAACCAGCAAATAGCCGATGAGCTGTTTATCAGCCTGCAAACCGTAAAGGACCATACCCACCGGATTTATACCAAACTGGGCATCCACAGCCGGATCAAGTTGATAAAAATGGTAAACGGCTAGGTGGTTCTTCTCGGGGAAGGCTTTTAGTATTATGCCAGGATGCTTAGCGCCTGCTCCTTCGCAGGTAAATGAAACTTGTCATGCCATTGCAGTCGACCTTACTCAAAACAATTATATTTGAAACCCACCCGCAAAGGTTCGTATGAAATATAATGCATTCATTTGGGTTACCTGCCTCTTGTCCCTGGCCTGGGGTATATTCCCCGGAAATCCGGCTGCGAAAAAAATGCCCGTCGCCAGCAAAGGATATGAAATAAAGATCAAGGCACGTCCCTTTGCCAATTCCATGGTGTACCTGGGACATTATTTTGGGGAAGAATTCCCCATTGTAGATTCCGCGTTTATCGACGCTGCCGGAATGGGTATTTTATCCGGTTCTTCTCTCCTGCCAGGCGGGATTTATGGGATCGTCCATCCCGGGACGGCCGGCAGTACTATCAACCTGCTGCTCTCGGAAAATCAGGAATTTACCCTGGAAGTCCGAATCGATAAAGATGGGTATATAACTTATGAAACATCTGATTCTGAAGAAAATACCCTGCTTCACCAATATGAAAACTTCACGTTTGATAAGCAAAGTGAAATCCTAAAAGCGCAAACTCAATTACAACATGCCGCCGATCGTGAGGACTCCCTGCATTGGATTCAGGAAACGAATCGGATTGAGGATAGCATTTCCCGCTTCAACCTGGCCATGATCCGGGAATACCCCACCTCCTTCCTGGCCAAACTGCTCACCGCCATGAAGCAACCGGCAGCTCCCGACAGCCTGGCAAAACCCATGAATGCAACGGATTCCCTGAAGCTTAGGAACTACCTGCGATCTCATTACTGGGATGGCGTAAATTTTGGCGACGGCCGCCTGTCATACACCCCGTTTTTCGGGTCTAAACTGGATCGGTATTTTGAAGAATTGGTGCCAAAGGATGAAGATTCCGTCATTAGGGAAATGGATTGGATGCTTCAGGATGCCAAAAAAAGCAGGGAAATGACCCATTTTTTACTTAAGCGATGGCTCTACGGCAGTTTACAGCATTACTACAAATGGGGGGACCCTGTTTTTGTTCACCTGTATGAATCCTTTGTGGTCGGGAAATCCTACCCATGGCTAACGGAGGAGCAACGCGATGAATTGGACGAAAAGGCCGCATTTCTCACGGGCAAGGTGAACGGCACCCAGGCCGGGAACATCATCTTGCCGGATCCTTCAGGAAAGGAAATCGCCCTTTACGATATTAAGGCACCCTATACCCTGGTTTGTTTTTGGGATCCTTCCTGCGAGCACTGCACCCAAATTTTACCACAACTGCAGGCGAAGTACCTCGGGGAATGGAAAGCGTCCGGGCTACAGATCTTCGCGGTAGCCGTGGAATCCCAGAAAACGAAGGCGAATTGGATCCGATTCATTTCAGACCACGGGCTCCAGGATTGGCACCATGCCTATTTTACCTATCAGGAAGAGGAACCGGCCCCGGGCCGGGATGCCAATTACCTGGATCTATATGACGTCTGGTATTTCCCTTCGTTTTACCTGCTCGACAAGGACAAACGGTTTATTGCGAGCAAACTTCAATATGACCAATTGCTCAAGGTAATGGACAGCATCCCAGCACGACCCTGAAGTTGGGAAAGTACGGCTATTAAAAAGTTAAGACTTAGTTTGCTATGACCTCGCTAATCGCCGTCCCGATCGCCAGGAGATGGCTGATCTCCCCTTCCGTAAAATCGTAGGGTACCGGTTTGGCGATGCCCAGGGTACCGTAGAGGGTATCATCCAGCATCATAGGTACCACGATGGAGCCTTCCACCTTGGTTTCCCTGGCGCCGGGCCTTGCCACACCAGATTCATCGGTTTGCAGATTACACATTTCCACCGGTTCCCGGCGCTGTGCCGCAATCCCGGCCATCCCCTTTCCTATAGGGATTTCAGAAAGTTTAGGCAGCAAAAAATCAGGAATATTTTGGCGTGCCTTCAATTTTAATAGCGAGGTCTCCTCATCCAGAAAATGCAGGGTTCCGGTAGAACACCCAAAGGAAGAGATCACTTTTTCCAGGACGCGATCCCAGTCGATTACCGCTTCCTTCAACAAAGGGGTGATGTCCTCTAGTGCGTGATTGATTTTCGTTTTCATGTTTGATTCAATTAGCTGATCGGGTGCAATCGATATTAATACTACCCCCCGGAACATCCGGCAAAACGGTCCCGGAAATGGGCAGTGCAAGGTAGGTATTTTCGGCTTGTCATGCCAGTACGGGCCACATCACCCATAAAATTGGCTGAAACTGGTGGTAAATTCCCGGCTGACCTCTCACAATCCATGCGGGACACCTGAAACTTCTTTTGGGAATACCTTTTTGTACACGCTAAGATTCACTAGCTTGTAGCGACAATCCAAATTTTCCTTCCAGTGAAATTGACAAGTTGCCTGTACCTGGCCCTGGCGCTCTTTTCATGCCAGCCGCAAACCAAACAAAAATTCGATCTCCTGATCCTCAACGCTTCTATCGTGGATGTGGAAGCAGGGCAGGTATCCAAAAAAAAATTGATCGGTATTGACGGCGATACCATCCGGCTCGTAGCTGATATGAATGAAGCCAGTGCCTTTGAAGGATCGCGGGAGATCAACGCCGGCAACCGCTACGTTATGCCCGGATTATGGGATATGCACGTGCATTTCCGGGGCGGGGATTCGCTGCGGCAGGAAAACAAAAACCTGCTCCCCCTTTTTCTCAGCTATGGCGTAACCACGGTTCGGGATGCCGGCGGGGATCTGACACCTAGTGTCCTTAGCTGGAAAAATGAAATTCAGGGAGGCAGGCTTCCCGGTCCGGATATTTTTACCTCAGGGCCGAAACTGGACGGAGCCGATCCGTATTGGCCGGGGTCAATCCCGGTAGCCGATTCTGCCGACATTGCCATGGCGCTGGATTCGTTGCAAAAGTTGCATACAGATTATGTTAAGACCTATGACAGTTCGTTAAAACCCGACCTATACTATGGCCTTATCCGCGGGGCCGAAGCCCGTGATATGAAAATCACCGGCCATATGCCCCTGAAAGCCGACCTGATGCGGGCCGCGAACTATGGCCTGGACGGGGTAGAACATCTTTATTATCTCCTTGGGGTGGCTTCTCCCCTTACGGATAGCCTGCAACAGCTGGATCTGGGTTACGGAATAGTTCCGCCCCTGGTTCGGACTTTTGACCGGGAGCTCGCCGCCAAGGCATTCAGGAAGCTTGGTTCCCAAAATTTCTATGTTACCCCGACCTTATTTATCGGGAAAGTACTAACCGCCCTGCACGGTGCCAATCATTCCACGGACAGCCTGCTGGCCGTGATTGGCCCCGGAATCCGAAAAACCTACGAAAGACGGACCATTGCCGCGCAGAACAGGAGTCATGAGGCCCAACTATTGGCCGAACGGCAGGAAAAATTGTTTCAGGCAATGGTCCCACTCCTGCAGCAGTCCGGGATCAACCTATTGGCCGGCTCAGATTGCGGAGCCTATAATTCGTATGTATACCCGGGGGCTTCCCTGCAGAAAGAATTGCAAATGCTTGTAGCTTCCGGGTTATCGCCGCGGGAAGCGCTTTATGCGTCCGTAATAAATGGGCCCAAGTTTTTTGACCTGAGCGACTATTATGGGAGTATATCGCCCGGGAAGGTGGCGAACCTGCTGCTTCTTGCGAAAAATCCCCTGGAAAATATAGGCAATACCGAACAGATTGATTTTGTTATTAAGCGGGGAACCGTGCTGGAAAAGGATGCCCTACGGGCGATGCGGCAACCGACCAACAATGAGTAAAAAGCAGGTTTTCCCCTTCAATAAAACGCAAATCATCTGAAAATAATAAGTTGTCAATCCTTAACTTCGATATTACAGTGAAAAATTTCTGCTTGCCATTCGCGGCCAGCGTATTCATATTCCATGCATTCGCCCAGGCCGACAATGAAATACAGGTATATGCTGCCCCAACTGTGGGCAGGGGGGCCACCATGGTGGAATTACACAGCAATTACACTTTTGACGGGCCGGAGGGCCTGTCCGATCCCAAAAGTGCCCACTGGACCAATGAGACCCTGGAGGTCACCCATGGCTTTGGGGATAATTTTGAAGTGGGTTTCTACACATTTACCGCCTTTTCACCGGATGGGTCCTACCAATATCTGGGGAATAACATCCGCCCGCGTTATACATTTGCCCTGCAGCCTGTAGGCCTAAGCATTTCTGCCGAATTCGGATTTTTCAGGCCCGATTCGGAAAGCGGGTTTGACTTTCAGGGTGAACTCCGCCCCATTGTGGACAAAAGTTTTAACAACCTGTACCTGGCCTTTAACCCTAATGTAGCTTTCGAGCCCGGGGAGGATAAAATGGAAGTTCACCTTACCCCTCAGCTAAAGGCTGTCTATACCATCGCACAGGTTATCGGCCTTGGGATTGAGTATTATACAGACCTGGGCACTTTTGCCAGGCTGGAACCGGGCCGGCAACAGGAACACCTGCTGGGGCCTATGTTCGACCTGTTTGCCAGCCCCAATTGGGAACTGAATACCGGGCTGCTTTTCGGGCTTACCCCCGGGTCCAATCAGACCATATTTAAAATACTGGTCGGCAGGCGGTTTGGTAATTAGGTAATCTTTCTTTGGCCATAAATTTTGAAAAGCCGTGATGCCATTTCATTAGCTATATCCTCTATTTACAGTCCTTCAAAGGAATGAGCCTGTAGGCAAACCCCGGCAGATACTTACTTTCAAATATCGTATCTTGTTGTATACAAGCCATCTGAGATGTATCACCCGACACCTTTTTTGAGGCGGCATTTAGTGGCAACGGCAGGGATCCTATTTCTTTTATGTTGTACGGAACCTTTCCAACAGGAGAATAGCGGAGGGTATGAAAGTGCGCTAGTTGTTGACGCCAAGATTACAAATGAATTCAGGAAACAACAGGTATTCCTGAGTCGGGCACTTCGACTGGAAGCGGATGCCCCCCGGCCGGAGCGAAATGCACAGGTGCAAATGATCGATGACCAGGGCAATACTTTCCGCTTTGAAGAGGCATCCCCCGGATCCTATGCTTCAGAGACGGCATTCGCGGCGCTTCCCGGGAGGGAATACCGCCTTCAGGTCGTTACCAGGGACACAAAAGTCTATGAGTCACTCCAGGCCGAACTTCCAACCGAAAATCCCATCGATAGCCTGTATGCGGAAAGGATCATCAATGATGACGGGCAGGATGGCATGGCCATATTTGTAGATGCCTATAATCCAGAGGGTGACTCCAGATACTACCTCTATGACTTTGAGGAAGCTTATAAGATCATTGCCCCTTTGTGGCGAAACAGAAGGCTGATTATCGGACCTGCGGGAGGCCTGATCCTGGGGCCACAGGAGCGGGAAGAACGGGTTTGTTATACCACCGATCCATCCCACAAGCTTCTCCTGACCAATACGCATACCCTCAATGAGGATCGAATCAAAAGGTTTATGGTGCGATTTATCAACCGGGATAATTATATAATTTCCCATCGGTACAGCATCCTGGTTAAACAATATATCCTCTCTGCCGGGGCCTATAATTTTTATGAAACCTTATCGACCTTTTCTTCATCCGAAAGTCTCCTTTCGGAATCCCAACCCGGGTTTTTTAATGGAAATATAGTGTCTGTGGATTCTCCGACTGAAAAAGTCCTTGGATACTTTACAATAGCCACGGTTAGTTCCAAGCGGATCTTTTTCGATTACACCTCATTTTTCCCGGGAGAAGCCCTCCCGCCGTATGTAAATGACTGCCGGGTCTATGCCCCAAATCCCAGGGATCTTGGCTTTTTGTTCTTACAGAACCAAATCCGCTATATCAGCAACAATGATCAGCCTGAACCGGGAGAAGGCCCTTATTTTATCGTCCCGAGGGTCTGCGGGGATTGTACTGTGCTGGGCGATCTGGAACCCCCGGATTTCTGGGTGGAATAACGCCAGGTCAACCCCCCGGGGAGTCAGATCGTCCAATCTCCCGACTCCGTCATTCGCGTGGAAATTCATGTGCAAAAAGGGTACCAAATATCCGGTCCCAGAACAATACTATTCCAAGATTCCGGTAACGTGAGGGTATGCGGCCCATATTTCCACAATTGGTACATCCTTAGGCCTGAGGGTTGCTCCCGATTGATAATTATGATACTTTCGTGTAACGTTGTGCCGGTGAAGGCAACTCCTTGTTCTAATGACTTCATAAAATCCTATGCATGCCCCTTTTCATGGATCTGCATAGTAGCGCTGACGGTGAGATCCCTATAGATGCCCTGATTGAAAAGCATAAGTCTGATCTTGCTACCCAGAAGAAGTATGGGGTTACCTTTAAAAGCGTCTGGGTTAACAAAGAAAAAGGGATTGTATTCTGCCTGATGGAAGGACCCGACAAAAAGGCTTGCGTTTCCGTGCATCAGCAGGCCCACGGGGATACGGGCTGTCACATAATTGAAGTGGATCCGGGCGCCTTCAACGATTTCCTTGCGGATAGTATGGCCGACGAACACGACCTCGCATTCACCGAAAAAGGTATTCTGGACACTGCCTACCGGACCATTCTCGGATTCGAAATTATTGCCCCCGGGAATGGCAGGAAAACAGTGCTGAGGCTTGCCGAGGAGTATATCCTTAAATGCCGGGGCAGGGTCTTATTGGATCCCGGCTATGCAATCCGGGCAGTGTTTGTCTATCCATCAGCCGCCTTTTCCTGTGCCCGGCAAATCTGGGAGGCCATAGATGCGGAGGCAACCGAATTCCGCATGAATATTGTTGCGGGAAAACCGGTTGAACAGGGGCATGATGACTTTTACGGATATGCGACACAACTTAGTCACAGGATGATACAAATAGGGAAAAAGGGTAGCATCCTGACCACCCTGCTAACCATGGAATTGTATGGCAAAGAAGGGGGCGCCCAAAATAAATCCCCTGGTAAGCTGGTCGTTCTTAGCCCGGGTGAGGAACAATTTCTGTATCGGCTTGCCGGGGTGATCCAGGATAACTTCAGAGACCCGGGTTTCGATACCAATATGCTGGCAGCCTGCATGCTGCAAAGCCGTTCGCAGGTATTTAAGAAAACAAAAGGCATTACGGGGATGAGCCCGAACACCCTTATCCGGGAAATGCGCTTGATGGAAGCCTTCCATAACCTGGGCAGACGAACCGACCAGATCGCCCAGATCGCCTTCGACTCCGGATTTAACAGTCCTTCTTATTTTTCTAAAATGTTTGCCAGGCGCTTTGGGATGCTGCCCTCGGACTACCAGAAAGCAAGTGCCGAATAGCCATCGAAACATCTGTTTCATTCTTTCATACGAATCTGCTACCGGCCATCGTACAGCAAACTTACCTTTGACAGGCAGACCATGAAACCTAAGTATAATCAAAAAAGGAAAGTATGCCATTTGTAGAAATTAAAGTATTTGAAAATGAACTATCTGAAAAGGAATCTGAAAAGCTCATCTCAAAAGTCACCGACACCGTGGTATCCTTCACCGGGGAATCGCTGCGCGATGCTACCTGGGTTGTGGTACAGGAAGTAAAAAGCGGCCACTGGGGTGTGGGTGGAAAAGCCCTGGGCCTGAAAGATGTGCGGGAGATGCAAAAGGCCTGAGAAGCCTGCCACGGATTGAGAATCAGCGCATCCTGAAAATGAGATCAATGAATCAACCGTCGGGGCAATCGGGACCACCCCTATTTACTCCGGGATTTCGAACCGATAGAAAACTTAATTCTATATGCAACAAAAGATAGATGAACAAACTATTGTCAACGGTTTCACGACGTCAACTGGGAAGTTTGATTGAAAAATAAAAATCCCTCCCTGAGGCAGGCCATGTGAAATTCAGATACCAAACCGGTTGACAAATTGGTGCCTGGACCTGTCACAGGTTTTCAGGTTACCATATCGACGGAAATGCGGTTCATTAGGATGGACGTCGCTTTGTGGTACTGAGTGACGAGCCTTTGGAGTTCGGCGCCTCAGATGCCGCGCCAGCACCGGCAGAACAGCTCCTGGGTGCCCTGGCCGGCTGCATAGCAGCTACTACCAATGCCTTTGCATCCCTGGAACACATCAGGCTTACCCAACTGGTCGTAAACGTAGAAGGCAACCTGAACCTCCAGGGTATGTTTGCCTTGCAGGATACCGTTCCAATTGGTTTTAAAAATATTCAGGTTAAAGTGGCAATTTCCGGAGCAGCTTCTGAAGACGCCCTCGGAAAATTGGCAGAATCAGGATTTCAATATTCCCCGGTTCGTAATACCTTGAACCATGGCGTTGAAGTGAAACTCAGGGTTAAGTTAGAGGCCACTGGCTAAATTAACCTGTGGCTTCCGCTGTAATTTTTTGTAATCCTGTATAGAGGCATCGAATGGATTCGAACCATTATATAGGCTCTTGCGGAGCCTCGCCTAGCCGTTCAGCCACGATGCCATGTTATAGTGGGTACAAAGATATCGCTTCTGGCCCCTGATGTCAAATTCCGGTTCCTAGAAACCCGTGCCTACCTAACGCACAGGAAGGCACTTTATTTTTAAGGGTAGCTTCCCTTCTTACTACCCTATTTGCCCGACCGTAATTTGAACAGGCCCGGAGGCGATATGATCCGTCTGGTCTGAAACTCCTTTAGAATTTCTTTAGAATTTAATTTTAGCTTGTTAATTAGTTGTTAATCACACATCTAAGGGGAACGAACGGAAAATGAATCCTAAGGTAATAAATTCGATAGTCCTTGCATTGACCTTGCTAACCGCAACGCTCATCTACTTTTACGGTATGCAGTCTCATAAACCACAGATAAAGTTCATCAATTCTTTTGTAAATAAATTCCCTTCTGTCAGGGATTTGCTTTGGGAAGAAACAGAAGATCAGTGGGTGGCCCGTTTCCGATTACAGGACAGGGCATATTCAGCTTATTTTTTAAAGGAAGGCCAGTGGCAGAAAACCAAATACGAAATAAATAATCAGGCCTTGCCCAAAGCCGTCCTGCAGGGTGTGGAGGCTCGATTTTCTGACTGCCCCGTTCAGCAAGCCAGAATTTCCCATAATCAGGAAGGCCGGGTATTCGTTGTCCGTCTTAAAGCCGCAGAATGGCCAATAGAAGTTACCCTGGACAACATGGGTAAGGTAGTCCAGGTCCAAAAGGAAATTGAAAATAAGTAACCTATTTTACTACCGGGTGGTGCCCCTGATGATAATTGGCGAACCCCAGACCTCTCCCCTCCTTCGCTAAAACCACTCAAAAGTTCCCGGACACGGCCCCTCAAGACAAAGCGGAGGAAATGCCCGCCCCAGACTGATCTTTAGGAAGGAGTGGTGCCTGCCCTTCATTTCCTTGCGTAGGGGGTGTTGATCAGTCAATATTTCCTAAATTTATCCGCTCCGATGCGATGCAAATCCATTGGGATACAGGGCCAATAACGGAAATTCGATCACGCTTATGGTGGCATTTAAAAAGCGGAAATACAACGACCTGGGCCTGGATACGAAAGCCAGGGTGAGATTCCGGGCCCTGAATAAAGACGGCACTTTCAATGTAAAGAAGATCAATGTCCCGTTTTTTGAACGGACCAATTACTTTCATTCCCTGGTCACCATGCCCTGGCGGCATTTCTTTGGCACTTGTAATTCTCTGCTATTTTGTCGTGAACCTGTTATTTGCCTCTATCTATATGGCTGTGGGCGTTGAAAACCTCACGGCAACAGAGGGGCTGACGACCTTCGAAAAATTTATGGAGGCCTTCTTTTTCAGTGCACAAACCATCACCACCCTGGGATATGGAAGGGTGGCACCGGTGGGGATCCCGGCCAACAGCATTGCCGCCCTGGAATCCTTGCTGGGCCTGCTTTCATTTGCCCTGGCAACCGGCATGCTGTATGGACGTTTTTCAAAGCCTTCCGGCAAGATCCGCTATAGCAGCATTGCGCTGATAGCCCCTTACCAGGATATCAACGGCTTTATGTTCCGGGTGGTTAACCCCCAGAGCAATCAATTGCTTGAAGTGGAGGTAACCGTTTCCCTTTCCCTGAGTAACAAACATTCAGACAAACGGGATTTTTACCTCCTGGATCTCGAAAGGCCGAAAGTAGTTTTTTTCCCGACCATGTGGACGATCGTACATCCCATTACCCAAAATAGTCCGCTGTACGGGTTATCCGAAACAGATGTTTTGGAGAGGGAGGCCGAGTTTATAATCACCCTCCGCGCCTTTGATGAGTCTTTTTCCCAAACCGTGTACTCCCGGGCTTCCTATAATGCCTATGACCTGAAATGGGGTGCCAAATTCGTGTACCTGATCAAAAGCGACCCAGAAAAGCTGGTAGTTGACGTAGGCCGAATAGATGATACCGAAGCGGCTGCGCTGAACACATAACCCGAACCGGAATTACCTGATAGCCAGCAACTTCATACGAGTTCTCACTCACCTTCCGTTTGATGACAATGCTATTTTCGGATGCTTGAAGGGATCGGAGGGGCCGTGGCCATAATTTATCTTATTTTAGCGGATCAGCAAGCAAATGGAGAAACAATACGATGTTGTCATTGTCGGTTCGGGACCTAATGGGCTAAGTGCCGGCATTGCCTTCGCACAGCAGGGATACGGGGTTTGCATCCTGGAAGCCAGGGATACTGTGGGTGGCGGGATGAGGACCGCCGAATGCACCTTGCCGGGCTTCAGGCACGACATCTGTTCGGCCATCCACCCCATGGGATATTCCTCCCCTTTTTTAAAAACCCTGCCATTGAAGGAATACGGCCTGGAATGGATCATCCCCCCGGCCTCCGTCGCCCATCCCATGGATGAAGGCAATGCGGTTATCCTGAGAAAATCGGTAGAGGAAACCGCGGAGAACCTGGGAATCGATTCCAGGGCATATTCAGCACTGATAAACCCTTTTTTGAAGAACCCGGAAGGCCTGATCAGTGACGCACTTAAACCCCTGGGTATCCCCAAAAATCCCGGCTTATTTCTAAGATTCGGGCTCCGGGCTTTTCAGCCCGCCTCCTTTTTCGCCCGCCATGCCTTTAAGGAAGAGCGGGCCAGGGCGTTGTTTGCCGGATGTGCCGCCCATAGCGTGTTACCATTTGACAAATTCTTCACCACAGCCGTAGGCTTGATCTTCCTCCTTACCGCCCACATGGAGAACTGGGCGTTCCCCAAAGGAGGCTCCCAAAACATCGCCGACGCCATGGCTGCCTATTTCAAAAGCCTGGGAGGCGAACTGCAGCTTTCCACCCGTATCGAACAATTCGCGCAGTTGCCCAAAGCGCGGAAATACCTGTTTGATACAGATCCGATCCAAATGGCAGTGATCGCCGCGGACCAGCTTCCCCCATCCTATAAACGGCGTTTAAATGCCTACAACTTCGGCCCCGGGGCATTTAAAATAGATTTCGCCCTGAGTGAACCCATCCCCTGGAAAGACCCGGATTGCCTGCTGGCATCAACCGTTCATGTGGGGGGTACGCTTGAGGAGATCGCCGAAAGCGAGAAAAGTGCCTGGGAGGGCAAGATTTGTGAGCGCCCTTATGTACTAGTTTCCCAACAAAGCCAGTTCGATGAAACAAGGGCTCCCACCGGGAAGCATACCGGCTGGGCCTATTGCCATGTCCCGAATGGGTCTGGAAAGGACATGACCGAGGCCATTGAAAAGCAAATCGAGCGCTTTGCCCCGGGGTTCAGGGATACGATCCTGGCCAAAAAAACGATGTCCCCTGCAGATTTCATGGCGTACAACCCAAACTATGTCAGGAGGTGCGATCACCGGAGGGGCTGCAGACATCACCCAACTTTTTACCCGGCCCGTGGTACGGGTAAACCCATACAGTACCCCGAACCCGGATATCTATATCTGTTCGGCTTCTACGCCCCCCGGCGGAGGGGTCCATGGTATGTGCGGTTACCACGCGGCAAAAAGCGTACTGAAAACCCTCAGGCATTCATAACCTTTCCGAAAACCAATTATCCAATTCCCCTGGAGAATTTATACACGCCAAGATTCAGGCGCACATGTGCTACTTCTAAAGAACCGTTCCCGGCCCGGAGCCAAAAATGTTCAGAAAAAATGCAATGGAAATCGGATCTTGCGTCTTTACACGTTGAAGACCGGTTTAAAAAAGCCAATTTTTGATGTCTCCAGAACGGGATAACTATAAAAAGCTTACGAATTTTTTCGGCGAGGAGTATCAATCCTTGAAGGCCTATGTGAACACCCGCATTCGGGCGGGGGTGAACAGTGATGCCGAAGATATCCTCCAGGATGTGGCACTGAAGCTCTTTTCGGGGGCTGACCGATACTCTCCTATCGATAATGTTGCGGCTTTTGTTTACCATTCCGTGCGGAATAAGATCATAGATATCATGCGGCAGCACAAGCGGTCGCGATATCGGGAAGAGTCCTTTGACCTGCAATGGGACCGGTTCCGGGAATTGTTTGATGAAGCCGAGCCCGGGTATTCCGATCGGGTACAGGAAGCCTTGCTGGAACATATTTTCAGCCTGAAACCAGAATACAGGGATGTTATCCTCGCTTTCGATTTTGAAGGATATTCTTACCGGGAACTCGCTATGGAGACCGGGATCCCGGAGGGCACCCTAATGTCCAGACGGCACAGGGCCATCTCCCTCCTATATAAAAAACTGGAATCCTTAATTGATAGAAAAACTTAAAATTAAATCGTATGACACATTTTTTTAAACACCGGATGCGCCGCAAATCGGCTGGAGAAATCGTGGGATGGGTAATCCTGGGGATAATCGTAGTTGTGGGACTGGCCATATTGTTTGGCCTCATTATCATGTGGTTGTGGAACTGGCTTATGCCAACCCTATTCGGCCTGGGTACCATCACCTACTGGCAGGCGGTCGGGATTTTTATCCTCTCCAAGATCCTCCTCGGGGGCTGTGGGGGTGGCGGCAAAAAGCACCGGGCGTCCAAGCGTGGCAGGTCTGGCTGCGAAGGCCGTTCCAGGGGAGATTTTTCCAAGTGGAAATATTATGACCGCTTCTGGGAAGAAGAAGGCAGCCATGCCTTTGAGGCCTATATAGCCCGTCAGGCAGAACAGCAGGATGAGGAGCCACAGGAGTAGTACAAGCCACTCGCAGAAAAAGTTTCCGAATTGTTCAATCGTATATCATCAGAAAACATGAAACTTTTCATTTTCAGAACTAACATAAAAACAGAGCAGAAGGCAAATGCGTTGATCCCTTTGTTTAAGCGCTATTCGTCCATTTCCAATTGGAGTATCGACCTCGAAGACCGGGACAAGGTACTGAGGGTGGAGACAGTGGGCAGTCTGGAGGAACACGATGTGATCAACCTGGTGAAAGAACGGGGGTTTCATTGTGAGGCCCTGCCCGATTGATGGGAAACCTGATAAGCCTTCCTGTCAGTTGCCACCTTCCCCCAACCCGAGCCAAAGCAAGACGTTGATGATAAGCTGGTTTTGCGCCTGGCTGCTGAACGTGGACGAGAGGGTGGCATTGGTACCCCCCTCGTAATCCATGTCGTTATGCCCCATATTGAAGTAGACCATCCGGTAATTACGGTTCGTCCAAACCACTGGATAGTAACCCTCGTGCCATATTTCATCGGGCTTGGGGCCTGTCCCCAGCGGAAAACTTGATGGATCGATGGAAAGAAGGATGCGGATGTCCGGATTCTTGCGAAGGTCTTCCTCCCAGCGGTACCATTCATTCGGGGCTGAAGTAAAAAGAACTGGCAGGCCCCGGGTAACGGGGTGTCCGGGATCATCCACCCGGAGGATAGCCGAAGTAGGTCGCCAGGTATTGCTTTTATAGGATCCGGCTCCAAGGAATTCCCGGTGGTACCAATCCCAGTTCTGCGGAAAATCAGAGGGGGTTAGGGCAAAAGCGGAGAAATGAAAGCCCATCCAGCCTCCCCCCTCCCGCATATATTGTTCGAAAGCTTCCCGTTGTTTCGGATCATCAGGCCTTGTATCGAGGAAAAGAATTACCTGGTAATCCGCCAACTCATCCCTATTCAAACGGCTCCAATCATCGGTGGCCTCGTAGTGGAAATGCCGGTTCCTGGCCAATTCGGCAAACCACTGGTTGGCTTCCTTTACAAAACTGATATGGGCCAGGTCGTTCCTGGCCGTGTAAAAGGCCAGCACCCGGAACCGGTCCGAGGTTTCCTGCGCCTGTACTAAAACACCGAAGCCAAACAATAGGGCAAGGATCAATTTCCTGCCCAATCTTCCACTGGCCGTTAAACTCATCGACATTCCCTTTTATTCCTCATCAGCACCCCAAAGGCTGTAGGGCTGCTGATCCCGGCAAGGTAAAATACAATTTAGGTGGGAAAATTGGTTTCTTCCCCCTTAAAAAAATTAAATTTAGGTAGAATTAACACGTATGAGCAACCTCATTTCCGAACGGGTAGCGGATTTCCTGCAGCACTATCCCCCTTTCAATGAAATGCATCCCAGGGACCTGTTGGCCCTGTCCGAAGAGGTATCCATTGTTTATTATCACAAAGGGAAAGTTGTTTTCAGCGAACATGAAAAGGCGCACCGGCATTTCTATGTGGTGCATAAGGGAGCCGTGGAACTAAGGGAAAGCAGCACGGGGGCCATTGTGGACCTTTGCGACGAAGGGGATATTTTCGGGCTTCGCCCGCTGATGGCCAATGAAGACTATATCCTGGAGGCGAAGGCCTTTGAGGAAAGCATTCTCTATGCCATCCCGATTGATACATTCCGCCCGTATACCCAGCGGTATGAAGAACTCGGCAACTTCCTGATCGAAAGTTTTGCCTCCAACACCAGGAACCCATATTCCCGCAAACCGCCGGAACAGGGAATGGGAAAAATCGCCTACGGGGATCCGTTGGAAAAGACCTCAGAACTGCTGGATTTCCAGCTGATCGGGGCAAAGGGGAAGATCGTATCATGTACCCCCGACAGTATGGTCCAGGAGGTTGCCAGGCGCATGACACAAAAAAAAGTGGGTTCCGTTATCGTGGTGGATGGAGGTCTGCCGGTAGGGATTATCACCGACAAGGACCTGAGGAACAAAATTGCGACCGGCTCCTTTCCGGTAACCGCCCCTGCACATAAAATTATGACCAGCCCCGTGATAACCTATCCCAAAAACCTTACGGTAACCCAGGCACAAATGGCTATGATGAAGAGCAATATCAGCCACTTATGCCTCACCGAAGACGGGACGCCAGACTCGAAGGTGGTAGGCATGCTTTCCAAGCACGATGTGATGGTCTCCATGGGAAACAACCCGGCAGTTCTTATAAAGGCGATCAAGCGCACTAAAAAAATTGCCCGCCTCAAGCCGATCAGAACCAGCATAACCCGTCTGCTCAAGGGATATCTGGAGAATAATATCCCTATGTCTATAACCTTAAAAATCATTTCCGAACTGAATGACGCCTGTATTAAACAGGTCATACAGATTGCGCTTAAGGACATGCCCGGAAAACCCCCGGTCCCTTTTGCCTGGCTCACAATGGGCAGTCAGGGAAGGGGAGAACAATTACTACACACAGATCAGGATAATGCCTTGATTTTCAATAATGTAAATGAGGAACTTATAGAGGATACCACCACCTATTTCCTCACCCTAGCCCGGCACGTCACCAAAGGGCTTCAGACTATAGGCTACGAATACTGCCCGGCAGAAATGATGGCTTCCAACCGAAGCTGGTGTATGAGCCTGGATGCCTGGAAGGATACTGTGGAAAAATGGATCACCAATCCGGGAAAGGAAGAGGTATTGTTATCTTCCATTTTTTTTGATTATAATCTGAGTTACGGGGAAAAAAGTCTGGTGGACGAACTCTCCGCTTATATTTTCGAGACCACTGCCAGGTATCCTATCTTTTTCACCCACCTGGCCAGCGGGGCCCTGCACAATCCTTCGCCTTCGGGGTTTTTCAGGGAATTCCTGGTGGAACAGGATGGTGCCTACAAGGATTTCTTTGACATCAAGAGGAGGGCACTAATGCCCCTTACCGATGCAGGCCGGGTACTGATCCTTTCACACGCCATAAAAGCCATCAACAGCACAAGCGGCCGTTTTGAGAAGCTGGCCGAATTGGAAGAGAACAATCGCGAACTGTATCTGGCCTGTTCCTACGCCACCAAAGCCCTGTTGAAATTCCGCACAAAACAGGGATTGCTGCATCATGATTCCGGCAGGTATATTGCGTTGGATACTTTAAGCAAGGAGGAAAAAATAAAATTGAAACGGACTTTCAAGACCATTAAGGAAATCCAGGAATTGCTAGCCCTCCGGTTTAAGGTATCTAACATAATGTCATGAACCTCACTACTTCCCTCAGAAATATATCGCAACAGCTTTGCAAGCAGCTCAACCGACTACCGGGACGGGAGCCGGCTTGGGACCTGGAGACGCTTCGTTATGTGGTTCTCGATACGGAAACAACCGGTTTTGACTATGAAAGAGACCGCATCCTAAGTCTGGGGGCTCTCAGGCTGCAGTATGAAACCATTGATGTTGGGGATTGTCTTGAAATATACTTCCAGCAGGAATTCTATAATGAGGCAACTACGGAAATACACGGCATTCTCAGCCGGGAGGTTCGTACCTGCCTGCCTGAAAAGGAGGGGCTTGAAAAGTTTATACAATATCTGGGGGATGACGTGATCGTCGCTCACCATGCGCGGTTTGATCTGACTATGATCAACAATGCCCTCCATCGGCACGGATTCCCCAAACTGCAGAACCCCCATCTCGATACCTCGGCCCTGTACCGAAAGACGGTCATCGATTCACCCGTAGTCAGTAAGAAGGAGCGCTATACCCTGGATGAACTGGCCGACAAATTTGATATTTCCAAAAAAGACCGGCATACAGCCCTGGGTGATGCACTGATCACGGCAATTGCCTTCCTGAAGATACTGGAAGCCCTGCGGAAAAAAGGGATTACCACTTTCCGGCAAGCCAGGAGGTAGTACTAGGATGCCAATTTTTGCAGGTAATTCAGGACGTTTTTTTCAATCCGCCCTTCAAGATTGTCCGATGGGGCTTTTTCAAAAGTTTCCCCGGTGATATTCTCATACAACTCGATATACCTTTCGGACACCTCCTCAACATAGGCATCGGTCATTTCCGGAACCTTTTGCCCGGCAAGTCCCTGGAACCCCTTGGAAATGAGCCATTGCCTGACAAACTCTTTTGAAAGTTGTTTCTGCGGTTCCCCTCTTTCCTGCCGGCCGGCATACCCTTCTGCGTAAAAATACCGGGAAGAATCCGGGGTATGGATCTCATCGATCAATACGATATCCCCCTCCCCTGTTTTCCCAAATTCGTATTTCGTATCCACCAGGATCAGTCCCCGGGCGGCGGCCAGTTCGCTCCCACGCTGAAAGAGTGCACGGGTATAGGCTTCCAGGCGTGCATAGTCATTTTCTGAAACGATCCCCCGCTCCAGCAGGGCCTCCCGGGAGATGTCCTCATCGTGGTCCCCTTTTTCGGCTTTGGTGGCCGGGGTGATAATAGGTTCCGGGAATGGGTCGTTCTCCTTCATCCCCTCTGGCATGGGCACCCCACAGAGTTCGCGTTTCCCGGCTTTATACTCCCTCGCGGCATGCCCGGAAAGATATCCCCGGATCACCATTTCCACCTTGAACGGGGTACAGGCGTAGCCAATGGCCACATTGGGATCGGGGGAAGCCAATAACCAGTTTGGTACGATATCTTCGGTCGCTTTCATCATTTTAGTCGCGATCTGATTCAGGATCTGCCCTTTGTAAGGGATCCCTCGGGGCATCACGACATCGAAGGCCGAAAGCCGGTCTGTGGCGATCATCACCAGCAACCCGTTCTGTAGCCGGTATACCTCGCGCACCTTGCCTTTGTATACGGAGAGCTGTCCCGGGAAATTGGTAGTTTGTGGACGTGATTGTCTTTTGCATGCGGATTCTAATTCTGATGCTCAATTTCCTTGTAGGCGTCGATGATCTTTTTAACCAGTTTATGGCGGATTACGTCCTTGTCGTCCAGGTAGATCATCTGGATGCCCGAAATATTCTTAAGAATAAGCACGGCCTCTTTGAGCCCGGAAAGCACCCGCCGGGGAAGGTCGATTTGCCCGGGATCGCCCGTGATAACGAATTTCGCATTTTTCCCCATCCGGGTGAGGAACATTTTCATCTGGGCATGGGTGGTATTCTGGGCCTCGTCCAGGATCACGAAGGCATGGTCCAGGGTGCGCCCTCTCATAAAGGCCATTGGGGCGATCTGGATGGTACCGTTTTCCAGGAACTGCGCCAGTTTTTCGGCAGGGATCATGTCCCGCAGGGCATCGTACAGGGGCTGCATATAGGGGTCCAGCTTTTCTTTCAGGTCGCCGGGGAGGAAGCCGAGGTTTTCACCGGCTTCGACGGCAGGCCGTGTCAGGATGATCCGCTTTACCTGCTTGTTTTTAAGGGCCCGTACGGCCAGGGCCACTCCGGTATAGGTCTTCCCGGTACCTGCCGGACCGATGGCGAATACCATATCATGTTTGTCCGAAGCGTCCACCAACTTCCTTTGGTTAACCGTTTCTGCCTTGATCAGTCGGCCATTGACGCCATGCACCAAAACATCCCCACTCCTTTCGGACGATTCGAGTTCGTCGCTTCCATTGCTGGTCAGTACGCGTTCAATAACGTTTTCATCTAATTTGTTATAACGGGAAAAATGGGAGGTCAGCATCTGGAACCTGCGGTCGAATTCCTCCAACATGGCATCATCGCCATATACCTTGATTTTACTGCCACGTGCTACAATCTTTAACTTGGGGAAGTATTTTTTGAGAAGGTTGATGTTTTCGTTCTGGCGACCAAAAAATTCCCTGGGGCTTATGTCTGTAAGTTCGAGATTGAGTTCGTTCAAATGATCTGGGGTTTTATGAAGACACCGGGTGCGAATTATTTCTGCAGGCTGTTTTTTTGTGTAATTTTGTTGAACAAACTTACGTAAAAAACGGTTTGACACTCTAAAAAAAATATCAACATTGCTGCATGGCAATAATCACGTTAACTACAGATTTTGGGCATAAAGACCATTTTGTAGGAGCTATAAAAGGAACCATTTACCGGGAATTGGAAGATGCTCGCCTCGTTGATATTTCTCACTCCATCAGCCCTTTTAACATTCAGGAATGCGCGTACATTCTGAAGAACTCCTATCAGGCTTTCCCGGAAGGCACCATCCATATTGTAGGGGTCGATTCTGAGCCAACTCCCGAGAACCAGCATATCGCCGTTCTGGTGGACGGGCATTATTTCGTAAGTGCAAACAATGGGGTGATCAGCCTGATCACGGCTTCCATCAAACCAGAAAAAGTGGTGGAGATCAACATCCCCAATCCTGTCCATGGTTCATTTCCGGTGCTGGATGTTTTTGTGCAGGTGGCTTGCCACCTGGCCAGGGGCGGGACTCTGGATGTAGTTGGGAAGCCTTTTGCCACCTTGAAGGAACTGAAGGAATTTGCACCCCGGATAACCAATGACGGACAGACCATCGTGGGGAGCGTAATCTATATTGACAATTACGGGAATGTGATCACCAACATCGATAAAGGGCTGTTCGAGGCCTACAGGAAAGGAAGGAATTTTGAATTGAACGCAAGGAATAAGAAGATTACGCAAATCCATAACAAATACAGCGACATTGTAAATTTTGACCTGGAAAAACAGCAGCGCAGGGGGCCTGGCGACTTATTGGCACTTTTCAATTCGGGCGATTACATCGAGCTCGCCATTTATAAGAGCGACCTCCAGACGGTAGGCGGGGCGGCAACCCTATTGGGCCTGGATTACAGGGATACGATCATCATTAATTTCGGATAATGCGGGTCCAAACCTAAGAAAAGAAAGTTGTAGATGGAAAATATTACTAGTTTTGGACTGTTTTTTTGATACCATGGCGAACGACCTGGGGATCCTGGCCGGCTGGCCCGGCCCCTGCTCCGGATACGGACGGTCTGCTGCATGCAAAACCAATCGCGATGTTCGCAATATTTAAACGGGAGATCACCTCTTTTTTCACCACCCCGATCGCCTACCTGGTGGTGGGGTTGTTTCTTTTATTCAACGGTTTGTTTCTGTGGGTATTCCATTCGGGATTCAATGTTTTCGATTATGGTTTTGCCGATCTGAGCAACTTCTTCCTCCTGGCCCCCTGGATCTTCCTTTTTCTGGTCCCTGCGGTTACCATGAGGAGTTTTGCGGAGGAAAGGCGGCTGGGTACCCTGGAATTACTATTGATTAAGCCTATCCCCCTCATCCGGGTTATCTGTGGAAAATTCCTGGCGGCGGTCGGACTGATAGCCATGGCTCTCCTGCCAACCCTGATGTATGTCTGGTGTGTCAGTGCTCTGGGTACCACCCAGGGAAGCCTGGATCTGGGAATGGCTGCCGGCTCCTATTTGGGTTTGCTGTTTTTGGCGGCTCATTATACTGCCATTGGCATTTTTGCGTCCACCCTTACCGATAACCAGATCGTCGCATTTATAACCGGCCTGGTCCTTTGTTTTGTTTTTTACTATGGCTTTGATGCCCTGGCCACCCTATTTACTGCGGGGGATACCGTCCTGTTTGTTCGGGGCCTGGGGATGAAGGCACGGGTGGAAAATATGGCAGCCGGGGTTCTCGATACGAGAGATCTGATATACTTTATCAGCTGTAGTGGTTTCTTCCTTTTCCTGTCGTCCATCCAATTAAAAACCCTGAAGCGCTGATGAAGGGAAAAGAACTCAGGAATGTGATTTTGTCCCTGCTGGGGCTGTTCTTGCTGAATGGGGTGGCGTCCCGGTTTTACACCCGCTTTGACTTGACCGAAGACGGCAGGTATACCCTGTCTGAGCCTGCCCTGGCATCCGCGGCCGATCTGGAAGGGGAAGTAGTTGTGGATGTGCTCCTGGGAGGCAGTTTGCCGGCTGAATTCGAAAAACTGAAATCGGAAACACGCCAGCTCCTGGAAGCCTACAGGGTAGCCAATCGGAACATACGCATCAATTTTGTGGACCCGCTCGAAGGAGAGGACGAACCGGAAAAGGTACAGGCCAACCTCCGTGGCATGGGTCTGGTCCCTGTACAGGTGACCGTACAGGATAAAGGGAGTGTTTCCCAGGAAATGCTCTATCCATGGGCCCTGGTAAACCACGAAAACAAGACGGTGAAGGTGGCGTTGTTAAAAAATAAGCTGGGCGCCACGACAGAAGAACGCGTCAACAATTCCGTCCAAAACCTGGAATATGCTTTTGCCGACGCATTTACCAAACTGGGGTTAAAGGAAAAGAAGCGGGTGGCCGTGATCAAAGGGAACGGAGAGCTCCCGGATATTGAAATAGCCGATTACCTCAGTACTATCCGGGACTATTACAATATCGGGGCCATTACACTGGACTCCGTGGCGACAGATCCCGGACGGGTGCTGAAGCAACTCGGAGAATTTGACCTGGCCCTGATCGCAAAACCTACGGAGGCCTTTTCGGATGCCGAAAAATATGTACTCGACCAGTATATGGTGCAGGGAGGAAAATCAATCTGGCTGATAGATAAGGTTGCTATCGAACTGGACAGCCTTTTTAATGAAAAAGGGACCGCCCTAGCAACCGCCAGGGACCTGAACCTGGATGATCTCCTTTTCCGCTACGGCCTGCGTATCAATCCAGTATTGGTAAAGGATCTCTATTTCACCCAGATCGTACTTGCCACGGGGGAAGGAAATGCCTCCCAATACAACCCGGTGCCCTGGTACTACAACCCCATGGTATTTTCCCGGGACAACCACCCCATCAACAGCAATACCGAGGCCCTTCGGTTCCAGTTTGCGAATACCATCGATACGCTTGAGAATTCCTACCGGAAGACGATCCTTTACCGGAGTTCCCCCTTGTCTAAAACAATTGGGGTTCCGGCAATCATCAGTTTTGACGAGTTGCAGAACCCCCCGGACAAGGATAGCTATACAAACGGGAACCACCCGATGGCCGTCCTGGTGGAAGGGGCCTTTACCTCGGCCTATAAGAACCGAATAAAGCCCGCAGACCTTGGCGAATTTCGTGAAAGCGGCCCCCCGAATAAAATGCTGGTCGTCGCTGATGGGGATTTGATCAGGAATCAATTGCGCAACGGGCGGCCCCTGGAACTGGGGTACGACAAATGGACCAATAGTTTTTATGGGAACAAGGAATTCCTGGTAAATGCCATCAACTACCTCCTGGATGATACAGGCCTCTTGTCGATCCGCACCCGGAAGGTGGATATCCCCGTCCTGGACCCTGAAAAAATAGCCAGCCAGCGGCTAAAATGGCAGCTGTTAAATATTGCCCTGCCCCTTGCAGTACTTTTCCTGTTCGGTTGGGTTTTAAATGCCTGGCGCCAGCGTAAATACGGGAGGTAAGTGTTAATAAGTTTGTTTTATGGAGTAGGACATTTAAGATATATTTGTTTTATTACATTCTTGGGCAGTCTATCGCAAAACGCCCTGTACATCGGAGTTAGTGAATAAAAAAACACGCATGAAATTTCTTGTTTCCAGCACGTATTTATTAAAACAGCTGCAGGTCCTGGGAGGAGTTATTAACAATAGTAACACCCTTCCCATCCTGGACCACTTTCTTTTCGACCTGAAGAAGAAAAAGCTAACTGTCTCCGCCTCGGACCTGGAGACCACCATGAGTGCCGTACTGGAAGTTGATTCCGAAGCCGAAGGGGTGATAGCCGTCCCGGCTCGCCTGTTGCTGGAAACCTTAAAAACATTTCCCGAGCAGCCCCTGACTTTTGTGGTTGAAGACAATCATACCGTGGAAATCAGTTCCAACCATGGGAAGTATGCGCTGGCTTATGCGGATGGCGCCGAATTTCCCAAGGCTGTGGAACTGGCAAACCCAAGCTCCACCAAAATCCTGGGGGATATTTTAGCAACGGCTATCCATAAAACGATCTTCGCAGCCGGGAATGACGACCTCCGGCCGGTTATGAGCGGCGTGTTTTTCCAGTTCTCAACCGAAAGCCTCACCTTTGTGGCAACCGATGCCCATAAACTGGTCAAGTACCAGCGAAATGACGTGTCTGCCTCCCAGGTAGCCGAATTTATCATGCCCAAAAAACCTCTCAATCTCCTGAAAGGCATCCTGGCGGGAAGTGAAGAAGAGGTAACGGTGGAATATAACGACAGCAATGCCCGGTTCCGCTTTGACAACACCACGCTAATTTGCAGATTGATCGACGGGAAGTATCCGAATTACGAGGCGGTTATTCCCAAGGAAAACCCAAAC
Organism: uncultured Flavobacteriaceae bacterium; assembly: GCA_963721045.1. GTDB lineage: Bacteria > Bacteroidota > Bacteroidia > Flavobacteriales > Flavobacteriaceae > Zeaxanthinibacter. The sequence goes on from CAVRHQ010000022.1 coordinate 196,647, forward strand.
AAACTCACCATCTCACGAAACCAGTTCCTTAGTTCCGTCCGCCGTGTTTCTATTTTCTCAAATAAGACTACCCACCAGATCCGCCTTAAAATCGCCGGCGCCGAGCTGAATATTTCAGCCGAGGACATAGATTATAGCAACAAGGCCGAAGAAAGGCTTACCTGCGCCTATCAGGGAGATGATATGCAAATCGGGTTCAATTCGCGATTCCTGATAGAAATGCTGAACAACCTGGATGCCGAAGAAGTTTCCCTGGAAATGAGCCTGCCAAACCGGGCCGGTATCCTGACCCCGGTAGACAACCTGGATGAGGGGGAGAACGTGACCATGCTGGTTATGCCAGTAATGCTTTCTAACTAAGGATCCTCCGTATTCGCTCTTTCCCCGACTTCTAGGATCAGGAAATAAACCGGATGGTCATAAAGTAACTGGGGGCTTCCCCGTTACTGGCACGGACTGCGTTCACTATGGGCAATACCATCCCGAGGATGCCCGCTCCTATCAGCCCTAAAATACCAAGTCCCAGCAAGAGGATGCAGGGGATACTGATAAAAATATACAGCAACAGACTCAATTGCAGGTTGACGGCCGATTTACCATGCACATCCATTCCCTCCACCGAATAGCGGGTCGAAAGCCAGAGGATGAGCGGGACGATCAACCCTCCAAAACCCGTCACATAATTGAGGAGTTGTGATATTTGGGTGACGGCCAGCAGAGGCCGGTCTGTTCTCATTGCAGTATTGTTGACGACTTCCATGATGGTTGAAATTAACGTTATCGTCTTATGTGTAGTGATATGGCCATAAATGTTACAGGGTAAAAGAAAAATTTCCCGCAGTATGTTCCCCGGAAATTGAGCCGGTTACCATTCAATGGAGGGTTTTAGCTATTTTTGCCTAAACTTCAGCCCATGATCCCTAAAGATATCATAGTAGCCCTGGCTACCCCTTCCGGGGCGGGAGCTATTGCGGTGATCCGGATTTCCGGGGAAGGGGCGTTGCAACTAGTCTCCGGGGTATTCAAATCGGTATCTGGCAAGGATCTCGCCGGGCAAAAGAGCCACACTATTCATCTGGGGCATGTTGTGGCCGATGGAAAGGTGCTGGACCAGGTACTGGCATCTATCTTCCGGGCTCCCCACTCCTATACTGGCGAAGAGGTTGTTGAAATCTCCTGTCATGGTTCGTCCTACATACAACAGCAGCTTATCCAGCTATTCCTTCGTAACGGGGCCCGGATGGCGCAGCCTGGGGAATTCACCTTACGGGCATTTTTGAATGGCAAGATGGATTTAAGTCAGGCGGAGGCCGTGGCAGACCTTATAGCTTCGGAAAACGAAGCGTCCCACCAGCTGGCCATCCGGCAAATGCGCGGTGGTTTTAGCAATGAATTAAGCGTACTTCGCACGGAACTGCTGAATTTTGCCTCCCTGATGGAGCTAGAGCTGGACTTCGCCGAAGAGGATGTGGAATTTGCCGACCGTTCCCAATTCCAGGCCCTGATCGAACGGATCGAAAGCACCCTAAAAGCCCTAATCGATTCGTTCGCCCTGGGAAATGTACTGAAGCGAGGGATTCCCATTGCGATCGCCGGGGCCCCGAACGTGGGCAAATCAACGTTACTCAATGCCCTGTTGAAAGAAGAGAAGGCCCTGGTATCCGAGATCGCGGGCACTACACGCGACAGCATTGAAGATGAAATGGTTATCGGCGGTATCGGGTTCCGGTTTATTGACACGGCAGGGATTCGGGAGACTACCGATGTTGTGGAGGGCATGGGTATTAGGCGCACTTACGACCAGATCGAAAAAGCGCGGGTTGTACTTTATATGCTCGATGCCCCGGCTGTCCTGGCCGATAAGGAGGTCCTGAAACGGACGGAGGGGGAAATAGAGCAACTCAGCGCCCGCTTCCCCAAAAAGCAACTAATCCTCCTGGCCAATAAAACCGACCTGCTCCCCGGTGGGCGGGAACAGGAAATAACACTAAGGTTGCAACCATTAGTCAGGAAACATACGGATAGTGCCAGGGTGATTGCTGTCTCAGCACGCCAGGGTGGCGGGCTTGAAGAGTTGAAGCAGGAATTGCTCGGGCTGGTAAATACCGGAGCACTTAGAAATGACGAAACCATTGTTACGAACAGCAGGCACTACGATGCCCTCCTGAAAGCCCTGGAAGCTACCCAACAGGTGCGGCAGGGCATGGAAGCCGAAGTCTCCGGCGACCTGCTCGCCGTGGATATCCGGCAGGTACTGTACCATTTCGGGGAAATCACCGGGGAGATCACTACAGATGACCTGCTGGGGAACATCTTCGCTAATTTCTGCATCGGGAAGTAACCCCTGACTTTTTATCCATACCCAAATCGCCGGGATTTTTGAACAAAATATAGTGGAATCAGCACCTGTCACAGTTGGCACATATTTTAGCGATGCGCAAATAATTCTTACATTGCCCGCCGCAATCTGAATGATATGAACTTCATCCACCCGCACATTCTTCGACTCATTCCGGGCGTATTTTTACTTTTTAGTCTTATTTCATGCCGGGAGCGCCAGGGGTCGGATACAGCAGAGGTCCAGGCAGCTTCGGGAATATACCGCGGCGATGAAATGTCCCAACAGGAAGGCAGGTCGCTTTTTAACACGCACTGCGCCAGTTGCCATAATTTCAGACAGCAGGAGATCGGTCCCAATCTGGCAGGGATAACCACCGACGTCACCAAGGAATGGCTGATATCTTTTATTAGTGATCCGACGAGTAAAATTAAGAGCGGGGATGAGCGGGCGGTCCGGAACTACGATAAGTACAAAATGTACATGCCTGCATTTAATTCCCTCGGGGAGGACGATATGGAAAACTTGCTGGGTTTTATTAACGGATTTTCCAAAGGTGAAAAGCGAAATAAAAACAATCGACTAGGGGGGTTGCTCGACCCTCTGGCGAAAAAAATCCCAAAGGCGCATCTCGCCCTGGTCATTGAAGATGCCTTTCAGGTTCCGGCCAGCTCGGCTACCGCTCCATTGGCACGGATAAATAAAATGGAACCCCTGGCTGCGAACGGGGTAAAACAAGCATTCATTTCAGATCTGCGGGGATTTTTATATCGGGTAGTGGGCGACACGGTTTTTACATATTTGGATCTGAAGTCAAAAATTCCGGAATTTATAGATCAGCCTGGCTTTGGCACCGGATTCGGGAGTTTTGCCTTTCACCCGGATTTTCAGACCAATGGCCTTCTTTATACCACCCATACCGAACCGGCAAAGGCTGCCAAAGCCGATTTTGCGCTTCCTGACAGCGTCGACACCCCGATGCAGTGGGTGCTCAGCGAATGGAAAACTGAAGATCCTGGTGCGGATGTATTCAATGGACAGAGGCGGGAGTTGCTCCGGATCGACATGAAAACAAATGTGCACGGGATGCAGGAAATAAAATTCAACCCCCTGGCCACAAAAGGCAGTTCGGATTACGGGTTCCTTTACATTAGTGTGGGGGACGGGGGGGCAGCCTTGTCCGGTCTTCCCAACCTGGTCAATAGCAATAAGCATGTCTGGGGCTCCATCCTTCGGATAGATCCCGGGGGGCACAACAGCAGCAACGGCCACTACGGGATCCCTGAAGATAACCCCTTTGTCAGCCAGGATAGTGCCGTAGCAGAAATTTGGTGCCGGGGATTCCGGAACCCGAACCGGTTCAGCTGGGATCAGTCAGGTTCAGGGAAGATGCTGATCTCCAATATCGGCCAGCACAGCGTGGAAGAGATCAACCTGGGAAAAGTCGGGGCCGACTACGGCTGGCCCGTACGGGAAGGTACTTTCTTATACGATACGGAGGCAAACCCCGAATTGGTATATCCATTGCCGGCAGGGGATACGGGTTACACCTATCCGGTAGCACAATACGACCATGACGAAGGCAATGCCGTGTGCGGAGGTTATGTATATGCAAATGACAATATCCCGCTTCTGAAAGGAAAATATATTTTTGGGGATATCCCCCGCGGGTACCTTGTTTTATTCGGAAATTGCCGACATGCAGGAAGGCAGGCAGGCCCAGGTATACAAATTGGACCTGGAATACAGGGGTAAGATCGACAGATCTGGTCAACCTGGTTCCGGGAGAACGGGTAGATCTCCGGTTTGGCCTGGGACCGGACCAGTCACTTTATATATCTGACCAAGGCTGACGGGAAGGTCTACAAGATAATCGGTTGCCATGAAACTCATAGTTGACGGGAAAGGGAAACCGGATCGCCCATCTTAGCCAATTCCTGTTCATTTAACGTGCTCGCCAACAAATTCGGCATCATCTACAAAATGCAGGCTCACGTGATCTTTCTCCTGGTTCCGTCTCATAATCGAACTCCCGTTCTCCGCGGTCGTGCGAAAGTCACCCCCCCACGGCAACAGGGGTTTGGCGGCAAAAACGGGGTGACAAGCCCCACCCCACAACTAAATTAACCGCGTGGCCTGCAAAAAGCAAGCAATAAACTCGGTTGTTTCGAGACAAGGGGAATAATTTGAAAACAAAAACTCAATAGGATCCGAATCGAAATTCGGGGGGCTAAATCCCCTCCCCTGTTTCAAGTTCACCGGCTTGGCTGCAATTAAAAGCAATAATGGCATCGCTGGGCTACTTTGGTCAGAAATGTTTCCGAATCCGCCTCTTTTTATCGCGCCAAATTACATCCATATAGTGAAGTAAAGGCGACAACCGAACCAAGCTGCCAATTGCAAACAGCCGGAATAAATAAGTATATTAACGGGGTGTAAGTAACCGCCTCTGGCCGCCAAATTCCCAGATATCGTGTATTTCAGCACGTTTGATATTTTCCACATCCTGGCTGTCGCCGTACAGCTTCCACTGATCGCTGTCTTACTTTATAAAGGAAGACGAAGCCTTGCCAACCAGTTGATGGCGTTCTTTTTTTTTGCCCAGGTCCTCAATTCACTGGCGGTCCTGTGCTGGTCTCACTATAACGCAACTTTTGGCCAGTATCCATTCCTGGCCTACCTCGCCGTCCCCTTCTTTGCCGTTTGGGGCCCCACCATGTACCTGTACATCCAGGCGGAAACCATCAAAGGCTTTAGGATGCAGTGGAAGCAGTATCTTCACTTCCTTCCTTTTTTCCTATGTGCCCTCTATTTCCTGTTTGCCTACCACTTGCATTCATCAGACGAGAAAATGCGTCTGCTCCAGACTGGCGAAGTATTTGACTTTTCCTATCGGAAAATATACAGCGCATTCATCGCTATCCAGGTATTTGTCTACAACGTACTGGCAATTTACCGAATCGAAGTGTTCGGCCGCAACCACCCTCTAAAAAGTGGTTCAGCATTGAGCAGGTTCCGGTGGAACCGATTTATAATATATGGCTACTTCCTGGCATGTCTTTGCAATAACATTGCCAGCTGGATATACCCGCTGACCAACGGACCCCGGTTATCCAATTACTTCTTTATTTCTGTCGTGCTTTTCTTCCTCTACTTTTCCGTCGTTCTGATCGGTGCCTTACTTGGGTCCCATTTCGGGGAACCCGCCCTGCAGGCAAATAACCAGTCGCTTCCCCACGACCTGGCGGATACACTCCATCTAAGGCTTACCCCCTATATGAACCGTGAGAAGCCGTATCTTGAATGTAATCTTACCCTGGCCGAGTTAGCCGCTTACCTGGGCCTTAAAGAAAGGCACCTGTCAGAGTACATCAACAGTTACTGCCACACCTCCTTCCAGGACTATGTGAACCGCTTCCGGATCGAAGAAGCCAAAAAACTGTTGACAGAGAATACCAGCAACCGAAAAAGCATCCTGGAGATTGCATTTGAAGCAGGATTTAACTCTAAAAGTACCTTTAATTACACATTCCGGAAACACACCCGGACCACTCCGTCCAATTACAGGAAGGAAGCTTCAGCCCGAGCCCTTTAGGTATGCCGAAACCAATCCGCGTAGCCATTGTGTTAAAGGCATTTGGTTTCCGGCAACTGCTTTCCCATATAAACGTCCGGGATCGTAATCCCGGACGCATATCGCCTGCAAATCATCTTTCTTTGTCCGGTATAAGTTCCAACTCCTCAAAAGCATACGCTATGAATCCAAGACTAAATTCCCTGTTCCTTTTAATCTTTATTTGCATGGCCCGTCCAGGCCTTGCCTGCCAGGACATCGATCATCCCGGAATCAAATGGACGTTTAAAACGGGCGGCCCCGTGCGTGCAGGCGGGGTCATTTCGGAAAACAGGTTATATTTTGGAAGTTCAGATGGCTTCCTGTATTGCCTGAATAAAGATGACGGCGGCCTCATCTGGTCTTATGAGACGGAAGGGGCGCTTACCGGTTCTCCCACAGTTGTTGGGAATTCGGTTTTCATAGCCGGCAGGGACCGGACCATTTACCATATTGACGCCGTCACCGGCGAATTGAAATGGAAGTACCAAATGCAGCCCATCCTCCCGGATGCCCATGCCGGATGGGATTATTTTATGCCCGCCCCGACCATAGTTCAGGACAAGGTGCTCATAGGGGGAGGTGATGGCGTACTATATGCCCTGCAAAGAAATAGTGGAGACTTGCTTTGGAAATTCGAAACCCGCGGCAGGATCAGGGCAACCGCTTTGGTATCCGGGGGTGTGGTATATCAACCCAGCAACGACGGCTATGTATACGCCATTAACCCGGAAAATGGCCATTTATCCTGGAAATTCGAAACGCTGGGTGCCACCTATAATCCGGAGGACTTCCCATTCGATCGCAGTTCCATTTTCGCCCAACCCCTGATCGCCGGAAACATCCTGATACTAGCCAGCCGCGACGGCAATACGTACGGAGTGGATCTTAAGACTCACCGGAAAATATGGAATTTTACCTATGGCCCCACCTGGGCCATGGCATCAGCCATTTCAGATTCTACGGTATATATAGGATGGTCTACCAACAACACCTTTTGCGCGCTCGACCTGAAAACGGGGAAGGAAAAGTGGAAGTTCCAGGGGAATTCCCATTTCTACGGGGCTTCGCTGATATTGGAAAAAGGGGTATATGTGGGATCAGCCGATGGAACGTTATATCGATTTAACAAAGATACCGGGGAAAAAGTTTGGGAATATCCCATAGGCAGTGAACTATACACCTCACTCCTACACGACTCCGGTACAATATATTTTGGCAGTGACGACGGTAATATCTATGCGCTGAAGGAAGGAGAAACCCCTTATCTATCGGTCTACCAGCCTTCAGAAGTTAAAGGAAATGCCAGATTTCTGGTGGTGGACCCTAAAATAAGCCCGTATTTAGGTGCCAGGGGCTTTGAAATTCTCGATTCGGAATTAAAACTCCAGGCCTTCGTGGCCGACCGGTTAAAGGACCATAAACCAAGTGTCATTGTTTTTGCCCTTCCTCTTATCCCCCGTGAAATTATGGGAGAGGCTCCCGAAAATGGGTTAATGCGGCAGTATCTGGATAGCGGCGGTAAGGTAGTGTGGATGGGCGACGTGCCAAATTATTATGAACCTGATGAACAGGACCAATACAAGCGGGACCCCGGCCGGGATCCCAGCTTATTGGGCGTTAAATACCTGCTTCCCAATGATTCGGGGCACTACTTCAGCATCAGTACACGGGAGGGCCTGAACTGGGGGCTTCCTGCACACTTAAGAACAACCGGTTCCGTTGTTGACCCGGAAGGGGTCATCCCGTTTGCATATGATGAATTCGGACGGGTGAACTGCTGGATGAAAAGATTCAATCCCCGGCCGGGTTCCGGATTTATTTCCGTTCGAAGCTTTGGAGTGGAACGTACCTCATAAAAAATGATGATTTGGAATTGATCTACAAGCTGGCTACATATGGACTTAAGTAGGCACCATTGGAATAAAGCAATCTGGACTGCTATACTTTTATAATACCAGGTTCCCTGCCAACTGCTTGAGGATGATCTCGGAAACCTTGGCCTGGTATTTGGCATTACTATGCCTGACCTTGGCCGTGATATAATTCAATTGTGCCGTTCGGAATTCGATGGTGGGAATTATCCCTATCCTGTATTTTTCCACGGTAATATCAAGGTTTTCCTTGGCAATCGCCTCATTCTTTTCCTCCAGCCCTATCAGGCTGATATTCGTCAGGTAGGTCTGATAGGTGGTGCCAAGGAGGGACAATAATTCCTGCTCTTGTTCGGAAATAGCTACCTCGGCATTTTCAAGGGCAATCTTGCCTATCTTCTCATTCCGGTTCTGGCTGAAGCCGTCAAAGATATTTAAGGTGGCCCCAAAGCCATAATTAAAACCCCTGGAATGGGATTGGGTCGTAAACCCCAGGCTGGATTCGGAGCGGCCAAAGTTATACCCGGTTGTCGCATATATAGTGGGGTAACGGGAAGCCTTGATTTGTTTAAGCTCCAGTTCACTAATCCGTCTTGTTTATCATTTCAGCCTGTAGTTCGGGATTTTCATGCACCACCTGAGTTTCCAGATCTGTGAGGATAAGCCCCTGATCTACAAATATCTCGGGGCTTACAACAAAGTCCGTCTTCAGGTCCCGGGTCAATAGCTCATTCAATTGGATCTTTGTATTAGCGTAGAGTTCCTTCTGCCGGTGCATCAAGGTTTGGTCCGTATTCAGGTCAACCTGTGCATTCAGTACCTCCAGTTTTGAGGCCTTGCCGATGGTAAACCGGTTATGTGCCAGTTCCACGCGCTGTTCGGAAATTAGGATGGTGGAATCCAGGGCAGAAAGTTGCTGTTGTTGCTGGACCAGGTCGTAATAGGTGATCATGACCTCACCAACCCTGGTAGAGGATAACCTGTTTCAATTCCTTTTCCCCTAAATTCCTGGTCTCCTTCAACTGCTCATAATCGGCAAACATCCTCAGTCCGTCAAAGAGCGTCCAGTCCAGTGCCACCCCGTAATTGAGGCTGTTGTTCTTCGCATTGTCGCGTTCAACTTCAGTCCCGTCCGAACGGGTCTGCGACAAATACTGAATGCTGTTGTTGTCTGTTAGATTGGCATCAATATTTGGCAGCATCCCGGCATTGCCGGCGTGGGTTGAAAGCTCATCAATACGGAGTTCATTTTTAGCCGTTTTAATCTGATAGTTGTTTTCCAAAGCTATCTGTACGGCTTCTTCCACTGTCAGCAATTCCTGCGCATTTCCTGATAGGGAAATTATCAGGAAAAACAGGGCCAGGGAAATGGAAAGGCGAGTATTCATCTTAATAGGTTTCCAGGGCATTAAATTCGGGTCGATGAACTTTTTCCCTGGACCATAGGACATAGAGGGCCGGAATGATGAACAAGGTTAAAATAAGGGAGAACATGGTGCCTCCGATGATCACTACCCCCATGCCCACCCGGCTAGTGGAGGCTGCACCCAAAGAAAGGGCTATTGGAAGTGCTCCCAGGGCTATGGTAAGGCTCGTCATCAGGATGGGGCGCAGTCTGGATTCCGATGCTCTCAGGATTGCTTCCCGCTTAGGTAGTCCCTGCTCCCGTAATTGATTTGCGAATTCCACGATGAGAATACCGTTTTTGGTCACCAGGCCTATTAACATAATGGTCCCAATTTGGCTGAATATATTCCATGTTTGCCCGAATAGCCATAAGGAGAACATTGCTCCGGCAACGGCCATGGGTACGGTTAAAATGATTATGAAAGGATCAATAAAACTTTCGAACTGTGCTGCCAGGATCAGGAATATCAACAGCAAAGCCAGTCCGAAGGCAAACAGTGTATTGGAACTGCTTTCCACAAAATCGCGGGATTCCCCTCCCAGGTCTGTTGTAAAAGTGTCGTCAAGGACTTTTGTCTTGATGGCTTCCATTGCATCTATGCCATCCCCAATGCTCTTCCCGGGGGCCAGATTCGCCATCACCGTGGCAGACATATAGCGATTATTATGGAACAGCTGCGGCGGACTGCTGTGTTCAGTGGTGGTGACCAGGTTGTCTAACTGGATCAAAAGCCCGTCTTTGTTCTTGACAAAAATGGAAGTAAGGTCCATGGGTGCATCCCGGTCTTCTTTGTCAAATTGCCCGATTACCTGGTATTGTTTCCCATTCATCAAAAAATACCCAAATCGCTGCCCGCTCAGGGATAATTGCAGGGTTTGCGCCACATCCAAAACGGAGACGCCCAGGCTTTCCGCCTTCTCCCGGTCTATGGTGACATAAATTTCCGGCTTGTCGAATTTGAGGTTGACATCGACAAAAGAAAAGGTGGGGTCTTTTTCAGCCTCCCTCATAAATTCGGGGATTTTCTCTTCCAACTTTTGAAAATTCTGAGCCTGGATGATAAACTGTATCGGGGGGCCGCCACGCCGGTTCACTGAAATAGTGGGCCGCTCGGAAACATTGGATTTTCCCCCGACATACGCCTTTGCCCATCGACCCAGGTCTTCCGCTATTTCATGCTGGGACCGTTCCCTTTCACTGGGGTCTACCAGGGCGATGTGGGCACGTCCGCTGTTGACAGAGGAAGTACCCCACCCGGGGGATGTAAGCACCAGGCTAACCTTTTTTTCAGGGATCGAATCATTGATTAGGTCTGTAATGTTGTTCATTAAGCGATCCATATATTCGTAGGATGACCCTTCCGGCGCAGAAACATTCAGACTTACAAAACTGCGGTCGTCATACGGGGCTGTTTCTTTTTGAAGCAATGCATAGAATACCCCAATAAGACCAATACACGCCAGCAAAATGGGAAAACTTAACCATTTCCTTCGCATAAAAACATGGAGTGTTTCGGCATAGCCCTCGTTCATTTTTACAAAGTAACGCTCAGTAACTTCATAAAACCTGGAATGCTTCTGTTTCCCCGGGCGTATCAAATAAGCATTTAGCATGGGGGTCAGGGTAAGGGATACAAATGCCGAAACCAGGACGGCTGCCCCGAGTACCACCCCGAATTCCCGAAACAACCTCCCCACAAAACCTTCCAGGAAAATAACCGGCAGGAAGACGGCCGCAAGAGTAATGGAGATGGAAATTACAGCGAAGAAAATTTCCTTGGATCCTTTGATGGCCGCTTCGATGGGATTCATCCCCTCCTCCACTTTTTTATAAATATTTTCGGTAACCACGATGCCGTCATCCACCACAAGGCCTGTGGCGAGGACAATGGCTAATAGGGTCAGTACATTTATTGAAAACCCGAATATCCACATGATAAAGAAAGTGGAGATCAGGGAAACCGGGATATCGATCAGAGGGCGGAGCGCCATGGACCAGTTCCTGAAGAATAAATAGATGACCAGGATAACCAGCAACAGGGATAACAGGAGGGTTTCGGCCACTTCCGTTACGGCTTTGCGAACAAATACCGTATCGTCTATGACCAGGTTGAGCTTAAAACCTTCCGGCAGGTCTTTTTTGAGCTTTTCATACTCCACATAGAAGGCATCGGCGATTTCAAGATAGTTGGAGCCCGGCTGGGGAATTACGGCAATGGCAACCATGGGTTGCCCGGAGTCGCTCATCTTCGTCTCCATGTTCTCTCCTTCCAGGCTGGCTTTCCCAATATCGCTCAGGCGCACGAGCTTTTCACCGACCGCCATAATGATAATATTGTTAAACCCCTCTTCCGTATTGAGGTTTCCAAGGGTTTTTACGGTAAGTTCGGTATTATCACCGGTAAGTTTGCCAGAAGGCAGTTCCACATTCTGTGCGAGCAGGGCCCTGCGTACATCGGCCACCGTGAGCCCATAGGAAGCCAGCTTAAGGGGATCTATCCACAAACGCATGGCAAACCTGCGTTGCCCCCAAATCTGTACACTACTTACCCCCGGGATGGTTTCTATCCTCTGGGCCAGTACATTTTCGGCATAATCCGAAAGCTCCAGGATGTTCTTGCCATCGCTTTGAACGGTCATGGAAAGTATCCGCTGGGCATCCGCATCCGATTTCGAAACCACCGGAGGGGCATCCAGGTCATCCGGAAGGCTTCGAACAGCCTGAGAAACCTTGTCCCGGACATCATTGGCAGCATCTTCCAGGTTTTTATCGAGGTTAAATTCTATGCTGATGGAACTGGAACCCTGAACACTGGAGGAGGTAATATTCCTAATCCCGTCTATGGAGTTAATTGCCTTCTCCAGAGGCTCGGTTATCTGCGATTCAATGATGTCTGCATTAGCACCGGAATAATTGGTTCGTACAGACACCTGCGCCGGATCGATTGAAGGGAATTCGCGGACCCCAAGGAAGGTATATCCAATGATCCCAAACAGGATAATCGTAATATTCATTACGATGGTAAGCACCGGCCGCTTAATGCTAAGAGTGGACAGATTCATTATTCCGCCGGTCAATGGTTCAGGTTCCTTAAGATTCTACCTTAACAGGGGTGCCATCTTTCAATGCCATGACCCCATAGGTGAGGATAGTATCGCCCACATGCAAACCCGAAAGAACGCGCACCGAACTTCCGGTTCGCGCACCGATTTCCACTGACACTTCCTTTGCTTTCCCATTTTCCGAAATAAAAATGCGCTTCCCGTTTTGAACGGGAATCAGGGATTCCGTGGGTACCAAAAGTGCATCCGTCACTGTTTCCAACGGCAGGATTACATTGGCGTAGGATCCCGGATAGAGTGATCCGTCTGCATTATCTGCCCTGGCCCGCATTTTGAGGGTTCGCGTAGCAATTTCCACTTCGGGTTCAATGGCATAGATGGTTGCGCGGTGCTCTAACTTGGTGTCGGAGGTAGTAAAAGTTATTTCGTTCCCCACCTTCACCTGGGAGGTATATTTTTCGGGAACCGAAAAGGTGATTTTCAGCTTGTCTGTGTTCACAAGCTTTGCAACCGTGGTTGTCGGGGTTACATATGTGCCTTTGGAAATGGAACGAAGGCCTATGGTTCCTGAGAACGGTGCCCTGACGGTGGTTTTTGAGAGTTGTGCGGCGATCAGGTCAGATTCAGCTGTTGCTGATTGCAAACCCGCACTGGCAATGTCATATTCTTCCTGGCTAATAGCTTGTTTTTCCAGAAGGAGCCTGGCCCTTCTTTCATTTTCAGCGGCCAATTTCTGAGCTGTCCGCACTTTTGAAAGTTGTGCCTGCAATTCAACATCGTTCACCTTGAACAAGACCTGGCCCTTTGTCACCTTACTGCCTTCCCGGAAATTAATGCTTTCCACAATTCCGGAAACTTCCGATCGTATTTCTATTTGTTCATCTGCCTCCAGCGTTCCGGACAGGGAAATATTATCCTTGAATTCCTGTGGCTTCAACACCATTCCTGAAACAGTGGTAGGCCTGGCCTGGGCCGTCATGCTTCCAGCCTTCCCTATTTTCCTGTTTGAATTGATCCGGTAGACAATAAGCCCCCCTAACCCAATAATCAGGATGGTTAATACGATGTATTTTATTTTCATGCTTGGCCAGAATCGTAAGAACTATATATAAAAGTAACCCAAGAATTAACAAATCTAATCCTTAGACCTTGTTTTATAAAATTGTTGGAGGTTATTTAACATAGTCCTCCCTTGTGTAGGGTTTAAGGGCATTGGTGAGGAAAGATGAAAACGGTTGGGTAGCTCATAAAAATTGTCACAGGTCATTTTCCTTTAAGTAAGGCCTTTCAAACGGGCCCCGATTGGGAACCAGTAAGATGGGCAATGGATCACTTTCCGTAGGAAGTACCTTATATATTATAAAAATAGTCTTGATACAGCCTTAAAATTCCTTCGGGGAGAGGCCGTATTTGTTGACATAATGCTCCGGCAAACCAATTATTTCCTACCTTCCTTCCATTTAATTCCCTAAATTAGACATCAGACCGAGACCCATCAACCTCCAACCATCAGCAGTATGTACATGCGACTTTGCCCAAACCTTGTAAAATCAGCCATTGGCTGCCTCTTCCTCTCTCTTTTGTCATGCTTTTCACTCTTTGCCCAGGAGCAGGTGGGACGCCCCTTTATTAACAACTACAGCTACCAGGAATACGGTGGCGGGCCGGTGAACTGGTGGGAAATCGAAGATGAAAAGGGGAACATGTACTTTGCCAACGGGGCGGGTGTCTTGCAATTCGACGGTGTAAACTGGAAACTCATTCCTGTTGATAACAATGGCGCACGCTGCCTGGTGAAAGACGAAAACGGGGTAATCCACGTTGGGGGCATCGGGAATTTTGGATACCTGAAACCGGACTCCAGCGGCAGCATGCAATTCGTTTCGCTGCTTGATAAAGTTTCAAAGGAAGACCGGGATTTCAGGGATGTCTGGGAGGTGGATTACTACAAAGGCCGGGTCATATTCCGCACCGAGTTTAAATTGTATTGCTGGGACGGAAAGAAGATGGACATTATCGAAGCCAAGGGAGGCTACCATGTGGGAAATATTGTAAATGGCGTCTATTATTTGCGCATCTGGGGGCGGGGGCTCTGTTACCTGACAGATGAGGACACTTTTGAACTTGTGCCAAACGGGGAACGATTTGACAATGAAAGGATTTACGTAATCCTTCCCTACGACGAAAAAAATATTCTGATAGGCACCAGAAACGATGGATTTTACCTTTATGACGGACAGGATTTCCACCCGTTCAAGACCGAAGCCGATCCCTATATTAAAGGAAAATTGTATTTGCCGGGTGTCATGCTGGACGATGGCCGGTATGCCCTGAATACCTTTAGCGACGGGGTATTCCTAATTGACCACGAGGGGCACCTGATCCAGAAATATACCACTGAAAACGGCTTGCAGGACGGGAGTGTAGACCATCTCTATTTGGATTCGCGAGGCGTTCTTTGGATGTCCCTCTTCAATGGTATCTCAAATGTTAACCTCAATTCGTCCCTAACCGTCCTGGACAGTAACATGGGACTGCCTACCAATGTGGTATTCAGTTTGCAGAAGTTTAAAAACAAATTGTACCTGGGTACCAATAACGGAATTTTTTATCTGGAAGACGGCTCCCAGGAAATTAAGCCAATTGAAGAGTCTTACGGGCAAGCCGGCAATTTTGTGGAATACAAGGGGCGCTTGTTTACGGCAACCGGCGGCATGGGACTCATTGAAATCAAAGATGACACTTTTTCCACCGTCAGGGAGAGTAAGAACTATGATCTTAGGGGGCGGTACCTGCTGTTATCCAAATTCGATCCCAAACGCCTGTATGTGGCCCATCAGCAGGGGATCACAAGTTTTTACTTTAACGATAGCACCCAAAATTTCGAGCTGGAATCGGTTTCAACTGGTATAATCAATGCCGCAAACGGGGCGATTGAAGAAAATAGCGACGGAAGCCTCTGGATACAAACGGAAATCGATGGGGAAGTAAATTATCTAATCCCCGCATTTGAAAATGGGCGACTGGATTTTCAAAAATCCCATGTTAAAACCTTTGGCAAGGAAAACAACCTGCCCGATTCCAATATATCCTTTGCCGTGATAGCCGACAGCTTAAATTTTTTCGCATCGGATACACAGGAGACTTTCATATTTGATGAGGCAACCTCAAAATTTGTAAAAAAGAAATTCTTTTATAACGATTATATAAAATGGAGCAACGGGGCGTCCAATACCATATCGGACAGTGAAGGCAGGATATGGTTCAATGCTGGTTCAGGCGTTGTAATCGCAGAAAAGGACGGTAAAGGTGGTTATAAAATCAATGATCAAACATTCAAGGATCTAAGGAAAAGAATCATTTGGTACATCTATCCGGAAAAAGTGAACGCGGACGGTTCCCAACTGGTATGGATGGCCGGGCCCGATGGCGTGGTACGGTATGAAGGGAAACTGGAAAAACCATCTACCCCGAATTTTGAGGTTAATGTCCGATCCCTTTCAATATCCGGAGATTCCCTGTTGTATGGGGGAGATGCTGCTTTTCCGGACAACCTCAGCATCCCCCATTCCAATAATACCGTGGCAATCGGTTATGCCGCTCCCCTCTTTATATCCCAAAACGATGTAGAATACAGTACGCAACTCGAAGGGATAGATAATTCCTGGTCTGACTGGACCAAACAGGCTACCCGGGAGTACATTAACCTCCCCGGCGGCCAATACACGTTTAAAGTCAAAGCCAGGAACATTTACGGGGATATCAGCGACGAAAAGACCATCAGCTTTTCAATAACATCCCCCTGGTACGCCACCTGGTGGGCTTACGTCCTCTATGTACTGTTATTTTTGGGAATCGTTTATTCGGTGGTACGGGTCAGGACACGGATTTTACTCAACCGCCAGAAGGAACTGGAAGACCGGGTAGATGACCGCACCCGCGAAGTGCGGCAGCGCCTCAATGAACTTGCTACCGTAAACGACGTCAGTAAAGCACTCACCGAGAAACTCGAGTTAAACGAGTTGATCAAAAGGGTTGGCGATCAGATGAAGCGGCTATTCAATTCGGACATCACCTACCTGGCTATCCTGGACCCGGATACACAAATCATCAACTTCCCATACCAGGACGGGGATAACATGCCCCCCATGAAATTAGGGGAAGGCCTTACCTCACAGATCATCCAAACAGGGGAGCCCCTGCTCATCAATAGGGACACGGATATTATAGCAGAATATAACAAACTGGGCATATCCCAAACCGGTAAACAGGCCATCTCCTACCTGGGTGTTCCCATCCCCGTGGAGGACACTATAATAGGGGTTTTGAGTGTACAAAGTACCCAGGTGGAAAGCCGCTTCAACGAAGAAGATAAAAACCTGCTGAGTACCATCGCAATCAATGTGGGGGTGGCCCTTCATAACGCCGAACTCTACGAAGCTGCACGCGATGCAAAAGCCCGGGCGGAGGATGCCAACGAGGCCAAGAGCGCTTTCCTTTCCACGGTAAGCCATGAACTCCGAACCCCACTGACTTCTGTCCTCGGCTTTGCGAAAATTATCCGTAAAAGGCTGGAAGATAAAATTTTCCCTGCCGTAACCATCGACGATCAAAAAATCAAAAAGACAATGAAACAGGTAAGTGAAAACCTGAATGTAGTGGTCTCGGAAGGGGAACGACTGACGAATCTGATTAACGACGTCCTGGACCTTGCCAAGATCGAATCGGGCCGCATGGAATGGAATAAAAAGGCTATTTTCATGCAGGACGTGATCAGCCGTGCCGTGGCGAGTACCTCTTCGCTGTTTGAGGAAAAGAAACTCGCGCTGAAAAAGAATATACAGCCAGACCTGCCATTGGTTAGTGCCGATGAGGACAAACTCATACAAGTGGTGATCAACCTGCTCTCCAATGCCGTCAAATTCACGGATAAAGGGAAGGTGGTTCTTGAAGCATATCTGGACAACGGACAAATCATCGTAGAGGTTCAGGATACAGGGATCGGGATTGCCGAAAAGGACAAGCACAAAGTCTTCGAAAAGTTCCGGCAGGCCGGTGATACGCTGACGGACAAACCCAAAGGAACCGGGCTCGGACTGCCAATTTGCCGCGAAATCATTGAGCATCACGGGGGGATCATCTGGATGAAAAGCGAGCCAGGGGTTGGAAGCACCTTCTTCTTCTCCATCCCGATCATAGGGGAACATTCCTCACAAGCTCCCCTACAACTCGAGCGGATACTGAAAAGCCTGAAGAAACAGATAAAACATTCCTCCCTGAATGCTGTAAAATCTTACTCAACCATCCTGGTAGTCGACGACGACACGCCCATTCGTTCCCTCCTCAGGCAGGAACTTACCGAAGCGGGGTACGAAGTTCAGGAAGCCAGCAACGGCAAAGCAGCCCTGGATATGGTGCGGATGAACAAACCGGACCTGATTATCCTGGATGTGATGATGCCGGAAATCAATGGCTTTGATGTGGCAGCCGTCCTTAAAAACGACCCGGCCACCATGGATATCCCCATCATTATCCTGTCCATTGTCCAGGACAAGGAGCGGGGCCTTAAAATAGGCGTTGACCGCTATCTGACCAAGCCCATCAACACGGAGCAGCTCTTTCACGAGGTAGAAGAACTGCTGGAACAAGGGGTATCCCGGAAAAAGGTCCTGGTGGTTGACGAGGATGCCTCAGCTGTAAAATCCCTTACCGATGTCCTGAGCGCCAGGGGGTATAAAGTGATGGAAACCAATGCCGAGAACCTGATGCATTCTGCGGCCGAGAACAAACCCGATATTATTATGCTCAATGCTGTCAACAATGGCGACCAGTCCGTTATCAAGGAACTGAAACTGCAAAAAGGGTTGGAGAACGTGATGTTCTTTATCTATGAATAACATAAATTAAATCTGAATGGAAAAACGAATACTGATCGTAGATGACGAAGCGCACATTCGCATGCTGATCGAGCAAACCCTGGAAGATCTGGAAGACCAGGGCGTGGAACTGCAATTTGCCGAAAACGGGGAAGAAGCACTCGAACTGATCAGGACACAACAGCCAAACCTGGTATTTTTGGATGTAATGATGCCGAAATTAAACGGGATGGAAGTCTGTCAGAAAGTAAAGAAAGAACTCAAATTGAACGAGGTATTCATCATCCTGCTTACGGCTAAAGGGCAGGAGGTCGACCGGCAAAAGGGATTGGAAATGGGTGCGGACCGGTATATGACCAAACCTTTCGATCCGGACGAGATGCTATCTGTCGCCGAGGAAGTCCTGAACCTGTGACCCATGGCGGAATCCCATCCAAATCTTGCGGCCAGGGCCCTTCGGAACATCCTTAAAAAGGAACCGGACGTGATCAGGGTCATAGAAATGCTGTCCGCTCGCCTGGAGACGCAGATCTGTATCCTTGATGCCCGGGGGAATATTGTATATGGAGAGGAAAACAACCCCCACCTCTTTTCATTTCCATTAGGGGAAGAAACCGCACCTTATGGAATATTGCAGGCCGAAAATGGACGGGGAGCCGAACTGGCGTCTTACCTGGAAATCCTTGTTAAAAAGGAAGAAGAAAAGAAAAATATTGGGTCTGAAGTGCTTGGGTTGTATCGGGAAATAAACATGATCTACAATTTCAGTGAAAAGGTTTCCGAAAAGATCGATGCCGCATCCATTGCCGAAACAGCCTTACAGGAGGCTTCCCAGATCATAGATACCACCCACGGCCTTTTCCTTATGTACCGGGAGGAAGACGAGCAGGTGGCGGTAATGGCATCCTTTGGGAAAGATCCCCGAAAAGAAGCGAGGATTTCAAGCCTTCAGCATATCCTTATAGAACTCATCCAACGGGGTACCTCTTCCATTGTGCTGCGCGAGCGAATTGAAGCGAATCCAGCCCTCAACCACCTGAAATCGGTAATGTATGCGCCATTGAAAGTGAAGCACCGGACGCTGGGCCTGATCATCCTCGGCCATGCTGAGGAAAAAGAGTTCACCGCGGCGGAATTAAAACTCCTGACCACCATTGCCCTGCAGTCTGCCGGGGCCATCGAAAGTGCCCATCTTTTTCAGAAGGGACTGAAGGAGGCGCGGGACAAAGAGGAAGCGATCAGGGTCTTACATGAGGCGAGCCAAAAATTTGTCCCGACAGAATTCATCAAATCCCTTGGGAAAAACACCTTGTCGGAAGTCGCGCTGGGCGATCTGGCCGAACGCGATGTTACCGTCCTATTTGCCGATATACGTGGATTTACCGGCCATTCCGAGCGCCTGGACCCAAAAGACAATTTTCTTTTTATCAATTCCTTCAACCGTCGTATGGGGCCCATCGTGCGTAAGCATGAAGGCTTTATCATGCAATATCTCGGCGACGGATTTATGGCTTTATTTCCCGGGGGGTCCCAGCATGCCCTGCGCGCTTCGGTGGAAATGCATAAGGTTCTCGGGGAGTATAATGCCGAACGCGCCAGGAAGGGGCGCTTTCATGTACAAATTGGGATCGGGATGCAAAACGGCAAATTGATTATGGGGATCACGGGAGATGTAGACCGCCTGGATGCGGCGATCATTTCCGACACGGTAAACACAGCCTCCCGGATCGAAGGGCTGTCAAAGCACTATGGAAGTTCTATTCTGCTTACCGGGTTATGTAAGGAACAATTGTCGGATCCTGAAGAATTTAATTTTCGGTATCTGGGCCCGGTACAACTTCAGGGAAAGCAAACCCCGATCGGCTTATATGAATGCATTGACGGGGATGAGCCCGCCTTGCTAGAGCATAAGTTATCTACCATTGAGGCATTTGACAAGGGCATGGAACTTTATTTTAACAAAGAATTCGCCATGGCCGCCGTCACCTTTCAGAAGGTGCTCAAAAAAAATAAAGATGACCACCCGGCTCATTTGTTTCTAAATCGGGCGGCCCACCTGATCACCCAGGAGATCGGCGAAGACTGGAAAGGCGTTGAAACCATGACCAGCAAATAAGGATGTTGCAATTCCTATTCCTTTATTGAATTTGATCTCAGTATCAATCATACTTCACGCACGAGTTGTAGTCAATTATTTTCCTGTATCCTTGGGAACATTTCTCTGGTCCCTGCATGATTTGTGTCATGTGATTTGATACCCAAAGGGGTTACTTTCGACGTAACAATTCGTTGACCTGATTAATCAGAATCGATATGGAAACACTATCAACTACCAAGACCCGAGTATATAAGTTTGGCAACCTCGACGCCGATGGAAACCGAACCATGAAGAACTTGCTCGGCGGCAAGGGTGCCAACCTGGCGGAGATGAGCAGTATTGGCATCCCCGTTCCTCCGGGCTTTACCATAACCACGGAAGTATGTACGGAATACAACAACCTGGGGAAAGATGAGGTGATCCGCCTGCTTAAAGAAGAGGTTTATACGGCCATAGAAGATATTGAAGGGCAAATGGGATCCCGTTTCGGGGAAAGCGAAAATCCCCTCCTGCTCTCTGTTCGATCCGGGGCCAGGGTTTCTATGCCCGGAATGATGGATACGGTCCTGAACCTTGGGCTGAATGACGAAACAGTGCTCGGGCTGGCTCAGAAAACCGGGAATGAACGGTTTGCCTGGGACTCCTACCGGCGGTTTATTCAGATGTACGGGGGCGTGGTGATGGGCCTGAAAGCAATGAATAAGGATGATATCGATCCATTTGAAGAACTCATTGAAAACCTCAAGGAAAAAAGGAATATCAAATTGGATACCGAGTTCAGCGTACAGGACCTGCAGGATCTGGTCTTTGATTTTAAGACTACGGTTAAAAAACATTGTGGCCTGGAACTC
Organism: uncultured Flavobacteriaceae bacterium; assembly: GCA_963721045.1. Classification (GTDB taxonomy): domain Bacteria; phylum Bacteroidota; class Bacteroidia; order Flavobacteriales; family Flavobacteriaceae; genus Zeaxanthinibacter. Next base: position 217,767 of record CAVRHQ010000022.1, read on the forward strand.
CCTACAGATCCGCGGGACCAGTTATGGGGTGCCATCCTGGCGGTCTTTAACAGCTGGAATGGAGACCGGGCCCGCTATTATCGCAAGTTACATGGATATCCTGCCGACTGGGGCACTGCCGTGAATGTGCAGGCCATGGTATATGGAAATATGGGAACGGATTCCGGCACAGGGGTATGTTTTACAAGGGACGCAGGCACAGGGGAAAACGCATTCAACGGGGAATACCTGCTTAATGCACAGGGAGAAGATGTGGTGGCTGGAGTCCGAACTCCTCAACAAATAACCAAAATGGGGTCTGAAAGGTGGGCCCGGCTTGCCCAGGTACCCGAAGCGGAGCGGGCTGCCTCCTACCCTTCCCTCGAGGAGTCCATGCCCTCCATTTACAAGGAATTATATGGCTATCAGGAAAAGTTAGAAAATCATTACCGGGATATGCAGGATATGGAGTTCACCATCCAGCAGGGTAAACTGTGGATCCTTCAGACCAGGAATGGCAAGCGCACCGGCGCGGCCATGGTGAAAATCGCCATCGACCTCTGGCAAGAAGGCCTGATCGATGAAAAGGAGGCTCTGGGCAGAATTGATCCCCATAAACTGGATGAACTCCTCCACCCTATTTTTGACCCCAAGGCGCTGAAGAAGGCAGAGGTCATCGCACAAGGCCTGCCAGCCTCCCCCGGAGCGGCTACCGGACAGATCGTTTTCTTTGCGGACGAGGCAGAAAAATTTAAAAATACCATCCTGGTGCGCATTGAGACCTCTCCTGAAGATCTGGAAGGAATGCATCTGGCCCGTGGGATCCTTACAGCCCGCGGGGGAATGACCTCTCATGCCGCCGTTGTAGCCAGGGGAATGGGAAAATGCTGCATTTCAGGTGCGGGAGCGCTGAAAATCAACTATAAGGCCCGCAGCCTTCACGTTGATGGAAAGGAATACCATGAAGGTGACTGGATCTCCCTGAATGGCTCTACCGGGAATATTATAGAAGGTAAGGTCGCCACCAGGGAGCCCGAACTGAGCGGGGAGTTTGCAGAACTGATGGGCCTGGCCGATAAATATGCCCGGCTTAAAGTTAGGAGCAATGCCGACACCCCCCATGATGCCAGGATCGCCAGGAATTTCGGGGCTCAGGGAATTGGCCTGACCCGTACCGAACACATGTTCTTTGAGGTGGACCGGATCAAGGCGATGCGGGAAATGATCCTGGCGGATACTATCAAGGGTCGGAAACAGGCACTTGCCAAACTTCTTCCTATGCAGCGAAGTGATTTCGAAGGCATATTCAGGGTTATGGCCGGTTTACCGGTGACCATCCGCCTCCTCGATCCTCCCCTGCACGAATTCGTTCCACAGCAGTTGACAACTCAGAAAGAACTGGCTGACGACCTCCACATTTCCCTGGATGCAGTGAAAACGAAGGTTGCGGAACTGCACGAATTCAACCCTATGATGGGCCACCGTGGATGCCGGCTTGGCAATACCTATCCCGAAATTACCGAAATGCAAACCACCGCCATTCTGGAAGCGGCCCTAAACCTGAAAAAGGAGGGGATTTCTATTACCCCCGAAATCATGGTGCCACTGGTCGGTTTGGTCAGTGAATTTGAAGAGCAGGAAAAAATAATCCGGAACACGGCCCGAAAGGTATTTGACAAAAGGAAGGACCAGGTGCCTTATATGGTCGGAACCATGATTGAGGTTCCGAGGGCCGCCCTCACGGCAGAGCATATTGCCGAACGGGCCGAATTCTTCTCCTTCGGAACGAATGACCTGACGCAGATGACCTTCGGTTACTCCAGGGACGATGCCGGTAAATTTCTCAAGGTATATCTGGAGAAAGGGTTGCTCAAGGAAGATCCTTTCGAGGTTCTGGATCAGGAAGGCGTCGGCCAGCTGGTCTCTATGGGCACTGAAAAGGGCCGCAAGGTAAAACCGGATCTGAAAGTAGGGATATGCGGGGAACATGGAGGGGAACCCACTTCTATCGATTTCTGCCACCGGGCCGGATTGAACTACGTCAGTTGTTCCCCGTTCCGGGTTCCGATAGCCAGGGTAGCCGCCGCTCAGGCAGCCCTATTGGCTAAAGATGGAAATACCAACTGAAAACCTAACGGTTCAAGACTGCTGAATGTCCAAAATGCATGGTTCCCTTGAAAGGGCTTTACCAACGAACCGCGGTTTCTAGCTGGAATGTTTAACCCTTCTGAACTTAGGAAGGGGTGTAACCTCCATATAAATCGCAGAGTGACCATTAAGTCCCCCGAAAGGCAGTCCATCTACAGCTGTATGCTTGATATTTTCAGTCGGTAATCCTAAATTACTAACGGGGAGGGGGGCGGGCTGGCCCCCTTTTGGAAAGTCGCAGAAGACCCAGAAAGAGGCGGTTTCATGATGCCGATCGGTTCCCTCACATTTTCCGGGAAGTCCGAAAGCAGGTCTATTCGGTTGTCCGGTACCAGATATTCATACTCTCAAGGCCCCGGCCTACAAAATTATTGTTTACCAGGGTGCCCCCGTACTGGAACCCATGTTTCTTAAAAGTTATATTCAGGCCGTAGGAAGTGGCGCGTACCCCGGAATAAAGGGTCCTGATACCAAAATCGGTTACCCGGTTTACAATGGCGCCCAGGAGGTGGTATGACAGGTTTTGGCCTTTAAAATCTGAGAGGATCGCAAAATCAACGATCTCGGCATGGGAGCCTTCCGGCAGTAAATGCAAGAGGGCTGCCTCCAGGAGATGCCCTTCATGGAACAGGCCGAAATACTCAAAATTCTGTTCCAGGCATTCGAGCAGGTAAGCTTCCTCAAAAATGGGATAGGGGTATTTTAAAAATGCCTTCCGGTTCAGGGCAGCCAGGGCCCCCATATCTTCCGGATTCAACTGCCGAACCATATAGCCATTCAGCGGGATTTTCGGCGAGGAATCAGAGGTGGCCATGGCAATAGTTTTGACCGATTCAATAAACCGTTCCTCTTTTTCCGGGCGGTATCCCCTGTCTTTTTTGGGATAACCGGCCACAAAATACCCATTCGCAGACCCATTATACAGACCTGGGATCTCAGCCTCAACACGGTAACCGCGTTCCAGGAAGGGTTCCAGGGCCCAACTTGGGACCTTGCTGACAATCTTTCCGTATTTCTTATTTTCTGCCAGTCGCTCGGCACGGTCGATCAGGTTCCCCAGGTCATCCTGATGCACTTCCTTCAGGTACACACGATCATTCAGGGTCCCGTGATGCATTTCCGATTCCCCGATTCTTTCCACCGTATCAAACTTCATATCTATCTCCATACTCAAAATTTAATGTCACAGTCTGCAGCCGGTTTAATGCCAGTATATCACACCCTCACATGGCCTTCCCCGTAAACATGGTATTTATTGGTAACCAGTTCCTTGAGGCCCAAAGGGCCCCGATGGTGCAATTTATCGGTACTTATGGCCAGTTCTGCCCCAACCCCCATCTGGCCGCCGTCGGTGAAGCGCGTGGAGGCGTTTTTATAAACGGCAGCGCTATCCACTTCTTCCATAAAGCGATCGGCCGTTTGATCATTGCGGGTCATGATGGCCGCAGAATGGCCCCCGGAATAGGTGTTGATCATTTCAATGGCTTCCTCCACATTCTCCACAGCCCCTATACAGCATTTCAGGGCCAGGAATTCTTCATGCCAAATGGCGTCATCCTGTATTTGTGCTGCTTCCGGCAAAACAGTTTTAATCTTTTCGTCCACCAATATTTGTACACCCCTTTCTTGCAGTTGATCACGCAACTGTGCCAAGTTTCTCTTCGAATCCGGGTATATTTGTGTTCACAAGCACCTTATCAAGTGCGTTGCAGGCCGAAATTTTATCGGTTTTGGCATTGAGGATAACTTTTAGGGTCTGCTCCCAGTCGGCTTCCGAATCGACATACAGAAAATTGTTCCCACGCCCACTGACCAGAACCGCACATGGGGCATGTTCCTTGACAAAGGCTATCAGGCGCTCCCCTCCCCTGGGCACGATCAAATCCAGTTTTTCCGGAGGGTTCATTAAAAATGCCCGGGTAGCCTGCCGGTCCATCGTTAACAGTTGTATAAGCGAAGTGGGCAGTTCATTTTCCCGCAGGGCTTCATGCCAGAAATCTACAAGCGCCGTATTGCTGTGAATGGCTTCCTTCCCGCCCTTGAGAAGGATTTTATTACCTGCCTTAAAAGCGAGGACGGCAGCCTCAATGGTTACATCGGGCCTGGATTCGTAGATGATCATAATGGTCCCGAATGGGGCAGTCTTATTGACGACTTCCAGGCCATCCGCCACCTCTTTCCGGCTGATTATCCGATTTACGGGATCTTCCTGTGCCAATACCTCAGTGACGGACCGGGTCATCCCGTCGATTTTCTTCTGATCCACCACCAGCCGGTCCAAAAGGGTATTGTCATCCTTCCGGAAGGCCTCCACATCCTTCCGGTTAGCCTGTAACAACTCCTCCCGCCGCTCATCCAGGATGCGCAGCATGGATTTTAGTACTTTATTCTTTGATTCTGTAGAAAGTAATTTCATTTTTTTAGTTTAATGTAATCCTGGTTCCCACTTTTTTGCCTTCCACAATATCCAGAATGGTGCGGGGGTTCTTACCGTTGGCAATATAGGTGGGTATGTTTTTGGAGGCTGCCCGTTGTGCAAAATCGAGTTTGGAACCCATTCCACCGCGGCCTTCAGCCTCACCTTTTCCGTTTTCTTTGATGTAGCGGTCCACGTTTTCATCCGCCGTAACCGATTCTATGAGCCGGGTATCCTTGTCATCCGGATGCCCTGTATACAGCCCGTCGGTATCGGTTAGCATGATCAATTTATCCACATTCAGCAGTTCCGCCACCAAGCCCGCCAGTTCATCATTGTCGGAGAACATAGACATGGTAACGGAAACGGCGTCGTCCTCGTTGGCTATGGGGATTACACCTTCCGAGAGCAGGCCTTCGTAACAGTTGATCATGTTTTCCCTGTGGATCCCCGGGTTAAAATCCCGTTTGGTGGGCAGTACCTGGGCACACTTCATCCCATAATCATGGAATATATTGTAGTACAACCGCATCATCCGGGGCTGTCCGATGGCCGAATATACCTGGCGTCTCTTAGTTTTGTTCTTGATTTTGGACCGGCCCAGCACTTCCCTGCCGGCGATCACCGAACCGGATGAGACCAGGATGGTTATGATATCCTGTTCATACAGGGCCGCAATCTGTGAGACCAGGCTCCGGAGTACGGGGCGGACAATCCGTTTGTCCCGGTTGGTCATGACGTTGGTGCCTACCTTGACAACTATTTTCTGTTTGTACATAATCAATGGGCTTCTCCAAGTTCAACGGCCCGGTTAAAAGCCGCAAAGGCTGCTTCTTTGATGAGCTCGTTCAGATTATTGTCGTCCATGGAATCCAGGGCCGCCCTGGTAGTGCCCCCTTTGGAAGCCACCTTGTCCATCCACCGGTCGGGTGTCAGGTCTGATTGATTGAATAATTCGATGGCCCCCGAAAAGGTTTGACTAACCAGTACTTTGGAATCGTTGGCCGAAAATCCCATCTGCAGTGCCGCTTCCATCATACTTTGCATAAAATAGAATACATAGGCGGGGCCACTCCCGGAAATACCGGTGGAAGCATCGATAAATTTTTCCCGGCTCACCAGGATCGATTTTCCGGTCGTATTCAGGAGTTCTTCTATGGTAAGGCGTTCAATCCTGGATATTTCCGGGGATGCGATGTAAGACGTCAGCCCCTTTCCAACCTGTGCCGGGAGGTTGGGCATGGCCCTGACAATTTTTTGAAGCCCGGTAGCTTCCTTGATAAATTCCATGGTCACCCCGGCCATGATGGAAATGATGATCTGCCCCTGACTGGTAAGCCCCGCCATATCTTTAAACAACCCTTTGCTATGGTGGGGCTTCACAGCGACAAAAATCAGATCTGCCTGGGGGACACAGTCTTCCAGGTTGTCATATACATCGAAGTAGGATATCTTGTTCAGAAGCTCCTGTTTTTCCTCGGCATTATCGAGGATCATGATGTTCCTTTTCTTTAATAGGTTGGATTTGGACATAGCCTGTGCATAGGTCAGTCCCATATTCCCGGCCCCTATTACCAATATTTTCATTTCAGTGGTTTTAGTTTATATTCAAGAGGGTATTATAAGAAAATGTGAGACCTGGCCAAGGGATTGCGGTATAAATTATATATATCACTATTTGTGAAATGCATAATCCCCTGGGTTTTGAACCTCAATCTGCCTTTTAAGTCTTTGGGAGCGCCGGGACTAAGGCGGGTTGATTGATTATTGTGACCCTATGGGAGATTCCTGATTGATATGTACTATTTTTGCAGGTAATTTTCATTATATGCTCAGTATTTTCAGTAAAAAGCGCTTTCTGGTAGATTATCTGGAGAATTTTGTGGATGTGCACAACCACATCCTCCCAGGCATAGACGATGGGGCACAAAACACCGAAGATTCTATTGCATTGATCAGGGGATTTGGAGAATTCGGGATCAGGAGATTCGTCGCTTCGCCACATATCATGCACAATTACCATCCCAATACCCCGGAGACTATCAGCGATGCCCTGACCATCCTGGAGAATGCCCTCTTGAATGAAGGCATGAAGGATGTAGCCATAGCTGCGGCCGCGGAGCACATGATAGACGAAAATTTTGAATCTATTCTGGAAGAAGGGCGGATTATGCCCTTGCGTAAGGATTACCTCCTGGTGGAAATGTCCTTTTTACAGGCGCCTTTCAATTTTGACCAGGCCATCGTGAAGATCGCAAGCAAAGGGTTATATCCGATCCTGGCCCACCCGGAACGCTACAAATTCCTGCACCACCACCTGGGGAAATATGAACGGTTCCGGAAACGGGGAATTTTCCTGCAGCTGAATTTATTGTCCCTGGCAAATTATTATGACAAGGATGTACAAAAGGTTGCCATAAAGCTACTGGACCGGGGCCAGATCGACTTTGTGGCTTCAGATGTACACCGGCTGCAGCATTTGGAAGCTATCAAAGAAACCACGCTCCCGGGATCAGTTATAAAGAAGTTGATCCCGGTTATCAATAATACCATCGAAGCCTTTTATTAGATCCCTGGCAGAGGCGTTGTCATCTAGACAGCACGGTCCTCTTTAGCCATTAAGGAATGGGAAAGCCGTGCATCAGGCAAACTTCCACCACTTTTTGGTGGTTTTCCCGTATCCATAGCCATATCCGCCACCATAACCCAGGTTGGCATCTTTCACATCATTTACCACAAATGAAAGGCCTTTTAGTTTCCCATCGGCTTGAGTTTCAACGGAAATTGTATCGCTTTCCTTTCGGTGAACCCGGCACGGGTAACATAAATGATCTGGTCGGCGTATTCACTGATCAGCAAGGTATCTGTCACCACCATCATGGGAGCGGTATCCACGATGACATAATCGTAGCGCTCAGACATTTCGCCGGAATAATTCCTTGAGCCGGTCGCTCATGATGAGTTCTGCCGGGTTTGGAGGGATGCGCCCGGAATAGATGACATCGATGGAATTCTTGTGCACCAACATGGGATTGATGATCTTGTCAACCTCCAGGGAAGAGTCATAGAGGTATTCCGTTAATCCCTTGTCTCCTTTTTTACCTAAGGTTTCCAGCCGGTCTACATTTTTTCCGGAGAAGAAACTGTAGAGCTTTGGATTCCGGATATCGGCGCCGATCAGCAGCACGCGTTTATTGGTGCTGGAAAAGATCATGGCCAGGTTGGTGGAAATAAGCGTTTTCCCTTCTCCGGGTATACTGGAAGTGACAAAAATAACATTTCCCTTCCTGCTCGTCTTTCTGGACTTTATCAGATAATCCAGATTGGTTCGCAAGATGCGCAGGGATTCTGCCAGTACTGAGCGATCATCTTTGGCGATCAGGCTGCTTTCCTTCCTGGATATTTTTGGGAGTTCGGCCAGTACCGGGACATTGACTACTTGTTTCTCAAGGCTCATTTTGTTATGAATCTTACTGTCCAGCAGACTTCTTGACATAAATGACAGAAAAGGGTATCATCAGTCCGAATACAAAGGAAGCCAAAAAAATTAAAGGGACTTTTGGACTTACAGGGAATTGGGAACTATAGGCATGGTCTACAACTTTGGTTTTGGGCTTTGCCGAAGCATAGGCAATTTGCGATTCTTCCCTTTTTTGAAGTAGATACAGATAAAGGGATTCGGTAGTCTCCTGTTTGCGGGTAATATCCCGTAATGCCCTTTCATTTTTTGGGACTGAATAAATGCGGGAATTGATCTGTGCCTGCTGCCCACTTAAATTATTTACCGTCAGGGCCAGGTTATTGGTCACACTGTTAAGGCTGGATTCCATGTTCCGTTTTAGGCTGGAAAGTTGTTGATCGAGGTTAACAATGATAGGGTTCTTTTCATTGGAACTTTTCAATAGCCGTTTGCGTTCGAGAACCAATTCATTGTATTTGGCTGTAGTACTGGCAATGGAAGGATCCGAAAGACCAATGTTGGATGGAAGTACTTCAAAGCCCTCCTGGTTTTCAACTATGTCCTTCATGGAGGAAGCAATGTCCAGTTGAACAGAGGCATTTTCGAGTTCCTTCTTATTCGAGGCTCCAATATTCAGGTTGATATTGGCTTCCGAAGCAATATCCGTGATGCCCTTTCCGGTTTTGAATTCCTGTGCTGATTCATCTACTGAAGATAAACTGGAGGCGATGTTGGCAATCCGGTCATTGATAAAATCTGATGTCCGGTCGGCAATGGCTTTTTTATCCAGCACAACATTTCTATTGTAGGTATCGATTAGCGAATTGATGATATCCATCCCTTTCTGCGGAATGGGATATGTCCATGGAAATATCCACAATATTTGAGCCATCTCCCGCCAGCTTGCCACAGATATAGTTGCTTTGTAAGAAGCCAGCAACCGAAGCAACCGGCGATACATTGACCTGGAATTTTCTGGCCTAAATACCTATTGAAGATGTCCAGATTTGGGGTAATCACAATATCCCCAATGGGGGTAGTAATGTTTTTCCCAAAAGCATAGACTTTATAGGGGTCCATCCCGCTCCTCCCCATATCCAAAGGTGGTGGTGGACGAAAATTCTATAAAAAATTCAAAAGATGTGATTCAGAGGACCGAATCCTCCACAAAAAAGTTGATATTTACGGGCGGATTTCGGTATATATCTCCGAATCCTTCACATTTCCCAAGGCAATAATTTTCGTATTCAACCCGAGCTTTTTAATGGTTTCGATAAGATTCGACCGAGAAGTTATAAATTCTACCTCGTCTTGCACATTGTTGGCGTTTCCCGATGACTACACCCAAATCATTTAACAGATCCAAACTCGCCAGTATCTACCGCCTTCGTCCAGAAACTGGATCTTAGCTTTAATTTCATATTCAGGTGCTGCATATCGAATATAAACCATGGCCAAGCCAATGCCACAATCACTGAAAATACAAACCATTTCCAATGTTTGGTATAGCCTCTTAATAATTTGCTTTAAATCAAGTTCATTGGCAGGTATTATTGGTAGATTTGAATTCATTTATTAGGCAATAAAAATTAGTAATTCTATTTGACGTTTAGCAAGATTGATCAGTGGAAATTAAGGTATTGAATATTTAGCTGTAATTTGACAGGTATTAGATTCAACGAAGTTCCAGAAATTTACTAGAGTCATATAATCATCTGAAATCAGAATTCTGGATTCAGCCAAATGTATTTTGTTCTGAAACTCCAGTATATCATGATCTGTATATTAAAAAGATACAATAATGAGTAATACATAATTAAAAATTAATATCTAAATTATTGTAATTCCCTCAAATATAAATTATTTTACAATCCTTGTTAAAACAATTACTGATGTGGTGACCAACAGTGAAATAATGGAAAATGTCAGATTGACATTTGCTCCAAGCGAAGTTTCTTTAATCCCTGTCTTGTTGGGCTCCACATAAACCACATCATTCTGGGTCAGGTAGTATACCTGGGATTTGGTCATGCTCTTTGTAGTAAGATCGATACGCGTATATACCTTATTTCCATTAAAATCACGAATCACCAGTACATTGGTCCGCTGTCCCCGCAATGAAATATCCCCGGCAAGCCCAAGGGCTTCCAGGATGGTGATCTGCTCCCCGTTCACCGGGTAGGTGCCCGGCCGGTTAACCGCTCCTAAAACGGTCACCGTAAAATTTTGCAATCGGATATTAATAATGGGGTCTTTTAGATAGTCGGATAAGTTTGTCCTGTAAAAAAGCCCGTAATTCATCTGGCGTAAGTCCTTTCACTTGTATTTTACCAAGCACCGGGAAATCGATCATCCCATCCTGATCGACCAAGGTAATCGACTTGTTCGGGCCTGAAACCACTTTCCGTCCAGTGCCCTTAAACAAATTAAAGGGGCACTTGCTTGTGGATCAAGGGAAGAAATATAAAATAGAAATGACGTCGTCAATTTTAAACTTATTGGTGAAAACCGTATTCTCTGTAATGGTCTCATACCTTCCCGCATCCTGGAGATATACCACATCCTTTCTGCTGGCACAAGAAGATAAAAACAACAAGGTAATCACCCCACAAACAAATAATGAATTAATTTTTTTATTCATTGTTCAATAATTATTTCTATAGATTAGGCTCGCGCAATTTGGCAGGGTGGTCGCTTTCCCTGCCTTTATTGCTTTCCTTGCTGGAATCCAGATCACAAAATTCAGAATTCTGCGAAATATATTCAGGCACAATTTCTTTCATCAATTTTACAATATTTCCGTTAAAGAACATATTGGTCACGCACAATTCGTCAATTTTGGTCCGAACTTCTGCGTAATTTAATTCACGAACCTTCCCGATCATGATCTTTTTATGGTAGGTAGGCAGCGTATTTTCGCCATTTGCCAGCAACTCTTCGTACAATTTTTCTCCCGGCCGCAGGCCTGTAATTTTAATATCGATATCCTCCGGATACTTCAATCCTGAAAGCTTGATCATGTTTTTGGCCAGGTCGAAAATTTTTACCGATTCGCCCATATCGAAAATAAAGATCTCCCCCCCCCTGCCCATGGCGGCCGCTTCCAGGACCAGTTGTGACGCCTCCGGGATGGTCATAAAATACCGGGTAATGTCTTTATGGGTTACCGTGATGGGGCCGCCCTTTTCAATTTGTTTCTTAAACAAGGGGATAACCGAACCATTGGAACCCAATACGTTTCCGAAACGAGTGGTGATGAATTTGGTTTTATTTTCCTGGTGCATGCAGCTGATATACATCTCGGCAATCCGCTTGGTAGCCCCCATTACATTAGTAGGGTTTACCGCCTTATCAGTGGATACAAATACAAATTTTTCCACATGGTGGGCCAGGGAAAGGTCTACCATCATTTTGGTCCCCGCAATGTTGATCTTTATGGCCTCATAGGCGTTATATTCCATCAGGGGTACATGCTTATAGGCCGCCGCGTGGAACACCATGGTAGGTTTATACTCCTGGAAAAAGGCATTCATCCGGTTCTTGTCGCGAATATCCGCCACGATCGGGATAAAGTTGTGGAACCCGTTTTGTTTTAGTTCCTGTTGCAGGTCGTATAGATGGCGACTCGGCCTGGTCTATGATGATCAGGGCCTGGTATTCGTAATTCGCGATCTGCCGTACGATCTCACTCCCAATGGATCCGGCACCTCCCGTAACCATGATGGTCTGCCCTTTAAGCTCGTTGGAGATTTTTGAGTTCCGGATATTGATCGGGACCCGGTTCAGCAAATCCTCAATCTGTACCTGTTTGATCTGGGAAACCTTTAACTCGCCGTTGATCCAGTCCTCAACAGGAGGAACGATCTTCACCTGAACCTGGTAATCCACCAGGCTCTCGACAATCTTCCGCAATCTGCTTTGGGAAATATTATTGATGGAGACAATGATCTCGCTGACATCCAGGCGGTCGATAAAAGTTTCTGTCAGGCTTTCTTTCCCGTATACACTTACCCCATTGATGCGTTTCCCAACCTTATTATGGTCGTCATCGATATAGCCTATTACCCGCGCCGCACTTCCGGAGTGGTTCGTAATGGCATTATAAGTAAGGATTCCTGCTTCCCCGGCCCCGTAAATGATCACGTTCTTGGTGATGTTGAATTTTTTAACCAGGTTGTAATACAGGGATTTAAAAACATATCGGGATGCCGTTAAGGCGATAAATGATATCAGGCTGTGTATGATGATGATAGACAACGGGATGGTGAAATCCTGAAGGATATCCGGCCTGCCGGTTGATAATTACCATGAAAATGGTAATGATACTGGAAAAACAGATCGCGTTGAAAATATTATATACATCCCGGACACCCGTATGGCGCACCACCCCTTTGTACGATCCTGTAAACAGGAATGCAACCAACGCCAGGAAGGCCACTAAAGGGAGTTGTTAAAACAGGCGGTCCGTATCAAAGTTAAGGGTCAGGTTAAAGCGGATAATATAGGAAATAATGAACGCAAATGGATACCAGCACGATATCTATCCCCAATACCAGCCATTTAGAGGCATACCGATGAGCGTTGTTAACTAAGTAGGTCTTGATCATGAAATGGTGCTTTTAATCCGAGTGACAATACGGTACAGATCTTCCTCCCTGAGATTCGAACCGCTTGGCAAACAAAGCCCGCGCGTAAACAAATCTTCCGAAGTACCGTCCGCAAAGGCATCGGCATTTTCAAATAACGGCTGCATGTGCATGGGTTTCCAGAGAGGCCTGGACTCTATGTCTTCGCCAGCCAGGGCACAGTCGGATTTTCTCCCTGATTTCAAATGACGGCGTCAGGATAGTGGTTAGCCATCTGTTGCTGTAGAAGCCGTTGGGCTCCTCCGGGAATTCAAGTCCCTCTATACCCGACAATTGGTCTTTATAATAAGCAAAATTATTCCTTCGTGCCTGTACCCGCTCGTCCAGAACTTCCATTTGACCCCTTCCGATCCCCGCCAGTACGTTACTCATCCTGTAATTGTATCCTATGGAAGAGTGTTGGTAATGTGGGGCGTCATCGCGTGCCTGGGTTGCCAGGAAAACAGCCCTCTTCTTGAGCGTTTCACTTTTCGTTACCAGCGCCCCGCCTCCGGAAGTGGTGATAATTTTGTTGCCATTGAAAGAGAGGATACCAATGTCGCCGAAACTGCCACATTTCGTCCCATTATAGGTGCTCCCAAGGGCTTCGGCGCTGTCTTCCAGAACCGCAATGTCATATTTCCTGGCGATTGCATGTATTTCCTGCCACTTTATAAGGCATTCCATAAAGATGCACGGCTACAATGGCCTTAGGTTTCTTACCTGCAGAAATCCGTTGGTTAATGGCTTGTTCCAGAAGTTCGGGCGAGAGGTTCCAGGTTTCCCTTTCACTATCGACAAAAATAGGAGTGGCCCCCAGGTAGAGAATAGGATTGGCGGAGGCCGAGAAGGTAAAACTTTGGCATATAACCTCATCACCGCTGGTAACGCCCAGCAATTGGAGTCCCAGGTGAATGGCTGCCGTGCCGGAACTTAAGGCCGCTACATAGACGTCTTCACCAATGTAACTGGCCAGCCGGCGTTCAAACTGATCCACATTGGGTCCCAGGGGGGCTACCCAGTTGGTATCAAATGCTTCCTGCACATAGCGCTCCTCCAGGTGGCCCATGTGAGGAGAAGAGAGCCAAATTTTGGTTGTAGTTATCAAGTCTCGCGTATTTCTTTCAAATTCGCAATGTTCTTTCCGGTGGCACCCGGCTGCAAATTAAACCGGCTAAATTCAAGCAGGTCAATATATTGGGTGATCAGGGGCAGAAACATCAAGATACAATATTATATTTAAGCTTATACCTAGTGTAACTTAAAAAGTTCAAAGATAGACTGTAAAAGTACAGCACAGGGGTGGTCATTTAAAAATTCATTAACATATTTCGTCCAACCGACCCGAATAATCGGTTAACATCCGCCATGGGCCATGACACTGGCTTTTATATCGCCGCCATGCTCATATAAGCCTTTTCTCTCTGATCGTAAAAATTGGGTTTTCGTCTAAAATTCAGTACCGGGCCGAACAGTTTGTTCCATAATGCATACTTTTGCCGCCGATACGTTAATTATCCGTCCAGATTGCGGATTTTCTGAACCAATTGTCCAAACAAAATGAAGATCCTGGTTACCGGTACAGCAGGTTTTATCGGATTCCATGTTACAAGGAAACTTGTCGAGCAAGGACATGAGGTAGTTGGAATTGACAATATCAATGACTATTACGATCCTAAACTTAAATTCGCGCGTTTGGAACAGCTGGGAATTGACCCGAGCTGCGCAGCCAAGAAGCTTAAGCACTGCATTTCAGACAAATGGGATGGCCGGCTTGGCTTTATCCGTATGGATATTGAAGATCGCAAGGCATTGCCAGCGCTCTTCGCTGAACATCAGTTCGACCTGGTCTGTCACCTGGCGGCACAGGCAGGTGTGCGCTACAGCCTCGAAGCACCAGAAACATATATAGACAGTAATATTGTTGGGTTTTTAAATGTCCTTGAATGCTGCCGGCATTATAATATCAAACACCTTGTATATGCCAGTAGCTCCAGCGTTTATGGTCTGAACAGCAAAATCCCCTTTGAAACTTCAGATCCGGTGGACCATCCGGCCAGCCTGTACGCTGCCACCAAGAAAAGCAATGAACTGATGGCGCACACATATAGCCATCTTTTTAAATTTCCAACCACCGGGCTGCGGTTCTTTACGGTTTACGGTCCCTGGGGCAGGCCGGATATGGCCCTGTATCTGTTTGTGGATGCCATAGTCCATAACCGGCCCATAAAGGTTTTCAACTTTGGGGAAATGGAAAGGGATTTCACCTATGTGGATGACATCTGCTCCGGGGTGCTTAAAATCCTGGAATCGGATTACGAAAAACGGAAATCGGAAAATTCCCTTTACAAAATATATAATATCGGAAATAATAAAAGTGTTAAGCTAACCGATTTTATCCGGGAAATTGAAAGCAACCTGGGGAAAGAGGCCCAAAAGGCGCTGCTGCCTATGCAACCCGGAGACGTGGAACGCACCTGGGCCAATGTGAACGACCTGATAATGGACTACGGGTATTCCCCCCATACCCCCATAGAGGAGGGTATCAGGTCATTCGTCCAGTGGTATTTGGAATATCATGCAATAAAAAATTAAAAACCATATAACTAAGTAACAGATAGTCCCCGGTGCGAGCCGCCGGAAAAATAATTCTAATCCGGGCCTGGATAAAGCCCTGTCAATAATTACGATTAATGAAAAAAATCTCAAAAATTTGCTGTATAGGTGCCGGATATGTCGGAGGCCCTACCATGTCTGTAATCGCCAGCCAATGTCCTGAAATTAAAGTAACGGTTGTAGATATAAATAAAGAGCGGATTGCCCAGTGGAACGACAAAAACCTCGACAAGCTGCCCATTTATGAACCAGGCCTCAAGGAAATTGTGGCTTCTGCCAGGGGTAAAAACCTCTTTTTCTCAACCGAAGTTGACCAGGCTATCGCAGAGGCCGATATGATCTTCATTTCGGTAAATACCCCGACCAAGACCTATGGGAAAGGGAAAGGCCAGGCCGCAGACCTGAAATATATTGAACTTTGTGCCCGGAACATTGCCCGTGTGGCCAAGGACGACAAGATCATCGTTGAAAAATCCACATTGCCCGTCCGTACGGCCGAGGCACTCAAAAGCATCCTTCACAATACGGGGAATGACGTTAATTTTGAGATCCTTTCCAATCCTGAATTCCTGGCGGAAGGGACTGCCGTTAAAGACCTCCTTGAGGCTGACCGGGTCCTGATTGGCGGGGATGATACACCTTCGGGCCAAATGGCCAAGGACGCCCTGACCGAGATTTACGCCCACTGGTTGCCGAAAGAACGGATCCTGCAAACCAATGTCTGGTCTTCGGAATTATCCAAACTGGTCGCCAATGCCTTCCTGGCCCAGCGGGTTTCATCAATCAATGCCATTTCAGCCTTATGTGAAAAAACAGATGCCAACGTCCAGGAAGTGTCCCGGGCTATTGGCCTGGATAGCAGGATCGGCCCTAAATTCCTCAATGCCTCCGTGGGCTTTGGCGGTTCCTGTTTTCAAAAAGACATCCTGAACCTGGTTTATATTGCCCGAACCTTTGGACTGCCGGAAGTGGCCGACTACTGGGAACAGGTTATTATCCTGAATGACTACCAGAAAACACCGGTTTGCCGAAAATATTGTAACCACCTTGTACAATACGGTTGCCGGTAAGAAAATCGTGATGTATGGCTGGGCTTTTAAGAAAGACACCAATGATACCCGGGAATCTTCGGCTATCTATGTGGCCGATACCCTGCTGGAAGAGCAGGCAGAAATCCTGGTATACGACCCAAAAGTTCCGGAGGAGAAAGTATATGCCGACCTGGATTACCTGCAATCCAGATCCCCGGAAGAAAACAGGCGTTTATTGAAGGTTGTTTCCGATCCGATCAGGGCTACCGAAAATGCCCATGCCATCGCCATCCTCACCGAATGGGATGAGTTCAAAACCTATGACTGGGACGCCATTTATACCAAAATGCTGAAACCCGCCTTTGTTTTTGATGGCAGGAGATTGTTGGATACCGAGGATATGCGGTCCCGCGGCTTTACCTATTACAAGATTGGCCAAAGTTGATGAAGAATGCGTTGCAGGTTATTAGCAAACAGGAGATTTTAATAAATCTGAG
The DNA here is from genome assembly GCA_963721045.1 of uncultured Flavobacteriaceae bacterium. Lineage (GTDB taxonomy): Bacteria > Bacteroidota > Bacteroidia > Flavobacteriales > Flavobacteriaceae > Zeaxanthinibacter. The sequence goes on from CAVRHQ010000022.1 coordinate 234,539, forward strand.
AGGTTAATCCGAAACATTATATTGGCAGGCTTATGATATTACCATCGCGTCATCTGGACAATGTAAATCACTGAATGTATATCGATTTATTTGGAATTCTGCCGAAAGTATCCAATTAGCCTACAGCCATTCCCTATATTTGTGTCATCACCAATTTACACTCTGATTCGAAATCTTGAGAAGAATATTGAACTTGAATGTTGTATCCCTTTATCGGATGATTTTGGCTCTGCTTGGATAGATTGCCTTCTGGTGACCGAATTTAGATGCAGGGTACAAGTTGCCAATTGCTGACAGTGGTCAGAACAAAGCCCCTTGAGTGAGAATAAGGTCCGTATTAAGTTTCCTTAAAGAGACCAAAAACCGGCTCAAATTGTATGGGGGTTAACCAGAATGTGTAATTTTTCTATTACATCTCTGTATCGGGGATCTCAAAATATCCCTGTTCGATATGTCATATAAATACTAAAATAACATCACAATGATTTTATATCTCGGACCTGGTTTGGGCGGTGGCATTGTCGCCGTCATTTCAGGAATATTTTTGACCATCTTTGGGTTTCTCGTGGCAGTTTTCTGGCTGCCCCTTAAAAGGTTGATAGGCTATATCAAAAGTAAGTTTAACAAGGACTGATTTTGGAATATATCGTTCTTGTTGTTTTAACCCTGATTTCGTGTATCCTTTTCGAATACGCCAAACTACCGGGGACCATCCAAAAGTTGATCGCCTCCTACCGTCTTCAATTTAAAATCATGGCCGACAAAGCCCTGGATGACGAGAGCAAGCAGAAGCAAATGATGCGACAGATTGGGGTCCAATTGGGGCTCCTGGCCAAACTGATCGGAGGGATATTGTTGTTCGTAGCTCCATTCCTGAGCCTGTTCCTCCTCTCCAGGATTCAGGCTTCCCTGAACCCCGACATCCTCCTCACCTGGTGGGGCATCCTGTTGCCCACAGTAACGGTAATCGTTTATATCTTTAATAAAACGCAAGTATGGCAGGCTATTCGGGCGTCGATAAATTCCTCCACCGGTTCTATCTTTCCAATTATGGGATTTCGAAGGCAACCCTGGAAATGGAGGAGATTATGCATGGTCCCAAAGCCAGGCAATGGGAGGTGACCCAGGCTGTTTTTGTTACCGGCCTGGCCCGGTCGGGTACCACAGCGGTAATGAACAAACTTTTCGGAAGTGGGGAATACGCTTCCCTGCAATACGCCAATATGCCCTTTTTGCTATGTCCGAACCTGTGGAAAAGGAAGGCCAAAATCGAAGCCCACGAACGGGCGCATAATGATGGGATCGTTATCGATGGGAATTCACCAGAAGAGTTTGACGAATATTTCTGGAAAGCAATTTTGAATGACAGCTATATGGATGAAGAGGGGATGCATCCGCACGACATCCCGGAAGACATCCTGAAAAAATATCAGACATATATAGCGCTGATCTGCCTGGCCAAAGGGAAACACAAATATATCTCCAAGAATAACAACAACATCCTTCGATTAAAAGGCCTGAATCAGATTCCCAATTCCAGGATCATTTTCCTGTTCAGGGATCCGGTGGCGCATGCCTCGTCCCTGATGAAGCTGGACGCTAAATTTACGGCCAGCCAGGAAGAGGATCCCTTTACCCTTTCCTATTTCAACTACCTGGGCCACCACGAATTTGGCAAAAACCACAAACCCTTTT
>CAVRHQ010000023.1:0-60796 GCA_963721045.1 uncultured Flavobacteriaceae bacterium
CGCAGGATGGGCCTGGGGTAACAACACCCCATTTAAAGGCTGAAAACACGCGGAGCATCGATGGCTCCCTAGTGATGGTTGTTTCCTGGCCTGGTCATATACCGGACGCAGGAGGTGCGCGCTCCCAGTTCATCCATATCACAAGACCTGGCGCCAACGCTCCTGGAAGCTGCGGGTATCAATGCTCCAGAAACCGTCCAAGGCACTGTGCAGATGCCTCTGGAAGGGAAAGGTAGTTTCCTTTATACGCTGCGGGAACCAACATATTGCCACGGATCACTAGTTTGAGCATCTTCGAGAGTTTTGGCAGCCGGGGGATTCACAAGGGCGGATGGGCGGGTCGGTTCGCCGAATGGCTCGGTATACCAGGGGGGGCGGCCAGCCTGTACCTGAACTGGAAGTAGTGGCCCTGGGAATTGTTTAAGTTGGAAGAAGATTATAGCCAGGCACACAACCTGGCCAGGCAATACCCAGAAAAGCTTGAAGAAATGCAAAAATGCAATTTGATTCAGAAGCAAGGCGGAATAATGTATATCCCCTGGAACTACCATTTTTTGGGCCTCGTCCATCCGTTAAGCAAGGCCGTACTCAATTCACATATCTCCAGGGGAGCCAGCGTATTCCATACGAAGCGGCACCTTCCTTGGCCGGAAAAGCACATAGGATCACAGCTAAAATTGAAATCCCGGATTCAGGAGCGGAAGGAATCATTTTAAGCGCAAGGGGGCAGGCATGGTGGATTTACACTTTACATTAAGGATAACTATTTGATTTATGAGACCAGTGCTTACGGGCATTTGGTGGGTAGCCTGAAATCTAATGTGCCCTTGATCCCGGGCAAAACCAATATTCGTCCTAGCAATGATCCCCCTGTTCCCACCAATGTGGCTCCGGTGGATTCAGGTAATTCTTTTCCTATGAAGGCAAGTTTGTTTATCAAGCAGAGGGGATGGCGGAACAACGTTCGGGCAGCTGTAGAGATGGGCACCCCCCATGGGGCAGGCATCTGATCTCCCCGGTCAGTCCCAATTATGACTATCCGTAGAAATTCTTTACAGGCACAGTTGCCTCTGTAAAAATGGACCTGCTAAGCCAATAGGCATGGTTTGGCAAAAAAACTGTATCGGTAAACATCCAAAAACCTAGGGATAGGATATGAAATCAGGTAAACCAGGTCGCGCCCTATTTCGATTTTAATTACCCCCGCCGATGGCGGAAAGGCGCTTATCTTTCTGAATGCTATAAAATCGAAACAGGGACCATGCGCGAAAGTTGGGGTAAGAATTTGGGACTCTCACATTAGCTTGCATTTAGTTTTAAATAGAAGCTTTGAAAAAGAAAAGCGATCCAGAAAAGTACTGTAACCGCCCTCTTATGTCATTCATAGGAGAAAATTTAAGCTAATGCTGAAATCGTCTTGGCTCAACTTAAGTTTGGGTTTTCAAGTTTTTCAATCGATGATCTAATCTTAATTCGCTCTGTTTGAATAAGAAATGTTTGTACTAACTCGGTCAAGTCTATTTTTAATAGTCTGTTGATGATAATTAGGTCCCGTAGCGAAAATGGATTTTATTCCGTTCATAAGTTCAGACATATAAGATTTGCTTTTATGTCCTAAAATCTTACCAAAATCTGGTCGAGTTAAATTTAGCCTTTTAAGTTTTGACTTAATTAATTCCTTTCTGTTTTCAATAAATTGCCTTTCCTTTTCAGCAATTGCTTCGGCTAAATCACTTTCTTTTAATTTCTTATCAGTAATTCTAGAAGCCGTGACCAATTCTTGCTCTCATAATCCTCAATCAAATCTCAATCATTTATTTCCTAAGGGTTTTCATACTTTGGATTTTCTTTTTAAAAAGTACTCTCAATTTTCTGTCGGCAATTAGGCCTCGTTCAAAATCCAATGCATTTTGAATTTCACCAAGTTCTAAAATTTCTTCTATGTCAAATTGTGTCTTCATAGTCTATTTTATCGAACTTATTTTGTCCTAAGCCACTTTCTAATAGTGTTTTTATTATTCTTAAAAATACTTTCATACTGTGATGAGTTCCTACCCACAAAAACGAAGCTTCTCCTTCCTCAAATTCAACAAGCATCATCGTTCTATGAACAGAGATATTAAAAAAATAGAAACCGTCACTGTGAACGCACCCTCCATCAGATCTGGTTTCATCAACCTCAGCCTGGTTATTCCATTGATTTTGTTCAATATCTTCAATGAGCTTGTCAATAAAATTGGTTAAAGGAAAGAAACAGAGGTAACGTTCCTTTAACCAAAGAAATTGACAAGCTCATTGAAGATATTGAACAAAATCAATGGAATAACCAGGCTGAGTTGAATGAAACCAGATCTGATGCAGATTGCGTTCACAGTGACGGTTTCTATTTTTTTAATATCTCTGTTCATAGAACGATGATACTTGTTGAATTCGAGGAAGGAGAAGCTTCGGTGGTTTGGGTAGGACTATCAAGAGTATGAAAGTATTTTTAAGAATAATAAAAACACTATTAGAAAGTGGCTTAGGACAAATAGTTGGATAAAATAGACTATGAAGACAGAATTTGACATAGAAGAAATTTTAGAGCTTGGTGAAATTCAAAATGCATTGGATTTTGAACGAGCCCTAATTGCCGACAGAAAATTGAGAGTACTTTCTAAAGAAAATCCGAAGTATAAAACCCTTAGGAGAAAACTAAGAGATTTGATTGAGGATTATGAGAGCAAGAATTGGTCATCGGCCTCTAGAATTACTGATAAGAAATTAAAAGAAAGTGATTTAGCCGAAGCAATTGCTGAAAAGGAAAGGCAATTTATTGAAAACAGAAAGGAATTAATTAAGTCAAAACTTAAAAGGCTAAATTTAACTCAACAAGATTTTGGTAAGATTTTAGGACATAAAAGCAAATCTTATATGTCTGAACTTATGAACGGAATAAATCCATTTTCGCTACGGGACCTAATTATCATCAACAGACTATTAAAAATAGACTTGACCGATTTAGTACCGACATTTCTTCCTCAAACAGAGCGAATTAAGATTAGATCATCGATTGAAAAACTTGAAAACCCGAAACTTAAGTTGAGCCAAGACGATTTCGCATTAGCTTAAATTTTATACGAATGACATAAGAGGGCGGTTACAGTACTTTTCTGGATCGCTTTTCTTTTTCAAAGCTTGTATTTAAAACTAAATGCAAGCTAATGTCAAGTCCCAAATTCTTACCCCAACTTTCGCGCATGGTCCCTGTTTCGATTTTATAGCATTCAGAAAGATAAGCGCCTGCCCGCCATCGGCGGGGTAATTAAAATCGAAATAGGGCGCGACCTTCTTTTACCTGATTTCATATCCTATCCTTAGGTTTTTGGATGTTTACCGAGATCGTTTATTTTTCCAAACTTCGCCTATTGGCTTAGCAGGTCGATTTTTACAGAGGCAACTGTGCCTGTAAATGTGTACGGATAGTCATAATTGGGACTGACCGGGGAGATCAGATCCCTGCCCACATCCAGGGTGCCCATGTCTGCAGCTGCCCGAACGGTTGTTTCGCCATCCATTTTACCATTGATGAACAAACTTGCCTTCATAGGAAAAGATTGCCTGAATCCGCCGGAAGCTTCATTGGTGGGAACAGGGGTAACCTCCACGACTAAGCTGGTTTTGCCCGGGATCAAGGGCACATTAGATTTCAGGCTACCCGCCAAATGCCCGTAAGCACTGGTCTCATAAATCAAATAGTTATCCTTAATGTAAAGTGTAAATCCACCATGCCTGCCCCCTTGCGCTAAAATGATTCCTTCCGCTCCTGAATCCGGGATTTCAATTTCAGCTGTGATCCTATGTGCTTTTCCGGCCAAGGAAGGTGCCGCTTCGTATGGAATACGCTGGCTCCCCTGGAGATATGTGAATTGAGTACGGCCTTGCTTAACGGATGGACGAGGCCCAAAAAATGGTAGTTCCAGGGGATATACATTATTCCGCCTTGCTTCTGAATCGAATTGCATTTTCATTTCTTCAAGCTTTTCTGGGTATTGCCTGGCCAGGTTGTGTGCCTGGCTATAATCTTCTTCCAAATTATACAATTCCCAGGGCCGCTCTTCCGGTTGAGGTACAGGCTGGCCGCCCCCCTGATTCCATACCGAGCCATTCGGCGAACCGGCCCACCATCCGCCCTTGTAAATACCCCGGCTGCCAAAACTCTCGAAATACTGGACTCTTGATGCATGGCGATCTGTTGATTCTCCCAGCGTATAAAGGAAACTATTCCCTTCCAGAGGCATCTGCACAGTGCCTTGGACGGTTTCTGGAGCATTGATACCCGCAGCTTCCAGGAGCGTTGGCGCCAGGTCTGTAATATGGATGAACTGGGAACGCACACCTCCTGCGTCCGGTATATGACCAGGCCAGGAAACAACCATAGGGAGACGGGAGCCACCGAGATCTGCGGCCACTGTTTTTGCACCTTTAAATGGGGTGTTGCTAGCCCAGGCCCATCCTGCGGCCGGGGCATTATCAAACGCTACGCTGCCGATAGCATCCATCTGATCCAAACGTTCTTGCAGCGTGGCCGGTTTTGCTTGAATTGTAAGGGCATCTCGTCCGTCAAACCCACCTTCGGTGGTTGGGCCGTTATCATCTGCTATATAAATAACCAGGGTGTTTTTCAGCTGTCCTCTCTCTTCGATCGCATGCAGGAGCCTGCCAATTTCGTAATCGGTTTGCGCGATATAGGCTGCATACACTTCCATTTGCCTGGCCAAAAGTTTCTGAAGGTCCGGATTCAATGATTCCCAGGCGGCCAGCCCCTCGGGGCGTGGAGTAAGGGTAGCATCCTGCGGAATGACCCCAAGCCTTTTCTGCCGTTCGAAGGTATTCTCTCTCAATTTATCCCATCCCTGGTCGTACCTGCCCTGTAACTTCTTAATCCATTCCTGAGGAACATGGTGGGGCGAATGGGTTGCAGAAGCTGCATAATATAGAAAGAAAGGCTTATCTGGGGCAACTGCATTATGGTTTTCAAACCATGTGATGGCATCATTGATCAGGTCGGTGGTAAGGTTATAACCCTCCTTTGCGGTACGTGGAGGAGAAACAGGGATTGTGTTGCGGTAAAGGTTAGGTTCCCACTGACTGGAACCAAAGCCAATAAAACCATAGAAATAATTAAACCCCATCCCTGTAGGCCATTGATCGAAAGGTCCTGCGGGTGTGGTCTCCCAAACAGGAGTATTGTGCCATTTTCCGAAGGCAGCCGTATTGTAACCATTCAGTTTCAGCACCTCGGCAATGCTGGCCGCCGATTTGGGCCATATTGAATTATAGCCCGGAAAACCGGCTGATAATTCGGAGATTCGTCCAAACCCTACTTGATGGCTATTCCGCCCTGATAGTAAAGCCGCCCTGGTAGGCGAACAAATGGGTGTGCCGTGGAACCTATTATATCGTAAACCCTGTGATGCCAGGCGGTCGAGTACCGGTGTGTCACTAAGGCCTCCGAAGGTGGTAGTCGCCGAAAAACCTACGTCATCCAGCATGATTACAACCACATTGGGCGCTCCTTCAGGAGCCGTAACCAAATCGGGCCAGTCAGCCACCGAATTCTCCGGCATGATTTCCATTTTTCCCCCGAATTCCGGATCAGGTTCGGGCAGGACCTGAGCCGTAACTACAGATGGCATCAAAATTACCAGGACCCCAAATAAAACATGGTGCCATACCCGATTCATAGTGGGGTATGCGTCACCACCGCTAAGTTCCAATTTTCCGTCCATTGTTAAATTTGCCGCATCCATGTTAGTATACTTATTTAGTCCACGAAAGTCATTTTATTACTTATTACCCAATCCTCCAAGAGGGTCATTTTTACAGGGAGTTTCTTCAAAACCTTGTCCATATTCCTTTCCGAACTGGTAGCCGCCAGGACTTCTGCACCTTTTTTCCTGGCTTCGCCAATAACGTGGAATTGCTGGGATACCGCAGCACCAAATACCAGTATTTTCATATAATTTCCTGTTAATAATTGATGGCCCTTGAGAACTTAAAATAGTGGATTACTGTTTGCCCTTTCATTGGGCATTGGCATCATCGCATCCCAGTGTTCCGCCCATTTACCCTGCTCTATACGATAGATATCGATAAATCGCCATTCCTTTCCTGCCATTTCATAGCGGGAATGAAGGAAAACAATATCCTTTTCGGCTGCCGTATGTTTAAAGCTGATTTTTTGTTTTGGCACTCCCTGTGAGATAAGCATTTGAATAAGGGCTTTCACCCCTTCCGGCCCGTCGGCTATCGTAGGATTATGTTGTATGAAATCCTTGCTTACGTATTCATCGATCGCGGTGATATCCAGATCGCCAAAAATTCTCTGGTATGCCGTAGTGGCTATTTGGGTATTTTTTTCCTCCTGTGTCATAATACACATTTTACTAAATAGATATTGTATAAAATTAGGATATAACGTACTTTTGTACAAGTACTTACCTCTTTATCAGGTACTTACTTCAAGGTTAGAAATATTGATTATCAGATGGAAAAAAGTCAAAAAATAATTTACCAATCAGACGAAAATTGTCCGGTAAGGAAATCTTTAGCCCTATTGGGCGGGAAATGGACCTTGCTGATCCTATTTCAGATCAATGAACGAGTAATTAGGTACGGAGAATTAAGAAGATGTATTCCCGGAATAAGTGAAAAAGTATTCATTCAGGCTTTAAACACTTTGGTGGAAAATGAACTGGTGTCCAAAAAGTCATATCCTGAAATTCCCCCAAGGGTTGAATACCGGTTAACAAAAAAGGGATTACAGACCTTGCCGATAATTGAAAAGTTAGCTCAGTTCGGATTGGAAAATTTAAAGTAAAGGATCGCGCGGACACGCCTGCGGCCGACAGGTTTCCGAAACTTGTTTTCCTCACGAGGATACTGGCGCCTTCTAGCCAAAATACACTATCTTACTGGTAATAAATTTTTGTTTGCTAAAGCAAATTTAAAAGGCATAGCGAGAGGGCAACACGCTGGCGCATGTTGCATTTTTGTTATGGCTTGATTATCAAAGGTTTAAAAAATAACCAGGCAGAACAAAGTATTAATGGATTATGAATGGATTCTTACTCCGTACTTCCTTTAGTCTTCCTACATTCTTCCTTTTGGCCGGGAAGCCCTGTAAATAGCGGCTTGGGCTTATTTATAACGCATTAATAACAATTAATAATTCATTTATAATGCTTTTATAATACATGAAGAAACTATGATCACTTGCCGAGCGCAGCAGGGTTAGTTACGGTATGATTTGGGGGCTTTGCAGCAGGTATTGCCGCTTGCTTGTTAATCGCCCTCTACATTAAAGACGAGCTAAGCTATGATAAACAGTATGTAAATGGTGATCGTATTTACAGGGTCGTACTTGTAGCCGAGATTGACGGAGAGATGAAAAAAAGCACCCATTTCCCATTGCCTTTTGCGGAAACCCTGGAGGCAGATTACCCCGAGATTAAAAAGGCCGGGGAGATATATGGCTCGGCCCTCGCTTCAGGGGGCAAAAGGGCGTTCCGCCTGGCCGGAACCTCACAAAATAATTTTGAAGAGGGCTTCCTGTACGGAGATCAGGAAATATTCGAAATTTTGGAAATTACTTTGGACCAGGGAAATCCCAAAGAAGCGCTTACGCAGCCGGGGAGTATTGTCATCTCGGAATCCGGGGCGGCGAAATATTTTCCCGAGGGCAACGCTTTGGGGAAATCCCTGATATTGGGCGATAACCCCTCCAGACCTTATACCGTTAGAGGGGTAATGCCCGATTTTCCAAAGAATGCCCATTTGGATTTTGGTTTTATGCTGCCTATTGAGGATACAAATATGAGCTGGACCTCCCAGAACTATTTCACCTATGTATTGCTGGACGAAAGGAGCAATGTAGGGGAGTTACAGGAAAAAATGGGATCCATAATGGAAAATTATGTGATCCCGCCCCCAAATAGAAAGGGGCCGGGATGCATCTTTTATAGAAATCCTCAAAACGGTAAAATACAGATTACAGCCTATCGGGGACATATACTTAAAATCCGACATCGAGATGGCCGATGGATTGAAGCATGGTGACATTCGATTTGTATGGCTTTTTGCTGCCATTGCCGGATTTATCCTGCTACTGGCAGTTATCAATTTTATCAACCTGTCGACAGCAAAATCCGCGAACCGCGCCAAAGAGGTCGGGATGCGTAAGACTGTTGGAGCATTCAGGGGCAATCTGGTTGCCCAGTTTCTGACCGAGTCGGTATTGTATAGCCACATCTCTTTTCTGCTGGGCGCGAAATTGGCCTGAGGAAGGTGAGTGAGGATAGGCAATTGCCTAATTTTGGGCGTATTGGAATGAAGATAACCACATCAGCGATATCTTAAGGCTGTGTTCGTTTGTGGACGTTTTCAGCAGTCACACAAACTTGAGTTAAGGGGTCTGGATGAATAAATTTTGCATTCTCAATCCCCGATGTGTAGCATAAAGAATATTTATTTACTTTCATATTAATATTTATGAAAGTTGCACCTTTTATAGCCTCTGCTGTTATCACCGTCCTTCTGGTTATCATTTTAAACTGGCAATGGGGCAGTATACCGCCTGTTGGAAAATTTCTCAGCCCCCAGGTTGGATTTTGGCAAAATGCCGAACCCTTCAATGAGGATTTCAATGCCGCAATAAAATTCCCGCAATTAAAGGGAAAGGCTGAAGTATATTTCGATGAACGTTTAATACCGCATGTGTTTGCCGAAGGGGAAGAGGATGCTTATTTTATCCAGGGATATCTTCATGCCAAATTCCGCCTGTGGCAAATGGAGTTTGGAGCAAGGGCTGCCGCAGGTCGCATAAGTGAAATACTGGGTGAAGGTCCGCTTCAGTGGGATAGAGGCCAGCGCAGGCTGGGTATGGTTTACGCAGCCGAAAGAATGGTGAAAGAGATAAATAAGAACCCCGCCACCAAAATGCAATATGACTCCTATGCAGCTGGTGTGAATGCCTATATTGACCAGTTAAAAGAGAGCCAGTTGCCACTTGAATTTAAATTACTGAATTATAAACCGGAGCGTTGGACGGTACTAAAATCAGCGCTCTTTCTGAAATATATGGCGGAGCAACTTTCTCTTACAGACGACCTTGGGTTTACCAATGCACGGGGGATATTTACACAAAAGGAACTTGAAAAACTTTTTCCCGCCTATCCTGATTCAGTGAAGCCGGTTGTACCCAATACGCCTGAAAATCCGTATCCGAAAAAAGCTGCTTACGATCTTTCTATTCCAGCCACTGCAGATTCCCTGTACTTTACCTTTAAAAATGAAGACCTAAAACCCATTCATGAAAATAAACCCAAAAGAGGGATTGGTAGTAATAACTGGGCAGTAGGTCCTTCAAAAACGAAGAGTGGCCGGCCTATCTTATGTGCTGATCCGCATTTGGCTTTTAGCCTGCCCTCATATTATTACGAAATGCAGATAACCACACCTTCATTTAATGTATACGGAGTATCATTTCCGGGCAGTCCAAATATAATTTACGGATTTAATGACAGCATTGCTTTTGGTTTCACCAATTCAGAAAGAGATGTAGAAGATTTTTATGAGATCCGGTTTCGTGATTCTACAATGAATGAGTACTGGTTTAATGGCAAATGGATTAAAGCCACAAGACGAATTGAACCAATCAGGATCAAAGGAGAGAAAACATTGTATGATACAGTCGCCTACACAGTTTTTGGCCCGGTAATGTACGACCGAGCATTCCCGGCAGATAATCAAAAAGACAAATACCTGGCCGTGCGATGGAAAGCACATGATCCCTCGAATGACGGATTGATGTTTTATTTATTAAACCATGCCAAAAACTATAATGACTACGCGGCGGCCCTCAAGTATTTAAACTGCCCCGGGCTGAACTGCCTGTTTGCATCTAAATCTGGCGACATTGCTATCTGGCACCAGGGACAATTTCCTGCAAAATGGAAAGGGCAGGGTGATTTTATAATGCCAGGAACCGATAGTACTTACATGTGGCGCGGAATGATACCTCAGGAAGAAAATCCACATATGAAAAATCCTGCCCGTGGATATGTCAGCAGTGCGAACCAGTTGCCGGCAGACTCAACGTATCCATATTATATGGATGGCAAAGCAGGCCCTATGTACAGGGGTTACATTATTAATCGTTATCTCGACAGCATGAATGATATTACTTCTGAGGACATGAAAAAGATGCAAAAAGATAACTATAGTGCAGGAGCAGAATTTGCAAGAAAAATTTTATTGATGACCGATGAAAATCGCATGGATGCTGATGAAAAGAAATATTTTGAAATGTACCGGCAATGGAATAATCGAAAAGATGCAGGAGAAAAAGGTGCAACTGTTTTTCACGAATGGTGGCAGGCATTGCGTGATACTATATGGGGAGATGATTTCGGCCACACAACGGTGGCACGGGTACAGCCTGCAGATTATACCCTGGTTGAAGGCTTGCTAAAAGATACAACATATTCCTTTGTAGATAATATCAACACTCCGCAAAAAGAATCGTTGCAGTACCAGTTACTTTCCTCCCTGAAAAAAGCAACATCCATATTAAAAAAGAAAGAACAGGAAGATAAATTGGAGTGGTGGAAGGGTAAGGACACGAGGATAGAGCATATTCTTCAGATCCCTGCTTTCAGTCGCTACCATGTCGCTGTTGGTGGTGGATATGACGTGATTAACGCAACCACAGAAGGGGCCGGGCCCAGTTGGCGGATGATCGTTCAGCTTACCGACCGGACTGAAGCGTACGGAATTTACGTGGGGGGCCAGAGCGGTAACCCGGGTAGTAAATACTATGATAATTTCATTGACGATTGGGTAGCCGGAAGGTACTACCAATTATGGATGATGAAGAAAGAGGAATCAGGAGATAAACGTGTCATCGCTAAAATTGATTTTTCGAATTAATCATTAAACTTTCACCAAATGAAATTCATTATCGCTGTATTTCTGGTTGCTATTTTAAGTTTTGTTGCCGGGCTCTATCTTCCATGGTGGAGTATTGCTATCGTTTCGTTGCTTGTTATTTTATTAATCCCCATGCGAAGTGGTAAAGCCTTTCTTTCAGGATTTTTAGGCATTTTTATTTTATGGGCTTTGCTTGCAGTATGGATTGATGTAAAGAATGAAGGAATTCTCTCAAAAAAAATAGCGGCATTGTTTTCCCTGGGCGGTTCCTCCATAGCACTGATTCTTGTTACAGCGTTGGTCGGTGCAGTGGTTGGAGGTTTTGGAGCGCTCTCAGGCAGCTACTTAAGAAGCAGAAGATAGCATGAAATTTTATCTCAATCTAATTGACGGCAAGAATGGTCTGGACAGACCGCTCTGATAATTATTGTATAGTGGCATCCCCCTATCTGTGGGACTGGTTTTGGCTTAAATTAGGTTCTTAAATATACTGTCAGCTATCAATCCATAGGTGCAGCATTGATGCAACCCTTAAAAAGTTTACGAACAGAATAGGACATTGATCAGGGAAGTTCCCTCAAACTGCTAAAATTACAATGAGTTTGTAAATCAATTCCTTGTACCAACCAGTTATTCCGGCAGCCTCTTTTTTATAAGCGCTATCTGCCCCCTGTGATGGGCCTGGTGCTCCAGTACATGAAACCAGGCCCAATGGTTGTTGATACCTTCATCTATGTTCGCAGCAAACCAGGCGTCGTCTTTTGTTTTAAGGCCGGCCAGGGTTTTTTCCCGAACCTGGTCCCACAGGTCCAGATAATATTTTATGGGCTTTCCTTTGAACTTGCTTCTTGCTTCTTCTCCCAACCCGCCGGCCACTTCCCATAGCGCCTTTTCATCCTCGTTCCATTGGCGACCTTCCAGGGTCTCCACCTGGTAATAGGCTTCCGTTGCCGCCAAATGCATGATCAGGGCCCCGATACTGTTGGCCTTTTCGTCAAACAGGTAATCCGTCTCCTCCTGGCTCAGGTCACGGACCTCTTTATAGATCCGGGCTTTAATATCTTCCAGCATATCCACCATAATGCCTATTTGGGTGGCGTATCCGGGACGCGGTTCTATGGTGTACTGACTCCTTCCTGAAAATCCGCTTAAGAGCAAGAGGAATACGACTAGATTTTGCTTTTTCATGTTTTGGGATTTAAAGGGATAGCCCATCAAGATAGGGAATTTTTTGCAGGGAAGAGGGTAGGGCATAGCTTGGAGTGCTACTATAGATCAGTTCCTGGAGGTGGTGCGGGTGGAAACAATTACTTAAGGAATATTTTCCGCAGCAGTATAACCACTGCGGAGCGGGTTTAGTTCAGTTCCCTGCGTCCGTTAATTAATCTTATTAAACCCCGGATAGGGAAAGCCTTTACCCGTTTCGCACAGGGATTTCAGGCTTCGGAAAAACAAGGCCCAGTCGAAGCTGCACGATGCAAACTCCGGCGTGTAAGCGGCCCACCCGTCGTGGTGAAACAGCAAAACCGTGCCTTTGGCGTGAGGCTCCAGTTCAAATGTAAGTGTAGTGCCAACCCAGTCGGGAAAGGCTTTCAGGCATAGCCATTTTACCCTGCTGTAAGGTTTCAGTGCCTCTACTTTTATTTCCTTTTGATAATCGCCAAAAGCAAAGGTCATCACAGATCCCACTTCGGGTTTTGCCGTTGTTGCCGGTGTCCACCAGCCTGCCAGACCTTTCTGGGTAGTTATGGCTTCATACACTTTTTCCGCCGGGGCTTCAATCAGTAGCCGGTGATATATACTTTTAGGGGATGTATCCGTTTGTTGGGGCGGTATTTCCTCATTTTCGCTATCGGTGTCCCTGGGGGTAGGTTTGCCTTTTCCCGTTGTTATCAGGTCTTTCAGGCTGCCTTGTATGTAATGTGTCCAGGCGTCGTGGCACACGGTATAACATTCATAAGCCGGCGTCAATCCCCGGTGTGTAAAGGTCAGGTGGGTTTTTCCGTTTTTGTCCGAAAGGTCAAAAATGATGTCGGTTCCCTTCCATTCACTTTCGTCTTTGGTAAACTTGAAGTGATTATCCAATACGTGCCACACTACTTTTTTATCCGGTACAAAATCGGTGATCTTTATTTTACAGAAGTGGACATCCTGATAATGATAATCAAACACTTTATCGGGTTTGTCTGTTTCGCCCTCAATATTTTCCGACCACCAGCCCCGTACGTTATTGATGGCATCAAATACCTGATGGGCTGTTGCGGCTACCTCAATTCTTGTTGTGAAATCTTTTGTCTCCATTTTTATTTGTTTTTATACTACAAATATAGATGTTGAATCACACGTTTATAATGTGTAAATTAGACATTGTTGGGGGTTGATTTGGACAGATGATGTTTTTATCTTTGCGCAAAGCTTTCACATGAAACATCTTACCATATTGATTCCCGGGGCGCAAACCGGTCCGAACACGGTGTCCTGTATTGTAGGCACCTGGCACATTTTCACGGGTGCCAACGAATATTGGAAAAAGAAAGGGAAGCCAGCCCTGTTCAATATCACCCTGGCAGGTGTGCCGGAGCAGGCTGCTTTTGTCAACGGCTTGTTGAGCATCTCGCCCCAGGTGAATATTTCTTCTATTGATAAAACGGACCTTGCCATTATTCCGGCCATAAAAAGTGATTTCAAAAAAACAGAAAAAGAAAACCTGCCGTTGGTGGACTGGCTTCGGGAACAGTATAAAAAGGGTACTGAGCTGGCGAGCATGTGCACGGGGGCGTATCTGCTCGCCTCAACGGGCATACTGGACGGCAAAAGTTGCTCTATTCACTGGAATGCCGCGGACAACTTCAGAAATTTATTCCCCAAAGTGATTATGAAAGCCGACCAACTAATAACCGATGAATACGGCGTCTATACCAATGGCGGCGGCTATTCGTTTTTAAACCTTTTGATTTACCTGGTGGAAAAATATTATGACAGGCAAACCGCCATTTATTGTTCCAAGATTTTCCAGATAGATATGGACAGGAACCTGCAATCTGAATTTTCCATTTTCAACGGGCATAAAAAACATAATGACGGGATGGTGCTGGAAGCGCAGCAATACCTTGAAGAGAATTATACGGACAAAATTTCTATTGAGCGACTATCCGCAAAATACAACATCAGCAGACGCAGCTTCGACCGTCGGTTTATCAGGTCCACGGCACTTACACCGCTGGAGTATCTGCAGAGGGTAAAAGTGGAAGCCGCCAAAAAGGCCTTTGAAAAAACGCGTCAAACCGTAAGCGAAGTGATGTATGAGGTTGGTTACAACGACACCAAGGCATTCCGGGAGGTGTTCAGTCGCGTTACGGGGATGTCGCCCATTAATTATAAGTCCAGGTATGGCAAATGAAGGCTGATTTTAAGACAGGTACAATAAAAGGGGAGGAGGTCAAACAGGAAAATAACGCACAATAGGATTCTTACGGTTTCCTGCTCCGCAGCAGTTGCACTGCTGCGGCCTCAACGAGGAGCAGCAAATTTTATAAGTGCAATTAAGTTCCTGCTCCGCAGTAGTTGCACTGCTGCGGCCTCAACGAGGAGCAACAAATTTTATAAGTGCAATAAAATTTCAGGATGCAAACGTAGCTTCCCGCATCCAACAAGGTGTAAAACATACTATAAAATTCAACGGGACGTATTTTATGACCTTTACGGTGGTATGTTGGGCCGACGTCTTTACACGTAAGAACCACAAAGAAACCATAGTAAACGCATTGCAATATTGTATTCGCAATAAGGGTTTAAATGTATATGCTTATTGTTTAATGACCAATCATTTGCATTTGATTGCCAATTGCAATGAACCATTTCAGTTAAAAGACACCATCCGTGATTTTAAGAGGCATTCCGCCAGGAGAGTTTTAAATCAAATAGTCCATGAACCGGATTCCAGGAGGGAACATTTTATGGCGATCTTTAAGGAGGCGGCACAGAACCATTCAAAGCGCGGGACATACAAATTCTGGAAGACAGGCAATCATGCGATAGAGGTCTATTCGGAAAAGTTCCTTTGGAGTAAAATACATTATATTCATCAGAATCCTGTGGTGCAAAATTACGTGAACCAACCGGAGCATTGGTTATATTCTTCGGCATCCAATTACTTTGAAGAAGCCTCGGTTCTCCCCGAGGTGGTGGTATTGCCTCAAAGGATGGAAACGGTTAGGTAAGGAATATTTTCCGCAGCAGTGCAACTACTGCGGAGCTGGTCGAAAGGTATAATTATAAGTACTTTCGGGAAACAATTCCTTCCATTTGCTTTTAAGTTGCGTGAGCGCCCCTGTCATTCCTGCACTGGAGAGTGCGCTTTGGTCTAGTTTAACCAGCATATTGCTCGTAACTACGTCATAGCGCAAGATCTCAATACCGGTTTTCAATCCAAAGTGGTGATAATCTTTGATTACCCCTGTTATTACCCAGTTCTGTCCCCAAAATTTTACGGTTTTGTCTACCGCATCTTCCATTTTGGAAATTCCCATATGTCTCACAAATTTCACGTTCATAACAATTTGGTTGCTACGCCCATCGGGGTTTTCATGAAAAGGCCCTCCTGCCACAAATTCTAAATCCATCATATTAAAATAGTCCGGGCCAACGGCATAATTATACCATATTCGCGTTTCATCCGTTGTTCCGTCAGGAAATGTAATCCCGACACTTGATGAAAGGTCCTCATAACCACCCCCGGGATAGGTTTGTGCCAAAACTGCAGATTTGACAAAAGGAAGGTTTTTCAATTCCTTTTCCAATGTCCTGAAATCCATTGCAACAAGGGAATCCGCTTTTTCACTTAAGTCCGTAGGACACAATAATTGGAAGACCTCCCGGTATTACGCCAATGTTTTAAACAGGAAGGGGAGTGAGGATATGCAATTGCTCCGGGCAAAACCTAATGAAAATAAGATGTTTGACAAGAGAAATAAGAGATAGAATGTGTTGATAGAATTGCACATTGCTTTTTTATCTACAATTTATGTCCCATAAAAGGTGAATAAGCGAAACTACTCAAAGAGACCAGGTTGGGGACACTCCAGAAAAGGGTTTGCGCATTATGTCCCAGGACGCTAAGGTCGTTGCCATTAAAATGGCATAGATCATTGCTATTTTTTTAATGGATTTTCAGAGTGGATTAAGAAATTTTACGCTGAGTTTATAAGCTATCAAAGGATACAAATAGGATACTATGTGCCGGAAGGCTTATACCACCTGCTTGAACTACTTTTCCTTTCAAGTTTGGTACAGTATCGTCACTTGTCAGCTGAAGTATCTCTCCGTTCAGGTTGACTTTTTTTGTCAACAATTCGTCCGCCGTAAGCAAATATTGCATGCCCGTTTCAGGAATACCAACCGCTGCAGCAGCATCTGTAGTGTTCAAGATCAAGAGGGTTCTTCCCTTTGGATTGCCTTTTAAATTGTGCGCAAATACATCCACTCCTGGCGCCAGGCTTCCGGCATCATACACTTCGGTTCCCATAAGTTTATTCCACAATAATGCTGCCCAATAATTGGGTCGAGGGTCGTGGGTATCCTGATCCAATAAGCCATATTCGCTTCGTGCAAGCGTATTGTGCATCACTACCTGTACCCCCTTTTTAGCCAATCTGCCCAACTGCTCCAGATATCTGAAGGTATCTGCGTATGATGCCGCCAATGGATCGCCACCACAAGCCGCTTCAGCCGTTTCATTTAACCAGATAGGTGCTTCGGGATTATATATATCACGGGATTTTTGGTAAAATTCAAGTCCCTTTTCGGTCTTGCTTAACCACTCTTGGGTCATAACGCTCTCCAGGGTCTGTTTGCCCCCGCAACGTTTTGATACACCCCCATAAAAATGGTAGGTATAAACCTTGAACGGATTTTTAGGAAGCTTTGCCATCAAATCTTCCGTAGCTATCTCGATATTAATTGGAGCATCTGCCTGTAACATCCCACCTTCTCCAACCGAACCTGGCCCAACAACCATCATCTCAGGATAATAGTCACTCACAAAATCATAAAAAATGGCAAAATCGTCCGCATAACTTTGGGCGTTATAGCCCTCTGGAGCACCTCCATGGCTTGCAAAAGTGGGTTCATTGAACATTTCGGACGCAAATATTTCGCCCCCAATCGATTTGGTGTAGTCAATAAGCTCCTTTACCTGATCCACCTGATAGACACCATTGGCATCGTGCATTCCATCACTAATGGCAAAGGATGTTACGATTTTGCCATCGACCGCCATACTAAAATCGACTACACCCTTCCATTGGTCACGAGTCAGCACATTACTGAAACCATCAGGCACCTTGGCAGGTTTTGGTGCATCGTTGTTTTGAAAATAAACATCGTTTGCCCATGTACCACTTACCCTAACATAGCATGGCCCCAACGCGGCCGCCAGGTTTCTCAGCTTTTCTTCGTAGAGATCGATGGGCTCGATTTTCCATTTTAATGCTTCAAAACCCTTCTTATCGGTGTATTTCAGCACCGAATCCAACTTTTGATAAGGTACCCAAAAATCGCCCCCGATTACCTCACACATTTCGATATTATAGGATTGAAATCGTTCGTCCACGCTACCTATGAACTTCATTTGCCTCAAATTGATGTTATTTGAATTTTTGCCAATTTGTTGGCCCGATGCTTTTTGGACGTTGATTAGGAATAGGGTACATATTAAAAAAAAGGGGATTGCTTTGACTGGCGTATTCTTCATCGTGCTCAATTAGGTGATTTATAAATTTACCCTATCTAAATCGAATTATTTATTGATGGCTCCCATCTTTTTAACTATAAAATCTACGGCCCTTCGCGGACTCAACCGGTACAAAATATCCAACCTTATGGAATCCTTGCCCACCATGGCCCTGAATTTATCTTTTTCCATAGCCTTGATAACTTTTATCGCAGCACTTTCCGGACTTAGTACCATGGAATTCCGGGCTGTATCATTTTCGTCTTCAACTCCTTCCAAACCAGAATTGGACATAATCTTTGTGGACATGGCTCCAGGGTGAATGATGGTCACCTTTACGTTGGTATCCTTCAATTCCGCATATAATCCTTCGGTCAACAATTTTAGGGCTGCCTTTGATGCACCATAGATGGTTTGGCCTGGAAAGGGCATAAATCCTCCAAGACTCGATATATTAACGATATGGGCTACGGGCCGTTTTAACAAATGAGGCAAAAAGGCCTTGACCATGTAAAGAGAACCATAAAAATTGATGCTCATCACCTGTTCGATCTTTTTAAAATCAAGGTCGTTTACGTTGATAAAGGGTTGTATGATGCCAGCAT
This sequence comes from uncultured Flavobacteriaceae bacterium, assembly GCA_963721045.1. Classification (GTDB taxonomy): domain Bacteria; phylum Bacteroidota; class Bacteroidia; order Flavobacteriales; family Flavobacteriaceae; genus Zeaxanthinibacter. The sequence goes on from CAVRHQ010000023.1 coordinate 18,307, forward strand.
TATTGATAATGCCATCTACCGAACCATGGGTTTTAATTACTACTTCGGGAAAGGAGAATACCTTGTCATTATCGGTAATATTCAATAAGTGAATTGAAAGATTTGAACTTAAATCCCCCGCGTGTTTTTTCGTTTCCAGTAAGGCAGATTCATTAATATCTATAGTAGCAACTCTAGCCCCTAATTCCAATAGTTTCAGCACAAGTGCCTGACCCAGTCCGCCACCTCCGCCTGTAACAACTATTACCTTATCTTTTACTTTCATATTTTAATATTGGCCTGTTCAGTGCAATCTATGTGCAATTCCCCAGTAGTCAATCCTTCCGATTCCACCTTGAGAAAAATGGAACCACAATTGGTATATGGTCTTAGAATTGCCTGGGCCTTTCCTTTATAGGTTTTGACGGTTTCATTGTTTACGCTTTCCATATCCGAAGGATTTCCGGAACCTGAACCAACGAGTTCACCTGTTCCGGAAACGGAAATCTTAATTTGTGCAGTATCTGTAGGAACTACGTTGCCCCTTCCGTCCACAACCTCGATTTTTACATAGGCAAGATCATTGCGATCAGGGCGCAGTGAATTCCATTCCGGAGTAAGTCGAATGGCTACCGGTGCACCAGCGGTTTTAAGAATCTTCCTGGCCGTTTCTTTTCCTTCTTCCAAGGCTATGGCCGTGAGTTCCCCCGCTTTATAGGGTACCTCAAAAACGGCAATATATTTGTCCTCCGCAGATAATTCTTTCTCACCAACAAGTTCACCGTTCAATTCAAGCCTAACCTTTGGAGCTTTTGTAAAGACCCGTACCTGTAGTGGTTTGCCTTCATGACCTTCCCAATTCCATATGGGCCATTCCTTCGGCCATCCCCAACCGCTTACGTTCTCGGCCATCCCCGATGCTATGGGTTCATGAACGTTCATTTCGATAGTGCTGTTATCCCAGAGCACATCGCGGTATAGCATCTGGGGCTTCTTTTCCCCGGTCAGGTCAAAATCTCCGCACCATGCCACATAATTGGGCCAGGCTGAGGGCATCCCTTCCATCATATCAAAAATCTTGGTCGTTGTTGGTATTGAGTAATCGGGAAGTTTGAAAATCGCCTTTTCCTTTTCGGGTACGTAATTGGAATGGGCAAGGGCAACCTCCCCTATATAATCCTGGGCGGTCCAGACAAAATCCCCGATAACAAAAGGATTTTTTTCAACGGCCTTCCAATATTCGTAGGCATCGAGAGGGAACGATTCGGATCCATACATGATCCTATCCCGAAATTTTTCATGATCTTCCTCATAGCGCTGCGGCTGATAATTATACCCACTGACATCCAATACGCCAAAAATTTCCGCTGAATTTTCCCAACCATTCGGGGTAAATATAGAAGTGACGGCTTCGGTTACCGGCCGCGTATGGTCCAATGTCTTTACGTGTCCCGCCAATTGTTTCCCTATTCGAATTCCCTCAGCAACACTCACTTTGGGCACCTCATTACCGATACTCCACATTATAATGCTGGGATGGTTCCTATCCCGCAATAGCATATCGGTCAGGTCCTTTTTCCAGTATTCCTTAAAATGGACGGAATAATCCTGGGGATTTTTATAGGATTCCCACATATCGGTGAATTCATCGATTACCAACATTCCTGATTCATCGCAGGCATTCAAAAATGCTTCCGATGGAGGATTATGGGCACAGCGGATGGCATTATACCCATTCGCCTTCATCAAGGCTACCTTTCGTATTTCTGCCTGATCGATGGCAGCGGCACCCAAAAAACCATTATCATGGTGCAAGCACCCGCCTTTGAGCAAGATCGGTTTGCCGTTGAGCAGAAATCCCTTTTCGGGCGAGAACGAAATAGTTCGGATGCCGAAGGTCTGAGTATAAGTATCCATTTCCCCTCCGTCCGAATGTAGCGTTATCTCAGCGGAATACATATTTGGATTCTCCACTGACCAAAGCATTGGATTCTGTATCTCGATTTGTTTTTTTATCGTAACATCGGATGCTGCGGACACCTTGCTACTTTCGGTAACCGTGCCTGCAAGATTACCCTGCTTGTCCTTAATGTTTATGGTGCACAAAACTTCGGATTCACTATCAGTACCGTTACTTGCCTCAATCTCGACTAACACCGAAGCTGTTTTTTCATCGATTGTAGGAGTGGTAACATAAACGCCCCATTCTGGGATATGCACTGGCGGCACCATCACAAGCTGTACATTCCTGTAAATTCCGGATCCGCTGTACCAGCGTGAATTCCGTCCCGTATTCTCCGCTTTTACCGCTATGAGATTGGGTTTCCCCGTTTCATTTAGATAAGGGGTAATATCAAACCAGAAAGGCGTATAGCCATTTTTATGCTCCGCTACTTTTTGTCCGTTTACCCATATATCGGATTCCTGGTAAATACCGTCAAACTTCAAAATGGCGGACTTTCCAGCATTAGATTGGTCAATGGTAAATTCCTTTCGGTACCAACCAGTACCACCAGGTATATGGCCAGTAGAATTCCCATTTCCAGGGGCAGTCTTGCCAAATGGGCCCACCTTATCGGGGCCATCTTCACCGGGAAGATCCATCATGCTAAAATCGTGTGGAAGGTCCACGGTCATCCATTGGGAATCATCAAATTCCTGATTTTTCGCGGTAGGAATTGAATCTCGAATAAATTTCCAGCCCGAATTTATTTCAATAGTACGTGAAGCGATTTCTTTATCCATTTTTTGAGAGCAACTTACGAGAACACTTTGCATTAAAATGAACAGTATTATGTGTAGCCTAAACTTCATATTCTACTAGTTTAATCGTATCGCCGTAGCCTCGAACATATCCATCATCTTCCCATTTAAATGGTTCTGGTCGTCCCTAAATAAATTAACAGCCACATTAAAACCTTGTGCAGTAAATGAAAAATCAATTCCATCTGGAGTTTCCTGAATATCTGTCATTGGTATCGGTGGATTTTTACCTTCCGGATCCAGTAAATTACCTATCAGCTTTCCTCCATTTCTTTTAATATCCGCAATCATTTCAGAGTCCCCGTTCGGGGTTCCCTTGAATGTAAGGTCCCATTTTCCGGTATAAAAATCCTCCCTGGATGCAACAGATGTACCATTATCTCCTTCGTCCGGCACAGGTCTCGGGGGTTGTGACATTTTAAATTCCGTACCCAATACGATCATCAAAGTCCCCGGGTTTTCGGTATGGTCATTGGTAAAGACCAAATAGAGATCTTGTAATTTTCCATCAAAATCGTTAGGCAATTTTATGGGTGTACTCAATGTACTTGGCGCAAAACCTGTAGCTTCGGAAGCTTCTAAAAATTCCGATTCGCCTATTAAAGTACCAGTCGGACTTCCCAAATGCAATTCAACCTTTCCACCAGCGGCATTTAACTGCGCTTTGGGGGCCGTTGCCTGTAGGTTTAGGGCTGACAGTCCGGACAAATCAATTTGCTTAAGTACCATATAAGCACCAGATTTGGCAGGGATGGCAAATTTAATTCCCCCAAAAGACATTTTATTGACATCTACATATTCGTCAAAATCATGTGGGCCTACCGTTGTGGAACGCAATACAAATGATTTTTCGGCCATCAGTGGCGGCATGGTATTGGCCCCATGATCTTCATAAGCGGCGCGTACAACATAGACTCCTTTGCCCTGGTCGCTGGCCTTTGCCCGGGCCGGATAAGACCCTTTTGTAGGCAAGGTCACCACCTTTGATCTTTTCGTTCGCCAGACTCAAAATATACTTTGAGATGTCAGAAGCATTCTCTGCCGATAACTGTGGGTGTGCGGCCATAGGTACATCGCCCCAAACACCGCCGCCCCCGGAGATAATTTTTTTGCTCAAATGCTCCACTGCGGTTTCATCACCTTTATACTTCATGGCAACGTCCATGAAGGAAGGCCCTATTGATTTTTCTTTTTGCTTGTGGCAGGCCATACAATCGCTGGCGTCCATTAAACTTTTTCCTCCGGCGAACTCCGCTGAGGCATCAGCCGCCCTATGGCCCTGTGCTATTTCAATCTTGTCATATCCTGCGGCCAGATAGTCAAAAGTGACCGATACCTCATCTGCATTTATCCCGTTGCCCAAGGTCCCGTCTTCCTTGTCCGTTACCTTTATATCATAGTCCACATAGGTGTTCGGCACATAAAACGTCTTGTTGCTATTGGGCATTTCCAAACTGAGGACTGGTGGTTCGTTGCCTGCAACGACTTCCATCGATTGGCTGCTTACACCCCCTTTGCCATCATTTACTGTAAGGTTTACCTTATAAACACCGATATCCTTTAGCGTTATATCCACTTTTGAGGTTTTAAGGGTTTCCTTGAAGCCATTTTCGGAGGAGATTTCCCAAACATATTCCAGGTCGTCCTGGTCAGGGTCTTCAGTGCCCGCGGCATTTAACTGTAGGGCGAACGGAACGGCCCCGCCCATTTTATTGGCCGCCATTTGAATCTGAGGAAGGCGATTGCCCCCATTGTACTCAATGCGGATGAGCCTGGCATCGTCATTAGCTGTAAACCACCCGGAGCCGTATTCCAGCATGTACAGATCGCCGTTAGCGGCAAACTGCATGTCCATGGGATTGCTGAACCGGTAACTCGGCATAAAGCGTTCCATGGATTTTAAATTACCTTCTTCGTCCATAGTGATGGCCATGATCCAACCGCGCATCCATTCATAGGCGAAGAATTTACCGTCATAATATTTTGGGAAGGCCCGTTCCGCATCCTTGAAATCTTCCGAGTAAAATACCGGGCCGGCCATGGCGTTTCTGCCTCCACTTCCCACTAAAGGAAATTCCTCGGATTCCGCATACGGATACCAAATGAATGCATTTTGTGCAGGCGGCAATTGTTCTAGCCCTGTATTATTAGGAGAAGTGTTGATTGGGGCCTTGGCATCCCATTTTCCCATAGATTTTTCCTTGGCAAAATCGTATTTTACATAGGCTTTATTGTTCCCTACAAAATACGGCCAACCGAAATTACCCGCTTCCCGTGCCTGCCCGATTTCATCTTGTCCGGCCGGCCCACGTAATGAATCCGCTTCGCTGGCATCTGGCCCAACTTCACCCCAATAGACAAATCCCGTATGTTGGTCAACGGAAATACGGAAAGGATTGCGGTGACCCATGGTATAGATCTCCGGTCTTGTTTTGGGCGTACCTTCAGGAAATAAATTTCCTTCGGGAATGCTGTAGGTACCATCTGCATTGGGTTTGATTCGAATAATTTTACCCCGCAGGTCATTGGTGTTGGCCGATGATTTTTGGGCATCCCATGGGCTCCTTCCGGGTCTCTCATCGGACGGACTATAAACGGAAGCACGGGGACTGGTATTATCGCCTGTAGACAGATAAAGATTTCCATCTTTGTCCCAGGCAATGGATCCACCGGTATGGCAACATTGCTCCCTTTGGGTGGGTACTTTTAAAAGTATTTTTTCGGATTCCATAAGCAATTCATCGCCCTTTAATTCAAATCTTGATAAGATGTTGGCCGATTCTTCCAAAGTGGAGTAATACAGATAGATCCAATGGTTCTCATTGAAATTGGGATCTATGTTCAAACCCAATAATCCATCTTCTGCTACGGATTCCTCCCCTTCCTTGCTCACATATTTAAGGCTTACCGGAATTTTGGCAAGGGTCTTCAGTTCCTGTGTCCGGGTATTGAAGAGGCGTACCTCCCCTTTGCGCTGAATGAACAGAACATGTTCATCGTCCAGAAGGGCCAATTCCATAGGCTCGTCCAGTTTCTCGGCCAAAACTACTTTTGTAAAGCGGTTCTCTTCCGGTCTTGCCATCGCATAATCCAATGGCTTGGGGTTATCACCACCTGTGACGTAGTGAATACCCGCCCAGAGGTGGTTCAGAAAGAGGTCTTCCGAGTAGGTTTCATCGGTGTGGCCCATGGCGGTATAAAAAGATCGGCCGCCATCGAATTCCTGATACCAGCTCATGGGATGGTAATCGGGATTGGTTCCTCCCTGGTAGCTCTTTTCATCAATGGTCAAAACCACGTTGATATTCGGGGATATATTCTTAAAACTATAGAACTCGTCTTCGCGCTCGAATTCGTCGGGCATACCTTTGGTGGCCCAGTGGTCTTTTTTAGTTACCGTGAATTTTCCTTTTTGAACATTGCTGGGATCCATTGGGTGGCTCTCAAAATAGGCTCCTACCAACTTGCCGTACCAGGGCCAATCGTATTCCGTATCTGCTGCCGAATGCACCCCAACATACCCGCCGCCGGCCTGAATATAGCGTTCAAAGGCACTTTGCTGTTCGTCGTTCAATACGTCTCCTGTCGTATTGAGGAACACTACCGCATTGTATTTTTTCAATTCTTTTTCATTGAATTGTTCGGCATCTTCGGTAAAGGTCACATCAAAATCCTTTTCACTGGCCATTTTGGATAGGGCATCCTTTCCTGCATCAATGGATTCATGACGGAAAGCAGCAGTTTTACTGAAGACCAATACATTCGTTTTATGTTTTTCTGTGCAGGCGGTAAATACCAAAATTAAGATTAGGCAGTAGGGAAGGAGCGCGTTATGTTTCATCTTTAATGATTAAAATATTAGGCAAATATAAACTTTATTTTTAATGTCTATAAAAAAGACAATATATTTATACCTTTGTCACAACTTTATTGGTTCCTTGCAAAAATTATCACGCAATACCCTATTTAATCCCGAAAAGTTGCACAACTTTGACCATTAAAAGCTTATGAAATCGTATCGCCCCGAAAAATTTATCCAACAACTTTCTATTGATTGTGTCATTTTTGGCTATGGAAACAGGGAACTTAAGGTTCTTGTTTCCAAACTCGACTTTAAAGGGGACTTTTGGGTTTTGCCCAGTGGGTTCATATTGCAAGAGGAAGGCATTGACCAGGCCGCTCAAAGAATTCTGGAGGAAAGAACAGGCATCAGGGATATTTTTTTGGAACAATTCAGGGTTTTCGGTGATGTACAGCGTACCAATATGGCAGTAGTTAAGAAAATTCGCGCCTTGAACAAGGAGAAATTTGAGGCTGCATTGGTTAGGGATATCGATTTGGACTGGCTCACGAAGCGCTTTATATCCATTGGTTACTATGCGCTGGTAGATATCAATAAGGTGGTTCCAAAATTAATGGAAATAGACCAGTCTATTGATTGGTACCCTGTCCATGAGCTACCGCAGATGATAGGCGACCATAACCAACAGGTTACAAAAGCCCTGGAGGCCCTTCGTGTGCATTTGGACAACAGACTACTTGGGTTTAACCTGCTCCCGGAAAAATTTACAATGAAGGAACTACAACAGCTATATGAAGCAGTATACGATCGCCCATTCCGCAGGAATAATTTCCAAAAGAAGATGTTGGATCTGGAGGTTCTTCAAAGGCTTGAAAAGAAATTTACCGGTGCGGCCAACAAAGCGCCGTATTTATATCGGTTTAAGTACTGAACCACTTCGGGAGCATTCGCAAGTTGAATATTTTTCATATCGGATTTGATCAAAGCACCAGCATACCTCTTGCTAAAAATCCTTAGAATGCCAATATTGAATTGTACAAGCTTTTGTCCCGTAAAAGGAACATTTCTTGGCACTTGTTATAAATTTACTCATCCCAAATCCTTACCTAAACTTTCGCGCATTCCCGATAGCTATCGGGATGTTACGATTTTATAGTGTTCCGGCAGATAAGCGCATAATAAAATCGAAATAGGGCGCAACCTACTATTGTCACGTCTGTAACTTTATCGAATTGCATTTCAATAGAATCGGTAAGCAAGATGCTTGGGCATAAAAATCTGAAGACCACTCAGCATTGCGCCAGGATTTTAAACAGGAAGGTATGGTATTCCTGCATATACCTAGCTATTGCAGGAATTTCATAATTATATCCACTCCCTCTTAGTAGTCTCCAGTTGAATTTTGAATTTTCACCTAAAGAAATATGATCAATATTCTTTATTAATATGATCGCCTTCATAATTGTATAAATAAGAAATATGATGAGCCGGTTCACCGGGACCACGCGGAGGGGCGGCGTGCTCAGGTTGGCACCATGTCTTTCATATGAAATGCATAATTACGAAGAGTAGCGTTGTAGGGTACCTCAATCGGTTTTTCACCAGGTTGGTTTGGAAGAAAACGTGCTTATTAATTTAACGTGAGTTCGACGTAAAATGGTTACAAACCATTGACTTTATGCAAGTTAAAGACAGGCAGACAGTCACCTCGAGCGGAGTCGAGAGGTTAGTGCACCCTAAACCTTTTAAAATGTGGTCTCGACTCCCCGTCCGAATGGAGTTCATCCGGGCGGGCGCTCGACCGGACAGATATTGTATATAAACATCTGATTTTAAATTAAGTATATATCGAACTCACGTTAATTTATCAGCCCTTGCTCCTCTAATGACGTTCTCAGCTTCTTCTGGTTTTCCCAAAACCGGTCTTTGACCTTGCGGATAGTTTCGTCATATTGCGGATGACTTTTTAAACGCTTAATGAGCGGGTCCTTTTCCAGGAATAATAGCATCCAATACTGGTAATTGTTCTGAGATGCGAAAATGTTGAGTTGCCTGATTGCCTGGTCATATTTACCCTCGTAAGCATACTTTACGGCCATACTGGCACTCTTGTAAATGGATTGGTCCGTTTCGCAATAGTTGGCGTAGGCGGTAAAAAAATTGGCAGCCTGCTTGTCTAACCCCATCTTTTTATAGACCAATCCAATTTTTATGTCTTCATGCGGATAAATATCCAGGCCTCCTTTTTCCCTGACTTCGACAAATTTCTTAAAGTAAAAAAAGGCCCGGTCATAGTCTTCCTGATAGTAATGGAAATTGGCTACTTCCTGCAGGATGTCCAGGCGGGTGGTATTCTTTTGCCACTCCTGCTCCAATAATTTCGCAGTGCGCCCCATATCGCCGTCCCTGGCAAAAAGAATCAACGTTTTCAAATAGGGCGCATAGGCATTATCGGGATAGTAGTCCAGCGATTGGTTGATATACTTGATCGCCTCCTCAGTAAAGCCGGTTTGAATGAGCGCATTGCTCAGGTTCAAATAAATATAACTTTTCCCAATGGAGTCATTAGAAGCAATATCAAGCTGCACCCCCATGAGTGCATATTTCAGGTGTTTGGCGGTATCCGGGAGGTAACTGCCGTATAAAAGGGAAAGCATCTGGACAACATCGGATGAATTCGGATTGTATTCCAGCGCTTTCTCCAGATGGGGCAGCGCCAGCCGATATTCCTCGTTGTACATGTAATATAGTGCCTTTGCAATCAGGCTGATATCTGATTTGGAATCATATAGCAGCGCCTTGTCCGCATAATTATTTATTTGCTGGCCATATTGTTTTTGGTTTTGAACCCTGTCTAACTGGTAATAGGAGATGGCAATATGGGCGTAGGCCAGCGCAAATTGTGGGTCATTTTCAATCGCCTTCTCAAACAAAGGAATCGCTTTTTCCCATCCTTCCCTGGTTCCGGCGTAATACGGATCAAGAGCCTGGAGATAATAATTGTATGCCACGAGATTTTCTGTGGGTCTTTTCCCGATTTGTTCCAATTCGGCGGGCGTCACAACGGCCTCGATGGCAGCTGCGATTTTTTGGGCCACTTCGTTCTGCAACGAGAAGATATCATCCACTTCGCGGCTGTATTGCTCTACCCAAATGGGCCGATCGGTTGAAGCGTCTATCAATTGGATATTGAGCACTACCTGATCCCCAATACGTTGCCCGCTGCCTTCAACCACATAATTCACATGTAGTTCTTCAGCGATCTCCGGAATGCCCATTTCAGAATTCCTGTATTTCTCTACAGACGTCCTGCTGATGACCCGCAGGGCTTCAATCTTCTGTAGATTGTACAAGGACGATTCCATAAGTCCATTGACAAAATAAAGATTTGAAGAATCGCTACTCTCATTTTTAAAAGGCAATACTGCTATGGATTTTTCAATTTCCAAATCGTGATCGGCATCCCTTTTACTGAAAAGCCAGAACGAAATAACCAGGAATACTGCCGCTGTCACAACGAGAATAGGCCATCGGTAGCGCTTCACAAAATGGGGCAGGTCCCCATCTTTTTCCACTTCAATTTCTACATTACGTTTTCCCACCTCGCCGGGGGGATAGCCATAGAGTTCCCGAAAACATTTGATGAAGTAGGAAGTACTTCCAAAACCTACCCGATATGAAATCTCTGAAATGGTCAAAGCCCCTTGTTGAAGCATCTCCATCCCTTTTTGTAAGCGGATCTTTCGAATGAACTGACTTGCTGAAAGCTGCGTCTGTTTCTTGATTTTTCTGAGCAGGTTAGACCGGCTCATGTTCATGGCGTCCGCAAGTTCGGAAACCCCGAATTGCTCGTTGGCTAAGTTTTCCAGAATTATAGCCTCCGTTTGTTCAATAAAGGTTGACGTGCTGGACGATTCGTCGGACATGAAGTTTTTTGCTGGCTTTAACTTAGATAAAGGTAAACAAATAGAGCCTATTCCGAAGACCACCTATTTTATGTGAAAGCCATGGTTTGCGTCATAATTGATATCCCTGCTCCATAGTTTTTATGCCGTCCCCAAACTTGATGGATTTAGCCGCATAGCTCATAAGTCTTGCCTGAACGCCCGTCGCATCTTTGCTGAAACAAAAAATTAAAACAGAATTAAACATTAAAATCATGAAATCAAAGATTCACGAATACCTATTAAAATTAAATAACAAAGCCATGAGTAAAAAATTGAAATTCAATTATTTGAAAAGCCTGGTAAATTTTTCCCTGTCCCTTGTTCTTTTAGCCAATACATCTGCCTGCGCCCAGTCGGCCAACAAGTCAAAGGTGCAGGTGGATGACGCAGACGAAGCCAGGGCGGTAGTGGAAAAACCTACAATAGATATCCAAATGGCTATAATATCGGATAACCTGGCCGCTGTTAAACAGCATATTGAAGCGGGCACCGATATTAACAGGAAGGATGCCATGAGTGGTTCTACCCCCTTGATCACCGCAGCGAGTTTTGGAAAAATCGATATCGCCAAAGCACTGATTGATGCGGGTGCCGATCTAAGCGCTAAAAACAATGATGGTTCTACCGCCCTTCATGTAGCGGCATTCTTTTGCCGTATAGAGATTGTGCAGGCGTTGATTGACGCACACGCAGACAAGGCCACCCTGAACAATTTTGGTGCGACGGCCCGGGAGACCGTTATGGGACCTTTCGAGCAAATAAAACCCATTTATGAGATGCTGCAGCAACAATTAGGGCCACTGGGCCTACAGCTTGATCTGACAGAGATCGAAAAAACGCGTCCGGTCATTGCCATGATGCTGCAATAAATAATCTGCAATCGCTTTTCCAATGAAAACAGAAAGAAGACATGATATCGACTGGCTACGGGTCATTGCCATTGGGTTATTACTTATCTATCATATAGCCATTGTTTTTCAACCCTGGGCCTCGTTCGTCGGTTTTATAAAGAGTGACGATCCGGTAGTGGCCTTATGGACCCCCATGACCATGCTGAACGTTTGGCGAATTCCACTTTTATTCTTTGTATCGGGAATGGGGCTCTACTTCGCCATGCACAAACGAAATTGGCGGCAATTGCTTCTCGAAAGGACCAAACGAATCCTGTTGCCCTTCCTGTTTGGAATCGTGGCCATTACCCCGCTGCATCTGTTTATTTTTCAGAAATACTACCATATGCCCCTGGGCTACTATCCACATCAGGGCCATTTATGGTTCCTGTTGAATATCTTTGTGTATGTACTCCTGCTTTTACCGGTTTTTTACTATTTGCAAAAGCATGAGAATGGTAGCATCAAAAGAGCGCTATCCTCCTTTATGAGCCGTCCCGGCGGACCATTATTGATATCCCTGTTTTTTGTCCTGGAGGTTTTGTTGGTAAAGCCCCAGCTGTTTGCATTGTATGCAGAGACCTGGCATGGCTTTTATAATGGGTTGCTTGCCTTCTTTTTCGGTTTCCTTTTAGTGTACAGCGGGAAAACGTTCTGGCAAACCGTTTTGAAGTGGAGATGGTTGTATGCCGGTATGGCTATCATTTTGTACGGGATCAGGTTTGTATTATTTGAAACGGAAGCGCCAGGGTATCTGATGGCCATCGAATCCAATTGCTGGATTTTTGCGGTATTTGGTTTTGGCTATAAGTATCTGAACAAACCAGGTAAAACACTAACCTATCTGAGCCAGGCGGCGTATCCCGTGTATATCATTCACATGTTTGTCTTATACGCCGGGGCCATGATCTTTTTGCCAATGGAAATGCCCGGGATGGTAAAATTCCTGAGCATGTTGGCGTTTACCGGCCTGGGGTGTTACGTCATTTATGAATTCATCATCAGAAGGATCGGTATCTTAAGACCTTTGTTTGGGCTGAAATGGAAATTCAACCGGAGGTGGCTGAAGTAAAAATCCATCAAACTCCACTGGAACAATGATTGAACAAATACATAAATAGATCACTACAGGATGAAGAAAACAAAACGAATACTCAGAATGGCATTTATTATTGCAAGCATAAGCTCTTTGTTTTTTGTGCCATGGATTTTGGTAAAGGCCTGGATATTACCATTGCCCGATACGGTTCAGGAACAAGTAAATGAAGCCATTGGGCTTGGATTTGATGGGATGATCGTGTACGTGGACCAGGGAGGAAAAGAACCGGCCTTTTACGCTGCAGGTTGGAAAAACAGGGAGAAGAAAATACCAGCCGACCCACAATCCTTGTTCAAGATTGCCAGCATCAGCAAGTTATATGTTGCCGTTGCCGTCGCCAAATTGGTAAATGACGGGAGTTTGTCATTGGATAAAACGCTCGCCGATTACCTTCCGGAACTTGCGGGAAGGATTGAAAATGCCGATAAAATAACCCTGAGAATGATGGTGCAACACCGGAGTGGCATTCCCAATTACACCGACTATCCTGGTTTTTGGGAAAACGATTATTCGAAAAGCAGTGAAGAATCACTCGATTTGATATTGGATACCCCTGCTGACTTTGAGCCAGATAAAAAATACAGGTACTCAAATACGAATTATTTGTTGATAGGCGAAATCCTTGATAAAACATTGGGATATAGCCATCACCAATATATCAGGAAGGAAATTTTGAAGCCGCTTGGGCTTCACAATACGTTCAGTTTGCTCAGTGAAGTGGATATAGAAGATGTAATGAGCGGGTATGACGTAAGTTATGATGCCGATCTGAAGTACAATGATTTTATAAGCCCTGCCGGCTCAATGGTCGCTACCGCAGAGGATGTGGGTATATTTCTTAAGGGCATTGAACGATGGCTCTTTGCTCAATGAAAAGGAACAGGCTATTTATTCCTCTATTTATGAATATGAACATACGGGATTATTGCCAGGATACTCCAGTATTGCCAGGTATCACAAAGATATTGATGCGGTCGTTATTCAGTTTGTAAATACAAGTGGTGGCTATACCTGGAATTTATCGGAAATCGTATATAATCGTATTGTAAAAATTCTGAGAAGTCAAAAAAGCCCATAAATATATAAAAACCCGCTCCGCAGCAGTTATACTGCTGCGGCCTGCTCCGCAATAGTTCTACTGCTGTGGCCTCAAAGAGGAGCAGCAATTCTTTAAAAAGAACCCGCTCCGCAGTAGTTATACTGCTGCGGCCTGCTCCGCAATAGTTCTACTGCTGTGGCCTCAAAGAGAAGCAGCAATTCTTTAAAAATGCAATAAAGTTTCAGGATGCATACGTAGCTTACCGCATCCAACAAGGTGTAAAACATACAATAAAATTCAACGGGACGTATTTTATGACCATTACGGCGGTACGTTGGGCCGACGTCTTTACACGTAAGAACCACAAAGAAACCATAGTAAATGCATTACGACATTGTATTCGCAATAAGGGTTTAAACGTTTATGCCTATTGTCTAATGACCAATCATTTGCATTTGATTGCCAATTGCAATGAACCATTTCAGTTAAAAGACACCATCCGTGATTTTAAGAGGCATTCCGCCAGGAAAGTTTTAAATCAAATAGTCTATGAACCGGAATCCAGGCGGGAATATTTTATGGCGATCTTTAAGGAAGCGGCACAGAACCATTCAAAGAGCGGGACATACAAATTCTGGAAGACAGGCAATCATGCGATAGAGGTTTATTCGGAAAATTTCCTTTGGAGAAAAATACATTATATTCATCACAATCCTGTGGTGGAAAATTACGTGACCCAACCGGAGCATTGGTTATATTCTTCGGCATCCAATTATTTTGAAGAAGCCTCGGTTCTTCCTGAGGTGGTGGTATTGCCTCAAAGGATGGAAACGGTTAGGTAAAGATTATTTTCCGCAGCAGTGCAACCCTGCCGGCCGCAGGCGGGTACTGCGGAGCGGCTTAGGTAAGGAATATTTTCCGCAGCAGTGCAACTGCTGCGGAGCGGCTAGGTAAGGAATATCTTCCGCAGCAGTATAACTACTGCGGAGCGGCTAGGTAAGGAATATTTTCCGCAGCAGTATAACTACTGCGGAGCGGTTAGGTAAGGAATATTTTCCGCAGCAGTGCAACCCTGCCGGCCGCAGGCAGGTACTGCGGAGCGGTTAGGTAAGGAATATTTTCCGCAGCAGTGCAACTACTGCGGAGCGGAGAGTTATGCAAACAACGTGAATCAAATAAAATGAAAAATTTATTATGAAGGTCCTGCTGTCTTACCTATTAGTCATTGGAATAAATATTTGTACCGCCCAGAATAAGGGATTCGAATACGGAAAGGATTCGCAAAGACAGGAAGGAGTTCCCAGGGGTGAGGTAACCAAATATACTTTCCAGAGCAAGATATTTCAGGGTACTTATCGCGATTATTATGTTTATGTGCCGGTACAGTACAAATCCGGTCAGCCGGCAGCCCTTATGGTTTTCCAGGATGGTCATGCTTACTTAAGTGAAGACGGCGATTTCCGGGTCCCCATAGTATTTGATAATCTGATCCAAAAAAAAGAAATGCCGGTAACAATAGGTATTTTTATAAATCCGGGGCATCAACAACCGGAATTCCCGGAAAATCTTTACCGGTCGAGTAATAGAAGCCTGGAATATGATGATCTGAGCGATACCTATGTTAGGTTCCTTATCGAAGAAATTATCCCGGAAGTTGAAAAAAAATACAATCTTACTGACGATCCTAAGATGCGTGCAATCGCCGGACTTTCATCAGGAGGAATTTGTGCCTTCACCGCCGCATGGGAACGACCCGATTATTTTCAAAAAGTTATTAGCCATTACGGAAGCTTTACGAATATCCGGGGAGGTCATTCCTATCCTTCCCTTATCAGAAAGCACAGCAAAAGGGATATAAGGGTATACCTGCAAGACGGTTCGGCGGATCTTGACAATGAACATGGAAGTTGGTGGCTCGCCAACCAGCAAATGGCTGCCGCACTGAAGTTTCGTAATTACGATTACATATTCATAAAAGGAAGCGGCGGCCACAATGGAAAGGAAGCGGGCCCTCTGCTACCCGATGCGCTGAGATGGTTGTGGCGGGATTAATAAGATTTCTTTGGCCTGAAAGCTAAACTGGAAACGATTATTTAAAGATTATTTTCCGCAGCAGTACAACCCTGCCTGCCGCAGGCAGGTACTGCGGAACGGAGTGCCGATTGTTATGGCAAGAATATCAATTTTCAATCATATAATGGATCCTGCCATCTGTAACGTGATCCCGTTTGGGTTTCACATAATTTACTTGCCCCTAACCAACTAAATACAGGTTTTCACCACCGCCCTTAATTCTGCCTCCTTCTGGGTGCCCACCAACACCTTTTTCCCGTTTTTCAGGGTTAGGACCAGGCCCTTGCTGCCCTTCACGTTGTAGGCCCTTCCATATTTGGTCGAGATCCGGATGCCCCAGCCGCCGATAAAACCGTAGTCTTTTACTTCGGCCGAAACAACCTCGGCCCAGGGGATGATTTTTTTGAAAAAAGGCACGAATCTCACCCGGATTTCCTCCCGGTCTATCTCCGTTTGAAGCCGCATTACCAGAAACAGTGCCCAGAGCCCTGCTACAAATACTGCAAGGAAAATCAATCCTTCATCCGACATGGGCTTGGTCACCGAATTGCCTCCCCTGGACAATTTGCTGGTAAATTCCATAAACCGGTATCCCTGCGACCCCGGTTAAAATAAGCCATAACCACCATTGGGTGAACTTCTGGGTTTCCGAAAACAGTATTTTCATAGTTAATCTATCGGATGTTACTTATTCCGGAACTGATTGAGCAATAATTTTATGGAGGCCTCCTGCTTTATGGTTCAAGTAAAAGCTCGGCTATCCTGCTTGCAGCACCTATTGTAACCAGCCCACGCCATAATGACATATTAAAGGTATTGATTTAGCCTGTTAAAACCAATTGAGGGGATTAACGGAAATGGGCTTGTTGCAGATCGTATAAAACTCGACGTTAAGAACTCGGGATTTATAGCCAGAAGGCAATATAGGGGCCTTCCTGCTTCGCCCGGTAGTTGATTCCCGGTGAGGCGCATAGAGGCTATTTTAGCCTTTCCGGCCAGGCGTTTTTCCTCCATAAAAAAAGCTTCACGGATGGTGAAGCTCATTTTTAAATGGCCGGGCCAGAATACCGCGGACTACTGGTCCGGACCTGCGTTTCTAACTGGTATGACCTGAAACTACGCCTATTCTGTCTATGACCAGGTTTACTCCTTCGAAATGCGGTGAATAACGTTTTTTCCGGCACCTGAAAGATAGATGACCCCCGTTGAACCAACGTCTATACCATCAAAGCCCCAGGTGGGAGGGAAACCTTCCAGCCCAGGAGGACCGAGGATCAGATTCTCCATAATTGTGGTCACTTCCCCGGTAGCCAGATCGATACGCGACACACGGGCAGCTCCCGATTCAACCACCAACAGGCCTCCTTCATTGTCCAATGCCAACCCCTCAGGATTTATGAAGCCCGAGGCGGCCATTACAGGTGTGGATGCTGTTTTGCCTTCAAAGTCTATCTGCCATACAATGCCAGTGCCCCAGTCGGCTACCCAAACGGTATCGCTATTGGCGGCCAAACCACCAGGCGCAAATACCGTTGCGTCGTCTATTGGCAATATCATGGATTGGTCGCTTGCCCAGACTACGCCCCCAAACCCTAAATCGGTTACCACAATATCTTCCTTGAAACGGACGGCATCAATTGGAACTGCCATAGGAAAATGCTCTAGAACCTGACCGGTTTTAGGATCAAAGATCTGTACTGCACCAGCAAACCATGAAGAGATCAACAGGTTGTTCCCATCCCGTGAAACATTCTGAGGTGGTACGAGTGATAGCACATCCGGCGGGGGAACCAAAAATCCCTGGAAACTTTTTTCCTGTTCCCCGCTACCGCTATTAAGTTGTCTTAAATTATATTGATCGGCAACAAATACCACATCCTCATCATTTTCTCCCGGCAATACTGCCAGTCCCTGAGGTGCTATAATACCACCGGGGCTAATAAAGCGGGGTTGCCCATCGGGCATAATCTCCGCCACCCAGCCCTGATCATTATTGGTCATATATAAGGTGCCATCTTTGTCAAAGACCATGTTATCCAGCCCCGTATCGAGGGTAGTAAACAGTGTTTTTTCACCGGTTTGAATATCTATCTTAAACACCTCGCCCGTCTGATCAAGTACGGTGAGCAATCCTTCCTTATCAAATTTTGCCGATGCGGGATTCCTGAACCCTGTTGCCACTACCTGAGCGCTTCCATCAGCGAAAGGATCCGATACAGGATCGCCTGCTCTGTCCACATCAACGCTTATGACCAGACCTGCTGCAAACAGCGGCCCGAATAAGCGTCCGTCGGCACAGAAGTCAAACGCGTTGAAAAAACCCAGGGGATATGGATTTGCCTCGGTAGAAGCGATAATAGGCCTTGGGGTTTCAATAAGGTTGGGGTCAAGCTCGTATAATCCGTCCCCCGTGAAATCGAGTGCTACAAACAGCCGCCCATCGGCCGAGAACGCTATAGGATTCACACCCGGGGCTACAAACTGTTTGGTGACTGTCCCTTCCGGGGTCATACGCCCTACTTCTCCTATCAATGTGTCTGTCCAGTAGAGCGATCCATCCGGACCAAACACAAGATCATCAGCACCGTTCACGCCTTTATCCTGTCCAAGCCGGTCGATGATTGCCCCGGTATCCTTATCCATCACAACAATTTCCAGACCAATGACACTGCCAACGTATAGATTGCCGTCTGGCCCGATGTCGATCCCGTTGGCTCCATGCAGGGCCGCGCCACTTGCCAACTCTGTCAAAACATAGTTTAATTCATTTTCAACAATTTGGGTACTGGGTCCCTCAGACTTTTCACATGCCATAAGTATGGGAAGCAGGATCAATACTTTTATAATTAAACGCATTATAGATTTCATAATTTTTTGGTTTAAGTTAAAGGATAACATATGGTGCCTCTGCTTCACCCTTTCAGAAAGGAAGTTCTAACATGCTTAAGGAGAGTTAAAAGCAAGTGGGGCTTAGGTGAAGACGCCTTAAAAGGGAGGGAGTAAAAACCAGGCCAGTACAATTAAACCAAGATACTCAATCCAGGATGCAATCATGGCCAGAAGGGATGAACAATGTGAAATAGTTCCCCGGGGTAAGATTATAGTTACCAGGGCAATATGTCAACCCAGGACATAAGGCAAGGAGTATTTGAAAATGCGCTTTTGATGTCGAAAATCGGCTTGGTTGGTTACGCGGAATGAAGCTATTTCTATGCCTTAAGGTCAAAATGGCCCTGCACTAGGTTTGCGACCAGTATTTAAAGCTGTTCCCGCAGCCTTGTGCGGGATGTCGTTCCCTTTATATCCCAATTATGCGTATTTTTAAAATTACAAACCGTTTGTATCAAGTAGACGTATGAAAACATTTCCCGCCCTGACGTTGGTAGCCATTAGCATTTCATGGTTCGGGTTTTCACAGGAGCCTGACTGGCCGAAACTTTTTGCCGAATCTCAGAAAACCGAGGTTTACGCCCCCGTGCCCCCGGTGGTAACGCCTTCGGAAACCGTCAATGGAGCGCCTTCCGATGCCGTGATCCTGTTTGATGGGAAAAACCTCGATGCCTGGAAATACGACGCCTCCGCGGCGCCGGGCGAAAAATGGCCCATTGAAGACGGGGTCCTTACGGTAAACAAAAAAGCCGGCGGTATCGTTACCAAAGAATTGTTTACGGATTACCAGTTGCACCTTGAATACCGCATACCCACCAACATTTCGGGCGAGGGGCAGAGCAGGGGCAACAGCGGGGTCTTCCTCGCTTACCTGGGGATGAAGGATACGTATTTTGAAGAAGGCTACGAATTACAGATACTGGATAATTACAATAACAGCACCTATGTGAACGGGCAGGCAGGTTCTGTGTACAAACAGGCGATCCCCCTGGCGAATGCCTGCAAAAAGCCGGGGGAATGGCAGACCTACGATATCATTTGGCAAGCGCCGCGCTTTAAGGAAGACGGCGCTTTGGCTACCCCTGCCTATGTTACCCTGATCCACAACGGGGTGCTGGTGCAAAACCATGTGGAACTGAAAGGCCAGACGGTGTGGATAGGCGAACCCTATTATTCCCCTCACGGGCCGGCGCCCATCCGGTTGCAGTCGCACCCGGACCCGAGCGAACCGGTGAGCTTCAGGAATATCTGGTTGCGGGAGTTATAACCGTCGCCTGCGATAAATCCGCAGTCTTTTACTTCGGCCGGGGGATGGTTTTTTAAAAAGGCGCTAATTTCAACCGTACCTCCCGGGCTGTCTCCCTTTGCTGCCGCATCATTAAAAACACTGCCCACAGCCGGGCGACAAGAATACTCCGAACGGCCTGGATATTAAACCAGGCTGCTTGAAAAATACAGCGGGCGGCACGAACTTGAAACTGGGGTGGTAGGGTGGGGGGCCGAGCTCATTGAAGGTTGCCAGGAATGAGCTTTCTCCCCGGCTACCCTTTCTTTACCGGAAGCTTGCTCACCACCTTCCTCCGCTTCCCGGAAGACAGGAGTGGGATCTCATCCACGTAAGTGACCCGTATGTTGGCATCCTTTCCCAAAAAGCCCTTGAATTCATCGAGCAGTTCCCCTTCCCTTTCAAATTTCTTCGGGCTGCTGAGCCGGAATTCATAGTCCTTCTGTGAATGCTGTATAAACTGAAACTGGTCCAGTTCTTTGTACTTCCACATCTGGTTGGCGAAGAGGAAAGACGAGATGAGTTCGCCTTTTGTGTTGTAAACAGCATCCATTTTCCGCCCCTCTATACGCTTAAAAACATATTGAATGGCGCCAGCGGCCTCAATTTTTCCGGCGCAGCCGATATCTCCCGTATCGTAGCGGATCAGGGGCATGGCCCGGTTAAACAGGTCGGTCACCACAATGCGGCCCATGCTCCCCTCCTCAACCGGGACGTCCCGCTCCAGCTCCAGGATTTCTATTTCGTAGCTGGCCAGGTTCATCAGGAACTGTTCCGGAAAAGCGCGGGTTTGCTGGGCCAGGATGCCATTCTCGAGGTTCCCGTACCGCGAAACCACCGGGCAGCGGAAATAGGTTACAAGGGCCTTTTTGGTGGTTTCTGCGAGCGCTTCAGACATGGCCGTGACCGAACGGATGGCAGGGATTGGCCCGGCCGAAGGATGTTTTTCGATATAGGCGGCGATAACGTCGAGGGCAGAGGCATAGCCCAGCAGGCTTTTGGGGGAGGCATCCTTTCGGAGAGCTTCCAAAAGCTCGGCAATCCTTTCGTCTGTCATTTGGAAAACGTCCACGGGCACGATATTCTGTAAGTTCCGGATCCATTTGCTCTTCTGGTTTCCCTCGTTCCAGATTTTTAGATAGTAGAGCCTGTACCCCAGGGCGTGTCCTACAGCATCGCCGAAATAAAGGGTATCCGCGATATGCCGCTTTTTTTTGCCTGCATCGTGCAGGATGGTAAAGGGAGTGCCTGTGGAGCCGCTGGTGGTCACCTTATGGGTCCTGGCATCCGGATAGGCATCCGACCGGAAAAGGTCAAAGTGCTCCCGGATCAGGTTCTTGTTCGTCACCTGGAAATCGGGCAGGGCAGGGCCGGAATTCCCGGAGTCCCGGTAAAAGGGAACGGATTGTTTGCAATGCTCAAGGATGGCAGACAGGTACCTTTTGCGTTCGCGCAGGGCATAGTCCGATTCCTGATCCCTGTTGATCCTTTGGATGGCTTGCAAATGCCGGCGCACCTCAGAACCTCTGACTGAGTCCGAAAACCAGAATCCTTTTCTCCGTATGGCAGGTAATATCATCAATTGCAAAAATAGGCAGTAAATCCCTGAATCCTGTGTTTCTTTCGTGTTTGGCAGGCAGCTGGTTATAAATGCGAGATACCAACCATCAACGGGGGGAAATCTTCGCATTGTGGCATTCGGGATTCCCGAAAGAGACTTTCATTCCACCCCGTTAAAGTGCTGCATCAAAACGGCGCATGGCAGGGGATGGGGCTTCGTGGGAACAAAGTCTGCCCTTTCCCGAACGTCATCCCATTCCCCTGGGGAAGCTTCAGGAACCCTGTTGCTTTGAATCTGCAGGGGGCAGCGATATCTTGACCCGGGGTGGGGTTAAGAACCCCCCCCAAAAAATAGAGCTACTCAGTTAATATCGGATTATTTCCCGGGCTATCCCCTTGAGTACCCGGCAATACCCTAAAATTTAAGGCTGGCTGCCTGGAACATGCAGTAAGTAGAACGAACTTGAACCAGGGTGGGGGTGGGGGGACCCCGTTCCAGGGGCCTTTCAAAATTTCAACCCACCCGTGCGGGTTTCATAGGGCTACGTCATCCTTTCTGAAAACCAGGAGTTATCCACCCTCATGGCAGGGGCACACGCCCCCAACTTCTGCATTCACCCAATGCCCTTTAATGGGCACCCCGGAGCCTTCCAATGGTTCCTACACGAGCAGGATAATGATGATGATGACCAGGAGGGCGCCCACAGAGAGGTAGATCCCGTTCCCGGAACTGCGAATGGCCGCCCTGATGGATCGTACTTCCTTGCGCAACGCCTTTTTATCGGCACGGGTCAGGGAAGACTTGTCCATATCTTTGATCTCATGCAAGCGGTTGATCATCACCTGTATCTCCGGTGGAATTTCTTCTTTTTTAGTCGTTTCGGTGGCCGGGGGATTTTCCCTGGTGGCAGGGCCCCTTTCATTGGCCATCAGCGGGGCAGCACTCAGCCCCAGTGAGAAAATAAGGGCCAAGGCGAAAAACATTGATTTTTTCATGTCGTTTGTTTTAAATATTCCCTTAAATATCTGAGTCATTTAATAGAATATTGGCTCCTTTTAAAAAAAATGTTAACATAATTAACATAAAATAACCAGAAAGGGTGCATAGTACAGGGATTTTGGGCCGGAATGCCAAAATTGTTACTTTCTCACTAGTGGCAGGCCGTGACCGGGTTGTTACAACCGAAAGGTTTACTTTGGCAAGATTCAGAGCTAAGAACCCCAATGGGTGACCTTATGGGTTGGAACGACACGATATTAATGAGCTTATCCCTTTCCCTTGTTCCAAAAGCCGTATTTTTGAGGTGTGACCAAACTGGCGGCATACGCATTTACCTTCCTGTACCTCGTGGCGATGTATCGCCCGGTGGCACCGGTCATTGAATATCTGGTAAACCAGGACCGGATCGCGGAACTATTTTGTGTCAACAAAGACAAACCCGAAATGCATTGCAACGGGCAATGCTATTTGATGAAAATACTGAAGGAACAGCAGAAGGAGAAAAAATCCAGCGTTCCGCCCATCTCGCTGCGCGACTACCCGATAGGCTTTGTGAAGTTCCTTTTTTTCCAACACAGCGGGGTTCCTTCCCCATCCCACCAGATTCCGAATACCTTTCAGGATCATTATTCTTACCTGTATACGAGGAACTATTTTCACCCGCCGCCTGCCCAATCCATTTCCTGAATAAATCATTTTAATGGTTAGTCTGGATAGCATACTGTCCAGGCCATACCGCTATTGAATCCAATAAAAATACTTTTATGAGAACTTATTTATGGGCCATACTCTGTATGGCCACCTGGGCAGGGACCTGCCAGGAAACTAACACCTGGACCTCCGGCAGGCCAGACGGTCACGCCCCCATCATGGTGATGGGCGACCATATGCATGGACGGGGTGAATGGATGTTTTCCTACCGCTACATGCATATGAAGATGGACGGCCTCCGAAGGGGCAACAACGACGCCGAAACGGCCGATGCACTGGCGGATTACATGGCAACCCCTGTTGCCATGCCCATGGATATGCATATGCTGGGGGCCATGTTTGCCCCTAGCGATAAGCTGACCCTTATGGCCATGCTGAATTACCTTTCAATGGACATGCGGCACACCACCCGAATGGGGGGATCTTTCACAACCGAAGCATCGGGCTTCGGGGATATCCAGCTAACGGCTATTGTTAAACTCCTTAGCGCAAACCGACAGATACTGCATGGACAGCTGGGAATCTCCATCCCTTCCGGATCTATCGAGGAAAGCGATATAACCCCCGCATCCGCCCCCAATTCAACCACCTTGCCGTACCCCATGCAGCTGGGAAGCGGGACATGGGATGCGACCGTGGGGCTAACCTATCTGGGGCAGGCCGACTCCTGGTCGTGGGGGTCACAGGGCAAGGCGGTGCTGCGCCTGGGGCAAAACAGTCGGGATTACCGCTATGGAAACCGGTTAGACTGGAATAACTGGCTCGCCGTGAAGGCAGCTTCCTGGCTCAGTTTCTCAGCCCGGCTGGAAGGCCTGATCATAGGCGAAATCCATGGGGCCGACCCCAAACTGAACCCCATGATGGTCATTACCGCCGATACCCAAAACTCCGGGGGATCATTTATCAATGGCGGTTTGGGCTTCAACACCTACGTCCCATCCGGACCGTTGAAAAACATCCGGGTAGGATTTGAAGTGGCGTTTCCGCTGGCCCAGGATGTGCACGGGATCCAATTGAAAACCAAAACTACCCTGGTGTCCGGGATCCAGTATTCCTTCTGAGACCTGGTGTAGCCGGTTTATCGATAAGGCCGGGCTTGCCCGGCCTTATTTTTTACCGATGGGTGACTGCCTCTGCGATGGCCTTTTAATTGTCATTATTTCAGCTGATTAAAGTCATTGCGGCCTCGTGGATTTCACACTAACTTTCGTATGATGGACCGCAGTATGTTGCGGGTCACGTAGTCATAACTTAAAATCAGAAGCCATGAAAAAATTAATCTTAGGTCTATTTGCAATGGGACTGACCTTCCCGCTGACGGCTCAGATTGTAAAAACGGAAGAACTGGAAGAAGTAACCGTATCTCCCGTGAATTACAAATACCTGAGCGATGCCAATTCTATGGAAGTAGTTTCCATGCCTGTACAGACCATGGCGCGCAAAGTTGCCGCCTACAACGTTAAAGACGCTGATTTCTACCAGGACGATTACAGCCTGTATACCATTAACTTCTATCTGCCCGAAGGGCGGGTATTGGCTGCCTATGACCCGGAAGGCAAACTCTTGCGAACCGCCGAAAGGTTTGAAAACATCAACTTGCCTATGGCCGTAAAAAATGCGATCCTGGAACGCTTCCCGAACTGGACCATGACCCAGAACAGCTACCTGGTCCGTTATAAAGATGGCCGGGGTACCGATAAGGTATATAAAGTCAGGCTGGAGAACGGCAATGAGGTGATCCGGGTAAAGCTTGATGAAAATGGTGAGTATATTGAATAGATTAAAAAGGCCCTGCAACTGAGGGTTCATTGTAACTTACACTAAGGGAAAGAGGCCCTTGAAATTCCACGATTGAAAGAGCTGCCAGGATCAGGCTTTCGGGATTTCAAGGGTTTTCCTTTTAGGCTGGTCCAATCCTATATACTACCCGATTTGCCGATACTATCAAAGGGAGTTAAATCTCCGGTCTAACATGGTACCGACACAATCTCTGTACGAAGCACTTGTAAATAGATTATATGGACGATGCCGTGGAAAGGTTACCAATAGCCCATAACCGGCTGCCCATACCCCAAAAAGTTTTAAATTCCGCATATTTCGGATTTTATACCTGCAACCATAATCAGAAATTTGGAGTATAAAATTGAATACGATGGAAACACAAGCGAGTATCAACTACGATCGAATTGCCAGGGCAATCGACTTTATCCACACAAATTTCAAACAACAGCCGAATTTGGAGGAAGTGGCTGCTGCTGTGCATGTTAGCCCATCCCACTTTCAGAGGATGTTTACCGAATGGGCGGGGACGAGCCCTAAAAAATTCCTGCAATACATCAGTGTGGAAAATGCCAAAGAAATCCTCAGGCAGGAGCAGGCCAGCCTGTTCGATACGGCCTACGAGACCGGCTTGTCCAGCACCAGCCGGCTGCACGACCTGTTTATCAATATCGAAGGGATGACCCCAGCGGAATACAAAAACGGGGGCCAGGATTTAATCATTAACTACAGCTTTGCCGAAAGTCCGTTCGGCTCCCTCCTGGTTGCGTCCACTCCCAAAGGGATTTGCCACATGGCCTTTGAAGAGGATGAGGAAAAGGGGCTGCAAACGCTCAGGGGGGAATTCCCGAACGCCACCTTCCGGAGGAAGCTGGATTTGCTGCAACAAAATGCACTCTTCATTTTTCAGAACGACTGGAGTCGTCTCAACGAGATCAAACTCCACCTGAAAGGGTCGGACTTCCAACTAAAAGTCTGGGAATGCCTGTTGAAAATCCCGATGGGGAAATTGTCAACCTACGGGGCCATCGCCATGCAGATCGGGATGCCAAACGCTTCCAGGGCCGTTGGGACGGCCATTGGCAACAACCCGGTATCCTTCCTGATCCCCTGCCACCGGGTTATCCGTTCATCCGGTGTCTTTGGCGGGTACCGCTGGGGTGCGGCCCGGAAAACGGCGATCATAGGCTGGGAAGGCGCCCGGGTAAATCCAGGAAATTAAAAACGGCATGTTGAAAAATATCCGTAAAAAGATCGCCGGGGCCAACTGGCAGGACATTGCAGCAAGCATGCACAGTAATGGCTACGCGGTGCTGTCAGGATTGCTGTCGCATGCACAGTGCGACACCCTGAAAGATCGCTACGATGATACCGATGCCTACCGCAAAACGGTGGTCATGGCACGGCACCGGTTCGGACTGGGTGAATATAAGTATTTTGACTATCCGCTGCCGGAGCTGATCCGGACCATACGAACCGACCTGTATCCCTACCTGGTACCCATTGCCAATACCTGGAGCCACAGCTTGGCACTGGACACCGAATATCCGGAAGTGCATGAGGAGTTCCTGCGGCAATGCCGGGAAAATGGCCAGGAGCAAGCTACCGCCCTGATCCTGAAATATGGTCCGGGCGGGTTTAATACCCTGCACCAGGACCTGTATGGGACGGTGTATTTCCCGATCCAGATCGTATTGTTCCTGAACGAACCGGGGCTGGATTATACAGGGGGCGAATTTGTGATGACGCAGCAGCTTCCCAGGACCCAATCCAAAGCCATGGTTTTGTCGCCTAAAAGAGGGGATGTTCTTATTTTCACGACCCGGTTTATGCCCCGGAAAGGGACAAGGGGGTTTTACCGGGCCCATATGAAACACGGGGTAAGTGAAGTGAGGGATGGAGAACGGCATACCCTGGGGATCATCTTTCACGATGCGGTCTCCTGACCGATGATTCGCCATTCAGAAATATCGCCGGCCGATCTGCACCGGGCCATTCGCTGTAAGGCCTTGTGTTTCGGGGGCAACCGCCGGTTGAAAATATATGGCTTGCTCAGTTGTACGTCCGGGAAGCTAATGCAGCTTGAAAACAGGGTTTTCTTTGCCAGTGAAACCGAGGCGCTACGGTGTGGGTATCGCCCCTGCGGGCATTGCATGAAATTGAAATATGACGCGTGGAAAAAGGCCGGTAAGGTGACAAAGAAATGATTGGGTCATCCCAGGATGGCAATTGCGGGCAAGTGGTTGGCGGAAAGAAGGTCTTGACAGGCCTTAATGACACATGTATTGCAAATCTGTCCAATCAGGGGCTGGGTCGCGGCGACAGAAGTGAAAACCGCAAAGGTTCGGAAACTATGCCCGGGAAACGTGTTTGCACGGTGGACTTCGAAGTGCAGCCCAATTTTTCTGTAGCAGAAAGGAGGGATATACAGAATCCGGCAATCCCGCGATCGGAAATTCCCAGATTAAATGATTAAATCAAGTTTTCCCATCGATGTTTGTGCGTTCACGAACCAGGGCAAATCTGTCAAACCGGCGCGCCCTCCTCAGGGATGCATCTTTTCTTCATTTCCCATCATGCCCATTCCGTTCATGTCCATTCCTTTTTCAGTCATCATCTTCATACTGGCATTCATACATTCGGTGCTTATCATGCCCTGATTGTGCATTATTTGAACCATGTTACCCATCATTTTCCCGTTTGACATCATCATTTGCATCATGTTCCTCCTCATCATACTATCTTTCATCATCATTTGCATACCGTCACCTGCCATCATATGATGCATCATTTGCGGGTTGCCCCGCATCATTTGCATTCCATGATCGTTTCCTTGCATTACACCCATAAACTCGGTCATATAGGCATGGTTTCCCGCGATGGAATTCATAAGTTCATTCCTTATTTCAGCATTTTCCAGAAGGATGTTGGGATCCTGGGTTTTATTGCAACTGCCCAGGATTGCCAATGCGAGGATCGGAATAAATAATCTAGAAGTTTTCATTGAGGTTGAAATTAAAATTTTACACATTTAAATTTACTTGCTTATATTTTCTATCAGGTCTCAGCTGCGCAATGCGAAGTTTGCCATTATGCAATAGAGATCAAAGCACTGGAGGTAATGGCGTGCTTTAATTGGTAGTTGGCTGGTTATTTGGTAAGCCGATAAGGTTGGATCAGGCATTTACACATCAACCACTGGTAGAGGGGAGGTTAATTTGATCCGACTCTCTCGGTCGCCCTCCAGTTATTCTATAAATTTATGGCTTTGCTTAGGCAATCGATATGACGAAAGTCAGGATGCCATAGCTGAAATGGGAAGGACAAGGGAAGAAAATCATTCCCTGTTTGGTAACAATAACATAAATCACTTATGGTTAATCGACAAACGAGCTTTACCATCAGGCAAACACATCGATATCTGGGTATTTTCCTGGGGATCCAATTCTTGATATGGACGATAGGTGGGTTGTACTTCAGTTGGACGGATATCGATGAGATCCATGGAGACCAATTCAAGCGCATTCCATTTGAACCTATTGCCTTCCCTGATTTACTCGGATCTTCCGGCCTGCAAATAGAGTCACCGGTCTTTTCATTACAATTGATGGAGATTGGGGGAAAGCCTTATTATTGGGTCAATAATGCGGAACTTTACGATGCGGAGACAGGGCAAAAGAGAGAGGGTGTTACCGCGGAAGAAGCCCTGCAGGTGGCAGGGCGTCATATGAAGAGCGACCTGAAAGTCAGGGATATTCAATTGCTCAAGGAGGCCGGTAACCACCACGAGTACAGGGGAAGGCCTTTGCCGGCTTATCAAATAACGTACGAGGACCCTGAAAACCTGAAGGCCTATGTGGCTGCCACCAATGGTTCGTTTCAAACTGTAAGGCACCAAAATTGGCGTTGGTATGATTTTCTTTGGATGACCCATACTATGGATTATGAAACCAGGGATAACTTTAACACCTTTGTTTTACGTGCCTTTTCACTGCTGGGGCTGATTACTGTCCTGAGCGGTTTTTTACTGTGGTTTATAAGTTCCGGGTCAGTTAAAAAAATCTGGAAGATACTTACAAAATAAGGTATTACCCGGCCTCTCCTGGTGAAATTGAGAAATTGGCAGGTGGGATCCTTACAAGGCAGGCTGAAACGCAAAGACAGGGCAAATAGCTCGCGAATAACACCTCCTCACGATGGGGAATAGCCAGACGCTAGACAGGTTACAGAAGCCATTGATGGATCCGTAAAGAATTTTTCCGGGAGACATAGATTCAGGTGCCTAAATTAGGTATACCTTCGGTAAAAAATTCAATGACATTAGAATTAAAGGTGCAATTGGTCGAGTCCCTGTTTGCTCAGTTGGAGAAAGAAAGCGCCCAATTTCAACAAACAACCGGCATTAGTTGTGCTACGGGTTGTGGAAAATGCTGTACCCATCCGAATATCGAGGCCTCTCCTTTAGAATTTTTACCCTGGGCATTGCACCTCTTTTTATCCGGTAAAGCAGAAGAGGTTCTTGCGAAACTGAAGGAGAACCGGGAATTGACCTGTTACCTGTATACAACCATTTCGGTTGTGGATAAAGGCCATTGTGGCAGCTATAAATACAGAGGTTTAATATGCAGGTTATTTGGCTATGCCGCCAACCGGGATAAATATGGGCGATTGAGACTGGCGACCTGCAAGATTATAAAAGAAGGCCAGGCGGATAATTATCGCAGCACTTCGGAGGCAATAATAAAAGACTTGTACGTACCGGTGTTTACGGATTATTACATGCAATTAACTCAAATAGATTATCAAATGGCTAATATAATTCTACCGGTAAACGAAGCACTTAAAATGGCTCTGGAAGAAGTATTGCAATATTATGCCTACAGGCCAGTTCCGGATGCAGAAAATCTCTGTCTTTAATTAAGAATCCTTTTCGATCCCATAGGCGCTTTACTTTCTTTCCGCTGTGACCCCATTGAAAGAAAATTGCAATACTAACGAACTTTAGGGTGTTGCCATTTGGTTCTCCTGAGCTTTCCGATGGCTGGCTCTGGCCGTTAAATTGAAAGAAGGATAGCCATCGCACTATCCGGGCAAAAGCTCCCGGATTTACTCATCGTCCTCCCCATCATCCGTGCCCGCCAGTTTGGCGGGGTAGGGTTCCTTCCCTTTGCTGCTGAACCAAAGGATGCGGTTCAGGAGGTCGTCGCTGCCCGAGTCTATATGGTCGTACTCGGGCCGCAGGGATTTTTTGGCAAAGGATAGCCCCTTCCCGCTTAGCTCCTCCAATTCCGGGTTCATTTCATCCAGGGCGATCTGATTGGGGCTGCTTTTATAGCCCTTCTCAGAATAGCTTTCCCCGAAACAATTGAACATGGGCAAGGCCGTGGCATCCATGAGGTTCATGGGGGGGATGCCCAAGATCTGTTCTATGGAACGCACCACTGAAGTTTGGTTATAATTGGTGGAGATGGATTTCTGTAACCGGCTGTAAGGGCTGATCACAAACCCGGTGGTGCGGTAGGCGGAAACATGGTCCCATCCTTCCTGTGAATCATCTTCGGTTACAAAAATAACGGTGTTTTTCCAAAACCTGCTGTTGCTTACTGCCTCAATAATCCGGCCCAGGGCCAGGTCGTTGTCGGCTACCATGGCCCGCGGGGTTGGCATCCCGGGCCTGGTCCCGGTAGTGTGGTCCAGCGCCAGGGCCATTACGCACAACTCGGGTAACTGGTCTCCGGGCATTTTTTCATACGCCTGCAGCTCTTCGATAAAGGCATCGGCCCGTATCTGCTCGGTGATCTTTAACTGGTCCGATCCCGGAAAGGTGTCAGAGAGCATGGGCTCAACCCGGGAGATGGTGGTGGTATTGTGAAAGTCCAGGGGTTTCCCCGCCTTATAACCGTGATATATATCCGTCCAGCTGAGGTTCGGATCGATGTTGGGTTCGCAGGCTTCGCCATAGATGCGGACCGTTTTCCCGTGGTCAGCCGCATTGTTCCAGAGAAAGCCTTTTTGGTCATAGACCAGGGCATCGTTCTGCACATGGGGATAGCTCCGGAACCAGGCCCGGACATTCTTTTCAATATAATCGGTAACAATCGCGGCATCTGTCCACTGATGGCCTTCGGCGGAACACTTTCCTGAAGCATAATAATTGTCGAGCAATAAAAAATCCCGGGCCAGCTGGTGCTGGTTGGGGGTTACCTGCTCCCCGAAAATACAAAGGTCCTTTTCCCCGTTCCCGGATGGGATGTCTCCCAGGACCTGGTCGTATGTCCTGTTTTCCTTAATGATGTAAATGACGTGTTTGAAAACCGAAGGTTCCCCGATTCGCTCGGGCATAGGCCTCGGCGGCTGGTTGGGACGCGGCGCCAGTTTGGCCAGTTCCAGCCTGAAATGCAGCATCTGTTCCTTTACCCGTTCGGTGTATGCCGCCAGTTTCTTTTCATCCGGTACGGGGATCATGGATACGGTTGCCTTTTGGTGGTGCGCGTTAAAAGCGCCTTTGGAAATCTGTTCGGTTATTTCTTCCGGATGTTCCATTTGCAGGCTGTTCACCCGGGCTCCTTCCCCCTCGAGGTTGGCGACGAAAAGCGTATCGTCTTTCAGGCTGATCCCCCCGGGGTAGGCTTCGGTTGGGATGTACCCCATTACCATACTCTTCTGGTTTTCCGGAGAAAATTGTACCACTGCCAATGCATTGTCCATCCCGTTGGCCACATATAGTCGCGAACCGTCTTCATTGAAAGCCAGGGCATTGGGGGAATCCCCGATAAAACCGGTCCCCGCATCGTGAATTTTTACGGAAATGGTTTCCACCACCGCCAGGGTTTCTATGTCGATCACCGAAACGGTATCGCTGTTGCCGTTGCTTACGCACAACACCTCCCCGGCCGGGTGGCCCACGATGTCATTGGGGTGAAGCCCCACCGGGATCGAATTGATCAACTTCCCATCTGAAATGGAATATACCGAGACACTACCGTTGTTTATAGCGCCTGTGGCCGGGTCTATATAGGCTTTCCCATAGGGTACCCCGGCCGTTTCTGCAGGGTTCCCGGCAGACGGCATGGTACCGGCCCAATTGGTGACAAAAGCCTTTTCGCCCTGAATAAAAATGCCGTATGGGGCCACCCCTGTAGGGGCAGACCAAAGGGTTTTCCCGGTGGAAACCTCGATTTTTTCCAGGGAGTTGTTGCCGTTGAGCACGACATATAAATACTGATTTCCATTCTCTAACGTGATCGCCAGTTCATTGGGCAACGCCAGTGGGGAATCGCCCTTCGGGACAAAATCAAAAGTCCTAACCACATTCAGGGACCTGCCCTTTAGCCGTGCCTGAAAAACCTTGGAGGTTGGGTCCACCCCGTGGGCTGCACTCCAAAAAATGGATACGCCCTGCCCATCCTTTATAACCTGGATCCCGGAGTAGGTACTCATATAGCCGTGGTATGCCTCCTCATCCGCATAAGACCATCGGCTTATGATCCGCCTGCTTCCCGGGTCGAGGATCGCGATCCCATACCGGTCTTCGATGGCCACCAGATCGGATCCCGGGATGGGCTGCAGGTCCAGGCTGTGATTCTCCAGGTTGGGATCCCCATAGGAAACGGCCTTCCCGGCCGGCCGGATGATTCGGTTATAGGGCATCAGCACCGGCAGCGATACCGGGTGCAGACTACCCTGGTCATAGTCGGCATAATGCTTTTCCTGTTCCCCGGTGGTTGCGGAATCCAGGTTTTTAAGGGAATGACAGGAAAGGCAGCAGCAAGCTAGAAAAAGTGGTATGCTTCGCCGTGTAAACAGGGGAAATTTCATTTACAACTTCGTTTAATTATGTTATTAGTGAGGACTTTCGGTCAAAACTACTGATTCAATCATCATCCCCGTCTTTCTTTTTTTCCAAAATAACAAAGGCGCTACGTTTTGGGGCTGGCATCACGGAATTTTCGCCCTTTACCGATTTCCAGACCACTTCGTTGAGTTCAAGGTCGGGCGCCGCGTCCTCCCTCGAAAAATCAAACCCCTCCGATTTTTTGCTGCTCGCGTTTACGGCTACATTCCTCTGGTGGATGTCAATTTGGGCCGGGGCATGGGTATAAGGGGTGAAATCATGCTGGTCCGTGAAACAGTCATACAAAGGTTTTGCCGCCGCATCGTACTGGCTCATGGGGGGAAGGCCCAGGATGAGCTCGATGGTGCGCAGCACGCCTGAGGTGGAATACATGTTGTGGACAACGGCATGGTGTTTTACATAAGGCCCGGCCACAAAAACGGGAGACCGGTGGGCATCTACATGGTCCGGACCGTTCTGGGCATCGTCTTCCAGGATGAACACCACCGATTCCTTCCATACCGGGCTGTGCGAAAGGTGGTCTAAAATCCGGCCGACGGCCAGGTCATTGTCTGCTACCGCCGCAGTAGGCGTTATCTTGCCTATTTGCTGCCCGCTGGTATGGTCGTTGGAGATCCGGATGGTGTTGAATCGCGGGACGGAATTAATAGCGACCAGGGAATCAAAATCCTGTATCCAGGCATTGGCCCGTACCTGGTCTTCTATATCCATGTCGAACCCGGGGGAATGCGGCGCGACATGCCCTTCCAGCGACTTGATGTTTGCTTTTCCGAATGCCCCGAACTCCCCGTAACTCCGGTAACTTAAATTTGCACGCTGGCAGTAGTCCCATATAAACCCGTCCCTGGGATAGGCTGATTCATTCTCTCCCTCATAAAAATAAACACCTCCCCGGTCGCCATACATGGTGGGCCAGGTCTTTTCAACCACATCCGTCGCATAGGCGGCCATGCTCCAGTTATGTCCGTCGGCGCTTACCTCGGCATCCACATAAAAATTATCCAGTAGAACAAAGTCATTGGCAATGGCATGGTGGTTGGGCGTTATTTTTTTACCGAAAAGACATAGGGAATCTACCCCGTTCCCGGACGCTACATCTCCCAGGACCTGGTCATAGGTGCGGTTTTCCTTGATGATGTAGAAAACATATTTCATGGGGGATGTTTCCCCCTGCCGGGAGGGAACCGGGTTGTTCGTTACATCGCCTTCCGGGTTTGGTTCTGGTCCGGTAAAGGGGGTGTTGGCATATACCCGGGCCGTGTATGTCTTCAGTAGTTCCGGGCCGGGGAACTTAATAAAGGATAAGGTGCCCTTGAATAACCCCCCGATATACTGGGGTTCCGATTCTTTGGAACTTCCTTTTTGGAAGGCACTGTCGTCCTTTTTTGATATGGGCTGGGGCCCATTGGGATTGGGCAGGGAGGTAAACC
This sequence comes from uncultured Flavobacteriaceae bacterium, assembly GCA_963721045.1. GTDB lineage: Bacteria > Bacteroidota > Bacteroidia > Flavobacteriales > Flavobacteriaceae > Zeaxanthinibacter. The sequence goes on from CAVRHQ010000023.1 coordinate 52,408, forward strand.
CCTTCCCATTGCTTACCAGGATCTTTTTCCCGATTGTTTTGACATTGGTTGGGTACCAGCCTGTGGGGATGAAGCCTTTGCTTTCACTTTTTCCTGGCCGGGTTACATCAAATACCGCCAGGCAATTGTTATCGGCATTGGCAATATAGAGTGTTTTTTCGTCACCGGACAAAGCCAGGCCATTGGTGGTGGAACCGGTAAGATTGGTGGGATAGAGGGCCGTTGACAAGGTCTCGATCAGGGTATCTGTACCGGTATCAATAACCGATACGGTATTGTCATTTGCGTTTGCGACGAACAGGAGGGTCCCTTTCCTGTTCAAAAGCAATTCATTCGGGTGGCTCCCTACAGCTATGGTTTTGGCAATGCGTCCGGGACTTTGTGTCAAATACGGCTATTTTTCCCTTCCCCCATAACGAGATATATAAATACCGTTCATCCGGGGATAAAAGGCAGCTATAAGCGATCCCTGGCAGGGGGTAGGTAATCGGGGCTTGTTTCGTACCGGGTGAAAAAATATACAGGCTTTGGTTTTCCTTGGTCACGGTATAGAGCAGGCGGTTGTCTTTTGTGACTGAAATGCCGGTGGGGGAGATGCTGTCCTGAGGCCACGGTCGTCCCAGCCGCAGGGTATCCCCGGGAATGAGCCGGTTTCGGTTGATGTGAAAATCGATGATGAAATTGTCGTTTCCGCCTGAGGCGTACAGATGTTTTTCATCCTGGCTGAAAGCAAGCCCGTACCAGGACTTGCCGACAATTTTCTGGTCCAGTATCTTTTCACGCCGGGGACTGATCAATTGGATGGATTGGACACTCTGCCCGTTATTGGTAACGGCCAGGTATTTCCCCGAGCGGCTAAGTTGCATATTCAACGGGAGGTCCCCAAGCGGGAGGGAAGTCCCCGGCGGGCTTAATTTCCAGCCGTTGGGAAGTAAAACTTCCCCGGTCCCGGGACGTCCTCCCGGCAGGTTTTGGGTCCGTCCCGAAAATGCCATTAACATCGCGGCACCCAGGAGTATATAAAGCTTGCAGTAGTGTTTTTTCAAATACATCCTAAAATAGTTAGCTTCCTGATAGATCGTAAACCAGCCTCGCCTGTACGGTAAAACCATTTTTCAGGGGCAGGTCCCGTATGGCATCCGAGGGGACAACAGGGCTTCGGTTGGCAAGGATCACCGGCCCGCCGCAAAGAGAAAAGGATAACCTGGAATTTTTTGGACTCAGGTTAAAAGAAGGCCCCAGGAGCAATTTAGCCCCGCCCTCGGCCTCGTCTTCTTCCCAAAAGCCTTCCAGGTCTTCGCCCAGCGCCTCCACCCCGGCATATAAGTTACCCCAAAGGCGATACTGTATCCCAAGGCTTGAGATGACATCGATAGCATCCCGGCCAGGGCCAAACGCTTTTTCGAAAATCATGTTCCCGTTCAGGCGCCAGAAGGAGGTCTCATAGGTCGCAGTAAGGCGGCTGAAGGCGGCCCCCACATTCTGGTAATCCAGTTTTCCGCCCAGCCCGATTCCCAGGCGAAATCCCTGCGCGCTCCGGCCCCCGATAATATCCCGGATAACCTCCACTTGTTGGGCGCCCGAAACCCTTCCTTCATCGGGAAAACCAAAAGCTGCCCTGGCGTACAGGGTGAAACGGTTGCCTAAATACCCTTTAATGCCCACTTCCTGTACAATCCCGGAATATCCGAAGGGGTCTGTTACCCGCTCCCCGTACCCGCCGGCATAATTGATGCTCCAGGGCGGGGCATCAGGGGTCAGGCTTGTTTCCGAAAACAGAAATGGTTGGGCTGCCCGGGGTACCATGTCCCTGTTGGTTTGCTTCCTTTCCGGCTCCTGGCCTGAGGCCGCGGCAGCCAGCATCAGCAGCAACGGTAATACGATTCGCGTCCTGTGCATAAAGTTTGAATGGTTTTTTCAGGTTTATGCAACTAATATAAAACTTAGTCCAGGAAAGAAGGTAAGGTGGAGGTTATAATTTGGCTAATTCTTTTGTCCCCTTCAACTGGCCGCGTTGGTTGGTTTGCTACAGAAAACCTTTGAACAGGATATCGGAAGTTTAAATTCTTTTGGAAGTAAGATGAGCTACAGGGTGGGGGATGCATTATTGCGGATCAATATCAAAGAAATGCCGCAATCCGGGTTCCATGACTTCTTTCAAAAGATGCTGGCCACCCTTAAAGAAGGGGATACCCTGAAAGTAGGGAAGATGAGGGATGGGAAGGAAATTGAATTGAGCTCGGTGGTTGAGAAAGTCAGGCTGACCAGGCCGGCTGAACTTACCGAAGACCCCGGGGCCACCAAAGGCCCGCTTGCATTCCGGGAACAATGGCAAAAAGGCGCGAGCGGGCAAAATACGCCTTTTCCAGACGATTCAAAATAGGAGGTACCGGGGCTAATCTGTAACCCTTTGTAAAGTCAGGCAACGGCTACGCGTAGTTTGTCACTCCGCATCCCATAGTCTCCAGGGTGCTTGTTGCATTGCGATTTGAAAATCCCCTGATCGCACAGATTTACAGGTCCGCGTGACCAGGAGTATCCGTTAATTAAAAATCAGGGATCCTGGTTCCTGGCATGAATCACGAGGTTCGTCAACCAGGAACCTCCGGCGCACCAGTTCTCGCTGGATGTTTCACTAGATGCCACTGCTACAACATAGGGTCCGTCACTCCAAAACCCAAACATCGGGCCTCCGGAGTTGCCGGGAGTAAGATCGGCACGTGTACTCATGGAGCGGGCGGGACCAAGGTCATACCATGGTTCGTCAAGCCTTGCATTTCTTTGAAAAGTAGGTCGGATACCGGACCCAATGCTTCCAGGATATCCGATATTCCACCAATAGGGTTCGTTGTCCCATGAACTATTGTACGTACGGGTGCCCATCCAACCGAAAAGATCTCCGATCCTTTGGGAAGTGACTAATACAGCATAATCTTCATCTTGTTCAAACCAGCCCACTGACCCGGTGACCTTTGTATAGTACCAAATAGCGGAAATTGCTGTCGAAGCCCGAACAAAAGCTCCGGAACGATGGACTTCCACGGTCCCTCCAGTGTTGCCCGACCAGTCAACAACATGGCTTGCAGTGACAACATGTCTCGGGCCAACAATGACCCCAGATCCAGCTCCGACCGCCGTTATTACCCGGCAAATTGTACCCCATGGATAGCTCAAATCGTTGTATATGCTCCGGTCTTCGGGACTGAACATGGTGAGGGGATTCGCTTCCTTCCCTCTGTTTGTGATCCGCGGTTGCACAGGTAGAATGGCTCTTTCCGGGATAGGATGAACACCAAACCATTCAGGAATCATAGGGAGCGTTGGTTTTATATCCAGTTTGGCCTTTCGGTCAGCCTTCAACTCTGATAATTTATATGGTCTGGGACTAGGCAATAGAATAGATTCAAGTTCTCTTGGAACTTTACCTTTCGGGGATTGGTTGAACTTCTTGAAACTTTGTTCAAATGATATGGGTGGATCCAGTTCTGGATACCTTTTTGAACCTCCATTTGAATCTTCTTTTCTTTTGGGTTTGTCATCTTGCATGATTTCGATTTTAAATATTTTACTGAGGAATGGTTATATGATCCTTTTAAAGCGGATCAGTAGCTTAATTGAGAGCTGCAGAGCCAATTTTTGTACTTAGTAAGAAAGAAAGTAAAAACAGATTAAAAAGTAAGAAAAAGATTATACTATACTATTTGTATTTGTGTGCGTTGCAGGAATTTATGTGTGTTTTGCAGATAATGCCGTGTGGGCCCATTAAATCTTGCGCACTGCGAAGTTTGCAACTTCGTATCATACCATTTGATCGGTGCTTGCTGCATTGTGATCCGCTTAACGATCAATGGGAGCCATCACCCCGTGCCATTAGATCTGGTCTTTAAATAAAATCAGGTCGCAATTCACCCTTCAGATTGCCGTTTTTGCCCCTCGCAGCGACGAAAGGTATTGGATACATTTGCCATACAAATTCATTTGATATGCGAAAATTAATTATGAAGATGTCGGTCTCACTCGACGGGTTTGTATGCGACGCCAAGGGTCAGAAAGATTGGCTTTTCAAGACCGGAGACGAGGAGTCACTCGCCTGGAGCGTCGGGAAAATCAGGGAAGCGGGGATCATTATCATGGGGAGGAAGTCGTTTGAGGAAATGGCCCCTTACTGGCCCACTGCGACCGGGCCGTTTGCCGAACCGATGAACAACATTCCCAAAGCCCTCTTTACCAAAAAAGGATTTAAGGATATCCATCCAGTGCACACCTCCACTACGGAACAGTCGCCCTCCGCCGCTTCCTGGGCCGGGGCGCGGGTTTTCGATGGCGACCTTGCGGAAGGGATTGGGGAACTCAAGGCCGGGACCGGGAAGCCTGTTCTCGCCATAGGAGGGGCGGGATTTATGCAGAATCTCATCGCAACCAGCCTCATAGATGAATATCATCTGGCCGTTCATCCGGTCGCACTAGGTTCCGGCTTGCCGATCTTCACCGGTGTGGAAAGGCCGTTATACCTTAAGCTGGCTGAAGTAAAAGCTTTTCCGAAAGGGGTGGTGGTACAGACATACTGCCCCTTTGATTAATTTGGAAGTCAGATCCCCGCTATGCGAAGTTTGAAACTTCGAAATGAACTTAATCCAAGAGGAATGCCAATCCGCCTTTGTTCAAAATCAAATATTCAACCAGTACACCGGGCATCCGGGTGGGGTTAAATTGGTCAGGGAGCTAAATTGAATTAATGGTTGTTGAATATCACAGAATAGCCATAGAAGTGAAGAGGCTTTCTGGGGTTATACCGTCTACTTTCTTTGAATGCTGACCTGCATCATAAGTTGCCACCATGCGTAATTGTATTTTTATGGTGAACGCAACTTTCAGTTATGGACACGCTCCAAGATAAAAAATTCATATCGTTAGACACCAGCAAGCCAATATGGGATCACTTGTTCACCATAGCTCCATTGATTGTCGTTGGAACCAGGGAAAAAGGAGGATACGACCTTGCACCAAAGCACATGGCAACCCCTTTGGGATTTGATAATTATTTTGGCTTTGTATGCACCCCAAGACACGGCACCTACGCTAACGTTAAGAATACTGGGGAATTTACTATAAGTTTCCCTACGCCACATCAAATTACAATAACTTCACTGAGCGCTTCGCCGCGTGAAGAAGGAATATCCAAATCCCAACAGATCATTGAAGCCCTGCCTTTGGTCAAGGCCACCTCCATGGATGCTCCACTGGTTAAAGACGCCTACTTGTACCTGGAATGTGAGTTGTTCAAGATCATAGATGGTTTTGGCGAAAATAGTATTATCACGGGCCGAATCAGGAAAGCATTTGTAAACCGTGACTATATGAGGTTGTCCGAGCAGGACGAACAAGAACAACTTAATAAAAACCCCTTGTTGGTCTATGTTGCCAATGCACGTTTTGCTAAGGTTGGCGAAACCTTCAATTTTCCATTTCCAAAAGATTTTAAAAGATGAATTCCATGACAATAGATATCGCCGAAGATATACTGAAGTATATTAAAGGGAATGAGGAAAAAATGCGGGCGTTTCTAGCGCGCCTGGTTTCCATGGAATCTCCATCCAAGAATCCTGAATCGCAGATTCAAATTCTCAAACTATTGGGTAAAAGATTAAAGAAGTTAAACTATTATGTACAATATATTCCAGGGAATGTAACGGGAGGATATCTTTATTCGAGACCCAATAAGAGGGATAAAAACAAAGCACTGCAGTTGGTGATTGGCCATTGCGATACGGTTTGGGAACTGGGCACGCTCCAAAAAATGCCGGTGAAAAAAGATAAAACCAAAATGAGTGGGCCCGGGATCTATGATATGAAAGCAAGCCTGGCCCAATTGATTTTTGCCCTTTTAACCATTGATGAAATGCATTTGTCAATGCCTTTTACCCCTGTTATATTAATCAACTCCGATGAAGAAATTGGCAGTAAGGAATCCAGGGCTGCCATAGAACGGTTAGCCAAGATTAGTTCCCGGGCCTATATATTGGAACCTCCATTGGGGATAGAGGGAAAACTGAAGACCGGTAGGAAAGGAATTGGCCGATTTACAATAAATGTGAAGGGAAAAGCTGCGCACGCCGGGTTGGAACCCCATAAAGGAGTTAATGCCATAGTTGAATTGTCCCATCAAGTGCAGCGTTTATATGCCATGAATGATTTCGATCGGGGAATTACCGTTAATGTGGGCATGATACAAGGAGGGACTTCTCCTAATGTGGTGGCTCCTGAAAGTACCGCAGTGGTGGATGTAAGGGTTATGAACAAAAAGGATGGAGAGGAAATCACAAAACGTATCCTCTCCCTAAAACCCAATATCCCTGGAGTTGAACTGCATATTGAGGGAGCAATGGGAAGACTACCCATGGAGCGTACCAAAAGAAATCTAATGCTTTGGAATATGGCCAAGTTGAAGGGGGCACTTTTGGGTTTGGAACTGGAAGAAGGTACGGCGGGTGGCGGATCTGATGGAAATATAACCAGCATGTACACCGCAACCCTTGACGGATTGGGGATAACGGGCGATGGAGCCCATGCCCAACACGAACATATCCTTTTGAATGAGTTTCCATTGAGAACGGCATTGCTGACCCTAATGCTATTGGCGGAAGCCGAAGACCATTAAATATTTTAAAATGGATTGCAAGTATATTTATGGATCATTGACCCGTATTTCCGATTTGGAAAGTAAAGGGTTTACAGTAACAAAGCTGTCTATGGATAAATGGCAGACGGGCGATTATGTCGTTTGCGAAATATTAAATGAAGGGGGAGAACGCTTAAGAATAGAGCTTCCCAATGGAAGAATGCGGGGTGTAATTGCAGGGGAATACATAGTAGGGGCCCTGGGAGAGCGTTTTGCCACCTTGGAGGCCACAGGCAGTTGGAAAGAAGTAACAGAAGACCTTACCATGACCATACTTACGGGTGCCGGTCTTATGGGGAAAATTAACCTCCAAATCCATTTTCATTCCTAAGATGGTACAGGTTGTTTATAGAGGACATGCCTGCAGAAATGGTAAAAAATTGACCATGGATGATTTTGTAAAACCCATTGAGGCAGTACCCTTCAATACCCAGGTAATCCTTTTTGTGGGAACGTCCATGTCTGCAGGCAAGACCACCTCGGCCCGAATTGTGACCAACATTTTCAAGCAGGCAGGTTATAAGGTTGTGGGGGCCAAGCTTACAGGCGCTGGACGTTACAAGGATATTTTGGCCTTTGAGGATGTAGGCGCCGATATGATCCTGGATTTTGTGGATGTAGGCTTACCATCCTCCATTTGTCCACCGGCAATATATGAGAGGAAGTTACAGCAAATGCTCAGTAGGATTGCCCTTGAAAATGCCGACGTTGCCGTCATAGAAATTGGAGCTTCGCCTTTGGAACCATACAATGGCGATATTGCCGTGAATGTTCTGAGGGAGCATGTGAAATGCACTATTTTAAGTGCTTCAGACCCTTACGCGGTACATGGTCTTATGAAAGCTTTTGAAATTGTTCCGGACATTGTTACGGGCGTTGCCACCAATACGCTGGCAGGCATTCAAATGGTGGAAAAACTGTGCGGAGTAAAGGCCCTAAACTTAATTGACTCTTCAACCACCAAAACTTTAAAGAAGATTTTGAAGGATTCTACAGGTCTGTCATTGAATACGAAGTGAATTTAACTCCAGATTCCAGGCGGTTGCTTAATGCAGGGTATTTGTTATTAGATACGATCAGAAGGTCATAGATACCTTTGACATGCTTTTTGGGAGGCCATATACTAAAACCGATGTTTACAGGTTTTGAAAAAAACCCGGATCCCGGCCATTCGAAATTTGCAACTTCGCATCTAATAATCAGGCAAGGGCGCGCCGCATGGTGATTTGTTAATACACCCGGAATACAAATCCTCCTTACATGGGTTTTATATTACCTCCAGCTATTCGGTGAGGATCCCCACCACTTCAAATGCCTGTTCCCCTTCTACGAGTACCTTTTCGTACAATACGCCGAGGTAGTTGTAATACGCCTTATCACCCACTTTTACCGCATCCAGGTCATGGGGTAGGTTGTATACGATGGCGCGGCGGGGTTCTTTGATTACATTATAATCCGCCCCGGTTTTCCTATAGAAAATACCTTTGCAGAAAAACAAATCCGGCCCTATCTGCTGTTTTTCTTCAGGCAGGCTGTTCACCACCAGCGATACCGGCGGGGCTACAAGAAGGTATCTACCGCCATTGTAAATGAAGTAATCGCCGTCATTGTAATAATAGGTTCGCCCCTGAAATTCCAATTTCCGGTTGCCTTCCATGGCATGCGGGGTCTCCATGACCGCCACATCCCCGAATACAATGTCCTCCGGCT
>CAVRHQ010000024.1:0-37650 GCA_963721045.1 uncultured Flavobacteriaceae bacterium
AAAAAAAAAACAGGGCGACATCTGCAAGTGCTAATGGGGAATGTTGATACTTCAGAATCCCTGCCCGCATTAGCCGTGAATAGGTAATTCCTGGCGGATAGAGCAGTACAAAATAGAAAAGGAAAACATCTAGCCACCTGAAAAGCGTGTGTACTGGTCCAGCCAAAAATCCACCTTTCCTTCGGGAATGGCACCTAGACAAAATATTCCTGGAAACCAAAAAGGAAGGATGACGTTTTCCCGAATCCAAAGCCGCTATGCCCATCTGATAGAGCAGCCGACGGGATTTGGGTGGTTTGGTGTCGTAGGTTGTCCAGGGAAATATAAGGTTGGGACCCATGGAAACCGGAGCAGGAGCTATGCCTATTCAGCGACAAGCTTTGGGTTTCAAGCATGTTTTTTTTTTTTTCTCTCTCTCTCTCTCTCTCTCTCTCTCTCTCTCTCTCTCTCTATATAAATATTCCCTGCATCTGGGTACTCGAAAACCTGCATCGGCTGCATCCGGGGATCCGCGATGCCCAGGTGGATTTTCCCAAAAAAACACTGCGCGTCGCCTTTGAAACCCAAAGCCTGTCGCTGAAATCCCTGGTGGCCCTGCTCGCTTCCATCGGGTACGAACCCTATATTTCCCTGGACAACCTGGACGGCCCCAAACGCACCGAAATCCCGTCGGCTGCTCTATCAGATGGGCATAGCGGGCTTTGCATTCGGAAACGTCATGTTCCTCTCGTTTCCCGAATATTTTGTAGGAGCCATTGCGGAAACGGAAAGGTGGATTTTTGGCTGGACCAGTATAGCACGCTTTTCAGGTGGCTGATGTTTTCCTTTTCTCTTCCCGTACTGCTTTATGCCGCCAGGGATTACCTGCTCGCCGCTTACAGGGCCATCCGGGGCGGGATTTTGAATATAGACGTCCCCATCACCCTGGGGATCCTGGCCCTGTTTATCCGGAGGTACGTCGATATTGCCTTTAACAGTGGACCCGGCTATTTCGACAGTTTTACCGGGCTGGTTTTCTTCCTGCTGGTCGGACGCTATTTCCAACAGAAGACCTATGAATTCCTCTCGTTCGAACGGGATTACAAATCCTATTTCCCCATCGCGGTCACCCGGGTTGATCAGAACGGAAAAGAGGAAAACGTGCCGGTTTATGAGGTAAACAAGGGCGATGTCCTGCTGATCCGGCATCAGGAATTGATCCCCGCAGACGGCGTCCTGCGTTCGGAAAAGGCCCGCATCGATTATAGTTTTGTAACAGGGGAATCAGAGCCCGTAGCCCGAATGGAAGGGGAGCTCCTCCATGCAGGCGGGAGGCAGCTGGAAGGCCCCCTGGTAATGGAGGTACTGCGCCCCGTCTCCCAAAGCTACCTCACCCAACTCTGGGGCCACACGGCTTTCAGTACAAACAAATCAGCATCCCTGCACCGGCTGACGGATCGTATCGCGGAGCGTTTTACTTTGTCGGTACTCACTATCGCCTGTCTGGCAGCCGGCTTCTGGGTATTCACCGATGCTTCCAGGGCAGCCAACGTCTTTACGGCCGTGCTCATTATCGCCTGCCCCTGCGCCCTGGCCCTGGCCGCCCCTTTTACGTTAGGTAATTTGTTGCGCATCTTCGGGCGGAAAAAGTTCTACCTGAAAAATACGGATACCATCGAACAAATGGCCCATGTAGACTCGGTTGTCTTTGATAAGACGGGCACAATGACCATTCCCGGTGACAGTAGGGTGAACTATGAAGGCGAGAGCCTGAGCGAAACAGAGGAAAGCCTCCTGAAAAATACCCTGCGGGCCTCCAATCATCCCCTGAGCAGGAAACTGTATTCCCTCCTGAAGGAATATGACATTGTGCCCCTGGATACCTATCTGGAAGAACCGGGAAAAGGCATAGAGGGGGGCATGCAAAAAAACAAGATCAAACTGGGTGCGCCAGACTTTACCGGGGGCCGGCAACCGGGCCCGGAGGGGCCTACGGAAGTTCATGTCAGCGCCAATAATGCCTACAAAGGGCGCTTTGTGTTTACAAACAAATACCGGGACGGGCTGCCCGAAGTCTTCAGCTCTCTGGCCAAAAACCACCTCCTGGCCGTGGTATCCGGAGACAATGACGGGGAGCGCCCCAGGCTTGAGGCCATGCTGCCTGCCGGGACTGCCCTGCATTTTAGCCAGAAACCGGAAGATAAACTCCGCTTTATTGGCCGGTTGCAGGCCGAAGCGCATAAGGTAATGATGGTTGGCGACGGATTAAACGATGCCGGTGCCCTGGCACAAAGCGAAGTGGGAATCGCACTTTCTGAAAATGTTAATGTGTTTTCACCGGCATGTGATGGCATCCTGGACGCTTCCAAATTTCGCTACCTGCCAGACTACCTCCGGGCCGCCCGAAAGGCTATGGGGATCATCAGGATCAGCTTTGTCCTTTCCCTTTTATATAATGTGATCGGGCTTTATTTCGCATGTACCGGACAGCTGCAGCCCGTAGTTGCTGCTATCCTGATGCCTCTCAGCTCGGTCAGCGTGGTCGCATTTACCACCATAGCCACAAATTATATGGCCCGGAAACTGCCATAATCAACCAACATGATCACAATCATTTCACAGGCTGGCATCGGCATGTAGTTTTGACCAAAATTCAACAATCCATGAGCGTAATTTATGTGTTGTTGGCCATAAGTATCAGTGTGGCCGTGCTTTTTTTTGTCGCCTTCATCATCTCAGTGCGAAGCGGACAATACGACGATTCCTACACCCCATCAGTACGCATGTTATTTGAAGACGAGATAGTGAAGGATCCGGCGGATCCGGCTGCTGACGACCCGAATAAAACCCATCCATCCAAATAATCATCCCTATGGAAATTCAACAATTCCACTACAATAATAAGATCGTTCAGAAATTCCTGTACGCCACCCTCTTTTGGGGGATTATCGGCATGCTGGTAGGATTGCTGCTGGCCTTTTTATTTTTGTTTCCCAATCTAACAGATGGCATCTCATGGCTAAGTTTCGGGAGGTTAAGGCCACTGCATACCAACGCGGTGATCTTTGCCTTTGTGGGCAATGCCATTTTTGCCGGGGTTTACTATTCCACCCAGCGATTGCTTAAAGCGAGGATGTTCAGCGATTTTCTAAGCAATTTCAATTTCTGGGGATGGCAGGCTATCATCGTGGCGGCGGCGATTACCCTTCCCCTGGGCTATACCACCTCCAAGGAATACGCGGAGCTGGAATGGCCCATAGACCTGGCCATTGCTCTGGTTTGGGTGGCCTTTGGCTGGAACCTGATCGGTACCATGCTCCGCAGGAGGCAACGCCACCTCTATGTGGCCATTTGGTTTTATGTAGCCACCTTTGTAACGGTAGCGGTCCTGCATATTTTCAACAGCCTGGAACTCCCGGTTTCCTGGCTGAAAAGTTATCCCGTATATGCGGGGGTGCAGGACGCTTTGGTACAGTGGTGGTATGGCCATAATGCGGTGGCTTTCTTCCTTACCACCCCCTTCCTGGGGCTTATGTACTATTTTGTACCCAAAGCTGCCAACCGGCCCATCTATTCGTACCGGCTTTCGATCGTGCATTTCTGGTCCCTGATCTTTATCTATATATGGGCGGGGCCACACCACTTGTTGTATTCCGCCCTCCCGGACTGGGCACAGAACCTGGGGGTGGCCTTCTCGGTTATGCTGATCGCCCCTTCCTGGGGCGGGATGATCAACGGCTTGCTTACCCTACGGGGTGCCTGGGATAAGGTCCGTACCAGCCCCGTCCTGAAATTCATGGTGGTGGCCATTACAGGTTACGGGATGGCCACTTTTGAGGGCCCCATGCTTTCCCTTAAAAATGTGAATGCCATCGCCCACTTCAGTGACTGGATCATCGCCCATGTCCACGTGGGAGCACTGGCCTGGAACGGGTTCCTCACCTTCGGGATGGTCTACTGGCTGGTGCCCAAAATGTATAAAACCAAAGCTTCATTCCCTGGGCCTGGCCAACTTCCATTTCTGGATAGGGACCCTCGGTATCATCCTATACGCCCTGCCCATGTACGTCGCAGGTTTTACCCAGGCCCTGATGTGGAAGGATTTTAATCCTGATGGCACCCTGGTTTACGGCAATTTCCTGGAAACCGTACACGAGATCCTGCCCATGTACTGGATGCGGGCGGTAGGTGGTACCCTGTATATCATAGGGGTCGTGGCGATGCTCTACAACGTGGTGGCCACCATCAGGTCGGGCAGCAAGGTGCAGGACGAATTGGCGGAAGCCCCTGCCCTTGTCCGGGTAGCCAAACGGCGGGTCGCCGGGGAGACCTACCATAACTGGCTGGAGCGCAAACCTATTCAGTTGACCATTTTCGCAACAGTGGCGATCCTGATCGGGGGGATCATCCAGATTATCCCCACCATCCTGATTAAATCGAACATCCCTACCATTGCCAGTGTAAAACCCTATACCCCGCTCGAACTGGAGGGTCGTGACCTCTATATCCGGGAGGGCTGCGTAGGTTGCCATTCCCAGATGGTGCGCCCGTTCCGGAGTGAAGTGGAGCGCTATGGCGAATATGCCAAAGCGGGGGAATTTGTGTACGACCACCCTTTCCTCTGGGGAAGCAAGCGTACCGGGCCCGACCTGTTGCGGGTGGGTGGTAAATACTCGGATAACTGGCACCTGAACCACATGTACGATCCTCAAAGCACCTCTTCCGGATCTATTATGCCGGCTTATCAATGGCTGGTGCGAAACAAACTGGATAAATCCGATATTACTGCTAAAATGCAGGCCATGTCCAAACTCGGGGTGCCGTATTCGGAAGAGGAAATCGCAAACGCCGGGAAGGACCTGGACGCACAGGCGGAGCAAATTGAAAAGAACCTGTATTCCGATCCCGATTTTGCGAAAAGCTACGAGGCGGATAAAAAAGCGGCGCAGGCATCCGGGGAGCCCTTCGTTGAAATGCGCGACCGGGAAATCGTCGCCCTGATAGCATACCTGCAACGACTGGGCACAGACATCAAGGCTGAACCTAAAGCAGAAACCGTCACTAATAAATAACGACCATGTTAAAATTCATCAAAGGACATATGGAAAGTATAGAGGGGATTGCTACCTATCCTATGATCTCCCTCCTGATTTTCTTCATATTTTTTGCCCTGCTGTTCTGGTGGGTGCTTACCGCATCCAAAGAGCATATACAGGAGGTAAGTAAACTTCCCCTGGACGATAACCAACCTCAAAATCCCATGCCATGAAAGATTCTTCAGCCTGGTGGATACGCATCCCCCTTGTCTTCTTCCTCGTCTTCGGAATAATGGAATACGCCATAGATTCCGGGGATTCCCTGGCCATCATCAAATATCCCATGAGCCTGCTTTTCCTGTTGCTGGTATTGATGCTCCTGATCGCAATGGAAGTCATTGTTTCGGCTATTGAAAAGGTCATGTTCCAGACCCTTTCCGAGGAAGCCAAAGAGCGGTACCTGGCTAAAAAAGAAAGCAATCAGCCCTGGCAATGGGCCCGGAAAATCTACAAAAAGCTCCTGGGTTCCAGGCCGGTGGAAGAGGAACACGAAATTATCATGGACCACAACTATGACGGGATCCGTGAGTTGGATAACAAATTACCGCCCTGGTGGGTGTACCTGTTTTACATCACCATCCTCTTTGGGGTAATATACCTCGCCCGATTCCATATTTTCGGGGGCTACGACCAGAAAGAGGAATATGAACAGGAACTGGCGGAAGCACAGCAGTCTATCGAGGAATACAAAAAGACTGCCAAGGATCTGGTCGATGTAAACACGGTGGAGCGTCTTACCGACGCGAGTGACCTGCAAGCCGGGGAAAAAATATTTACCACCAACTGTGCCGTTTGCCATAAGAATGATGGCGGCGGCGGGATAGGCCCAAACCTTACGGACAACTACTGGATTCTGGGCGGGGGCATTAAGAATGTTTTCCATACCATTTCGGAAGGCGGGCGGCCCGGGAAAGGTATGATCTCCTGGAAAACCAATCTGAAACCCAATGAAATGGCGCAGGTTGCGAGCTACGTCCTGAGCCTCCAGGGCACTACACCGGCAGATCCCAAGGAGCCCCAGGGCGAACTCTGGGAAGATCCGGATGCCCCGGCGGTATCCGCAGAAACCACAATGGAGGCAGATAGCACGTCCGTGGAAGCCGAACAGGTGGAAACAGGGACCGAATAAGAAAAATATTTCTGGCGAAACAGGCAGAAGGTATGGCGATGGATGAAAATTTCAGGGATACAATTGGGACGATCAACGAGGAGGGCAAAAGGGCCTGGGTCTTCCCCAAGAAACCCTCAGGCCGGTATTACGAATACCGGAAATGGGTAAGCTACGTGCTGCTCGCCTTCCTCTTCCTTTCGCCCTTCATCAGGATTAACGGGCACCAGTTCCTGATGTTCAATGTGCTGGAACGCCGGTTTAATATTTTTGGCTTTCCCTTCTGGCCGCAGGATTTCCACCTGGTCGTGATCTGCATGATCATCGGGGTCATCTTCGTGGCTTTGTTTACCGTGGCCTACGGCAGGATTTTCTGCGGATGGATGTGCCCGCAGACCATTTTTATGGAAATGGTCTTCCGGAGGATAGAATACTGGATCGATGGGGACCGGGGCGCACAGATTCGGCTCGACAGGCAGCCGTGGAATGGAGAAAAAGTGCGAAAACGGCTCCTCAAATGGGCGGTATTTTTTATAATATCCTTCCTCATCGCCAATGTTTTCCTCGCCTATATCATCGGGAGTGACCACCTGCTGACCTACGTAACCGACGGGCCGCTTACCCACCTGAGTACCCTGGTCTCCCTCCTGATCTTTACGGGGGTATTCTACTTTGTCTTTGCCTGGTTCCGGGAGCAGGTGTGCATCATCGCCTGCCCGTACGGCCGTATGCAGGGGGTGCTGCTCGACAACAAATCCATCGTGGTGGCCTACGACCATAAACGGGGTGAGAAGGAGAAAGGCCGGAAGAAGTTCCGGAAGAATGAGGACCGGGACGCCCTTGGATTTGGCGATTGCATTGACTGTTTCCAGTGCGTTCACGTATGCCCGACAGGGATCGACATCCGCAACGGAACCCAGCTCGAGTGTGTCAATTGCACGGCCTGTATAGACGCCTGCGACCATATAATGGAACAGGTGAACCTCCCTAAAGGCCTTATCCGCTACGCCAGTGAGGAAAACATCAGCAGGAAAGCCCGGTTTAAATTTACCCCGCGCCTGAAAGGGTACACTGCAGTACTGGTGATCCTTACCGGGATCTTTGTGGGGATGCTCTTCCTGAGGAACGATCTGGAAGCGAATATCCTGCGCCTCCCCGGTCAGTTATACGAGCGGAAAGAAGGGAATATCATCAGCAATGTTTTTACCTACAAATTGCTGAACAAAACAACGTCTGACGTCGGTGACGTGCATTTCGAATTGCTCTCGCATCCCGGGAAGATTCGCCTGGTAACCCATAAGAATTTTGTAGCCCCTGCGGAAAGCCTGGCGGAAGGAACCTTGTTCATCGAAATCAATGACAAAGACCTGAATGGCGACAAGGATAAATTGAAAATTGGGGTCTATAGCGGGCAGAAACTCGTGGAGACCACCAGCGTACGCTTCCTGGCACCCAGGAGTTATCGCTAAGCCGAATTTAAGTTTTAAGCAATTGAAAAAAATTAGGATATGAAAATTAATTGGGGTACCGGGATCTTTTTGGCCTTTCTGGCTTTTATAGCCTTCATCCTGTACTTTGTCGTGGTGGCGACCACGTCGGAGAAGGCCAGGCACGACCTGGTGACGGAGTATTACTACGAGGAGGAGCTCGATTTCCAGAATGAAATAGACGCCATCCACAATGCCATGGCCCTGGATGATAAAATCGTTTTGAAACCTTCCGCAGAAGGCCTGCTCCTGGAATTTCCCGCTACCTGGGACCAGAATGCCTCCGACGGACGGATTACAGGTTACAGGCCGTCCAATAAAAGCCTGGATTTTGAAATACCCATAGCCCTGGAAGGCAATAAAATGCTAATCCCCTCCCGCCGCCTGCCCGAAGGGAGGTGGGACATCAGCATCCGATGGCATTCGAACGGCATGGAATTCCTGCAAAAGGAACGCATTACCTTCGTAGCCCGGGCGGCAGAACCTACAGAATCCCAAGAGAAATGATATTTCCTGCCTTCCTCCTCGGCCTTATGGGAAGCCTGCATTGCCTGGGCATGTGCGGGCCCATAGCCTTTATGCTGCCCGTAGACCGGAAGAACCACCTGAAAGGCGGGGCACAGGTAAGCGCCTACCATCTCGGGAGGATCCTCGCCTATACAACTGTGGGCTTGCTGTTTGGGCTGCTGGGCAGCGGGCTCTACCTCTTCGGGTTCCAGCAAAAGCTTTCCATAGGTATAGGGTTGCTTATGATATTATCAGTCTTGTTTCCCAAAAGAATATCCATCGGGCAGCGGTTGATGAAACCTATCTCACGCGGTATTTCCGGGATTAAGGCAAGGCTGTCCAAAGAGCTTTCAAGGAAAAGCCCAGATGCCTTCCTCAGCATAGGATTCCTGAACGGCCTGCTGCCCTGCGGCCTGGTTTATATGGCTGCCCTGGGGTCCATAGCCCTGGGCAACCCTGCCAGGGGTTCCCTGTTTATGGCTGCCTTTGGCCTGGGTACCCTCCCCCTGATGACGGCCGGGGTCTATTTGGGGAATTTCGCCAAATCCGGGCTTAGGCAACATATCCGACGATTGATCCCGGCCATCGTGATCCTGGTGGGCATCCTGTTCATAATCAGGGGGCTGGGGCTGGGGATCCCCTACCTCTCCCCTGCCGTCATGCCAAATTTACTAGGGGCTACCCTGGATTGCCAGCCCTGATTTTAATAGATTTATGCGGATGTTTCCTCCAGACGCCTTAATTTTCCCTTCGGCGCCGGGGCAAACTTAAATTGGCGGCAGGTTATGGTAAAGCAAAATGGCAAATTTGAATTGGAGCGGGAAGAAACCCGGTTCCTGGATGGCCCCCGGTCGCGGTTAAAGGAGTTCTTGTTCACCTTCAGGGTACAGTGGAGCTTCATCCGCGGATTTCGCAAGATGCACTTCCTGGGCCCCTGTGTCACCGTATTCGGGTCGGCCCGGTTTAAAGATGACCATCCGTACTATAAAAAGGCCGTAGAAATAGGCGCGGCCCTAAGCGACATGGGCTTCACGGTGATGACAGGTGGGGGACCGGGCATTATGGAAGCCGCCAACAAAGGGGCCTTTGAGGCAGGGGGCATCTCTGTTGGGTGCAACATCGTCCTTCCCAGGGAGCAGCACCCCAACCCCTATCTCCATACCTGGATCAATATCCCCTATTTTTTTGTCCGCAAATACCTCATGATCAAGTACTCCTATGCGTTTGTGGTGATGCCCGGGGGCATAGGTACCCTGGACGAGCTTTTCGAGTCCCTCACCCTGATACAAACCCATATGATAGAGGATTTCCCTGTGGTCCTCTTTGGTTCGGAATACCATAAGGAACTTTTTGCCCATATCGAATTGATGGCTGAGGAAGAAAGCATCAGCCAGGACGATATGAAATTGCTCTTTGTGACGGATTCTGTGCCGGAACTGCTTGCCCATATCCGCAAATACTCCATACAGAAATTTGGCCTGGTCAGGCGTGCCCACAAGCCAAGGTGGTGGTTCGGGGAAAAGAACCATCATAAACCTGTGAAAACGGCAAGCGGATAACCCAATAAAAGACACATGGCACCCAAAACCAACATTGAAGACCGCGAGGACGTCCGCCTGCTGGTAAGCACTTTTTATGAAAAGGTACGGGCAGATAAGGTGCTCGGCCCGATCTTTAATTCGATCATTACTGATTGGGAGTCGCATCTCGAGCGGCTTACGGATTTCTGGGAAAGCCAGTTATTCCTGAAGCGCAAATACGTCGGGAACCCGCTGGCCGTTCACCAGCAGGTGGATACACGTGTGGAAGGCGGGGTGAAGCCGGAGCATTTCGGCCTGTGGCTGAACCTCTGGTACGCAACCCTCGACGAACTTTTTGCGGGAGAAACCGCCGCCATTGCAAAAAACCGGGCCCGGAACATGTCGACCATGTTCTACCTGAAGATCTTTGAGCATCGGAATGCGGATTGACCCGCCGTTGACATGAAAGTATCAGGGATTCCCATCGGAGATGTCGCGGGACCGCCTAAAGATCCAGCCTGCAATTCCAAGGGGAAGGAGGCACTGCCAATTGCCAGGTAAGCCTGATAGGATCCCATCAAGGGCAAGTGGACCCAGGCCGCCAGCCCTTTATAGATGATCAGTGATTCGGTAGCAACAAACCCGGCAAGATAAACCCGCAAGCGCGACGGGAGGGATCCGGATCAGCCTGTAAAAATCCAGCAAGACAAATATGCAAAGGCTGATGACCCCGAGAAAGGTCCAGTGCAGATACCCGATGGTAAATTCGAGAACACTTGCTGCCAGCCTTGCAAAATACGGCAAAGAGGTCAGTATTTGCAGGAGGAGTTTAATCCCAAGGAGAACCGCGGACAAACCTTGAGGATGCGTCTTTGTAAAAGTGTAAAGCCCTGCCCGAACTTTCCCCTCTCCCTGTAAACGCCGTGCGCCAGAAGCGCGTAGCCAGGACCCTGCAGCAAGGCCCCGGCTCCGGCCAGAAGATACACAAGGGCAGGGGGCTCCGTCCAAAGGACCGACAAAAAGAAGGAGAGTACGATTCCGGCATTCAGGCATCGGAACATCCATTTAAACTTTCGCTCTGGCAAATTACCCCGTTCTTTTCGGCCGCGAAAATCAACAGTCCCAGCAAAGCCATCGGCATCCATCCGTTATATTGAAAGTGGAGGTAGAAATAAACTGCGTTGCGATACCAGGGTGATGTCACGCCGAGGGTATTCATGATAAGCCCAAGTGACCATGGTCCCAGGCTTGATAGATACCATATAGAATATGGCCGCTTTCAAAAAAGATAAGCGTTGGAGATCGCAGCTCCCGGGCTGCGAATCGAAAAAAGGCCCAGGCAAAGCGAGTAGGAAACCAGAAGGAACAAAGTCGAAAAAATAATGGAAAACAAGGCGTACCCCTGAAATGGAAAGGTACATAGCATGCCCAACAGAGTTCCCTGTGTGATCCAGAAAATCCGCCGGTAGCCTCTTTGCGAAAAGGATGGCCAAGGGTATTGCTTATAGATCAAGGTAGTCAGCGCAACATAGACCCATCCCAGGAGGGCGATATGCGAATGGGCATGTACAACGTACCTGAAATTTAAGGAAAATGGTTGCCATTGGAATATCCGTAACATGGTGCCCAGCAGGGCGGCAAGTAAGAAAATAGGACAGGGCGGTTCTCGCCTGATTTTTCAACGATATCTTCATAAGATCATTCCAAAACAAATATCCGGGAGCCCAGGATTAAAAATCCTTTTTCCCGGCTTTCCGGACCATGTCGCCAGACCGGGAGTCCCGTCCAAAGCCAAAGCATCGAGATGGAGATGAGAAACCCACTGCCGGTTCCGAAAAACGACTTGAAAACGGCGCCGGTATACCCGAGCAGCGCTGAAATATCGAGCTTTAAGAGGATCAGAATCCGCGAGAGGTCAATCGGATTGAGCATAGTGGCCACCAGGGAATAGATATCCAGGGGATATTCTTCGAAAACGATTAGTGACAAGAGAAACAAGCCGTCATAAATCACCGCCATAAACAGCCAAAGCAGGACGGCATACCCAAACCCCTTGATCCTGTTCTCATGTGACAGGGCAATATTGAAAGACAGGGCCGTGAATATGAGGGTCAGGAATGCGCCCGTAACCAAAAGCAGTGAAAAATCCCAGATGGCCCCGCTCCGGAAAAGCCCGTACAGGACGAAGGGTATCCCCAACCCAAGTATCAGGCTCATGGTAAGCGAGCCGGCCACCCCCAGGTACTGCCCCAGGAAAATGGAAGACCTGCGTATGGGTTGGGACAACAACAATTCCGTGAACTCCCTGGAATTGTAAAAATACATGATCCCAAAAATGGTCCCGATGAGGGGAACGAGTACAATGATCACGTTCATCAGGGTAATGATTGCCTTGGAGATATCATTATTGAGGAAGAGAAGCACAAAACCCAACACCAGGTAGAATATGAAGTACACATAACTCCAGCGGCTCCGCATTAGGTCGTAAAAACTGTATTTCAGTATTTTAAGCATTTTCCCGTTCGGTTGTTATAGCCGCTATGGCATGTTCAAAATCAGTTTGCCCGGTGGCTTTTTGCAGTTCGCGTGACGCTTCCCTTAAAATAGATCCTTCCCTCCAGCAAGTAGATGATCTCATCGGCCGTTTCCTCCACAAACTGCATGATATGGGACGTGATCAATACAGTGGTACCTTTCTTTTTTTCGATCGCGATGAGCTTTTTGAGCCGAATAAGGGAAGCAGGGTCCAGCCCGGTAGTCGGTTCATCTAGTACCAGTAGCGGGCTGTTGAACATGAAGGCCAGTACAAGGTTTACCTTTTGCTTGGTACCTCCTGAAAGCGTGCCCAGTTTCTTGTCCAGGAAAGGTTCCAGCCGGAAAAGAGATATAAGTTCTTCCTCCGAGCCCGATTTTTGGCGGAGGTCCTTGATCATATGGAACAATTCCTGCACCTTCAGGTTTTCAGGAAAGTTGGCTATCTGTGGCAGGTAGTTGATATCCCGCCTGTATTCAGACTTCCCTCTAATGGGTTTTCCGTTTATGTACAACTCCCCCCGGTCCGGGATAACCATCCCCAGAATACTTTTGATGAGGGTGGTTTTCCCGGAGCCATTCGGACCAAGAATGGCCAGAACACCCCCGGTTTTGATTTCCAGGTTGAGCCCGGTAAGGACCTCATTGGCCCCAAATTTTTTATAGAGGTTTTCAATTCGGATCATGGCACCTTTTTCATCAGGGGTTGGGCATCAAACAGATTATCGGGGGTAAATACCGGCGAGACTTTTTCGGAGAAGTCGATGATGTCCATAAAGAGGCTTCTCAGGAGTACAATGGTTTCCGGGGTACGGTTCACAATATAGGAAAACAGCTTGACCGGCCTGTAGGGCACATCCCCAATGCCGTTCCGGTCTAAATCATATCCCGAATAACTGCTCCAGTAATTCTGCTCAAACCGGTTGTCGTTTAATTTGCTGTTGTAGGATATATCAAAGGAATTGTGCAAAAAATTATTGCGGATGAAGGTATTCGCATAGCATGCCCCCCTTACTTTCAGGGCCCAGCCGTTCCTGACAAAGGTATTGTTATCATACCGGATCCGGTTGGATCCCTCGATGTTGATCCCCACGGTGTTTTCCTGGAATACATTCCCCGTGATCTCTGCATCGTTGATCTCTTTCAGCAATAACCCGAAGGCAGCCGATCCCCAATTTTTTTGGAACGTATTCCCCTTCATGCTGATATCCTTGGAAAACATGACGGCCACCCCGGCTCCATTGTTCTCAAAGACATTGGATTCATAGACGTCATGGTTGGAGAACATAAAATGCAGGCCATACCGAACATTGTCCGTGCTCCTGTTCCGTTTAATGACAATCTGGTCTGAGAATTCGAGATAGATCCCATCCCGTACGTGCCGGATCACATTGTCAGAAACTTCAATGTTTTTGCAATACCACAACTGTATCCCGTTGCCGGAATTAAATTCTTCCTTTGCATCCCCCAGGATACGGTTGCCTTTAACAATACCATATTCGGATTTTTCGAGGTAGATCCCGAAAAAAAGCTGTTCCAGGAGCAGGTCCCGGATAATAAAGCGGGCACTTTTCACCACCCGGACCGCCGCAAAATCCTTGGTATAGCTGGTCCCCACATGAATGATATGCAACCCCTCCACGGTGACCCCGTCTGAAAATATGGTGATGATCTCCCCTTTGTCCTCCCCGTCTATGGTCGGGTAATTTTCCCCTATGATGACCAATGGCTTGTCGATTACCAACTGGTGTTCCCTGTAGTACCCTTTTCGGATGCGAACGGTATCATAATCTGCGGCCTTCGCAATCCCCTCCCGGATGCTTTGCGTTTCGCAGGTATGGCATACTTCTATGGTACCGGCGCGCATCTGCAACCCGATAAGCAAGAGGATCCCTAAGATACCGGCTACTTTCATTCAGGTTATCGTATAATAAGGAATTTACAATTTTCTGTTGCCTCTATCCAATGAGCAACTTTCGCGGGGATATGGAGTATTTGAAATCGGCTCAGACGATGAGCCCCTTGATCCATATAGAATACCATGGACCCTTCAAGCACCAGAAGGACGGCCCTTTTTGGCGAATGATGCTCAGGGAAGACGGATCCTTTTTCAAGGCTGATACTCAGCAATTCAAATGGATAGTCCCCGGATACCTTTCGGATATGAAGGTTCCGGATCTTTTGGGACTCGATGGTGCTATCAGTTAAGTTCACGGTCGTTATTCAATACATATTGATGGATGGCCTCCCAATCGTACAGGGAGCCCCCGTGTTCCTCCCGTGCCTTTTGTGCCGCCGAAGAGCCGCGAAAGGCGGTAAGGTTTGCGCCCATAGGGCTTGGCAGGGATTCACTTATCAGGAAGGTGGCAGAAGTCAGGTCGTTAAGTTCTTCCGGCACATCGAAGGTATTGCCGAGGAATTGCGAAATGTTTTCCTCTCCCATCTCCGCGCCAAAATGCAACAGGCATTCCATGGAATCGAACTTATACACCTTTCCCTTATGCGTGACAATCTCCGTGGCGTATTTCGGGTCTATAATGGACATCCTGCAAAATTGACACGCATCGGTGCCATAGAGAATTGGCTTTGGGCCGCGGCTACAACCTGAGGCCGATAAAAATACCATGACCATCAGAACGATATATCCCGTATTATTCATATTGTCCGATTTAAAATTACGCTTTTTTGAATTCCTTTCTTCCCAGGAAGTATGCCAAAAACGCAACTGCAATGCCTGCTGCGAGGCAATAAGCGCCCCCTTTTGGATAGGAATAAGCCGTGAAGTTCAGGATGTGCTTGATCCCGAAAAGAGGGGGTTGAAACCCCATGACAGACCCGTCGGGATTGGTAAATTTCATGATCGCCCTGGGGTCGAGATTATGTCCGTAATCGTGCTCCCAGAGATAGAAATCATACAGCCCTGCGGTGCTCAGCAAAACCATCAATATCCCCCAGTACAGATACCATTTATACCGGCCTTTAAAGGCCACCATCAAACCCAGCACAGTAGTAATCAGAATCCCGGCCGGGAATATCTTGAATTCCGGAATGGCTTCCGGGATATATTTCATCCCCACGTAGTGGTTCATAAGGTTTATATTTTTGATGTCATGCGGATTGGCGTCCGCAAAATCATTGATATAAATATTCATCCCGAGCGGGATGGGGTATTGGGGCGCCTCCAGGGTAATTTTCCAAAGGGGCCAAACAAAGAGCATCAGCGGCAGTAAAGCCCCCAGGAACATTAAAATGCGTGACTTTTTCATGGGTGATATATTTTAAGGACGGGAAAAAGCGGGTGGATATCATTCTCGACCCGCTTTTACCACGGCCTGTTTAAACAATTTCACTTACTCCCCGAGGGACCAGCTCATATCGAGATTGGAATTCGCCGGGGATACGCGTACATATCCCTGCATTTCCTGGTGGAGCGCCGAGCAGAAATCGGTACAGTAGAAAGGCCATACCCCAACCTGTTTGGGTTCCCACACCAGGGTCTCGGTTTGTCCCGGCATGATCAGCAGTTCGCTGTTGTTGGCACCGATCATACTGAAACCGTGGGGCACATCGTAATCCTGTTCCAGGTTGGTCACATGGAAGTAGACTTTATCCCCCACACGGATCCCCTCGATATTATCCGGGTTAAAATGGCTGCGGATCATGGTCATATATACATGAACCTCATTGCCATCTCTCTCCACCCGGACATCGGCATCAGTCGGGGTGGCATACTTATGCCCGTTCTCGGACAGGTCAAAGATCTTCCTCGAATGTTCCCGCATCTTTTCAGCCGGGATCCCGGCGGCATAATGGGGCTCCCCGATTGTAGGGAAATCGAGCAGCAACTGCATCTTGTCACCAGTGATATCATACAACTGTGCAGATTGTGTGACTTCCGGGCCGGTAGGCAGGTACCTGTCTTTGGTGATCTTGTTCATGGCCAATACATATTTTCCAAAGGGCTTTCGCGAATTTCCCCCCGGGATCATGACATGCCCGACGGAATAGTAGCAGGGTTGCCGGTCTACCACTTCCCAGGTCCCCACTTTCCATTTGACAACCTCTGAAGAAATAAAGAAAGAGGTATACCCGTTGCCCTTCCCGTCGAACTCGGTATGCAAGGGGCCTAGGCCGGCCTGTTTTACCGTACCGGCAAGGACGTCTTCAAAACTAAGGATCGGGATTCCATAGGCCTCCCCGTCGAACTTTTTATTTTTGATGGCATCGATCATCTTTGTAAAGGAATGAACCGTCAGGTCCGCTGAAAGTTTCCCGTTGCCTACAATATACTCCCCACTTGGGTCCACATCGCAGCCGTGAGGCGATTTTGGGGTGGGCAGGAGATAAACCAGGCCGGGCAAAGCCGAGGCGTCCAATACGCGTACTTCCTTCATCATAGTAGAAGTAGCCGTATGGGTCTTGTCGTCATATACATTGTGGGCATAGGTTGCGGGCACTGTGCTGAATTTGCCTTCCTTAATGTATTCTTCCGCCTTCTTCCAGTTTATGGCGGCTATAAAGTCCTTGTCATTCTGGGAGGCATTCACCTCCTTCAGGCTATTGGCTTCTTCGGTGTTGTAGGTGGTGAAGAACATCCAGCCATGCGATGCCCCGCGTCCGGGATGGGCGAGGTCATAATCGAAGCCCGGCATCAGGATCTGGAACGCAAGGTCCATGGTCCCATCCTCCGGATCCACACTGATAAAGGAAAGGGAGCCCTTGAAATTCCCCTTCGCATCTTTGATCGACATATCCCGTTGGGGGATGGGGACAGAAAAACGGGTGCCGGCAACAACATATTCGGTGTTTTCAGTAACAAAAGCCGAACTGTGATTCCCCGCGCTGTTGGGGATTTCCAGGATCTCGGTAGTCTCAAAGACGCTGAGGTCCACTTTTGCGATCCTGGGAGTATTATTCCCGTTAATGAATACATACCGCCCGTCTAGTTCTCCATTGGTCTGCGAAATGTCCGGGTGGTGCGCATCATCCCATGGAATAAAACCATGGGAGGTGTTTAACATAGGTTTGGTTTCCTCATTGTACCCCCATGCCTTTTCCGGGTCTTGCGAAAAAACGGGGATCACTTTGAATAAGCGTCCGGACGGGAGCCCGTAAACGGACAACTGCCCGCTGAACCCCCCGGAAACAAAAGCGTAGAATTCGTCATAATCTCCCGGTGCCACATAGACCTTCTCGGCCGCACCGGATGCCAGCGCGCCTTCGCTTCCTTTGCCCTGGTCCTTGCAGCTTATTAGCACCGCAGACAAGCCCAGGATGATGCTCATAAAATTGGCTGATGTTTTCATTGTTCTTGTTTTTAAATTGGTGAGATAGTATTAATCCAGGGTTCTGAAATATTCCAGTACGGCCCTGGCCTGGTCTTCGGTAAGGCCCTGGTTGGCCATGGGGGAGCCGTTAAATTCCATGAGCAGGTCATGGGCCAGGGGATCTTCCTTTACCATGACATCGGGATTGAGGATCATGTTCATGACCCATTCCGGGCTACGGCGTTCCAAAACCCCGTTGGGCGGAGGGCCAATGAATTTTTTCCCGATCCTGTGGCAGGCCAGGCACATCTTCTCGTATACCTCTTCCCCCTGCTCGGCCAGTTCCTGGTCAACTTCAGGGTCCAGGGTTACCACTTTCACGGGCCCTACGCCTTTGTCATCCAATACCACCCGTTCCGATGCCTTTACAGCGGCAGCGGCCGGTTCACTGGTTTCCTCTGATTGGGATTTACTTCGGTCCAGGCTGAACCCTTCTTTTTTTTCTTCTTTCCCCCCACAGCCGAGTAGCAATGTGAAGAGGCAAATCGTACAAATTTTAAGTACTGGCTTCATAACTTCAAGTATATAATTGTAGTGCATATTTGATAGTCCAAAAGTAGCGGGGAGGTTGTTTTCAAAATATGATATCGGTCATATTTAAGACATAAATATCTTTTTATTATTGTTTTGAAATAAATCAAGGGGTCATATGCTTTCCCATTCATCCAAATATGCCTTAAAAGCCGTCCTTTATCTGGCCCGTCATTCCGATGAAGACCATAAGCTGATGGTGAAAGACCTGTATTCCCGGGTGGAAGTCCCAAGGGCCTACCTGGCCAAACTGTTGCAGGAACTCGCCCGCCATAAGGTCATTTCCTCCAGCCGGGGACCCAGGGGCGGATTTTATTTGGATGAGGAGAACAGGAATCTCCCCCTCATTAGGATCATAGACGTAATTGATGGCCCAGACCGGATGACTGCCTGTATGCTCAATGCTAAAAACTGCAGTGAAGAAAGGCCGTGTGCCCTCCACGCCCTGCTGCAACCTGCCCGCCTGCAAATGGTGCAAAGCCTTAAAAATCTGTCTATCCGCGAAATTGCTGCTTATCCGGAACCCGGAGAAGGGCCCATGTTTCCAGATTGAGTCTTCTTGCCAGGAGTTGGAAAATAGTGTACCTTGAAAGCCGTTTAATCCAACTAATGTATTTTCCATCATGAGCGACAACAAAACCAGACGGTCTTTCCTGAGAAAGGCCACCCTGGGGACAGCGGCTGTGGCGTCAGCGCCTTATATCCTGGCTGCTCCCACCCGCAACCCGATCCTTCTCAACAGGACGTACAGTGAAAAAACCTTTTCCGCCAATGACAAGGTAAACCTCGGCCTCATCGGGGCAGGAATCCAGGGCACTTACGATACCCGCGACGTCCTGAAAGTACCGGGGGTGGAAATCGTGGCAGTTTGCGACCTCTACACCGGTCGCCTGGACCGGGCAAAGGAGGAATGGGGCCAGGGTATTTTTACGACCCGGGATTACCGGGAACTGCTGAACAGGAACGACGTGGATGCGGTGATCATCGCAACCCCGGACCACTGGCACAAAACCATCGCCATAGCCGCCATGAAAGCGGGAAAGGCCGTATATTGTGAGAAGCCCATGGTGCAACTGTTCACTGAAGGACAGGAATTCATCAATGCACAAAAAGAAACCGGCAAAGTTTGTCAGATCGGGAGCCAGGGGATGTCTTCCCTGGGCAACGAAAAGGCCCGCCAGCTTTATTTCGACGGGGCCATAGGCGACCTGGTGATGCTGGATATGTACAACGACCGCTATTCGGCAGAAGGGGCCTGGCAATATCCTATCCCGCCCGATGCCAATCCACAGACGGTGGACTTTGATACATTCCTGGGACGAGCGCCCAAGGTGCCCTACGATCCGGTCCGCTTTTTCAGGTGGAGGAATTACCGCGACTACGGTACGGGGGTGGCAGGCGACCTGTTTGTACATGCCTTCTCTACCCTCCACTATGTCATCGATTCCAAAGGCCCGGTTAGGGCACAGTCAACCGGGGGGCTCCGATACTGGAAAGACGGCAGGGACGTGCCCGATGTGACCATTACGCTGTATGACTACCCCGAAACCAAAACCCATCCCGCCTTTAACGCATCCTTCCGGATCAATTTCATTTCTGGTTCGGGCGGAGGCGGAGGATTCCGCTTGGTGGGCACCGAAGGGGCCATGGAGGTAGGACAGGACTCCGTACGGCTGGTCCGCTCCAAACTGGATATGGTCCCCGGAGGGTATTCCATGGTGGCTTACACCAAAGCCACCCAGGAAAAGATCCGGGAAGAATATGCGAAGAAAGACCTGGAAAGCCGCAAAGAAATGCTGAACCTGGGCGAAACCGTATACAAGGCACCCGATGATTACAAAGGGGCACATTACGACCACCTGAACAATTTTATCGAAGCCGTAAGGGGCAGGAAGCAGGTGGTGGAAGACCCCACTTTCGGGATGCGTGCAGCAGGTGCCGCCCTGCTCGCCAACGAAAGCTACTACAACGAAAAACCGGTTAGCTGGGACCCGGAAGGCATGAAACTGGTTTAAGCCAAGGGCATGATAAGGGCAGCGATACTTTGTTTTAGTTTTTTAGGGCTTTTGGGGGCCGTTCAGGCGCAGGAAACGCCCCTGAACATTGTGGTCTTTGGGGCGCATCCAGACGACTGTGACCTGGACGCCGGGGGCACGGCCCTGTTGTTTTCGTCTATGGGCCACCGGGTGAAATTTGTATCCCTGACCAATGGAGACGCAGGTCATTATTCGATGGGGCGGAAGGAACTGGCTGCCCTGCGCCGGAAGGAAGCGGCAGAAGCCGGGAAACGCTTCGGGGTAACGTACAAAGTGCTGGAGAACCACGACGGGGAATTACTCCCGACCCTGGATGTTCGCATGCAGGTGATCCGCGAGATCCGCAAATGGAATGCAGATATTGTGATCGCGCCCAGGCCCAACGACTACCATCCGGATCACCGCTATACCGGCGTGCTGGTGCAGGACGCAGCCTATATGGTCATTGTGCCGGCTGTGGCCCCGGATACCCCTCCCTTACAGAAAAACCCGGTATTCCTTTACTCTGAAGACCATTTTCAAAAACCCAATCCCTTTGAACCGCAGATTGCCATCGATATCGATCCGGTATTTGAAAAAAAGCTCTACGCCCTGGCAGCTCATGAATCCCAGTTTTTTGACTGGCTCCCCTGGACCGCCGGGAAACTGATCAGGTGCCCAAAGGAGAAAAAGAACGGCTTGCCTTCCTCTCGAAAATGCGGTTCTCGGCCCCTGACGGCCCCACTCGGATTAGCCTTGAAAAATGGTATGGCCCTAAAGGCCGGGAGGTTCAGCATGCAGAAGCTTTCCAGATATGCGAATACGGGAAACAGCCCACAGAGGATGAGATACGCCGATTGTTTCCGATGATCCCCCGGTAGACTTTTCCCAAACGCCCCCTCCGAATGATATCGAAGGGGCTGTTTAAATTTTAAAGGTGATCACTGGCAGGGTGGAGTGGTTGGCAATGTCTTCCCCTATGCTGCCCATAAAGAAATGGGAAAGGCCTTTTCGTCCATGCGTGGGGATCCCAATGATGTCTGCATTGATGCTTTCACTGAAGTTCAGCACGCCCCGTTCCACGTTATAATCATTGTATATTTCCACCTCCATCCCAGACTTGGCCTCATGCAAAAAAGCCGAAACCCTGTTATAAATATCCTGTGTGCTCAGGAAATTGTCGCCGGGGGTATTGATGTAGACCAAATGCAAGCGGGCATTGAGTTTTTTGGCGAAGTCAAGCGCTTTATTAAATGCCGGAACGTTTTCTTTCTCAAAATCGTTGGCGAAGACGAAGTCTGAAATCTTGAAATCTTTGATTTCTTTCTTGATGACCAATACCGGAATACTGGAATTGCGGACAACTTTTTCCGCATTGGATCCGATAAAGATCTCTTTCAGCCCATCAGTCCCGTGGGAACCCATGACAACCAGATCGGCCTTATGCTTCTCTGCGACCTCGTTCAATTCTCCAAAAACTTTAAAATGTTTTATCACCGGTGTAACCTTAATCCCCTTCAAATATGGTTTCTCCAGGAACTCCTTCATCCTTTTTTCCGCCAGTTTGAGCAAAAAAACAGTATGTTCCTGATAAAAACCCTCAGTCGACGATATAATTGCTTCATTTAATTCCAGCATATGGAGGACAAGGATTTCCGAATTGTGTTTATCGGCCAGGGAAGCAGCCACCTTTAAAGCGTTTTCGGCTTGTTCTGAAAAATCTATAGGTACTATGATGGTTTTCATCCTTTCTTGTTTTAGGTTAAACGGTCATTGAAAATAGCCTTTTTTCGGGAGTTTTCCTATGTAATTGCAAATCGAAAGCCATGCAGACATTGCGGACAAAAGGCCTGCCTGCCTCTGTAATCGTTAACTCATTCTCCCCAATCTCCACCAGGCCGTCAGCCGCCAGTTCCCCTAATTGATCTAAAACCTCTGTGATCTGAGGGAAATATGAATCGGGATGCCCCCACCCGGTTTTAAAACGGCACATCAGGTTCAGGATATGGGTGCGGATAACCTGGTCTTCCCCTTAAGGATATGTCCCCGGTATATGGGGATGATATGGTTCTCGACCAGGTGTTCATATTCCTCAGTTGTTTCACGTTTTGTGAAAACCCATAGCCGCTGTCACTGATACTCGACACGCCCAATCCCACCATTAAGCGGGTCCGGGAAGAGGTGTAACCCATAAAATTCCTGTGAAGGGTCCCGGCTTCCATGGCGCTGATAAAGGGAGTCCTTTCAAGCGCGAAGTGGTCCATCCCTATTTCCGTATACCCTGCCGCAGCCAGCATTTCCTTCCCTCGCTCATACTGGTTTCTCTTTTTCCGAAGCATCGGGGAGGTCTGTGTCCTTATAGCCTCTTTGACCGTTGCCTTTGAGCCAGGGAACATGGGCATAGCTGTAAAAGGCGATCCGGTCTGGCAGCAATTCCCGGGTACTGGCGATGGTTTCTTCTATATGTTCAAGGCGTTGGTGTGGCAAACCGAAAATCAGGTCGTGCCCAACGGAGGTGTACCCTATTTCCCGGGCCCTTTCAGTTGCCTCCTTCACCTTTTCGAATGGTTGTATCCGATTGATGGTTCTCTGAACACGTTCGTTATAATCCTGCACCCCGTAACTTACCCGGCGGAATCCCAGGTCGTACAATATCTGGAGGTGGGTTTTGGTCGTATTGTTTGGGTGCCCCTCAAAACTGCATTCCAGATCCTTCTGACTGGTCCGGGTCCCCCTGAAAATCCCTTCTATGAGCAGCCTGAGGTTTTCCGGAGAAAAAAAGGTCGGCGTTCCCCCGCCCAGGTGCAATTCCCGGATCACTGGTCTTTCACCCAGGATTTCCCGGTAAAGCTGCCATTCCCGGAGTACGGCTTTTATATAGGGGCCTTCCACTTCGTGCCGGCGCGTAATGCGTTTGTGGCACCCACAAAAGGTGCACATGCTTTCGCAGAA
Organism: uncultured Flavobacteriaceae bacterium; assembly: GCA_963721045.1. Lineage (GTDB taxonomy): Bacteria > Bacteroidota > Bacteroidia > Flavobacteriales > Flavobacteriaceae > Zeaxanthinibacter. The sequence goes on from CAVRHQ010000024.1 coordinate 23,055, forward strand.
AGGAAGGTGGATGTAAAGGCTGATGCCGTCCTTTACATTTTGTTCATCAAAGCTTTTCTTCAGGCCGGCCTTGTATTGCTTCCCGGAAAATGCATCCGTATCCCAGAAGGGTACGGTGGGATAGCTGGTATACCGCGGGCCGGGTACGTTGTATTTCTGAACCAAACTGCACATGAAACAAGGATATGTCAACAAATGTAATTCGGGCTCCATCCCCGGCCTATGATATTCATCAGCCAGTGGCCGGTGAGGCCTTCCAAAGGGATAATTCCACCCTGTGAACAAGTGTTTATACCGTATCTGACCCTAAGGTTTGAATTCCGATAAGGCGGTAGCTCAATGCCGCGAAGGGACAGCCATGCCAAACCCGGCCGTCGTTATGAAGGCATTAAAAACATGGCATCAACACGCCCATTCCCTTATAAAAACTTATTTTTGCGGCCGTAATACCAGATTATGACGTTACTTTTAATGGCCGCCGGGAAAGGCAGCCGCTACGGAAAATTGAAGCAATTCGACAGTTTTGGGCCTAAACAGGAATTCCTGATGGAATTCAGTATGTATGACGCCGTGCAAAATGGTTTTGACCATATCGTGGTGATTACCCAGAAAGACAATGTGAACTTCCTGCAGGAATACCTCCACCCGCGCCTGCCCGAAAGGATCAGGCTCGATGTGATCGCACAGGAACTGACCGACCTGCCGGACGGGATCGCCTATGAGGGAGAGCGAAAGAAACCCTGGGGTACCGCCCATGCCGTCTGGACCGCCCGTCACCTGATCAACACCCCTTTTGCCATCATTAATGCGGACGATTATTACGGCAAGGCTGCCTATAAACACGCGGCCGAATTTATCCGAAACCACCCCGGCGAAAGCCGGTATGGGCTGGTTGCCTATACCCTGAACGACACCCTGTCGCCTCACGGAACGGTTTCCAGGGGGGTTTGTGAACAACAGGGCGACCAACTGGTCTCTGTGGTGGAGCGGGTTAAACTGCAACCTCAAAACGGGGGGGTAAAAGACCTGGATACAGGCCTGGAATTCAGTGGTAACGAATTGGTAAGCATGAATTTCTGGGTATGTGGCCCGGACCTTTTTGCACAGATCGAAAAAGACCTTACCGCCTTCATAGGGAAAGGCGAAAACACCGAGACTGGGGAAGTATATATCCCATTTGTAATCCAGGGAATGTTGCAGGATAAAAAGGCTGCCGTACAGGTTATTCCTGCCCACAGCAACTGGTTCGGGGTGACCTACGCCGGAGACAAGGAACTGGCCATGCGGGAATTAAGTGAAATGACGGCCGGGGGCCTGTACCCTTCGCCCCTATGGAAATAATACCGATAAGAAAATCCCCATGCCGGAAACGGAACCCACGGAACTCCTCCCATCTTTCTCTTTACCGGAGAAGGCATACCAGCTGCGCGCCGTAAAGCAGGGGTTGATCCACCAAACCTTTCTCGTACTGCATGCCAATCGGCCTGAATATGTCCTGCAGCAAATAAATACCTCCGTCTTCAGGGACATAGAGGCTCTGATGGGTAACCTCAGACAGGCACTGCCCCGCCTTGGGGCATCGGATTACCAGCAGGTCGGGCTGGTGAAGACCAGGGAAGGCGGGCTGTACCTGGATTCGGGGGATGCCGGTTGCTGGCGGATGATGACTTATGTCCCCGGCAGTGTTACCTTCAACACCACTTCAAAACCCAATACCGCCCGGGAGGCAGGGCGGATTATCGGACGCTTCCATAGCCTTTTACAGGGAACCGATATGGCCTCGTACCGGGATACTTTGCCAGGTTTCCACAATCTGGAGCTGCGGGCAAAACAATACGATGAGGCCATGAAAGGGGCTGATACGGTAAGGAAAGACCTCGCGGCGAAGGCAATCAGAGTCGCAGAAGGATTCCTTAAAGATCCTTTCCCTTTCGAAAAAGAAGGACTGCCCATACGGATCTGCCACAATGATACGAAGCTCAACAACATCCTTTTTTCCGAAAACTCGTCAAGGGCGCTTTGTTTGGTCGACCTGGATACAATTATGAAAGGGTATTTTATGTACGATTTCGGGGACGCCATCCGAACGATCGTCAATACAGCCCCTGAGGATGAACGACTGCTGGAAAAGATCAGGTTTTCAAGGCCCCTTTTCAGGGCGTTTATCGATGGGCTAAGTACCCAAAAGGGCTTACTAAGTATGCCGGAAATACACTCGCTGCCCCATGGAGCAGTCTACATGCCCTTTCTTCACGGGTTGCGGGCCCTTACGGATTACCTCAGCGGCGATGTCTACTACCAGGTGGCCTATGAAGGCCAGAACCTGGATCGGAGCATGAGCTTGCTGACTTTTGCCGGCAAAGCCAGAGAGGAATTGGATTTCATGCAGCGGACGGTAGAGGAATTCCTGACCTGACGCCCATCCCGGATGAGATCAGGGTTGTTCCAGGAACGCTTTCAGGGCCAGATAAACCCCATTGCTCCACCCAAATCCGTCCTGTACCGGATATTCGCCTCCCCCGGCCCGCAGGCTCATGTCCTCTACATTGTATTTCTCCACAAACTTTCCGGTATTGGCATACACCCTTTCATTCAGGGCCACCCAGCGTTCTGCAATCGTTCTGGCCAGCTCATGGTGCCCGGTATGCTCCAGGCCCATAATGGTCATCCACTGAAGCGGGGCCCAGCCATTCGGGGCATCCCATTGCTCCCCTGTATGGTTTTCGGTGGTAGTTACCCCGCCTGCCTTGAGGAAGTGTTCCCGGATATAGGCGGCCACCTGGTCGGCCTGTTTGGCGTCTGCCATCCCAAAATAGAGTGGGTAGGCCATCGCCAGTGACGGGACCGTGGTTCTTTTCTGGTCTACCCAGTTATAATCGAGATAAATCCCCTGTTCCTCATCCCAGCAATACCGGTTCAGGAATTCTTTACGGATGTCCATCTGGGTTTTGAGGAGGATACGAAGGCGGCATCCTCCGGATAGCAATGTATGAGCACTTCCTCGAGTCCGTAAAGCAGGGCGTTGAGGTCTACCGGGATCAGGTCCGTGGTTTCTATGGTCCCAAGGGTGGATGCATCCGCAAACCAGCGCGAGCTGAAATCCCAACCCGATTCGGCGCAGGATCGCAGGTCACTGTACATTTTGGCCCCCCCTTCAAGGGCTTCCACCTGCCGGTAATCTTCCCTGGTAGGCCTCCTGCCTGGGGGTGGTCCCCTGATCGAAATACCGGTTCAAGACCCCCAACGGCGTTCCCACGCAGTGCAGGATGGGGGTATCCGTCAGGTCACTGCCCTGCATCCAGAAGTCGTACTCCTTTCGAAGGGCTGCCCGGTACCGTCCTATAAATGCTATCGCCCTGTTTTTCTGCCAGCAGTTTGACCATCTGTGCGAAAAATGGTGGCTGGGACCTGGTGATATAGTAAGTACGGTTCCCGTTGGGGATATGCCCTACCCGGTTGATCAGGTAGGCAAAATTGTCGAGCATGTCTCTGATCATCTCCTCTTCCCCGCTTTCAGCCAGCCCCAGCATGGTAAAATAACTATCCCAGTAATACACTTCGCTGAAACGGCCTCCGGGAACAATATACGGCTCGGGCAAAGGGATAAGCGAACTGCGCGCCTCCACAGAATCGGAAGCGCGTTCCAATACCGGCCAGAGGGCTTTCACATGTTCTGCTGCTGACCGGTTCGGGTCCGACTTGAAATCGGAAGTAATGAGGGGTGGGGTTTCAAAATTGTCGAGGACAAATGTTTTAAGGTCAAAATTTTCCGTATCCTTTTCCCTGGCGTAACGGGCCCTGATGGTGTCGTAAGGGTATTTGGCTATACAGTCCACGAAAGTCTTGCTATCCTCGAATACTCCTGCAAGCTGGACATCCTTGAAGAAGGGGCCCAGCAATTGGTCGGGGGTTTTGATTTCCGCGAAGTTCGCGGAGGAGGGCAGGGTTTCCTGCAGGGCAGGCTTGGGTTTTTTGCCTTCGGTCTTGCAGGCTATGTAAGCAGGAGCAAGCACAGGAAGAGGCTACGCATGGGAATTCTTTTGACGGGTTATTCATCCCCCAAAATAGTGTTTTTTAATGAATCGGTAGCCTCCCGGGCCTAGTTGAAAGCCTGGTGTCCCGTGATATCTGCCCCGGTGATTAGCAGGTGGATGTCGTGCGTGCCTTCATAGGTGATCACGCTCTCCAGGTTCATCATGTGGCGCATGATGGGGTATTCGCCGGTGATCCCCATCCCGCCAAGTACCTGCCTCGCTTCCCTTGCGATGCGGATAGCCATTTCCACATTGTTCCGCTTGGCCATGGAAATCTGTGCGGAACTGGCCTTGCCTTGGTTCTTAAGTTGTCCAAGGCGGAAGGCCAGTAGCTGGGCTTTCGTGATTTCGGTGATCATTTCAGCCAGCTTCTTTTGTTGCAGTTGGGTGGCGGCGATAGGCTTCCCGAATTGCATCGCGTTCCTTTGCATACCTCAGGGCTGTGTCATAACAATCCATGGCGGCACCTATGGCGCCCCACGCGATCCCATAGCGGGCAGAATCCAGGCATCCCAGCGGTGCACCAAGGCCATTCTTCCCGGGCAGTAGATTCTCCCTGGGCACTTTTACCTGGTCAAAAATCAGTTCTCCCGTGGCGGACGCGCGCAGGGACCATTTGTTATGGGTTTCCGGCGTCGTGAATCCGGCCATTCCCCGTTCTACCAGGAGGCCATGGATGCGGCCTTCCTCATTCTTGGCCCAGACCACGGCAATATCTGCAAAGGGGGCATTGGAAATCCACAATTTTGCGCCGTTCAATAAATAATGGTCGCCTTTGTCCTTGAAATTAGTGACCATCCCGGCCGGATTGGACCCATAATCAGGTTCTGTGAGCCCGAAGCAGCCGATCAGCTCACCCGACGCCAGTTTGGGCAGGTATTTTTTACGTTGGGCTTCCGTCCCATAGGCGTATATGGGGTACATGACCAAGGGAAGATTGTACCGAGGCTGTGGAGCGGATCCCGCTGTCTCCGCGTTCGATTTCCTGCATGATAAGGCCATAGCTGATCTGATCCAGCCCGGCCCCGCCGTATTCCTTGGGAATATAGGGCCCGAAAGCACCGATTTCCGCCAATCCGTTTAGCAATTCCCTGGGGAACTCGGCCTTTTGAGCGTAGGACTCTATGATCGGTGAAACAGCGCGTTTGACCCATTGCCGGGTAGCCTCCCGCACCAGCTTGTGTTCCTCCGAAAGCAAATCATCCAGCTGGTAGTAGTCCGGGGCTTCAAAAAGATCGGGTTTCATAGGATTGAAATTTCCGCCAAAGGTAATTAATATAACATTACAATGGCTTCGTGTTAGATTTCTGCAAATTGCATTTTTAGGTATTAACCTTCATTGAGATATTGGGCAAGGAGACGGTGAAAATGATGGACGCCGGTTTCGCGTGAAGGTGAAAACCGTCCGCTGGTATAAAAGTCGGATTGAAGGCCTTGCTGCACCCCTTCCACAACGGCTTCATCTTCAAGTTCCACCCGGTCTAGTCCGGCCCCGGCACCCTGGTCGAGCCGGGACGGATCCCCGACAAAGGACAGGAATTCGACCCGTGTGTGGTTTGGGCTTATGGGGACCACGACATTCAGTGACAGGCCCCAGGGATAGAAATTAAACATGAGGTTGGGGAAAAGCCAGAAATAATAGGCTGCTATTCTTTTACCGTGGTCCGGGTGGTTCGCCGGCAAATCAAAAACCTGGGTTGTATGCCTGTCTGCGTAGCCGATCTGCAGGCTGGCGTGGTCGAAGAGGAGGGTATCATACCGGCCGTAGTCCAGGACGGCATCCAGGGCTTTATGCACAAACGGGATGTGGAAGCCTTCGAGGTAGTTATCGCAATACAGGGCCCAATGTGCCTTCACCTGGTAACTCCTGCAACGATCCGGGTACAACTTGTAATCCTTCAGGGGCAGGAAGCCCACCCTTTCATCCATGGCCCGGGTTAGGGTATCGAGCTCCAAGGCGGGTTGCAAAGACGTCAAATATATGGGGCCCCAGCCTTGTAGCGGGAATTGGCGCAGGCTATCGCAGGGTGCCGGAAAATCGGCCACGCCATCAAATTCCGGCATATATTCAAAGGTGCCGTCCAGGGCGAAACACCTCCCGTGGTACCCGCAAACCAATTTCCTGGCTGTCGATCGCCCGTTCACCACCAGGTTCCCGCGGTGGGTACAGACATTGCTCAGGCATCGGACCTTTCCCCCTTGCCCTTCCCTGCTCAGTAACAGGGGGGCCCGCACATAACCATCGAGTAATTGAAAGGCAACGGCCCGGTCGGGCTCTATGGGAAGATAACGCGGGTCTACAAACTGCCAGGACCGCTGGAAAATTACCTTTTCCATCCGTTCGAAAATAAGGGTGTCACGGTAGAGGGAAGCAGGAAGTGTACTGGCCTTTTTGATATCGGGATCGACGTAATATTTATGCGCCATAACCAATTTATTTGTACATTGACCAGGAAGTATTCAATCAAATGTACATAATTAATTCAGAAGTATTTTCCAATCCCTCCCCCCATGGCCAATAGCGGGAAGTCCAAAAAAATGGGGCTTTGGATGAGTACTTCCCTGGTGGTGGGAAACATGATCGGGGCGGGGATTTTCCTGATCCCGGCGGCTCTTGCCGCCTTCGGAGGAATCAGTATCCTCGGGTGGATCGCTTCTTCTGTCGGGGCCCTGGTACTGGCCAAGGTATTCAGCAAACTGAGTACCATGGTAGGCTCCAAGAGTGGCGGCCCCTACGCCTATACCCAACGGGCATTCGGTGATTTTATGGGTTTCCAGGTCGCCTGGGGGTATTGGATCTCCATCTGGATCGCCAACGCAGCCATTGCCATCGCATTTGTCAGCGCCATGAGCGCGCTTTTTCCGGTATTGGCCAACAATCCCGCCCTTGCGGTACTCTCCGGGCTGGCGGCAATTTGGTTCCTCGTTTGGGTAAATTCCCGGGGGGTTCGCGACAGCGGCACCATGCAGGTGGTTACCACCCTGCTCAAGATCGTCCCCGTTCTGCTGGTCATCTTCGGCGGATTCTTTTACTTCGATTCCAGCAACTTCAGGCCGTTCAATGCCAGCAATGAAAATCCCCTGGTGGCACTGGCCACCACGGTCACTATAACGCTCTTTGCATTCCAGGGGTTTGAAAGCGCTTCCGTCCCGGCAGCAGATACAGAAAACCCCGAAAAGACCATTCCGAAAGCTACCATGCTGGGGACCAGTGTGGTTGCTATTCTATACATCCTGAGCACAGTGGTGGTAATGGGCATGATCCCCATGAATGAATTGGCGGTTTCCCCTGCCCCTTTTGCGGATGCCATGGGCATTATGACCGGGGACTGGGGGCGGGCCCTCGTAGCCGCCGGAGCCGCTATCAGCGCATTCGGTGCCCTGAACGGGTGGACCCTGCTGGTAGGCCAGGTCCCGAAAGCCGTGGCCGAGGATAAACTTTTCCCTGCCCTTTTTTCCAGGGTCAACAAACACGGCACCCCCTTTTTGGGGATCGTGGTAGGGGCAATCCTGACATCTATCCTTTTGTTGATGAATTACACGCAGGGGCTCGTTGAACAATTCCGGCTGATGGTTCTTCTGGGGACTTTCTGTGTATTGGTGCCCTACCTCTTTTCCGCTTCCGCATACCTCATCCTGATGAGCAGAAGCAAAATCTCATCCGGACTCTGGTGGCCGGTGGTATTAATTGGAGGGGGCGGTTTCCTGTATTCGATCTGGGGCTTATTTGGTGCGGGGGAAACCTCCGTATTCTACGGATTTATCCTCTTGATGGCCGGCATCCCCTTTTATGTATGGATCAAACGAAAGAACCGCAAAGATTAAGGGATTTCCCCGATGCAATATAGCTGCCAATCCGAATACCTTCCCCTGGAGAGGATCTTGCTCAACCCCATAGCGCATTCATTTATCAGTGATAAAAAAATCCAGGCAGAATGGAAAGCATTGAACTACCACGCCTGCCCTGATCTCGAAATCGCAGAGTGGGAGTATGGCGGTTTTGAAGCACTTTTACGAGAACGGGGAATCCAATGTGAATACCTCCCGCCTTCCACCGACACTTCCATCGATGCCATTTATTGCCGGGACGCTTCAATAACTACCGATCACGGGATGATCCTTTGCCGCATGGGGAAGGCTGCAAGGCGCGCCGAACCGGCCCTTCATGAAGCCTATTTCCGTTCCCGAAACATCCCCATCCTGGGGCGTATTGAAGCCCCGGGCACCCTGGAAGGCGGGGATGTAGCCTGGCTGGGAAGGGAGACCCTTGCCGTAGGGCATAGCTACCGGACCAACCAGTCGGGCATCGCCCAGTTAAAAACCCTGTTGTCTCCATTCGATATCGAAGTGCTCGTAGTGGAACTTCCCCATTACAGGGGGCCTGCGGATGTCTTCCACCTGATGTCCGTATGGAGCCCTGTAGCCGGCGACCTGGCCGTTGCCTACTCCCCGCTCCTACCTATTGCGTTCAGGGAGGAGGTCTTATCCAGGGGATACCGAATTATTGAAGTCCCCGATGCGGAATTCCAATCCATGGGATGCAATGTCCTGGCCCTTTCGCCCCAAACCTGTATTGTGGTCTCCGGGAATCCGGAAACCCAAAAAGCGTTGACTGAGGCAGGCCTTGAGGTATTGTCCTATGAAGGCGACGAAATCAGCCTTAAGGGTGGCGGGGGGCCAACCTGCCTGACACGTCCCCTGAGGAGAATGATTTAGGTTTACATCTTCAGGTAAAATTCCGATGTGAGATCCCGGTACGAAGCCGTATACTGATGTCGCCCCTCTTCAATGACCAGCGTGCCCGTTTCCGGGAGCAAATCTTCCCGGCCGAACTCCAGCAAACTCCTTTTGAGTGGCGCGCTGGGATGGCCTTTCACCCGGGTAATCCGCCGGGGGAATAATGAATATGCCCCGGCAAGGGACCGGACCCTGCTTTCTTCCCGGTACGGGACAATCGCACAGAACCGGCCCGTCTGGCCGAGCAAGATTCCAACCCCGGCTATCAGCGCCTCGAAGGGAAGGGTTCGGTTCTGCCGGGCCAGGTCCCTGTTGGCCGCCCTGCCAGGGACGGTTTCCGAATAAAAGGGAGGGTTGGACACGATGAGGTCATACCGCTTTTCAGTATTAGCAACGTATTCCTGAAGGGAGGTGTTGTAACACCGCAAACGGTTCCCCCAGGGAGAGGCCTGGAAGTTTTCCGCGCATTGTTCGGAAGCTGCCTGGTCTATTTCCAGGGCGTCTATCTGCCCGGCATCGCTGCGCTGAGCCAGCATTAAGGCAATCAGCCCGGTACCCGCGCCTATATCCAGGATGGATTGCGGATTTCCGGTAAGGCTGGTCCAGGCCCCCAGGAGGACACCGTCCGTGCCGACCTTCATGGCGCAGTGATCCTGTTGTACCTTGAATTTCTTAAAGTGGAAGGTCTTTCCCATGGCTGTCGTGGCGGATTGGTGGTTGGAGGGGTCAGTGGATGGACCCGGCATCCCGGTTCTCGGATCCCTGTACTCCTTTCAGTGAATCGCCCAGGCGGGAGCGCATACCATCGGCCAGATGTTCCAGTTCCCTCACTACCCCGGGCCGTTGTTGGGCCATATCCCGTGTTTCTCCGGGGTCGGATACCAGGTCGTAAAGCGCTTCCTTTTTGAGGTCAACATACCGGTATTCCCCGGGAAGGCCGTCCTTTCCGGGAGTTTGGCCGTCCATGGTACGATAATTATGGGGGAAATAGAGTTTCCAGCGGCCTGCCCGTACCGCGTGCAGCTCATTGAGCTTGGAATAGAAGAAGTAAGCCTTTTGCGGGCTTTCGGCCGTATCTCCCAGTAGCAATTTCCAGGCACTTTTGCCGTCGATTACCTTATCAGGCAGGGGGCTGCCGGTAATTTCGGCCAGGGTCGGGAGCAGGTCGATCGCCATGACCGGGGTATCCAGGGTCTGGCCGGCCGGCAATTTTTCCGGATACCTGATGATAAATGGTTCCCGGTGTCCGCCCTCCCAGGCCGTCCCTTTGCCCTCTCGGAACGGGAGGGCGCTCCCGGCGTGGTTGCCATAGGCCAGCCAGGGACCGTTATCTGAAGTGAACAGGAGCACGGTATTTTTTTCGATCCCCAATTCTTTCAATGTCTGCATGATCTGCCCGACAGACCAGTCGATCTCCATGATCACATCCCCGTACAAGCCGGCTTCGGATTTTCCCCTGAACCGATCGGAGACAAAGAGGGGGACATGCGGCTGTGGGTGGGCTATATACAGGAAGAATGGGTGATCGTGATTTCTTTTGATGAAATCTGTTGCCCGTTCTGTGATCTCCACGGTAAGGTTAGTCTGGTCTGTCAGCGTATCGATGACCTTACGGTTCTCATAAAGGGGCAGGGGGCCAAAATTAAAAACTGTCCCCTGCTGGGGATGGTTGGGCCACATATCATTGGAATACGGGATGCCGAAATATTCATCGAAGCCCTGGTTCAGGGGCATAAATTCGGGATGGTCACCCAGATGCCATTTTCCGAAGATTGCCGTTGCATAGCCCCTGGATTTCAAGAGTTCGGCCAGGGTAGTTTCGGATGGGTTTAACCCGATATCGCTATCGGGCATCAGGGCGTTATGGATGCCGATGCGGTTGGGATAACACCCGGTCAGGATGGCGGCCCGGCTAGCGGAACATATCGCCTGGGCTGCGTAAAAGCTGGTCAGCTTCACCCCCTCTCCCGCCAGGCGGTCCAGGTTGGGGGTTTCGATATGGGGTGCCCCAAAGACCCCGACATCCCGATACCCCTGGTCATCAGTAAGGATCAGGACCACGTTCGGACCGTCAGACGGCTCCGGTTTGATCTTGTCTGCCAGGGACATGCAGGCAGACAGGGAGAAGCCTGTCAGTAGCATCAGCAATACCCGCATGGAAAAAGTGGGTTAAGAGGCCATGGCAGGGCTTCCGTCCGCTCACCAATGGCTCGCCGATAAGGTACGTGATTTTCACCGAAGTCTGCAGGCAAATCTCGGCCGGTTTTATACTAATCTGTCAATTTCCACGCGCATTTCGTCAGCTTCTGAAAAAAATTGTTTAAAAGGCCGATTCGCCTTAATTTACATACCCATGCACCTTCCTGAAAAGAAATGACTACCCTGCGATGAAAACAACTTTTCTGATGGCCTCGCCCATTAAAAAAAACACCCTGGTCCGTTCCATCTTTGGCCTGGGTAGCTGTTTCCTGTTAGTCAGCCTGGCATCCTGTTCTTCAGGCAACAAGGAACCCAGCCCGGTGGATACCGTGATCGGTTCCATGTCGGATAGCCTCCCACATATACGACTCCCGGAGGAAGCCGACCCTGAAGATGAGAACTGGAAGGGGATCGATCTGGAACCCAAACCACCGGTATTGCCCTTATACCCGGAACAGGAAGCTCTTAAATTCCTCCTCCCACCGGGCTATTCCATTGAACCCGTGCTGACCGAACCCCGGATTGCCCAGCCTGGTGCCATCGCATTTGATGGCAACGGACGCATGTATGTCCTGGAGTTGCGATCCTATATGCTAACGGCCGATTCCGACGGGACCCTGGAGCCGGTGAGCCGCATCTCCCGCTGGGAGGATACAGACAACGACGGGATCTATGAAACAGGGACCACCTTTGTGGACCACCTCATCTTCCCGCGATTTGTATTACCCTATGGCAAGGATTGTATCCTCACCATGGAGTCTGATGCCGACAATGTGTACAAATACACAGATACCGACGGGGACGGCAAAGCCGATAAGAAGGAATTCTTTACCAATAAATACGGCCGTTCCGGCAATGTAGAACACCAGCAGGCCTTTATGTACTGGGGGATGGACAACTGGCTTTACAGCACGGTCAATGCCTTTAGGGTACGGGAGACTCCGGGCGGAGTGGTCCGCGAAAAGACAGGCTACAACCGCGCCCAGTGGGGGGTTACCCAGGATGACGACGGCAAACTCTGGTTCCAGGGAGGTGCGAGCGGGCTTCCTTCCTATTTCCAGTTCCCCATCCATTACGGAAACTTTAAATATGAGGATGAAATTGCGGAAGGGATGGAGGTGCCCTGGGGTGCCCCCGTAAAAATTGCGGATATGCAGGGGGGTATGGATGAAGTACGGCAACCCGACGGTTCCCTGAACCACGTAACAGGAGCCGCCGGCAATGATGTCTTCAGGGGCGATCGCCTCCCCAAAGCCCTGTACGGCCAATACTTCTACGGGGAACCCGTGGCCCGTATCGTGCGGCAAATCAATCCCGTGGTTACCGAAGGCCTTACCACCCTGCACAATGTCTATCAGGACCAAAAATCGGAATTCCTGCGTTCCACCGATCCGCTTTTCCGCCCCGTGGATCGGCGACCGCAATGTCTGCCGCTACGAAGAATGCAACCTCGGCGACCTGCTGACCGATGCCTTGCGCGACGAAACCGGTGCGCAGATCGCCATCACCAATGGCGGCGGTTTGCGCAGTAACGTGCCGGTCGCCGACACGCCTGACAGCATCGCGCTCGACCAGCCGTACACGGTCACGCTCGGCGACGTGCTGACGGTGCTGCCGTTCGGCAATCTGGTCAGCACCTTCCAACTGAAGGGATCGACGTGGTCGCCGCGCCCAGGTCGACCTCCGCTACCTCAGCGACGCCCTGACCCGGCAGGAGGCGCTGGAGATCCTGCGCCGCGCCGGCCGGGCCGGGCTGCGCGGATCGCGCGACCTGCTGCGCGACGGCTACCCCGCCTACACCACCGCGCCCGGGTGGCTCGGCTACTCCGACGAGAAGCTGCGCGCGGCTGGCCGCGAGGCGGTCGCCGACGGGTTACCCAGATCAAGCTCAAGGTCGGTGCGGACCTCGAGGACGACGTGCGCCGCTGCGCGCTCGCCCGCGACGCGGTCGGCCCCGACATCCGCTCGACGATCGACGCCAACCAGCGCTGGGACGTCGCGCGAGGCGATCGAGTGGATGCGCGAGCTCGCCGAGTTCGACCCGCACTGGATCGAGGAGCCGACCAGCCCCGACGACGTCCTCGGCCACGCCGCGATCCGCGCGCCGTCGCGCCGATCGCGGTCGCCACCGGCGAGCACGTCGCGAACCGGGTCGTCTTCAAGCAGATGCTCCAGGCCGGCGCCCTCGACTTCTGCCAGATCGACGCTGCCGGCTGGGCGGCGTCAACGAGAACCTCGCGATCCTGCTGCTCGCCGCGAAGTTCGGCGTGCCGGTCTGCCCGCACGCCGGCGGCGTCGGCCTGTGCGAGACTGGTCCAGCACCTGTCGATCTTCGACTACGTCGCGGTCTCGGGCACCTGCGAGGACCGGGTGACCGAGTACGTCGACCACCTCCACGAGCACTTCACCGACCCGGTGGTCATGGACCGACGGCAGCTACCGTGCCCTCCCGCGCCCGGGTACTCCGCGCGCATGTCCCGGAGTCCCTGGCCGACTACTGCTACCCGGACGGCCCGGTCTGGTCGGCCCGCGTCTGACGCGGGCCGTTGCGCCGTCGCCGTCGCCGACGTCTGCGCGGCGCACGGGACGCCCCAGCCCGCCGACGCGATCGGCCTCCCGCCCATGCATCCCAGTATCATCAACGTCGCCCTAGGCATGCGGACTCCCGGACAGGTCGGACGGAACGTGCTACTCCATGCGATCAACACATGCCCGTCGGCCTCTGGGGCGATCTCCGCACTCAGGGACTGACCAGGCCGGACGTGCCCGTGGAGCACGGTGGGGGGAGGGATGGGTCATGTCTCTGACGGACAAGGCCATCGAGGACATCCGTGAGCTGATCCGGGACTGGTGCCCTGCCTCCGGGCTCGAAGCTCCCACCGGAGCCGGACCTGGCCGCCCAACTGGGGCTGTCCCGCAACCTCGCCCGCGAAGCGGTCAAGGCGCTGGCCGTCGCCCGGGTTCTGGAGGTCCGGCGGGGCGACGGCACCTATGTGACCAGCCTGCAGCCGAGCCTGCTCCTGGAGGGGCTCGGCGGCGCCGTGGAACTGCTACAGGGCGATTCGGTCGCGCTGCAGGACCTCATGGAGGTACGGCGACTCCTGGAACCGATGGCCACGGCCCTGGCCGCCACCCGGATCTCCGACGCCCAGCTGGCCGAGGTGAAGCGGCACCTGGACGCCATGCCGGAGGCCCGCGACGACGTCGCACAGCTCAACGCCCACGACGCCGCCTTCCACCGCGCCGTCGTCTCGGCCACGGGCAACGAGAGTCTTCTCACCCTCCTGGAAGGGGATCTCCGGCCGCACCCTGCGCGCCCGTATCTGGCGCGGTCTGGTCGACGACAGGGCCGCGGGCCGCACACTCGCCGAGCACGAGGCCATCTTCCATGCCCTGGCCACCCGTGACTCCGCCCTCAGCCAGGCCGCCGCCCTGCTGCACGTGAGCAACACCGAACAGTGGCTGAGGGAGCACCTGCGCTCAGGCGAACCCCTCCCCTTCGAGACGACAGCGCGCAACTGACGAGTGGACGCGGACGTCATCAGAGGAACGGCGTACCGGCGTCCAACCCCGACAACACCCTTCCGTACAGTTCCAGATTGGCGGCGGGGTTGACGAAGGAGTGC
>CAVRHQ010000025.1:0-109304 GCA_963721045.1 uncultured Flavobacteriaceae bacterium
AGGAATGTGGAGCTTTTGGAGGAGGAAAACCTGGAATCCATGGATGCTTTTATTTCCGTTACGGGGAATTCGGAATTAATATCATGTCCTGCCTGGTGGCCAAATCCCGTCATGTCAAAAAAACAATCGCCCTGGTGGAAAACATGGATTATTTCCAGTTATCCCACTCCATAGGCGTGGACACCCTGATCAACAAGAAACTGTTGGCTGCCAATCACATCTTCAGGCATATCCGGAAAGGGGAGGTATTGCCCCGACCCGCCTGAATAACCTGAATGCCGAAATCCTGGAATTCATAGTCAAACCCCGCTCCCAGGTAAACGGGAAGGTTATCCGGGAGGTAGACTTCCCGAGGACGGCCATAATCGGGGGGGTTGTACGGGATGGGGCCGGGATCATTGCCCTGGGCGATTTCATGATCAAAGCCGGGGACCGGGTGGTAGTCTGCTGCCTCCCGCAATCCATTGCCCGCATAGAAAAGATGTTCCTTTAATGGGCCTGAACTTTAAAATAATCATTCACCTGATGGGGCTGTTGTCTCTCTGCAACGGGGGCTTTATGCTGCTGGCCGCGCTGGTCAGCGCAGGCTATGGGGATGGCGCCACTCCCGGGATTAGCCTCGCGGCCCTTGTGACCCTCCTTATAGGGGCCCTGGGGATGTTCTTTACCCGCGGCCACCGGCGGCAGGTGAACCGCAAAGAGGGATATATTATCGTTACCATGGGCTGGCTGATCATGTCCGCTTTCGGAGCCCTGCCCTACCTGTTTTCCGGCGCGATCCCGGGGGTTACCGATGCCATGTTCGAAACCATTTCGGGCTATACGACCACAGGGGCTTCGATCGTAAACGATATAGAATCCCTGCCCGAAGGGATCCTGATCTGGAGGAGCCTGACCCACTGGATAGGCGGGATGGGGATCATTGTTTTGGCTATCGCGATCCTCCCATTGTTGGGGATAGGAGGGATGCAGCTCTTCGCGGCAGAAGCCCCCGGCCCCAGTACGGACAAGCTGCACCCCAGGATCACCGATACGGCCAAAAGGCTTTGGATTATTTACCTGGGGTATACGGTGGCCGAAACCATCCTGCTGAAAGTGGCCGGCATGTCGGTATTTGACGCGGTAAACCATTCTCTGGCAACTTTGTCTACCGGGGGCTTCTCCACCAAAAATGCCAGCCTGGCACATTGGAATGACCAACCCCTTATCCAGTATATCGTCATCGTTTTTATGTTCCTGGCCGGAAGCAACTTCGTACTCAGCTATTACGCTTTCAAAGGGAAATTCAGGAAGGTGTTCGGGGATGAAGAGTTCCGCTTTTACGGAATTTTTATGCTATGTATTACCGCGATTGCCGCCTTTGTGGTCTATTCGGTTGGAAAAGCGACGGGACCCTTTGTATGGCCGGGATTCCTGGGGGAGGTGGAAAGCGCCTTTAGGCATACGTTGTTCCAGGTGGTTTCCGTGGTGACCACGACCGGTTTTGTAAGTGCCGATTTTACCGCCTGGACGCCGTTTCTGACGATCGTTTTCTTCGGTCTTATGTTTTCCGGCGGTTCTGCGGGCTCCACAGCCGGGGGGATCAAACACATGCGGCATATCATGATTATTAAGAATGGCCTTCTGGAGTTTAA
Organism: uncultured Flavobacteriaceae bacterium; assembly: GCA_963721045.1. Classification (GTDB taxonomy): domain Bacteria; phylum Bacteroidota; class Bacteroidia; order Flavobacteriales; family Flavobacteriaceae; genus Zeaxanthinibacter. Next base: position 1,635 of record CAVRHQ010000025.1, read on the forward strand.
ACGAACCCTGCACCCCAATGCGGTGATCCCGGTACGCTATAATCAACAAAACGGTTACCGAACACATCGTGTATAACATTATCGGTTTCTTTGTCCTGTATATGTTGTTGTTTATAGTGGGGGCCGTGGTTCTGGGCTTGCTGGGCCTGGATTTTGTGTCGGCAGTGGGCGGGGCGGCGTCTTCCCTGGGAAATATCGGCCCCGCCTTCGGTACCTTGAATCCGGTAAGCAATATAGCGGCTATCCCCGGGGCAGGAAAATGGTGGTGTGGCTTCCTGATGCTGGCCGGGACGGCTGGAACTGTTCACAGTGCTCATCCTGCTAACCCCTATTTCTGGAAACGATACTAGATTTCTATTGGATAAGGGCTGCCGCAATCATTAGGGTTTTCAAGTAACCTTTTAAACGACGGCCCTGATCCGGGCAATGGCCTCCCGCAATTCTTTTTCGGAGGCCGCATACGAAATACGGATACAGTTGGGGTTGCCGAATGCTTCTCCGGTTACCGTAGCCACATTGGCCTGTTCCAGGAGGTAGAGCGAAAAATCAGAAGCATTTTCTATATGGGTTCCGTTCAGTTCCCGGCCAAAGAAACTGGAGATATCCGGGAATACATAAAATGCGCCTTCAGGAACATTCAAGCTTGAAGCCTTCCACCTCGCCCAGCAGGGAAAGTACCAGGTCGCGCCTGTTACGGAATTCGTCGATCATGTATTGGATCTTTTCGAAGCGGGGCTTCCAGGGCTGTAATGGTGGCCCGTTGTGCAATGCTGTTAGCGCCGCTGGTAATCTGTCCCTGGAATTTGGTACATGCCCTGGCGATCCAATTCGGGCCCCCAAGGTAGCCGATCCTCCATCCGGTCATGGCAAAGGCTTTGGAGACACCGTTTACGGTAAGGGTACGGTCATACATCCCTTCAATCCCCGCCATGCTCACATGGCCCCCCCTGAAATTAATGTGTTCATAGATTTCGTCAGAAACCACAAAGATCTGGGATGCTGCCTGCAAAACTTCGGCCAATTCCTTGCAGTTCCTTTTTATTGTAAACAGAACCACTGGGGTTACAGGGGGAACTGTACCAAAGCATTTTGGTTTTTGGCCCTATGGCCGCCTCCAGTTGTCCGGGGGTCATTTTAAAGTCGGTGTCTATGCCGGTCGGTACTTCAACAGGTACCCCTTCGGCAAGTTTCACGATATCCCGGTAGCTTACCCAATACGGGGCCGGGAAGGATCACCTCATCCCCCTTATTGAGCATCACCATGGCAATATTGGCCAGGGATTGTTTTGCCCCGGTGGAAACGACGATCTGGTTGGGTGACGTAATCCAGGTTGTTATCCCTTTTGAATTTATTGGCAATGGCCTGTTTCAGATCGGCATAACCATCTACCGGTGAATAACTGCTGTAATTTTCATCGATAGCCTTTTTGGCTGCTTCCTTAATGAAGTCGGGGATATCAAAATCCGGTTCCCCCAGGCTTAAGCCTATGATATCCTTTCCCTGGCTGCGCAGTTCCCTGGCTTTCGCAGCCATAGCCAGGGTAGCCGAAGTGGCCATGTTGGTAATTCTTTCGGATAGCATGTTCTCTATTCCCACCATCGTATTACTGATATTGCAGGGCTGGGTTTTTCCCCAGTTCCCTTAAATGTTTAAAATGCGAAATTATAGCTTTTCTGGTAGTTTTATATTCATTGTAGGGCAAATTGAACTCCCTGGCCGTCTGTTTCACAATTTTGGAAATTTTTGTGTAATGGATATGGCTGATATTGGGAAAAATATGATGCTCCACCTGGTGGTTCAACCCGCCGGTAAACCAGTTGACGATCCGGTTTCTGGTTCCAAAATTAACAGTGGTCAGCAACTGGTGGATGGCCCAGGTATTTTTCATGGAACCGTCTGTTTGTCGGCAAAGGTGTCTCCGCTTCATCCACTACATGCGCCAATTGGAAAACCACGCTCAGGATAACCCCGGCCACATAATGCATGATAAAGAAGCCCAACAGGATTTTCCACCAGGCAATGCTGAGGACAATCATGGGGAGGACGATCCAGATCGTTAGGTAGATAAGCTTGGTCACCACCAACACACTCCAGTTCAGGATAGGGTTGGGAAACCGGCCGTAAGATAGTTTGCGCTTGGAATAGCGGTACATCTGCATGAAATCGGTAGTGACTGCCCAGTTAAATGTTAGCAGCCCGTAGAGGAAAATGGAGTAATAATGTTGAAACCTGTGAAACCGGTACCATTTGGCATGTTCCGAAAACCGCAGGATCCGTCCGGCTTCCAGGTCTTCGTCATGGTTGTGGATATTGGTATAGGTATGGTGCAGGACGTTGTGCTGTACCTGCCAGTTATATACATTCCCGGCCAGGATATAAATGCTGCTTCCCATTAATTTGTTCACCCATTTTTTGGTGGAATAGGAGCCGTGGTTCCCGTCGTGCATTACATTCATTCCGACACCTGCCATCCCGACCCCCATCACTATGGTTAGCAAGAGGTTGCTCCAATTGGGAAGGTTCAAGAGTAAGGATCAGAAAATAAGGGGCTAAAAACAGGGCAAACATGACGGCGGTCTTTAGATGCAACTTCCAGTTGCCTGTTTTTTTATTTCGTTTTCTTTGAAAGTAGGTATTCACGCGTTTGTTTAAGGTCCTGAAAAACTGGGCAGGGTCCTGACGCGGGAATCGGATGGGCGATCTGTTCATAACGTTCGGGATGTAAAGGCAGGGGCTACCTTATAATTATAACGATTTTTTAGTACTTTTAATATTAGGTAACTAAAGTAGTAATTTTGCCAAAATACAAAGGTACGGATGCCAGCGGACATAGTTTTTAAATATTTTCACAACTTTTCCGCAGAACAGCGGCAAAAGTTCGACGCTTTGGTACCCCTTTATCAGCGACTGGAACCAGAAGATCAACCTGGTCTCCACGGAGGGATATCGATGAGCTCTACCTCCGCCATGTCCTTCATTCGCTGGGGATTGCGCGGGTAATAGACTTCCTGTCCGGGCGCCGATGTCCTGGATGTGGGCACCGGGGGCGGGTTTCCCGGGATTCCGCTGGCTATTGCTTTTCCCGAAACGGAATTTACCCTGGTGGATGCCATTGGCAAAAAGATGCGCGTGGTAGAAGAGGTGGTGGAAGGGCTGAAGTTAGCCAATGTGAAGACCCGTCACGCCCGGGTGGAAGCGCTGGACGGCACCTACGATTTTATTGTCAGCCGTGCCGTGGCGGCTATGCCCACCTTTGTTCACTGGGTGAAGGGAAAAATCAGGAAAAAATCGTTACATCCCCTTAAAAATGGGATCCTGTACTTAAAAGGGGGCGATCTCTCGGAAGAATTAAAAGGATATCAAACCGCGGAAGTCTTTGAACTGAGCCACTATTTTGAAGAAGCATTCTTTGAAACCAAGAAGATGGTCTACCTTCCTCGGAAATATCGTCCGTAGATCCTAGATCAGATGGTGTATATGCCGTAAAACGCGTTTCTGTACCGTCTGGCATAGCCTTTCAAATAGGACCATACCTGGTTATAATAAGCTGTCAACCCCTTTAAACGCCTTGTGTGTGCGATATTGCCTTTCATCATTTTAGCTTTTGAAATTTCTTGCCCCACTAATTTACAATTTATTTACAATTAATTAACGTTAAAGTTACATTAAAAGTATGAACCCAACGGGGCTTATTTTTTTTAGCCCTTTAAATACGGGAATTGAGCTTTGCCGTGATTAATGGGAACGGCCTGCTTATTACAAACGTAAGATTTGTGAAATTGGTATAGACAAAAGACGGCTTTGGCCCGGATCAGCCCAGGAATGGGTATCTATAGTCTTCCGGGCTTACGAATGTTTCCTTGATCAGCCTCGGGGATACCCATCGCAGCAGGTTTTGAGCCGATCCGGCCTTGTCGTTGGTTCCCGAAGCCCTGGCGCCGCCGAACGGTTGCTGGCCCACCACCGCCCCTGTGGGCTTATCATTGATGTAGAAATTCCCTGCACAATTCACCAGGGCCTCTGTGGCCTCCTCAATGGCGTGCCGGTCGGTCGCCATAACCGCCCCGGTAAGGGCATATTCAGAAGTGGTATCCACCAAATCCAGGGTCTTGTGCCAATCCTTGTCTTCATAGATATAAACGGTTACCACAGGCCCGAAAAGCTCGGTCTCCATGGTAGTATAATGCGGATCAGTGGTCAGGATGACGGTGGGTTCGATAAAATATCCCTTTGACTTGTCATGCCCGCCCCCGACCAGGATTTCGCTGCCTTGTCCTTTTTGGCCTGTTCAATATAGGAAGCAAGCTTGTCAAACGCTGCTTCGTGGATCACGGCGGTAACAAAGTTCCCCATATCCTCCGGCGATCCTGGGGAGTTAAAGGAGCCAACGTCTTTTTTAACCAGTTCCAGGATGGAATTCGCCGTAGATTTGGGAAGGTAAACCCTTGATGCGGCGGAGCATTTTTGTCCCTGGAATTCAAAAGCACCCCGGGTGATGGCTGTTGCCACCGGGCCCGGGGCCGCTGTAGGGTGGGCCAGAATAAAATCTTTACCCCCGGTTTCCCCACAATCCTCGGATACGACTTGTATTGGGCGATATTATTTCCAATTTGCTGCCAGAGCGACCGGAAGACCTTAGTGGAACCGGTGTAGTGGATTCCTGAAAATTCCGGACTGGAGAGGGCTACTTTTGTAATCATGGCAGGATCCCCGTAAACCAGGTTGATCACCCCGGCGGGCAACCCGGCTTCCTGCAGGACCTCCATGATAACATGGGCAGAAAATACCTGATGGTCACTGGGTTTCCATAAGACCACATTACCCATCATGGCAGCACTGGTCGGCAGGTTTCCGGCGATAGCCGTAAAATTGAAAGGGGTAATGGCATATACAAAGCCCTCCAGCGGGCGGTATTCCACCCGGTTCCAGATCCCTTCATCGGACTCCGGCTGGTCATCGTAGATCCCGGCCATGTACTCCACATTGAACCGGAGGAAATCGATCAGTTCACAGGCCGCATCGATTTCAGCCTGGTGGATATTCTTGGACTGCGCGATCATGGTGGCGGCATTCATCCTGGAGCGGTAAGGTCCGGCGATCAGGGCCGCGGCCTTGAGGAAAATGGAAGCGCGCTGCTCCCAATGCCATGGATGCCCAGGCACTCCTGGCGCCCAGGGCATTTTCGATAGCCTGTTCACTTGTTTTTCCGAAGCTTTATGGTATTGGCCCACCACATGTTGGTGGTCGTGGGGCGGGGCAATGTGAGACCGTATTCCCCGTCCGCACTTCCTGACCGCCGATATACATGCGGAATGTCTGCCTTCCCATTAAAATAACTCCTGTATTGCTCCAGCACTTCATCCCGTTCCGGGCTGCCCGGGGCATATCCCTTTACCGGTTCGTTCGTCGCTATCAGGGACATGAAAAAAGCCTTTCCCCATGATCGTTTTTTAAAGATTAAAAATCGCATCAAAGGTACTAAAAGAAGTAGGCGAAACGAAAAATTAAAACCGGCAATGCACCTTTAGTTAAGGGCGAAGGGGGCACTGAATTTGAAGGTAGGTACGAACACCCTGAATTTTTCGGTGGTGGCGAAGTTAACCATGTTGTAATGGCCGCGCATCGCGCCAATAGGGGAGGCCAGCAAACATCCCGAACTATAGGTATGGGATTCGCCCGGTTTGATTACGGGTTTTTTGCCGATAACGCCTTCACCATCCAAAACTTCAAAATCGTTCAGGGAATCGAAGATCTCCCAGTGACGGGACGTCAGTTGCACGGAATCCTTGCTTTGGTTTTCTATGGTGATGGTATATCCGAAGGCAAAATGCATTTTATAGTTCTTGAAGAACGTGCCTTCAAAACTGGTCGTCACCGAAATCTTGATCCCTTTGGTAACCTGTGTAATCATATACTATCCTAATAAGTAAAGGCACTGGCGAGCACAAAAATGATAATGCCGATACTCGCCAATATTAAAAACACCAAGTTCAGAAACAGGTACTTTATAATCGTTTTGAACCTTCCCTGCCGGTAAAAATTGCGCATGGCCTTGTACAGGTATACCGAAAAGACCGTCAGGGCAAGCCAGCCTGTGGAAATGTCAAAAATTTTATCAATCAAAAAGCTAATTATGAGCAAGATAAATAATAGCGACTGATTATGGAAACTAAAAATAAGATTATCGGTGTAGGTATATTTTTTCCTGATATAAATCAATACAATGAAAATTGCAAAGACCGGGAGGAAGAAAAAAGTGGCGATGGGAAGCTGTGAGATCAGGTCGTTCGCGAAGGTCCCCGGCTGCCTGGCAACCCTTATGGTACTCCTGGCCATGCTGAAGGCAATTTTGTTCTCCATATTGTTCCGGATCCCGTATTTGTCTATGCCTTCCTGAAAACCAAATATGGAATCTTTGCCCAGGAGGATGGAGAAGAACTCATGTTTGCGTCCGAGCCGCGCCAGAAGGTTGCTGTCGGTAATTTTCTCAAAATAGCCTTTAGGGTCATTTGTGATCATGGAATCCCTGCGATGCTGGTAATCCACAATGTACATCTCCGACATTGGTGTCAATCGAGTCGACGATCTGTTTCGCCTGTTCCCGTTCCGGGGATGTGTCGTTAAAGGTAAGATTGAAGAGTTGCCCGGGTTGGAATGAAAGAGAGTCATTGCGCATCCCATAGCGGTCCAGTTCCCTGAAATTACCGCTGATTCCCAGCATCAGGAAATAAATGATAGCCAGGCTCAGCATAAAGCGGAACGGGTTGGCGTAACGCATCCGTTTGCCGCTGATATATTCCTTTGTGATTACCCCCGGGCGGGTTACCATCACCTGAAGCGTTCTCAATAGCCGGGAATCGTATTCTATAACATTTGAAAAGAACTCGTCCAGATAGTCCTTGAGCGATACTTTTTTAGTACTGTTGGCCTGGGCGCAATGCGGACAATAGCGGTCGCTGATATCCAGCGGATGGCCGCAATTCAGGCATTCCGTGCCCCTGTATTTGAGTTGGAACCTTCCCCGGGTAAATATGCTGGGTTTATTGGACATGGTTTACTGATTGCGCATGGTTTTTGACAGGGGCAGCAGGGCTTACGCTAAGATACGTTAATTGCTGATATTCCTCGAATTGGCCGAGCCAATCCCGATGATGCTGTCGTTGAGGTCCCCGAACCTGCGGTAATAGACCAGGATAAGGTACTGATTTTCCGTAAAATGGAAGTTGCCGCAAACTGTGTTCATGTCCAGTTGTCCCGCTTCATCCACCTGCACGTATTTGTAGTTGTAGAAGCCCTGCTTCAAACGGATCACTGCTTCCATATTGCCGGTTTCCTCGTTGTAGGTCATTTGGTTGGCTTCTTCCAGCGCATAGTTGTTGAACTTGCCAAAGACATAGACCTGGTCCAGTTCGAGCCGGGCCGTATAGGGCAGGCTGAAATGAATGTCCGTATATTCGGCTTCCCGCGACATGTTTTCCCCCTGCAGGGTCCTTATCACAAAATCCCCGTCAATATCGGGATAATAGGTATAAGGTTCATCAAACCGATAGGTATCCGTAAACAGGTAATGCTGGTAGACATCGCCCATCTCTATACTTGAAATGGCCGAAGTGGGGGTTCTGAGGTCCTTTGTGTCAAAGTTGAGGTATTCGTTGCCGCCCGGGAAACTGGTCTCCTGGTCGTAGCGGTAAACCAGTTGATTGCCCAGGGTGAACTGAGGGGCGATGTTATAAAGGGCTGAGGGCCAGTAGTAATTCTGGAGGATGGCAACCTTCACCTCCTGTTTGGGGTTCACCAGCCTGACCCCATTGGTGTTGATGGTAAATTGCACGACCTGCCGCTCATTGAGGAAGTTGAAGTCCCTGGAGCGCTTTACCACTGCCCCCACCTTAACCTGGTCCTGATAAACAATGAAACGCCTGGAAAATTGGATCTCATTTCTGTCGTTATAGACTTCCAGAAGGAAATTGCCGCTCACTTTCAGGCTGAGGTTCTCATTGGGTATCGTCAGCCGGTAGTTGGAATAGGGCTGCAGGGTATTGTAGCTGTTCTCGTAATCCGTGATCCGCTGGTTATCCACCCCGTTCAGGTACTGGGATTTGAGGAGGGTTGAGGGGGTCCAGTCGTAATTGCAGTATGTGATTTTGTAATAGTAATCCTGTTCGTTGGCCAAAAGGTCGTCGAACTCCAGGTGGATGGGCTCCCCGAGTTGCACCACAGGGAATTGATCCTCCGTGGGCCCCTTGAATATAATCGTTCGGATATTAGGGGGGCTGGACTTCAGTCCGGACCTGAGCCTGCCCCAAAAGGGGTAACAAACAGATCAGGCAGGTTACTTGTTTAAGGATTCGCACCATTCGGCTGCTCAATTTTGGGTAAAGGTAAACAAAAAGCATACCGTGTCCGGCAACCCCCGATTAAAGCCCAATTTTATAGTTAATAATTATGAAAACTTTCTTTTAAGTGCTATTTTTGGGGCTTGAAAAGATAACCTAAGGTTTCCACTTTATGTCTAAAGACATTCGAATCAAAAAAGGTCTTAATATAAACCTTGTTGGTGCCGCTCAACCCTCCACTTCCAAAGCCGTTTTAAGTAATGTTTACGCCATAAATCTCCTTGATTTCCATGAGATGGCACCCAAGATGATGGTAAAGGTCGGCGCGGAACTTAAGGCAGGGGAACCCCTATTTTATAATAAGAATCATAAGGAAATGCTATTCGTTTCCCCGGTCAGTGGGGAGCTGGTAGAGATAGTCCGCGGGGCCCGGAGAAAGATACTCACCCTGAAGATCCTGGCCGATAAAACCCAGTTGCGCCTGGAACACAAACCTTTGGATCCCGGGAAGGCATCCGGGGATGATATCAGGGCTTACTTGCTGAAAACAGGATGCTGGCCTTTTATCAAACAAAGGCCATACGACCTGATCGCCAATCCGTTGACCACGCCCAAGGCCATTTTCATTTCAGGTTATGCCACCGCTCCTTTGGCAGCAGACCCTGATTATGTACTGGCAGGGAAAGAGGCCGAGTTGCAGGCGGCTGTTACGGCACTTGGCAAATTAACCCCCGGGGCCGTTCACGTATCCGTTGGAAAGAAAAGCAATTCCCCGCTCACCGGCCTGTCGGGCGTAACCCTGCACCGTGTTTCCGGTCCGCATCCGGCGGGCCTTGTGGGGACACAGATCAACAAGATAGATCCCATCAACAAAGGGGAACTGGTATGGACCATCCAGCCACAAGACCTGGTTATCCTGGGCGAGGCCCTGCTTAAAGGGGTTTTTAACCCCGAGCGGACCATAGCGCTGGTGGGTTCCTGTGTGAAAACACCCCAATATTACGTGACCCGTATCGGGGCGGAAATCGCAACCTTCCTCTATGCAAGCGGGGTGAACCAAGATAATTTCAGGGTAATCAACGGCAACGTACTGACCGGCAGCCGCACCAAACCAGACGGGCACCTGGGCTTCTACAACACCACGGTGAGCGTCATCCCGGAGGGAGATGATTATGAGCTTTTCGGGTGGACCCGCCCGGTTTTCAATAAGATATCCACGACCCGGGCCCTGACCTTTTCCTGGCTACAGCCCAATAAGAAATACGACCTCAATACCAATACCAACGGTGAACACCGGGCTTTCGTGGTTACGGGCCAATACGAAAAGGTGTTCCCATTCGACATCTATCCCATGCAATTGCTCAAAGCCTGCATGGTGCAGGATATTGACGAGATGGAACAACTTGGGACTCTACGAAGTGATTCCGGAAGATTTTTCATTGACCGAATTCATTTGTATCTCCAAACAACCTCACCAGAAGATCATTAGGGAAGGACTCGATTTACTTCATAAAGAAATAGGATAAGATGAGAGATAAAAGACTGACATTCAAGAAGCGGCTGCACATCCTGAAGCACCATTACCGCGATAATAAGTGGGGGCCTGCTTTCAGTGCCTTCCATACCTTCCTGTACACCCCCAACGAAACGACCCATTCAGGGTCGCATGTGCGGGCGGCTGACGATCTGAAGCGGACCATGAATACGGTGATCATGGCCCTGGTGCCCGTATTGCTGTTCGCCATGTTTAATGCCGGCTACCAGTATTACGCGGCTATCGATGCCGCCCATGGAACCCCCAGGGAACTTTCCGTGTGGGGCAACTTCCTTACCTGGCAGAACTTCTGGATAGGCATTAAAGAGGTCCTTCCCCTGGTCATCGTCTCTTATGGGGTTGGATTGCTGATCGAATTTATCTTCGCCGTCATCAAAGGTCACGAAGTGGAAGAAGGGTACCTGGTTACCGGGATGCTCGTCCCGCTGATCATTCCGATCGATACACCCCTTTGGATGCTGGCCGTGGCTGTTGCCTTCGGCGTGATCATCGGAAAAGAAGTTTTTGGCGGTACCGGGATGAATATCCTAAACCCGGCCCTGACTATAAGGGCTTTCCTGTTTTTCGCCTATCCGACCTGGATGAGTGGGGATAAGGTGTGGGTGCACGAAGCCGTCCAAAGGGCAGGCACGCCCGATGCCATATCCGGCGAGACCATCCTGGGATACCTGGCGCAAAACCAGGCCCATGAGTTCACTTACAGCGTTTCAGACATGTTTTTTGGCTTTATACCGGGCTCAGTTGGGGAAACCTCTACCTTCCTGATCCTGTTAGGCGGGCTGTATTTGATATTCAGCAAGATTGCCAGCTGGCGGATTATGCTCAGCGCGGTTATAGGGGCCCTTACCATGGGACTGATATTCAATGGCATTGCCGATGCGGGATGGATAGCCGAAGGCAGCAAATTCTATGGCCTGATGAGCTTTACCTTCTGGAAGCACCTCATTGTAGGAGGACTGGCATTCGGGATCGTCTATATGGCTACGGACCCGGTAACCGGGGCACAGACCAACCGGGGAAAATGGTTCTACGGATTTTTTATCGGGCTGATGTCCGTAATGATCCGCGTCTTCAACCCGGCCTATCCGGAAGGGGTCTTTCTGGCCATCCTGCTGATGAATGTCTTTGCCCCGACAATAGACCATTACGTCGTACGGGCCAATATCAGAAAACGAATGAGGCGATTGAAAACAGCCACTATCCTGCCCAAGGCGACGGATGAACAGGCCGAAAAATTAAAAGTTGAAACTATATAGCGATGGCTATTAACAAAGACAAGAATTCCTATACCGTTATTTTCGCCGTCCTGATGGTGGTGGTAGTCGGGACCATTCTGGCTTATATGGCCTCGGCCTTCAGTCCGCGGATCCATGAGAACGAGCGATTTGAAAAGCAGCAAAACATCCTGTACGCCATGGGGGTCAACCAGAATGAAGGTCCCGGGTCTGTGAATTTTATCCCGACTAACCAGGTTGAAGCAGCGTTTTCCAAATATATCAAGGAACAACTGGTTATAGAAGGCGACAAAATTACCAAGGATGATAATGCCTACCAGATCGATATGAAAAAACAGCTGGAGGTGGTCAAAGAAGGAGGAACTCCTAAACTCCCGGTGTTTATCGGCGAAAAGGATGGCAAGCGCTATTATATTGTACCTATGTACGGCAAAGGCCTGTGGGATGCGATCTGGGGATTTATTTCCCTGGACGAAAATATGGTGGTACAAGGGGTTTATTTCGACCATAAAGGGGAAACACCCGGGGTTGGGAGCGAACATCAAAGCCCGCTATTTTATGGATGATTTCACCGGAGAAACTATCATGCAGGGGACCCGGTACGCAGGTATTACGGTAACCAAAGGGAATAACGACCCACTTGAACGAAGATAAGGAGGATAATCAGGTAGATGCCCTGGCAGGGGCAACGCTGACCGGAAACGGGGTGAGCGCCATGATCAAGAAAGACCGTTGACCTCTATAAAGATTATTTCGAAACATTACGAAAAAAAGGATAAAATGGCCTTACTTTCAAAAAAAGACAGCAAACTGATCCTCGACCCACTGGCCGATAATAACCCGATTACCATTCAGGTATTGGGGATTTGTTCCGCCCTGGCAATTACAGCAGAACTCAATGCGGCCATCGTCATGGCCCTGTCAGTCATGTTTGTGGTCGGCCATGGGGAATGTGGTGATCTCCCTGATGCGGAACATCATCCCCCCGAAGATCCGGATTATTGTTCAGCTGGTTGTGGTAGCCACCCTGGTGATCATTGTGGACCAGGTACTGAAAGCGTTCGCTTATGAACTGAGTAAAACCCTGGCAGTATTTGTGGGGCTGATCATCACCAACTGTATCATCATGGGCCGGTTTGAAGCCTTTGCCCTGGCCAATGGGCCATGGCGGTCCTTCCTGGATGGAATCGGGAATGCCGCTGGTTACGGGATTATCCTGGTCATAGTCGGTTTTTTCAGGGAATTGCTCGGGTCCGGATCCCTCCTGGGATTCCATGTCCTGGGCGACCCTATCGAAAAAACCGGGCTTTACTCTATAGGATACGAGAATAACGGCTTTATGTTATTGTCACCCATGGCACTGATCGTGGTGGGCATCATTATCTGGGTACAGCGCTCCCGAAACCGGCACCTGATTGAAGAAAATTAAATGAAGAAGTTAAAAAGACTGCTATGTTAGAGCATATTGAATTGTTTTTTAAGTCCATATTCATAGATAATATGGTATTTGCGACCTTCCTGGGAATGTGTTCCTTCCTGGCTGTGTCCAAAAAAGTGACCACCGCTGTGGGACTGGGTGCAGCCGTCATCTTCGTTCTGGCTGTGACGGTACCCCTGAACTGGCTGCTAGACCAGTATATCTTGCAGGATGGGGCCCTGAAATGGCTTGGACCCGAATTCGCCGAATACAACCTGAGTTTCCTTTCATTCATCATGTTCATAGCTACCATTGCCACAATGGTGCAGCTGGTGGAAATCGTGGTGGAGAAGTTTTCACCGGCCCTGTATAACTCCCTTGGGATCTTCCTCCCCCTGATCGCAGTGAATTGTGCGATCCTTGGAGGTTCCCTGTTCATGCAGTCACGCGAGATCCCCACCCTGGGGCTCGCATTCAATTACGGACTGAGTTCCGGGATAGGCTGGTTCCTGGCCATTCTGGCTATTGCCGCCATCCGCGAAAAAATACGCTATTCCAATGTCCCGCCACCCCTGCGTGGCCTGGGCATTACCTTTATCATCACCGGACTTATGGCCATAGGGTTTATGAGTTTCGGAGGGATGCTGACCGGAGGGGAAGAGTCACAGGCTACCCCCGAACAAAAGGTTGCCGGTAAAAAGGAGAAAAAAGACAAAAAGAAGGAGGAGGTCGATGAAAATGCCATTTCCTTCCACCAAGCTGTACAAAAATGAACATATTCTTAGCACCGAGCACTTTCGGGACCATCACGATTACCGTGGTGGCCTTTCTGATCCTCCTTTTACTGCTGGTAACCCTCTTGCTGGTCACCAAAGAAAAGCTGTCCCCATCCGGCCCGGTAACCATTACCATTAATGGGGAAAAAAAATTGCAGGTGGCTTCCGGCAGTTCCCTTTTATCCACCCTGGGCGAGCAGAAAATTTTTCTGCCTTCTGCCTGTGGCGGCGGCGGTACCTGTATCCAATGCGAATGCCATGTGCTTTCGGGTGGGGGGGAAGCCCTGCCCACCGAAACGCCCCATTTCTCCAAAAGGGAGTTGAACGAGGGGGCACGACTGGCTTGCCAGGTTAAGGTAAAACAGGATATGGAGATCACCATCCCGGAAGAAGTATTCGGGATTAAGAAATGGGAAGCCACGGTCGTCAGGAATTACAACGTGGCATCCTTCATCAAGGAGTTTGTTGTTGAAATCCCTCAGGAAATGAATTATAAGGCGGGGGGATACATCCAGATCGAAATCCCACCCTGTGAGATCAAGTATGAGGATATTGATATCACCGCCCACCCGGAAGAACACGAAAAACCGGACAAATTCCAGGCCGAGTGGGATAAGTTCAACCTTTGGCCGTTGACCATGAAGAATACAGAAGTGGTGGAACGCGCTTACTCCATGGCTTCCTATCCTGCGGAAGGAAGGGAGATCATGCTGAATGTAAGGATTGCCACCCCCCCATGGGACCGTTCCAAAAATGGCTGGATGGATGTGAATCCGGGCATCGCCTCCTCTTTTATCTTCGCACAAAAACCAGGTGACAAAGTAACCATCTCCGGGCCTTACGGGGAGTTCTTCATCAATGAATCCGAATCGGAAATGCTTTATGTAGGCGGAGGTGCAGGGATGGCCCCGATGCGGTCGCATTTGTACCACCTCTTCAAGACACTGAAAACAAAACGCAAAGTATCCTACTGGTATGGGGGAAGGTCCAAGAGGGAACTCTTTTATATTCAACATTTTAAAGAACTGGAAAAGGAATTCCCCAATTTTAAATTTTATATGGCACTTTCAGAACCCCTGCCAGAAGATAACTGGAAGGTGAAAGAAAGCCTGGATGCCCCCGGGGACGGATTTGTTGGGTTTATCCATAATTGTGTGATAGACAATTATCTGAACGATCACGAAGCGCCTGAGGATATCGAATTGTATTTCTGCGGCCCCCCACTGATGAACAAGGCGGTCCAGAAAATGGGAGAGGATTTCGGGATTCCCGATGAGCATATCCGATTCGACGATTTCGGAGGCTAAAAATCCCCGGTATAAGGGTGACAGGCACCAATATAACAAACCGAATTCCCTGAAAACCGATATTGAGCCAATATCGGTTTTTTAATAAGATCCTTTGCGATGCAGCCCTTAACCGAGCAAGAATTACACAATCTGGCTATGAATATCGTGGGCAGGAGCCTGGAGGAGGAGGGTTATGAATTTATGGGGGTAAACAGCAAATTGAAACGGAATCCCCAGTTTGTCTGCCTCAAAGACCGGCAGTTGCATTTTATTGTCGTGCGTAACGTCCCCTTTCCTGAGGATCCACGGGAATATGACAGGGAATTGATGCAAAAGGTAAAGGAGCACGCCGATACCTTCGATGCGGAAACCTGGTATGCCGGGGTTGGCCTGTCTAACGCCGGCGACCGGAGTTTGCCGGTTTATTTAAATGAAGCTTACCTTGTGGAATATGGAGGACTTATCAAAGTATAGTGGGAGGAAGGCAGGTTGGGTAGCATTGCTTGCCATACTCGTTAGTATGGCATCCTGCACAGGGCGCCTGGAAAAGAACATGCTGACCGGGGAAGCCCTTGGGACCACCTACAGCATCACCTACCTTACCCGGGAGTCATTGGACCTGCACGAGGAATTTGATTCGGTTTTCAGGGTGGTGAACCTTTCCATGTCTGCCTACTACCCGGATTCGGATATATCCCGGATCAACAGGGGAGACAGTACCGTTGTCATAGATTCCATGTTCCGGGAGGTCATGTCCCTTTCCAGGGAGGTATATAATAGGACGTCCGGTCATTTCGACCCTACCGTGGGCATCCTGGTCAATGCCTGGGGCTTCGGGCCGGGGCCTTCCATGGCCATGGATTCGGCCAGGGTAGACAGCCTGCTTCAATATGTTGGGTTCGATAAGATCCACATCACCCCGGATTTCAGGATCCACAAGGACGTTCCCGGGATAGTTTTGGATTTCAATGCCATCGCCAAGGGGTACACGATCGACCGCCTGGCCGAGGTCCTCAACCGGAAAGGCGTTGAGGATTACCTGGTGGAAGTGGGGGGCGAGCTGGTGGCAAAAGGGGAGAATCAAATCAAGCACCAGCGATGGGTCGTGGGGATAGACGACCCCCAGGCGAAACACGGTCGGGCCCTGAAGGAAAAAATTTATCTCAAAGACCGGGCGATTGCCTCCTCGGGGAATTACCGGAAATTCAGGATCGATTCCCTGACCGGAAGGAAGTATGTCCATACAGTTGACCCGATCACCGGCTTTACCAAAAACTCAAACGTGCTGGCTGCCAGCGTCCTGGCGAATACCTGTGCGGTGGCAGATGCCTATGCGACCGCATTTATGGCGATGGACCTGGACGTTTCCATCAAGCTTCTGGCTGAACATAAAGAGTTGGAAGCATACATCGTCTACCTGGACGAAAACGGGAAGACACAGGAATTCATGACCACAGGCTTCAAAGACCTTATAGCCGACTGATCAACGGGAAACAACCGGGATGATCTCCCCTTTGCCAGGCGGTATTTTTCGATTTCCTCCGGGCTCATGCCCCGGGTATAATCCACTTCATCTACCTTAAAACCTACCTTTCGCAACTTTTCAAAGTAGTCTTTGCCATACACCCTCACGTGGTCGTATTGCCCGAATACCCGGGCCCGTTCCCGGGGGTCTGTGATATTCGGATCTTCAAAAGTGGTATCGCGGCCCAGGTCCTGGGGCACCTGGAATATGCCCCAACCGCCGGGTTTCATCACCCGGTACATTTCGCTCATGGCCCTGGCATCGTCCGGGATGTGTTCCAGGACATGGTTACAGAGGATGATATCGAAACTCTGATCCTCAAATGGAAGCTGGCAGATGTCTGCTTTCACATCGGCCAGGGGGGAATTCAGGTCGGTGGTAACGTATTCCAGGTTTTCTAGCTTTTTAAAGCGTTTATGAAAGGCCTGTTCCGGTGCGAAATGGAGGACCCGAAGGCGTTTGGCAAAGAAGTCGGTCTCATTTTCGAGATACAGCCATAACAACCGGTGGCGTTCGAGCGAGAAGGTAGAGGGAGACAGGACGTTCTCCCGGGGGTTTTCATAGCCGTATGGCAACAGGCTGCGAAACGTTTTCCCGTCGATGGGATCCTGGTACTTCTCGCCTTTGAGCAGCAGGGCCATTACAGGCCTGGCGAAATAACTCAGGCGGATGAGTACGGGCCGTGGAAAAAGCCTGAGAACGATCCGGGAAAGTTTTTTTATCATCGTAAACTGCTAGGGATCTATCGTTGAATCTCTCGACAGGGCTGCCGGGATACCCATTATAAGATCAGGGCTCTGGAACGAAATTCGGTCTCCTCGTCGCTTTCGATCCCCAGGGCCTCATAAATATATTGAAAGGTTGAAAGCAATTCGGGTTTTCCTTTTACAAGTGCCACATTGTGCTCAAAATGGGCGCTGGGCTTCCCGTCGGCAGTCAGGATCGTCCACCCATCAGCAAGCTGCCGGATACGGCGTGTTCCCATATTGATCATGGGTTCGATCGCGACCACCATCCCTTCCTGAAATTTCTTACCCCGACCCCGTTTCCCGTAATTGGGTATCTCCGGGGCCTCGTGTAATTTCTTTCCCAGACCGTGCCCGACCAGTTCACGGACTACACCATAGCCGTGGCTTTCGCAATATTGCTGAATGGCAAAAGACACGTCCCCCACCCGGTTCCCGCTCCGGAACTCCCGGATGCCAAGGTAGAGGGATTCCCGGGTCACCTGCAGCAATTTTTTGGTTTCCGGGGCCACTTCTCCTATTTCGAAGGTATAGGCATGGTCCCCATAATATCCGTTTTTGAGGACACCACAATCAACCGAAAGGATATCACCTTCTTCCAGGGGACTGGAGTTCGGGATGCCGTGAACAACCTGTGCATTGGGGCTTAGGTTTAGGGTGTTGGGGAAATCGTACATCCCGAGAAACCCGGGTTCCGCCCCGTGATCCCGTATAAATGTTTCAGCGAGCTGGTCCAGGTATAGCCCGGTAACCCCCGCCTTAATTTCGGAAGCCAGCATCCCCAGGGTCTGTGAGACCAGGAGGGCGCTTTCACGCATCAATTCGATTTCTTCCGCGTTCTTAATCTTTACCATGGCGTACAAAGGTACTACAATCTATTAAAAACCGATTTGGGCAGGAGATGGTAACAAGTGCAGCGGCCGGCATAAGCAGATAGCCGATTGCCCGGATTCAAATCAGTGCCTTTTGGGTCATCAGTTCGGGCTGGGGTATGCCCATCATTTTAAGGATGGTGGGCGCGACATCACCCAGGACCCCATCCTGCACTTTTTTAATGTCCTTGTCCACCACGATTATGGGTACAGGATTGGTGGTATGGGCCGTGTTGGGACTTCCATCCGGATTAACCATGGTATCGCAATTGCCGTGATCGGCGATCACCAGGGTACTGTACCCATGTTCCAGGCCGGTGTTGATCACCTTCCGGGCACAGGTATCCACCGTTTCACAGGCTTTGATGGCTGCCTTCATGTCGCCGGTATGCCCTACCATATCGGGGTTGGCGAAATTGAGGCATACGAAATCGACCTTCTCCTTTTCCAATTCGGGACAGATGGCGTCTGTAATTTCATAGGCACTCATTTCGGGCTTGAGGTCGTACGTGGCCACTTTGGGTGAGGGGCGGAGGATGCGTTCTTCCCCTTCAAATGGGGTTTCCCTCCCCCCGTTAAAAAAGAAGGTTACATGCGGGTATTTCTCCGTTTCCGCTATCCGGATCTGTTTTTTGCCGGCGTTCGCCAGCACTTCCCCAAGGGTTTGATGCAGGTGTTCTTTGTCGTACACTACTTTGATCCCTTTAAACGTATCGTCATAGTTGGTCATGGTAACGTAGTATAGATCCAGTTTGTGCATGTTCTGTTCGTGCATATCCTCCTGGCTCAATACCTGTGTTAATTCCCTGCCGCGGTCTGTCCGGAAGTTGAAAAAGATCACCACATCGCCATTTTGGATAGTGGTCAGCGGGTTGCCCGAGCCGTCGGTGACCACAAGGGGTTTCAGGAATTCGTCGGTTACCCCATCCTGGTAACTATCTTCCATACTTTTCAGGACGTTTGTGGTTTTATGGCCCTCCCCGTGAACGAGGAGGTCGTAGGCCAGTTTCACCCGTTCCCAGCGTTTATCACGGTCCATGGCGTAGTACCGGCCAATAACCGATGCCAGGCGGGTATTGCGGCCCTGGCAAAAACCGAGGAGATCTTGCAGGAATCCTTTCCCGCTCTTCGGGTCCACATCCCGCCCATCGGTGAAGGCATGGATAAACCCCCTGGGAACGCCATAGGTTTCGCTTGCTTCTATGAGGCCTTTAAGATGGTTGATATGACTGTGAACGCCTCCGTTGCTCACCAGGCCAAGGAAGTGTACGTTCTTGTCATTCGATTTCGCGTACTGAAAGGCTTCCTTCAGTACCGGTTCGTCTTTCAGGGTATTTTCCTTTACGGCCTTGTTGATCTTTGCCAGGTCCTGGTACACGATCCGACCGGCGCCCAGGTTCATATGGCCCACTTCGCTGTTTCCCATCTGTCCTTCCGGAAGCCCAACGTTCATGCCATCGGTCAGCAGAATTCCGTTGGGGTAGGATTTATAAAGGGAATCGATAAATGGGGTCTTTGCATTATCTATGGCAGACACTTTGGGATCGGGAGATTTCCCCCATCCGTCCAGGATCATCAGGATTACTTTTTTGTTCATTGGGTTTCAGGATTCTAGCTGCAAAAATAGCATGAATTCACAAGGATTGCTAGTATCCCATCGCTTTTTTGGAGTGAAAACGGAAGACACGGAGAATGTTAAAAAATTTAACTTCTTAAGGCCATACCTGTTAAAGTTGAGTTATCATCTTGTTAATCCTGAAACATTTTTGGATAGGTGGCGTCTATATTTATATAACAAAACTTTATTCATCAATTAAACAAAATTCATCATGAGAAAAACACTTCCGACCATGGCTGCCGTGCTTTTGCTGGCAGTTACCGGCATTTACGCCGCAAACAACAAAAATCAGGACAACCTGCCCTTGTACACTACTTTGATCAAGAGTGACGGACTTAATTCTTTCTGCAAAGCGATTGTAAAAGGCGACCTGGAGACCGTCGAAAAACTTATTGCCCTGGGTGAAGACGTAAACCAGAAATCATTGGGGATGACCCCGGCTATCGTAGCAGCGCGTTACAACAAGGCCGAGATTCTCGAATTGCTGATCGCCCACGGGGCTAATTTGAAAATTCGAAGCGACAACGGGTTCACGGCGAAAAAATATGCGGAAATGTCCAATGCCACTGAGGCACTTGCTGTCATTAACTCGGCAATGGAAAGCTAGAAAATTGTTTATTCATCAATCAAGAAACCCCTCGGCCTGCCGAAGGGTTTTTTGTTGCTCCAAAAAGTATATACTATGTTCTCGTAGAGGAGCCGCTTTCCTTATCTAACTAAAACTCGAACCCGGTAAACGCCCGGTAAAAGAAGGCGTAGATAACCATGGATAGGAGAATGGCACAGAAAAAAGAATAAATTTTTAATAGCAAAACCAAAAATTCGGGTTTGCAATTTTCAAATGCCTGCATGTAGATATTCTTGAAGTGTAGAAGTGTTCCCATATAGTTCTATTTAAAAGTTATAAATGAAAGCTATAAGGGTTAAATCAGGGGTAAAAAAAAGATTTGGAAGAGGTGTAAAGATACGAAAAGAAAGGGAATTACCTAATTTCTAATGGGTTATTTGAATGTGACGCCAGGCGCCCCGGGCTGTTACTGATTTCCTGAGCATGCAGTTTCAGGAATAGCGGAAAGGAGGCAGTAAAGATTTGATCCGCCTGCCAGGTTCAAAAAACCTTCGTGTCAGCAGAACGCCGCGGGCGTGGAATTGCTACAGCAGCTCCGGGTTAATGTCGAGGATATTGTTCTGGATATAATTTTTGATGAAGCCGGTCGTGAAATGATCGCTTCCCAGGAAGTCCTCTTTCTCAAGCAGGAGGAGGATGTTCTTTTTTCGGAAACTGGTGAGCATGGGGATAGAAAGCGGGGCATAACTGTAGTGCCAGGGCTCGTATTTGAAACCGCGTCTTTTGGGGTTGTCTGTATAAACCAGGTGAAAATCGAATGTCCGGGCATGTTCATCCATCCACTGCTTCAGCCGTTCGAAAGGCCCGCCACTCTGAAATTTTTCGGCCACCAAGACGTCGCCGCTTGTTTGCACATAGCCGTCCGTAATATCCATATCAGTCCCCCAATGATGCCTGCTGGTACCCGGAATAGTAGAATACTCAATAATCTTGTCTATGGCTGCCAGGGGCTCCATGCCCTCATCTTCCGTGTAGGCGAGGTATTTCCGCTCAAAAATCCCCCGCTGTCTTTCAAAGCTCCGGTAGCTGGAAACAATTTTTAGGTCGATCCCATCCTGGTAAGCGGCTTTTTTCATCGACACAAAGGCGTCATGCGCATCCTTACGCAGATTGATATTTTCTCCATACAGGGGGATATCGGCTTTCCCCATCAACTCATCAACCGTGAATTCAGGATCCTGAATATCCTGGAAACCGGGCAGGAATCCCAGCATCAGGGTCGAAATACCGGCTTTTTGAATAAAGGATCTTCTTTCCATGGGGAAACTCGGGCCTTTTATGGTCTGCCCCTTAATTTATTGGGGGACGTCACGAAGATATCCTTTTTTTGGTTTTGCGGCAAAGCAGGAGAGCCCAAATGATTTTGTCAGCTCCGCAGAATAAGGCTTAATTGGAAATATACATGTAACCCTGATGCTTCTGATGCATGTCGTACAGGGTAATGATATAGAAATAGACCCCATTCTCCAGGCCTGCATTGCGCTCAACGACGAGGTTCATATTGGATCGCCCGTCAAAGTCATTCTGATAGTTATCTTTTTTATAAACCAGGACCCCGTAGCGGTTAAAGATCTGCAGGGAGTTATGGGGTGATTTCTCGATCCCCGTAAGCTTCAGTACGTCGTTCTGCCCGTCGCCATTGGGGGTAAGGTAATAATTGTCCAGGTCGAGGGTCTCAAAATTTTGCAGGGCGTCATCATTCCCCCCTATGGTAAGGATCTCATAGTCGTTGGGAACGAAGGTCTCAGAAGTGATTGAGCCATAGGCCCGTCCGCCTGTTACCCCTGTATTGCCAAGGTTAACCCATTGGTTTTGAGATTTGCTCCAGCCCATCACGTTCAGGTCGCTTATGTATTCGGCCACCCCGGCAATATTGCTCAGTTCGTCCCAGGTTAGGGTTACTTTGGAGGGGACATCGCCTTCCAGGCGCCAAAATTCCTTATCGCTAATAGACAGGTACTTGGTCGCCTTTTTAGAAGTATTGAAGGAGGCATCCAGGCTTTTGGAGTTGTTCGGATCTTCGAAGAAGTAGGCACATTTGGCAATGGGATTGATAGCCATGGAGGTAATGGTCAGGGGCCGCAGCCTCTCGGCGTCACCCACCGGGAACATAAAGGTCTCCTTATTAGTCAGGGCCGCGTAACCGTTTATTTTTGAAACGCTGCTTTCGCCCGTATAAAAGGAATAGTCGAGGAAATTGGAAAAAATGCCCGTGCCGTTCCTGGGGGTCAGGATGTCTCCCGTGATCAGGTTGGCATTATTGTTCACCTCGATGGAGGTATCCAGGACCAGTCCGTTTTCTACGGCCACCTCGATATCGTAAAAGGAGGAGGGATATGCTCCTGAGACCGTGATCTGGCCTGTATCGCTATAGAAGCCGACCATCCCCAGGTTTTGGTCGAAAGGTCCGTCATTGATCAGGTTGGTATGGAAGCCCACGGAGGCATAGTCGTGCAGCTGCACCCCACCGAAGAGGTGAACTGCCTCCTGAGCATTTACGGCAGGCATCAAGAATATAAACAGTGATGACAAAAGCCATTTCATACCTATCGTAATTTGTTGATAATGAAACTCGATTCACCCGAATTGCTGAAGGTTACCCGGCCGCTGTTCGCTTCCCGGTAGGTTACAATGGTTATTATGTCATTTGCATTGATTTCCAGGATCTCACTCAAATGAAGGCTGGCCTGCTCATGCCCGCTTGCAAAACGGATGTAGGCAGAGGAACCGACTGCACCAACGGGTGTACCATTGACAACAATTCTGGCGTTTACGTTGGTACGCTGCTCCGAATTGCCGGTGTCTGAATGTCCTTCCAAAGAGAGGTTGGCCCGGATATCGTACCGGCCACTTTCCTTTACGGTCAGGCTGGTACTGCCGCTCACCTCGTAGAGGTTATTCCCATCATCCTTGTAATCCTCATTGCCAAAAATGGGAGCCGTAGTGTTATCGTTGTTCAGGTCTGTGCTGGTATTCGTATTGGTCCATCTGCCGCCGTAATTTATTTTTAAATAGGCGCCTCCATCGGTTCCTGCCGTAATACTGTTATTGGCATCGGCAGACACTACGGTGGCAGTTTGTGAAGCCGAAGATGAAATTGAATTCCAGCTACTGCCATCGCTTTGCAGCCAAAGCGTATTCTGTGCACTGATTTGGTTTGAATTGCTGCCTGTATTATCGACATAGGTACTTATGGTCCTGGCCGTATTGGTAGTGTTTTTAATGACATATATCCTGCCTGATGCCGTATTGGCGGCCGGAAGGGTGACGCTTATATTCGAATTGATGATAACGGAATAGTGGCTCTCATCCAGCGTAATATTGCTATTTGGTGTGATCGTCGCGGCCGACAAAGATCCATTTACTTGCAAGGTAGAATTAGCCAGGGCATTCGTCGCAATCCCCACCCGCGGTTTAGCATTCTGTGCATCAGAACTGCCCTGTATTCGCATAAGTTCCTTTAACAATTGATCCCGATAATCATATCTTTTGAAAATAAAGGGTTCTGCACCATCATCCCCGATAATAAATTCAACCACGCCATTGTTTGCCGTACCGGCTGATCCTATTTCAAATAAATCGGTTCCCGCGGCACTTCCCTTAAGTCTGAAATTTCCATCTGAATTGGTGAAGAACATCGGTTTGTAAAAACTTGCGGCGTCTGCCTGAAATTGCAGGGCAGAAACCCCATTATTGCCCTTCAGGTAGGTAATATATTGATCGCCATCCGTATAGTCCGGGTATCCCTGGACCAGGCCGAGGGTTTGCCTTCTTCCGAACTGAAGGGTACTGATATTGTTTGACCGGATGTCCATGGCAACATCATTCGTCGTGCCAATAAAATTGGTTCCGGTCGTAGCCGAATTACCCGTCAGCAGCCAATTGTCATTACTGGACTTTACCCAGGCAGTGCCATTGTAGACATACATATTCTTATCATCGGTATTATAAAGTAACGAACCTTCATAGGCGCCGACGATACTGTTCATTTCGGAAGTTGTTGCCTGGGTTAACCCTAAAATAAGATTGGGATCGATCTGGGCACTTAGCCCCAGGCAGGCAAGTAAGGCAATGTATATTAATTTGAATCGTATCATTCCTATTATAGATCTAAGATTGTGAACATAAATTCTGAATCATAACGTGCCCGGTTGGTGGCCCCATTGTCATTATCGCCGATAATTACTTCAAAATCATTGATGGTTTGGTTTTCATAAGAAATTCCGGGGTCGTCATTACCAGCCCCACCGCGTCCCGGCTGGGAAAGCTGTATGATGTAGTTGGCATCCGAAACCATTCCGGACGGGAGGTTTACGCGATATCTGCCTACACTCAGGCGCGTAATCGTTACCCCTGTGGTTCCTTTAAGGACGGTGCCCGTGCTGCTGATTTTGCCAAATGCCTTTATCGGGCTGGCATAATACGCACCTCCATTGGCACCTACCGTAATTTCATTGGTCGTTTCAGCGGCAACCGTATTTGCAGTTTGTACAGCGCTTATTTCATTCGTATACGAAATAACACCTGTGCCGGTATCTTGCACAAGATTGGTAGTGATGTTGGTAGCCGGATCACCAGGATCCCCTTTGTCTCCTTTCGGGCCTACCGCGCCATCTGCTCCCGCCGGTCCTGCCGGTCCCGCGGGTCCCTGTGGTCCAATCGCTCCATCAGCGCCATCGGCCCCGGAAGGTCCTTGCGGCCCGGTATCTCCGGTATCTCCCTTGTCACCTTTTGGTCCTTGCGGTCCAACAGCTCCGTCAGCGCCATCGGCACCATCCAATCCAGCGGGTCCCTGAGGCCCCTGTGGTCCTTGCGGTCCGGTATCACCGGTATCTCCTTTGTCTCCTTTATCTCCTTTAGGTCCTACAGCCCCATCTGCGCCATCCAGACCTGCAGGTCCCTGAGGTCCTTGTGGTCCTTGAGGTCCCATTGCCCCGTCAGCACCGTCTAATCCGGCAGGTCCCTGTGGTCCTTGCGGCCCTTGTGGTCCTACGGCCCCGTCGGCACCATCAGCGCCATCCAAACCTGCGGGTCCCTGCGGTCCTTGTGGCCCAGTATCTCCAGTATCTCCTTTGTCACCTTTTGGTCCTTGTGGTCCAACGGCTCCGTCAGCACCATCCAGACCTGCAGGACCTTGCGGCCCCTGTGGTCCTTGAGGTCCTACAGCCCCGTCAGCGCCACCGGCACCGTCCAATCCAGCGGGTCCCTGAGGCCCCTGTGGTCCTTGCGGTCCGGTATCACCGGTATCTCCTTTGTCTCCTTTATCTCCTTTAGGTCCTACAGCCCCATCTGCGCCATCCAGACCTGCGGGTCCCTGCGGTCCTTGCGGCCCTTGTGGTCCTTGTGGCCCAATTGCTCCATCGGCCCCGTCAGCCCCGTCAGCCCCGGTAGGTCCCTGCGGCCCTGTATCTCCGGTATCTCCTTTGTCACCTTTTGGTCCTTGTGGTCCAACGGCTCCATCAGCGCCATCCAAACCTGCGGGCCCCTGCGGTCCTTGCGGCCCGGTATCACCTGTATCTCCTTTTGGTCCCTGAGGTCCCTGAGGTCCTACAGCCCCGTCGGCTCCATCAGCCCCGTCCAATCCAGCGGGTCCCTGAGGCCCTTGAGGTCCTATTGCCCCGTCAGCCCCATCTAATCCGGCAGGTCCCTGCGGCCCGGTATCTCCGGTATCTCCTTTGTCGCCTTTTGGGCCTTGCAGCCCGGTGTCGCCTGTATCACCTTTCGGTCCCTGTGGTCCCACGGCTCCATCAGCGCCATCCAAACCTGCGGGTCCCTGTGGTCCTTGCGGACCAGGATCTCCCTGTATTCCCTGCGGCCCTTGCGGCCCGGTGTCTCCTGTATCGCCTTTCGGTCCCTGAGGTCCAACAGCTCCATCGGCACCGTCCAATCCAGCGGGTCCTTGTGGCCCTTGTGGTCCTACTGCTCCGTCAGCGCCATCTAAACCTGCGGGCCCCTGCGGTCCTTGCGGCCCGGTATCTCCGGTATCTCCTTTGTCTCCTTTAGGTCCTACAGCCCCGTCAGCGCCATCCAATCCTGCGGGTCCCTGAGGCCCTTGCGGCCCCTGTGGTCCTTGCGGTCCGGTATCACCGGTATCTCCTTTATCTCCTTTAGGTCCTACAGCCCCGTCAGCGCCATCCAATCCTGCGGGTCCCTGAGGCCCTTGCGGCCCAGTATCCGTCACCTGTATCTCCTTTAGGTCCTTGCGGCCCGACAGCACCATCAGCGCCATCCAAACCTGCAGGTCCCTGCGGTCCTTGTGGCCCAGTGTCACCTGTATCTCCTTTGTCACCTTTTGGCCCTTGCGGTCCAACAGCTCCATCAGCCCCGTCCAATCCGGCGGGTCCTTGCGGCCCGGTATCTCCTTTGTCTCCTTTAGGCCCTTGTGGTCCGTCAGCCCCATCTGCACCGTCTAAACCTGCGGGTCCTTGTGGCCCAGTATCTCCGGTATCACCTTTATCGCCTTTTAGTCCTTGCGGCCCTTGTGGTCCAGTGTCACCTGTATCTCCTTTAGGTCCCTGTGGCCCCACGGCCCCATCAGCGCCATCCAAACCTGCGGGTCCCTGCGGTCCTTGTGGCCCAGTGTCACCTGTATCTCCTTTGTCACCTTTTGGTCCTTGCGGTCCAACGGCTCCATCAGCCCCGTCCAATCCTGCAGGTCCCTGAGGCCCTTGTGGTCCGGTATCTCCGGTATCACCTTTGGGTCCCTGTGGTCCTTGCGGCCCCATTGCCCCGTCAGCCCCGTCTAGTCCGGCAGGTCCCTGCGGTCCTTGCGGACCAGGATCTCCCTGTATTCCCTGCGGCCCTTGTGGACCGGTGTCACCTGTATCTCCTTTGTCACCTTTTGGTCCCTGCGGACCAGGATCTCCCTGTATACCTTGCGGCCCCTGTGGTCCTACAGCCCCATCTGCGCCGTCTAAACCCGCGGGTCCCTGTGGTCCTTGCGGTCCCATTGCCCCATCAGCACCGTCTAATCCGGCAGGTCCCTGTGGTCCTTGTGGTCCAATGGCTCCATCGGCACCGTCCAATCCAGCGGGTCCCTGAGGCCCTTGAGGTCCCATTGCCCCGTCAGCCCCGTCTAATCCGGCAGGTCCCTGCGGTCCAGTATGCTCCGGTATCTCCTTTGTCTCCTTTTGGTCCCTGCGGCCCGGTGTCTCCTGTATCGCCTTTCGGTCCTTGAGGTCCGACAGCCCCATCTGCACCGTCTAAACCTGCGGGTCCCTGTGGTCCGAGCAGCCCCATCGACCCCGTCTAATCCGGCTGGTCCTTGTGGCCCCTGGGGTCCGACAGCTCCGTCAGCGCCATCCAAACCTGCAGGTCCCTGTGGTCCTTGCGGCCCGGTATCTCCGGTATCTCCTTTGTCTCCTTTGGGCCCCTGTGGTCCTACAGCCCCGTCGGCTCCGTCCAATCCGGCAGGTCCTTGCGGTCCTTGTGGTCCTGTATCCCCTGTATCTCCTTTAGGCCCCTGTGGTCCTTGCGGTCCTACTGCTCCATTTGCTCCGGCCGGTCCGGCGGGTCCCTGTGATCCCTGTGGTCCTTGCGGTCCCACGGCCCCATCAGCACCGTCTAATCCAGCAGGTCCTTGCGGTCCCTGCGGTCCTTGCGGTCCCACTGCCCCATCAGCACCGTCTAATCCAGCAGGTCCCTGTGGTCCTTGTGGTCCTGTATCCCCTGTATCTCCTTTAGGTCCCTGTGGTCCTACAGCCCCGTCGGCCCCATCCAGACCTGCAGGTCCTTGCGGCCCCATTGCCCCGTCAGCCCCGTCTAAACCGGCAGGTCCCTGCGGTCCTTGCGGCCCCATTGCCCCGTCAGCCCCGTCTAATCCGGCAGGTCCCTGCGGCCCTTGTGGTCCGGTATCTCCGGTATCTCCTTTGTCTCCTTTGGGCCCCTGTGGTCCTACAGCCCCGTCGGCTCCGTCCAATCCGGCAGGTCCTTGCGGTCCTTGTGGTCCTGTATCCCCTGTATCTCCTTTAGGCCCCTGGGGTCCGACGGCTCCGTCAGCCCCATCCAGACCTGCGGGTCCTTGCGGCCCCTGTGGTCCTTGTGGTCCTACTGCTCCATTTGCTCCGGCCGGTCCGGCGGGTCCCTGTGATCCCTGCGGTCCCGTCAGGTCCTGGGAAGTGAAGCTGGTGCCATCGGAATATTGTATAGTGAATGTCCCGTTGCCATTATCGACAAAGGAAAAAGTGCCTTTAGCCCCGCCGCCGTTGCACAAGTTGTTCCATTGTGACCCGTTGAAGTAAAAAAGACACTGGGCTTCTGTATTGTAAACCAATGCACCCCGAAGTGGGCTCATGGCCGTCATCTGGGCATTGGTGACCCGGGTAAGTACAAAGGCCTTATTGGTGCTCTCCAGTTCGAGCAGGGAGGCAGCATCTATATGGCTGGGGTTCTGGCCGATTTTTACCTGGGAAAAGGTAATATTGGCAAGAAAAAGAAAAAATAGAGCAGCTAAAGTAGATCGTAAGCTCATAGATTTTGGGTTTGGTCGGCGTAACGAATGAATAAAATTAGATGAGGACAACCGAACCGCTAATAAAATGTTGTGTAGCCTGTTTAAATTGTGGTGAATCGCTAATACTTGTCCGGACGCCGTAGAATATGGCGGTTAATCGACGAAAGAAACTGTAGGAATTATCGGTTTAAATACAGAAAACCCTGATAAATCGCAGACGGATCGCGCGTGTGAAGTAAGTAAAAATAAATCCCTTCCGGCAGGCCCAAATGTTGTTGTATTGGCCAGGGCCCGGAATTCGATTCCCCCACGAATCCCCCGGAATAATTTCCCTGATCGAAGACCTTAACCCCGTTGCGATCGTAAATTTTAAGATGATAACTATTGGATTGTGGGTGAGGGAACTGCAGGAAATCATTCACATGGTCTCCGTTTGGGGTTAACAACCAATTGTCTGCCCGCACTATTCCTGTTTCCCGTTCGTGGCTTCCGAAGGTAATGACCTCGAAGTCATCTGGCAGAAAGGTCCCGGAAGTCATTTTTCCTTCCCACAGGTTGCCGCTTTGTGAGACCTTTCCAAGGTCTTCCCAGCGATTCATCTTCTTGTTCCACCCCAGGATCACAAGTTGGTTTATATCCCGGGCCAGGGATGCCATGCCGCTACTACTGTTCCATTCCAGGCAGATACGCAAGGGGCTATCAGCCTCCAGTGTCCAGTATTCCCGGTCACTGATGGCCGTAATCATCAAATTCCCCGAGGTGGCTTTCGAGTTTGCAATGGCTTGCAGCCCTCCGGGATCCGTTGAAAAATACCTGCACCGGGCATATGGTATGGAGTCTTCCGCCATGAGCCGTAACGGGCGCAACTGTCGGGGATCGCCTATCGGGAAGGTAAAGTCCCGGATATCCGTGATAGCGACCGCACCTGCTACCTTGCTCCTCTCTGAGGCCCCCGAATATATGCTTCCCGCTTCAAATTGCAATTGGGCCTGTCCGACTGCCCTGGAAGCCTGCCAGTCGCCAAAGATGAAGTTTGCGTGATGGGAAATCCTTACGGTTGTTTCGAGGAATACTCCCTTTGGATTGAACAGTTCCACATCGTAAAACTCGGGCGGGAGCACACCCGAAACCCTCAGTTCTCGCTCCCCGTAAAATCCTGCCAGGCCGGAATTGTCCTCGAAAGGGGTATCATTGATAAGGGGGATATGAAATCCAAGATTACCCCAGGGATGGATACGGACACGACCTAAATTATGGAAGGCGGGTTGGGCCCATAACGGAGCATTGAATACCAGCAAGGCGAGCAACCGGAGGAAGTTCATTTTTCCTCTTCCTGCCAAGCCCTGTGATGACTTCTGATTGTAGCACATGAAATTTCGGGCCATAAGAGGAGGATCAGGGTTGAACAGGGTTTTGTTTCTTTAGCGAGCGGACCTGGCTGGCCAGGAGTTTATATTCGTTTTGAAGACTCCTCAGCTGTTGTTGTTGTTCGAGAAGATAGAGGTACAACTCCTCGATTTTCTCCAGATTTACCTCTGTGGCCCTGTTCACAAGGATTCCCCCCGCTTTTGCCACCTCCCGTGCCGAAGGTACCCCCGGCAGGTGCCTGTGCCTTCTTAGGTAGGCTTCCACCTCTTCTAATTTCCGGAATTTGTATGAGGGGATACCCGCTGAACCCCCTCCATAGTAGGTGTCAAAAACATAATCCGGTGTAACAGACCCGGAGGCCAGGATATTTCCGGCGACTTCCAGGCGTTCCGTCGGACTGTCCACTCCAATACCCACGTTTTGATTTGGATCGATTGTGAGGGCTTCTACACCCCCGGTTGAAAATCTCAGATAATTTACCCTTGATCCCCGCCACATACCCGTATCTGAATCGTTTGTGAAGGCGTAGGAAGGTTCGCCTACGACCCCATTTGAATTCGCATAACCTGATGACCGAATCTGGCCGGAAACATGGAGCTTGGATTGGGGGCTCAACGTGCCGATTCCCACCGATCCGCTTCCGTCAATGCTCAGATTTTGCCCGGCCAGGTCATATACCCGGTCACCCCCCGTCTGAATCAGGTTCGAATTGGCCAGGTTACTGCCCGCCCCGGCAGCGGCTACCGAAAGTTCATAATCGTTCCCGATCCTCTGAACGGTCACGGACCCGTCCGGGGAGCTCAGGGATTGCAATTCGTTGGCTGGGTCGGCATCCGCGTCGTCCAGGGGAAGGGCGGCCAGCTCGGCGTCGGTGGCCAGGGCGCTGAGGTCTGCCGTCACCGAGGCCCCGTTTTCAATGGAGATGGTCAGGTCCGTGCCGGCCAGGGTAGCCGAAGTGAGGTCCTGATCATCGGTACCTCCGCCACTAACCGACAGGTCGAAGTCTTTGCCTGCTGGGGTAATGCGTACCGAACCGTCTGAAGAGGAAATCATTTGCAATTCGTTGGCCGGGTCGGCATCCGCGTCGTCCAGGGGAAGGGCGGCCAGCTCGGCGTCGGTGGCCAGGGCGCTGAGGTCTGCCGTCACCGAGGCCCCGTTTTCAATGGAGATGGTCAGGTCTGTGCCGGCCAGGGTAGCCGAAGTGAGGTCCTGGTCATCGGTACCTCCGCCACTAACCGACAGGTCGAAGTCTTTGCCTGATGGGGTAATGCGTACCGAACCGTCTGAAGAGGAAATCGTTTGCAATTCGTTGGTCGGGT
This sequence comes from uncultured Flavobacteriaceae bacterium, assembly GCA_963721045.1. Lineage (GTDB taxonomy): Bacteria > Bacteroidota > Bacteroidia > Flavobacteriales > Flavobacteriaceae > Zeaxanthinibacter. Next base: position 32,772 of record CAVRHQ010000025.1, read on the forward strand.
CGGCATCCGCGTCTTCCAGGGGAAGGGCGGCCAGCTCGGCGTCGGTGGCCAGGGCGCTGAGGTCTGCCGTCACCGAAGCCCCGTTTTCAATGGAGATGGTCAGGTCTGTACCGGTCAGGGTAGCCGAAGTGAGGTCCTGGTCATCGGTACCTCCGCCACTAACCGACAGGTCGAAGTCTTTGCCTGATGGGGTAATGCGTACCGAACCGTCTGAAGAGGAAATCGTTTGCAATTCGTTGGCCGGGTCGGCATCCGCGTCATCCAGGGGAAGGGCGGCCAGCTCGGCGTCGGTGGCCAGGGCGCTGAGGTCTGCCGTCACCGAAGCCCCGTTTTCAATGGAGATGGTCAGGGCTGTACCTGTCAGGGTAGCCGAAGTGAGGTCCTGGTCGTCGGTACCTCCGCCACTAACCGACAGGTCGAAGTCTTTACCTGCTGGGGTAATGCGTACCGAACCGTCTGAAGAGGAAATCGTTTGCAGTTCATTGGCCGGATCTAGATCCCGGTCCGTTGCCAGGAAGTCTGCCCATTCGGTCTCGGAAACAAATCCCGGGTCCAGGTCAACGCTGACCGAAGCACCCCTTTCAATATCGATCTTAAGGGTTGTGCCGCTAAGGCCTGCCCCAAGCAGGTTCTGGCTGTCCGTACCCGTTCCTAGGACAGGCGACAGGTCTACCGAATTGCCATCTGAAATACTGAGGAGGCCATTGGCCAGGGTGAGTTGCTGCAGTTCATTGGCGGCATCGCGGTCAAGATCCTTTTCGAAGTCGGAAGCAAGCTGCTCCACAGCGGTACGCAGATCCGAATCGTCATAGAAAACCCCTCTCCGTTCTGCCAGGCTGTTCCCCGGATCCTGACTGACCAGTTCCTCGCGGCGCACATAGCCCGCGTCATTTTCAAAGTCATTTAAGGTGATCGCCCCATAATCCATCGCCGCATCCCCGACCGAAAGCGAATCCAGCTTTTCGGCCGTTACGGCCCCATTCTTGAGATCGTCAGGGCCAATGCTAAAATCCGCGACCTGCTCCCCGGAGATTTCCGACACCTCCAGGTGAAGACCGGCTTCGTCTGGTGTGAGCAGCAGGGTGGGAAACGGGTTCACTTTGGGCTCCGCGGAGAGAAGCAGGCCGGGCGATTCACACAGGTTGCGCCAGGCGGCACCATCAAAAAAATGGATGCAGCCCGTATCCGTATTGAAGGCCAGCGCCCCGGCCAGGGGGCTAATCTCATTCATTTGCCCGGTACTGACCCGGGTAATAACAAGCACCCTTTCCTCGCTTTCCAGTTCCAGCACCGAACCCGGGGCGATTTGTTCAGGATGGTCACCTATCTTGATTTGGGCATGTGACCACAGGCCACAACAAAAAACGGCCGTAAATACTTTAAGTTTCAATCGGGTCATGTCTTTAGATTAGAATTTGTACTTATTGAGTGGCCTCTTCTGTTTGACAATCCGCGGTACCAGCCTCATGCATATCGCATGATCCCGGCCGGCGTGGAACGCCCCGCCCTGCAAATTTTCCGCACCATGGCTAAACCCCTGTGTTTCTTGAGATCAGATCGTCTGTATCCCCGGCGGATTAACATAAGTTTAAGGATGGGGATTTTTTTATATGTGCTACTTACATTTTCTTTATCTTTCTTAAGCTGGGGGAAAATACATGCGTCCAATGAAAAAACATTTCACTTTTCTGTTGTTGGTATTCCTTGTAATGCTGGCCCGTGCTCAGGACGACCGGCCGTTGCTTCGCGGGCAGGTACTGTACCGCAATAGTTTTGTCCCCAACGAAAATGTTATCAACTCAACGGCCGAAACTGCTACCATAACGGACGAGCAGGGTCGCTTTGCCATTCCTGCCAGGCTTGGGGATCACCTGGTCTTTACCTCCCTGACCTACCAGCTCGAATACATTGAGGTAACCCAGGAGATCCTGGACAGGAACCGCCTGGTGGTGGAAGTGGATGAAAAAGTGACGGAACTGGATGAAGTGGTGATCAGCCCGGAGAACCAGGAACGCTTCATACAATTGAAGAATGAGGAATTCAAGCAATATGAGTATGAGACGGACCCCTCTACCGAGGTGGAGAATATCGCCCTGGACCCTACCATTAAAGGAATGGAGAATGGACTTAATTTCGTCAACATATTCAAGGCACTTGCCAAACTGGGCAGTAAAAAGGATACCGTCCCCAATCCCAGGCTGAAGGTTAGTACGGTGCTACGACAGGTATATGACGACCGGTTTTTTATGGAAGACCTGCACATCCCGCAGGACAAAATTGATGACTTTCTTTACTACATAGACGAAAAGACCCCGGCCTATAGCCTCCTTCTGAAGGATAACGAATTCCAGCTCATCAATTCCTCGTCACCCAAAGCCAAACGTATTTAACGCAATTGCATGCCAAGGAGTAGCGGCTTTCTATTTTTCTATTTGTGCTCGGCGGCTGCCCTTTTTGCCCAGGATCCTTCCGAACAGCGGTTGTTGGGCAGGGTAGTTGAAAAAGGCGAGGCGGTCGCGGATGTGCACGTCCTGAACCTGAGCGCGGAAAAGGCCACCATTACCAACGAAGACGGATATTTTTCCCTGCCGGCCAGGGAGGGGGATACGCTGGTTTTCTCTGCTGTACAACTGAAGAGAACCCTCCTGGTGGTTAGTCGGGCTATGCTGGAAAGCAAGGGTATCATCGTGCCCATTGAAGAATTTGTCAATCAGTTGGACGAAGTGGTGGTCATGCCCTATAACCTTACGGGGGATATTGGACGGGACTTGCAGCAGATGCCCGGGGAGAAGGTACTGGTAGCATCTACCCTCGGATTGCCCAATGCCTACGCGAAATTCCCTACGCAGGCCGAACGCAGACTCTACGAGGCGACGACGGGAGGGGGCATTATTCCATTGAACCCCGTGATCAACGCCATCAGCGGCCGTACCCGGTACCTGAAAAAAGTACTCGCTGCAGAACGGACCTATGCCCGCACCCAACGTGTACGGGAATTTTATCCGGATTCACTTTTTGTACAGGACCTGAAGATCCCTGCGACCAGGATATGCAGACTTTATGTACTACTGCGAAGTGGACACGCTTTTCCCGAACAGTGGTGGACACGGCAGACCGATTGCGTATATGGGAATTCCTGAAACAAAAGAGCGCGCGTTACAGGGTTGACAATTCCCTGGACTAAATTGCTACATTTGGCACGTGAATTGCACGAATGATGCAAGAGAAATATGAATTTTCCGAATGACCCTGCTTAAAAAAATACTGATTCTCCTCCTGTTTCCCCTTATGGCGTTTACAGCAATACACAAATTTTACATCAGTGTTACCCAGGTAGCCTATTCTGAAGAAGACCAGGCGCTGCAAATCACCTCCAGGATCTTCATAGACGATTTAGACCGGCTGCTAAAAGAGCGCTATGGCCTGGACGCCCGCCTGGCAACCCAGCAGGAACTGGATACCGCCAACGCTTTTATCGAGAAATACCTGCACAGCAAATTCCTGGTAAAGATAAACGGCAACGAGACCCCTTTCCATTATCTGGGCAAGCGTTACGACAAAGATATTGCGGTCTGCTATTTTGAAATCACCGACTTGCCCCTGGATAGTATCCATTCCATTGAGATCCAAAACGATTTACTTACAGACCTTTTTGAAGAACAAAAGAACATTGTGCATATCCTGATTCAGGACGAAAAGAAGAGTTTTGTGTTGGTTCGTGAAAATGATAAAGCAATGTTAAATTTATAACATTCCAGGAACATAAATTTAAAAAATATTATTTTCGGAGCCCTTTCCAAAAAGTTTAGAAATGAAGAAGATTGCATCTGGTTTTACCGCCGTGTTATTCCTTTTTTCTGCCATTTCCATGGCCCAGGAAGAGCCGGTGAAAACCAAAGAACCCGGTCATACGAACCAGAACAAATTCAGGCAAATGTACGCAGGAATTTGCCACTCCCAACGGATATCGTACGGCTTCCGGCGCCCCGGGCCCGGATTATTACCAGCAACAGGCGGATTATAAGATCGACGTGGAGTTAGACGACCACAATGCCAGGCTATTCGGCCAGGAAACGATTACTTATCATAACAATGCGCCGGAAGACCTGGAATTCCTGTGGCTGCAGCTCGACCAGAACGTACGGGCCAAAACGTCCAAATCCCCGCTCAGGGATTCTCAGGAAGTACCCATGGCGTACAAGACCGGCACTTTTGCCAAGGAATATCTGGATCAACCGTTCGACGGAGGGTTCAATATAGAATACGTCAACGACGCCAAGGGGCAGCCGCTCCCGTATACGATCAATCGGACGATGATGCGGGTGGATATTCCGGAACCCCTAAAAAGCGGGGAGCAAATTTCCCTTTCGATCAAATGGTGGTATAACATCCCCGACCATACCGATAGACCGGGCACGCTCCGGATATGAATACTTTCCGAAAGACGGGAACAGGGCCTATGTCATTGCCCAGTTTTTTCCGAGGATGGCGGTATACAGCGATGTGGAAGGCTGGCAGAACCACCAGTTCTGGGGAAGCGGGGAGTTTGCCCTGCCCTTCGGGAATTATGATGTGAGCATTACCGTGCCGGCAGACCATATCCTCGACGGAACCGGCCGGCTTCTGAACCGGCAAGGAAGTATTACCCCGGAGATGATGCGCCGGTATGAGCAGGCAAAAAACTCCTATGACAAACCTGTGCTGATCGTAACCCAGGAGGAGGCCGAAGCTGCCGAAAAAGGGTTTTCGGACAAAGACGAAAACCTGGAAGTTCAGGGCGGAGAACGTAAGGGATTATGCCTTTGCCAGTTCCAGGAAATTTATCTGGGATATGCAGGCTGTAAAAATGGGCGGAAAAGATGTGATGGCCGTTTCACTGTATCCCAAGGAAGGAAATCCGCTCTGGGAAGAACTTTCTACCAAAACAGTGGTCAATACCCTAAAATCCTATTCTTCCCACACCTTCGATTACCCTTACCACAAAGCCATTTCCGTACATGCCAAAAACCAGGGGATGGAATACCCCATGATCTGTTGGAATTACGGCCGTCCGAATGAAGACGGTACGTATTCGCGAGAGGGTTAAGTTCGGGATGATCAGCGTGATTACCCACGAAGTAGGACATAACTTTTTCCCGATGATCGTAAACTCCGATGAGCGGCAGTGGGGCTGGATGGATGAAGGGATGAATACTTTTATGCAGTACATGGCCGAGCAGGAATTCGGGGAGAAATACCCGGATATCATTGCCCCTAACAGCCACTACCCTTCCAGAAGGGGGGTGCCATCAGACATTGTCCCTTACATGAGCTGGTGACCAGAGTAACATGGCACCGATCATGTCCAATCCGGAGAACGTGTACCAATTGGGCCCCAATGCCTATGGTAAGCCCGCCACGGCCCTGAATATCCTGCGTGAAACGGTAATGGGCAGGGAATTGTTTGACTATGCCTTTAAGACCTATGCCCGCCGATGGGAGTTCAAACACCCTACCCCCGAAGATTTCTTCCGTACAATGGAAGACGCCTCGGCTGTGGATCTCGACTGGTTCTGGAGGAGTTGGTTCTATACCACGGATTACGTGGATATAGGGGTGAAGGATGTTAAGAAATATTATGTAAGCGATAAACCAACTGCCAAGATGAAGGAATACATGGCAGCCCATAACATCAGCGAAAGCGATTTGGCTCCCCTGGTGTACCTGGCTGATGAAGATAGCAACGAACCCGATGAGGATTTAAAAGGCAAGAAACCTTCCGAGCGGTCGCAAACGCTGAATGCCTACATGATGGACCACATGAGCCCTGCCGAACGGGCTGCGGTGAAAGACCCCCGCTATTTTTACGAAATTACCTTTGACAAACCGGGAGGGATTCCGATGCCGTTGATAGTGGAGTATACCTATGCCGACGGGACCAAGGAGGATGTGACCTACCCTCCTGAGATCTGGAGGAGGAATGACGAGGAGGTAAAGCGGATCATCGCGACACAGAAGGAATTGACGGGTATTATGGTGGATCCCAAAGCCGAAACGGCAGATATTGACGTCAGCAATAATTCCTGGCCGAAAAAACCTCAAAAATCGGACTTCGAACAGTTTAAGGAACACCTGAAAGGGAAGTAGGGCAGGAGTCCTGTAAAAATTATGACAGACCTGCTGGCTTTCCTGTACCGGCAGGTTTTTTTTGATCCAAACTTCACTATATTTGTGTCATGTATTCAATGATCGTACTATTTATCAGCGGAGCCGAGATCTTCTTTATCATGTTCATTGCCGTCATGGTTTTCGGGGCCGACAAACTTCCCGAAATAGCCAGGGGGCTGGGCAAGGGCATGCGTCAATTGAAAGATGCCACGGAGGATATCAAGAAGGAAATCCAAAAAAGTGCTGAGAAACAGGGCATCGATACGAGTTTTACAGAAGATATCAAGAAAGAGCTGAACGAGGTTAAGAAAAACGTCGACGAGGTCAGCGGTACGATCAAACGAAACTAAAGGTTCCCATGCTGCAACGCCTTCTGGAGTGGGACAGGCAAACCTTCATTTATTTGAATCATCTGGGCATCGAACGATTTGATGCCTTCTGGGAGACCGTTACGGACACGGTCACCTGGATTCCGCTATTTCTGCTGTTCCTGATCCTTTTCTTCCTGAAATTTCCGAAGAAGGAGGCGGCGCTTAAATCACTCACGGTAGTCGCGCTTTCCTGTTTTATCCTGGTTGGCTACCTACCTGACCAAGAATTACTTCGGGAGGCTGCGTCCCAATAACGACCACGCCATCAATATGCTCATCCGTATCCTCAGGAGCCCGACGGACTATAGTTTTATTTCAGGCCATGCGGCCAGTTCTTTCTCCGTCACCACCCTGGTGGTGCTCTTCCTGCACCGCCAATTAAGATGGGCCTGGTTGTTTTATCTCTGGCCTGTCCTGTTTTCTTTCAGCAGGATTTACGTGGGGGTTCACTACCCGAGCGATATAATGGCGGGGGCTGCGGTAGGGCTGGTCTCCGCCTACTTGTTCTACCATGGCTATAACCGCTTTATCGTACGCGACTCAGCGTCAGGCCATCCCGGATAGGCAGGATGACGGTTTCCAGGCGTTCGTCCTCCCGCAGGCGGCGGTTGTATTCCAATAAAATGGCCGTAGACTGGTCTCCTTCCTCCAGGGGCTCCAGAACTTTTCCCGACCAAAGGACATTATCCGACAGGATGATACTGCCCGGCCGGAGTTTGGGGAGGACCAGGTCCAGGTATTTTATATATTCCTTCTTTTCCGCATCGATGAAAACCAGGTCGAATGTCCGGTCGATAGCCGGGACCAATTCCAGGGCATCCCCGCAATGCTGGATAATAGCGCCCCCATAAGGCGAACGCTCAAAATATTTTCGTTGCATGTCAAATAATTCCTCATTGTTGTCTACCGTGTGTAATTCACCGCCTGCTGCCAGACCCTCCGCCAGGCAAAGTGCCGAATACCCGGTATAGGTGCCGATTTCCAGGATGTACCCGGGCCGTTGGATTTTGGAGAGAAGGCTGAGAATCCGCCCCTGGTAGTGGCCCGAAAGCATCCTGGGCTGCAAGACTTTCAGGTGGGTTTCCCGCTCTAGTTCCTGCAGCAGTGCCGGCTCTTCCTCCGAGTGGGCAAGGAGGTATTCTTCCAGTTTGGAATCCAGAAAATGCATATCTTCAATTTTTATAAAATTACGTATTTAAAGCCATCTGAGGCAGAGCATCAAGAGCAGCATGGACGCGATCATCATCCGGGAGGCAACTCCCGACGACCTGGAGGAGCTCCTTTTGTTTGAACAGGAACTCATAACGGCCGAAAGGCCTATGGACCCTACCATCCGGGAGGGAAAACTGCATTACTACCCGCTGGAAGAGTGGATAGGCGACCCCGAAATCGGGCTGGTGGTTGCCGAACAAAATGGCAAGCTCGTGGGTTCGGGATATGCAAGGGCCAGAAGGGCACGGCCCTACCTGGACCACGAATACTATGCCTACCTGGGCTTTATGTACACGGTTCCGGAATACCGGGGGCAAGGCGTTAACCGAATGATCATTGAAGCCCTTAGGGGATGGGCACGCTCCCGCGGACTGCAAGAGCTTCGACTGACGGTCTACGACACCAATACCCCGGCTATGCGGGCTTATGAAAAAGCAGGATTCAGCAAGCATATTCTGGAAATGCGGATGAAGGATCCCCTTTGAATCTCCCCGGTTCCAAGTTTCATATCTTATTGTATTTTTGATCAAAATATGCAGATGGATTTTAATAATTCCCTGGAATACGCCCTGGAATTGGACCGGCATGATCCCCTGAACTCCTATCGGGAGGCGTTTCATTTCCCACGGGTCAGCGGCGAGGAGGTAATCTACTTTGCGGGGAATTCCCTAGGCCTTCAACCCCGGCGCTCGGCAGCCTATGTGGAGGAAATCATGACCGCCTGGAGGGAACGGGCCGTTGAAGGCCATTTCCATGGGGACAAACCCTGGTGGGATTATCACGAGCGGCTAGCAGCGCCGTTGTCGAGGGTGGTAGGGGCAAAGCCGGAGGAAATCACCGTGATGAATACGCTTACAGTGAACCTTCATTTGCTGTTGGTGTCGTTCTTCCGGCCCACCCGGAAAAAATTCCGCATCCTGTGCGAAGAAAAAGCCTTTCCTTCAGACCAGTATATGCTGAAAAGCCAGCTCCGGTTACATGGACTGTCTCCTGATGAGGCTCTGATTGAAGTGAAAAAAAGACCGGGCGAGCACACATGGCGTACGGAGGATATATTGTCTGCCGTCCATAAGGCAGGGGATAGCCTGGCTTTGGTCTTCCTCGGAGGTGTAAACTACTATAACGGGCAGGTTTTTGACATGAAGGCCATTACCGCTGCGGGGAAAGCAGCCGGGGCCGCGGTGGGCTGGGACCTGGCACATGCGGCGGGAAATGTTTTGTTGGAATTGCACGACTGGCAGGTGGATTTTGCGGCCTGGTGCAGTTATAAATATATGAACAGCGGCCCTGGAAATGCCTCTGGCGTTTTCATTCATGAAAAGCACCTGGGAAAAACCGATATTCCTCGTTTTGAAGGGTGGTGGGGAAGTAAGAAGGAAACCCGTTTCCTGATGGGCCCGGAGTTTGATCCCATCCCCACAGCCGATGCCTGGCAATTGAGCAATCCACCTGTTTTGGCCCTGGCGCCTTACCTGGCCTCCCTCGAACTTTTTGACGAAGTGGGCATGCAGGCACTGGTAACCAAGCGCACCGCCCTCACGGCCTATCTGGAATTCGTGCTTAGGGAAATAGCCCGGGAAGCCGGCAGTCGGTTCGAGATCATTACGCCGGAGGACAGGGGATGCCAGCTATCGGTTTACCTGCACGATGAAGGCAGGGCATTGTTCGATCATCTCTTGAAAAAGGGGGTGATAGCCGACTGGCGGGAGCCCAATGTGATTCGCCTGGCCCCTGCGCCCTTTTACAGCAGGTTTGCTGACATGTACCGGTTTGGGCAGTACCTTAAACAGGGTATCCTGGAAAAATCCACCTAAGGGTCACAAAGTCTGTTTACGGTACGCTATATTTGCCCCTTTAGGGCTCCATGGCCCGCCACCAACCAACCGTATGCAGTCATTGCGACTTATTCTTTCCCGACCGCGTTATTTCGCACCGGCATGGGTTTTTGCCAGCCTGAATATCTGGTTCGGGACCTGGGCCATATATATCCCCGCGGTGAAGGAAAAATTGGAGATTGACAAGGCCAGTCTGGGCATTGCGATTTTTTTTCTGTCACTTGGCGTTTTTACGGTCTTCCCGCTCGCATCCGGGATCATCAACCGGCTAGGGGTGGGCCGGGCAACCTGGTATGGGGTGATCCTGAGCAGTGTGTTTGCCATGTTGCCTTTACTTTCCCCCGATTATTACACTCTGATGGGTTCGCTCTTCCTCTTTGGCCTGAGCAATGGGTTTACGGACATATCCATGAATACCCTGGTTACCGAAATTGAAAAAGAGGACAAAAAGAATTTTATGGCTGCCGCTCACGGGTTTTTCAGCCTGGGGGGCGTACTTGCCGGCCTGGGAAGTTTCCTGATCCCGGTTTTGGGCAATCCCGGGCTGCATATGTTTTTGGTGGTGCTGCTGGTCTTCCTGGTCAACCTGCGCTTCCGCAAGTGCTATCTGCATATTACCGCGGCCCCGATAGAAAAGGAACCCTTCAGCTTTAAGTTGTTCCGCCCGTTGCTGGTGCTGGGGATCGTATCGTTCATCGTTATGGGGAGCGAAGGGGCAATGGTCGACTGGAGCGCATTGTACCTGCAGGAAGTCAGCCTGGCACCTGAATTCCTGCTCGGCTCGGGATTCCTGGCATTTTCTGCCAGCATGACCCTGGGCCGTTTTATGGGCGATAGCATCAGCGCCCGGATCGGATCGGTGCGGATTGTCATCCTGGGGATCTGTATCGCCATCCTGGGCTATATTTCCGTCCTGGCCGTTTCTACCGTATTGGCGATAACCGGTTTTGCGCTGATCGGGCTGGGATTTTCCGTAATTATCCCTGAATTATTCCGGATTGGCGGGAATATCAAAGGCGTGGAGTCGTCCAGGGGTGTTGCTTTCATTGCGGGTACCGGCTATTCCGGTTTCCTGCTGGCACCACCTGTACTGGGATTTCTTGCGGAAAGCGCCTCCCTGAAGCTTAGTTTTGTAAGCCTGCTGATCTCGGCGGGGATTGTTTTGTTCGCGGCTTTATACCTGCAAGGCAAAAATCGAAGGGCGGCTTCCTAATATTTAATTCAGGGATTGACCGCGATCCCGGTAAAATATAATTTGGCGCCGCCTCCCATCTGGTGCATGGTTGCCAACTGCAGGCCATCGAAAGATTTATATCCTTCCCAGCTGGCATTCGAACCCGGGGCAGGTTTATTGCCCCTTCTGAAGGTCCATTCCCGTATCATATTATTATCGTCCAGATAGAGATCATAAGCATCACCAGGGGTATAACCGCCGTCATCCCCATAAACGATTGTCAGTTTTTTCATGGGGGTCCCCTGAATAGGCGAGGGGGTTCCGGGCTCGACGTCATAGGTGAAGCTTTTCTGGTCCCACATGAGCTGGTATGGTACCAGGAACCAGAATTTATCGTTTATAAAAGATGCGTCGATCTTCCTTAGGGTGCTGTCCATTTCCTGCTGGTTGTAGGTTACCGTATCCTCTTCAGACATATAGGTCACTTCCTTCTCGCCGGGTTTCCATATCCAGCTGCGCTCGAAAGTGGGAAGTATCCCGGTCTACGTTAAATGTGAACCGAAGTTCCTTCACCTCATTCCAGTGGTCATAACCACTAGCCATGGCCACTTGTTTCAGGATGTCATCGGAGGTGTTTTGAGGGGCGGCGGCTTCAGATTTTTGCCCGTTCTTACAGGAGGTAAATTACCATCAGCAGCGTGAAAAGGCAGATGTAAAGAGTTCTCATGGGTGATGTTTTCTCAAATATAGCCATAAAAAAGCAGGAAGCCTGATTTTTCACAGGGATAGAATTCCCGATAAATTGATTAATTTTGGCCTTTAACCAAAAACAGGAAATGAGCGCTAAAAAAAGTAATAAAGTACAGGAAGCCATTGATCAGAAACTCTTGGACGAACGCAAGGTTTTCCTATGGGGTGCGGTAGACGACAAATCGGCCAAGCACGTCATCGATCGGTTGCTGTACCTGGATATGCTTAACAACAAGGAAATACAATTGTTTATCAACAGCCCCGGGGGCTATGTAACCTCAGGATTTTCCATATACGATACGATCACATCCCTGAAAAGCCCGGTAAGTACCATTTGTACCGGCCTGGCGGCATCTATGGGTTCCATTCTGCTCTCGGCCGGGAAGAAGGGAAGGCGGTTTATCCAACCCCATGCCCGGGTGATGATCCATCAACCCAGCGGAGGGGCCAGGGGCCAGGCTTCCAATATTGAGATCCAGGCGAAGGAAATCATCAAGACCAAGGAAATCGGTGCCCGTATCCTCTCAGACAATACGGGACAACCGGTTGAGAAGATCATGAAGGATTTTAACCGCGATTATTGGATGGGGGCCGAAGAATCCGTGGAATACGGGATTGTCGACGGAATCCTGGAATAAGCTTACTGCTATAGTATACGAACATGGAAAGGCCGGGGAAAATAACCGGCCTTTTTTTACCTATGGCCTCCGGCCGGTGGCCAGGCGGTAGAGGATTCCGATAACGGCCAGTACGAGCAGGATATGGATAAAACTGCCTACCGCATCCCCGAATCCGAAATATCCGACCAACCAGCCGATAATAAGGATAACCACGATGAGTGAAATAATGTCTCTCATAGAATTTAAGTATTAGTCTTGATACTAAATTACGATGAAACCCGGCGGAAAAGCGAACTCTATTGGTCAAATCACGACCTCAAAAGGGAAAGCCCTACACCAGGGTGAAGGGCTTTGATATATATAGACGCCGAAGCGGATTGTACATAATATATACGGATGGGAACTGGCCCTGGATGCCAGGCCTGTGTTATTGAAATGTTAACTGATAGTCCCCTGTAAGGATTCGTTCAGAGCCAGCCACCCCGCGGTGCGAGGCGGAGGTTCCCGCTTCGGCTCTGGGGTCGGCAAATCCCCTGTTTTTACGTTTACCTCCATATGGCATTGGCCAGGGACCGGGAAGATTAGGCCCCGGCTCCCGATATTTTATTACATTTACCCCTTAACCCGGACCAATCCCTGAATCTTCATGACCCAAAGGCCCAGAAATATTGCCATTGCCGGCTCAGGCCTGGTAGGTTCCCTCCTGGCCATCTATCTGAAAAGGCTGGGCCACAGCGTTACGGTATTCGACAGGCGGCCGGATATCAGGACCATCACCTTTTCCGGTCGATCCATAAACCTGGCTATGAGCAATCGGGGCTGGAATGCCCTGGCTGCGGTTGGCCTGGAAGAGGAGATTAAACGCATTGCCATCCCGCTGGACAAACGCGCCATGCACCTGCCCGGGCAACCCCTGTATTACCAGAAATACGGAAAGGAAGGGGAAGCCATCTGGTCTATCTCCCGTGGCGTACTCAACAAGAAAATGATCGACCTGGCAGAGGCCGCCGGTGCCGAATTCCGTTTCAACGAAAAAGTCTGGGATATAGACCTTCCCAGGGCAACCCTTTACACAGGGATTTCCGAGAAGAGCGAATGGAAGGAATATACCTTCGATATGGTTTTTGGCTGTGACGGGGCATTCTCAAGGATCCGCCACAAAATGCAACGCAGGAGCCGCTTTGATTATTCACAGGATTTCATAGACGTGGGGTATAAGGAACTCACCATCCCTGCCCAACCGGATGGAACCCATAAACTGGATAAGAATTCCTTCCATATCTGGCCCAGGGGGAAATTTATGCTTATCGCCATGCCCAACCTGGACGGAAGTTTCACCTGCACCCTCTTCCTGCCATTCGAGGGAGAGGTTTCCTTTGCCGGCCTGATCAACCGGGAACAGGCCAAACGGTTCTTTACCCAATATTTCCCTACCGTGATGCAGGACATTGGCAACCTGACCGAGGATTTTTTCAGAAACCCGACCAGCGCGATGGTCACCATGAAGTGTTACCCATGGACATACTGGGACAAGGTGGCCCTGGTAGGGGATTCGGCCCATGCCATCCTGCCGTTTTACGGACAGGGCATGAATGCCGGATTTGAAGATATTTATGTGCTTAATCGGCTGATTGGCGAACTTGGGGATGATTGGGAAGCCATTTTCCAGCGCTACCAGGCGGAACGCAAGCCCAATGCCGACGCCATCGCCGAGCTGAGTTACCGGAATTTCGTCGAGATGAGCAGCAAGACCGCCGACCCGGAGTTCCTGCTCCAGAAAAAATTGAAAAGCATTTTGCGGCTAAACACCCGGATAAATGGATTCCTGCCTATTCGCGCGTCACCTTTTCCGATCGTCCGTATGTTGAGGCACTGGCCCTGGGCGAACAGCAGGAAGCGATCATGCAGGAGATTATGAAAATGCCGCAGATTGAGGAACGCTGGGACAGCCGGGAAGTGGAAAACAACATGCTCCGGCTGCTGGAAGGGCAGTAAACCGTGTCTTAGGGTCTGTGTGGTGTCAGGGTCTCCCGCATGGGCAGGGCGTCAATCCTTTCGAAAATATATTCAGGTGCTACCGGAAAGGGCTTGCGGAGTTTAACCCCCCCGTCTTTCTCAATGAGGATCACCCCTTCGAAGGTGGGAGAGGGTACTCCTTTTACGCCCAGGGGGGTGCGTTTCTTACGTTCATCCAGGAGGGATTTTCCATCGTAGATAAATAACAGCAGATCGCGCTTTTGCATTTCTCGCGTATGCTCTTGCATACTTCGCAACTGCTGTGTGCATTTGGGGCTTCCTTCCGGATCCATGAGCAGCAGAATGCGGTATTGCCACCTGAAATCGCTCAATTCCTGGGCATTCAGGATGTTAAGGCCCAATAGGGCCAGAAGGGAAAGAATGGTTAGTGGTTTCATTCCTAGCAAGGTACGCCGAAATGTACGATATAAAAAAGCCACCCCGGCGTGGAGTGGTTAATAAGTATCGCCAGGATGGTTTCAGATCTTGGCGAAAAGTTTTTGCATTTTCTCCTGTTCTTCCTCCGCAAGGGCGGGATCAACCAAGATCCGGCCGCTGTGTTCGTCTGTGATGATCTTTTTGCGCGAAGCGATCTCTACTTGTACCTGTGGCGGGATAGTGAAAAATGAACCCCCTGAAGCTCCTCTTTCGATAGGGTACTACAGCCAAACCGTTCTTTACGTTATTCCGGATCCGTTTGTAGGCTTTGATCAGCCGTTCTTCAATTTCTTCCTGATATTTCTCGGATTTTTCCAAAAGGGCTTTTTCCTCTTTATCGGTTTCAGCCAGGATGGCATCCAATTCGCTTTTTTTATGCTTCAGGTGTGTTTCCCGTTCTGCCCAGGCGTTCTTTGGTTTCGGTGATCACCTCTTTTTTCTGCTCAATCTGGACTTTGAATTCTTTGATATTCTTTTCAGCAAGCTGGATTTCGAGTTCCTGGAATTCAACTTCTTTTGCCAGGGAATTGAATTCCCTGCTGTTCCTGACATTTTTTTGTTGTTCGGCGTATTTCTTGATCAGGGTTTTGGCTTCCTCGATCAGGTTTTTTTTGGCAGTGATCTCGTAATTGATCGTTTCGACGTCTGTTTTCAGCTTATCGATCCTGGTCTTTAACCCAAGTACCTCATCTTCCAGATCTTCCACTTCCAGCGGGAGTTCTCCCCTTACGTTCCGGATCTCATCCACCCGTGAATCAATCAGTTGCAGGTCGTACAGGGCTCTTAATTTATCTTCCACCGTTGCTTCTGTCTTTGTTGCCATATTCAATAATAGTACTTGACGGGATTTGTTATAGTCTCGGATAAAGAGATTGCAAAATTAGGGATTTTTTTTGTAAGATGATCAAGGAGTAGGGTTTTTGTAAACTGCTCGGATTCAAAGTGTCCGATGTCCATCAAGGACGATCTCTGTCCCCGGCTTCAAAAAACTGGTGGTATTTAAGGTCGGAGGTGATCAGCACGTCGGCTCCCGCAGCTTTCGCCAGCCCGATGGCAAAGGACCCGCTGCCTCCCAGGACAGCCACTCTTCCAGATTTTCTTCCCAAGCAATTTTGAATGCCGGATTACCGTGGTTCCATGCTTTCCCTGACATAGGCAAGGAAATCTCTTTCCCCTATGGGTTTCCAGGCTTCCCAGCATGCCCATCCCCAAATAGGGATGGCTGTTGTTGAGCGTGGTAATTTCATGGGCGACCTCCTCATAGGGATGATATTCAAGCAGTGCTTTTAAAACGGCTTTTTCGCGGTCTTCCGGATAAACGAGATGCAACTGCGCCTCGGGTTCATAGTGGATTTTACCAACTTTTCCCCTTGGAAGGTTGTGCCCCTTCCCCGGCCTTAAAACTTCCGCTGCCTTCAACGGAGAAACTGCAATGGCTGTAGTTTCCGATTCGTCCTGCCCCGGCTGCGAAAAGTTCCTCTTTCAAGCGGGGAGCATCCGCTACGGGCACATAGGTAGTCAGCTTACGAAGCACTCCGTTTTTGGGGATCAGGATACGCCTGTCCTTTAATCCCAGGACCTCCGCAATTTTGGCATTAACGCCTTCCCAGGCATTGTCCAGGGCCGTATGGGTAGCGTAAATAGCGATATCGTTTTTGACGGCTTTCATAACCGCACGCTCCACATAGGTGGCGCCTGTAAGCTTCTTTAAACCCCCGAAAAGGATGGGGTGAAAGCTGATGATGAGGTTGCAATCCCTTGTGATGGCTTCATCTACCACAGATTCAAGGGTATCCAGCGTTATCAGGATCCCGGTCACCTCAGTTTCGGGATGCCCCACCAGAAGCCCTATATTGTCAAATTCCTCGGCATAATCAAGTGGTGCGAGTTCTTCGACATATGTGGTGACTTCTTTTACGATCATTTGCGGTAAATTAAGGGACCTAAAGATAAAATATTATATTTTCGTTCCGATGCAGCTCCTCAGAAAATTGGCCTTTCCCTTCGCCTTGCTCTACGGGTTTGGGGTGTATTTCCGGAACCTGTGCTACGATCGGGGGATCTTTTCAGTTCCAAAGCTTTTGGAACCCCCACCATAACTGTAGGGAAACCTCAGTGTTGGCGGAACCGGCAAAACGCCTATGGTGGAATCTTGGTGGAATTGTTGGCCCCGGGCATGACTGGCGGTTTGAGCCGGGGATACAAGAGGAAGACCCGGGGGTTCGTCCTGGCCACTAGAATACAGCAGCGCCAGTGGAAATAGGCGATGAGCCCTTGCAACTGAAGGCGCAGGTTACCTGGCCTGACGGTGGCCGTGGACGCGGATCGGCGGCGGGGTATTATCCGTCTGGAAGAACAGCTGGCACCAGACCTCATCCTCCTGGATGACGCTTTTCAGCACCGTCGGGTACGCCCGGATATCTGCTATTCTCCTTACAGGGTATGGAAATCTATATATGGATGATTTCTTTCTTCCTACAGGATCGCTACGGGACAGTAGGCGCTCGGCACGCGAGGGCCGACCTGATCGTGGTGACCAAATGCCCGG
This sequence comes from uncultured Flavobacteriaceae bacterium, assembly GCA_963721045.1. Lineage (GTDB taxonomy): Bacteria > Bacteroidota > Bacteroidia > Flavobacteriales > Flavobacteriaceae > Zeaxanthinibacter. Next base: position 49,883 of record CAVRHQ010000025.1, read on the forward strand.
AAGACCTCCCGTGCAGGACAGGCAAATATCACAGGCAGACTTCATCCCCGGGCCCGGCCAGCAGGTCATTTTCGCTTCACTCGCATATGATCCCCATTAAGGGGCGGCAGGGGGGGACTAACTCTAGGAAAATTGACCGGTGAACCGCTGACCCTGGTTACCGGGATTGCCCGGCCGGCACCCCTGCTCCAGTACCTCAGAACCTGCGGGATCGACTTCGAACATATGGAATTCCCCGACCACCATAGGTTCACATCCCGGGAAATGAGGCGTATCAGCTCCCTCCCGCTCGTACTCACCACAGAGAAGGATTACCGCCGCATGGACGATCCCCCGGAGAACCTGTACTATATCCGCGTCAGGCACAAATTCCTGGGGAATGGGCTTGAGGTGCTTAAAAAACGATTGGAGTCGCTATGAGGCGGGTTTATTGATCCTGGGATCCAAGTATATTCTCCCCGATCTTCTGATAAAATACTTCAGGTTTGAAAGGCTTGGTGACCACGTCGTTGCAACCTGCGGCAAAGAAGGTTTCCAGGCTGTCGTCCAGGGAGATGGCCGTTAAGGCGATGATAGGCGTTTCCTTGTCGAATTTCCGGATCTGAATAGTGGCCTCCACCCCGCTGATCCCGGGCATGTGGATATCCATAAGGATGCCGTTATAAGTTGTTTTTCCGGCCATTTCGACGGCTTCCGTTCCATTGCTCGCAATATCACAGGAAATACCCCGCTTGTTGAGCATTTTCTTGGTAATAACCTGGTTGATCTTGTTGTCTTCAACCACCAGCAGGTTGAGGCCATTCAGATCGTATTCCTTTTCAACGACGTCCAATGGAAGATCTTCCAACCGGCTATCTTTACTTTTCAAATCCAGCTCAAAGAAAAAGGAGCTGCCCTTGCCCAGTGTACTTTCCAGCTGAATCTTGCTATCGAACAGTCCCAACAGGCTTTTCACAATGGTGAGTCCCAGGCCGGTTCCACCGTATTCCCGGTTGATTTGGATGGAGCCCTGTTCGAAACTATCGAAGATATGTTCCTGTTGTTCGGCGGATATGCCGATTCCGGTATCGCGGACCTCAAAATAAACCGTGACGTCCTCATCCTGTTTTTTACGAAGTTTGGCAATTACGGTCACTTCCCCGTTTTTGGTAAACTTCAGGGCGTTGCCCACGAGGTTCATAAAGATCTGGGAAAGCTTTAGCGGATCGCTTAGGAGCTTGGAGGGGATCTCCTCGTCGTAATCCAGGATGATCCTGGTCTTATTGGCCTTCGCGCTTTGCTGCAGGGAGTTGATCACCTCCGTAAGCACTTTTTTAAGGTTGAATTCAATGTTCAGGGGCTCCAGTTTATCGGCGTCGATCTTGTTGATCTGCAGGATGTCATTGATAAAGTTCAACAGGTAATCCCCGGAGAACTTAAGGGACTTCAGGTGTTCCAGCTGGTCCTTGGTCGGGTCTTCCTCCATCAGCAGGTGGGTCAGGCCGGTGACGGCGTACAAAGGGGTACGTAATTCGTGGCTTACGGTAGACAAAAAGTTGGTTTTGGCTTCCATGGCCTGGATGGCAGCGTCCCGGGCTGATTGCAGTTCCTTGTTCTTGGTTTGCAGCAGGTCGTTTGTTTTGAGTTTGATCTGGTTGTTCCGGTAAAGGGATACGGCCAAAAGGGAAATGATCGTTAAGAAAGCAGAAGTTAAAATGGCCGTAATCTCAGACCGGCTGGCCGATTCGTTCAGGTCCTCTATACGGGCGTCCTGCCGGCGGATCTCTTCGTTCATAAAATCGAACTGGATCTTGTCGGCTGTTTTAGCTTCGGTACGGACCTTTTCGATTGTAAAGATGGAATCCCGGATTTCAAGGAGGTTCCTGTTGTGGATCAGGGACAGGTCGTAGCGGCCGCTTTTTTCATAGGCCCTGCCCAGCAGTTCATTGGCGTCGAAGACTTCTTCCGTGAAGTCATTGTCCGTGGCTAGTTGTAAAGCGCTTTTGCCGTGTTTGATGCTCTCCTCGTAGTTCTCCTGGGCATAATACATCCGGGCCAGGCCCAGATGGGCTTTCGTCATCAGGTATTCCCTTTCGTACACGTCGTTGTTGACGATCAGGGAGTTATAATTCGTGGCTGCGCTTTCGTATTTCTCAATACTCATGAAGATGTTCGCCTCCAGGAGCAGGATATTGTTGAGGAGGTTACGGTCGTTGCTTAGTTGTTTGGCCTCATTGAGCATAAAGATCGCCTGAAAATTGTTTCCGCTGTTAAAGAGGAATATGGCTTCGATATACTTGTGCACTGCATGTCCGTGCGGATATTCCAGGTTGTTCAGCAAAACAGTGGCCCGATCCCAGTAAAACAGGGCCGTTTCCCTTTTCTCCAGTTTCAGGTATAATTCGGAGAACAGATGGTAGCAGTCTACCAGGGCCTTTTCGTTCTTGTTTTCCTCTGCAATTGAAGATGCCTTGTCTAGGGCTTCGAGGGCCTGGTCGAGCTTGTTCTGGTTTTTATAGGTGCGCATTTCACGGAAATAGGATTCCATGTCGCCCTTCGGTGACTCCGATTCCTGTGACCAGGCGGCAGACATAAAAGCCGCTATCAGGAATGCCAGGCAAAAGGATTTGCGCTTTTTATGTACCCACAAGAACTTCAAATGTAGTTTTTGTTAATCAAAAAGTTGATCACATCAATGATCCTGCTGCTATATCCCATTTCATTGTCATACCACCCTACGATCTTTACCATGTCCCCGATCACCGAAGTCATCTGAGAATCAAACGTACAGGAGTAGCAACTATTGTTTATATCGATAGAAACTATCGGATCTTTCGTGTAAAAAAGGATGTTTTTAAATTCCTGTTCCGAAGCCTGTTCAAAAGTATCATTTATTTCGTGAATACTGGTTTCCCGGACCACGTTCATCGTGATATCCGTCAGGGATCCGTTCGGTACCGGGACGCGGATCCCGCAGCCGCCTATCACCCGGGCCAGGTCCGGAAAAATACGGGTCAGGGCTTTGGCTGCCCCGGTGGTGGTTGGAATGATTGAAAGGGCCGCCGCCCGCGCCCGCCGGAGGTCCCTGTGCGGCATGTCGTGCAGGCTCTGGTCGGAGGTATAGGAATGCACGGTGGTAATATACGCCTGCCGGATCCCGCAAAGCCTTTGCATTACCTGTAACATGGGTGCGGCATTATTGGTGGTGCAGGAGGCGTTGGACAACAGCCGGTCATCGGCACGTATAGAATCGTGGTTCACCCCGTACACGACCATTTTGATGGATTCGTCTTCAGGCGGTGCAGAGAGGATCACTTTTTTTGCACCGTTTCTCAGGTGGTTTTCCAGGATGGCCCTGGTCTTGAAACGCCCGCTGGCTTCCAGTACAATATCCACCCCGTAATCGGCCCAGGGAATCTCAGCTGGATGGCTTTCTCCCAACAAGGCTATTTCCTGCCCTTCCAGTTCCCAACCCGACCGGGTCTGGGTGATGGGGTGGGCATAAATCCCGTGGATGCTGTCGTATTTCAGCAGATGGGCGAGGGTAGGGGCATCGGCCGGGTCGTTGATAGCCGTCACCCGCAGGTGGGGGTGGGATTTAAGCAGCCGGAAAAACGTTCTTCCGATCCTGCCGAAGCCATTGATGCCTATGCGTACCTGTTTCATTGCCGTAAATCCCCGCGAGGGCAAGCAGAGGCCAGGCCCTTGCCGTGTTTTTAATGAATGTGTTTGTGTGCTTTATAGGAAGAACGCACCAGGGCCCCGCTCTCCACGTGCCTGAAACCCATTTGCAGCCCGATCCGTTCGTAGTGAGCGAATTGTTCGGGGTGGATGAACTCCCGCACGGGCAGGTGTTTTTTGGAAGGCTGCAGGTACTGGCCCAGGGTAATTACTTCTACCCCGGCTGTACGCAGGTCTTCCATCGCCTGAAGGACTTCTTCTTCCCGTTCTCCCAGGCCGAGCATAATGCCAGATTTTGTCCGGTTCACCCCCTGGTCCTTCAGATAGCGGAGCACCTGCAGGCTGCGCTCGTACCGGGCTTGTATCCGTACTTCCCTGGTAAGCCTTTTCACGGTTTCCAAATTGTGGGAAACCACCTCCGGGGCTACCTGGATGATGCGGTTGAGATGAGTATGTATGCCCTGAAAATCGGGGATGAGCGTCTCCAGGGTCGTATCCGGGTTCATCCTGCGAATGGCTTTCACGGTTTCCGCCCAGATAATCGAGCCCATATCTTTAAGGTCGTCCCGGTCTACCGAGGTGATCACGGCATGTCGTATCCCCATGATCCTTATAGACCGGGCCACTTTTTCGGGTTCGCTCCAGTCTATGGTTTCGGGCCTGCCTGTTTTCACCCCACAAAAGCCGCAGGAGCGGGTACAAATATTGCCCAGGATCATGAAGGTGGCGGTCCCCTCTCCCCAGCATTCCCCCATATTCGGGCAGCTGCCCGAGGTACAGATGGTATGCAGGTCATATTTTTCGACCAGCCCGCGCAGCTGGGTGTATTTCTTCCCGGTGGGCAGTTTTACCCTCAGCCATTTGGGTTTCCCCCCGGCGGGTTTCGGCTCCTGTATGGTATCTATGCTCATATAGGGCAATTTTTCACAAATATACGAACTAATTCTTCGACACGGAGCGATGGCAGTTGGGGGCATGTGACCCCATAAGGGCGGGATAAAAATCCGTCGTAAACAAGGAGGGGCAGAGGGTGGGAGATATCCCAACCCTGCAATTTCGGCGATCTGGCATCGGGTATTTAGTCTTTCCTGTGCGAGGCAATGATTTCGGCCAGCAGTTTTTTTGCCCGCAAGAGCTTAACTTTCACGTTGTTTACCGGTTCCCCCAATTCCCTGGCAATTTCGGCGTAGGAAAGCTCCTTGAAATACCTCAGGTTGATCACTTCCCGGTAATGGGGTTTCAGGGACTTGATATGCCCCAGCAGGCTGGCCAGGTCCTGTTCGGTAATAAGCCGGTCTTCCACCGTCGGGGCGTCGTCCAGGACGTGTTTGATTGCCTCGTTGTTCCCACTGCCGGAACTTTCCAGCACGTTCCTTTTGCGTTTCCGGATGAGGTCTACATGAAGGTTCTTGGAAATGGCGATCAGCCAGGTCTTGAATTCAAAAGCGGGGTCGTATGTATCCAGCTTGTCGAATGCCCGGGAAAAGGTTTGAATGGTAATGTCCTCGGCGTCGTTTTCGTTCTGGGTCCGCATCAGCTGGAAGCCGTATACCTCGTTCCAGAAGGTATCCAGCAAGGTACTGAAAGCCATTTGGCTGCCCGTTTTGGCCTTTTGTATCGTTTCCAGGGTCTTATCTTCCGATTGCTGCAAACCTTCGGTTTATAGGGAAATACCAGGCAGGGACCAGGCGGTTATCAGGACAGGTTGGGTGCCGTATCTCTTTTGCATTCCTGTTCTTCGGGGAGTTTCCCGCAATATCCGCAGGCCTGCCCCTCCTGATTCAGATAGGGGTTCTGACTCGCACAGGTGCCTGCAAATTTACCGTCCTTTTTTGCCCAGATCTTTATGGCAATGCCTGCAAAAGCCAGTGCTAATAATCCTATGGTAAGTAATAGAAGCTTCATGGTTTTGCTTTGGTGCAAAGATACAAAATAAAAGCCCCAATCAAGGGGCTGTTCGCATTCAATTTCCAGGAAGGCATGTACCTAGTACGGAATGTTGGCTACAATGTTCTGAACCGTTGGGGTATTATTACCCCCTTTGGGTTCGATGGTGATATAGCTTATCGCATCCTCGGAATAAGGGAGGGCATGGAGTTTGTCCTTGCCGTCCGCCTTGTCTATCACTCCCAGGTTCACCATTTTACCATTGACCTCGGCCCACATTTGGTAACATTGGTTTTCCGGCAGGTTCGGCAGGTTGCGTACGTTGATATAAGACAACTTCTTCACAGGGTTGATATAGGCCACGGCTTTGAGATCGCTGGCTTTCTTATTGCCATTGACCAGGTATTTTCGCGTCTGTGGGTTATTCAGTACGATGAACTGGTTGCGGACGTCCTCCAGCTGCTGTTTCATATCCGCCTCCAGGGTCCTGATTTTATTGTTTACAATGCTGTTTTCCTGTTGCAGGTTGTTGTTCTGATGCCAGAAGAAATACGAAGCCCCGGCGAAAAGGAAGGCGATAAAGCTGGCGGCGATGGCGAGCCACCTGAATTTCCGCTTTCCGGAGTCCTGAGCTTTTATGGTATGCAGGATTTTTGTCTTCAGCCCTTCAGGTGCCTTAACGGCGTGTAATTTGGCAAAAGCCTCCAAATTCTCCTGAAGTTCGTTGTAGGTATCCCGAACTGCGGGATACATCGCAATATATCGTTCCACCTGCAGGGATTCCTCCAGGGTGGTGTCTCCAAGCAGGTACTGTTCCAGCAGGTCGGAATCCAGAAATGCGCGTATTTTGTCTTTCATCGTATGGTTTTTTAAAATATACCGCCAGCCCATAATAGCAGGCACAGGGCGGTACCGTATATTTTCTTCAGCTCCCTCAGGCCAATCTTTAATCTGGATTTGATGGTACCAAGCGGAATGTCCAGTTCATCGCTGGCTTCCTGCTGGGTCATGCCCTGGAAAAACAGCGCGTCTAAAACGATCTGGTACTTGTCGTCTATCTTGTCCAGATTTTCTCGGACATCCAAAAGTTCCGGCCTGGTGCTCTGAATGCCTACGTTATATACGTTCGAAACATCAATTTGGATTTCTTTTTCACTTTTGGTATTGATGCTTCTCAGTTTGTCTATTGCGGTATTGCGGGTAATGCGGAAGAGCCAGGTAAAAAGTTTAGCCTTGGAGGCATCGTAGGTGTCGGATTTCTTCCAGATCTTCACAAAACTTTCCTGCAGCACATCCTGTGCCAGTTCGCCGTCCCGCACCACTTTATAGGCGACTCCATACAAGGTATCCCCATAGTGTTCGTACAGGAGGGAAATGGCCTTGTCATTGCGCTCGCGCAGCAATTCCACAATATGATTTTCAAGCAGTGCGCTCATAAGCTCTTCCTCCATTCAATATTTTGTCCGTGCAAGGCATCCAATTCCCCATTTCGGACCGTATATAGGGTAACGCTAATTTATGAAATTGATTGTTAATCGAACGACAACTCAATTTGAATTAGACGCTTCGTGCAATTGGTTATTGCACTTGAAGTTTTGGTTAGTTTGGTTTGGTATAACCCCCGTGATTTTCATGGGGGTTATTATTTTTCATTTGGTAAGACGGGGCATTCACGGCGGCCCTACTAAATTCACCTCAGGTTCGATGGCAATCACCGAATTTGCGCTGAAACGGCTTCCGGCAATACTGCGGGCCAGATCCAACAATTCCCTGCCACTGGCATGGCCGTAGTTTACCAGAACCAGCGCCTGTTGCCCGTGCACCCCCGCGTCTCCGAATCTCTGCCCTTAAACCCGCATTGTTCGATCAGCCAGCCAGCCGGTACTTTAAAGTCTGTATCCGTGAATTTGTACCCTGGGATTTCCGGGAAGTGCTTTTTGCAGTTGAAGGTAATCCGCTCCCGGAGACCCGGGATTTTTGAAAAAACTGCCACTATTCCCCAGGACTCCCGGGGATCGGGTAGTTTGCTTCGGCGGATTGCGATCACGGCCTCCGACACATCCCGGATTCCCGGTTTTTCGCAGCCCTTAGCCTTCAGTTCGGCTCCAATGGCTCCGTAGCTTGTGTTCATTCCGATGCGGGCCTTTACTGAGCCTCAGATCGACCGAGGTAATCACGTACTTCCCCTTCCCTTCATGCTTAAAAAAGGAATCCCTGTATCCGAAGCCGCAATCCGTGGGCGCTGAATGTCCTGAGTTGCCCGTTCGTCACGTCCACCGCCCTGCAGCTTTCAAAGACATCCTTAAGTTCCACCCCGTATGCGCCTATGTTCTGGATCGGTGCAGTCCCCGTATTACCGGGGATCAGGCTCAGGTTTTCCAGGCCGCCGAGATCCCGTTCCAGTGTCCACAGGACCAGCCGGTGCCAGATTTCCCCTGCCATGGCCCGGACTCAGCTACCCGGGAGCAGCCTCCCACATGATGCGGATCCCGCGAATGGCAATGTGAAGTACAAGCGCCTCGAGGTCGCCCGTCAAGAGGATATTTGAGCCGCCCCCAAGGATAAAAATCGGGTGGATAACCCTTTAAATTCGAGGGCATCCCGTAGCTCCTCCTCGCTGTCGGATCTCAATAAAATAACGGGCTTTGGCATCTATGCCAAAGGTATTGATGGATTTCAGTGATATGTTTTGCCGGATGTCCACTAGCCGGGATAAGTTTTCAGGGCCGCCTCAAGTACGCGAACCGCTTTGAGCAGCCGCTCTTTTTCCAGGACATAGGCGATGCGGACTTCATTGCTGACCGAGGCCTTCGGTGGCATAGAAACCCCGCTGCAGGGGCTACCATGACCGTTGCGCCTTCATAACTGAAATCGTTCAGCAGCCATCGGGCAAAATCTTCCGCGTCCGTTACCGGGAGGGCTGCCATACAATAAAACGCTCCCCGGGGCCTGGCCACCTTCACCCCTTCAATCTTGCTGAGCGCCTCCGTCAGCAGGTTTCTGCGGGCTTCGTACTCGGTAATGACGTCATCGAAATAACTTTGGGGCGTATCCAGTGCCGCTTCACTTGCCAGTAACGCAAAAGTGGGGGGAGAAAGCCTGGCCTGTGCAAATTTGATGGCTGTTTGGATGATATCCCGGTTTTTACTGACCAGGCAGCCAATACGCGCTCCGCACATGCTGTACCGCTTGGATACGGAATCGACCATAATTACCTGGTCCTCGATACCTTCCTCCTGCAGGACGGAATAGTGCGATTGCCCGTCGTATGCGAATTCCCGGTAGACTTCATCGGCTATAAGGAACAAGTCGTGCTTTTTAACCAGGCGCTGCCAGCTGCTCTATTTCCTCCCGGCTGTAAAGGTAGCCGGTAGGGTTGCCCGGGTTGCAGATCAGGATGGCCCGGGTCCTGCGCTGTGATACGGCTCTCAAAATCGGCCAGCGGCGGAAGGGCGAAATTGGTGTCCAATCCCGAAGCTACCGGGACACCCTGATGCCGTGAAGGGTGGCAAAACCATTGTAATTGGCATAAAAGGGTTCCGGGATGATGATTTCGTCATCCGGGTCGGCGATGCATCCCATGGCAAACGTCAGCGCTTCAGACCCCCCCGTGGTGACCACGATGTCGCCGGAGCCGAGGGTTATCCCCCGCGATTTGTAATATCGCGTTAATTTTTCACGGTAGGTTTCGGTTCCCTCGGTACGGCTATAGGCCAGGACCTCAATATGGTTGTTTTTAACGGCGTCCAGGGCTGCTTTTGGCGTTTTGATATCCGGCTGGCCAATGTTGAGGTGGATGACGTCCACCCCCCTTTTCCGGGCCTCTTCCGCAAACGGGACTAACTTTCGTATCGGGAGATTCCGGCATTAACCGCCCTTTCCGGGAGATGGATGGCATAGGTGTGTAATTTTCAACAAAAATGGGAAATCCTATCGGACAAAACAATAGCAACCCGCATTAATATGCCACCTAAATATTATGTTAATTTGTGAAGGGGGTCAGGTTTTTTTTACGTATCTTTAGGAGAGTAAACGCTTAGTATTTAGAAAGTTGCGCCCCATTTTTAAATATATTGCCCTCTTTACTCTATGCTTTCCGATGTTGGGAAACGCACAGGGATTCGCATTGCCTGAAGGAAAATCCGATGAAAAGGTCAGGTTCGAATTGATCAACAACCTGATTGTTATCCCCATGGAAGTCAATGGCGCCCGGCTTTCTTTTATCCTGGACCGGGGTCAGCAAACCTATCTCTTCAACCTGTCCGACCAGGATTCCATAGAACTCAAGGATGTCACAGAGATTTCCATCCGTGGATTGGGGGACGGGGAACCCATTAAGGCCCTGAAATCTGCGGGGAATACTTTCCGGTTGAAGAATATGGTGAATACAGACCAGCAGCTGTTCGTGGTGATGGACCGCAAAATGAATTTTTCCCCTACCCTGGGCGTTCCCATACACGGGATTATAGGGTATGATCTCTTCCGGGATTTCGTTGTAGAGATAAATTACAAGCGCCGGTTTATTAAATTCTACGATCCGGGAGGCTATGAGCATCCCGAGGGCCGCAGAAGCCAAACCCTGCCGCTTACCATCAACCATAACAAACCCTATATAGACGGCAATGTCCTTGTACATGGACGATAAGCACGTCGGGGTACGGCTGTTGATCGATACAGGTAGCAGCGATGCAGTCTGGCTGTTTCCCAATGCCGATAAAGGCCTGGAGGTGCCTGCAAATAATTACGATGATTTCCTGGGCAAGGGGTTAAGCGGGGAAATATTCGGCAAACGCACCATTGTAAACCTCATCCGCTTCGGAGATTTTTCATTTAAAGATGCCAAGGCGGCATTTCCGGACATGCAGTCTTTCAGCTCCCTTAAAGCCGTAGGCAGCAGGAACGGAAGTATAGGCGGGGAAATCCTCAGGCGGTTCAATGTGGTATTTAATTACCCCAATAATGAGGTTACCCTTACCAAAAATGGAAATTACAAGGAGCCTTCCATTTCAATATGAGCGGGATTGAACTGCAGCATAACGGGGTGCGGTATATAGCGGAACGCATTGCCGACCAGAGGGGGGTGGTACACAACGATGAAAAGTCCTTTGGCGATGTACAGATCCTAATGGAAAACCGGACCCGGTTGAGCCTTGTTCCTGAAATAATCGTCTCGGGTATCCGTGCCGGGAGTCCGGCGGAAGAGGCGGGCCTGCAGGAAGGGGACGTCATTCTGGCAGTCAACGGGAAGCGGGTTCACCGGTATAAACTTCAGGAAATCATGCACATGCTCAATGAAAAGGAAGGAAAAAGGATCCGTGTGCTCATAGAACGATATAACCGGGACCTGCTTTTCAGTTTTGTGCTGCGAAGTGCATTCAAATAAAAAAGCCCCGGCAACGACTGCCGGGACTTCTTCTGATTTTATAGGGTAAGCGCTTATTTTATTTGCCGTCTACTGCTTTCACTTCACCTTTGATTTTCAACACTTTGGTAGGGGTATCTGCATTGGAGATCACGGTGATCGCCTTACGGATGGGACCCACCCTTTTAGTGTCGTATTTAACCTGAATTTCTCCCGTTTGTCCGGGCATGATAGGATCTTCCGGCTTTTTGGGGATGGTACACCCACAGCTGGAACTTACCTTGCTAATGATCAGTGGGGCATCACCGGTATTGGTGAATTCAAATACCCTAACCCCGTCACTTCCCTTGGCAATTTCGCCGTAATCCACGGTCTCGGACTTAAACTCGATTTTAGCCGTTTTTTCCTGAGCCTTAACGGCAAATGCAAGTAGGCCTACAAATAGTAATAGTACTGCTTTTTTCATCATAAATTGATTTTGGGTGAATTTCAAATGTAGCTGTTTTGCATGAACATCCAAAATTCTTTTGTTATCTACTAACGTTACTTATTTTTGTTTCGTATTAATCCATGTGGTAAAATGTCCCTGATTTCACATGTCCCAGTAAGGAATGTGGGGTACCTGTATTACCTGAACCAATATGGATTAAGCAAAAACCGTACCGAAAAAATGGAGATCCCGTCCAAATACGAACCCCAGAAGGTAGAAGACCGATGGTATGCCTACTGGCTTCAACATAAATACTTCCATTCTGAACCAGACGACAGGGAGCCCTATACGATTGTTATCCCGCCGCCCAATGTTACCGGGGTACTGCATATGGGCCATATGCTCAACAATACCCTGCAGGATGTGCTTGATCCGCCGCGCCAGGCTGATGGGCAGGAATGCCTGCTGGGTCCCGGGTACAGACCATGCCTCCATTGCCACAGAGGCGAAGGTAGTGGCCCAACTCGCGAGCAAGGGATTTCCAAATCCAGCATTTCCCGTGAGGCTTTCCTGGAACAGGCCTGGGAATGGCGACCGATACGGCGGTGTGATCCTTGCAGCAACTTGGAAACTGGGTTGTTCCTGTGATTGGAATCGGACCCGCTTTACCATGGATGAGGACATGTCTGCATCGGTCATCAAGGTGTTTGTCGACCTGTTCGAACAAGGGCTTGATTTACCGGGGCTACCGCATGGTGAACTGGGATCCCGAAGCGCAAACCACCCTTTCCGATGAGGAAGTGATATATGAAGAGAAACAGGGCGTACTCTATTATATCGCGTACCCATAGAAGGTAGCGATGAAAAGGTTACCATAGCCACTACCCGCCCGGAAACCATCCTGGGCGATACGGCCATCTGTATCAATCCTGATGACGAACGCTACAGGCAACTAAGGGAAAAACGGGCCATAGTTCCCGTCTGCGACGGGTAATCCCCATTATTGAGGATGAGTATGTAGACCGGGAGTTCGGTACGGGCTGCCTGAAAATCACCCCTGCACATGACCCCAACGACCGGGTGATTGGGTGAAAAACACGGTCTGCAGACCATCGATATCTTTAATCCCGACGGGACACTCAATGCGATATGGCCTGCACTATCAGGGCCAGGACCGCTTTGAGGTACGCGAGGCCATTGCCCGTGAACTCAGGGAAAAAGGGTTCCTGGTTAAAACCGAACCTTACCTGACCAAAGTTGGCACTTCCGAACGTACCCAAGCGGTGATCGAACCCCGGCTTTCGGAACAGTGGTTCCTGCGGATGGAAGGACTGGCCAAACCGGCCCTGGATGCCGTCATGGATAAAAAAGAGATCCGCATCTACCCCAAAAAATTTGTGAATACCTACCGGCACTGGCTGGAAAATATCCGCGACTGGAATATTTCCCGGCAGCTTTGGTGGGGACAAAGAATCCCAGCGTATTATTATGGGGGCGGACCTGATGACTTCGCGGTTGCCGAAAGCAGGGAAGCCGCCCTCATAAAAGCCCGGGAAAAATCTGGCCGCCCCGAGCTTAAGGAAGAAGACCTCAAACAGGATGAGGACGTTCTCGACACCTGGTTCTCGTCCTGGCTCTGGCCGATCAGTGTTTTTGGTGGGCATCCTGGAACCCGACAACCCGGAGATGCGGTATTATTACCCTACAAGCGACCTGGTCACGGCTCCGGACATTATTTTCTTCTGGGTGGCGAGGATGATCATGGCGGGATATGAATACCGCCAGGAAAGCCCTTCCGAAATATTTATTTTACGGGGCTGGTGCGGGATAAGCAGCGCCGGAAAATGTCGAAATCCCTCGGCAATTCACCGGATGCCCTGGGGCTTATCGAAACCTATGGGGCCGACGCCGTGCGGGTTGGGCTGCTGCTTAGTTCGGCGGCAGGGAACGACCTCCTGTTTGAGGAGGCCTTATGCGAACAAGGCAGGAATTTTGCCAACAAAATATGGAACGCCTATCGCCTCGTTCAGGGCTGGGAAACCGGGAAAGGCCCACAACCGGAGGCGGCACGGCTGGGCATCGCCTGGTACCGGGCAACCTTTCATAAAACACTTGCCGAGATCCAGGAGCATTTTTCCAGGTATCGCATCTCAGACGCCCTGATGGCGACGTACAAACTCGTTTGGGATGATTTTTGTTCCTGGCTCCTGGAAATTGTAAAGCCCCCGTACAGGGAGGCCGTGGATACCAGAACCCGGCAGGAGGTCATCGCCCTTTTTGAGGAAAACCTGAAACTGCTTCATCCTTTCATGCCTTTCCTTACCGAGGAAATCTGGCAGCATATGGCGGAGCGCAGCCCCTCGGAAGCGCTGATTGTGGCCCGTTGGCCGCAACCGGAACCTTATGATCAGGCGCTGATCACGGCTTTGAACAGGCTTCCGCCGTTATCGCCGGAATACGTACCGTTCGGACGGAGAAAAATATCCCGATGAAAGAGACCCTGGAACTCAGGACGTACTCAATGTGGAGGCTCGATGCGGACGGAATGGGATACGATCATCCAAAAACTGACGAACGTTTCTTCCATCAGCGCGACAGACAACCGCGGTGGATGGGGCACTATCCTTCAGGGTGAACAGCAATGAATATTTTATCCCGGTAAGCGGGGCGGTAGACATCGAGGCCGAAATCCGAAAAATCCACGAAGAACTGGATTACACCCGGGGTTTCCTGGATTCTGTCCGAAAAAAACTCGCAAACGAACGTTTTGTGAACAATGCCCCTGAAAAGGTGGTAGCCCTCGAGCAGAAAAAAGCCGCCGATGCCGAGGCTAAAATTGAGACCCTCGAAAAAAGCCTGTCCAGCCTGCAATAAGAAGCGAAGGATGCGGAATGTATTGTCCCTGTCCGGGATGGCCGGCCACGTAGTCAGCTTCCTGGATCCTGTGCCCGGAGCGAAGGGCTGGAACAACCCTTTAGCCTTAAATGAATCGTATCCCTCCGTTGAAGAATTGCCGGGGGATGCGTATCTTTAGTAAAATCTTTTGCACATGAAAAAATTTATACCCATTTGCCTCCTCCTGACAGCGGCTTTCGCGCCTGCCCAGGAAAAAACGGAAATCCTTCCGCCGGATATACAGATTACCACGGCTTTGCTGCCCCTTTCAGAAAGCGAACGGGGACAGGCCAAGGTATATGGCTATGATGCTTCGGGAAACCTGGTGGTCCTCCGCGAAGGAAGCCATATGGTATGCATTGCCGACGACCCCAGGCAGGAAGGGATCAGTGTTGCCTGCTATGCCGAAGCGTTGGAACCCTTTATGGCCCGTGGCCGGGAGTTGACGGCCATGGGGAAGGATTCCGGGGAAAAACGTGAAATACGCGCACAGGAAGTGGCTTCCGGGGCCTTAAAAATGCCCGAAGCCCCGAGCATGCTTTACGTCTACTACGGAAAGGATGAGGATTATGACAAAACCAGCGGGAAACTCGACAATGGAAAATTCCGCTATGTGGTCTATATCCCCTTTGCCACAACAGAGTCTACCGGCCTGCCCGACAAACCCTATGCCCCCGGGATGCCCTGGCTGATGGACCCGGGTACCCACAGGGCGCATATCATGATCGGGCCATTTAACTAGGGAGGCAAACCATCTTTTCGGTCAAAACAGGCCGATTTCGGTTACTTCGGGAAGATAGTCTGTAAGAAATGGTACAGAAACAATACTGCGGGTATTCTTGCGGAAAGTGTAAGTCCGGGGATTCACTTCCGGCAAGTAAAAGAAAAAAGCTAGCCCGTTCTGGGCTAGCTTTTTTACTGTTCCTTGGAATTAAACTAACTTAACAAATTGAATTAACTATTAAAACAAATCACCTTAACTATTTAAACTATGCCGCAATGTAGCTGGTTTGATTGAGCGGTTGGATTAAGGCCTTGGTAAAAAAGATTAACGAAAGGTTAAACGCATTAAGGAAAGTTTAAACCGGCCCCGGAAAGGATTATTTTTTGCGTAATTAGGATATCATTTGAAAAAGAGGACGATCTATATTATCATTTTCGTGGTATCGGTAATCGGGTTGGCGATAGTGCAGTATCGATATCTGGAAATCGGCCTCAATCTGGCCCGGGTGCAATTCAACCGGAATATCGGGAAGGCAAGTGACGCTATCAGGGCAGACCTCAGCACCGAAAATCAGTTGACCTTTTTAGTGGGCAAGGCCCTGCAAAGGGACTCCACCTATTTCAGGCTGGACATCGATAGTGTGGCAGACGCATCTCGTTTTTATTTAAACGATTTTATTACCGAAAAACTCGTGAACAACGGCATTGATACTGATTTTTCCTATGAATTGTTTTCCAGGGACTCCACCTACTACCTTCAGTCTCCTATGAAGTTTGGGGAGCAGGACAGGATTGCTGCCTTTCCCCTGGTCTTGCAGGGATATCTGCCGGAACTGCTGCACGACCGGCTGATCCTCGAATTGAAATTCCGGGACCTCAATAATTATTTCCTTTTCCAGTTGAACGGGCTTACCTTACCCAGCCTTTTGTTTTTGGCAGGGATTGTTGCCGTGGTCATCTGGGTTCTGAGGACCTATTACTGGCAAAGAAACCTGATCATGCATACCAATGAATTTATAAACAACCTGACGCATGAGCTGAAAACACCGGTTTTTTCCATAGCCCTGGCCAGTAAGATCCTCTCCGAGCATGCCAGTCCGGCACAGAAGCCGGTATTGGAGATCATCCGGCAGCAGGTCGCAAGCCTGTCCGCCCACATCGAACGCGTACTTGAGCTGGCAAGCCTGGAATCCAGGCGGAAGGTTTTCAATCTGAGCCTGGTGGATTTCAGGCCGCACCTGCAAAAGCTATGTGAAGATTTCGAAACCCTGGTTTCCCTGGAGGGGGTTGATTTTTCATATCAATTGGAGGAGGGGGAATATTGGATACAGACAGAAGTATTCCATTTGCAGAACGCCATCAACAACCTGTTGGACAACGCCAAAAAATACTCGGATTCCCCGGTCATCCGCCTGCAGGCAACCCGGCATAATAATACCCTATCCATAATGATCAGCGATAACGGACAGGGCATTCCCGAACAGGACAGGGACCGTATCTTTGAAAAGTATTACCGCGTTACAGAAGGTGATCTGCATAAGGTGAAAGGCTATGGGCTTGGGCTGAGTTATGTAAAAAAGGTAATGGATGCTATGAAAAGTGAAATTCACGTGGAGAGCAAAAAAAATAGCGGAACTGTGGTCACCCTTAAAATTCCTATGAAACGTGCCGGATAACGAACATAAAATATTATTGGTGGAGGACGACACCTCCCTGGGGTACCTCCTTACGGAGTACCTACAGTTGAAAGGCCTGGCCGTGACCTGGGTTACCAACGGGAAAAAAGCCCTGGAGAAACTTTCGTCCGAGATCTTCGACCTGGCCGTGCTGGATGTAATGATGCCCGAGATGGACGGATTTGCCCTGGCCTCCCAGCTTCAAAAATCCTATCCACGGCTGCAGTTTATTTTCCTGACAGCCAAATCCCTGAAGATCGATGTCTTAAAGGGGTTTTCCCTGGGAGCGGTGGATTACCTGAAAAAACCGATTGATGAGGAGGAACTGGTAGTCCGGATCAAGGCCCTGCTGGCCCGTATCAGCGTCCCGGCACAGGAAGGCGGCTCCGAGGACCAGTATAAGTTGGGTCGCTATACTTTCAACAGCCGCAATCAGGAATTGTCTGTAGACGCGGAGGTTATACATCTTACCTCCCGGGAAAATGAACTGCTTCATTTCCTCATCAGCCGTAAGGATCAGTTATGCAGCCATAAGGATATCCTGCTCAGCCTCTGGGGCCGATATGACTACTTCAACAAGAAAAGCCTTAATGTTTTTATTACCCATTTGCGAAAATACCTCGAAAAGGATAGTAGTATCCGGATCGAAAACGTGCATGGGCAGGGGTTTATCCTGAGGGCCGGGGAGGAGGGCGCCTGACCGCCCTGAGGCGGGATTTCAAAATTATACGGTATCTTTAGGGGGCTTTTCGATGCAGTTTTTTATGGAGTCTTACGCTACCGCACTTTTATATGCCATCCCTTTCTTCCTGGTCTTGCTGCTGGCAGAAGTCGCCTATGGGTATGTATGCAGGCAACAGAAGCACAAGGTACTGGATACGGTTAGCAGCGTTTGTTCGGGGATCACCAATATCGTTAAGGATTCCCTGGGCATCGGGTTAGTGGTGGTATCCTACCCATATTTGCTCCAGGCCCTTGCTGTTACGAGCATACGGCCCACCTGGCTGGTCTGGTTCCTGGCCTTTATCGCGATCGATTTTGCCGGGTACTGGAACCATCGCCTGAGCCATAAGGTAAATCTCTTCTGGAACCAGCATGTCATCCACCACAGCAGCGAGGAGTTTAACCTGGCCTGCGCCCTGCGGCAGCCGGTATCCAACCTTATCGGCTATTTTGGCCTGCTGCTGTTGCCCGCGGCCCTCTTGGGAATACCGAATGAAGTGATCGCCATCCTTGCGCCCCTTCACCTCTTCGCGCAGTTCTGGTATCACACCCAGCACATCGGGAAAATGGGCTGGCTGGAGTATGTCATTGTGACCCCCTCCCAACACCGCGTTCACCACGCCATCAACCCGGAATATATCGACAAGAACCTCGGGCAGGTGCTCTGCATCTGGGATCGCTGGTTTGGCACCTTCCAGGAGGAACTCCCGGGGGTACCGCCCCGGTATGGGGTCCTCAAACCGGCCGCCACCTGGAATCCCCTGTATATTAACTTCCAGCATGTATGGCGCCTGATGCAGGATGCCTGGCGGACCCGCAGCTACCGCGATAAATTTCGAATCTGGTTTATGCCCACCGGCTGGAGGCCGGAAGATGTAAAAGCGCGTTTTCCGCAGCCACGAATTACGAACGTTTATGATTTCAGAAAGTACCAAACCCCGGCCTCTTCGGCATTCAAAATCTACCTGCTTTTCCAGCTGGCCAGTACGCTGGGCCTCGTGCTTTTCATGTTTTATAATTATGCGGACATTGGGTTTGACGGCCTGTTGCTCTACGGGGCCTTTATTTTCGCTTCGATTTACGGCCTGACCAGCCTGATGGACCGGCACCGGTATGCCCTCTGGATCGAATGGATCCGGTCGCTGGCGGGGTTGCTGCTCATCGGCCTTACAGGCGATTGGTTCGGACTGGATGACTATTGGCAGTGGGCCAGTACCCTGGTGGTCATTTACCTGGTGGGCACCCTGGCCGGTAGCGTATACTTTTCATATTGGGAAGAGCGGCATAATCGATTCAAATAAAATGGTTTTAAAATAATTTACCTATGGGCATAAGACCCTATATCCTCGCTGAAACAAACTGGAATGACCTACAAAATACGCGCTTTGATCTGGCCGTCCTGCCCTGGGGCGCCACCGAAGCGCACAATTACCACCTGCCATATGCCACTGATGTGTTCGAAGCCGAGTTGCTGGCTGCGGAGTCGGCCCGGCTGGCCTGGGAAAGAGGCGGGCGGGTGATCGTGCTGCCGGCCATCCCGTTCGGGGTGAACACGGGGCAGGCCGATATATACCTCGACATCAACCTGAACCCCACCACACAACTGGCTATTTTGGATGACGTGGCGGCCACTTTACAACGGCAGGGAGTTTCCAAATTGCTGATCTTTAACAGTCATGGAGGCAATAATTTTAAGCCGCTGGTCCGCGAACTGGGGTTGCGCTACCCGGATCTTTTTATCAGTTTCTGCAACTGGTTCCAGGCCATGGAGCGATCGGATTTCTTTCGGGAAGGTGGTGACCATGCGGATGAAATGGAGACCAGCCTGATGTTGTACCTAAAACCCGAACTCGTGCTATCCCGGGATCAATGGGGGCAGGGTAAGTCCAAAAAATTCAGGATTCCGGCCCTTAATGAAGGCTGGGCCTGGGCAGAACGCCGATGGAGCCAGGTAAGCGAAGATACGGGGATCGGGAACCCGGAATATGCGGACACTGACAAGGGGGAACGGTTCTTCGGGGCAGTGACTGAGAAAATGGGAAGGTTTTTCCTGGATCTCTGCCTGGCCGACCCAAAGGACCTTTACGAGTAGGCGTTTAGCCAATGCTCTGTATCTCTTTGCTTACCAGGGAAATATAATTGCGCATAGCTTCTTCCGGTCCTATGTTCCTAGCCTGGATGAGGGCGTTGGCTTTGAAGGCGTTGATCAGCGGGGTCTTGCTTCCCGGGTGGTCGAAGTTTTTATTGGCAATTTTGTAATAGGCGTAAAGCTTCAGGAGCAGGTCTGCCGGAAGAGGGGCCTTATACTCGTTTACTATGGCGACGGCCCTTAGGAAATCGGTATGTAGTTTATTCTCTTCCATCTTTTGGTACCACCGCCGCTACACAGGTTTTGGCTCCTACAACCTTTTGATTGAGTTTGACTGTGATATAGCAGTCCAAAGGTAATATCAGATCAAGGCGGGAACCAAATTTAATAAATCCTGCATCTTCCCCCTGCTGTACGCTGGCCCCAACTTTCGCATAGTTTACGATTCGCCTGGCCATGGCCCCGGCGATCTGCCGGTACATGATATCGCCGAACTTAGGCGTGCTTATGACCACGGTGGTGCGTTCGTTCTCCTCGCTTGATTTTGGGTGCCAGGCAAGCTTGTATTTGCCCGGATGGTATTTGGAATACTTAACCTGCCCACTTACCGGGTAACGCGTCACATGGATGTTTATTGGCGACATGAAGATGGAGACCTGCACCCGTTTATCCCTGAAGTATTCCTTTTCTTCCACCTCCTCAATAACCACTACTTTGCCGTCGGCCGGCGCCAGCACCTCGTCAAAATTCTTCAGGGTCAGGCGTCTGGGGTTCCTGAAAAACTGCAGGATAGCTACCAGCAGCAGGAGGGCGCCAATTTGGAAACTCATGCGGATCCAGTCGCGTTCTATATACAAATGGGCCAGTAAAACCGTGAAGGCCACCAGGAAGAACGTAATCAGGATTATTTTCTGCCCCTCCTTATGAAACATGGGAATATAGGTTTAATGTTAAATAGGCAAAGGGCGCCGCATAGATCAAACTGTCAAGCCTGTCCAGCATCCCGCCGTGCCCGGGAAGGATGGCCCCGCTGTCTTTTACGCCGGCCTCTCGTTTGAGCTTGGATTCCACCAGATCACCAAGCGTTCCCGATACGATGATGACCAGCGCCAAAACCAGCCATTGTACCGTATTTAAAATAGGTTCCAGGCCCGATAACAGGTATGCAGTGCCCAGACTGAAAACCATGCCCCCCAGGGCGCCCTCAATGGTCTTTTTTGGGGATATGGCCGGGTAAAGCCGATGTTTCCCAACGGTTTTGCCTACCAGGTAGGCAAAGGAATCGTTTACCCAGATCAGTATAAAGATACCAATGATCAGGTACTTGGCAAAAACATCGTTTTTATAGGGGATCATGGTCAGGAAAATACAGCCCCCACCAATATAGAAGAGCCCGATCACGAATTTTAAGAGTGAATTCCGCAGCTTCTGTTTTCCTGAGAAAAGGTAGTACAGCATGAAAAGGTTTACCGTTACGGTAATCACCATGAGTAAATTGACGAGCCACTGTCCCGGATGAGGTGGATGTATCCCCACCAAAGCCCCAGGTAGGCCAGAAAAACATAATATCCCTTCAGGCGGGTAAGGCGCTTGTACTCGTACAGGCAGGCTAGCCCGAATACCATAAACAAAAAATCGAAGGCATCTGAACTAAGGAATACGGCAGACAGGAGCAGGATTACATAAATAGCTCCGGTGATCAATCGCCTAAAGATTTCTCTCATGTTACAGGTCTTCCAGTAGTAAGAGGTACAGGTGTTTGGAGCTGCTTCCGTAGGTGAGGAAATCGTTCGAATTTTCTGTATGTGGGCTGGAAGTGTTTGATGGTGGTGATGTTGGCCGGGATCCCTTTCTTGTATTTCTTTTTGATGCGTTTCAACCCTTCGCCTATGGTTTCCACCAGCTGGCTGGTAGTGGCAAAAACAATCACATTATCGGGTAATTCGCTCAGCTTCTTTTCCTTGAGCTGGTTTGAACAAACCAGGATGGACCCATTTTGGGCGATAAGGTGTTCGCAGGTTGTGAAGAAGACATCACTGTGTTTGGCACTATCCGTAAAGGTGAGGGCTTCCTTGGAGAATTTCTGCTCCAGCTGTGGGTTCATGACAAAGAAGGGTGATCTTCCCAGCCATTTTCCGCCACGATATTTTTCAGCGCTTCGGAGACTTCCCGGAAGGAGTCGCAATACAGGAATTTGCCGCCATTCTTTTTGAAGTGTATGGTGAACTTTTCATCTACCGGAATGTTCAGATCGGGCATGTGGACCCCGCGGGTTTCCACGGTTTCCTTGGAAACCTTTTTTTTGCCGCCACCAAATAATTTGTCAAAAAGACCCATTTGTACGCGTTGCTTCAAAAATGTCCCTCAGGCAGGACCTGGTGCTAAATTATCATTTATTTTCTTTGGCCGTTTCTTCAGGGTGCCAATTTTTCAGTGGCTACTTCTTCCTGTTCCTTTTCATCGAATTCTTTGTCGAACGGTCGTTTCCCAAAGATTTTTTCCAGGTCTTCCTTGAAGATAACCTCTTTATCCAACAAACTTTCCGCCAATTCAGTGAGTTTATCCTTGTTTTCCTTTAAAACCTGTATGGCACGGGCATATTGTTCCTCGATGATCTTGGAGATTTCCTCATCTATTTTTTGCGCCGTGTCTTCACTGTAGGGCTTGGTAAAACCATATTCTGATCTGTCCGGAAGAATCGTAATAGGTCAGGTTCCCGATGTCTTCGTTCAGGCCGTAAATAGTTACCATCGCGCGTGCCTGCTTGGTTACTTTTTCCAGGTCGCTTAGCGCCCCGGTGGAAATTTTATCGAAGATAACTTTCTCTGCGGCCCTGCCCCCCATAGTGGCACACATTTCATCCAGCATCTGTTCCGGCCGAACGATCAGTCGTTCTTCCGGCAGGTACCAGGCAGAACCCAGGGATTGCCCCCTTGGTACGATGGTTACCTTCACGAGGGGTGCTGCATGTTCCAGCATCCAACTCACCGTAGCATGGCCGGCTTCATGGTATGCAATGGTTTTTTTCTCTTCCGGGGTGATGATCTTGTTTTTTTTCTCGAGCCCTCCTACGATCCGGTCAACCGCATCCAGGAAATCCTGCTTGTTTACCGCTTTCTTTTCTTTTCGGGCGGCGATCAGGGCGGCCTCGTTGCATACATTGGCGATGTCGGCCCCGGAAAATCCAGGGGTTTGCCGGGCCAAAAATTCCAGATCCAGCGTTTCTGCCGTTTTATAGGGCGGAGGTGGACCTCGAAAATTTCCTTGCGTTCCCTGATGTCGGGCAGGTCTACATAGATCTGCCTGTCAAATCGTCCGGCCCGCATCAGGGCTTTGTCCAGAACATCGGCCCGGTTGGTGGCTGCCAGGACGATTACATTGGTATTGGTGCCGAAACCATCCATTTCGGTAAGCAATTGGTTCAGGGTATTTTCCCTTTCGTCGTTGGAGCCAGTAAAATTGTTTTTTCCCCTCGCCCTTCCAATCGCGTCGATCTCATCAATGAAAATGATGGCCGGGGATTTGTCCTTCGCCTGCTTGAAAAGGTCGCGGACCCTTGAGGCCCCTACCCCCACGAACATCTCCACAAAATCTGAACCGGAGAGGGAGAAAAAGGGAACTTTGGCTTCCCCCGCCACGGCTTTGGCCAGCAGGGTCTTCCCTGTCCCTGGTGGGCCCACCAGCAATGCGCCTTTGGGGATCTTACCCCCCAGGGAAGTGTATTTATCCGGGTTCTTCAAGAATTCTACGATTTCTTCCACTTCCTCCTTGGCACCTTCCAGACCCGGCCACATCCTTAAAAGAGGTTCGGGTGTCCGTTTTTTCATCAAATAACTTGGCCTTGGATTTCCCGATATTGAAGATCTGCCCCCCGGCGCCTCCGCCGGCCTCCGCCGGACATGCGCCGCATCAGGTAAATCCAGATCCCGATGATCAGTACAAAAGGGAGAATGGTCAGCAGAAAGCTCCATGAACACATTCGATTCTGTATCGTAATCGACTATGGTGTCCAGGTTATTTTCCTGCTTTATTTTCTTGATGTCATTCTCAAAATTCTGCAGGTCGCCATAATCCAGCACGTATTGTGGCACCGCTCCCGGTAGTTGGAAAAAGGGGTTTGTCTGCCACGTCTTTATGGACGTCCTTTTTCAGGGCCTCATCGGTAAGAAAAACCTTTGCCTGCCGGGTATTGGTAATGATCAGGATCTTTTTGATATCGCCGTTTCGAAGATATTCCTGCAGCTCTGAGGTGGTGGTTTTCTTGGTGGAGGACAGGTTCCCGCTGCCGAAGAACTGGAATCCTATCAGGAGGACGGCAATCAGGCCGTAGATCCACCAGGAGCTGAACCTCGGTTTTTTCGGGGGTGTTTTATTGTCTTTTGCCATTGTTTTCTGTTACTGTTTAAAGCTGCTTTCCACCATGGTAACCTTGGCATCGCCCCAAAGTCCTTCAATATCATAAAATTCCCTGATATGTTTCTGGAAGACGTGGACGACTATATTGACATAGTCGAGCAGCACCCATTCCGCATTCTCGGAACCTTCCACATGCCAGGGTTTGTCTTTTGTTGCTTTGCTAACTGTTTTTCGGATGGAATTTACGATGGCGTTTACGTGGGTATTGGAAGTACCATTGCATATCAAAAAGTAGTCACAAACGGTATTCTCAATTTCTCGGAGATCTAGTAAATTTATGTCCTGTCCTTTAACTTCTTCTATTCCGTCTAATATCAAGGCAATTAACTCATCTGCGCTAGTTTCCCTTTTCTGCATTCAAAAGTTTTAGTTTTTACAAAGTTATTATTTTTTTGTTTTCTTAGCTATTGTTTTTAACATAACATTGAAGTTTGCCAACAGCCTCCGACACATGCAATTGATCAAAGTTGATGCCACGGATTCCACGAACGCATACCTTAAGAAAATGATGCTTCAGAAAGAGACCGCCGATTTTACTGTGGTGTTGGCCCAAAACCAATACGCGGGGCGCGGGCAGATGGGTACCCGATGGCTTTCAGAGCCCGGCAAAAACCTGACATTCAGTATCTTAAAAAAACATAAAAATCTTTATGCCCGGAACCAATTCGGTATCACCATGCTGAGTTCGCTGGGAGTTTATAAAGCCCTCAACCAGTTTTTAATTCCGGATTTGCATGTGAAATGGCCTAACGACATTCTGTCAGGCCCCAACAAGATCTGCGGTATCCTCATTGAAAATATGACCTCCGGGCAGCGGGTGCAAGCGTCCGTCATCGGGATTGGCCTTAACGTGAACCAGACAGACTTCGGCCCGCTGGAACAGGTCTCCTCCCTGAAAGGAATCATGGGGAGGGCCTTCGAGCTGGAAGTCGTGCTCCAGGGGATTCTCACCCATCTGCAGCATTCCTTCAGCCTTTTGGAAACCCGGTCGGCAGAGGAAATCAGAAACGATTACGAGAGCCACCTATTCCGCAAAGATAAGCCGTCTGCTTTCAGGAAGGAGGATGGTACCCTTTTTATGGGATTCATCCGCGGGGTTTCAGACGAAGGGAAACTCCGGGTGGAACTGGAAAACGATGAAGAGGTGAGCTTCGATATGAAAGAAGTGCAGCTGCTCTACTGAGGAGGCTTACTAATAGTCGCAGCCTGCACGGGCATCGTTTTCAGATTTTGCCGAGATTTTCGGAAAGCGTATTCAGGAAATTGGTGATTGGGGCCTTGACCATCATGGCCATCATGGCATTAAAGGCGCCCTCGAAGTTAAGTGTGACTTCGGTTTCCTGTTCAGATAACGCCCTGATCTGCGCGGAAAGGGTAAATGGCAATTTGTCGCTTGCGGCCCCATATACCACCTGGCTGTGAGGATGTTCCTTCTTTTTTTTCAGCACGATCTCCGGCATCCCCCTGAGGGAGAAGAGGAAGGTATCCGGGTCCAGGAGCCGGAACTTCTCGATGGTATCGGGCATCAGCTTCTCGAAATTGGCGGGGTCGGCCAGGAAGGCAAACACCTCTTTCTCGCTTTTAAGGACTCGTTTTTTGGGTGATTCGATATGCATGGGATCAGGGGCGCCACCCGGAGGGATTGTTTCGCCACTCCAGCAGCGTTTTTAATTGTTCTTCACGTATGTAATTAGTTTCGGAGGCCTGCTCGATCAGGTGTTCGTAATCGCTTAAGGTGTGCACTTCCACCTGCTTTTTTTCGAAGGCCTTCCTCGCAACATCAAACCCATAGGTAAAGATGGCAATCATCCCTTTTACCCGGATTCCGCTTTGGACCAGGGCATCCACGGCATTCAGGCTACTTTTGCCCGTACTGATCAGGTCTTCGACTACCACGGCCGTCTGGCCTTCCTGCCACTGCCCTTCTATCTGGTTTTGGCGTCCGTGGATTCTTGGCCTCCGGCCGCACATACAAAAAAGGCAGGCCCATGCGTTCGGCCACGAGCATCCCGATTCCGATAGCCCCTGTGGCCACCCCGACGATCATATCAGGCTTCCCGTAAAGGGTTTCGATCTGCCTGCCCATTGCTTCCCGTATATAATTGCGGATTACCGGGTGAGACAAGATAATCCGGTTGTCGCAGTAAATCGGTGATTTCCATCCGGAAGCCCAGGTAAAGGGATTTTCTGGTTTCAACTTAATTGCATTAATTTGCAACAACAGTTCGGCTGTTTTCAGGGCGGTATCTTTGTCCAAAACCATGGCGTAAATGTATAAAGTTTTTGTAAATGATTCCCCGCTTATCTTAACCAATCGTCTCTCGGAAACGGTTAACGGGAACTATTTTTTACTGAAACCAGGGCAATCCAGGAAGCCATTAACGCCCTGATGAAAAATAAACTGGAAGAAGCTTTCATCTACCATCCTAACAACGAGGAAATCCTCAAAAAATTTACGAAAAAAATACCCCTGGTGGTCGCTGCCGGTGGCATTGTGACCAACAAGGTAGGGAAGGTGCTGTTTATTTACAGGAACGACAAATGGGACCTGCCAAAGGGCAAACTCGATAAAGGGGAAACCCTGGAAGAATGCGCCATCAGGGAAGTAATGGAGGAAACCGGAGTGAAGGATCTTTTCATTGAGAACTTCCTGCGAAAAACTTACCACATTTTCAAACGGAACGGGAAATACAAACTAAAGGAGGTGCACTGGTACGCCATGAGGACCTTCTATGACGGAAAACTGAAGGGGGAGAAAAAAGAGGGGATCGTTAAAGTAAAATGGAAAGGTCCGCAAAAAATAAAGGAAGCGCTCGAAAATTCCTATACCAATATCCGGATTTTGTTTGAAGGCTAGGACCCGGCAGATTCCTTTTCGAGCCCTGGCACCCGGTATACCGGATACCGCAGATGGGCGGGCTCGTAATAGGGCGAATGCAGGTATATCCAGTTCAGCTGGGCTCCGGCATCTTGGGCAAATTCAGGGACTGTTTCCCTTAAGACTGTCGAAAGCCTGCCTCAGTTCTGTATTTTCATTGAGCAACTCCGAAGCCAAATCCTCGAAAACATAGGGGGAAAATCCTTCCTTTTGTTGCAGGATAGGATCAAAAAAATTCCAGTTGAAGAAGGAATCCACCGCCGCGGGTTCCAGTACTTCCAGCAAATAGCGAATCCCGGGCTGGTCTGTGGGGATCAGGTAATCCCCTTCCTGTACCTGCAAAGAATCCACCGTTTGTACAACAGCCGTCCCGTAATGCGGATAATGCCCTTCATATGCGTCCCGGAAAGTTTGATAGGCACCGATACGATAGGAGGAGACATGGTGGTAGGTGGTGTCTTTTTCGAATCGGCGGTATTGGATCCCATTCAGATCCAGGGTTCCATAATGGCGTCCCAGCTTTTTTTCACGATGTAGGCGGCCGGGATTTCCACGGAATCAGACGCAATGAAATGGTCCCGGTACGGGATGGTCTTGGTAAAAGGCCGGTCCCGGTCATATTTCAACCGGGGAAACCCGGTCACATCGCTGGGGATGGTATCCGCTTCATACCCCTTGAATTCCAATGGGCTTACCTGGGTGGAATCTGCAACCCATGAGAAGGGATAGTATCTTTTTTGCCTGAAATAGGTTTGGTTCTCCCGCGCGCAATTGGCGCCTCTGTTCACTATCCCGGTCGGCAACCTCTATCATGCTGTACAGAAAATCATAAGTGGCCTTCACCCGATCGTCATAGGGTTTGAGCATATGCGTTTCCACCATCACCCCCAGGGTATTCCAGAGGGCAGCATAGCCGGTTGAATACCGGGGTGTATCCAGGAACTGCGTGAAGCCATCGTCCGGCGGGCGATCGTGGACATTGACATACGGGGTGATATCGCGGCCCCGGCTGGCAAGGCTGTCTTTTAACTCCGGCAGGAAATCGTCTTTCAGGAAGCTGCCCAAAGGCCCTCCCAGCTTGTCAGGCTGAGTAAATAGATGGGTTAGCGTGTATTGATAATCTGCCCCATTGCTCACATGGGTGTCCACAAAGACATCGGGGTTCACGCTGTGAAAGATACGGGCGAAGGTCCTGGCATTGCGCGTATCCATCTTGATGAAATCCCTGTTCAGGTCATAATTCCGGGCATTGCCCCGGAACCCATAGGATTTGGGGCCGTTCTGGTTCACCCTGGTAAAACTGTTCCGGTTCAGGGCGCCGCCAACGTTGTATACGGGAATGGTTACCAGCACCACGTGCTCGGGGGCCCGGATGCGCCCCAGGGCGAGATCGCGGAACAATAGCATAGTAGCGTCTATCCCGTCACTTTCCCCGGGATGTATCCCGTTGTTGATAAGAAGCACCAGATTGTCCCTGCTGATCTTCTGGAAATTGAAGTCGCTTCCCGGGTTATAGGTTACCAAATGCAAAGGGTGTCCGCTGTCTGTTTCCCCGAGGGTCTGCACATTTATTTCCGGAAATTCCCGTGCCAGGCCAATATAGAAATCGATGACCTGCCTGTAGGTGGCACTTTCCTTGCCCCCCGACTGTTCAAAAACCGTAGGGAAACTGCTGGTTTTGTCTTCCTTCTCCGTTTCACAGGCAGAAAGCAGTAAAAGCAGGCAGAGTATCGGGAGGTACTTCATCGGAGGGATCGGATCATTTTCGTTCTCCCCAAAAGTACATAAAATCGGGCGTATTGCTTAGGCAGCCGTAGTAATTTCGGCTATGTCCTTCAGGCGTATGGGTTTGTTGATGAAATCCAGGTGGTGGTGGGTTTTGTTTTGTAAAATTCCCAGTTTTGCAGGTCTGCCGGATCGATGGAAGAGGTTACGATATTGATGCGTACCGCCTGTTCCAAAGGCAGGGCGATGAATTCTTCCAGGAATTGCCATCCATCCATAATGGGCATGTTTATATCAAGGAACAGGATTTCCGGTACGCCCTTCCCGGCGGCAATTCCTTTCCGGATGCCATCGATGGCCAGCTTCCCGTTGTGGTAGGTGGTGATGGTGTTGCAGATATCCAGGGAATCCAACATCTTTTTAATCCCGAAAATGGTGATAGGATCGTCGTCTATGATACTGATCTCCTTAAGCTTTTTCATTAAAATAGATATTAAATGTGGAGCCTTTGCCAACCGTACTGTCGACGCTTATCTTGCCTTCCATGGCCTCAATCTGGTTTTTGGTGATGTAGAGCCCGATGCCCCTGGCTTCCGGGTTATCGTGGAAGGTTTTATACATCCCGAAAAGTTTGTCTTTGTGCTTCTCAAGGTCTATACCCAGGCCATTGTCAGTGATTTTCAACAGGGTGTAATGCTCCAATTTTTCCGCTGAGATCGTGATAACCGGCGGGCGGGATGGATCCCTGAATTTTACCGCATTGGTGATAATGTTTGTAAGGATATTATCCAGGTAGGCGGGGATTACATTCACCCGGGTAGCAGCGGCTACCTGGTTGATGACTTTGGCCTTATGAGTATTCAGGAAAGCGGAGAGGTTATGGGTAACGGCACCTATTGCTTCAGTCAGGTTGACCGCCTTCTTTTTCTGTCCCGAATTGGTGCTGATGGAGACCACTTCGTTCAGGTTTTCCATGGTCTCCAGCAAGTTGTCCGATGCCATGGTGAGCATTTCGATAATTTTCTTTCGTTCGGCCTCGTCCTTTTCGGTTACCAGGAATTCCAGCAACATCGAAAAGTTGGCTGTATGGGACCTCAGGTTGTGGGATACGATATGGGCAAAATTCACCAGTTTTTTGTTCTGCAGGGAGGTGACGTTGATGAGGTCCCTCAATTCGGCTTCCTGTTTCTTCAGATTGGAAATATCCATGCTGATGCCCAAAAGGCCGAAGGCTTTGCCATCTGTACCCATCAGGGGGATTTTAGAGGAGAGGAAGGTTGTGATGGTTCCGTCTGGTTTTACGGTCAGGGATTCCTTGCCGAGGATAGGGGTCAGCGAATTCAACACGGACAGGTCTTCTTCCCTGAATACCTGCGCCATTTTTTTATCGTAAAAATCGAAATCGGTTTTTCCCAGTAAATCCGCGGGATCCTTAACCCCCAGGAATTCGCATTCCCAGCGGTTGACCAGGATCTTTCTCGACTCCAGGTCCTTGATGTATACGTTAAGGGGCAGGTTGTCCACCACGGTTCGCAGGAGGTTTTCGCTTTCCCGGATTTTTATTTCGGATCGCACGTGGTCCGTAATGTCCTGGATAGTCCCGATCAGGCCCTGAAGAATGCCGTCTTTGTAAATGGGCTTTCCGGCCGCGATTACCCAGATCTCTTTGCCCTGGGCGGTGATCACCTGCAATTTTTCGCTCCAGGTGATGCCTTCCTCCAGCGCCTTGAAAACGGCCATGGAGATCGTGTTGCGGCTATAGCCTTCCTTATAGAATTCAAGAGCCGTATCCAGGTCGGGTTCATAATCCTTGGGAACACCATGTATTTGCCTGGTCATCGAGGACCAGTGCAGGCGCTGATTGATGACGTCATATTCCCAGCTCCCGATTTTGGCTATAGTCGATTTTTGCTTGAGAAGCATTTCCAGCTTTTCCAATTGCTCATGATCCTGTACCTGCCGGGTAATCTCGTCTGCCTGGATAATAATGCCGATGATGTTCTCATGGTCGTCGTACCATGGGATATGGCTCCATTCGAACCAGCGCTCCAGCCCCTCACTATCCGTACAGCTAAAAGTACTGGTATTACCGCCCTTGCCCAGGAGGCATGCTTCCAGGGATTTTAGATGTTCGGTTGCCCCATCGCCAAACAATTCGAATATTGATTGGCCGATTACATTCCTTTTCTCTAATTCAAAGTCTGCTATCCAGCGATCAGAAACATATACCAGTTCGAAAGCCGTATTGATGAAGGCCGTGGCTTTCGGCAGCTGTTTGATCAGGTAATTGTTAGTTGTCGTCCGGGTCTCTTTCACCATCAGTGGAATTTTCTTACGAAAGTAACCGGATTTTTAAATTGGGGTAAAGGATTGTTGTGAAGGGCTCCATTCTTGTTGTGAGATCAACTATTTTGCCAAAATACGGGCCTTCAAGGATGGCCGTGGGCGAGACTTCAGAACCGTGGTAGAGTTTAAAACAGGAAGGGGGTTGGGATTCAGGTCCGCACGGTATCGGGCACCAAACCGGTATAATCCCCCCCGTTGCGGATTACGTCCCGGACGATTGAAGAACTGATGTAAGACTTGCCGGAGGAGGTGAGCAGGAAGACGGTTTCGATCTCTGAAAGTTTCCGATTGGTGTGAGCTATGGCCTTCTCGAATTCGAAGTCGGCCGGATTCCGCAATCCCCTGAGGATGTAGTCCGCCCCGATCTTCTTGCAGAAATCGACTGTCAGCCCTTTGTAGGTCATCACCTTCACCTTGGGTTCCTCCTTAAAGGCCTCTGAAATGAACGCCAGTCTTTTTTCCAGGGGAAACATGTATTTCTTTTCAGCATTAATGCCAATGGCGATCACCAGCTCATCAAAAAGTGGGATCCCGCGTTGGATGATATCATAGTGCCCCAGGGTAATGGGGTCAAAGGAACCCGGAAAAATAGCACGTCTCATGGCGGATGGAAGTTGTTCGCTATAAATGTACTTATTTTCCTTCTAATGCCTGCAGGATGGCGCTTTCGAACAGGGCAGGCAGCGAAATCCCGGCAGCCAGTGCCTGTTTAGGGAGGATGCTTTCTTCGGTCAGGCCCGGGGTGGTGTTCATTTCCAGCATATAGGGGACGTCGCCCTGGAAGATGAACTCCGAGCGGGAATACCCGCGCATCCTGATCGCCTCATAAGCCAGCTTTGCGGCCTGGCGCACATTGGCTTCCTGTTGCGGACTCAGGCGGGCGGGGATGATCTCCTTTGCCTTCCCTTCGTATTTCGCCTGGAAATCGAAAAAATCGTTTTCAGAAACAATCTCGGTAATCGGCAACACCAGAGTCTGCCCTTTATAGGTAATCACCCCGACCGAGACTTCGGTACCATCCAGGAAGGCCTCGATCAGGATTTCGTCGTCTTCCTTGTAAGCCAGCTCAATAGCAGGGGCCAGGTCTTCCCTCCGGTAGACCTTGGTAACCCCAAAACTGCTTCCGGCACGGTTGGCTTTGACAAAACAGGGAAGCCCGCAGCGTGCCACGATGGTATCCTCATCCGGGGCTTCTCCCCGGTTCAGATAATAGGATGCCGCGGCCCGGATGCCAAAAGGTTTCAGGACGCTCAACAGGTCTCGTTTATTAAAGGTAAGCGCTGCCTGGTAATGGTCGCAGGAGGTCTGGGGTATTCCCAGCAGACTGAAATACGCCTGCAGGATTCCGTCTTCCCCGGGGGAACCGTGGATGGCGTTGAAGACACAGTCGAAGGTCAGTTTTTTGCGGCCGGCCTGCACAGTAAAATCGTGCCGGTTTACGGGGTGCTCCTCATCCTTCTCATCTATGTATACCCAGCGGTCCCTGCTGATCAGGATACGGTACCGGTTGAATTTTTCCGGGTCCAGGTAGGTATGTACCACCTTGGCACTTTTCAGCGAAATGGCATACTCGCTTGAAAAACCGCCCATGATTATGGCAATATTTTTTTTCATCGGATCGTTAAGGGAATACCCTGCCGGGATGTTTATCTCATTCCAAAGTAAAGAAAAAAGCACTGGGTTTCCTATCTTTGTCCGGTTATTAAAGGCACTATATGAAGGATTTCATCAACTTCCTCAGGAGCAAGGTTTTCCTGATCAACCTGGGGCTGGCCGCCCTGGTTTTGATCGTAATCTGTTTTCTCGTTCTGCAATGGCTCGACAGTTCCACACGGCATGGCGAATTCGTGGAAGTCCCGGACCTGGCCGGGCTATCCGTCTCCGAAATGCGAAAGTCCATTGAAGAGGCAGACCTGAGGTATGAGGTGATCGATTCGGCGGATTACAACCCGGACTACCCCCGTTTTTCGATAGTTGAGCAGGATCCGAAGGCCGGGAACCGGGTTAAGGAGAACAGGAAGATCTATGTTACCGTAAACCCCTCCGGGTATAAAAAGGTCACAGTCCCCAATATCATCCAGGTCACCCAGCGCAATGCCACTTCCATGTTGCGGGCAGTTGGCCTCGATGTGGAAAAGGTATCCTATATAGACGAACTGGGAAAGGACATGGTGTACTATATCCGGTACAAGGGAAAAACGATCAAACCCGGGGACAGGTTGCCCAAAACCTCAGGGATCGAACTGGTTTGCGGGAATGGGGATATCCCGGATAAGGCCCAGGTGACGTCCGATTCCCAGTAGGCATGGACCCATCTCAATATCAGGATCAGGATCCGGGCGAGGAGGAGCTTTTTGAGCATTACAGTTTTAAAGCGGCCAGGGGGCAGAAACCCCTGCGGGTAGACAAGTTCCTGATGAACCTTATCGAGAATGCCACCCGGAACAAAATACAACAAGCCGCTAAGGAGGGCCATATCTGGGTCAACGACGGCATCGTCAAACAAAATTACAAGGTAAAACCCGGGGATGAAGTCAAGGTACTCTTCGAACACCCCCCTTACGAATTCCTGCTGGTTCCTGAAGATATCCCTCTGGACATCGTATACGAGGACGATGTACTGCTGGTGGTGAACAAGCCTGCCGGGATGGTGGTCCACCCCGGGCATGGAAATTATTCAGGGACCCTGATCAATGCCCTCTTGTTCCATATAGACAACCTCCCGGTCAACAGCAATGAGCGTCCGGGCCTGGTACACCGTATCGACAAGGATACATCCGGCCTGCTGGTGATCGCGAAGACCGAGGCAGCCATGTCGCATCTCGCCAGGCAATTCTACGAAAAGACCAGTGAACGGGAATATATTGCCCTGGTCTGGGGGAATGTGGAAGCCGACTCAGGAACCGTGGAAGGCGCTATAGGAAGGAACCCCAAAAACCGGCTGCAGATGCAGGTATTTCCCGAAGGCGAACAGGGAAAAGATGCCGTGACCCATTACCGGGTCCTGGAACGGTTTGGTTACGTAACCCTGGTTGCCTGTACCCTTGAAACTGGGCGGACCCACCAGATCAGGGTGCATATGAAGTATATAGGGCATACGCTTTTCAATGATGAGCGGTATGGGGGCGACCGTATCCTTAAGGGTACCTCTTTCACCAAGTACAAACAATTTGTGGAGAATGCCTTTAAATTATTGCCCCGGCAGGCATTGCACGCCCGCACCCTTGGATTCGTGCATCCGGTGAGTGGTAAGATGATGCGATTCAATGCGGAGCTGCCGCCCGATATGGCCGAATGTATTGAGAAATGGCGTGCTTATTCCCGCCACAGCCATCCATGAGTTCCGTGACAGACCGGCACGGGTAGCCCTCGTGCACAGCAACCGAGGGGATGTGAATAGCCCTGCCGGGTTACTGCCTATCCCGGAAATCTTCCTATTTTTGGGCAAAATCCGATCCATGAAAATTGTCTTGTCGCCTGCCAAGTCCCTCGATTTTGAGAGCCCATTGCCCACGACAAAGGCTACCCTCCCTGAATTTATGGGAGAAGCCGAAAGAATAAACGGGATCCTGGCCCGCAGAAAACCGCGCAGCCTGTCGCGTTTGATGAACATCTCAGACGACCTGGCCAGCCTTAACTGGCAGCGAAACCAGGACTTTGAAACCCCTTTTACCACCTCAAATGCACGGCCTGCTGTCTTTGCTTTTGCCGGCGATGTTTACCAGGGCCTGGACGCCTATACGCTTTCCGAGGCAGCATTTAATCGATTGCAAAATTCCCTGAGGATTCTGTCCGGGTTGTACGGGATCCTTAAACCATTCGACCTTATACAAGCTTACCGGCTGGAAATGGGGACCCAACTTCGGATCGGGCGGAAGAAGAACCTCTACCAATTCTGGAAAAACCCCCTCACCGAATTCCTGAACAGGGAGTTGGAGGCAGACGAATTCTTCGTCAACCTTGCCAGCAAGGAGTATTTTGATGCTATCGATACAAAAAAATTGAAAGTGCCTGTCATTAGCCCGGTTTTTAAAGACTGGAAGAATGACAACCTGAAAGTTATCGGGTTTTTTGCCAAAAAGGCCAGGGGTGCCATGGTGCGCTATATAGTGGAAAACAATGTCCGGGACCTGGATGGGCTGAGGGGATTCGACAGCTTTGACTATACTTTTAGCCGGGAACATACCCTCAGGGAGTCCGATCCTGTTTTTGTGCGATAGAATATTTTGTCTGCGCAGGCGTTTATAGAACATCACCCCGTCTAATTAGATCAGTATGAAAGGCATATGTTTGGTGTTAGCAGCGTTTGTGGTATTCCTCGCCTGTACAGACCGGGACGACGACCTGGGCCAGGCCAACATCCGCATCCGGAACCTCAGCAATTTAACCTACGACGAGGTAGTGGTAGGCGCGCAGGAAGTGCTATATGAGGGAGTGGCACCGGGAGATTTTTCGGATTACCTTCCGTTTGATACAGCCTATGAATACGACTACATCTCCATCCGGGCCGGGGAGGAAACGTACGTCTTGCAACCTGTAGATTTTGTTGGCGCGACCGCCTTGCCCATAGGGCTTTATACCTACGAGCTCAATGTGAGCCCCGAGGGGGAGGTCACCCTCAACTTTAAGGCCGACTAGGTCTTGTTCTTGATCGATATTTTTTCTTCAACCGTAGGTCTCTTCTTAATTTTCCTGGGTCTTCTGGCCCCATAGGATTTATTGGCAATTTTGCCCCTTTTCGATTTTTTATCTCCTTTCCCCATATTCTTTTGTGAATTAGTAATCATAATAAAGATAACCATCCCGGGACAAAAAGTCAACCGGGAGGAAGTGAGGCTATTCACCCGTCCGGAATCCGCATAAAAGGCTTCGGTACGGCGCCAAAATGCCGGTTAATTTCAGCGGGGGGATCTGGTTTTGCCCTTCTGAGGAATTGTAACAAAATCGGCCTTATTTATCCAGAAATCACATTGTTTTCTTAGGCCAAAAAGCCTAAGTTTGTCGTTCTGTCAACTTTGAAATAAAATAATTTTTTAACGTGGATATCAAGAAAGTCTTAGTAGCCAACCGGGGAGAAATTGCCATTCGAATATTCAGGGCCTGCGTGGAGATCGGCCTGAAAACGGTGGGTATCTATACATATGAGGACCGCTATTCCCTACACCGGTACAAGGCGGATGAATGCTACCAGATAGGAGAGGAGAACGAGCCCCTGAAGCCATACCTGGACATGGATGCCATCATCAAGGTGGCCAAGGACAACCAGGTGGATGCCATCCACCCCGGATACGGGTTCCTTTCGGAGAATGCGACATTCGCCAGGAAATGCGAAGAAAACGGGATCATTTTTGTAGGCCCCAAGGTATCAGTGCTCAAGGCGCTGGGTGACAAGATCACAGCCAAGAAAGTGGCTGTAGCCAACAATGTACCCGTCATCGAGAGCAGCGAAAAGGATCTGGCCGATATCAAAACGGCCCTGTCTGAAGCTAAAAGAATCGGGTATCCGGTGATGCTTAAAGCCGCTTCCGGGGGAGGCGGGCGCGGGATGCGGGTGATCCGTACACCGGACGAATTGAAGAAGGCCTTCCCCGAAGCCCGGAGGGAATCCCTGAACGCCTTTGGCGACGATACCGTTTTCCTGGAAAAGTTTGTCCAGAACCCCAAGCATATAGAAATTCAGATCGTGGCGGATACCCACGGCAACATTGTGCATTTATACGAGCGCGACTGTTCCGTGCAACGTCGCTACCAGAAAGTAATCGAATTTGCACCTTCCATTGGCCTCAGCCAGGAAACCAAGGACCGGCTGTACACCTATGCGATCGATATCTGCAAGGCCGTGGATTACAACAACAT
This sequence comes from uncultured Flavobacteriaceae bacterium, assembly GCA_963721045.1. Lineage (GTDB taxonomy): Bacteria > Bacteroidota > Bacteroidia > Flavobacteriales > Flavobacteriaceae > Zeaxanthinibacter. The sequence continues at coordinate 86,549 of CAVRHQ010000025.1, forward strand.
CGGTACGGTCGAATTCCTGGTGGATGACGACGGAAGCATCTACTTCATCGAAGTGAACCCCAGGATACAGGTAGAGCATACGGTTACAGAGATGATCACCAATATCGACCTGGTGAAGGCACAGCTCTTTATCGCGGGGGGTTATAAACTTTCAGACCAACAGATCAAGATCAGGGACCAGGAGGCCGTACACGTGACAGGCTATGCCCTCCAATGCCGGATTACCACCGAAGATCCGGCCAATGATTTCAAACCCGATTACGGGATCGTTACGACCTATAGGAGCGCCTCCGGTTTCGGGATCCGGTTAGACGCCGGGAGCCTGTACCAGGGGGTGCATATTTCGCCCTTCTTTGATTCCATGCTGGTGAAGGTTTCTGCCATGAGCCGTACGCTCGACGGGTCGTGTCGTAAGATGCGCCGGGCCCTTGCCGAATTCCGTATCCGGGGGGTCAAAACCAATATGGCCTTCCTGGATAATATCCTGAAACATCCCACTTTCCGCGAAGGGAAGGTCACCGTTAATTTTATCAAGAACGAAGCGTCCCTTTTCGAGTTCGTGGAGCCCAGGAACCGGGCGAACAAACTGCTGGCCATCCTCGGGGAGACCATCGTCAACGGGAACCCGGATGTAAAGCAGATCGATCCGAACCACGCATTTTCCAAACCACGGGTCCCTTCCTTCCCGAAAGACATTGAATACCCCCAGGGGACCAAGGACCTCCTTACTGAGAAGGGCCCGGAAGGTTTTGCCGAGTGGTTGAAACAGGAACAAAAGATCCACTTCACGGATACCACCATGCGGGATGCACACCAGAGCCTCCTGGCTACCAGGATGCGTACCATCGATATGATCAAGGTAGCCGAAGGCTATGCCAAAAACCATCCCGAAATCTTCAGCCTGGAGGTTTGGGGAGGGGCAACCTTCGATGTCTGCCTGAGGTTCCTGCAGGAAAACCCATGGGAACGCCTCGCTCTGCTGCGGAAAGCCATCCCGAACATCCTGCTGCAGATGCTCATACGGGGGTCTAACGGGGTTGGTTATACGGCCTACCCTGATAACCTGATCGCCAAGTTCGTGGAACTTGCATGGGAAACCGGGGTTGACGTGTTCCGGATCTTCGATTCCCTGAACTGGATGAAGTCCCTGGCCCCCTGCATAGAACACGTACGTAAACGAACCGGCGGACTTGCGGAAGGATCCCTTTGCTATACGGGCGATATCCTGGATGGCTCCAAGACCAAATACAATCTGGCCTACTACCTGCGGCTGGCCAAGGATCTCGAAAATGCCGGGGCCCACATCCTGGGTGTCAAGGATATGGCCGGCCTCTTAAAACCCTATGCAGCCTCGGAGCTGATTTCAGCTTTGAAATCGGAAGTCAACATCCCGATCCACCTGCATACCCATGATACCTCGTCTATCCAGTCTGCGACGTATCTCCGGGCGATTGAAGCCGGAGTGGATGTGGTGGACGTGGCCCTGGGAGGCTTGTCGGGGATGACTTCCCAGCCCAATTTCAATTCCCTGGTGGAAATGATGCGTTTCCACCCCAGGGAAAACCGTATCAACCGCGATAAGCTCGCGGAGTATTCCAACTATTGGGAGACCGTCCGAAGCTATTATTACCCGTTCGAATCTGGATTGAAATCGGGTACCGGCGAGATCTACAAACACGAGATCCCCGGAGGGCAATACTCCAACCTCAAAGGCCAGGCCATTGCCCTTGGCCTGGAACACAAATTCCCCGAAATCACCGATATGTATGCCGATGTGAACGAGTTGTTCGGGGATATTATCAAGGTAACCCCCAGCTCAAAAGTCGTCGGGGATATGGCGCAATACCTGATAAGTAATGGCCTCACCACCCAGGATGTCCTGGAGAAAGGGGATACGCTTTCCTATCCCCAGTCGGTGATCAGTTTCTTTAAAGGCGACCTGGGGCAACCGGTAGGCGGCTTTCCCAAAAAGGTCCAGAAAATAGTGTTAAAGGACGAGAAACCATATACCGACAGGCCGAACGCCCATTTGAAGCCAGTGGATTTCGACAAGGAGTTCGCAGCCTTTAAACGCAAGTTCAAAAAAGGGATGGGAAGGGAATTGGAGATGACAGATTTTATATCCTACAAACTCTACCCCAAGGTTTTTACAGATGCCTATAACAATCATGTACAGTATGGGAATGTCACCAATATACCGACCAAGAATTTTTTCTACGGGATGGAAGTAGGGGAGGAGATCATGGTAGAACTGGACCGGGGCAAGAATGTTTTGATCTCGCTTATGCTGAAAGGGGAACCGGACGAAGCCGGGAATGTGAGCATCTTTTTCAAGGTGAACGGGCAGCTGCGTAATATGCTGATCCCGGACAAATCGGTGAAGGTGGAGAAGGTGGAAAATGTCAAGGCCGACAGCTCAGATCCAAAACAGATCGGCGCGCCCCTGCAGGGAATGCTGTCGAACGTGCTGGTTAAAAAGGGACAGGAAGTCAAGAGGAACCAGCCCCTTTTCGTCATCGAAGCCATGAAGATGGAAACCACGGTTACCGCCTCCGGGGAAGGGGTGGTCGAGAAGATCCAGCTGCACGGCGGAACAATGGTTAATTCCGATGACCTGGTAGTCGTATTGAAATAATCCAGGCTTCCGGAAAGTAGCCGTATTTGCTCGCCCCCATGTTCCTGCATACCCATCCATACCGGCCCATTCTTTTCCAAGGGGCCACCAAATGGATTGTCGGTACCCTGCCCCCACCACGCTTTACTACCGGCGACCTGAAACCGGGGGATGTTGATTTCTGCTATGGCAGCCGGGACGGGCAGCTCTGGATCATCCTGGACCGGATTTTCCGGCTGGGGCTGAAATTTGAAAACAGCCAGGAAGCCGTTCAACAGCGGATGGATTTCCTGGAGCGGGAGCAGATCGGCATCTGTGACATAGTGCAGAGTGCACGAAGGGAGAAAGTAGATGCGTCAGACCTGGGGATGCAAGACGTGGAACTTCGGGACCTGATCGGTTATCTCCACGCCTATCCCTCTGTACATACCTTATTGTTTACAGGGGGAAACAGCAAAAACGGACCGGAGTACTTTTTTAGGAAATTGCTGCGCACCTATGAGATCCCCCTGAAAAAAATAAAGGATACCATCCCGAGAATACATGAATTTACCATGCCTCCCGACCCCTCAAACGCTGCTGGGCAGGAGGGCCTAGCTGGGGGAAGGATCATCCGCACCGTGTCCCTTATCGCGCCGTCCGGGGCTGCAAACAGGGCCGTCGGAAGCCTGAAGGAATTTAAGAGGTTGAAGGAGGAGAACCCCGGCTTTACCACCCTTGACTTTCGGGCACACCAATACGGAGCCTACTTCTGATAGGGAAGGCAGGGTTTGAGATTGGGCAAAAAAAAACCGGAGTGCCCAGCGGGGCCCCCGGTTCATTTTTATTCCCGGAATCCTATTTTTTGTTTTGCTGGTCCCTGATGGTATCGTCATCAATATCAAAGGTATTCGTGTCGATATTGGTATTGGCCGTAGGATTCGCAGGATTGCTTTGTTCTACAGTTCTTTTAAACTTTCTTCTATCTTTAGTTTTCATGGTTTTTCGTTTTTAGGATTCCCTTTAAGATAAGCAATGAGGGCTCCTTCGGCGGTTAAATCCCTTATAAAGCTTTGTTATCGAATGTTAAATCCCGGGAAATAGCTCCATTACGGAGGCGAAACCACTTAGTTCATGGGCAGGCCTTCGCCCAGTAAATTGTAAAATACCTTGATACCATAGGCAATTTGGCCAATTTTAAGGTTTTCGTTCGGGCTGTGCTGGTTGTTGTCCGGGTTCACCATGGGGACCAGGAATGCGGGGATCTTCAGTTCGTTTACAAACGGGGCTATGGGTACGGTACCCCCGGCTATCCGGATCTGTACCACATCCTCCCCGAATGTGTCCCGCAGCAGCTTTACAAGGGCTTGCCCGTACGGATTGCTGAGATCCGTCCTGAAAGCGTCCGTGACGTTCCCTTCGGTAATTTTGATCAGCTTATCGTGTGCCAGTCGTTCCTCTTTATCGGGTTGATCGGTGGTGATGAAGTACCCCTGCTTTCTGATATGCTCCTTAACCAGTTCCTTCATATGTTCGCCGGGGGTTTCCGGGACCAGCCGGATATCGATCTCAGCCACTGCCTCGTCCGGGACAATGGTTCGTGCCTGCTCGCCCACCCAGCCAGAGCTCATGCCCCTTACATTCAGGGAAGGATATTGGAGGGCTTCCTGATAAAAAGCCCCAACCTTTTCGGGGGTCCGGATTCCCAGATAGGCATTGAGGGTACCGGCATCGTCCGGAACACTCCGGAGGACCTTTCGGTGTCATCGTCTATCTGTATATCGTCATAATACCCGTCAATAAGTACTTTTCCTTCATGCATCCTTCATGCTCGCCAGCAAGGCAGCCATCGGAACGCGGGGTTAGGGGCATAATTGCCAAAGTGCCCACTGTGCTGGGGCCTGATAGGGCCATAAGTGGTCAGGGTCATTTCGGTAATACCCCGGCATCCATAAACGACTGTCGGTTTTCCGGATGCGTGTACCGGGCCATCAGCAATGATCAGGTAGTCGGCTTCCAGTAATTCCCGGTAATTCTTTACCGCCCCTGGAAGGGGTGCACTGCCCTTTTCCTCCTGCCCGTCAAGGATAAGTTTGACATTTACCGGCAATTCCTGCTGATGCTTTTTCAGCATGTCGAAGGCGTTCAGGAACATGACAATAGGGCCCTTGTCGTCTGAAACCGATCGCCCGAAAAGGCGCTGGTTATAGTCGAAATTGGCTTCCAGTTCGGAAAAGGGGACCGTTTTCCAGCCGTCACCTTCGGGCTACTTTCAGCACTACCTTGTAGGGATCCGGTTGGTCCCATTTGGATGGGTCTACAGACTGCCCGTCAAAATGCATATAAATCAGCACGGTAGGTTTGGTGTCTTCCATAGGAAGGGCCGCAAAAAAGAGGGATTCCTCCTCTGTGGGAAGGACGGAGGTATTAAAACCCCTGGAGTTGAACTGTTTGGTAAGCCAGGTGATATTCCGATTAATGTCTGCATGTTCCAGCGCGTCATTGGGAATTGCAACGAAGTCGCGGAGGTCTTCGATCGCATGCCTGACCTGGGATTTCAGTTCGGCATCATCCTGGGCCAGCCCCAGATAACTGATCAGAAGGAAGAGGGCAACAGCATATTTTCTCATGTAGGAGCCGGTTTGTTTTATGGGTTAAATCTAGCGAATTCTTTTAACAAATCCTCCCACGTCTTCTGCTCCGAATTCATCGAGGTACCGGATAAAGGCCGACCCAATGATCGCCCCTTTTGCATGCGTGGTGGCCTGGCTGAAAGTAGTGGCATTACTGATCCCGAACCCTACGATTTGCGGAGTATTGAGGTCCATGGCCCCGATCCGCTCGAAATAGGCCAGCTGTTCCTCCCCAAACCCTTTGCGTGCCCCGGTGGTACTGGCGGAGCTGACCATATAGATAAACCCTTCCGATGCCTTGTCGATTTCGTGGATTCGCTCCTGGCTGGTTTGCGGGGTGATCAGGAAGATATTGAGCAGGCCATGCCTGCGAAATATGGCTTCATACTGCAGCTGGTATTCCCTCAGGGGAAGGTCGGGGAGGATCAGCCCGTCAATGCCAACCTCCCTGCAGCGGCTACAGAACTCCTCTACCCCATATTGCAGTACCGGGTTAAAATATCCCATTAGGATCAGAGGGATATGGACGGTTTCACGTATGCCTTGCAATTGCTGGAAGAGCCGCCTGGTACTCATCCCGTTACGCAGGGCCCTGGTGGAGCTTTCCTGAATGGTGGGCCCGTCGGCCAGGGGGTCGCTGAAGGGTAACCCGATCTCGACCATATCAACGCCATGGGCCTGGAGTTGTTCTAAAATGCGGACCGTGTCGTCCAGCTCCGGGTAACCGGCCGTGAAATATATGGACAGGATCTTTTTGTCTTCCCTTAATTTTTCTTGTATCCGATTCATTGTCTTGCGGTGGGCTATTCTAAAGGTTAAAATAATCGATATAGGTTTGCAGGTCCTTGTCCCCCCGTCCGGAGAGGTTTACCACCACAACATCCTGCTGGCGGAACTTCCGGTCTTCGAAGATGGCAAAGGCATGGGACGATTCTATGGCCGGAATGATCCCTTCAAGCCGGGTTACCATCCTCCCGGCCTCCATCGCCTGATCATCGGTAATGGAAATGAACTCCCCGCGACCGGACCGGAAAAGGTGCGCGTGCAAAGGCCCGACGCCCGGGTAATCCAATCCGGCCGAGATGGAGTAAGGTTCAGTAATCTGCCCGTCTTCCGTTTGCATCAAAAGGGTTTTACTGCCGTGTATGATGCCCACTTTCCCCAGGGCTGAGGTAGCTGCACTCTCGCCGGAGGCAATTCCTTTGCCGGCTGCTTCCACGGCGATGATACCCACTTCCTCCCGGTCCAGGAAATGGTAAAAGGCCCCGGCGGCATTGCTGCCGCCCCCTACACAGGCCACCACGTAATCAGGATGGTCCCTGTCCTCTTTTTCCAGGAGTTGTGTACGAATTTCTTCGGAGATCACCGATTGGAACCGGGCCACCATATCCGGGTAGGGATGGGGCCCCACCACAGAGCCAATGATATAATGCGTGTCTACCGGATTGTTGATCCAGTCCCGGATCGCTTCGTTTGTAGCGTCCTTGAGGGTCCTGCTCCCCGAAAGTGCCGGTCGTACCTCTGCGCCGAGCATCTTCATCCGCGCCACGTTGGGCGCCTGCCGGGCAATATCCACCTCCCCCATATATACCACGCAGGAGATCCCCATTAAGGCGCATACGGTGGCGGTTGCCACCCCATGCTGCCCGGCGCCGGTCTCGGCAATGATCCGGGTCTTTCCCAGACGCTGGGCCAGCAGGATTTGCCCGATGGTATTGTTTACCTTGTGCGCACCTGTATGGCAAAGGTCTTCCCTTTTGAGGTAGATCTTTGTACGGTATTTGTCCGAGAGCCGTTCCGCAAAATAGAGGGGAGTGGGCCGGCCCACATAATCCCTGAGCAGTTGTCTGAATGATTTCTGAAAAGACGGGTCTCCCAGGATTTCCAGGTAGTTGCGGCGGATCTCTTCCGTATTGGGATACAGCATTTCGGGAATAAACGCCCCGCCAAATTCGCCGTAGTACCCATTGTCATCCACATGAAAGCTCATAGTAGTTGTGTTGTTTCAGTGCCCGGGGACACCGCATTTATGAATTTGCGCAATTCCGGGATGATTTTCCTGCCCGGTTCCGATTCGAACCGGCTGTTTACATCCACTGCGTAACAATATCGCGCCACCGGCTGCTTTATGAATTCCATGTAGTTTAGGGAGTTCGGCAGCACCTATCCCCCCGCTAAGGAAATATGGTTTTCGGGAAGGGTACCCGGCCAGCAGCTGCCAGTCGAAACCATAGCCATTGCCCCCCGGTAATTCCCCTTTCGCATCGAAAAGATAGTAATCACATACCGCTTCATAGGGCCGGAGCCTGTTAAAATCAAAGCTGCCCTTTACCGAAAATACCTTGATTATGCCTACTTCTGTCCCAGGGAATTCGGAGCCGGCAAGCCTTTCCCTTAAGGCGCCGCAAAAAGATGGGCTTTCATTCCCGTGCAACTGAACCAGGCGAAGGCCATATGCCTTTATTTTAGTCAGGACTTCCTCCAGGGGGGCATCCACGAAGACCCCCACTTTTTCCGGTGGGTCCGGCAGGGATGGGAGCAGCCCGGAAAAGGCGCGGGGAGAACCTTCCCAGAAGATAAGGCCCAGGAAATCGGGGCCCAGGGAGGCTACCTCTTCAATATTGTGTTTCATGCCACAGACCTTGATCCTCATGCCTCCAATTCATTAATGAAACTTGCCGCTGTGTTTCCCGGGTTCGTGGTCTTCATAAAGTGCTCCCCGATCAGGAAGCCCCTGTAACCATGGGTGCATAACTCGGCTATGGCCGCCGTGTTGCTGATCCCGCTTTCCGAGACTTTCACGAAATCGTCCGGGATCAACGGGGCCAGGGATTTGCTGGTTTCCAATGACACTTCAAAGGATTTCAGGTCCCGGTTGTTTACACCCAGCAGATCCAGGCCCGGCATCAGGGCCATCTGTAGCTCTTCCTCATTGTGTACCTCCAGCAACACCTCCATTCCCAGACTCCTGGCCAGGCCGGACAGGCGGCGGATTTCCTGTCTCGGCAGGAGGGCTGCTATCAGGAGGATCACATCCGCCCCATAGGCCTTGGCCTCCACTACCTGGTATTCCTCCAGAATGAATTCCTTCCGAAGCAAAGGAACCTGCACACTGGCCCGGGCCAGGAGGAGGTCATCCAGGGACCCGCCGAAATATTTACCATCGGTCAGTACCGAGATTCCGCAGGCGCCTGCCCTGGCATAGCCCCGGGTCACGGCTTCCACGCCATGGTCCTGATTGATCACGGCCCGGGAAGGGGAACGCCTCTTGTGTTCTGCTATCACCCCGGCCTTCTTTTTTTTAAGCATTTGAACCAGGGACAGGGCAGACCTTTCGAAGAGGACGGATTTTTCGAGTTGTGCCACGGGAATGAGGGACGATTTGAGGGCCACCTCCCGCCGCTTGTCAGCCGCTATTCTGTCGAGTATATGCATCAGGCGCTTAAATTTTGCAATTTTTTCAGGGCCTCCAGCCCTTTACCTCCCATCAGGGATTCCCGGGCCAGCCCGAAACCTTCCCGGGGGCTGCAGCTTTTGACTGTAGCGATGGCCAATCCCGCATTGGCACAGACCACATCATTCTGGGAAGGCGTGCCTTTCCCCTGCAGGATATCCATAAAAATACGGGCGGAGTCCTGAACATCTTTCCCGCCTGCAATTTGGGGCGCGTCTACCGCGTCCACACCAAAATCCCCCGGGGTCAGCATGGCTTCCCGCGTATTGGAGATAGTCTTGGCAGGACCAGTGAGTGATATTTCATCATAGCCGTCCAGGGCGTGGAGGATGGTAAAGTTTTTATCCGTGTTCTGGTAGAGATAGCCGTACATCCGGGCCAGCTCCAGGTTGAATACCCCCACCATCTGGTTTTTGGGGAAAGCCGGGTTTACCATGGGCCCGAGCATATTGAAAAAAGTTTTTACACCCAGCTCCCTGCGGATGGGGGCCACGTTCTTCATGGCCGGGTGAAAAAGAGGGGCGTGCAAGACGCAAATCCCGGCCTCGTCCAGGGAACGCTTCAGAAAATCGGCCTCGCTGCTGAATCGAATCCCCAGGAATTCCATCACGTTGCTGCTCCCACAGCGGGAGGACACCCCGTAATTTCCATGTTTAGTCACCGCGATCCCGGCGCCGGCCGTAATAAAGGAGGCCAGGGTGGAGATGTTGAAAGTATCCTTCCCATCGCCGCCCGTACCGCAAAGATCAACCGGGTCATAGTCGGACAGGTCCACGGCGAGGCACAATTCGAGCAGGGCATCCCGGAATCCTTCCAGTTCCTCAATGGTGATGGAACGCATCATGTACACGGTAAGGAAGGCGGAGATCTGGCTGGGGTTGTACACCCCATTGGCGATGTTCACCAGGACCTGCCGGGCATCTTCTTTGGAGAGGATGTCGTGGTTGATCAAGCGGTTCAGGATGTCTTTCATGTTATTTGCAATTTTTATTCTTATGTCTTTAACCCGCCACCCAGTTTTTGAGGATGTCCATCCCCCTGGGGGTCAGCACTGATTCCGGGTGAAACTGCACGGCGCATACGTCGTATTCTTTATGGCGCAGCGACATGAGTTGCCCGTGTTCGTCAACAGATGTGGCTTCCAGGACATCCGGGAGGTCGGGTCGCACCACCCAGGAGTGGTAACGCCCCACGGAAAGCTCCCGGGGCAGGCCCCTGAAAAGGAGGTCTTCCCGGGTGACGCGGATAGTGGTGGCCACGCCGTGGTACACCTGCTCCAGGTTCAGCAGGGACCCGCCGAAAACTTCCGCTATGGCCTGTTGACCCAGGCAAACCCCGAAAATACTTTTGGTGGGGGCATAGGCCGCTATGATCTCCTTGAGCAAGCCGGCCTCGTCCGGGATGCCGGGACCGGGGGATAGCAGGATCTTATCGAAAGGTTCCACCTCCCGGAGTCCGAGCTGGTCGTTTCGTTTTACCTCCACCCGGCAGCCCAGTTCCTCCAGGGCGTGCACCAGGTTGTAAGTAAAGCTGTCGTAGTTATCTATTACCAGTATTTTCGTCATGGTTTTCTTCCTCGCTGTCTCAGATGGTTTCGGCCAGTTCAAGCGCCTTATTCAGGGCCCCCAGCTTATTAAATGTTTCCTGTAATTCTGTGGCCGGGTCCGAAGCCGCCACCAGGCCTGCACCGGCCTGGTAGTACAATTCATGGTTTTTGCTAAGGAAGGTGCGGATCATGATGGCATGGTTAAAATTCCCGCCAAAATCCATGAATCCTATGGCCCCCCCGTAATAATCCCGGCTGGTGCGTTCATATTGTTCAATCAGCTGCATGGCCCTGTGTTTCGGGGCCCCGCTGAGGGTGCCGGCCGGAAAGGTATCGGCCACCACCTTCATGGTGGGGATGTTTGCCTTCTTCACCCCGGTAACTTTTGAGACCAGGTGGATCACATGAGAGAAATACTGCACTTCCCTGTAGTTCTCTACCCTCACTGTATTGCCGTTCCGGCTGAGGTCGTTCCTGGCCAGGTCTACCAGCATCACGTGTTCGCTGTTTTCCTTGTCATCCTCCGAAAGTTTTTTGGCCAGCAGGGCATCCTCCTCATCGTTCCCTGTGCGTTTGAAGGTGCCCGCGATGGGATGGATCTCCGCTTTGCCGTCCTTCACCACCAACTGGGCCTCAGGGGAACTACCGAAGATCTTGAAATCGCCGTAGTCAAAATAAAACAGGTAAGGGGAGGGATTGATGGATCGGAGGGCCCGGTACACGTTAAATTCGTCCCCCTTGAAGCCCTGTGAAAAACGCCTGGATAGCACTAGCTGGAAGACGTCACCGCGCTGGCAATGCTTCTTGGCGAGGGCTACGTGCTCCATGTATTCTTCGTCCCTGAGGTTGGAGCGTGCCTGCCCGTTCCTCTCAAAGGTATAGGAGGCAAAGTTCCGGACGCTCAGCAAGTGTTCCAGTTCGGCCAGGTTGCTCTCCGTGCCGTAACAATGGGCGAATAAATAGGCTTCGTTCTTAAAATGGTCTATGGCGATGATGTTCTGATACACCGCGTAGTGGAGATCGGGGATATGCAGGTGGCCTTCTTTTTTTTGCAGGCTGATATCTTCAAAATACCGGACGGCATCGTACGCCAGGTAACCGAAAAGCCCGTTGTTGATGAATTTAAAACCGTTTTTGGCAACCTTGAACTCCTGGCTGAAATCGTGGATCCGGGCGGCCACATCTATTTTAGCGGTAATAGGTTCTGCAACTACCTTTCCATCGGGATATTTCCGGGTCAGGACCTCTTCCCTGGCCGTGATCGAAGCTATGGGATTACAACAAATATAGGAGAAGGAATTGTCGTTCGCATGATAATCGCTGCTCTCCAGCAGGATGCTGTTGGGGAACCGATCCCTGATCTTCAGGTACACACTCACCGGGGTAATGGTATCCGCCAGGATTTTTTTGTAATGTGTTTTTAAAGTATAGGCCATAATGCAATGCGTTGTTTAGAGCCGGTTGCCCTGCTTCGAAGCCGGGAAGTACGGAACCGGTATAAAATCAAAAAGGCTTGCCGCGATCGACAAGCCTTTTTGTACAGCAGTACCCATTAGTGCTTCCCTCACGACATCAGACGTAAGTTCTTCCACCACCAGGTATTTGCTGTAAAATGATTCATTTGGTCAAATATAGAAAGGAATTTCAAATTTCCAAATCAAAAAATAAAAAACCCCTCCAAAACCGGTCAGGCATCCGAGGGGTTCTATGGTTCTCAGGACCAATTAGAATTCCAGGTCGACCACCAGGTCGAATTCATCGTAAATGGTCTTGTCACCCAGGTTTTCGAAGAAACTTCCGCTTCCGTAACGCACATTATACAGGGCGCGGTCTACTTTCATTGTGGCCGTGGCCTTGTTCCCGTATACCGAAACATCGAAGGTAACGGGTTTGGTAATGCCCTTAATGGTGAGGTCGCCGGTAACTTCATAGGAGTTCTTGCCGGTGGCTTCCACTTTGGTGAACTCCAGGGTGGAAGTTGGGTGCTCATCCACCCCGAAGAAGTCCTCTGATTTAAGGTGGCCTTCCAGTTTTTGCTTGTATTCCCCTTCCAGGTCGGTTGACACCAGCGAGGTCATGTCCACTACAAAGGAACCCCCGGTGAGCGCCCCTTCATCAAAAATCAGGGCCCCTTCCTTCAGGTTTATAGTACCCATGTGGGAACCGGTTACCTTATAGGCTTTCCACGTAACCTGGCTCTCCTCGGCCTTTACGGGTATTATTTCATCTGCCGATGGGGTTGTGGCGTTGGATGAAGCCCCGAAAACCAGGGCCAAAAGCATGTTGATCGAATTCTTTTTCATGATTATCTGTTTACTTGTTTAATGATTATTTGTGTGATTGTTGATAAATATTAGATATAGGTGTAAAGTTCTTCCGCCGGTTGACGCACCTTTTCAAAATACTGGGTCTTGTCTTCCGGGGACCGGTACCCGACTGCAGCCATGACAGTGGCATGCAGCCCTTTTTCGGCCAACCCGAGGATTTCGTCGAAAGCATCGTTGGAAAAACCTTCCATAGGGCAGGTATCGATCCGCAACTCGGCGGCAGCTGCCAGCAGGTTGCCGAGGGCAATGTAACATTGCTTCTCCGTCCAGTTCAGGCGATCGGACGCCGGAAGCGCCCCGATGCTGGATTTCATTCGATCTCCATATCCCTGCAGGCTTTGAAGGGGTGTACCCCGTGTGCGGCTTACGTTTTCAAGGTATTCCTCTACATGCCGTTCCTCCAGATCAGCCTGCGCGGCAAATACGATCAAATGGGAGGCGTCCGTGACCTGGCTCTGATCCATTGCCGCCTCCCGGAGTTTTCTGCGGATGGCGGGGTCTTCGATCACCAGGATATGATAGGGTTGCAACCCATAGGAGGAGGCACTCAGGCGGGCCGCTTCCAGCAATACGGAAAAGTCTTTTTCAGGTACCTTTTGGTCCGGGTCGAATTTTTTGGTGGCATAACGCCATTGTAAGCTTCTTATGAGTGGTGTCATTGATTTGAAAATTAAAAATGGTCTAACAACGTGTTTAAATGCTGTAAATCACTTTGGGAGAACCTGGCCAGTAGTTCCGCTTCGGATGCCTTCATGGCCGCATTCATGCCCAGAAGGGCCTCTTCGCCTTTGGATGTGATCAGTATCTCCACTTTCCGCCGGTTGGCTGTGCATACCCTGCGACTTACATACCCCTTTGCCAGCAACTTATCTACCAGTCGTGTTGTGTTGCTCATCTTGGTGACCATGCGTTCGTTGAGGGTACAGAGGTTTGCCGGTTTCCCGGCTTGCCCTTTGAGGATCCGGAGCACATTGAACTGCTCAGGGGAGACATCAAAGGGTTTTAATGCCGCCGTACTGGCTTCAGATATTTTGTTGTTCACCAGAAGCAAATGAAGAATCGTCCTGGTGGGCAGGGGGATCTTCTTTTTGGTCTTGATGAGCGCTTCAACATTCATGTTTATACAACATTTGTATATACAAATATACTACCTTCCTTTGATCTCACAAGAGGAGGGGACGATAAAATTTTGTTAAACTTTGTTTACCCGCCCCGCGGATCTGTAATTTAATGGGATGACGTACCCCGGAAACATTGCTAAAGTCGTTCTCCCAGCGGTGCTCATCCTGATAGGTTGCCGTAACGCGGGAAAGGACGAAGGGAAGCTCAGCTGGAATGCCCCGGCTCCCAGGGAAACCATAGAATCGGATTCGCTCCGCATTCCCGTGTATGATTTCGACGGTCTGGAGCCTTTGTTGCACCGGGAGGACAACACCATTTACGTGCTTAATTTCTGGGCGACCTGGTGTACGCCCTGTGTAAAGGAATTACCTAATTTTGAAAAACTGGCCGCCGCCGGGCGCCCGGAAGGCGTGCAGGTAATCCTGGTGAACCTGGATATGCCCGGGATGTGGGAATCCCACCTGATACCCTTCGTGCGTGAACACAAGCTTACAGCTCACGTGGTTGTCCTGGACGATCCGCGACAAAACGATTGGATTCCCCGGGTAGACGAAGGGTGGAGCGGAACCATTCCGGCTACCCTGATTTACCGGCGGGGCAAACGCCGGTTCTACCAGCAGCCCTTTACCTACGAAGAGCTGCAGCAAGCGCTGACTGATTTTAAATCCTGAACCTCATGAGATCATTCTTACTTTTTGGAAGCTTCGCCCTGTACCTCTTCCTGAATTCCGGAACATTTCCTGTGGCTTACCCCCCGGGATATGAGCCTGGCGACATCGCCACCGATTTTGAATTACCCAACGTGGACGGCCGTATGGTTTCCCTTTCGGATTATAAAGATGCCCGGGGTTTTCTGGTGATCTTTACCTGCAATACCTGCCCCTATGCCAGGGCTTATGAAGGGCGTATCATGGCCCTGGACCTAAAATACAGGGAGAAGGGGGTGCCTGTTATTGCCATAAACCCGAACAACCCGGCTTCCCAGCCCGGTGACAGCTTTGAAAAAATGAAGCAAAGAGCCGGGGAGAAGGGGTATACGTTTCCCTATTTACAGGATAAGGGACAGAAGATTTACCCGCAGTACGGCGCTGCCCATACCCCCCATGTATTTCTGCTGGAGCGTACCGGCAGGGGAAATGTGGTGCGCTACATCGGCGCCATCGATGATAATTATCGGGATGCCGCTGCGGTGGAAACACCCTATGTTGAAAACGCTGTGGACGCCATGCTCCAGGGGAAAGAAATTGAAGTGACGACTACCCGGGCCATCGGCTGCAGTATCAAAACATAAGGAGAAGATTCTTTGGGAAAGATCCGGAGTTCTGGCTTCGGATTTTTACATTTGCCAGAATAATACAATTGCGATATGGCTGACTTGACACAGGAAGAATGGGCTGAAGGCCTCGAAAAAGACAAGGATGTGGTTATCCTGGATGTGCGTACCCCGGAAGAAGTGGAGGACGGGTACATCCCCGGCGCCATAAACCTGGACATTTATCTGGGGCAGCATTTCCTGAACGAATTGGAAAAACTGGATAAAGCGAGAAATTATTACGTGTATTGCCGTACTGGCAACCGGAGCGGGCAGGCCTGTAAGCTGATGAACGATATGGGCTTTAAAAATGCCTATAACCTGATGGGGGGCATTACCGAATGGGAAGGCGAGATCGTTGATTAAACCTGATTCCGTTGAGGCACTTAAAACCCGAACTTCAAATCGAAGGCCTGGCTGCGAACCGGAATTTGTTCCGGTGGCTCCTGGAGCCCGTATCCCCTGAAATATATCGTTGGCGGCCCGCAGCATCCTCCTGGTCACTCCTGGAAGTGGTCTGCCATTTGTACGACGAGGAACGCGAAGACTTCCGAACCCGCACCCGCCTGGCGCTCAATGGCGGGAAGGGGGATTTTCATTCCATCAGGCCGGTTCAATGGGTCCGGGAGAGGGAATACCACAAGCAGGATTTTGTCAGGGTCCGGGAGGATTTCCTAAAAGAACGCAGCCGGTCCGTACGCTGGCTCCGCTCCCTGCAATCCCCGGATTGGGATGCAGCCTTCGAACACCGCGAACTGGGGAGGATGTCTGCCAGAAAAATGCTCGCCAACTGGCTTGCCCATGATTATCACCACATCCGGCAGATCAACGCACTAAATTACGCCTTTCTCAGGGAGCGTTCCGGGGAAGACCTGTCCTACGCAGGCAACTGGAAGCCCTGAACCTGCAAGTTCCTGGCGGCGGCGGGTGCTAGTTTTGCGCTATGCGCGAAGACTTGCTCCACTACGTCTGGAAACACCGGAAACTGCCGTTGGATGGCCTCAGGACCACCAGCGGGGAACCCCTCAAAATAATCCGGCCGGGAAGTCAGAATGCCTATTCCGGCCCGGACTTCTTCGATGCCCGGGTGGAGATCGGACCGCAATATTGGGCTGGCAATGTCGAAGTCCATGTCAGGTCTTCCGACTGGTACCGGCACGATCATGAGGACGATCCGAAATACGGCAATATCATCCTGCATGTGGTCTGGGAGGATGACGTCCCGATATACCGAAAGGACGGAGTCCCAATCCCGACCCTCGCCCTGCGCACCTATATCCCGCCTGCCATGTTACTGGCCTACCGGCAGCTATTCAGGAAAAACCGTCGCGCTTTCATCAATTGCGCCAGGGACATCCCGGCCCTGGATACGTCTTTGCTGAAACCATGGCTGGATCGCATGTATATTGAGCGGCTGGAGTACAAGGCCCGGGAGTTGGAAGAGCTCTTGACTTCTTCCCGGAATAACTGGGAGCAGGTTTTATTCATCCACCTGCTGAAGAATTTCGGCCTGAATATCAATGGCGCATCCTTCCTGAGCCTGGGCCGGGCTTTGGATTTCTCGATCGTCCGTAAATTAGGGGGAGACCCCTTCCGGCTGGAAAGTGTGTTGTTCGGGTTGGCCGGCCTGTTGCAGGAAGCATGGCCAGACCCGTATTACCAGGCATTGCAGAAGGAATACACATACCTCCGGGCGCGGTTTGGGCTGCAGGACGATCCGGTTCTCAAACCGGAGTTCGCCAGGTTGAGGCCCGCGAATTTCCCCACGATCCGTTTGTCCCAGTTTGCCGCCCTGTATACCATACAACCCCATTTATTCAGCCGTGTAATCGAAACTACCCGCCTCGGGCAATTCCATACCCTGCTTTGCCATACCGCCTCCCCCTACTGGAATACACATTATGTATTCGGAAGCAGTTCGGGACCCGTGCCGAAAAAGATAAGCAAGGCCTTCATCCACCTGCTGCTCCTGAACTGCATTCTGCCCCTCAAGTTTTGCTATGCACGTGAGCAGGGCCGGAATGCGGTGGAGGAGATCCAGAACATCCTCTCGGGGATACCACCTGAAAAGAACCGTATTGTCAGTAGTTTTGCCGAACTCGGCCTGGCCATGGACAATGCCATGGACGCCCAGGCATACCTGCATCTGTTCCACCAATATTGCAGTAAAAACCGTTGCCTGCAATGTGCCGTGGGATGCCGATTATTGGATGGAAAATAGTATTTTTAAGCGATGAAGCTATTTTATCAGATCTTATATTTCTTCCAGAAACGAGGTTTTGCCGTATGCAGGCGGATTGCCGAACGGTTGGGGATCCGCGCCAGGGTTGTGCGCACTTCGTTTATCTACCTGACCTTCGTGACCCTGGGGTTTGGCTTTGCCTTGTATTTGTTTCTGGCATTTTGGCTGAAAATAAAGGATCTTATATATACTAAGCGCACCTCTGTATTTGATCTCTGAAAATGGTAAAACTCTTTCGCTCCAAAATCATCCTGGCGGTCTCACTGGTGATCAGCGTGCTTGTTTTTGGTATCCTGGGTTACCGTTTCCTCGCGGGATTTGCCTGGCTGGACGCGCTGTATATGACTATCATCACGGTCACCACGGTGGGGTTTATGGAAGTCAGCCCCCTGGACGCACCTTCCAAGGTCTTTACCATAGTCCTTATCATTTCGAGTGTCTTCATTTTCGCTTTCGCCATATCGGTGATCACGGAATATTTATTGAGCAGGAATTCTTTGGAACTCTTAAAATTGAAAAAAGTGAAAAACAGGATCGATAGTCTGGACAAGCACGTCATACTCTGCGGCTATGGGCGTAACGGGGCTCAGGCCGCAGTGAAGTTAAAGGCCTACAAGAAGCCTTTTGTGGTCATTGAGAAGAGCCGCGAGCTTATTGAGCGGCATGAAAACGAAGTCCTGTTTCTCGAAGGGGATGCCAATGAGGACGAGGTGTTGCTGGCTGCGGGTATTGAACGGGCACACTGCCTGATCTCTGCCCTCCCCGTCGATGCCCTCAACCTGATGGTGGTCCTGTCTGCCAGGCAGCTCAACAAAAAATTATTCATAATCAGCCGGGCATCCCAGATCAGTTCCCAGAAAAAATTGGAATTGGCAGGTGCTGACAAGGTGATCATGCCCGACAAGATCGGGGGAGATCATATGGCTTCGCTGGTGGTGATCCCCAACCTAATAACTTTCATTGATAAATTGTCTACCGAAGGGGAACATACCACCAACCTGGAGGAAATCGCCATTGAAGAATTTGAGGGTCATATAGACGGCAATTCCCTTCGCGATCTGGACCTCAGGAGGAAGACCGGTTGTACCATCATAGGGTATGTTGAGCCAAACGGCCGGTACATCATAAATCCCGAAGCCGACCTGCCCCTGCAGCCGAAGAGCAAGGTCATAGTCCTGGGAAGGCCTGAGCAGATCCGGAAACTAAATGAAATGTTCCAGATTGAATAGCGCTTTCGCCAAATAGATTTGATTGAGTAGATAATTTTTTGGATATTGCCCGTCATTCTGAGTCAGAACCACGAACAACCCAAATTCCGCACACACCGATGAGATACATATTTGCGCTGCTCCTGAACCTCCTGTTTGTCATGGGCTTTGCTCAGGACCTGCAGGTAACGGGCAAAACCATCAATCCTTCCAACAACATCAATGACGGGGTCATAGACCTGAAGGTGGAGGGGGGGACCCCGCCTTATACTTTTGAGTGGAGCAGTCAGAGTACACCCAGGACCGCGCATCGTGCCCTTGGCCTGGTGGAGGGAATTCCCTATTCGGTCGTAGTGACCGATGCGGCCGGGAATTCGGTGACAAAAGTCTATACCGTGGAGACGGAAGCGATCACGGAGGTGTTCAACGGGCTGATGACACCTGCCGTAAGTGCCCTTGGGGCCGTGCTTTTCTGGGATCCATTTGCTGCCACCGGGATCTACGACCCGGTAGTCTATGCCGATGCCAAACTTGTGCCCGCCCCTGGGTGGTCTGCCACGGTTGAGGACAAGTTCGTCCTGAAAAAATGGCTGAAGCCGGAAGGTGCCCGGGTGCGCAAAGGCGATCCTATCGCGATCATTGAAAGTGAAGGGTCGGTCCGGGACACCACCGCTTACGCCACCGCGGAAGGCACCTTAAAGTACCTGGTAGGCGAAGGGAAGGTGATCTACAATTCCGACAACAAAGAACATGTGATTGAGCAGGGTGCCCAGAACCTGGCCGAGATCGTATATGATGAGCCTCAGGTAATTACCCACCCGAACGGCGACCCGGTAACCAAGAATATCCCCTTTATTGTGATCTGGCTGGTACTGGGAGCTACCTTTTTTACCCTCAGGATGGGATTTATCAACCTGCGGGGATTTGGCCATGCCATTGGCCTTGCCAAAGGGAAGTATGACGACCCGACTGCCCCGGGGGAAGTAACCCATTTCCAGGCACTGGCGACGGCTGTATCCGGGACCGTGGGCCTGGGGAATATCGCGGGGGTGGCAGTGGCCATTTCGCTGGGGGGCGCAGGAGCCACCTTCTGGATGATCGTCTGCGGTTTGCTGGGGATGTCATCGAAATTTGTGGAATGTACCCTGGGCGTAAAGTACCGGGATATCCTTCCGGACGGAAGGGTGTTCGGGGGCCCGATGAATTATCTCCGCTATGGCCTGGAAAAAAGGAATTTAAAAGGGTTTGGCAAAGTGCTCGCCGGGGTCTTTTCGGTCCTGGCTATAGGTGCCTCGTTCGGGGGCGGGAATATGTTCCAGGCCAACCAGTCTTTTGAGCAATTATCGGGGCAATTCCCCATGCTTGCAGGCAACGGCTTCTGGTTTGGTATCATAACAGCTATCCTCGTGGGGGTGGTGATCATCGGGGGCATCAAGAGCATTGCCAACGTAACCGGCCGCATCGTCCCGATCATGGCCACTATTTATATCCTCGCGGCCCTGGTGGTCATTATCATCAATATTCAGAATATAGGTCCGGCCTTCACGGCGATCTTTGACGGAGCCTTCAGTCCGAGCGCCTTGAAAGGCGGGGTGATCGGGGTCCTGGTCGTAGGCTTCCAGCGGGCGGCTTTCTCCAATGAGGCTGGGGTGGGATCGGCAGCGATCGCCCACAGTACCGTCCGTACAAATAACCCGCCCTCAGAAGGTTTTGTCGCCCTGCTCGAACCTTTTACGGATACCGTTGTGGTTTGTACCCTGACGGCCCTGGTGCTGATTTTTACCGGTATGCACGAGGTAGAAGGGATGGCCGGCGCACAGCTCACTTCGGATGCCTTTGGCAGTGTGATCTCCTGGTTTCCGTATGTGCTGGGGATAGCGGTTTTCCTTTTCGCCTTTTCCACCATGATCTCCTGGTCCTACTACGGGATGCGGGCATGGACTTACCTCTTCGGGAAAAGCCGCCGCTCCGAAATGATCTATAAATCGCTCTTCCTGGTCTTCGTCGTAATCGGTGCCTCGGTGAGTCTTGGGGCTGTGCTCGACTTTTCAGACATGATGATCCTCGCCATGTCTTTCCCGAATATCATCGGGCTCTATATAATGTCGGGAGAAGTCAAGCACGATCTGAACGATTACCTTCATAAACTAAAGACCAATCAGCTATTCCGGAAAGCGGATAAATAACCGGTCAACCTGCAAGGTCCTGACAGGATGTTCCACTAGCTTTGATTCCATGGTTTCATGGAAACAAGTGCTCATCACATTTAACCGACAGGAGCGAAGGGGGATTGCATACTTGCTCGGTTGCCTTTTCCTGCTACAGGGCGCGGAGTACATCTATAATTCCCTGTCCCCAAATGGGAAGGCACCCAATTTCCGGCCGGTTCCGGATGCTGGCGCAGCCTTTGGTACAGAGGAGGGAATACGGCCGGATACCACATCGCCTGCTTCTTATCCCATCAATCCCAATTATTTGAATGACTTCCGGGGCTATGTCCTGGGGATGTCGGCCAAACAGATAGACCGCCTGCTGGTTTACAGAGCCTCCGGCAACTACCTGTATTCGGCCCGGGAGTTCCAGGAAGTCACCGGGATCTCCGATTCCCTTCTTGCCGTACTGAGTCCCCGGTTGCGCTTTCCTGCCCGGAAAAGGGCTGTTCATAAGGCCCGGGAAAAGGTAGGCCGGCCAAACCAGCTAAAGGATGGTGCCCGGCAAGGCGCGGCAAGCCTGAATACGGCCACTGCCGGAGAACTACGGATCATACGGGGTATTGGCCCGGTGTTGTCCGAGCGTATCGTCCGGTTCAGGAATGCGCTGGGAGGGTTTCAGAAGGACACCCAGTTGTACGATGTCTATGGCCTGGACCCGGAGGTAGCCACCCGGGTGCTGGGTAGATTTCACGTAGTGGACCCCCCGTCTGTAGAAGCGATCAACATCAATACGGCTACTGCCGGGGAACTGGCCAAAAATATTTATATCACTTCATCCGTGGCACGGAAAATTGTCGCCTACAGGGAGCAGGTCGGGAGTATCGGTTCCTTTGACGAAATCTCGCGCCTTGAGGGCTTTCCGTCCGAAAAGATTGACAGAATTAAACTATATTTGAGCCTGAAATAAACATGGCTTGAATGATTTCAACTGAAACGACGTCCACGCCGGGATTCGATTATTCCGAAACCCAACTGATGGTAGCCGAATCTGCCAGGGAATTTGCCCGGCAATATATAAAACCCCATGTGATGGAATGGGATGAAGCCCAGATCTTCCCCCATGATCTCTTGAGGAAGGCGGGGGAAATGGGATTTATGGGTATGCTCGTCCCCACAGAACTCGGGGGAGCTGGCTTTGGATACCACGAATATATCGCCATGCTGGAAGAGATCTCCAGGGTGGACCCGTCCATCGGACTTTCGGTGGCTGCCCATAACTCGCTTTGCACCAACCATATCTTGTCTTTCGGGAACCGGAAGCAGAAAGAGCAATGGATCCCAAGACTGGCAAGCGGGGAGTGGCTTGGGGCCTGGGGGCTGACGGAGCACAATACCGGATCCGATGCCGCGAATATGAATACCACTGCGGTCAGGGACGGAGACCATTGGATCATCAACGGGACCAAAAACTTTATTACCCATGGGAAAAGCTGCGATCTGGCTGTGGTGATCGCCAGGACCGGCGAACGGGGAGACAGCCGCTCCATGACTGCCTTTGCCGTGGAAAAGGGACGGGAAGGATTCAGCAGCGGTAAAAAGGAGAACAAACTGGGGATGCGGGCCAGCGAAACGGCTGAAATGATCTTTGTCAATTGCCGGGTCCCGGACACGAATCGCCTGGGAAACCTGGGGGAAGGTTTTATTCAATCCATGAAGATCCTCGATGGGGGTCGGATTTCCATTGCCGCTTTGTCTCTGGGTATTGCCAAGGGGGCCCTGGACGCTGCCCTGACCTACTCCAAACAAAGGGAACAGTTCGGGAAACCCATCTCCTCTTTTCAGGGCATCTCCTTTAAACTGGCCGAAATGGCCACGGACATCGAGGCTGCAGAGCTGCTGGCTCACAAGGCGGCCTTCCTGAAGAATGAGGGCAGGGAGATGTCTAAATTCAGCGCCATGGCGAAAATGTTTGCTTCTGAGGTGTGCGTGAGGGCGGCCAATGAAGCCGTGCAAATCCATGGGGGCTATGGATACATCAAGGACTTTCCGGTAGAAAAATTCTACCGGGATGCCAAGTTGTGTACCATTGGGGAAGGGACCACAGAGATCCAGAAAGTGGTCATCGCCAAGAATATTTTAAAATAATTTGCCCTTTTGGCGGGAATC
>CAVRHQ010000026.1:0-20858 GCA_963721045.1 uncultured Flavobacteriaceae bacterium
CATGATGTCACAGGTGGATGTCCCCATCACCCGTACCAGGACCTGCTGGTCTATTTTGGCACCCACGGCCCCTGCATGGGCATCGAAGGTCCCAACGGCGATAACGGTCGTCGTGGTAAGCCCTAATTTTTGGGCCCATTCCCTGTTCAATCGGCCGGCGGGCTCATCCGAGGTATAGGTTTCCGTATACAGTTTCCCGCGCAGGGTTGCCAGAAAGGGATCAAGCCTGGCCAGAAACTCTTTCTCCGGAAGCCCGCCCCAAATGGCATGCCACATAGCCTTATGCCCGGCGGCGCATCGGCTTCTTTTAAAGGTGTCGAGGTCCTTGTGGTCTGCCAGGAGGTAGGTCATGTAATCGCAATGTTCCATCCAGGTATGGGTGGCATCCTTCACTTGTTCATCTTCGCGTATGACATGGAGGATTTTTGGCCCAAAACCATTCCGAAGAGTAGATTCCCCCTTCGTAACGGGTATAATCATCACCTCCCCAGCTGCGGGAAAGGGAATTGATTTCTGCCGCCTCCTCACGGCCGTATGGTCTTTCCAAAGTACCATCATGGCATTTGGGTTTTCGGCGAACCGGGCTTGCAACGCCAGGGGGGTGCCATCTTCGGCAAGGGGCAGGGGTGAAGAGCCGGTCGTATCTATACAAATTCCCTATATTTTTTCCGGTGCGACGCGACTGCCGGAAACGACTGCTTTAACAGTGTACTCCAGCCCTTCGATATGATCCAGGGGATGTTGCCGGAATTGGTTGATACTCGCATCGCAATATTTTTGCTCCTTCCACCTGGGGTACCAAAAGACCTCCGATGCCACTTCCGCCCCACTTTTCGTATCGATCAGGACTGCCCGTACCGAATCGGAACCAAAATCCACACCTATCATAAAAGACTCCATTTGTTACTAAGGTTAATTTTCCTTCGAACTTATATCGGCACTTGTGGTTGCCGGTAACCATACCTTCATTTTTCCTGCCCCGCGGTTAGACCAGGCATAGTAGGGAATGGCTGTCAGGTTTTTGCCGTGGAGCACATTCACCCCTCCAAGTAACTCTGGATCCCGGGTTACTTCAAAGCCATCCGTTTCGCCTATCGCAATCGCATTAAAGTTCTCTTTATTGTCGGTCTCTTCCACTGCATAGACCAGGGGCCCGTATTCCAGGGCCATTTTTCCGTTATCATCATCTATCTTTTTATTGGCCCGAACCTCGCGCACACTCATGGGAAATACTATCTCCACCGTATCCCCGGGCTTCCAGTTGCGCGTTAAAGTTATATATCCGTTCCGGATGGGGGTTTCCACCGTATCTCCATTTATGGCGGCGGAAATTTCCGGGGCCGATGGGTGCACATAGCTGTAAAGGTCCCCCGGAAGCACTTCGTTCCGGGCCCATCCGGGAACCCTGAACCTGAGGCTGAATGGACCCACATTTGTAGAGTTGATCTTAAGGCGTACATCTCCATTCCAGGGATATGCCGTTTCTTCCTTCAAAGTTATGCTATTGGTTTTCAAGATCAATCCTGGCCGTGTTGGAAGCATACAGGTTTAAGTAAACCGTGTCCTTGGTTTTGGAATACAGCAGGCCTGGCAGGGACGGGATAAAGCGGATAAGATTGGTTGGGCAGCAGGAACAATCGAACCAATCCTGTCGCGTGCAGGCTCCCCTGTTGAATTTATAGATCCCATCCGATTCCAGGGCGTTTGGATAAAAGAATTTCTGCCCGTCCAGTGAAAGGCCGGCGAGCAGTCCGTTGTACAGGGTGCGCTCTATGACGTCAAAATAACGTACGTCTCCAGACAGGTTGTGCAGCCGGTGATTCCAGTACACATCCCCAATGGCCGCACAGGTCTCGCTATAGGCGGTCAGGTTGGGGAGTTCATAGTTAGCCCCGAAAGCCTCACCACTATGAAGGGCCCCGATCCCCCCGGTGAGGTACATTTTTTTGGTGACCATATTCTCCCAAATGGCATGCACGGCTTTCAGGTAGGCCGAATCTTTGTCAATGGCGGCAATATCCGTCATAGCCGCGTACATGTAAACGGCGCGCACGGCATGGCCCATTGCTTCCTTCTGGTCCACCACAGGGATAGAATCCTGAGCATATGCCCCGTACAATTGGTGGTTATTCTCATCCCCGCGATGGTCCAGGAAATACTTGGCCATATCGAGGTAGGCCTGTTTCCCGCTTATCCTGTAAAGTTGGATTAACCCGGTTTCAATAATCTCATGCCCGGGGACGGCATGTATTTGCTGCTCCCCATCCCCGAAGGTCTTCACAATCAAGTCGGCATTTTTCAGGGCGATATCCAGGAGGTTCCGTTTTTTGGTTGCCCGGTAGTGCACGGCCGCCGCTTCATACAGGTGGCCTGCGTTGTATAATTCGTGACTATTTCCAAGGGATTCCCACCTCTTGCCTTCCTTTACCGGCACCCATTCGGCGGGGGGATGGGCCGGGTTAATGGTCCTCCAGGTGGTCAGGTAGCCATCGGGCTCCTGGCCCACAGCAATGATGGAGATCAGGGAGTCCAGTAATTTTTCGAGCTCCGGGTTGGGCGAGGAGATCAGCGAATTGGATGCCCCTTCAATAATCTTGTATACATCCGTATCGTCAAAAGGCATGGCCCCACGGGTAGTCCCATCCATTTCACCGCCCGCTATCAGGAAGTTGTCAAAGCGGCCTTCCTCCCTGCATTTTTTAAGGGCATAGGGGATGGTTTTTTCCTGCACCGTTTTTATGACCGGTAACCAGAAGGCATCGGCCATTTTAACATGCCGGATATCTACCGGGCTAATGGGATATTCCCCCTGATCAGCAACGGGATGGTCGGCTTGTTTTGGCTCCCGCTTCCCGGAGCAGCCCATAATGATTGTGGCCACCGAAAGCGCGAGGAAAGGGTTGAAGTACTTCATCTACCGGGGAGTTGCACAGGATGATTTCTCACCTGCCATCATTCTGCCAGCCCTTCAAGGACAACGACCGAGAACGGAGGCAAATCCAGTTCTAATTTACCTTTTTTCAAGGTAAAATCCTTGAATCCGGTGGGTTGTATTTTATTGGGATGATCAAAGGTGTTATGGTCCTGCAGGGCTCCCGACTTTAATATGGTACCTGAAACCTTTTTCAGGGATAACCCGCTTACATCCAGGGATACGGGATGCGTTTGTTCCGCATCGATATTTACCAGGGAAATGTGCACCCGGCCCTGGGCATCGCGGGAAGCGGATGCCGAGATGGCCGGCAGGGATTCCCCGTTTAAGGTATAACTCGGTGGGTCGTAATCCAGGGGAAGCAGTTGTGCGTCCTGGTGTACGGCATACATTTTCATGACGTAATAGGTGGGTGTCAGGATCATTTTCTCCTCGTTGGTGAGGATAACGGCCTGCAGCACATTGACGGTCTGGGCCAGGTTGGCCATTTTTACCCGCTGGGCGTGGTTGTTGAAGATGTTCAGGGTCATCCCGGCTATCATAGCGTCGCGCATGGTGTTCTGCTGATAGAGAAACCCGGGGTTGGTACCTTCTTCCACGTTATACCAGCCACCCCATTCATCCACCACCAGGGCCACCTTATTTTCCGGGTCGTACTGGTCCATGATGGCCGTGTGCTTGCGGATGAGTTCATCCATCAGCCAGGCCTGCTTCATGATCTTGAAATACTGGTCTTCCGTAAAGTCGCGGTCAGACCCTTTGTTGTTCCAGCTAATTATGGAGTAGTGGTGCAGGGCCACTCCCTGCAGCATATTGCGAGGGATGCTCTTCATCAGGACCTCAGTCCAGTGGTAGTCGTCGTCACTGGCTCCGGAAGCAATTTTAAACAGGCCTCCATCCACATCGGCACCCGACATGAAGGTGGCGTATTTGCGGTATATATCGGCATAATACTCTGCGGTCATATTTCCCCCGCAGCCCCAGGCTTCATTGCCCACCCCCCAGAATTTTACGGTCCAGGGCTCCTGCCGTCCGTTTTTTCGCCTGAGGTCAGACATAGGGCTGGTGCCTTTAAAATTGGTATACTGCACCCAGTTGGCAAGTTCCTGTACTTCCCCGCTGCCCACGTTCCCGGACAGGTAGGGTTCTGCCCCGAGTTCTTCGCACATGTTGAGGAAGTTGTGCGTGCCAAAGCTGTTGTCTTCCGTTACGCCTCCCCACCAGGTATTCACGATGGTGGGCCGGGATTCCTGGGGACCTATGCCGTCCATCCAGTGGTAGGTATCGGCAAAGCAGCCGCCGGGCCATCTTAAATTCGGGATCTTCAGCTCTTTCAGGGCCGTGATAATGTCGTTCCTAACTCCATCCGTATTCGGGATGGTGCTGTTATCGCCCACATAGAACCCGCCATAGATGCAATGCCCCAGGTGTTCTGCAAAATGGCCGTAGATATGCTTGCTGATAACCGGGGCGGCGGGATCCTGGTGTACCTGGATCGGTGTTGCCCCTTCCTGTGCGGAAGCGGGGGAAAATCCGGTAACAAGGATTATGGCTCCAAGGCTAATCAGAAGCAATGGTCGATGAAGGAGTTGTCTGAGGTACTGGTTGGTTTTCATAGGAAATGGATTTTAAGTGTACAACACACACTTGTGTAAATCAAAAGAAGGGATTTAAATACAGTTTTCCAAAAATTATTGTGATAAGTGTTACGCGAACACTTACAATGTACAAAAATGCCTAGATTTGTTTGGAATCCGCAATATAAAATTCAGCATGGCGTCCCGTAAAAATGGTAAGGGAGAACCGATTGAGCAATTATCATTACAAACAGGAACTCCTGGAATTGACGCATCGCCTCCCCAAATGTATACCCGTGAAGACAAGGTGTTGTTGGCAGTAGACTGCATCATTTTCGGGTTTGATCAAAATGGGCTGAAGCTTCTTCTCATTAAGCGACGATTCCAACCTGAACAGGGGAAATGGTCCCTTATTGGAGGATTTCTCAAACAAAAAGAGACATTGGATCAGGCCGCTTCCCGGGTATTGCACCGGCTAACCGGGTTGAAGGATATTTATATGGAGCAGCTCTATGCCTATAGCCAGGTCAACCGGGACCCGGCGGAGCGAACCATTTCGGTGGCTTACTATGCACTTATTGATGTCGCTTCTCACCAATTTGAAGGGATCAGGGATGAGGATGCCTACTGGTTTGAATTGAAAAAAGCCCCGGCCCTTATCTTCGATCACGATCAAATGGTGGAAAAAGGATTGGCCCGGTTACGACGCAAAGCCCTGAATCTTCCAATTGGGTTTGAACTCCTTCCTGAAAAATTTACCATGCGCGAATTGCAATCCCTGTATGAGTCCATTCTCGACCGAAAATTGGACAAGCGCAATTTTATAAGTAAGATCAAGACCCTGGATGTGCTGCAAAAACTCGACGAAAAGGACATGACTTCCTCCAGGAAAGGGGCCTACCTGTACCAGTTCGACAAAGAAAAATATGATCGTAAGGTAGCCGAAGATGGCTTCAGTTTCAAACTGTAGCGGGTGCCCATCCTGACCCGAAAAGGGCGGGGACGCAAGCCCGGAAACATGCAAGAGGGTTAGCCGCAAAAATATTTTCTGATGTCTTGAATATCAACCATTTCCCTTCCGGTTTCAGTAAAATTTCATATCTTATCAAAGTAGCTTCATTCCAGGATATTCCTTCCTGGGTTTCTTTGGAAAATCATAAATACCAATATCATGAAAAAGCTGGATATTCAATTTCGTGGCGGGGATGAGGGTAGAAAAAAAAGGGCCCATAGCTGGCTGCAGGTTCTTTCCCTGGCTTGTTGCGGTTTATTCCTGGCCAGTTGTGGTCAAAATACGCCCAAAGAAGAGCAGGGGGCGGCAAAAAACGAGGCGGTAATCCGCCAGTACGTGGACGCTATGAACCGGGGTGATGAGAGCTTTCTGGACCAGTACATGGGAAATTCATACATCTACCACGGTCCGGACGGGGATTTGGACAAGGAAGGGTTTAAAAAATTCCACCACATGGTGTTAGGTGCTTTCTCCAACTACACCATGCGTATCGAGGACGAATTCGGCAAGGAAGATGAGGTGGTAACCCGCTGGGAGTTTTCGGGCACCCACACCGGTGATTTTCAGGGGGTGGAGCCCACGGGTAATAGAATCAAGTTTAATGGGATGATCATCTCAAAGTTCGAAAATGACCGTGTTGTGGAAGAATGGGAGGTCGTTGACCGGCTTGGGATGATGAAGCAACTGGGCATGCTCCCGCCACCGGAGGGAACTTCGGAATAAAATCTTCAAACAAACCGGAATAAAACCTATTCGCTCACGGCAAGCAGGCGAATTTGGCCCGGGTGCTCATAGCCCGAAGATAGAAGGTGGCAGAGGTGGGTTTTCCGGATCGCCCCACAGCGGGTTGCTTTTGTAAAAAAGCCTCTCAAGGTGGGGGATACCCCCCCTCCCCACGCTGGCAAGTTAAAGTTTATCCCTGCAACAACCATGCATATTTAGACAGCCTGACGCTTTGGATCCTGAGGTATCAACTGGTATTTTTTACACTCCCGGCCCTTTTGTCCTCTCGAAGGATTAATGTCCGAGCATCTCCATTTGCTTCCTGATCACTTTTCTTTCAGTTTCTGTTCGGCAATTTTCAAGGGCCAGTGCCAGGAAATTCCGGGCCTTTTTCGTATTCAAACCTGTATATAACTCGCCGAGGAGGAGGTAATAATACTGATTCCCTTCCAGGTTCAGTTTTTGTGCTTCCCGGAGCGCAACCTCCTTTTGGCCAGTTTTGTAAAGGGCGAATATCCTGTTCATTAAGGCCATGGGTGTTTTTTCGAATGTCAGCAGCAGGTCGTATAATTTCAGGATGCTTTCCCATTTCTCCTGGCTGTCCTGTTTGATGGTATGCCAATAAGCAATACTGGCTTCCAGGTAGTATTTGGAGGCAATTTCCCATTTGGAGGCCTGTTGGAGATATAAAAAACCTTTTTCCACCAGGGAAGAGTCCCAGAGGGATTCGTCCTGGTCCCGGTACAGGATCATGTCTCCTTCTTCAGATAGGCGTGCCTCCAGCCGGGATGAATGGAAACACATGAGCGCCATCAGGGAACAGGTTTCATGGGTGGCTGTTTGCTCATTTTTCAACAACAGGTAAATAAGGTGCATTGCCTCCAGGCATAATTCCTTACGAACTACCACGTCCTTGCTTTCGGAATAGTAGCCTTCACTGAAGAGTAAATAGATGGTCCGTAATACGATATCCAGCCGGTCCTGTAATTCCCCAATGGTTGGGACCTGTAATAGGATATGGCCACCTTTTAATTTTGCCCTGGCCCTGTGAAGCCTTTTATTGATAGTTTCCTTATGGCACAGGAGGGCGGTTGCAATCTCATCGACACCGAATCCGCAGAGGACCCGCAGCGCAAGGCTTATCTGGGCTTCTGGCTGGAGGGATGGATGACAGATTGCAAAAAGCATCTGTAACTGACTGTCTGCTATATGCTCCTCAGTAAGCACGATCTCCATGGCATCACCCTGGCTGCCCTGCACACGAAGGGCCTCGGCAATCTTATCCCTGAAGACCGCATCCCGCTTCAACTGGTTAATCGCCTTGTTTTTGGCTACCGTGTACAACCAGGCCGACGGATTCTTCGGGATACCTTTATAGGGCCAGGTGTCCATGGCCTGCAGGAAGGTTTCGCTGGCAATATCCTCTGCCTGCGCCATATTTGCCAGCCCAAAGGATGTGGTTAACACCGCCACGATCCTGCCGTACTCGGTTCGGAACAGATGGGGGATAATATCTTGCGATGCCATAGGTAAAGGGGCCCCGAAACCCGGGGCCCGTTTAAATCAATGTGAGACAATCTGCCGTACCTCAACGGTGTTTCCCTCTCCCTGCAAGACCGGGGAACCCTTTGCGAATTCGGCAGCTTCATCAGATGATTCGGCCCGGACGGTAATGTACCCTCCCAGGGTCTCCTTGATGCCACCAAAGGGGCCGTTGGTTACCAATTTGTTGTGGTCTACCACCCTGGCGTCGTCAAAGAGAAGGCCGGTACCCCCGATGAACTTGTTCTGGGCGGCAATCCCGGCCACCCATTCGGCCTGTTGTTTCATCCAGTGCTGCATTTGTTCCGGGGAAACCTTGCCGTTGGCATTTTCGTGCCTGAAGATGAGAATGAATTCTTTCATGATTTACATTTTTAATTGTTAATGAAGGTGTGAACTATACATATAACAATCGGGTTCGTCTGAATAAGACCTGTTTTATAAAATTTCTCCCACATGCTTTTTTTGCCCGGTTCTTAGAAGTCTTTATTGTACTTGTTCCTGTATTCAATGGGTGTCAGGCCGGTAATTTTTTTAAAGACGGTGCGGAAGGCCTTGGTATCCGTATAACCCACATCATACATCACTTCGCCAATATTCTTCCTGGTGGATTCAAAGCTCCTTTTGGCTGCCTCGACCTTAACCCGCTGCAGATATTCGATCACCGTGTTTCCCGTAGCCTGCTTGAACCGCCGTTCAAAGCTCCTTCTGCTCACGGCGACCATGGAGGCCAACTCGTCAACGGTAAGCTTATTCTGGTATTCGGTTTCAATATATTCCTGAGCCTGTCGGACTTCCTCGTCCTGATGGTCTTTCTGGCCCCTGAACATCATAAAAGCGGCCTGGCTTTCCCGGTCGATATCCACTGCAAAATACTTGGAGGCCAGGATAGCCGTATCCCGGTCGGTGTATTTTTCAAGCAAATACAGTAAGAGGTTCCAATAGGAATTCGCGCCTCCGCTGGAATAAATCCCTGCCTCTTCGGTGATTACCCCGCCATCTACTATTTCCACATCGGGGAAAGTTTCCCTGAATTCGCTGTAAAACGCCCAATGGGTAGAACATTTTTTCCCGCTGAGCAGGCCGGTGGATGCAAGCAGGAAAGCGCCCACACACAGGGAGGCTACCTCCGCACCTCTTTTGTACTGGTTCACAATCCATGGGATGGCATCGCTATTCCGGGTTACGGCCATTTTCATATCCCCGAACAAGGCAGGGATAACCACGAGGTCGGTTTCTTTCGCTTCTTCCAAAAGCATGTCCGGATGCACCGTGAACAGCCCGTTCCTGAATGCAACTTCCTTCTTTGACCCCACAAGGTGTACATCGAATAAAGGGTCTTTCCCATTGGAAACCAAGAACTGGTTTGCAGCGGAAAACATATACTGAGGGGAGGCTACTGCTTCGATTACCGCCGACTCGGGCACCAGGATAAAGACACGTTTCATATTCCAAATATATCAATTTTGATGGCGGGATATACCCCTTCAAGAGGCGTTTTTACCCCCTGCAGGAACAATATTAATTTCCAACCTTTGCGATGGAGACATATTACATCGGCATTTGGGATGTATTTTGATATATGAAACAACTTGTTGCGTACCTCACATTTGATGGAAATTGCCGGCAAGCAATGGAATTCTATAAGAAGTGCCTGGGAGGGGAATTACAAATCCAGACGGTTGGGGAATCGCCTGGGACCAACCGAATGCCCCGGCCCATGAAGGAAACCGTGCTGCAGGCAACTTTGAAGAATGGCCGGTTCCTCCTTTTGGGAACCGATATGGTGGGAGGGGAAAGGCTTATCAAAGGCAATTCGGTATCCATCCTGCTGGAATGCAATACCGAGGAGGAGATTCAAAGATATTATACGGGGCTGGCCAGAGACGGAACCCCTACCTATCCCCCAAAACGGAGCCATTGGGGCGATTTGATGGGCGGATTGACCGACCGGTTTCAAACCCACTGGCTGCTGCTGCTACGTAAAAATTAGTACAATGTTTAATTAAAATCACACATCATGAGCGATAAAAGTCAACGACAAAAAATCACGCCTTTCTTCTGGTTTGACAACCGGGCCGAAGAAGCTATGGAGTTTTATGTATCCACCTTTCGCAATTCCGGTGTCCTGTCCAGGAAAAAGTGGCCGGAAAAATCACCTTTCCCACCGGATAGCAGCAAACCCGGGACTCTGCAAACAGGTGCCTTTATCCTGGACGGGGTAAAGTTTTATGCCTTTGATGCCGGGCCGATGTTCCGCTTCAATTCCTCCATCTCCTTCTTTGTCATGTACGAGGATGCGGCCGAGATCGACCGGCTTTGGAACCTCCTCGTGGAAGGGGGGGAGGTCCTTATGCCTCTGGACAGCTACAGATGGAGCAAGAAATATGGATGGTTGAAAGATCGCTACGGGATCACCTGGCAACTTTCTGTGGACGACCGGAATCGTATCAGCCAGCGAATAGCCCCCCTCCTGATGTTTTCAGGCAGGCAGCGGGGAAAAGCTTCCGAAGCCCTGGAGCTTTATTCCTCTGTTTTCCCGGATTCAGCTATTGACACTGTCTTTAAATATGAAAAGGGGGAGCCAGGACCTGTAGGAATGGTAAAACATGCCCGCTGTACTTTGGCCGGCGAGACATTTATGTTGATGGATAGCGGGGTGGAAAACAATATCCCCTTTACCGAGGCCATTTCCCTTTTTGTCGCCTGTATGGACCAGCAGGAAGTAGATTATTACTGGGATAAACTCAGCGATGGGGGCGAGGAATCAGCTTGCGGGTGGGTTAAGGACAAATTCGGGGTTTCCTGGCAGATCGTGCCGGTGCTGGTGTTTGAAAAGTTGAGCCAGGGGGATTCGGATCGATCTCAAAGGATGATGAAAGCCCTCAGCAGGATGGGGAAACTGGATGTGGCCACTCTAGAGAATGCCTATAATTCCACCCGGGATTAAAACCATGCCAATTCTCAAAAAATGATAAAATGGAAATCCTTTATTTGAACAATCCATTTCAGCTTAATACCATAAGAGCCACATCCTTTCCCGACGGGATTCCCGATGCACATGAACGGCTCAGGAAAACAGCGCCCTCTGGAGAAGACCTATCTTACTATGGGGTTTCATATCCGGCAGGCACGGATACCATTGCATATCTAGCGGCCCGCACGGGATCACAGCATGCCGCGGGTCAGGCCCCGGATCTGGAACCGTTCACCGTGCAACAGGGGCCCTATCTTTATGAGATCCTCAGGGATTGGAAATCGGACCTGCCAGCCATTCGGGAAACATTTGAACAACTGATTGCCGATCCCAGGAAAGCACCTAAAGGCTACTGCCTGGAAGAATACTCCCGGGACGGTATCATGCGCTGCCTGGTCCCCCTTACCCCGTCACCTACCTACCGGGAACTTCAAAGGCAATCCCTTGCCAGGGAGTTCCAGGCTACCTTCGATTCGCTTTCCCGCTGCATTGCAGAATTCGACCAGGAAGCACTTGACAGCATACCCTTTGAAGGAAGCTGGACTGCAGGACAGGTTACCGAACATATCCTGATTTCTGCAAGTCGGATCCCCGATGGGCGGACCGGGAAAACTATGCGTTTCCACGATCAGCATGTAGTCCCCCTGCGGGACCTGTTCCTGGATTTCAACCGGAAATTTGAAGCGAGTCCCTCCCTGCATCCAGCTCATGCCGGGCACGACAAGGATTCCCTGCTGGAAAAGATAAGGAAGACAGAATTGCAACACACTGCCACAATCGCCGCCTCCGACCTGGATGCCCTTTGTCTGGATATGGAATTCCCATTTTTCGGATACATGACCCGATATGAATGGTTGCGGTTTATTCAATTCCATACCCAACGGCATCTAAATCAGATTGAGCGAATTCGTGACCAGCTTAAGAAATAAATTAGCAGGGAAGCAACGGGGGAAAAACTGGATATTTTGCTACCTTGAGGCCACCGGAACCTATGGGATTAAAATCCTCAAAAGCCAGACCAAAAACTAAATTACTATGAGCACTGACCAGAAAACCGCTCAGAACCCTTCCTCCGGACCAACTACAGGACTGCTGTTGGGGACATGGCTGCTTGCCGGGACCCTCGACATACTTGCTGCCTGTATAAATTTTCTGATCCATGGCGGAAAAGACATATCTCGTATCTTCAGGTATATCGCCAGCAGCGTTTTTGGTCCCACAGCCCTTGATGGGGGCGTTGCCTTTGTGGCCCTGGGGGCCGTATTTCATTATCTTGTCGCCCTTATTTGGACGGCCCTGTTCTTTTTACTCTACCCCAGGCTGAAAATGAAAGGTGCTAACCCCTATATGGTAGGGATTATATACGGAGCGATAGTGTGGTGCGGGATGAACCTTATTGTTGTGCCCCTGAGCAGAACCCCTGAACTCCATAGTACCCTGGCCCAGAAGGCTGTCGCGATGGGCATCCTCGTGGCCTGTATAGGGCTTCCGATATCTCTCATGTACCACCGGAAATAGGATTCCGAACCATTGAATCCCGCCAGATACTTTCGTTCACCTGAGAGGGGGCGGCCCTTCCTCCGGCGCTAAAACGGCATCATAAACGGCGTCCATGGAAGGGATGGCCATCAAATCGGTTTCCGGATCGAGTAGTGTCCCGGAAGGCCTCCCATTCAGGGACACCTTGTTGCGAACATATACTGATACTTTTGATGTGTCCTCCCCTGCATACCGTTCTCCCAGGTAGTGCGCGAACTGCCAGATCATATCGGGCTGGAAGCTCATTTGCCTTTCCTGTATCGGGGTCAGGTATGCCGAGGGGTAGACCACAATTTTTTTTCCATTTTCGTGATCCACCACAGTGAATTCGGTAAATCCACTCTTTTCCATCACCATGACATGCCAGGAAAAACGGAATCCGTTCTCACTCCATAGAATATGGTCTGTGTAGAGGAAATGGCGCAACGGGAGGCCGAGCTGCAACAACAGGTAAACCAGCAAAAAGGAAGCGGTAGCAGGTGCGATCCGGTGGTTTCCAGTCAAAGTGGGGGTAGACGGGAGGCGAGGCCTGATATACCCCTGGATGTTTTGCCATTCCTGCTCCGTAAAAAAGATCAGGGTGCATCCTGTCATGATCCATGGGAACATGCCTATGGGGAAGAGGAGTCCGGTAATGGTGTGGAAAACCACTACCAGTAAATAGGCCCATAGTCGAGTTTTGCGATGAAAGAGAAGGAAGGGGATGCCCAGGTCAAAAAGCATTCCACCCCAGCTAAATAGGAAGGCTGTGAATTCATGATCGAGAATTCCGCCCAGCAGCGGCAGGTCGGCCCGGGCATGCAACCAGATCCGGAGGGGCTGTGCTTCCCACAGCCAGTCGGCCTTTAGCTTGGCCAGTCCCCCGAAAAAATATACCAGGGCAAGCTGCGCCTGCAGGAGCAGGATGGTCCAGGCGGGCACCGTGTCGGCCCGGAAGGCATCGGATCGTGCCGCATCCAGGGAATACTTCCGGTGTGCCGGCAGCCAGATGAGCAGGAAGGCCAGCAGGGAAACCAGGTAATAGTGGTTGAGGTACCAGGATTTTTCGACCAGTTCCAGGTAGGTAAAGAGGATGAAAAATGCGGCAGCGGCCAGGCGGTAATAAAGCCCGACGGCCATCATAAGGGCGAACAGGGCGGAGAGGGCTACCAGGAAATACATAACGGT
Source organism: uncultured Flavobacteriaceae bacterium (assembly GCA_963721045.1). GTDB lineage: Bacteria > Bacteroidota > Bacteroidia > Flavobacteriales > Flavobacteriaceae > Zeaxanthinibacter. The sequence continues at coordinate 13,470 of CAVRHQ010000026.1, forward strand.
GGTATCAAAAGGGCGTACCCAGGGGAAAAACTGGTAGGTGAAATGGAATCCAGGGTCAGTAAAGCACGCCTCAACCCATCCTTTGTAAATAAAACGCAATTGGGAGATGCACATAAGCATGCCAAAGGCCATCCTGAAAATCACCAGGGGGAGGATGGAGGTGGGCCTGCCCAGGGATCCGGACCATTTTTCAATCCCCGTCATTGTCATTGAAGGTGATGGTGCTTCCCAGCACATTGGCCATATCTACTTTTATCAGGACCAGCAGGTCCCTCAGGTCGTTCTGTAACCTTTCAATGGATTCGGGGTCACTCGCCAGTTGTTGTTCCAGCGTTCCAGGGATGGCATTGAGGTCTTCCCGGCTTCGGTTGTATTGAGCCAGGATCCTGCCCGAAAGGTCAGATCCGCCAATGAGCCCAAGTAAATCGTCAAAGCCTACCCTAAAGGGAGATTGGCTAAAATCACCCGTAAAGCAGCGATGCAGGGCCGATAGATTTTGCAGGAGGATCTCCCTGGAGAATCCGCTTCGGGATGCCTCCAGTTGATCCGGTTGCGGGGTACCGCCGCTGGAATCACCCAGGGGGGCACCGAGTTTCACAACAATCATCTCCTCCAGCAGGCTGACCATGGCATTGATTACCAGATTCTGGCTGCCATTGATCCCATTTTCAAGGGAGGCGGTGAAGGGTTCGCCATAGCTCTGCCAGAGGGCTTGGTATTCCAGGGAATTGTCGTGAAGCACCACGGCAAGGGCAAGCAGGTAGTCTAACCGCCTCTCGGCATTTTCATCGGAGGTGAAGGACTGGACCACCCGGGGATGACCCCCGGCATACAAAAGGTATTCCAGGGCCGAGATGCCCCTGGAAGAAGACCCGATGGAGGCTATAAAGGACTTATCCAGGTTCTCAGTACCCCTGATATTTTCTTCGATCTTGAGGGTATCTGCCGGCCACCGGTTGATCTGATACGAGATAAAGCTTTCACCCACTGTACCCAGGTCGTACAATTCCAGTTGCTTCCAGATTTTTAGCGTTTGTTCCCATTGAAGTTGCAGTTCCATGAGATGCTCCGGGTCCGTCATTTCCCGAAAGGAGGCGGCCCTGATTGCAAGGCTGGCGGCAGCTTTCTCGAAGGCGGACGTCAGTGGTAGGATTTCATGATCATAGATGTTTTTGAGCTGTCCATACTTATAATATTCCACCTCGGAGGTAAAAGGCTCCTCCCGGTCCTGCTGACAGCCTGTGAAAACCAGTCCGGTAGCGGCCGATAGCAGGATGAATGGAAGCAAAAATCGAATAGTAAATTGTTTCATCAGAGGGATTTTATAAAGGCGATTAGTTTTTCTCGGTCTGCGACGTCGAGTTCCATAAATCGGTTCCGGGCGGACAAGGCTTCGCCATCATGCCATAAAATAGCTTCTTCCACGTTCCGGGCGCGCCCGTCGTGGAGGAGGAACGTATGCCCGTTCACGGTTTCGATCAGCCCGAGGCCCCAAAGGGGAGGGGTCCGCCATTCTGCCCCGGTGGCATTGAATTCCGGGCTGTGGTCGGCCAGGCCTTCCCCCATGTCGTGCAGGAGCAGGTCGGTATACGGCCGGATCGTTTGGTTCTCGAGGGCAGGAATAGGGTAGGGCCCCGTTTGCATCACAGGGGTATGACATGCCGTACAATTGATAGTTTCAAAGAGGTTTTTGCCCTCAAGCACTGCCTGATCCTCATAATCCCTGCGGACCGGGACACCAAGGGTAGCAGAGTACAGGACCACTTTCCCCAGGTTTTCATCGCTGATCTCGGGGTTCCCCCCATTTGGGATGGCGGTGCAATCCACCCCTGCCGGGCAGGTATCATCAGGATTCAGGGAAGTGGTGATCCCCAGGTCCTCGGAAAAGGCAGCGGCGATCTGCTGCTTAAGGGTTGGCTGGTTGCATTTCCATCCAAAACGGCCCAAACGGGTCGTTCCGGCTTCCAGGTCGAAAACATAGTTGGGTTTTCCCGATATCCCGTCCCCGTTAATATCCGCTTCATCGGCCCGCGCCAGTACCGTACTTTCCGGGACGGCGTCGAGCAGGCCCAGGCCAATGATCTGGGGAGCCACCCGCGGGGAAACCTGCAACCCGGCGGCCAGGGGGCCATAGTTGAGATCGGTGAAGTGGTAATTGGGTTTGCGGAGCGTCACCACCGTTCCATCGGAATAGGTCACGGGTACCGCTTGGTAAGAGACGCGGACCTTGCCCTCTGCGTCCACCTGTTGAATGGCATCATCCTGGAATTGCCCCCCGTAAACGGGATCGGGGAGGTTGCCCCCATGGGCATCGGTCCCGGAAATGCTGAGGCGGAATAGCAAGCCTGAGGATTTTTCATCGTCGTAGCCCGGGGGCCTTCCGCGGCCATCCTTGAAATGGCAACCTGAACAGGAACGGGAATTGAAGAAGGGGCCTAAACCATCCCGGGCGGTCGTGGAGGAGGGGGCCGTCACCCAATTCTGGTTGAAGAGGGAATTCCCAGTAAAAAAGAGCAGGCCATTGGCTTCATCCAGATTGGAGGCCTCAAAACCAAAAGCGTTCTGGGACTGGTCGAAAACCGTAGTCTCCCCTCCCGAAAGTTCTTCCCCGGCTTCGGGCTGAAGAATGATATAGGAATCCCCGTTGTCTTCCTGGCACCCGCTTAGCACAAGCAGAACGTATATCACAAACAACCCGGCATACAGATGGCTACCTGCCCTATAAATCAAAGGCAACCTCAGTCCCCTCGAGGGCAATTTCCAAACTGGTCTAAGAACAAACAAACGGACCATCTGTCAGGGCAATTCGGTGGAAACATTGATGCCTATGGCCGCCCCGCCTTCCACAAATTTATCGCCCAGGGCCCTGAGTGCCTGTACCGCCGCCAGGACTTTAGGGCGTTCTCCGGCATCGCTGATGGCGAAATCGAAGGGGATGGCGGTCTCCGCAACGGCGCTTTCGGCTGCGGCCAGGCTGGCCGTGATCCCGGCGCCTAATTCCGGATCCGATTCGGTTATAAGGTCTGCCAGGGACGGGCCGCTTATAGCCCCATAACTGCCCCTGTAAACGTTAGCGATCCCGGCCAAGTTCAGGCGGATATCCCGGTGGGTGTTATCGCTGAAACATGAGTGTTCATCTTCCTGGTCCTGGTTATCATAAGCCACAAAGATTCGTTCCCCTGCCAGTTCGGATTTGGCCAGGGCGGAAATGCCATTTAACATGTTCTTTAGGGCGGTATCTTCATCCAGGGCCAGAAATTCGGGACGGTAGCTCCCGTCGATGGCCCAGGCATCAAGTACTTCCTTCAGGTGGTCGACCAGCAGTCCGGCGGTTACAGAAAGGTAGGCCCTCCTCCGGTCCTGGTTGGCTGCCGTACCCCCGTCGACAAAGTCGGTATAGGGTCGTTGCCCGGCCAGTTTGTCCGCAGGGGCGGTATTGTCCTGCCCCCAGAGCAGGAACTCGATGGCGTGGTAGCCCACGCTGATATTGGATTCCCCCCCGGCTTCATTGAGCGCTTCCAGGGTCTGGGGGTCAATATTGGGATAGGTTGCGGGATCATTAATGATCCCTGACATGGCTTCCCCGGCAACATAGTCTACATAATTTTCATCCAGGGGCCAGGCATTCAGCAGTCCTTCCGGCCCATCGCCGGTATCGATGGGACCATTGGAAAAGCGGAATGCCTCCGTCTGGCCGTAAGGTTCGCGTGCCACTTTCCAGGCGTCCCTGGCAGCCTGGAAAGTGGTTTCGTCCGGGGCAGATATAAAGAGGTCAATGGCCGCCTTCAAGTCGAGGGCAGCTATGTAGGCATCCTGGTAGTTCTGGTATACCAGAGAGGCATAGGTGGATATAACCTGTGATTTTTCTGTTTTGTCCGGATCGGGGGAAGGGTCGCCCCCGTCGTCGTTGCCCGAACAGGCAATTAGAAATAGGGTAGCTGCCAATAAGTTGGCGGCCGGGAGGATGGGTTTGCGCATGGTTGTATTAAATTAGACTAGTTATAAATAAAGTGGCAAATATAAAAGGGACCTCCTCCTCAAACAAATTTATTTAGATTAAATATAAATAATAACGATATTAAAATTTTACGGTTGCCTAAAATCAAGGGAAGGGAGAAGTGCATTACAGCCCGCATATTCGCCAATAAGACCGCTGGCTTCTACTTGCTTTCACTATTTTTCTCCTTGAGGCAGACACCAAATGAAAGAGCAGTCTGATAAAAAGATAGGGTGGTTGTCCCTGGCAGCCCTGGGGGTGGTATACGGTGATATCGGTACCAGCCCGCTCTATGCCATGAGGGAAAGTTTTAATCCGGGGCATGGCGCCCTGGTCACCCGGGGGCATATCTTCGGGGTATTATCGCTTATTTTCTGGTCGCTTTTACTTGTGATCAGCCTCAAATACCTGGTTTTGATCATGCGCGCCGACAACCAGGGGGAGGGGGGGATCCTGTCGCTCATGCAGTTGGTCTTGCCGAAAAAAAATGGTTCCGAATCCAAACCAGACCGGTCATCCATCAAATCGAAGCTGATCCTCTTCCTGGGGCTTTTCGGAGCCGCCCTGCTATACGGTGATGGGGTGCTCACCCCCGCCATATCTGTGCTGAGCGCCATTGAAGGGGTGGAAATAGCAGCCCCCTCCATGGGAAACTATATACTCCCCCTCACCATTTTGATCCTGTTTTTACTCTTTTGGTTACAGAGCAGGGGTACTTCCGGGGTGGGAAAATTGTTTGGTCCCATCATGCTGTTATGGTTCGTTGTACTGGCCATCTTGGGATTGTTGCAAATATTTCAGGCTCCGGAAATCCTGCGGGCCCTGAACCCCCTGTATGCGATTCGGTTTATGGCCCATGCAGGGATTACCGGCTTGTTTGTACTGGGGGCCGTATTTCTGGCGGTCACCGGCGGGGAAGCCCTCTATGCAGACATAGGACATTTTGGCTTGCCGCCCATTCGCATTGCTTGGTTCTCTGTCGTACTCCCCGGGCTGTTGCTTAATTATTTCGGCCAGGGGGCCCTGCTGCTTTCCCATCCCAACATGATCCAAAACCCTTTTTATTACCTGGCTCCGGAATGGGCCCATATCCCCCTTATGATCCTGGCCACCCTGGCGACTATTATTGCCTCACAGGCCGTTATTTCAGGGGCCTTTTCTCTTACTTTTCAGGCTATTCAACTTAATTACCTGCCAAGATTCAGGGTATTGCATACCTCTGAAACGGAAGCAGGACAGGTGTACCTGCCCAAGGTCAATAAAATGTTACTCATGGCGACGGTGCTTGTGGTCCTGATGTCCCGGAGTTCCTCGAATATCGCGGTGGCTTACGGGATCGCCATTGCACTGACCATGGTTATCACGGATATCCTGGCGTTTTTTGCCATGCGTTCTATCTGGAAGTGGAGCCTGATAGCGGCTATTCCGGTAAGCCTTTTCTTCCTGCTGCTGGACCTTTCCTTCCTGAGTGCCAACTCCCTGAAATTCTTACAGGGGGGATGGTTCGCGATTTTAATCGCGGCCCTAATCTATTTTTGCTATCGCGTTTGGATCCGGGGGCAACGACTCGTCGCCAAAAAACTGGCCGAACACCGGGAACCCCTTTCAGAATATGTCAATAACTTCGATCGCTCGCAGTATAAGGAAGTCGATGGGGTAGCGGTTTATATGACCTCCCAGTTGTTGAAAACCCCTGTAACCCTCATCCACAATCTGGAACACAATAAAGTGGTTCACAAAAAGATCATTTTCCTTGGGATCGCGATCAAGAATGACCCCTTCGTGTCACACAAAGACCGTCTTCTGGTAGAGGACCTGGGAAATGGATTTTACCGGGTGCTGGTTAAATACGGCTATTATCAGCGCATTGAGATGAAGAATATCCTTAACCTGTGGAAAGACGATGATGCGCTGCGTGACTATGTGAAAGGACTGACTTTCTTTGTGAATGAGAATACCATTTATGTGAAGGAAAAATCCCCTTTACGGAGGCTGGCAAGTTCGGTCTACGTTTTTCTTAGGAAGAATGGCCTTTCCGCCACCCGTTATTTTCACTTGCCGGAAAAACAGGTATTCCAGATCGGGATGCAATTGGAAATCTAGTTGCCATAATTGATAAGAATAATGACGCAATTAAGTGCATTTGTGATATTTACAGCTAAAGACAAACGTTTTTCAGTCACTTCCGGGAAATCATATGGAGTCATCCATGCACTTCTGTCTCCACCTGATGGCTTCCTAAATTACCTGCTATCAATATATTAAAATGAAGAACAAATCCTGTTTTGGGATTCCTTGGCTGTTATCCTGCGGGCACTGCCCGGCCCATTCCCTGTGAATTAAATAAGGCGATTTCAAGAATTAACCCTATTTTTAAGGGTCAGACTGCTTGCCGCAGGACAACTACGGCAGCCAACCAATACCGTTTCTATGACTTCCAGACGTGATTTTTTACAGAAAATGACGGTTTCGGCCGTTGGAATGCCATTATTGTATCATCCCGGCAGCTTGCTTGCCCGGGCCCCCGTCTCTGAAGGCCCGGTTTTGCGGGTGGCTATAATGGGCCTGGGCAGCTACGGGACGCGGGTGGCTGAAGCAATGAAGACGTGTACCCGCGCAAAATTGACGGGCGTGATCAGTGGGACGCCTTCCAAAATAAAGTCCTGGCAGCAGCAGTACGGGATTCCTGAGAAAAATTGTTATTCCTATGAGACTTTCGACCGGATCAGGGACAACCCGGATATAGATGCGGTGTACGTGATCACACCGAATGCCTTGCATAAGCAACATGTGATCGGGGTCGCAAATGCAGGGAAACATGCCATTTCGGAAAAACCGATGTCTATAAACGCCAGGGATGGAGAAGAAATGGTTCAGGCGTGCAGGGATGCCGGGGTACGCCTGCTCGTGGGGTATCGCATGCATTTTGAGCCCAATACCCTGGAGGTGGTACAGATGCGTAAATCCGGTGCCTTTGGGACCCCCTCTTTTTTCAGGGACAATCGGGTTTTCGGATAGGTGATCCCAACCAGTGGCGGCTGGATCCAAAATTGTCAGGCGGGGGCGCCATGATGGATATAGGCATATACTCTATTAACGGAGCCCGGTATATGATAGGAGAGGAACCTGTTTGGGTTACGGCCCAGGAAACCAAGAATGATCCGGTTAAATTCAGGGATGGCATCGATGAAACCATACAGTTCCAACTGGGTTTTCCCGGCGGCGCCGTGGCATCATGCCTCTCTACCTATTCCATGAACAACCTGGATCGTTTTTCCCTGGATGGCACGGAAGGGTTTGCGGAAATACAGCTGTCTACGGGGGTATGGCCTTATCCAGGGCCACTTCGACCGTGGTCGTCGAACGACCCGCACATAGCGCACCAGGCCCTC